>NZ_CP048928.1:0-1912310 GCF_019380255.1 Schaalia turicensis
GTGGAAACTCCATCGTTGAATGCTGCTTGGACACAAGCATTGGAGTTACTTGCTCAGACAGGTCTTGGTCCCGCAGGCATGGGATTTCTTCAATCCACACGTCCTTTGGGCAATATCGAAGGCACAATTCTTCTGTCCGTTCCCAATGACTTCACGAAGAACTGGATTGAACGCTCATCGTCAAGCGTGACGGATGCTCTGTCCCAGACCTTTGGAAAACGCACCAGGATCGCCATCACCGTTGACCCGGACATGGAACTGCCAGAAACCGCCGACGAAAAAGAGCATCAGGCGAAGAACGTAGAGGTGGCCTCGTCAACCGAAGATAATCAACCAACTACCAATGAGGTACCCAGCGCGGGGCACCACCAGACCGGCGATACACCCACCTATGCACAGAGCTTTTCGTACCCGTCGGCAGAAGAACGACTTCGACAGCTCGACGGCGTTGAAGCCATCAATGACTTCCCAGATTCTTCGTTTGAAGAGCACGATCCCAAGCGATTCTCATACGTTGCGCCTCAATCAACCGATCGCGCACTCGATACCTCGTCAACCAGGCTGAATCCAAAACACACATTCGATACCTTCGTTATTGGTCCGTCGAACCGCTTCGCTCACGCGGCAGCTGTCGCCGTTTCGGAATCTCCGGGAACTGACTTCAACCCGCTGTTTATCTACGGCGAATCCGGACTGGGCAAAACACACCTTCTGCAAGCAATCGGCCACTACACGCTGTCGCTCTACCCAAACCAGAAGGTCCGCTACGTATCATCCGAGGAATTCACCAACGAATTCATCAATGCAATTCGTGTCAACAACCCCAATAACTCGGCCGTTGAAGAATTCCACCGTCGATACCGTGAACTCGACCTGCTATTAATCGACGACATTCAGTTCCTTTCTAAGAAGGAGCAGACGATGGAAGGTTTCTTCCATACGTTTAATGCTCTCTATCAGGCCAATAAGCAGATCGTCATTACCTCGGACGTTCAGCCCAAGCACCTCGAAGGCATTGAGGAACGTTTGAGGTCACGCTTCGGATCGGGTCTGCTGGTTGATGTTCAGCCACCAGATCTGGAAACGCGTATTGCGATCTTGCAGAAGAAGACCGCAGACGAAAATCTGGATATTGACCCTGAAATCTTCACGTATATTGCTGAACGTATTTCGTCGAATATTCGTGAGCTCGAAGGTGCCATCCTTCGCGTAGTCGCGTATGCGAACCTTTACCACGAGAAGATTGACCTGGCGTTGGCAGAGATGACCTTGAAGGACTACATCTCTGACCCCGACGACACTGAAATTACTATTCCGCTGATCATGGGTCAGTGTGCAAAGTATTTCAACGTCACTATCGACCAGCTGTGTTCAACTGATCGCAGTCGCGCGATTGTCGAGGCACGTCAGATCGCTATGTATCTCTGTCGCGAGCTCACCGAATTGTCTTTGCCAAAGATCGGTCAATCATTCGACCGTGACCATTCGACGGTCATGCATGCAAATAAGAAGATCCTGGAACAAATGAAACAGCGTCGCGAGGTCTATAACGACGTCACTGAATTGACGAACCGTATTAAGAAGGTAGCGCGAGGCGGAAACTGACGACTCGACCTATCGCGGTCACCCTATTCGAAGTCTGTATCCCTTCAAGGATGTCGAAGGGCGGAGCTATACCTGCCTGCCGTCACTGCACATCACATATCAGAGCTTTCCTCGGTGTGAATGACACAGTGGAAAACGTGTCATTTGCTGATGATGGAGTGGTCTTACGTGTGAATGACAAAAACCAGTCATTTTTCATCCACAACTGCTCCTGTGTCATTCACACGATCGTACTCAGCTCTATCCACGATCAGTGTGGCTATATTCCAACGAAAAACATAGTTCTCCACTGTGTACACAACACTGATGATGAAGGTTCCTTTTAAAAAACGCGTAGCAAAAAAATCAACCGAACAGATGTGAGCGTGCCACCTTGTGGATTCACGTTGAACGAGTCAATTGGAATCTATTGCGTTGAACGCGGTGAATTATGGGTAATCAAACAACGATAAAAGTGTCAGACGATAGTTATTCACAACAAAATATTTTCTAGGTGAATAGTTGTAGTGCATACAGGTAGAATGGCGAGGCATGTGTCGTACGTACGTTGACCGAGTTTTTAATTGGAGGCCGGCATGAAGTTCACCGTCGCAAGAGACGTTCTTTCTGAGGCAGTGTCTTGGACTGCTCGCGCCCTGCCTGTTCGCCCAGCTAGCCCCATCCTTGCCGGTGTGCGTATTCATGCAGACAATGAGGAACTGACCCTTTCATCATTCGATTACGAAGTCTCCGCTAATTCGCGTATTCCGGCCAATGTGGAAGAAAAAGGCGAAGTTCTGGTTTCAGGTCGCCTGCTGGCAGACATTTCCAAATCGTTGCCGAATAAGCCAGTCACCATTGAACTTGATGGTCAGAAGGTGAATATGCGATGTGGTTCTTCGCACTTCACGCTTGCTGTCATGCCTTTGGA
The DNA here is from genome assembly GCF_019380255.1 of Schaalia turicensis. NCBI lineage: Bacteria > Bacillati > Actinomycetota > Actinomycetes > Actinomycetales > Actinomycetaceae > Schaalia > Schaalia turicensis. Next base: position 2,516 of record NZ_CP048928.1, read on the forward strand.
TGAATATCCGTTGCTTCCACTTCAGCCACCGCTTGCGGGAACCGTTGACTCCGAGGTTCTGACACAGGCTATTTCCCAGGTTTCTATTGCCGCATCGCGCGATGACACTCTGCCGATTCTGACCGGTGTTCGAATGGAAATCGACGGCGAACACATGACCTTGCTTGCCACTGATCGTTACCGTTTGGCAATGCGTGAACTTGATTGGGAGCCTGCCGATACTTCGATCGAACAGGTTGCCCTCGTGAAGGCTCGCATTCTTCAGGATGTTTCGAAGTCAATGACGTCGGGTGCCAAGGTCGAAATTGGTCTGTCTAATGAAATGGTTGCGGGCGGGGCCTCATTGATTGGCTTCGCATCGTCGAACCGTCGGACCACGTCGACCATGATGGACGGCGATTACCCGCCGGTTCGCGGCCTGTTCCCTGAATCTACGCCGATCACCGCAGTGTGCGACCGCCACGAACTGCTTGAAGCTGTGAAGCGTATGTCGCTGGTTGCAGAGCGCAAGACCTCGGTTCGCCTGTCTTTCTCGGATGGTCAGCTGGTTCTCGAAGCCGGTCAGGGAGATAACGCTCAGGCATCCGAAGCAATTGAAGCTCACCTGAATGGTGAAGATATTGCGACCGCGTTCAATCCGCAGTTCCTGCTTGATGGCCTGGGCGTTCTCGACACGGATTTTGTTCGTTTCGGTTTCACTCACCCGACCAAGCCCGCCGTGATGACCGGCCAGTCGAAGGTGGATGAAGGCGAAGTGACGCAGTTCCGCTACCTGTTGATGCCGATTCGCTTCGGTGCCTGATCTTCATGCGCGTCTCGCACGTCGCGCTTGATGATTTTCGATCATGGTGCCACGTCGTCATTGAATTACCGGCTGGTCCCACGGTCTTTCTTGGCGCCAACGGTCAGGGGAAAACAAACCTCATTGAGGCTATCGCTTACCTGTCGACATTTTCTTCGCACAGGGTGTCTGCGGAGTCCTCGCTGGTTCGTATTCCGTTAGATGTCGAGGAGCGCCCGCCGGCTGGAGCGTTTGTCCGCGTGAAGACAGCCTTGGAAGACGATCGCTCCCAGGTTCTTGAGCTTGAGATCGTGCGTGGCAAGGCAAATCGGGCGCGAATTAATCGCACGAACGTGAAGCCGAAAGACATTCTGGGTCTCGTTCGTACGGTTGTCTTTGCACCCGAGGACTTGCAGATTGTTCGTGGAGATCCCAGCGTACGCAGGGCATTTCTTGATGATATTGCGGTTCAGATTCACCCCCTGTATTCGCAGACGAAGTCTGATTTTGACAGAGTGGCGCGCCAGCGGGCTGCGTTGATGAAGCAGGCGCAGGTGGCATTGCGACGGGGTCGCATCCCAGATATTTCAACGCTGTCTGTGTGGGATGAGCGGTTCGCTGAATTGTCCAGCCAGGTCACGGCAATGCGAGCATCTCTTGTTCGTCGATTGTCTGATCCCGTGGCAACGGCATATGACGATGTTGCCGATTCTCCTCGCCACTTGGTTTTGGCGATGGATGCGTCAATCGACCGAAAAATCGGGACGAATCCGGACGATCCGACAAGCGCCGACTTGGAGAATGTTGAGGCGCAGACTCAGCGTCTGTTGGCCGCCTTAGAACGTCTTCAGGATCAAGAGATGGAGCGGGGAGTGAACCTTGTGGGTGCTCACCGTGATGATCTGTCATTGTGTCTTGGACATATGCCTGTGAAGGGCTTTGCGTCCCACGGCGAATCCTGGTCGGTGGGGTTGGCTCTGCGTCTTGGAGCTTTTGATCTTCTGGCTGATGACGGTGAAACCCCGATTCTGATCCTCGACGATGTGTTCGCCGAACTTGATACGAAACGGCGAGCTGGACTCACCACGCGTATGGATAAAGCGGATCAGGTGCTAATCACCGCTGCTGTTGAGGGCGATATTCCTCCCGAATTGGATGCACACGTTGTGAAAGTGGCGTGGTCGGTCGACAACGGCTCGGAAGTCCAAGAATGAACGAGCCCGAAGAAGACTTCCTGGCAGCGGCCTTGGCGCGTGCTCAGATGGATGCGCGCGCACGAGGTTTCACACGTTCACCCGTGCCCACGTTCGTCATGCAAGGAGTGAAAGGTCCGACTCCGGGGGCACTTGTTGGCGCGAATGAAGATTGCGCGGTGGATATGTCTCGTGGTCAGGCAGATCTATCAGCCGAATCTGATTTCAGCGACAAGATGGCTGAAGCCGGCGACTTGAGTGGCATTGTTCAGGCTCAGCGCCATCGCCCAGAGGTGTGGGTAAAGACACCGGGCATGGCGGCCATGCATCGCTCGTATCATCGGTCTGGGCGTATTGATTCGATCCTGAGTTCGTTTGTGAAGGATAACAGCTGGTCGAATCAGATCCAGATTGCGTCGGTGTCGAATCGCTGGCCCGAGATTGTTGGTCCGAATATTGCCGAGCACACGCACATTGAAAGCTTCGAAGGCAAGAAGATTGTTGTGCGCTGTACGTCAACGGCGTGGGCGAAACAGCTGCAGTTATTGCTCCCCAGAATTCTGCGTCGCATCAGCGAGGTTGTCGGTAGTGGCGTGGTGGAACAGGTTGTGGTTTTGGGGCCGGTGGCGCCTTCGTGGAAGAAAGGTCCGCTGTCGGTACGAGGCCGGGGTCCGCGCGATACATACGGCTGATTGGGGCCGGATCAGGTGACGATGATGCGACCGGAAAATACACGTGTTTTTTATGGTGTGCGCGTCGATGGTTGTCTGTTTCTTATCACGGTGAGGGTGTGACTGGTCACATACCTATATTCGCAGGTCAGAAGATATTTCATTGCCTTTGTCACGGCGTGAGTTTCCCCGGTTTTATGGTCATTTTTGGTAGAATTAATGCGTTAAATCGTTGGGTTTTTCAGGCCCAGCTTGTATGAGGGGAGCCGCGTGGCTGACAACGAAAAGACGACAGGCGGGGCTGAAGGCTACGGTGCTTCAGACATCACCGTTCTGGAGGGGCTTGAGGCGGTTCGTAAGCGTCCAGGTATGTATATCGGTTCAACCGGTGAGCGCGGTCTGCACCACCTGGTCTACGAGGTCGTCGATAATTCTGTTGACGAAGCTCTAGCTGGATATGCGGATCACATCGAAGTAACAATTCTTGCCGATGGTGGTCTTCGCGTCGAAGATAACGGTCGAGGTATTCCCGTTGATATTCACCCGACCGAAGGTAAGCCCACGGTTGAGGTTGTCATGACCATCCTGCACGCCGGTGGCAAATTCGGCGGTGGCGGATACGCGGTGTCCGGTGGTCTTCACGGCGTCGGTATTTCGGTTGTGAACGCGCTGTCGACCCGCGTCGACACGATTGTCCGTCGTCAGGGGTATGCATGGCGGATGTCCTTTGCCAACGGCGGTACGCCGATCACGAAGCTTGAACGTGGCGAAGAAACCACCGAGACGGGCACAACACAGACGTTCTACCCGGATCCAAATATCTTTGAAACCACCGAGTTCTCCTTCGAGACCCTGCGTCAGCGCTTCCAGCAGATGGCCTTCTTGAACAAGGGTCTGCGTATTTCGCTGACCGATGAGCGCCCCACCGCTGTTGATGAGGGCGACGAGATCACCGGCGATGAAATGGGTCCCGCAGACGATCCGGTTCCCGGTCACCGTCAGGTCACCTACATGTACGAACACGGTCTACGTGACTACGTCGAATACCTGGATTCGGCGAAGAAGATCGAAACGATCAACAATGACATCATCGACTTCGAATCGGAAAACGATGAAGGCACGATGAGTGTCGAGATCGCGATGCAGTGGACCACAGCCTACTCGTCCAGCGTCCACACTTTCGCGAATACGATTAACACGACCGAAGGCGGTATGCACGAAGAAGGCTTCCGCACGGCGCTGACGACCATTGTGAACCGCTACGGTCGCGATAAGGGAATCATCAAAGAGAAGGATGACAATCTGACCGGCGATGACGTCCGCGAAGGATTGACAGCCGTCATTTCGATCAAGCTGACCGAACCGCAGTTCGAAGGTCAGACGAAGACGAAGCTCGGCAACACCGAGGCACGTACCTTCGTTCAGCAGCAGGTATATTCCCAGCTCACCGACTGGTTCGATGCTCACCCCGCAGACGCGAAGGCGATCATTAACAAGGGTCAGCAGGCGCAGCAGGCACGCGTCGCAGCCCGCAAGGCTCGCGAAGCCACCCGCCGTAAGGGTGTCCTTGAATCAGCGTCCATGCCGGGCAAGCTTCGTGACTGCTCCTCGCGCAAGGCTGAAGAATGCGAAATCTTCATCGTCGAGGGCGACTCCGCAGGTGGTTCCGCCGTTGGTGGTCGCGACCCCGAACACCAGGCGATCCTGCCGATCCGAGGCAAGATCTTGAACGTTGAAAAGGCTCGCCTTGATCGCGCGCTGTCCTCTGACACGATCCGCTCACTCATCACAGCGTTCGGTACCGGTATCGGTGAAGACTTTGATCTTGAAAAGCTCCGCTACGGCAAGATCGTTATCATGGCCGACGCCGACGTCGACGGTCAGCACATCGCAACCCTGCTTCTCACTCTGCTGTTCCGCTACATGCGACCGCTGATCGAACAGGGCCACACCTATATCGCAATGCCTCCGCTCTACCGCATCAAGTGGACGAACGCCGAGCACGAATTCGCTTACTCAGATAAGGAACGTGACAAGCTTCTCGCAGCGGGTCAGGCAGCTAATCACCGCCTGCCCAAGGAAGGTGGCATCCAGCGTTACAAGGGTCTGGGCGAAATGAACGACCACGAGCTTTGGGAAACCACCATGGACCCGGCTCACCGTATCCTCAAGAAGGTCACCCTCGATGAGGCCGCCGACGCCGATGAGATCTTCACGATCCTCATGGGCGACGACGTCGATCTTCGTCGTTCCTTCATCCAGCGCAACGCCTCTGACGTGCGCTTCCTCGATATCTGATCTAACAGTCACGCACCGGCCGCAGGCCGGCCTCGTCAATAAAACTTAAGGAAAAACGTGAGCGACGAGCTAAACAACACAACCGACGCGGCTGTCGACTACGACCGTGTCCTGCCGGTTGACCTGCAGGTAGAAATGCAGCGCTCCTACCTCGACTATGCGATGAGCGTCATCGTCGGTCGAGCCCTCCCCGACGTGCGTGACGGCCTCAAGCCTGTTCACCGTCGCGTGCTCTACGCGATGTACGACGGCGGATACCGACCCACTTCCTCCTTCTCCAAGTCGTCCCGCGTCGTCGGCGACGTCATGGGTAACTACCACCCGCACGGCGATGCCGCGATCTACGATGCGCTGGCACGTCTGGTGCAGTGGTGGTCGTTGCGCTATCCGCTGGTTGCCGGTCAGGGTAACTTCGGTACGCCGGGTAACCTTGGCCCCGCAGCACCCCGTTACACCGAATGTAAAATGGCGCCTTTGGCGATGGAAATGGTCTGCGATATCGATGAAGAATCCGTCGATTTTCAGGACAACTACGATGGCAAGAACCAAGAGCCGACCATTCTGCCGTCCCGCTTCCCGAATTTGTTGGTCAACGGCTCCGAAGGTATCGCGGTCGGTATGGCGACCCGCATCCCGCCGCACAACCTGCGAGAAGTTGCCGACGGTATCCAGTGGGCGCTTGAGAACACCGAAGCATCCCGCGAGGAACTGCTTGAGGCTCTGATTCAGCGCATCCCCGGCCCGGACTTCCCGACCGGCGCCACGATCCTCGGACGCAAGGGCATCGAAGACGCTTACCGAACTGGTCGCGGTTCCATCACCCAGCGTGCAGTCGTCAACGTTGAGGAAATTCAGGGACGCCAGTGCCTGGTTGTCACCGAGCTTCCCTACCAGGTGAACCCCGACAATCTTGCCGACAAGATCGCTCAGCTGGTTCGTGACGGCCAGATCCAGGGTATTGCGGATATCCGTGACGAAACCTCGGGTCGTACCGGCCAGCGCCTCGTCATCGTCTTGAAGCGTGACGCGGTCGCCAAGGTCGTTCTCAACAACCTGTACAAGCGCACTCCGTTGCAGGAAAACTTCAGCGCCAACATGCTGGCGATCGTCGACGGTGTTCCGCGTACGCTCAGCTTGGACGGCTTCGTTCGTCACTGGATCACGCACCAGATTTCCGTCATCGTGCGTCGCACCCAGTTCCGTCTGCGCAAGGCTCAGGAACGCCTCCATATCTTGGAGGGCTACCTCAAGGCACTCGACGCTCTCGACGAGGTCATCGCGCTCATCCGTCGTTCGCCGACTGTCGACGAAGCACGTAAGGGCCTCATGGACTTGCTCGGTGTGGACGAGGTTCAGGCAGACGCGATCCTCGCCCTGCAGCTGCGTCGTCTAGCTGCTCTGGAACGCCAGAAGATTATGGACGAGCATGCCGAACTGACCGCGCGAGTCACCGATCTGCAGGACATCCTCGATACGCCGGCGCGTCAGCGTTCCATCATCTCGAGTGAACTGCAGAAAATTGTCGACAAGTACGGCGATGACCGTCGCACGCGCATCGTCGCCTTCGACGGAGAAATGTCGATGGAAGACCTCATTCCCGAAGAAGACGTGGTCGTCACCATCACCCGCGAAGGTTTTGCGAAGCGTACGCGCACCGACAACTACCGTTCGCAAAAGCGCGGTGGCAAGGGTGTTCGTGGCACGCAATTGCGCGGAGATGATGTTGTTGAGCACTTCTTCGTCACGACCACGCACCACTGGCTGCTGTTCTTCACGAACCTCGGCCGCGTGTACCGTGCGAAGGCATACGAGATCCCCGAAGGCGGTCGCGATGCCAAGGGCCAGCACGTTGCAAACCTGCTGGCATTCCAGCCGGAAGAACACATCGCGCAGGTCCTCGCCATCCGCGACTACGAGGTCGCCGACTACCTTGTCTTGGCAACCAAGTCCGGTCTGGTGAAGAAGACTCCGCTGAAGCTCTACGAGTCCTCACGTACCGGTGGCATCATCGGCATCAACTTGCGTGAAGATGAGGCCGGTAACCCGGATGAGCTCGTGTCCGCACAGGTCATTAACGCTGATCAGGACCTGATCCTGGTCTCGCGTGAGGGCCAGGCAGTCCGCTTCGTCGCCACCGACGAGCAGCTCCGCCCGATGGGTCGCTCCACGGCAGGCGTTCGTGGCATGAGATTCCGCGGTGACGACGAACTGCTGTCCATGGAGGTTCCGCGCGAGGGCGCTGATCTGCTGATCGTCACTGACTCCGGTTATGCGAAGCGCACTCCGGTTGAGGAATACCCAACGAAGTCCCGTGGCACGTTGGGTGTCCGCGTTGGCAAGCTCGTTGATGAACGCGGTGGCCTTGTTGGCGCACTTGTGGTCAATCCGGATGAAGACGTCATGGTCATCACCGAATCCGGCAAGCTGGTCCAAGTGAACGCCTCGGACGTTCGCCCAACGGCACGCAACACGATGGGCGTCATTTTCGCTCGCCCGGACGAGGACGACCGTATCATCGCGATCACTCCGAACCCGGAGCGCGATATTGATGATGAAGATGGCGAATCTGAATCTCAGGACTCCGATAGCTTGGGTGATGAAACGCCGACAAACTCTTCGAATGCTGACGAAAGCGCTGATAACACTGTAGCGTCAGAGCAAGAGTCCACCCAGGAAGGTAATGACGAATGAGCGACGCGCACGGCATGTATTCCATCAATGACACGCCTCGTCGAGTTGATATCGCTATCGCGCGAGTCGATGCGTGGACGGTAATGAAGGTGAGCTTCCTTCTTTCCGTCGCATTCGGCATTGCCATGGTGATTGCAACCGCTGTCTTGTGGTTCATGGTTGACGGTATGCATGTCTTTTCCACCATCGAAGACTTCATGAAGACCATCGGTGGTGAAAAGTTCATCCCGTTCCTTGACTATCTGCGTCTTCCCAAGGTTCTGTCCTACGCCACCATTGCCGGTGTCGCGAATGTTGTTCTGTTGACCGCCATCTCGACCCTTGGCGCCATGCTGTACAACCTCATCGCGTCCCTGGTGGGTGGCGTGAAGATCTCCTTGATGGACGAATAATCGTGTGGTGCGCTACATCACGCCATTCAATTTGAAGTTAGACGGTGGGTGTGCGTAACATAATCGAGTGCTCTTCGGGGTACAAGGTTGGGCCTATAGCTCAGTAGGTTAGAGCGCAGTCCTGATAAGACTGAGGTCGATGGTTCGAGCCCATCTAGGCCCACGTTCCGCAATCGCAAGAAAGGCGGAGATCCAATGAAGAAATGGATCACAGCACTCAGTGCGGTGGCTACGGCTGTTGCAGCGGGTATTGTTGTGCGACAGATTCTCGAAGATCTCTCCGATAATGTAGAGTTGTGGAAATCCGTGACGGACAATCCTTTCCAGGATTGATGTCATTGGGGCTATGGCGCAATTGGTAGCGCACCTGCTTTGCAAGCAGGGGGTTACGGGTTCGAGTCCCGTTAGCTCCACACATACCCCGGTACATTTCGGTGCCGGGGTTTTTCGTTTGTTGCCGCTGGTTTGGGCGCGCACTGGCGTGGCACATACATGTTTGACTAAGCGGACTGGTCAGAGTTTCCGCGCAGTTCAATGGTCGTACTTGTGGCCGACAGAGCCTGAATCAGCAGGTAAAGGAACACTGCGACAGCAAGAAAGAACGCACCGATAATGACATAGCCATGAGCGCAGATACGGTAGGTGTCAGCTGCGGCGACCTCGGTTGAAAATGTTGTTGCAATCAGGATGACGACCCAGCCTGAGAAGAACGCGACAAGCCACCGTAACACCAGAGACATCGGTGTCTCCTTTCATCCGGGATAGTCCCAGTATGGCCGTGACATGGTTCACTGTCTAGCGTGTGTGGACGCTGTGGCGGCTCAATAAAAGACCTCCCAAGATTAGCGCGGTACCTGATCCCATCAGTGCTCCACCAATGATGTCTGTTGTCCAGTGCGCGGCCAGGTAAATGCGTGTTGTGGCCACAAGCGCCACTAATGAGATCGCGAGCGCCCAGATCAGGCAGGCGCGGCCTCGTCGATTCCATGAAAGGCGGGAGTCTGCGATACCGACATTGATCAGGGATAGTCCCCATGCATGTAACGAAAGCAGAGCAGCACTGATAGCGAGGGCGGAGGCAGCGGTGGTGTGACCGGATGGGAAAGAATGGGAAAGTTCGACGACGAGGCGCTCTGGGATCGGTGGGCGGACTCGTTCGATACCGAGCTTGACCAGCGACGTTGCAACCGCTGACACCGCCATCACTAGAGGAATAAACAGCCCGAAGCGCCACGACTTTGAGACTGCCCAGATCAATAGTCCGATGACGAGCGCTTCGATCACGGAAACGGTCGGGGAGAAAAGGTGGGTCACCGCTTTCATGAACGCGGTCAACGCATCGATGCGGATCGTGAGCACACAGTTCAGAACCGCCTGATCAAAGTTCGCAACAGATTTCAGGTGAATGAACAGGCCCAGGATGATTGCACTGAGAATCGCCCAGTTGCCGACAATAATCCGCGTCCAGCCGATCAAGCTAACTGAGTGGACAAGGTCGCGGAGCTCGGGGTGAATGTAGTCGGTGTCGATATGGTCGGTGTGGGTGTGGTGAGAATTCACATCATCGTCCCGTCGACATAGACCCACCGGCCACCGCGCTTGGTGAAGGTGGAGCGTTCGTGCAGGCGGTTGTGGCCTCGTGCGTGGGTGAAGTCGGCGATGAACTCGACGATGCCGTCCTGGTCGTTTTCGGTTCCCGTGACGGTGTCGACGATGGTGAGCCCGTTCCATGTTATTTGCGGGTCAATGTATGGGGGAGTGGGGCGTGTGCGCGGATGCCACGAGCGGAAAAGATGGTTTTCGTTGCCCAGCACGAAGGCGGAGTAGCGCGAACGCATGAGCGCTTCGGCGGTGGGTGCCGGCTCGCCGTCAAGGATCGGGGAGCAACACGCGCGAAATGCGATGGAAGAACCGCAGGTGCACGGGTCAGTGGGTGCGAGGCCCTGCGCGGATGCTACGCCTTTACGTGGCACGTCAGAAAACGTCATACGAATCAGCCTACCCGGGCAGATTTTACGAGGAGCGAACAGGACAGGGGTGTGCCCGTCGCTGTTTTCACCACTATACGAGGGCGACCACACTGGTCTCACCCCACGCCAGCAAGAGGGCGGTAGCGGAGGCCCTCTGTTGACGGTAAGCGAAGAATCAGTGCGCCAGCATCACGCCGATGAAGCCAGTCAGAGCAACAATGACAGTCGTCGAGGTAGCAAGAATGAACGGCTTCGGGCCAACGGACGCAAAATCACGCAGCTTCACGGACGTGCCCAGTGCGAACATCGCCGAGGCGAGTAGCGCCGTCTGAATAATCTTCAGAACCGCAAGCCACGACGCGGGCACAATCCCGGTCCACCGCACGAAGACCATGACGATGAATCCGAAGACAAACAGTGGCATCAGAGGCGGAAGTTTGCCACCCTCGGAACCCATACCGGGGATCTGAGCTCCCGACGCCATCTTCTGACGCCTCCAGATGCTGATCGTCGCCATAACGGGAGCGAGCATCAGCACGCGAGCAAGCTTCACAACAACCGCACCAGACAGTGCCTCGCCACCTCCCAACGCACCGCCAATCGCGACAACCTGGGCAACCTCGTGTGTGGCTGCGCCACCCCACAAGCCAGTGGTTAGCGGATCCAAACCGAACAGCGTGCCGAGAATCGGGATCAACGGAATCAGCAGCGTGCCAAAAATGACGACCTGCGCAATAGCGGTGACAACCTCTTCGCGATCCTGAGCTTCAATAACGCCATCAACCGCGGCAACAGCGGCCGCACCGCAGATCGAGAAACCGCACGCGATCAGCAGTGTCTGCGTGATCGATAGGTGCAGAGCTCGCCCCACAAGAAGCGTCGACACAATACCCAAGACGATAACCGCAACAACAACACCGATCATCCCAGCGCCCAGTGCCACGATATCGGCTACCACCAGCTGTAGGCCCAATAGCACAACGCCAGCACGCAACAGACGCTTGGAAGTGAAAACCAGACCGGGATCCAGGACCGCGGGTAGCTGTGCGATATTCCGCAGAAAAACACCCAGAATGATCGCCACCAGCATTACCGACAGCGCCGGCACAAAATGGTTGATGAGCAATGCCAGTCCGACCGCAACGAAAGACAGTGCGATGCCGGGCAACATACGCATCAACGAGGCGGACCGGCCAGACTGAGTCGCCGTGGCTGGCGCAGGGGTCGGAGCAGATGATGATGAAACTGAAGCTGGGCTCATACAGATAACTGTATGAGCCCAGCCGAGCAGATTAGGAGATGAATGCCCGTTTTTACCTTGATGTGCGCTGTTGCACGCGCTCACACATCACGGATAGATGATCAGTCGCTCTTCGATGCCAACCAACGCTCGGCATCAAGGGCCGCGCGGCAACCGGAACCGGCAGCCGTAATCGCCTGACGGTAGGTGTGATCGACGGCGTCGCCACAGGCGAAGACACCTGTTGCAGAGGTGCGCGTTGATGGTTCGTCGACCACGATGTAGCCGGCGTCGTCCAGTGCGACGTCCGTAGCGAGGAACGACGTGCGTGGCAGGTGACCAATCGCCACGAACACACCATTGACATCAAGGTCGGACAGCGTGCCATCAACGGTGCTCTTCAAACGCAGGCCCGTGACCTCGTCGGTACCCAGGACCTCGTCGACGGTCGAATTCCACACGAACTCAATCTTCGGGTTTGACTTCGCACGGTCAGCCATCGCCTTCGAAGCGCGAAGCTCATCGCGACGGTGCACGACGTACACCTTGGAGGCGAAGTTCGTCAGGAACGTTGCTTCTTCCATTGCCGAGTCGCCACCGCCGATAACGGCCAGCACACGATCCTTGAAGAAGAAGCCGTCGCAGGTTGCGCAGTAGGAAACACCGCGACCCGACAGCGAATCCTCGCCCGGAACATTCATGTGACGGTACTCAGAACCGGTCGCCAGAATAACAGCCTTCGCGTACAGTAATTCGTCGTCGACGGCCACAACCTTCACATCACCCGACAGGTTCACCGCGGTGACATCCTCGTAGCGAACGTCCGCGCCGAACTTTTCTGCTTGCTCACGCATGTTATCCATGAGCTCGGGCCCCTGAATACCTTCGGGGAAACCGGGGAAGTTCTCAACCTCAGTCGTCGTCATCAGAGCGCCACCGGCAGCGAGAGCTCCAGCGATCACGATTGGCTTCAGGCCGGCGCGAGCCGTGTAAATCGCAGCCGTGTAACCGGCAGGACCAGAACCAACGACGATGACATCGTGAATGGTCGCATCTGCGGGAACCTCACCAGACGGGCGGGTTGACGGTGTGGTCGAAACGGTCTCGACCTCGGCATCAACCGTGTTCACGGCCAGCAGGTCAGACGTCACTGTAAATTCCATCATTACCTTTCGAAAAGATCGCCAAAAGTGTCAGGCTTCAGGCACCTATTGACCCTCATCAGCCAATAGTGTGCTTTGCGGAAATCGCTACTGAACGCTGAGTTCGCTCACCCATGCCCAGTTGTCACCGTCGACCGAAGTCGGCATGGTCGCGAAGGACAGAGCAATCTGCGACGTGGTGACGGGTTCAGGAAGGGTGATCTCCGTTGTAGGACTCAACGCCCCGCGAGCCAATTCTGTTCCTCTCCGAGGAGCATCGGCATCCGTGACGTTGCGCACGACCAGTTCACCACCGGACGTGGACGGATCCATGTTCAGCGTGATCTGAGAAACCGTTGCTTCTGCAGAGAGCTTGATAATGATGGTGACAGTGTTGTCGTCAGTGAAAGAATTCGTGTCGTAGTAGCGAGAGTGCCACGTGGTTGCTGGGTCGCCGTCAATCATGTTGACCGCAGTATCCGGGTGATCGCCGTCATCGTTTGACCAAGACAGAACGGATACGGAAGAAACAAGCGGAGAAGTCGTTCCCTGCATTGCCGATTGGTCGTCGGATTGGATGTGGTTTGCCGATTGTGCGTCTGCGAGCGACTGCGCCAAGTCAGGCGAGCCAACGGGTTTCAGCAGACCCACCGTGCCGAAGATCGCAGCGAGAATAGTCAAAACAGCCGCGAAAACAAGAGTCGGCTTCGTCGGATCAATCAGCCCTCGCTCACGCTGAGGCTGGTCCTCTTCACCCGCGGAGGCCACAAGAGCCAGATGGTCTGTGGGACGCTCAACAATCGGGCCGGGGAAGGAAGTCGTCACATCGGCCTCGGGTGCCAGTGGCATGTCAACGGGTGCCACCAGCGGGGGAATGCCCGTGGAGTGCTTCGATGTGACAGTCTTGTCAGCCTTTTCGGCTTCGTTGTTTTCCTCATTGACGAGGCTGCCTTCATCGTCGTTCCCCCGATCTTCTTCAGGGGCGGAAGGCATGGATGAATTATCTTCATCGGATTCGTCCTGAGCGCCTTGGTCGAGGTCGCCGTCTTCGCCAGACTCAACAACGTCATCTGTCGCTTCAGGTGTTTTCGAAGCGGACAACTTTGCTTTGATCGTGGCGATCAGGCCAGCAAAACCCGTGAGCGCCACGCCGCTTTCAGTATCAGATTCTTCATTTTCTGATTCGTCAGAACTATCGTCGCTCGACTCACGGTCTTCTACGTCAGTGTCGTCTTCAGCGTCCTTATCCTGTTCGGATTCAGCATCGTCGGCGCCATCAGAGACATCATCGATTTCTTCGACGCGCTCCTCATCCTGATCAATGCTTTCCGGTTGCTCGCCTAGGAGAGGTTCTTCAGGCTCATCGATAACGACCACATCATCAAACTCGGGTGAATCCGCATCGTCATCGTGGCTTTCATCAAGCTGGGTGTCTGAAGAGTCGACCACGGCCTCGTCCCCATCTTCCACTTCAGAATCATCAGACTCAGGGTCTGCCAGAATCTCGTCGAACGAGGGGAGAGCGGCGGCCAGCGCAATAGCAATCTCACGTTCGGCTTCGCTCAACTCAGGGTTGGGCGACGCAAGAGTGGGTGAGTTTTCAGACGACGTACCGTCCGACAATTCATCGTGATCGGGCTTGCCGTCCGTGCTCATGGGGATCCTCCGTTGAAAAAGTACGAAACTCAATCCATTATCGTTGAAGAAGTCGATTTCGGCTGTATTGGCGTGGCAAGGATGCGCCGCAAAACCAGTGGAACTCGCAACCTTTGAAGTAGCGGAGTGATTGTGCGCGCGCTTGTCGACGGCGAAATCAGCTTCAGAACAACCATGTACACAATCGACGCGACCAGTGAAACCATGATCAGCTTCAACGAAGCGCCACCAAAACGAAGCAGGGTCGATGAAGTCTGGGTCTGCGCTCCCACCAGCTTTAATGCGCCGAATGAAGACAGCGCCGCCAGCACGGCAGAAACCACAAACGCGCTGTAGGAACGCAAAAGCAAGGCACGATCCACGTAGGAATTACGACGCGACACCCACGCCACCGCAATCACGCCCTGGACAATGCGACACGACGTTTCACCAAGAGCAGCGGCAACAACCCACCACTTGGCACCCGTCATCGCATACATTCCCCACCCGACGATGACCTGAAGAATGGTCGGACCAATACCCATCAAGAACACTGGTTTAACGTCTTCATAAGCGAAGAAAACACGTTGACTCATCAAGACCATGCCCGTTGAGGCCACACCCGGCATTAAAGCAACAAGGACCCAGGCATACGCGGTGATCACTTCCTGGTTCGTCTTTGAGTACAGAACCATCTGCATCATTGGCACCGAACCAGCCATCAGGATCGCAGCCGCCAGCAGAGTCAGGGACGTAATCGTTTGGACGCCCAGGTGGTAGCTCGCTGCCACGGAACGATCATCATCATCGGCGACCGCCCGCGCCATTTGAGTGAAGATCGCTGTTGTCAGCGACACCGTGATCAGCGACTGCGGAACCATGAAAATCATGAAAGCGGTTGCGTAGGCGTTAATACCGACGAGCACACCGTCATGCGTCTTCGCGTACGCATCGGCCAAAGCGGCCAAGTTATTCGTCGACAGGACACCAATCTGGCTGACCCCCAGCGTCGCAAACGTCCATCCGGCCACCTTCGACGTGGAGCCAAATGACGTGCCTCGGAAATGGAAGTCAGGCTTGAAATGAACGCCCGATCGTTTCATCGGGATGAACAAGACAAGCGCCTGAGCAATCACGCCCAGCGTCGCCGACCCACCCAGTAGCCAGAATTGTGTCGCGGAAAGATCCTCGACATTGATGCGCCCTTCGGTGCCACCCCACAAAAAGAGGAATGCACCCAAACCGGCGATACCAACAACGTTATTCACCACCGGCGCCCACATGTAGGGGCCGAATACGCCACGCGCATTCAGTAGCTCACCCAGCAGGTTGTACAGGCCGTAGAAGAACAGCTGCGGTAAACAGAGCAAAGCGAAAAGAATCGCCAACGTGCGAGTTTGAGCATCGTAGCCGGCCGCCGTGATCACGACCAACAGCGGAGCGGCAATCATCGCCACGATCGTCACGATAAACAGAAGCGTCCCAGCAAGAGTGAGCAGACGATTCACATAGGTTTGACCATCATGCTTCCGCTTCAGTGCTCCAACGATCTGTGGAACAAGAACCGCATCAAAAACGCCGGACGCCAAAAGATTAAAGACTGTATTCGGCAAAGTATTCGCCGTTTGGAAGGCTGCAGATACGCCACCGCCGGCTGCTCCAATCGCAGCAAGAAGCATTGCCGAACGAACAAACCCAAGGATTCGCGACACCATCGTGCCCGACGCCATGATCGCGCTGGCCCTCAGGATGGATCGGCTCCGAGGCTCCTGAGGCGCTTCAACCGAAGAGTTCGACTCGGTCATTTGTTCTCCTCTTCTTCGCGCCCAGCACGGCGCTTGCGTACCGACCTGACTAGGCCGATCACAAACAGAAGACCAAAAGCAATCGCAACCGTAATAGTAAAAGCATCTTCCCAGCCGGCACGCATACGAACAAGAACATTATCCGAAATGGTAAGAAGCGTGCCGTCGGCAGTATTGATTTGGTAGGTGACTTCAATATCGCCCGAACCGATGGCATTCACGGGAACGTTGACCGCGGTGACCGTTTGCGCAGGAATGGTTGTGATCGCGGACTGGCGAACCTTCAGCCTGGGATCGGATGGGTTGATCGTGACCGTCACATTCACATCCCACGCCAAATCATTACGAACACGGATCGGAAAATCCGCGGACTTGTTAATCAGATTCACCGTGTCTGAAGGCACCAGTGACACCAGAGAGCGGAGGTGCGACACCTTCGCGCTGAACTGGGATGCGCGCGTCACCTGCTCATCGGCGCTGATCGACGCACTCACCGTCGGCAAAATATCGTCGTGGAGAGTCGCGTTGACCGCCTTCGGGTCAGACGTTGAATCCGCAAAAGACTTCAGTTGTGCCAGTGCATCGCCAAGCGTTGTTAACGCTGCGCTTGTTTCAGCCGACAGCTGACCGGGTCCAACAACGAAACGCTCAACGTCAGTCACCTGCGACGACGCGATCTGGCTAAACGACGTGGGCTCAACCCACCGCTGTTGGAGCAAAGAATTCAGACGCTGAACAAGCGAAGCAGACGGGGTCAATGTGCGCGACGCCGTCACCTCAACCGTTCGAGACACACTGGGACGCTCACGCGTAATAATCGCAGACACGCCAGCAAGTGCCTGGTCAACATCAAGAGCGTCCGAGCTGGTCGACACTTCCCAACCCAGCAGATCGTTCAACGTCTTATTCGTTGAAAGAACAGTCGCCGTCGAATCCGTCGCCCCCTGCGTGGACGTTTCACCCGTCGAATAATTCACTTCAACGGGAGCAAGGGACGTAAACGACACCTCGGGGTCCGGATCCAACGCACCGCCCGGAGCGATCGTCACCTTATCGGAAGCCAAGGCCAGCCCGGTCGTACTGAACGTTTCAGCTTTCGGCCACTCCACATTCTTCACAATCGTTGCATTCGCGTGGGTTTTTGACGCCTTCTGCGCAGCACTTTCGTTCGAGGACTGAGAATGTGAACCGTTTGGCTTACTGTGCGACGCCAAATCATCCCGGGTTTGGGTAGCCCCCGACTGGTCAGAGCTCTGCGATGTCGCGCTCTGCGGGTTGGATTCGGCTAAGTCGGTAGACGCGGCCTCGTACCCCTTAATCGCGACGCCGGTTGCGCTCCACCCAGCTGCTTCCACCGACGTCGGGAAGGATTTGATCGACGCGGACATCAGCGCAGACAGCTGATCGTTTGCCGCCAACGCAACCACGCCGGGATCGGCATCCCCCGTGGGAAGCGCGATGATTTCACGTTCAGCCACCAATAGCTTCGATGCGAACAATCCGTCAGCATCCGCCTTCGAAGTCGACGTGTCACGAGTTGGACGAGGAATCACCGTCGAATCAAGAGCCAGCGTCGTACCCGGGATCTGAGCAATCTCAGTTATCGCCGAACGCTCTTTCACGGTATTGCTTGAATTCGACGCGGTCCACGGAACAACAGCGTTCACCCGTGTGGGCTGGACTTCCTGGCCGGAATCCCAAATAAAAATCGTACGATCCGCGCCACTGCGATCCCCCGACAGCACGTCGACGCCGAGGGCTCGCGGACCCCACTCATAGGACGAATACAGGTCGAGGCGATCAACTGGAATATGAACCTCGAAGGGGATGGTCTGCCCGCCGGGAATGTCCGTGCTGGTTTCTTCGTAGCTGATCAGACGCCCAGGACGCGTCGACGCATCCAAAGAATCAGCGAGTTCACGAATACTATCGGCCGGATCAAAGGCCATCGAGACCATCAGCAAAGGGGCGGAAAGCGCTTCATCACCGGTGTTCGTGATTGTGCCCGAAACAACCAGCTCGCTTTCGTTCGTCAGAATCTTCGGGCTGAGCTGGTCGATCGACACGGTCAAGCCGTTCGATGATTGCGATTTGGCAAACAGGTCCGGGACAGTTGCCTGCGTTCCACCTGCCGTTTCATCACCGAACGAGGCCGGTGCGACCACACTGCTTTCAACCATGGCAAGGCCGGCAAGGGTGGCGGTTGCTAGGGCGACGCTTCGGATACTCGTGGCGAAGAGCCGACGGGCGAAAAGTCCGTGCCTCATCTATTGCCCCTGATAGAGAAGATCAAGGGCCAGAGAAACGATGCGACGCTCATTCGGGTAAGCGAGCTGGTGAGGAAGATCTTTCAAACGAACCCATGCGGCAGCTTCCGCTTCATGATCAGGGTCATTTTCAACCGTGATTTCGCCCGAAACGTACTGCATCAGGTAGTGGTGAACGACCTTATGAACCCGGCGTTCATTGCCTGAGAACCAGTAGTCGATGCTGGTCAGGTGAGTCAGAATCTGGCCGTGGATACCGGTCTCTTCCGCTACTTCACGAAGAGCTGCCTGCTCGGCCGTTTCCCCGGGTTCAATGTGCCCCTTCGGAAGACACCATTCGATGCGACCCGAACGATTCCTTCTGGCAATCAACGCGGCGTAGGGAATTCCATCCACAACGTCAATGACGATGCCACCGGCCGACGTTTCGGATGAAACGGGAAGATGCGATGTTGACGAATGAAGCTGGCGCGTATGACGAATCGGGGGTCGTGGGACCCCCTGTCTGTGATTCGTCGGACGCATAGGCATACGTCCACTTTAGTTGTCCGATGGCAACGTTTTGTGACAGACCGCCCTTGTGTGCAGACTCGTCACCAGATTCACGCGCTTCTTAATGGCAGTTTCCCGCCAAAACGTGGCACGCTTAGGGGTGATGAGTGAAAAGACGACACTTTCGAATCAGCCTAACTCGCGCCCTCACGCACGTGTATATGCGGATATCTCTGCTCGCGATATTCCATCGCTGATGGTGAATGCTCGAAATGCCTTCGCCAATTTGCCATCGGAGATTCTTGAGCTTGGACGCGTTTTTGAAGATGCAGGAGAAGAGATCGCCCTAGTCGGCGGTCCGGTTCGCGATGCCTTTCTGGGTGTGGACCCGCATGATTTTGACCTGACAACGTCTGCGCGCCCAGATAAGACCGAAGAACTTCTGGCCATGTGGGGCGACGGCGTATGGGATATCGGCAAGGAATTCGGAACGATCGGTGGACGCCGTAAGAATGTGGTCGTCGAGGTCACCACGTATCGTACGGATTCGTACGAGGTCGGTTCACGCAAACCAGAAGTTGCCTTTGGGGACACTCTGGAAGGCGACCTGACCCGTCGTGACTTCACCGTGAATGCGATGGCGATGCGTCTGCCGTCCATGACGCTTGTTGACCCGCACAACGGTTTGGAAGACCTCGCGGCCTCGCGCCTGCGTACGCCGGTGACAGCTGAGCAGTCCTTTGATGATGACCCGCTCCGCATCATGCGCGCTGCGCGTTTCAGCGCTCAACTAGGTATCGACGTTGACATGGATGTCATGGATGCGATGGAAATAATGGCGTCCCGTCTTGAAATCGTGTCAGCAGAACGAATTTGCGCCGAACTGCAACGTCTGATCATTTCTCACTGGCCTAGGCGTGGCCTCGAATTGATGGTTCACACGGGAGTTGCCAAGATTGTCCTGCCGGAACTCGCCGCGCTGGTGGAAACTGTGGATGAGCACAACCGCCACAAGGACGTCTACGAGCACACTCTGACCGTCCTCGACCAGGCGATCGCGTTGGAGACCGGCCCGGATGGTCCAGTGCCCGGCCCCGACTTCATCCTCCGATTCGCGGCGTTGATGCACGATGTGGGCAAGCCCGATACGCGCGTTTTCGAGAAGAACGGGACCGTCTCGTTCCACCATCACGAAATCGTGGGTGCGAAGATGACGCGTAAGCGTATGCGCGCTCTGAAGTTCGACAAGGCGACAACCCAGGCGGTTGAAAAACTCGTGTCTCTTCACCTGCGTTTCCACGGGTACGGGGAAGTAGCCTGGAGCGATTCGGCAGTTCGTCGCTATGTTACTGACGCGGGTGACCAGCTTGAACGTCTTCATCGTCTGACTCGCGCTGACTGCACAACGCGTAATCGTCGTAAGGCAATGATGCTGTCAAGCGCCTACGACGATCTGGAAAACCGTATCGTTGCTCTGCGCGAGCAGGAAGAGTTGGACGCGATCCGCCCGGACTTGGATGGTGACCAGATTATGGAAATCCTGGGATTGCGTCCGTCACGTGCGGTCAAGCTCGCGCGCGACTATCTGATGGAGTTGCGTCTGGAGAACGGCCCGATGGGTGAAGAGGCGGCAAAGGCAGCTTTGCTCGACTGGTGGTCTTCGGAAGAAATCCGCGAGATTGCAGCGGAATATCAGGCTCAGCAGGCGCACTGGGAGTCGCTTGTTGCGCAAAAGCGAGCAAAGAAAGCTGCTGCGAAAGCGAAGCGACAATCTGAGTTGGCAGATGAGACAGTGCCAACATCAGCGGATTAAGTTTCGCCCTAGTTGCTGTTTGAGTGTGCGAACTACGAGGTCTCACCTGCATCTCTTCACTGTGCAACCTCGGCCCAAAAGCTCAGGGATTCCATCTTCCATGTGACGGGGGCAATCACCTTTCTTGTTGGGCGCGAATTATCTCGCGTGAGACTCAAGATGATTCGGTTGTCCCCGTCACTCTTCACGCAGATTCTCAGGTTTTCTGCCTAGGCTGGTGGTAGAACTGTCCGACGAAAGGCTCAACCGTGGCACAATCCACCGGTCATAACCCGGGCTCACCTCTGCCGAAGCGCGCTGATTATGCGCGTCAGCGTCGCGCCGCGCAGGAAGTGGCCGACCGTGAAGCGGTAGCGAAGGCCCGTAAGCGTCAGTCGCAGCCACCCAAGCAGGCGCCTCAACCGCCTCAGCGTCGTTCGGTGGGCGCGCAGGCGAGCCAGGGGTATTTTGCTCCGGTCACTTCTGCCACCGCCCGCCCGGCTTCTGCGTCTTCGGCTTCCGCTCAGTCACGAGGCCAGTCAACCAAATCAAAACCCGTGGCGAAGAAGAAGTCCGGGTGGGGTCGACGCATTGGCCTGACCATTGTTTTCGCGTTCTTGCTGTCGGTGATTGCTGGCGCGAGCCTGTTCCTTTACATGTATTCACGTGCGACGATTCCTGCCGCATCTGACTTGGCGCTCGCTCAAAAGACGAGCATCTACTATTCGGATGGCACGACCAAGCTCGGTGATCTTGGTGAAGTGAACCGCGAGATCATTGATACGACCACGCTTCCTGACTATGTCGGCAAGGCAATTGTCGCGTCGGAAGACCGGACCTTCTACACCAATTCGGGCGTTGATTTGAAGGGTATTGCTCGCGCCCTGTTCAACAACGTCACAACGGGTTCACGTCAGGGTGGTTCAACGCTGACTCAGCAGTACGTTGAGCGCTACTACACGGGCGAAACCACCTCGTACAAAGGTAAAGCAAAAGAAGCGGTCCTGGCGATCAAGATCAATCGTGAACAGTCCAAGGACGAAATCCTGGCAAACTACATGAATACGATCTACTTTGGTCGTGGCGCATACGGTATTGAAGCGGCAGCAAAGGCTTACTACGGTCATTCGGCTGCTGAAATGACGTTAAGTGAAGCAGCAATGATTGCGGGCATTATCCCAGCGCCTTCCGCGTGGGATCCTGCAGTTGATGCAGACCAGGCGAAGACTCGCTGGGAGCGCGTGCTCAACCTCATGGTCGAAGATGGCTGGATTTCGCAGGCGGAAGCTGATGAGGCAACCTTCCCTGAAACCATCGACCCCGCAACTTTGGAGACTGAATCAATGAGTGGTCCCAACGGCTATCTGATTCAGCAGGTGAAGGAAGAACTGCTCGCCACGGGCGCTTTCACGGAGGAAAGCCTCGACGAGGGTGGCTTGAAGATTACCTCCACCATCGATCAGACGAAGCAGGATCAGGCGGTTGCAGCCGCTCAGACGATGTCGTCGGTCAGTGGTTGGGATCCGGCGACAATGCACGTTGCCCTGTCGTCCATTGACCCTGCAACGGGTGAGATTGTTGCTGAATTTGGTGGCGATGACTACTTGGCTCGTCAGCAGAACGCTGTGACGCAGGATATCGCGATGGCCGGCTCCAGCTTCAAACCGTTTGCGCTCATCGCAAATGCGCGAGCCGGCGGATCTGTCTACGACACATACAGCGGTTCTTCTCCGCAGTCGTTCCCCGGGCTGCCCGAACCCGTTCAAAATAATGCGAACGTGTCTTACGGCAAGATCAATCTGATCACTGCAACCGAGTATTCGGTGAACACCTCGTTCGTCGCCTTGAACAAGGATATTGGTCCGGCTTCCACGATGCAGGCAGCCATTGATGCTGGTATTCCCGAATCTACGCTCGGCTTGGAATCGAGCCTGCTGAACGTGCTTGGCTTCGCATCACCCCACAATATTGATCTAGCAAGTGCGTACGCGACGATCGCCAATGGCGGACAGCGCATGACCCCGCACATCGTTCGTTCCGTGGCTGACTCAGCGGATAACACGATATTTACGACGACCGTTGAAGCTCGCCAGGCATTCTCGTCAACCGATGTGTCGGCAATTATGCCGGCTCTTCAGGCCGTGACCGCTTCGGGTGGTACGGCTGAAACGGTGTCGTCCACTCTGCCAGGTTTTACGACTGCAGGTAAGACGGGCACGTCCAATGACCAGCTTTCAGCCCAGTTCATTGGTTTCGTTCCAGAATTGGTGACCGCTGTTTCGATGTATCAGTCGGACGAAGAAGGCAACGCTGTGTCGCTGGCGAATATCGGTGGCTTGGACCAGTTCCACGGCGGTGACTGGCCTGTGACCGTGTGGAACACATACATGTCGGCGATTTCGTCGACGCTCAGCCAACAGACCTTCTCTTGGTACGTTGCACCGAAACGCAAGTCGAATCAACAGAACATGAGCCAGAGTGGTGCGCAAGCTCCTCAGACTGAAACTTCGGAGCACTCGACCACTGAGTCGAATGACACCCAGGGGCAGACCACGGAGCAGACTCCTGCCCCTGCAACTCCGAGAACCGATCAGCAGAACCAGAACGGGACTGACAATTCCGGACAGAACCAGGGTGGCGGTCAGAACGGTCACAATGGGCAGAATTCTGAGCAGCCTGCGGATAATCCGTAGTCCAAGCATCTAGCCGGTAAAACAGCGGTGGGGCCCTACCAACTGGTAGGGCCCCACCGCTATGTGCTGGCTGTTTACTTCACTCACTCAGCGGTCAAGTAAACAACCGGCGGATGCCAATCACTCAGCGACAACGCGGACCTTGAGGTTCGCGGAAACTTCCTGGTGGAGGTTCACTGAGACGGTGTACTGACCAACGGACTTGATCGGGGCTGCGATGATGACACGACGACGATCGATGGTCTTACCGAGCTGTTCCTTGACGGCGTCAGCAATCGAAGCTGCCGAGACTGCACCGAATAGGCGACCGGACTGGCCGACCTTGCCGGAAACGGTGATGGGCTCTGCTGCCTGAAGGACGTCGCGGAGTTCGCGAGCATCGTCGACAGTTGCGATCTCGTGGCGACGACGTGCAGCTGCGATCTGATCGATCTGCGACTGTGCGCCCTTCGTCCACTTGGTCGCGTAACCGCGGGGAACAAGGTAGTTGCGTGCGAAGCCAGCCTTGACCTCGACGACCTCGCCTGCGTTGCCAAGGTTGGCAACATCGTGGGTGAGGATGAGCTTAGTGGTAGCCATAATAAGTATCCTTCCCCGAATCAGCGGCCGGTCGACGAGTAGGGCAGAAGCGCCATTTCGCGGGCGTTCTTCACTGCGCGGGCAATGCGACGCTGCTCCTGGACGGAAACGCCAGTGACGCGACGTGCACGGATCTTGCCACGGTCAGAGATGAACTTACGCAGAAGCGCAGTGTCCTTGTAGTCGATCGATTCGATCTTGGCCGACTTCAGCGGGTTGGCCTTTTTCTTGATGGGCTTATTGCGAAGTTGAGGCTTCGCCATGATGGTCTCCTTGGATCCGGACGGAATGTTCCGCCCAATTCATGTGATGTCTATGTGTCTGATGTGGGCCCGTGGGCCACCAATCAGAACGGGGGTTCGCCGAACGAGTCACCCTGGGAAGTGCCCCACGGATCATCGTTCGCGCCACCCTGAGGTGCGCTGTAGCTGGCTTGGTTCGATACGTATCCGCTACCGGACTGACCGGCGTTACGGTTTCCACCCTGGTATCCGCCACGTCCTTGGCCGGAGCCGGAACGTTCCTGACGAGTCACCTCGGCGCGGGCCCAACGCAAGGATGGGCCAACTTCTTCGACGCGGAGTTCAACGACGGTGCGCTGAGCACCCGTACGGTCTTCGAAGTTGCGCTGAACCAGGTTGCCCTGGACGATGACGCGCATGCCCTTACGGAGCGATTCGGAGATGTTCTCTGCGAACTCGTTCCATGCGGAGCAACGCATGAACAGGGTGTTGCCATCGCGCCACTGACCAGACTTTGAGTCGTACTGGGAGGGCGTTGAAGCAACGGTGAAGTCGACAACGGCTTGGCCGCTGTTAGTGAAACGAAGTTCGGGGTCAGCGGTGAGGTTACCGACGATCGTGATCTGGGTATCTCGTGCCATGTCAACTCCTAATGACGGTGGTGGAAAATCGAACTGAACTCAGTGAGCGTCGGGGCGCTGGAGCTTGGTGCGCAGGATTGTCTCGTCGAGACCCATGCGGCGGTTGAGCTCGAGCGCGACATCGGGAGTCGTGGTCATGTTAATGACAACGTAGATCCCTTCGGAGCGCTTGAGGATGTCGTATGCAAGACGACGCTTGCCCCAGACGTCAATGTTCTCGATCGAGCCACCGTTTGCGGTGACGGGTGCGAGGTACTTTTCCATCGTGGGGGCGACGGTGCGCTCATCGATCGAAGGATCGAGGATCACCATCAGTTCGTAGTTACGCACTGTTAATCCCACCTCCTGTGGTCTTTGCGGTCACGGACGGTCCGTGACAGGAGGGTAATGCGTGTGCATTTGCGGGTTGCAAACGCGTGGAAAGTCGCTACTGGTGCAACGACAATCCAAGACTCAAGATTACCGTCAAAATGAGTCCGCGCGCTAGTGGAGTCAGGTAGTGCTGTGTCACTCACTTCCTGCGATGTGAGTGCTTTACCGGGCCTCGTCAATCACCTATGAGGTAGCTGACATTGAACGCAAGAGCCCGCCTTCGGAAAACCAGGTGCGCCAGATGTTCGCCGCGAATCGCGCACCCAGGTAGACGAGGGCGTAGGCCAGCCAGACTCCCACGACGATGGTCGACGAGGCAGCGCCCGCCTGCCTGAGGTATTCGACAACTCCAAGCGCGGGCAGAAGAATGGCCAGCTGGAGGGGACCCGCAATCGCGAAAAACATGTTGTCACCAGCGCCGAGCAGGACGCCGTCAAGCATGAACACCACACCGCAGAATGGGAAACCAAGCACGGACGCGGCCAGTCCCCACTTTGCGAGCTCATGCATCACCGGGTCCGAACCGAATGTCAGGGGAAGCCAAGGGGACAAGAACGCGATGAGCACGGTCAGGATGAAGCCCACTCCAAGACCCCAGATGGTCAGTACTTTAAGGAGCTCACGGAGTTCGGACGAGGACCCCTTGCCGACCGCGAACCCAACGAGGGACTGCGAAGCGATTGCTAACGAATCAAGGATGAAAGATGCGAGAGTCCAGATTGTCAGGACCACCTGGTAGGACGCGACTTCGCTGGCACCAAGATGGGACACCGGCCAGATCGTTGCGAGTCCAGCGACGCGCAGAGCAACACCGCGGACGATCAGTGGGGCGCCTTCAATCGCTGCGTGCGCGATGCCTGAGGCGTCGGGGCGAAGGGTGATCTTTTCGGCTCGAGCATGCGAATAGAGGATCGCAACATACGCGCTCGCCATGCCGATCAATGAAACCGAGGTGCCGATACCGGAGCCTGCGACACCCAACTTGAAGCCGTACATCAGCGTCGCGTTCAAGGCGATGTTGACGAGTGTGCCGACAGCGGTGACGATCAGCGGTGTGCGCGTGTCCTGAAGGCCACGCAACATTCCGACTACGGCGAATCCGACCAGGGTGCCGATCAGGCTGGGAGCTGACGCGATCAGGTACATGGTCGCCTGATGGGAGACCTCGGGATCTTGGGTCAACAGACCCACAAGGGGCTTCGCGCTGGCAATGAGAGCGACGGTGGAGAGGATGCCTAGCCCCAGCGCCAAAATCGTGGCGTTCATGCCTTGTGCAAAAGCGTGCGCTCTATCCCCCGAACCGAGCGCCCGAGCTGTTAATGAAGTTGTGGAATACGCCAGAAAAACGAATAAAACAATGACTGTTTGCAGGATCTGGGAGGCTACGGAAAGCCCTGCGAGCTGCTGTGTTCCCAGGTTTCCCACCATTGCAGAGTCGATGAAAGTAAATAGGGGTTCGGCGATGAGAGAACCGAGAGCGGGGATTGCTAAAGTGAAGATTTTCCGCGTAATACTGCGGTATTTATGGGGTTGGATCCTGCCGTTTTTGAAGGGGGTTTCGGCTTTTTGGTCGGATGGTGTGGAGGGTGAAGACAGTGCCGCCGAAGCCTCAAGTTGGGGTTGAGAGTTCGATGAACCTTTGGGCGTGTCGTCCACTATTTTTCCTTCACTTTGTTTTCCACAATCTGTGCACATATCTGTGGACAACGTATACCATTGCTTTCGGTAAATCGCGCCGAAAAGACTTGTGTAGCATTCTTCAACAAGTAAAACTATCCACATACTGTCCACACCATGCTGTGGATAACACGCTGTATTGTCCACACCTTTTCCGCACGTTATCCCCATTCAAGTTCACCTTGAGAGTGGGCAGAACGTCCATGCGGGGTTATGCTCGCGAGACACCGAAGTATCACGATACTGGCGTAAGGAGAAGCAGTGGCAGAAGAGTTTGATCGCGTCCAACCGCATGATAACGAAGCTGAAGTTGCTGTCCTTGGCTCCATGCTCCTGACCGTTGACGCGATCGTTGATGTCACCGAAGAGATTCGTGGATCTGACTTCTACTCGATGAAACACGAGATTGTCTTCGATGCGATCGTTGAACTCTTCGGACAAAACCAGGTTGCCGATCCCATCACGGTGTCTGACAAGCTCCAGCACGATGGCACTCTGACAAAAATTGGTGGCAGGCCCTACCTGCACACATTGATGGCATCGGTTCCTACTGCCGCCAACGCCGGCTACTACGCGCGCATCGTTCGCGAAAAATCCATTATGCGACGCTTGGTCAGTGCCGGAACGCGAGTCGTTCAATTGGGATACTCCGAAGAAGGCGCGGAAATTGATGAGCTTGTCGATCAGGCTCAACAGGAAATCTTCGCCGTCGCTACCGACCGTGCATCCACCGACTACGTGTCGATGAACACGATGGTGAATTCGCTGGTTGAACACCTTGAAGCCATTCAAAAGAACGACGATCTATTCGGTGTGCCCACCGGCTTTACCGACCTGGATGACCTGACGCAGGGCCTCAAGGGTGGTCAGATGATCATCGTTGCAGCCCGACCGGCAATGGGTAAGTCCACATTCGCACTGGACTTCTGTCGCTCGGCGTCAATCAAGCACGACATCACGTCACTGATCTTCTCGCTCGAAATGAGCCAGCAAGAAATCGCCATGCGTATGGTGTCCGCAGAATCCGGCGTACCACTGACAAAGATGCAGAAAGGCACCATGAACGATGACGATTGGCGCAAGGTCGCCAACACCATCGGCAAGGTCGCACAATCTCCCCTCTACGTTGACGACTCCGCCAACATCACGATGACGGAAATTCGTTCAAAGTGCCGTCAACTCAAGCAGGAACAGAACCTTGGATTGGTCGTCGTTGACTACCTCCAGCTGATGACAACTGGTGGCAAAGCCGAATCGCGTCAGCAGGAAGTCTCGCAAATCTCGCGAAGCCTCAAGCTTCTGGCGAAGGAAGTCGACGTTCCCGTCGTCGCAGTCGCCCAGTTGAACCGTAAGTCCGAAGAACGAACCGACAAGCGCCCCATGATGTCTGACCTGCGTGAATCCGGATCACTGGAACAGGACGCAGACATCATCATGCTGCTTCACCGCCCCGACTACTACAACGAAGACGATCGTCCGGGCGAAGCAGAAATCCATGTCGTCAAACACCGTGCGGGCGCAACGAAGACGATCACTGCGCTCTTCCAAGGACACCTGGCGCGCTTCGCCAACTACACGCGTCGCGAAGAAGACTAATCGGCATCGGCCCCACCCGTCGCGCGCCACCAACGGTGAATCGAGATGTGTGGGCGAGCGTGGCCTCGTCAATCGGCGTCAGGCGTACCGGCAATCTGCTCGCGCACCTTGCGCATCTGCTTACGCGAGCGACGCGACGTGAATGGGGAAGCCGGGCGCCGGGGAAGCAACGTGTGTCAGGGAAGTTGAAGAGTGGTTCTAGAGAAGCGGAATGCGGACGAGCCGGAAGAAGGCAAACAAAAAGCGCGACGAACTGGCGTCGCGCGACTATGCGGGGGCGCGCCTCTTTGCGCGCCCCGAATTACCTATCAGAGAGTTTCGTTCTGCTGCTGCGAGATTGCGTAGGTTGCGGGAACGAACAGGATTGCAGTCAGGCCGACCAGCGCTGCGATTGCAACGGAGAGGGGGGAAGATGCGGCGAGGGCGCCTGCAATACCGAGGGTTGCGAGGATGACGACTGCGACGACCAGAGCGGTGACATCAGCGGTGGTCTGCCAAGAGGCGCGGGAGATTTCAGACTTGACGATGTGAGCCATGGTGGTTTCCTTTGTTCAGCGCTATGCGAAGCACTGAACATGCCCCGCACGGCAATGTGTCAGTTTCGCTACCGAGGAACTAACCTCGTCCAGCACCATTTAATTTAGCAAAGTGTCGGAAACGTTTCCACTGTTGAGCCTGACATCACATCTTTGACGCAAAGCTACGGCCTGCCAAGCATGTGTGAGGCCAAAGTGCATACAACAATCCCCGAGCTGTAAAGCTCGGGGATCCTCTGTCCTGTTTCGGCTATCTGTGCGCGAGCATGCGATCACGATGATCGCTACCGATCACGCCAGTATGCGCCGAGCAGTGAAGTGAAAACGTAGAGTTTCAGCCGAGACGCTGGATGTTCTCAGCCTGCGGGCCCTTCGGACCTGCGGTGACGTCAAACTCAACCTTTTCGCCTTCGATCAAGGTGCGACGGCCAGACGCCTGAACGATGTTTGAGAAGTGAGCGAAAGCGTCTGCGGAGCCATCATCGGGAGTGATGAAGCCGAAGCCCTTGTCGTCGTTGAACCATTTCACAACACCAGTGGTCATGGGTGTTTCCAATCTGTGTGCGCCCCAAGCAATAAGGAAAGAACTAGGAGCAGTCGTACCGTGCCGAGTTCGGCGACGGCATAGTGACCCAACCTCCTGCACACACAACGAAAAACACTTGGAAAAACGTGGGGTACTGCAATGAAACTGTGTAACTACGCGTTTAACGCTACCCCACCCCCATCAATAAAGTGCTATCGCGGGCACTTTCATGGGGCATGTCATGTAATTGGTTTCGCGCCCACTTTTAGTGGTAGGGGTACGCCGGTGTGCGTGGCCACGTGAATGATTGACGAGACCGTCGACGTCTGCGAACTTCATCTGCGCCCGCAGGGAAACCTCGGGTGTAACGAAAAAGAAGGGAAGAAAAGAGGATGTACTTCACCCAAGGGTGAATATAGGGGGTGCCGGCAAATCTGCCGAAGATAGCTTTTCAGCTAAGAAACACGTGGTGCGCGAGGGGGGAGTTGAACCCCCACCCCATTTCTGGGACACGGACCTGAACCGTGCGCGTCTGCCTATTCCGCCACTCGCGCGTGCGTTGAAAAGATTACGGGCAAAAGTGTGTGCACGTCAAATGGAAGATACTTCCTGTCCAATTATGTTGGAATATCGGGGCGTGCACGCGCGTATCACACCAGCAGGTGCGCTGCGACAATTCCCGTAACGTCGGCTACGACGATGAGGATGACGACGAGGTCTGGCCAGTTCAGTTGACTGCCTTTTCCGCGGGTGAACAGGGTGCCACCGCGAAGACTCATTGCGCGTCCCGTGTCGACGGCGCTTCGCGATGCCGCCGATAGGCACGCCGTGATGATGTCGATCCCGGCTTTCACTAGCGTCGTAAACGATGCTCGCATGAGATCGTTGCCCATCCTGAGGCGCGCAGTGTCTACGACGGCGGATGCTTGATCGCCCAATATGGGAAGCGACTTGAGGGCGAGTGCCATCATCGCAGCCCACTCATCAACGGGAGCACCAATCCACTTCAGTGGATAGATCAGGTGCGACAACGCAGTTGCGAGGCGCGCGGTAGAGAATGTCCACGCCAGCAGGTACGTTCCCCATAACACGAGCAGAGCAAGCACGCAGAGTCGCAGGAAAACCCAGAAACCTCCGCCGATCGACGCGCCAATGAATCCGCCGATCACGCCCGACCAGAACCAGAGTGGGGGAATGCGAACGGCCTTCGGTGGAACGCGTGAGATCACGGTTGCCAGGATTAGGGGGATAGCGACCAGTCCAAGCGTCGGCCACTTCGGCCATACGAGCAGGAACGATGTGAGTACCGTCCAGCAGACGATCATGACTTCCGGGCTGGTCCGCGTCAGAGGCGACGTCCATGGAAGCGGGCGGGGCAGAGTGAATCCGCTGGGGCGATGTGCCTTACGTGAACGCGCGCGCGTCATCGGATCACCCCCTGGGCAAGATGCAGGTGATTATCGACCAGATCGATCAGCTCATCCGTATCGTGCGAAATGATGATCAGCCCAAGCCCGTCCGCTCTCCGCTTTCTCAACACGTCACTGAGCAAGCGTCGCGATTCGACATCAAGCCCAGCGAAAGGTTCATCTAGCACCAACACTTTCGGGTGTGACGCTAACACTCCCGCCAGGGCGACGCGACGCATCTGACCGCCGGAAAGATCATCAACGTTGCGCGATGCAAGGTCGCCGGGCAGTCCCACTTCGGCCAAGGCTTTAGCGACAAGCTGGTCAGAATCAACCAGAGTCGACGAGGCGCCTCGGTGGCGGCGAGCCGAATCGGACGAGCCGACAGCTGCACCCACTTTCGCGGCCGCCAAAATATCCTTTGCGACCGTTGGACGTTGTAGTTGTAGGCGCGCGAACTGTCGCGCTAACCCGACGTCACCCACTCGAAGAGAAACAGGGGAGCCACCAAGCGTGCACTCGCCCCACGTTGGTCGCATCAACCCGGTTAGAATCCGTGCCAAGGTGGACTTGCCTGACCCGTTCTCGCCGGTGATCAGTAGTGCTTGACCGGGCGAAACAATAAATGAGACGTCACTGAGAACCGTGTTTTCCCACGGGGATCCAACATCGTAGGCGTGCCCGACATTCTTCACCCACAGGTGGTCAATTGACCCGCCCTGATAGGGCTGAGGAACTGCAATGCTCCGCTCAATAACAGGTGTGACCTGCGAGTACGTATCTTCAAGAGGGTCGGGTGCATCAGAAGTATCGATGTGCCCATCGCGCAGACGAATCAGCGTGTCAGCACTACTTGCTTCGGTTGCATCGTGCGTAATATGAATGACGGACGTTCCTAAAGCGGGCAGACCATGCAGAACCTCAAGAAGCTCGCGCCGGCCAGGCGAATCAATCATCGCCGTGGATTCATCGGAAATGAGCACGCGAGGCTTACGCGCAAGAGCACCAGCCAAAGATAGGCGCTGTAACTGACCGCCGGACAAACGTCGGGGAGAAGCATCTTCAAGACCCTCCAAACCGACAGTGTGAAGAAGCTCGGGAAGGTCCAGCGAAGCACGCTCATCGTCACTCATTCCCCATGCAATATCCTCGGCCACCGTGTCACCGAGGAACTGCAACTCAGAACGTTGAGCGACAACAGCAGTTCCGGCCTCGTCCCCCAAACCGACACCACCAGGTCGAATCACCTGCCCGCTTGTCGGTTGCGCGCCAGCGAGGACAAGGGAGAGGGTGGACTTGCCGGATCCGTTCGGGCCCGCGATCACCGTGAAGCCATCACTGATATCGAGGGTGATCCCTCGCAAAGCCGGAGTATCAGACCCCGGGTAGGTGAAGGTGACATCACGCAATGAAATAGGGAACGGGTCGGGGGTAGTCGGGGTGTCAGTGCGCTCGCGGTTTGCCGTGTCCACCAACGGATCCCACGGCGCAGTAATCGTGATACGACGTAGAACCTTCATCGTCAGCCAGTGAGCAACTAGCGTCAACACAAAAATGCCAAGAGCTCCAAGGGGTGGAATCCAGTAGTACCAGTGCTCAATCCAGGTGTTGATGATTGCCTGAACGGCGTCCGTTTGTGGTGCCAGCGCGGGAATCTTCCCGATCAGGGCAATGTACCCGTTGGTCGTTGTGCGCAGTGATTCAAGGACGAGGTTCCGCGATTCAGAAAGTACAAGAAGCAGGAGCCATGTGAGGGCCCCGCCTGCGATGCCAAGCAACAGTGCCACGCCGTAAACGAAAGCGCGGTGGGCTTCTTTGCGCGCGAGGTAGCCGACAACAAGGCCGACGGCGACAGCCTGAGCGACGGTCTGCGCGCTTTGGATACCGCCGACTGCCAGTGACATCAAGATCGTGATGAGAGCGGTGCCAAGGCTGGCGCGCGGGCGCATATGGGCGGTGATCATCGCAATCGGGATTGTTGACCCGATTGTGAAGAAGATGGAGAGCACGGGTATGACCGTTCCTGCGAGTCCGAGTGCAATCGACAGTCCCGCCAGAATGCCGCCGGTTGCGACTTCTGCGGGGGCTAGGGGAGTGCGCCGTTTACTCATGGTTTAAGTGTGCCTTGAACGGGGCATTTGTGCGCAGTGGGCTAAGCACGCCCGCGGATATCGGTTATTTGTTAACAATTTCAGCGTTGTTGTTCGACCAGCAGATTTTCTGTGACGGGCAACATAAAATCGGCATGACGGTCGGCATTTTCAAAGACAACGAGGTCTTCATCCCATGAGTCGCTCTCATCACCTTCATCATTCGCGCCACTCACATGTGGAAGTGAATCCGCGTTCTGCCCAGAACATGACTACGCGCCAAAAACCGAAGAAAGAAAACGGGATTAGCCCGCTGAAACTCTTCGGACAGATTAGCGCAGCAATCGCTATCATCACCTTCCTATTCGTGCGTCTTCCCGGGCTGGAAGTCGAAGGCTCGCGTATGTTCGGCATCTTTCTTGCCGCGATCCTCCTCTGGGTGACCGAAGCGATTCCGCTGGCAGCGACTGCGACGCTGGTGATTTTTCTCGAAGTTCTTTTCGTGTCCGACCATGCGATTATTCCCGTCGGTGAAGAAGCACCCAAATACACCGTCTTCTTCGGAGCGCTCGCCAACCCTGTGATCATCCTGTTCTTGGGTGGTTTCATGGTGGCCGATGGCGCGGCGAAATATAAAGTGGACCGCGCGCTTTCAGCTGTCCTGTTGAAGCCATTCCTGGGCAAACCACGCTTGACGGTCATGGGCGTCATGCTCATTACCGCTCTGATGAGTATGTTCATGTCGAATACGGCAACGACCGCCACGATGTTCGCGGTCATGATGCCGGTCATCATGGCGTTGCCCGAAGGTAAGGCAAGAACAGGCATTGCACTGTCGATCCCCGTCGCCGCCAACGTGGGCGGTATGGGAACGCCGGTCGGTACGCCCCCGAATGCAATCGCCCTGGGCGCACTGCAGACTGCGGGTATTTCCGTGACGTTCCTTGACTGGATGATCGCCGCTGTTCCGTTGATGCTGATTGTTTTGGCGGTCTCGTGGTTGTTTATTTCGTGGCGCTACATTCCCAAGGATGCGCAGTTCGACATTGATATGACGGCCACGTTCGATATGTCGCGAAACGCGAAGATCTTCTATGTCGTTTCGCTTCTGACGATCCTGCTCTGGATGACTGAATCGCTCCACGGTGTGTCGGCGAATATCGTTGGTTTCTTCCCTGTCGTTGCACTGATGGTCTTTAAGGTTATGAGCGGTGACGACCTTCGAGCCCTCGACTGGCCTGTGTTGTGGCTGGTCGCAGGTGGTATCGCTCTTGGGTCCGGCGTTGGTAACACGGGCTTGGATAAGTGGATGCTTGGCTCTATCCAGTGGGGATCGATCCCGACGATCATGCTCCTCTTGGTGCTTGCCCTGGTTGGTTGGGTGACCTCGAACGTTATTTCGCACTCTGCGTCGGCAAACCTCTTGATTCCGATGGGTATGGGCTTGGCTACGACGATTTCAACGCCGGCTACCGAAATCGCTATCGTCTTGGCACTCGGTTGCTCGTTGGGTATGTGCCTTCCGATTTCGACTCCGCCGAACGCGATCGCCTACTCGACGGGGACAACGCCGACTCGCGAAATGGCGATCGTTGGCATCGTTGTTGGTGTCTTGGGCGTCGTCCTGCTCTCTTTCGTTGCACCGCTAACGTGGGGCGCACTCGGAGTGATCTGAGATGGTCACCGTGGGTTCTGATTCAGTTCCGCCCGGGGGCGAGGCCCCGCGAGGTCTGCATAATTGTGTGCTGAACAAGCAAGATCCGTGGGAGCGCTCGAATGTCCGCGAAAGAGGGCACAAGCAGGATGCGCACGTCCACATCCTTGTCATCGGTGATGACTCGAGGGGTCTTGCTCGCCAACTGACAACGGATATGGGGATCGCATTCCCGAATCTTTGTCTGGATCGCATCGATTCTGGCGCTGACCTGAATATTTACGATGCCTCCCTGGGCCCGGCTGACCACGTGGTCTTAGGTCTGGTGACGTCCGAAGTCACTCAGATCGATGATCTGCTGGATCAAATGGACGGTCGTCCAATTCTGGAGCCCACCCGCTGGCTGGTGGTGACGGATCAGGACGAGCACACCGACTTGGCACGAGCGACCACGTCCGACCGTTTGGCGTCCGTGATTTCGGTTCCCTGGACTGTTCCGCTTCTTCTGGGCCAGTCATATTCGACGATGGTGGGCCACCTTGAAGCAGACGGTCGAACTGATGACGAGATCCATCTTCTTCTCGGTGATCCACCAGCGAACGCCGTACGCGGTCCGTTGCTGACAGGCCTTGATCACAGCGAGCATGATGTTGTTCGCGAGCTTCTTATTGGCGTTGAAAAGGTTCTGGGTCCCAGACCGCGCCTCGTTATTGAACCAGGAACGGAACTTGCCGTTCAGGGCCAGCCGGTTGGCGCTGTCCACCTTGTGCTCGACGGCGATGTTTCACTGCACCGTGATTCCAATGGCGGGGAAGTCCTTGCGCACCTTGCATCATCCGGCCCTCTCATTGGTCTCGTCTCCCTTGCTCGACGAGAAAACGCATTCTTCACGGCGACTGCAACGTCGACGGCCCGAGTTGTCCGGCTGACCCACGAACAGCTGTCGATTGCGTTGCTTGAAGAACCGTCTCTCGCGACCCCTCTGGCCGCGCTTGCGATTCAGTCGCTGACTCGCAGACTGATGCGCGCCGAAGACCTCCACTTGGAAAACGCGATGCTTGCCGCCGACCTTGAGAGGCAGAAGCAGGAATTGGCGCGCACACTTGAAGACCTTCGAAGCACCAGGGCGGAATTGGTCAATAAGGCGAGGTTCGCGATGCTCGGCGAACTGTCGGCAGGCATAGCGCACGAACTGAATAATCCGATCACTGCGCTGGCGCGCGCGGCAGAACACTTAAATGAAGACATCGACCGTGTTTTGTCTACGTCGCCATCGCTTGAGCCAGCGCGCACGTCCATGCGCTCTGCGTTGGAAGCTCCTCCTCGCTCAACGGCCACGGAACGCGAAATTGTGAAGTCGCTCTTGTCTTCGGCGGGCGGAGACCGGCGCTTGGCGCGTCGCCTCATGCTTGCCGGCGTGACGGAGGCTGCGACGGCCAAAGCTTTGGCGCGCGGGGGAGACGAGGCGCTTAATGTCGTCGAATCCGGTTCAAGGATCGGTTCATCGCTCCGTTCTATTCGCGCAGCCTCTGACCGCGTCATCGATCTGACGAAGTCGCTCAAGGGGTACGCGCGTCCCGACGCGGTAGAACTGCACCCCATCGATGTGCGTGAAGGAGTCGATGACGTTATTCGGTTGACCGGATACAGGATGCGTGACATCGTCGTTACCCGCGACGAGGAAGATGTTCCACCGATCATGGGGATTCCCTCGAGGCTTCAGCAGGTGTGGACCAACATTCTGGTCAACGCTGCCGAAGCGATTGACGATGAGCGCGACGCTATCAAAGATCGGCGAGCGAAAGGTGAAGAATGTGCGCCTGCCCGCGGTGAAGCCCCCGCGCAGATCGACATCACCACCCGGGTTGAGGATGGTCACGTCTGCGTCGTCATCGGCGATAACGGGCCTGGCATTTCGCCGGAACTGGTGGATAAGATTTTTGAACCACACTTCACCACGAAGGCGGGCATGGTTCGATTCGGCTTAGGCATGGGAATGTCCATTGTTCGGTCGATCATTGCCGACCACGGTGGCGAGCTCACCGTTGAATCTCGCCCAGGGCGCACGGTGATGACAGCCCGATTCCCGATGATTGGTGATTCTGCTACTGAGAGTGTCACTGGTACCCATTCTTCTCAGACCGGCGCAGATTCCCCCGCCGACCATTCAACCCACGAAGCGTCCACACCAATGGAGGTAGAACGATGACACTGGCAATTCTGGTTCTCGAAGACGAAGCAGACGTGCGCGACGCGATCGAGCGTGACCTTGAAGAATTCTGGTCGAAGATCAGGCTTGAGGTCGCCGAAGATGCGGACGATGCGTGGGCTGCGGTGGAAGATATCGAGGCGGACGACGATCAGTTGGCGTTGGTCTTGTCGGACCATCGGCTGCCCGGTCGTTCCGGCGTTGACTTCCTCATTGAGCTGACGAAGGACTATCGCTTCGAGCTGGCTCGCACGGTCTTGGTTACCGGTCAGGCTGATCAAGATGACACGATCCGTGCACTGAACGAAGCAGGCTTGGACCACTACATTTCCAAGCCGTGGGATGCAGATGCTCTACGCGCCGTTGTGCGTGATCAGTTGACAAGTTTTGTCCTTGAGGCTGAGGTTGATCCGCTACCGTACATGCCACTTCTCGATGGTGTGCGAATCATGGAGGCTATCCGCTAGTTTCTGTATTCACGAGGACGGGGCCGGGGGCGTTGCACCCCGGCCCCGCGTCGTTTCAGCTAAGACTGTATTCGTTGCCGTTGCGACGAGTTGTGCAGGTGTCTTCTGGCTGATGAGCCCCGTGGAGCTCGGTGTGGTGGGTGCATCCATATGAAACTCGGGGGCGGGTTGCCGTAGCAACCCGCCCCCGAGGACAGTCGTATTGAGTTCAGGTGATCGACTCAGCGAGCGCCCGGAGTAACCGACAGGTCGAAGGTGATGGTTTCACCCTCGGGGGAGGTCAGTGTTGCGGTCGTGTCGCCTTCAGCCAGAGGCTTGATCATCGGGGCATCGGAATCGGTGCCGGCAACAAACTCTGCGATCGACGCGTCTTCAACGGTGCCGGTCCAGTGTGCGGCAGCTACCTGATCAACCTTGAGAATCAGGACGCGCTTGATCGGAAGAGTCACCAGCGCACCGGAAATGGTTGCGGGATCCTTTTCGATGGTCAGCATCTGGGTCGACGCGGAAGCGGACTGAGACGTTGCAGCGGAACCCGAAGAATCGGCGGTCTCGGTTGAAGCTGACGAGCAACCTGCAAGAAGAGCGGTTGCGAGAGCAATTGTGCACAGAGAAATAGAGGTTTTCTTCATCATCTTTCAATCATACGGGTGCATTATTCTTGAAAATCCGCAGAGGTCACGTTTGAGTCCCATTTAAAACGTGACCTTTCATTCATCATTGCCAAGACCTAAAGATTAAGGAAAGACCAGTAAAATCAGGCGGAAAGTATCGGAATAGATTTGACCTGCATCGTGCGTGTATCACCCGATCATCGTCGAAAGCGTAGATGCTTTGCAAGAGCCTCGAAGAACATGGAGAAGGACATGGTTGATCTGAATACCCGCCCATCAGCACCCATCGAAAACGACACGATTGCCACTCAGCTTGGGCACCGGACAATCCGAGCTTTCACTGACAGGGCGCTTACCGAAGAAGAACTGACAACACTGTTTGAGGTTGCACGTCAGACTGCCTCTTCTTCATTCCTTCAGCAGTGCACCATCCTGCGGATCACGGATCCTGAGGTTCGTGAGAAGCTCCATCAGGCTTCCGGACAGCCATATGTTGGTGGCACGAAAGGCGAGCTTCTGGTTTTTGTCGCTGATCAGTACCGCAATGCGCGAATTCGCGAAGAAGCGGGGATCGAAGACACCCCACTTCACACGGTCAACTTGTTTCTCACCGCCCTTCACGATGCTCTGCTCAGCGCGCAAAACGTTGTTGTCGCTGCTGAATCGATGGGCTTGGGAACGTGCTACCTCGGCTCAATTCACGCGAATCCGGAACTGGTTATCGAGGCCCTTAACCTGCCGAAGCTAACCTTCCCTGTCCTCGGCTTGCTCATTGGCCACCCCGACCAGTCGCCTCAGTACAAGCCTCGCCTGCCCCTGTCGGTCACGGTCGCCGATAACACGTATCCGTGCTTGGACTCGTATGAAGAAGCTTTGGCTGAATACGACCAGAGGATCACCGAGTACTACGACCTGCGTGATACGTCCAAGCGCGTCGAGTCATTTTCTACTCTCGTACGTACCAAAGTTGGTATCGGCGGTGCACAGGTTTCAGACATTCTGAGAGTTATCCACAAGCAGGGGTTTGACCTCTAAACAAAAACCATTGTTTCGAGTACATTCAATCTCAACAGATTTGATGTAAGCGCCACGCAACACCTGAAGCAATTCGGGGGCGTTTCATTCAATGACATCGAATGAGATAAACAACGGTAGTTTCTCGCACAACAATGCGGGTGACACAACGACCTTGAGGATGTGCGACATGGAAGGCTTCGCCTACGGATTCTCGACCTACGTTTTTATCGAGCGAAACTCAGCCAACTCGGCAGTACTTCATCCCTATCCGGAAACCAAGATTGAAGCAGTCCGAGATGCGTTGGATGATGCTGGCTACGATATGGAGATTCTCGGCAAGGGAGATATCAACACTGGGCGCGAGCGCGCTGGTGAGGGCATCTACTTCACCGAACAGCCTTTCCCTGACGAGGTCCTCGGTGACTTGGCAGACGCTCTGATTGTTCGTGGTTTCGGTGCCTTTGCGTACTCGTTGATTGAATCCTCCTTCGATTCGGGCGCAAAGATCTCGCTCTTTACCCGCATGGGGAAGAACATTGTCGAGGCCGGCAATCGTGTGATTATGACCCACATGTATATCGGCGAGATCGAAGGTAGGAAGGAAGCGCGTACCTGGTTTTTCGGTTCCCCGACCGATTTGGCTGAAGCTGAAATGCTGTTGCTGTCTCGTTTTTCCACTCAGCCGGTACATGACGTTCACGGCATGGCGGCAATTGAGATCGTGCACGCGGACTACTCACAGGGCTTCCTGTCCCACACCGAATTGATGAGCGCGATGCTGAATGTGCTTGGCAAGTCCGGGTATAACGGACCCGCGTTCGTCACCGATTCGTCCATTATCTAGCGGGGGTTATGGGCTCTCGCCCAACACATGTCCTGAACATGGATGTGGGGCTCCGCGCCTTGGCGCGGAGCCCCACATCCATGTTTTATTCCTGCACGTACCTGACAGCGTTAGTGCAGGATTCGTGACAGGAAGTCTCGAGTCGCGTCTTCCTGAGGATTGTCGATCACCTGCGAGGGTGTTCCCTGCTCGACGATGCGACCGTGCTCAAGGAAGACAACGCGGTCTGCAACGTTGCGCGCGAAGCCAATTTCGTGCGTGGCCATGAGAATCGTTGATCCTTGCGCTTTGATTTCGCGGACGAGGTCCAGAACTTCGCCGACCAAGACGGGGTCAAGTGCGGATGTGATCTCGTCCAGCAGAAGTAGTTCGGGGTTGGTGGCAAGCGCGCGGACGATAGCGACGCGCTGTTGTTGGCCACCGGACAGACGATCGGGGAATTCCTTCGCCTTGCTTTCCAAACCAATTCGGCTGAGAAGTTCCATGCCACGCTGGTCAGCCTTTTCGCGATCCCATCCGTGGACCTTGCGTGCCGCCAGAGTGACGTTGGCAAGAACGGACATGTGGGGGAACAAGTTGTAGTGCTGGAAGACAACACCGATACGTGACCGAACCTTGTCGACGTTCACTGACGGATCAGTGATGTCTTCGCCAGCAAGGAAAATCTGGCCGTCGTCAACGCGCTCAAGCAGGTTGGCGCAGCGCAGAAGTGTGGACTTACCGGATCCGGATGCGCCGAGCAAGACGACGACTTCGTGTGAATTGACTGCAAGGTTCAGCCCGCGAAGCACGACGTTGTCGCCGAATCGTTTGACGACGCGCTTGGCTTCAAGGACGGGCGTGCTTGCGGTGTTCAAAAAAACGTGGGCTGTGGGGGTGCTCATCAGACGGTGCCTTCCATTTGTTCGCGCTGGCGCAGGCGTGCCGTGTACCAGTCAGACAAGCGGATGAAGGGGAATGACATGACGATAAACAGTAGGCCAGCAACGACGTACGAGGTGAAGTTGTACGTCATTGCCTGGTAGATCTGCGCTCCGCGGATCGCGTCGACAGCGCCGAGGACCGAGATCAGGCCGACGTCTTTCTGCATTGAAATGAAGTCATTCATCAATGCCGGCGTGACCTTACGGATTGCCTGCGGGACGATGATGTGGCGCAAAGTCTGGCCGTGCGTCAAGCCAAGCGAACGCGCAGCGTAACGCTGGGACGGGTGAACCGATTCCAGACCTGCGCGCAGGACCTCGGCAACATATGACGTGTAGGTGAGGATCAGCGCGACCGTGCCTAAGAACGCGACTGGGATGCGCGTTGTCGGGTTGAGTGCCGGAATACCAAAGCCAATCAGGTAAAGAACCACCAGGAACGGGACACCGCGGAAAATATCCGTGTACGCAGCCGCTAAGAATCGGATGGGGAAGAAGATCGGGCCACCCAAAGTGCGTGCCGCAGCCAGCAACGTTGCGAAGAAGGCAACGCCGATGACGGACACCAGCAGAATCCGGATGTTCAGCCACAAGCCTTTGGCAACCTGCGGGAGCGCTTTGATGAAGTGCTCGCCTGAGAAGAAGGTTTCCTGCGTGCGTTCCCACCCGGGAGAGCGGGTGATAACGAACCACATGACCAGTGCGAAGACCAGTGTCGAGGCCATGGAGATCAGAATCGATTGTGTTGCACGCTTACGCCGATACGCGCGACGGCCGAGCTCCACGTCAGAAACGGGGAGCCCGGCCATCACGTCGGTAGCATCAGTGTTTACTGCTGGGGACACGTATTGTCCTTCGTTATCAGTGCCGGCTATCGTCCGAGCCGGCAGTCAAACTGCGGTTGACGAAACGTCACTTGATCAGCGGGACCGCGACAGTGTTAGAGAGCCACTTGGACTGGAGTTCAGAAAGGGTGCCCTTGTCACGCAGGGAATCAACGGCTGCGGTGACGGCTGCGGTCAGCTTCGATCCCTTCGGCAGAACAATGCCATAGTCGTCGCCATCGGAGGTGGCCTCGAACTGGCCGACAATGACGCCATTATCGATCTGAGCGCTGGTCATGTAGAACGCGGTCGGAAGGTCGACGACGATCGCGTCAACCTGGCCGTTCTGCAGGGCAGCAAGAGTGTCGTCGGAGTTGTTGTAGATCGAAGCCTGCTTGGACAGCTGATCGCCAAGCGTGTTCGTGATGAACTGCTGCGAGGTGGTGCCGGCCTGAACGCCGAACTGAACATCCTTCAGTTTTGCGATGCTCTGAGCGGAGGCAGCAGCGGAGCCTTCAATGGCAACAACAGCCTGAGAGGTCGTGTAGTACGGGCTGGAGAAATCAACGGCCTGCTTACGCTCGTCCGTGATGGAGAACTGCTGAAGGTTAATGTCCCAGTCCTTTGCGCCCGGAGCGATCGACGAATCGAAGGTTGCGCGGGTCCACTGGACGTTTTCCTTGCTGTAGCCGAGTTCTTCGGCGACAGCGTATGCGACGGCCGCTTCGAAGCCTTCACCGGATTCGGGAGCGTTATCGATAACCCACGGGGAGTAGGCTGGTTCGCCGGTGGCGATGGTCAGCTTGCCGGGGGTGACGGTTTCAAGCGCACCAGACTGAGTGGCGACCGATGTGGCAGATTCCGACGAGGTGTCAGCAGAACCCGAGCATGCGCTCAGGAACAGTGCAGCAGACGTTGCCAGCGCGAGAGCGGAGAATGAACGGACAGAACGGCGCATCAAATGCCTCCAGTTAGCCTGATGGGAAACTCAGTCGCAGTTTTCCGCGACCTCTTCAGCCTACGGGGCGACCATGTACAGATTCGTCTGCAATCTTGCTTCACGGACGTTTGTGACAAGAAAATCACACGTTTTCTGCGAGTCTCCAGTCTTCGTAGGTGAATTCGGGTGAGACAACACACGTTGCCAATGCGACGCTATCGCGTGCGAACGTTCGCTGCCATGTTCCTGCTTTCACCAGGACCTGAACAGGGTTCGCCGCGTCGGTGGGCACCTGCGGTGTTCCGGCCTGATCAGGTGAAGGCGATGCGGACTGGGTTCCGGCCTCGTTCCCTGTCGAAACCTGGGGTGCACCCAAGATGATGGTTTCGGGTTGGTTGCATGGCGCGTCCCCGGTTCCGCCGAACTGGATTTCGAGCGCGCCCGGCCCATGCCAGAGCCACAACTCATCGGAGCGGACGACGTGCCAGCGGGCTTCCATGTCCTGGTCGAGCAGGAACAGGATCGCGGACGCGGTCGCTCGTCGCCCACCCTCCGTTTCCACGACCGCGGGCGCTGTCCATGTTCTGCGGAACCAGCCACCCTCGGGGTGTGGCTCAAGGCAAAGAGAATTCACGAGGCCGATCGCCTCGGTGGAAACGTCTAGCTGATCGGTCATCGGAGGCTTCCGTCGCGCGAGAACCTGACCTGACCTGCGATCACTGTTTCAACTTGACGACCCGCGCCGTAGCGAACAACGTCTTCGATTGAACCCGTGATGTCGGAAACAGGGACATCGATGACGCACAGGTCTGCCACCGCGCCCGCTTGAAGCTGACCGACGCGATCCGGTCCCGTCGCGAGTCCCATGGCCCACGCACCCCCTAGTGTT
Source organism: Schaalia turicensis (assembly GCF_019380255.1). Classification (NCBI taxonomy): domain Bacteria; kingdom Bacillati; phylum Actinomycetota; class Actinomycetes; order Actinomycetales; family Actinomycetaceae; genus Schaalia; species Schaalia turicensis. The sequence goes on from NZ_CP048928.1 coordinate 45,627, forward strand.
GCGGCGTTGAGTAACCTACGTGCCAGGTCGGACGCGCGATACCCCTGGTTGCGTGCGATATCGAACAGGACGGCAACATCTTCCATTACGTCCAGCGAGGGCGACGATGACAGCGAGTCGGTGCCGACAGCAATCATATTGCCCTCATTGAGGTAGGCGGCCACGGGTGGCGCATCCAAACCAATGACACGGTTCGAACGCGGGCAAAGCGCCACGGCAGTCGAACGAGAACGCAGACGGCGACGATCATCTGCCGTCATGTACACGCCGTGCGCAACGTGGCAGTCGGGGCCGAGAACTCCCAGCTGGTCAACGAACTGCGTCGCTGAGAAACCGCCACCGCGAGCGCGCATCGCCGTGAACGACGACGAGTCACCGGTGCGCCAGAGGTCTGAGAGTTCGCCCGTGCGGCCTTCAGCCCATTCGGCTTCCGAGTGTGATTCACCGAGGTGAATGTGCAGTCGAACTCCGCGCCTGCGCGCCAAGTCGGGCAGATCGAGTAGCGGGTCAGCTTCGAGTGAGTAGGGGGCGTGTGGCGAAATGCCGACGGCAGGAGGGGTGGGCATTGCGTCGAGAGCCTTCTCGACGGTTGCGGGCCCGCGCTCTTTCCAGTCGTCGTTCGTCCAGTCCATGACCTCCCAGTAGGCGACGCCGTGTAAGCCAGCGTTGTGAAGTGCGGACGCGGCTTCGGGATCGGTCACTACGTCGGCGGCGCTGGTCGTGCCCGCTTCGAGGAGCATGTGCGCGCCGGTCGACGCATCCTTACCCCAATCCAAACCGCCTGCGTCGTAGACGGCGTTGAACCCGCTGATCCAGTCGGGCATCCCTCTGTATTGCTTGACACCAACTTCGGCCATTCCCGTGTACTGCAGGTGCGTGTGCGCATTCACGAGGCCGGGAAGCAAAACCCCATCAAAGTGGCGCTCCGAATATGACAGTCCGCGCTCGGCCAGCGTTTCCAGAACCCAGTCGCGCGCCCCAACGTGCTCGATGCGACCATCTTTCACTGCGACAGCACCATCCATGACGGACGGAGCGGTAATCGGGATAACCAGTCCGGCAGACCAGACTTGAACGTTAGACATGAGTTTCCTTCGCGAAAGAAATTGGCTCGGGTTCGGTCGTCCACTGCAGGTCGAGCGCGCGCCGTGCGACCAGATTATCTGCATCCTCGGGCAGGGAGTGCACGCCCGGTGATAACGGATCGTGTGTGGGGTTCTCATGCGTGAGCAGTTCGCGCAGTGAAGACACCTGGACGGCGAAGCTCATATCCATGATTTCGATAGCGTTGCCTTCGCCGGCTGTGCAGTTAATGCACCCGCCCTTGTCGAGGATCGTGATGTGGCGGTGGGTGGCCTCGTTCCCCTGCGCACTACCTGGGAGAGCAGGATCTGTAGCCGTCGCGGGAACGTAGAGCAGACCGACTGCGCGATCATCGCTATCTTCCCAAGTCCAACCGGCTTTGAGAGCCTCTGAAAGGACAACTTCGTCGGTTACGCCACCGGATACCGTCACCACGCACGCGTCGGGCATTGCAGTGAGGGCTTCGAGGGTGATCGTGTCATGTTCGCCGGTTGCGCTCATCACCCAATCGGCGTTCGCGCAGGCATCGAGAAGCGAGGCTGTCTGGAACCCATCCATGCGAGCACGCAGTTCGCGCACCGGATCGAGCTCCACCACCGTCACCAGAGCGCCACACGCGCGGGCAAAGCGAGCACCGCCCATGCCAACATCGCCGTAGCCCACAACCACGAAACGCTGATTCCAGAGCGGAACCCCCTGTAACTGCGGATCAACGAGGTCCAGAGAAGTCAGCAAACAGGACTGGCCCGTCGCATACGCGTTATCGAAAAGAGTCTTCGAGCGCGCATCATTCGATGCCATCACCGGGATGCGTAACGGAAAGCCCCGAAGCGGACGAATCCCCGACGTCGTCTCTTCCGCGGCACCCTTCAAGGTAGTCAGAGCATCAGGAGCGCGCGTCTCGTCATGCGCCATGCGGATCAGATGCGATCCATCATCGAGCAGGAACTCGATCCCACTAGTCAGAAACTGGCGAGCAAGCTCTTCTTCACGCTCCGGTGTCGCGCTCGACTCCGCAAAGACGGCAAGCCCTGCCGCGCGAAGCTGATCCGCCACATCGTCCCGAGTTTCATCTGCGTGCCCAAACACGCTGACCATCGCGCCCGCTTCCTTCAGCAGGAGAGCGAGCACCGCCGTCTTCGGCTCCAATACCAACGCGAGCCCGACATGACGACCCTTAAGAGCGCCCGTTGCTACAAGATCACTGACCGTCGCCCGCGTCACCGGCATGAATGATCGCGCCCACGCCAGACGACGCTGCGCATAACTCGCATCATTCTTAGGATCATAGGGATCCCGAAGAAGCTTCCCGTCCGAATCAAGAACCTGAACGTGAGGAGGAATCTGGCGAACATCAGGCTCCTCATCCACATTCACATACATGCCAACCTGCGACGGATTCACACGCACAACGGGCGCCTCATTCACGCCCACCACCACACTAATGTGCCCTAACGACTGTTCGGCAGCCTCTTCGGGACGTACAACCACCGCGTCAGCGGTGGCCTCGTCAACCGAATTCACAAACCTGACATGCGCGCCAAACCCCGAGAGCAACGACCCCAGTGCCTCGTACACCTCGCACCACCATGGCGAGGACGCGCTCGCGGACGTCAGAATCGCAAACGAGCGACCAGCAACCAGCAGATTCGTCGTTGCCGCAAAACGACGCACCACAACCTGCGCGATGGCACGCGAATCAGAAGAGGTCGAAGCAAAAGGACGAACATATTTCATACCAACGACGCTAGCAAGACGTAGTCTCACGCACAGTCAGAGCACAAGAATTCGAACACAATCGCATAAACGTCGACAATCTCACGCATGAAATGAGACCAGGAACAGCTTTCGTGTCGGATACGTCCCCAACAATCGGGGACAATCGAAGCATGACACTGCTTGAACCCACCGACCTGTCATCCCTCGCTACCGACTGCGACCTGCGTCTTGTCGCTGTCGACATGGACGGTACCCTGCTCGATGACGACAAAAACTTCCCCGAGAGACTCCCTGAACTCCTCGACATCATGGATGAGCGTGGGATCGTGTTCGCCCCATCATCAGGACGCCAAGCATGGACGTTGCTCGACATGTTCCCCGGACGCCCCGGAATGACAGTCATCGCTGAAAACGGTGCGATTGTCATGAAAGACGGCAAGGAAGTTTCATCCAGCCCCATCGATCACGAAACTCTCCACCGTGCCATCGACATGGTGCGCGACGCCGTCGCAACCGGAATCAATGGTGGCCTAGTCATGTGTGGCAAGCAATTCGCCTACGTTGAACGCACGGACGACCTATTTGTTGACGGCGTCTTGCCCTACTACCACCGCACCAAACGAATCGCCGATCAGCACGAGATCATCGACATGATCGATTCCGGTGAAATCGACGACGACATCGTGAAGCTCGCCGTCATGTGTCTTGACCCGGTGGGCCCGCTGGCTGAAGCAACACTTGCGAACTTCGCGGACACTCACCAGTATGCGGTTTCCGGAGATAACTGGGCTGACCTGCAGATTCGTGGCGTCGACAAGGGTGATGCTGTGCTCGCACTGCAGGACGCTCTTGGTGTGACGCCCGCGCAGACCGCAGCATTCGGCGACTTCCACAACGACATCTCCATGTTCAAGTACGCCGACTGGTCGTTCGCCATGGCGAACGCTCACGCTGACGTTGTTGCGGAAGCCCGATATATTGCGCCGTCCAACAATGAAGATGGTGTCGGCCAGGTTGTTCGCACCCTGATAGGAGATGACTGATTTTCGCGAAGTGACCCCGGATGCGCTTGATGCGACACTTTTGTCCTGAAATGTGTGGTTGTGTCGCGTGAGGTGTAGGTGGTGCGGTGATTGGGGTGCTTTGTGTGCACGGACTGCTCCTGACGCGACGGTTTGGGCTTGGAGCGCGTGGTTGTGTCGCGTGGGGTGTAGTTGGTGACGCGCGACGAGAGAAACGCGCGAGCAAAGCTGGTGACCCACAAACGCACAACTGATGCTTCTCAAACACAAAACTGGTGGTCACGCGACATCAATCGCATGACCACCAGCTTTAACGTGTGATGGCGAGGGGTGTGAGGCTCAGTTGCGCTCTTCCGAGGGGTTCACTTTCCCGTGAATTCCACTTCGCTGTCATATTGTTGCGCCGGAGGCTCACTTCTGAGTGAACTCACTTCGCCGAGAGCTCACTCGTCGGTTGCGGTGTCAATCTGCTCGACGCCTTCGACCTTTTCAGGTTCGGTGGCGGGAAGGTCGACAGTCGTTTCCAGGTCGGCCCAGTATTCTTCGGCCCAGGGATCTTCGATCGGCTGGCTACGCTTCCAGAGCACGTAGCCGGCGCCGGCGACGGTTGTTGCAAGGGCGGTCCATCCGATGGCGCGGAGGAAGCGGTGTTTCTTCACGATGACCTTCTTTGTCGGGGTGGTGAGAGCTGCCTGCGATGCTTCGCTGGCGTGACGTGCGCGTTCAAGCAACGGCGTTCCCTCTGCGGCGAGCGCTGCGCCACCTTCGTGGACGGCTCGCTGGATGCGCGGAATGTAGTCTTCGACGACCTCTTCGCGTGCCTTTTCGAATGCGGGGCGTGCGCGGTCTGCTGCGTCAACGGCGCGAGCGGTGACGTCTTCGACGACCGGTGTTGCGCGGTCGATTGCTTCGTTCAGTGCTGCTTGGGCGCGAGGTGCTGCCCAGTCGATGCCCTGTTCAGCGAGTTCGGTGGCTTTCACTGCCACCCGTCCGGCGTGCACGGCGACCGCGTCGCGCAGTTGGAGTGCTTCGTTGCGAAGTTTCTCCGTGTCGAAGTTCGGTGTGTTGGCCATAGTCCGAATCCTTCCAATAGTTGCTGCGGTTTGTACCGCGTCTTCCCATTGTGCACCGAAGTTTTGTGATCTGCACCCCTAGCGACAAAATCGGGTGGCTCCAGATCATGCCTTTTGGCGCCTTTTCTGGGACGATGAAGACATGGAAGCAACACTGCACACCTCTATGGGTGATATCAACATTGAACTGTTCCCGAACCACGCACCGAACACGGTGAATAACTTTGTCACGCTGGCTCGTGGCGAGCGCGAGTGGGTTGACCCGATGACCGGCCAGAAGACGTCGCGTCCGCTTTACGACGGCACGATTTTCCACCGCGTTATTTCGGGCTTCATGATTCAGGGTGGTGACCCGCTGGGCACCGGTACTGGTGGCCCGGGCTACCAGTTCAACGATGAGATCCACCCGGAACTCAACTTCAACAGCCCCTACCTGCTGGCCATGGCGAATGCTGGCAAGCGTATGGGCAAGGGCACGAATGGTTCGCAGTTCTTCATCACGGTTGCGCCGACCCCGTGGTTGCTGGGCAACCACACCATTTTCGGTGAGGTCAAAGACGAAGAGTCGAAGAAGGTTGTCGACGCGATTGCAACGACTGCGACGGGCGCGAATGATCGTCCAGTGAATGACGTTGTGATCGAGTCGGTTTCGATCGTCGACTGAGTGTGAGGTTGGCGTGTCTCGTGTTCGGCGTGGTTTCCCGCTTGGGTAATTGTTGCTGATTGGCGAGGCCGCCTCCACTTGATCGGTCACGTTTTCTTCATTGTGGGGCGGATGGGGGAGCGGATCCCGTGTGGATTCGTGCGTCTGTCCGCCCTAGGTGTATTCAGACGGTAAGAGCAATTTTGGTTGCTCGTGAGCGTCGGGAGCGGGATGGTGTGTCTGGTTTCTGGCGGTGTGTGGAGGATATAGAGCATGTCGACGCCTTTGTATGGACAGCGTTCGAACCCGTATGCGGCTCCTGAGTGCCCGCGTCACCCGGGTGTACGTTCGGTGGATTATTGCAAGAAGTGCAATCGTCCGATGTGTGTTGATTGCACGGTGCGGACCGAGGTTCGTTCAGTGTGCGTGGAGTGCGCGAACGTTCGCAGGCCACGTGTTCCCAGTGGTCAGCCGGTTGTGACGTACACGCTGATTGGTATCAACGTTGCGTTGTTCATCTTGTCCTTCGTGTTGCCGTTGGTGGGGAATTGGCTGTTCTTTAACCCGGCGGTGGGTTACCGCCAGGTGTGGCGGTTCTTGACGACTGCGTTCCTTCACAGCGGGTTCATGCATATTGCGTTCAATATGTTGGCTTTATACTCGGTGGGTATTGAGCTTGAGCAGGTGTTGGGGCGTACCCGGTATTTGTCTGTTTATCTGCTGAGTGCGATTGGTGCGTCGCTGTTTGTTTTGGCGTGGGTCTTGATTCAACCGTCGTCGCTTGGGACGGTGACCGTGGGCGCATCCGGTGCTGTGTTCGGTTTGTTCGGTGCGATGTTCGTTTTGCAGAAGCAGTCGGGTATGGATACAAGGGCCGTTGTGGGCCTCTTACTTGTGAACTTGCTGATCGGTTTTATTGTCCCGAATGTGTCGTGGCAGGGGCACGTGGGTGGCCTTGCCACGGGCGCGTTGGCGACGTGGATTTATTGGCGTCAGGGGCGTGCAAAGCCTGGAATTACTGCGAAAAAGCAGGAACGTCAGGCCTTGTGGATAACTGTGGGTATGTATGTTGCTGCGATCGCCTTGATTGGCTTGACCTACGAAGTGATTTTCGAGGTTCTCGGATAAATTCATTGAAATCTCGAGGTTTATGCGAGTTATCCACAATCTGTGTGATTGTCTAAGTTACACGGATGTAATTTATCCCCAGGTGTGGAAACACCTGGGGATAACTCTTGTGATTGTTGAAATCTAGCGGGAAACCTTTATCAACAGGTCATCGCCAGCGGAGTGTCATCAAGAAACCCACCATCATGATGCCCAGGCCGATCACCATGTTCCACCAGTCGATGCCGGGAATCGGGTAAACGCCCGAAGAAATGTAGTAGACCATCAGCCACACGAGGCCGATGAGAAGAAGGGCAACGAAAGCCGGTGCCCACCAGCTGGGGCTCAGCGGAATACCTGCGGTCCAGGCGTTGAGATCCTGATCTTCGGGAACCTGGTGCTTCGTATTCTTGCGCTTTTTGTTCTCAGCCACGTTTCTCCTCAATTGAACTTTGGTGCCCTTGCCGACTACTTCTCGGAAAGGCATCGCAGAACGCTAACCCCTTTAGCGTAGTCTTCCAAGTAACGACAAACCAAAGTGCAACGCGGGAAGGAGGCATTGATGGCACACAATCAGGACGATTCGCCCCATTTGACTCCACCCGAGGCATCACAAAAATCCGATTCCTCGACCCCACCCGCCTTTGAACCGAGGTCGCGTTCGAAAAAGAAGGCGGCCTCGTCGATGAAACCCAAGCCCCACATTTCGCACTTCGACGGCCCCTGGCACGTGGCCCTGCGCAAGCTACGGAAGTTTGCGCCACTGTCTCCACGCGCGGCCACATCCGTTTTTATTGTCACCGCTGCTTGTGGCTTGCTGTTCATCGTTTCAGCGCAGGCGAAGAATGACGCCGACAACCTCGGGCGAGATACCAACCTGATTTCGCTGGTACGAGCCTCGCAGGATGAAGTCGAAACGCTTGATTTTGAGGTGAACGCACTGCGCGACATCGTCTCTCAATACGCCAACTCGTCCGGCCAAACGCAGACCGAGGATACGTCCATTACCTCACTGGTAGCACAGCCCGTGACCGGCCCAGGTGTGACTATTACGCTCACGGACGCACCCCAGCAGGCGATTCCCGACGGTGCTACACCGAACGACCTAGTCATTCACCAGCAGGACATTGAAGACGTGATGAACGCGCTCTGGAATGGTGGCGCGGAAGCCATGACTGTCCAAGGAGTGCGCGTGACCGGACAAACAGTGATCCGATGCATTGGCAACGTGATTCTTGTTGACGGACAGCCTTTTTCTCCGCCATACGTGGTGGAAGCCATTGGTGATCCGAACGCGCTCACAGAGAAGGTCAACGCAAATCCCCGTATTGTTAATTACAAGGCCTACGTTGCTTTGTATGGCCTTGGCTGGGATCTGGAGACGAACAAATCCCTTCATCTTCCCGCGGCTAGCGTGAAGACATTTAACTCATACGCACAGGTGGTGGACTAAAACATGACAAGGCGTTCCATGGCAGGCGCACATATTGCCCCCCAAAAGAAGGCCTCGCCGCTCAGCGTCGCTCTTGGAGTGATTGGTGAACTCTTCATTACCGTCGCCATCGTTTTGATTGGTTTCGCACTCTGGCAGCTCTACTGGACGTCTTTCAAAGTTGAAGGACCTCGCCAGCAAGCGATCGAAACATACGCCCACGCGCACGCGCCCGCTACCACAAACGTTGGTGAGGAACGCGCGGATGACCCGCCGTCAATGACCACCAGCGTTGACCCGAACCAGATCTACGGCCTTATTCATGTCCCAAAGTGGAACTGGATGAAGATTCCGTTGGCGGAAACCACGTCGACATTCGTCCTAGACCAGGGTTTCGCAGGCCACTATGAGGACACCGCTCAGCCCGGCGACATCGGCAACTTCTCTGTTGCCGGCCACCGCCGCACCTACGGTAATAACTTCCGCTGGATCGACCGCCTGTCCGTCGGCGACCCCGTTGTTGTCGAACTCGACAACCACTACGTCACGTACACTATGGAAACCAGCGAAATCGTTGAGGCCAATGACCCGGACAACTACCGCGTCGTCGCCCCCGTGATTGATGATGTCACGTGGAGCCAGGTGCCCACGGAACGTTGGATGACCATGACTACGTGCCACCCCGAATACGGGAACTCGCAACGTTTCATTGTTCACCTGAAGTTCAAGTCATGGACTCCTAAGGACACTGGCGTGCCCAGTGCGCTGGCGGACGAACCCGCAGCCTGATCCCATTTTCTCCGCTTGAACATCGCTTGAAAAGGACATTTGATCCACATGTACGCTTGGATTTTTCGTCATCTTCCCGGACCGACATGGTTGAAGGTGATTGAGTCGTTGGTTCTGATTGGCCTTGTTGCCTACGCTCTTCTTGAGTGGGGTTACCCGTGGGCCCAGGAATACTTAGAGTTGGGCGAAGCGTCCGTCTGACCTGTTCACCCGTTGACGCTTTCGCCGTTTCAGGTGGCGTTCGGCTGATACTTTTCCGCATACGCGCGGATGGTTCGTGCCGGTTCGTTTGATCTTGGTGTCGTTGTGACGCGTTGCCAACGTGTTCTGGCGCGTGGAATCGGCGTGATTCTATCAGGGTGGCTTAAGGGGGACGAGGCCACGCCTGGACGGGCGCGGAGCTTGAAGCCTGTTGTAGCTGAGCGGAAATACGCCACTATGAGTGAGGGCGCATAGTTAAGGTTTGCATCTGTTGATGTTGCGGTGAAAGTTCCAACAACCTTCAGCGTAACCTGGCGGGGATCATATGATCCCCGCCAGGCCTCGTCAATCAAATCCACCCACGGTGAATCGGATAACTACCCACTAGCTACCCGAGTTCGCCTGACCGGAATTGTTCGGATTAGCCGGAGGAGTCTGCGGACCCTTCGACACCGTAAGGTTCACGGTCGAACCCTGGGCGACAACAGAACCCTCAGTCGGATTCACCGCCAGAACACCGCCAGCTTCCAGATTGTTCGAGTACTGCTCCGTCACCGATGTGCGCAAGCCAAGCTCCTGCAAAGTCTGAACAACATGCGCCTGGTCGTAACCAACCAAACCTGAAGGAATCGTGATCTTGCCAGAAGACACAGTCAACGTGACCGCCGTGTCCTTATTAACCGACGTGCCAGCAGCCGGGTTAGTGGAAATCACTAGACCTTCCTTCTGGCTCGGGTCATCCGACACCTGAACGGAACCAACCGTCAAGCCCTTCGCAGCCAGAGCCTCGCGCGCCTGATCCTGCGTCATACCCGTAACATCCGGAACCTCAACGCTCTTCGGGCCCGACGACAGACTGACCTTCACGGTCGATCCCTTCTTGACCTTCGAACCAACCGACGGGTTCACCTGAGCAACCTTGCCTTCTTCCACATCCGCAGAAGCAACAGGGTCAGCGGTCTGTTCATACACAAGCCCCAGAGCCTCAATTGCCTGCTTCGCGGCATCCGGGCTCATACCCACTAGATTGTCAGGAATAACAACGGATTCAGCGCCAGTCGACAACTTCGCCGTCACGGTCGAACCAACCTCAACCTGATCGCCCGACGGCGGATCAGTCTCGGCGACCTTGCCTTCTTCAATCTCGTCAGAGGCAACCGTCTCATTCGAAATCGCGAACACCAAGCCAACAGACTCAACTGCGGACTTCGCCTCCGCCTGCGTCATTCCGATCAGATTGTCGGGGACAGCGACCATCTCTTTATCCGAAGAAGCATGCGACAGTGTGTACCAAATACCGCCCATCAGTAGCAGAGCCACAATGACAAGCGCAACAATAATGCCCTTCTTCGACTTCTTTTTCGGTTCTTCCTCAAACTCCTGCGTCGCAACGGGCGCAAAGGTCGTTGTCGCATTTGACGGGGAAGCAACTGCCGGAGGCAACGTTTGAGTCGGCTGCGAATTAGCTACGTTTGCCGCAGCCATCGGAACCGTGTCCGCCCACACCGCAACGGCTGGAGCATTCACGTGGCCACCGTGCGACGCTCGCATCAAATCAGCCAGCATAGAGGCAGCTGACGTGTAGCGGTCTGTGCGATCCTTTGCCAGAGCCTTCATGACGACGCGATCCAGTGCCTCGGGAACATCCGGGGTGATCGACGACGGTGTGGGAGGCAACTGCTGAACATGCTGGTAGGCAACGGCAACAGCCGAATCGCCGGTAAACGGCGGACGACCGGTCAGCAACTCAAACAGGACAACGCCGGTGGAGTACAAGTCGGAACGCGCGTCCACCTGCTCACCGCGAGCCTGCTCGGGCGACAGATACTGGGCAGTGCCAACGACAGCGTTCGTCTGCGTCATCGTCGCCTGCGAATCGGTGATCGCACGCGCGATACCGAAGTCCATGACCTTCACCTTGCCGTCATTCGTCAACATGATGTTGCCCGGCTTGATATCCCGGTGCACCAAATGCTGCGAATGGGAGTATTCAAGCGCGCCCAACACGCCGGACACGATGGCAACGGCCTCGTTGATCGGCACCGGAGTACCGTCAGCGAGCAGTTCCTTGACCGTGTGCCCCTCGACGTACTCCATCACGATGTACGGCACGGAGATAGCGCGACCGTCAGGGCCGGTCAGCATTTCCTCGCCCGTGTCGTACACGGCCACAATATTCGCGTGGTTCAAAGAAGCAGCCGACTGCGCTTCACGCCTGAAACGCGCCTGGAACACGGAGTCTCGTGCTAGGTCAGAGCGCAGCATCTTGATTGCGACAACGCGTGATAGGCGCGTGTCGAAGCCCAGGTGGACTTCCGCCATCCCGCCGCGCCCGATCAGTGAGCGAACCTCGTACCTGCCGGCTAGACGGCGGCCCATGGAGTCTGCCATGTCTGAACCTCCTTCGTGGTGGGGAGCCCGTCACTGAGAAGCGACGTGAGTGACCCGAACATGTGCTGAAGAATGAAATATGCGCCCGCGAGAATCGCGATGATTATCAGGGCAATGATGATTGCTTGGATGATGCGTCGACCCTTTGAAACAGGTGGCGCAACCACCGACCTGTTGTACTGAGTCGGAGCCGGGGGCACGGTGCTCACCGGTGGCGCATTCCGCTTCGACACGGAGTACCAGACCTGCCTGCTCGCCTGGCTCGGTGGCTTCGGTCTGACCCGCTTGGGTGGTGGCGACGACAGTTTCTGCTGGCGCGTCTTCGTCTGGGGGGACGAGGTCACGGCCTGCGTTCCTGAGCGCTTGGCTGAATCGATGTCCGAACGTTTGTCGGTGAGAGCCGGTGGTGGTGGAAGTGTCGGCGACACCGAAGCGTGAGCCGTGTCAGCCTCTTCGCGGACGCGAGCACGTTCCTTCAGTCGTTCACTGAGCTGACGACGACGCACCGCGGTTGGATCTAAGTCCACATCCCCCTTGTTCGATGGCATGGCATCTCCTGAGAGCGACTGTGAGTGTTCTGTCTGGGAGTTTACGTTTTGAGGATCCTGCGAATCTGACTGTTGCGTAAGGTTCTGCGGATCCGCTGGAGTATCAAGGCCCGCTGGGCGTTCCAGCAGTTCCTCGGGAAGACTGCGACGCTTCGTGTGATGAACCGGCGCTGCCACGGGAGACGGGTGAACCTGCGTCGGCTCCATCTTCGCCTCTGGGAATGGGTCGGGAAGCGGATGAGTTGCTACAGAAATACCCATCTGCTTTGCCGCCTTCGACAGCTCGCGGACCAGCGCCACACCAGAGTCGGGGCGCTTCTCCGGCTTCTTTTCCAGGAGGTGACAAATGATGTCAGCAAGCGGACGCGGCACGTCAGAAGGCAGGGGAGGAACAGGATCATTCACGTGCGAGAACGCAATATCAACTTGCGTCTTGCCAGTAAAGGGTCGCTGTCCGGCAGCAGCCTCGTACGCAATTACACCCAAGGCGTACAAATCACCCAACGATGTCGCGATTTCCCCCATTGCCTGCTCGGGCGGAAGGTACTGAGCCGTGCCCATCACCATTCCCGCGGCGGTCAGAGCCGCCTGATTATTCGAGCGCGAAATACCAAAATCGGTCAGCTTCACGATGCCGTCGGGGCGCACCAGAATATTCGCGGGCTTAATATCACGGTGGACAACCCCGGCTTCCGACGCTGCGCCGAGCGCCATCGCGACCTGCATCAGCACGGGGACGAGGTCCTGCGTGGCAATGCGATGACCGTCTTTCAAGTAGTGATTGAGGGGCTTGCCTTCAACCAGCTCCATGACGATCCAGCCGCGACCATCCTGCTCGCCAGAATCCTGCACGTTCGCAATATTCGGGTGCTGGATACGCATCGCATTATTCGCTTCGATACGCAGACGCGACAGGGACAACTCTTCGCCAGAGAACTCCGGGCGCAATACCTTTGCGGCCACCATGCGACTGGTCACCTGATCGCGGGCCTTCCAGACCTCGCCCATGCCACCTTGAGCAATCGGCGTGAGCAGCGTGTAACGACCGCCCAGCTTCTTGCCCGCTGAATACTTTGTGGAAGAACTCATTGGATACCTGCCTCTAGAAGCGCGCGAGCAATTGGGCCGGCAACGGTTCCACCGTGAGGAGCTGGATCCGTATCGTCACCCTCGACAAGGACAGCGAAGGCAATCTGCGGATCATCAGCGGGAGCAAAACCCACCGCCCACGCGTTCGCGTGTCCGTTAGTGCCCGTTTCCGCCGTGCCGGTCTTCGCCGCCACGGAAATGCCGTCGAGCGCCATGGATGTGCCCGTGCCATACGGCTGATTGACAACACCCTTCATCATCTCGGTCAGTTGCGTCGCAATATCGGCACTAATCGGGGTGCGCAACACAGTCGGGTTGGTCTCGGACTGGACAGCCAAATCAGCATCCACAACCTGCGACACCAAGTAGGGCTTCATCATCTGACCACCGTTAGCGATCGTCTGAGCAATCTCAGCCATTTCAAGTGGCGTCACCTGAACTGAATACTGGCCGATAGCGCTCATCGCCAGCTGGGCCGCGTCCGTCGTTTCAGGGAAAACCGAAGGAGTCACAGCAAGCGGAATCGACTGGGACGCGCCGAAACCGAAACGCGACGCCACATCGGCAAGCTGATTGTGAGAAAGAGACTGCGCGGCAAGAATGAACGACGTGTTGCACGATCGTGCAAACGCTTCAGCCAACGTCGGATTCCCATTGCCACACGTCGAAGACTCAATGTTCGACACCGTCGTCTGAGTTCCGGGAAGCACTGTTGAAACGGGGGATTCCACATTCGTGGATGGTGAAGCGACACCATTTTCGATCAGAGCGATTGACGTCAAAATCTTGAACGTCGAACCTGGCTCATAGCGATTACCCGCGATCGCACGGTTCGATAGGGGCTCGTTCGGATCTTCCGTCAGAGCCTTATACGCGTCACTCACCGCCTCGGAATCGAAGGCGGCCAGAGAATTCGGGTCATAGCTGGGAGATGAATACATCGCCAAAATCGCGCCGGTCTTTGCATTCAACGCCACGACGGCGCCCTTGCGGTTACCCAACTGATCAGCGGCAATCTGCTGGAGGGTCGGATCCAACGTCAGCACCAAGCCACCGCCCTGGCGAGAAGCGCCCGTAAACAGGTTGTGAAGACGCTGACCAAGAAGAGCCTGAGACTGTCCGTCCAATGTTGATTCAGCGGCCGACTCAAGCCCGGTTGCCTGCGAAAATGCGGACGAGAAATACCCGGTCACCGAAGCATAAAGCGGACCCTGAGAATAGGAACGCTGGAAACGATGAGAGCCCTCAATCTTCGTTGACGACGCAATCGCCGAACCCGCAACAATGATCGGACCGCGATCCGTTTCCGCCGCGTGCAAAATAGTGCGTTCATTACGCCCATCGGCGTTTAAAGACGGAGCCTGAAGGAACTGATTGTTCGTTGCAGCCAAACCAAGCAGAGCAAACATTGCGAAGATGACGATGGACAAGCGACGAATCTGATGGTTCATGCGTTCACCTCACGTGCAACTGACGGTTGGATACCTGAGTTCCACGGAGCAGGTGTGGCGGCGGGACGACGAGCCGCATCGGACACGCGAATCAACAGCGCGACAGTCAACCACGACGACACCATTGACGAGCCACCGGCTGCCAAGAACGGCGCCGTCAGACCCGTTAGCGGGATCAGGCGAGTAATACCGCCCAACACAACGAACAGCTGAATTGCCAGCGAGAAACTCAAACCCGTTGCCAGCAGCTTCCCGAAACCGTCACGAACGGAAATGGCGGCACGTAAACCGCGTTCAATCAGCACCAGATACAGCACCAGAATTGCGGCCAAACCGGTCAAACCCAATTCTTCGGCAAGCGACGAAAGAATGAAGTCAGAATTGGCAAGAGGAACCAACTGTGGGTAGCCACGACCCCAACCTGTCCCCATCAAACCGCCCGATGCCTGACCGAACAGCGACTGCACCAGCTGGAACGACCCGCCCGTCTGCTCATAAACCTCGGGATCCAACGCGTTCAACCACACCGAGAAACGATTCGCGACGTGCGGGAATGCCTTGACTGTCAGCGCAACAGCGGGCACGAACATGATGAAACCGATGACCAGCCACGACACTCGATTCGTTGCCACGTACAGCATTGCCACGAAGAGGCTGAAGAACAGGAGCGAGGTACCAAGATCGCGCTGCAAAACAAGAATCGCAATACCGATCAACCAGACAAGCAGAATCGGACCCAAGTCGCGGGCGCGAGGCAATCGCATTCCAAGGAACTGACGTCCACCAATCGCAAGATTGTCACGATTCGTCACCAAGTAGCCGGCAAAGAACAGTGCCAGCGTGATCTTCACCAGCTCGCCGGGCTGGAACGACATCGAACCGATGCGGATCCAGACTCGTGCCCCGAACGTTTCGACACCGAGCCCCGGAATCATCGGGAGCAGTAGCAGGATCAAGGACAGGACACCGAACGTGTACGTGTAACGACGCAACGAACGATGGTCCTTCAACACGATCAGAATCAACGCGGCGACAGCAATTGCGATGCCCACAAACATTAGCTGACGCATTTCGACGGTCGCCTGACCAAGCGCATCGTAGGACATATCCAAGCGATAAATCATCGCCAAACCCAGGCCGGTGAGCGCTACCGCAATCGGCAGAATCACGGGGTCAGCGAAGGGTGCCAGGAAATGCATCCCCACCTCGGCGACAATCGCAATCGCCAGCAAAATACCGGCGTGCATCGCAAGATTGCCGGGCAACTCACCCGTGCGATTAATGCTGGTCAGAACATATCCGCCAATACCGACTGTCAAAGCAACCAGCAAAAGAATAATTTCAAGACCGCGACGAGGCTTCGCGGGAGCAACGGTCACAAGAGCCATCAGTGACCACCCGCCACACTGTTATTCGTCGAACCTGATTGAGCCGCCGACTGTCCTGAGGACGCGGATTGAGCGCTATCGTCAGACTGAGAGTTATCAGCGTTCAGTGCAGACTTAAAGCTCTTCTTGTTCAGACGCAACTGATCAATGTACTGATCGATCTTCTTGCGCGACGAACGCAGAACAGGATCCTGCAGGCGTTGACGGTCCGCATTGGTCAACTCAGCCAACGAAAGATCCGTGACTTCGACGGCGTGCGAGAACTTCCACGGTCCCAACGACTGCGGAATGCCCTGGTAGATAACGACGTAGCCATCCTGGCCGATCACGTAATACTGGCTCTGCGTCCACGACCAACCAAGCCATCCGCCAACACCGAGCAGAACAGCGACAACAAGACCCAAAAGCGGGGCGAACCACGCGCGACGCTTCGTCTGATCCTCGCCGTCATCTTCGTCAATCGCCAAACGGCGTTGCTTCCGCAAAGCCGCCGCGCGCCCAGCCGCACCCTCGCCACCGCGAGAAGCAGCATGACGATCAATCGCCGCCGCGCCCACAATCTGGGGAGGCCCAACCGGATACGACCCGGGCTCGACAATGTCAGCAACAACGCACGTGATGTTGTCAGGACCGCCCGCGCGAAGCGCAAGGCGAATCAACTCTTCAGCGCACTCACCGGGATCATCAATTTCGGCGAGAACAGCACCCAACGTCTCGGGAGACACAACACCCGACAGGCCATCGGAGCAAAGCAACCAACGATCGCCGACAACCGCTTCGCGGATCGTCTCATCCGGAGTCACATCCGCCTGAGAATCGCCCAAAACACGCAAAACAACATTCTTATTCGGATGATGTTCTGCCTCTTCAGGCGTGATTTGACCGGACTCCACCAGATACTGAACGAACGAATGGTCCGTTGTTACCTGCGTGAGAGCCTCTCCACGCAAAACATAGGCGCGCGAATCGCCGATATGAACCATCGCCAACTTATTGCCCGAACGCATCACAGCAATACACGTCGTCCCCAGACCCTCAAGATCCTTGTCTCGACGAGAACGATCCGACAGTTCATCGTGCGCATCCATCAACGCTTCGCGAAGCAACGGCAGCATCTTGTCCGCAGGATACGAATCCGAATCCAGAGGAACAAGGTGCGCAATCGCAACGCTTGACGCAATATCGCCACCGGCAGGACCACCCATGCCATCGGCTAAAACAAGCAGGTTCGGACCCGCATAACCAGAATCCTGGTTATTGCTTCGAACCAACCCAACGTCAGAACGGGCCGCGCAACGGAATTCAATCGGGGCAGCTGCCATCAGCTCACCAATTCAAACGTGGTCTGCCCAATACGCACAACATCGCCCGAATGAAGCAGACGAGGCTCGCTCAGACGCTCATCATCAACGAAGGTGCCATTACGGCTACTCAAATCCTCGATCCACCAGCCTTGCTCAGAAGGCTGAAGGCGAGCATGACGCCCCGACGCGTACTCATCCTCAAGCACAAGCGTCGACGCGGGCGAACGCCCAATCACAATCGGTGTCGTTCCCAACGGAAGAACAGTTCCCACAAGCGGGCCACCCGTCAGCAACACGTTCCGTGGCACATCGGGCTCTAAGTTCCGAGCCTGGTGGCGGTTTCGTCGATTCTCTTTACGACGCTGATCAGCGGCCTTTCTGCCCTTACCACGCGGGGTAACAACCGTGCCAAACACGTCGCGACGCAACGTATTCACGGCACCCAACACGAGCAACCACAGCAGGACCAGGTACCCGATCCTAAAAACCGTAAACGCGAGATCCGAGGTCATTCATCACCCCCCGTTTCCGGGTGAGTCCAAAAGTCGATGACAGTACGACCAATCGTCAGCTGGTTACCATCCAGCAGGGTCGCAGCATCAATCTTGTGGCCCTCAACAAACGTGCCATTCGTGGAACCAAGATCAGTAGCAATCACACCGGTCGGCGTGATTCGCAGTTCAAGGTGACGGCGCGAAACGCCGGTGTCGGCGACGATAATATCGGCTTCGGTACCGCGACCAATCACCGTCACGGGTTCTGTCAGTAGCCAACGCTCGCCATTCACCTCAATGATCGGGTGCTCAGGCGAAGGAGACGAGGCAGTCGCTGGCGCGACACTCCCACGCTTATTCGAAGCCTCGACGCGCAACTTGCCTGCCTGCTCCTTGTCATCCTCGCGGAACTCAACGCTTACCGGGCCAAGCAGGGCGTACCCGTTGTCCGCAGCATGCTCGGTCGCCTGCGTTGCGAATTCGTCCGCAAGAACATTCAAGTCAGCTTCCAACGAATCCAAATCAGCCGGCGTAGCAAACACCGTGAAATGATTCGCCGCGATCGTGCGCTCCGTTGACAGCTCCTGCGCCGAATCGTCCATCGCGCGACGAATAGCCGAGTTCACATCAACCGCTTTAATGCCGGAACGAAAAACCTTCGAAAAGGCATCGTTGACACCACGCTCAACTGCGTTCTCAAAGCGATCAAAGATGCTCATGCTCGGTACTCCTAGGGACAGGCGGTATTGGACGCTTTTCTGGCGGTTGATCGCCGAAATATCGACTCTCTTCCAACGGAAAAACGCTTCGCGTGAGCGTAAATGCACACACGTAACAAAAACAGTTTAACCGTCAACGCGAAAGTGAGGGTTTTTTGCGGACGCTTCTCCACGATTTCTAGGATAAATCCAGGGGTGAAACGAAAGAGCCCCGACAACCGTGCTGGTTGCCAGGGCCCTTGTCAGTTGTCTTGAAGGAGGGGCCTTAGAAGTCCCAGTCCTCGTCCTCGGTGTCGACGATCTCGCCGATGACGTAGGAGGAACCGGAGCCCGAGAAGAAATCGTGGTTCTCGTCGGCGTTCGGCGACAGAGCCGCCAGAATTGCCGGGTTCACGTTCGTCTCGTCGGCCGGGAACAGGGCCTCGTAGCCGAGGTTCATCAGCGCCTTGTTCGCGTTGTAGCGCAGGAACTTCTTCACGTCCTCGGTGAGGCCGAGCGGATCGTAGAGATCCTCCGTGTACTGCTCCTCGTTCTCGTAGAGCTCGTAGAGGAGGGAGTAGGTGTAATCCTTGAGCTCGTCGCGGCGCTCGGGAGAGGACTCGGCGACGGCGAGCTGGTACTTGTAGCCGATGTAGTAGCCGTGAACGGCCTCGTCGCGGATGATCAGGCGGATCAGGTCAGCGGTGTTCGTCAGCTTCGCGTGCGCCGACCAGTACATCGGAGCGTAGAAGCCCGAGTAGAAGAGGAAGGACTCGAGCATCGTCGAGGCGACCTTGCGCTTGGCCGGATCGTCGCCCTCGTAGTAGGACTTCACGATCTCGGCCTTCTTCTGGAGGGGCTCGTTCTCTTCCGACCAGCGGAAGGACTCGTTGATCTCCTCGGTGGACAGGAGGGTCGAGAAGATCGAGGAGTACGACTTCGCGTGCACGGACTCCATGAACGCGATGTTCGTGTAGACGGCCTCCTCGTGCGGGGTGCGCGCGTCGGGGATAAGGGAGATTGCGCCGACGGTGCCCTGCAGGGTGTCCAGCAGAGTCAGGCCGGTAAACACGCGGTTCGTCATCAGCTGCTCGTCCGGGTGCAGGGTTTTCCAGGACTGAATGTCGTTCGACAACGGCACTTTTTCAGGCAACCAGAAGTTGCCGGTGAGGCGATCCCAGACCTCGAGGTCCTTCTCGTCCTCAATGCGGTTCCAGTTGATCGCTTCAAAAACAGGCTGAGTGCTCACTGGTCTTCTTTCAATCCGGGGTGTGCTTCGTATCCAAGCGCGGGCGTTTGGGGGTATGGACATAGCCTACCCGCGATGTGGGTGGGTAGGTGAGGTGGGCGGGCGGCCGATCTTGTGAGATCGGCCAGTTGCGCACACATCGAGTGTGCACCAATCGACGAGGCCGCCTGCCGATCTTGGCTCTGCTCTTATCGCAGGCGGAGCCAGGGAGTCGGTGCTCAGTCGCGTACCAACTCGAAAAGGTGGTCGATAACGTTCGTTCCGGACGCGCGCAGACCGTCGTGCTGGTACTCGTTCGTGATCCACGTGCGTGCGCCACGGATTGTCGCCGCGGTATCGAGGGACAGTTCACGAGGCACAAACATGTCGTCGTAGTAGACGGCTGCTGCGACCGGGACGGTGTTGTGAGTCAGAACCTCGGGAATGTAGACGGCCGGCCAATCCGTGCGTGTCGCCAGAATGTCGCAGGCTTTGGCGAACGGGCGGAGGAACGGATCCTCGTCGAAGAAACGGCGCATCATGTGCTCGCCGGTCAGGTAGTAGGGCTCAGATTCGTCGAGTGGATCGGCATCCTTAGCGAAACCGGGGATTTCTTCGGCTAGACGGTCGGCGGACCAGTTCGTTGTCGTGCCCGCCAGGTCGGGGGTCGCACCCGCATAAATTGTTTCGTGCAGGACCGCGTACATGGGTGTACCTGCAATTTCCGCCGCGATGCCTTCGAGGAACTGGTGTGACAGACGACGCTGCCCACGCACCGTCGTCCACGGGCCTTCGAGCAGGTAGTGCAACATGTCTGTGCGCGTTGTTGTTCCCAGGCCCATGCCGATCATGCGGAATCGTGCGGGGCTGAGGCGTTCTCCTGTTGGCAGTAGTTCTTCGGTGTCGCGCAGGTGAGCGGCGATTTCACGGATCGTGCGCTCGTCGGATGCGTAGCGCGAGAAGTAGGTCTGGTTACGCTTCGCCGTGGCGGCGTATGTCCGGCGATAGATTTCGTCAACATGTGTAAGGCCCGGCAAACCACCCGTAAGTAGTGACTTTTCGAGGCCCTCTGGGGCGAGCGACAGATAAGCGGTCGTGATGAATCCGCCGAAGCTCTGGCCCAGAGTCGACCACTGTGCGTCGCCAGCCAGCTCACGGCGAACATGCTCGGCATCCCAGACAATCTGATCCTGGCGGAAAAGCATCAGGTAATCAGCCAACGCCTGGTCGTTGATGGACCCATCCGGGTTATCGAAGCGACCGGACTCCACCAAACTGCGCGCATCAAGGCGTCCCGACTGGCCAGTGCCTCGTTGATCTAATAGAACCAAGCGGTGGTCGTCGAGCAGACGCCCAAGCCAGCCATCGCGGAAGTCACCCGAACGAGGCGCGCCAAAACCGGGACCCCCCTGCAAATACACCAAGTAGGGGAGGTTTTCGCCACCGGGGCGGATCACCTCGCGCGCGAAAACCTCGATCGTTTCCAGCGTCTGCGGAGTCGATGCGGGTGCGTTCAGCGTCTTCCGGTGATCCAACGGGACGACGAAACGGTGTTCATTGACGGTGCAAGAGTGCTGAATATACGAGTTCACGAGCATGAACCCACTGTATCGCGGGCGGGCGATCCAATTCGCATACCCGCAACGATGTCAGTGAACCGAGAGCAAGCTGGCTCTTTGCGGGAGTGCGGTTGCAGGCTGGACATCACTCAGCAAATCTTGCGCGTGGGTCGCTACTGCTCGTTCGAGGGTCGCACTGTGGACGTCAGTGTGGCCTGCCTCTTAACCTTTCAGGGTTGTCTGATGATGAACCAGGCTCAGCCCACGCGGATTCTCACTTGGCTCCCAGATCGACAGTTCAACGCTGGCACCGGTCTCCCATCGCATCTCGTAGTGAACAAGCCAAGCGCTCCCCGCGGGAGTCACCGTCATACGACTGATCTTCGCATCAAGGGGGACAGGACCCTCCAAGGTCGTGGTCACGTTCCCGTTCGGCCAAACACGCGTGCAGTTCGGGGATGCAATCTGCTTTAAAACCGTTGATTCTCCTGCAAGCCAGGCGGTGAGGAACACCTTTTCATTCTCAATCAGACGCGACCTGTTATCCGATCCGGAACCATCACGCATCTCCATGAAAGAAGAGTCAGAAGAAGAAACCGGTTGCGAGGCGAATGCGCTCACTGCATCCTCGGCGGAATCACCCGTCTCGTTGGACTGCGAAGCAGGAGTTTCTATCCCGGTATCAGCAAAACCGGGGCCAGGCGTCGGAATGCGACCTGCTTGGTACTCTTCGGCGCATCCGCGCGCGAAGTCGTCGGCGAGCTCGTTCAGGGTGTGTCCAGCGTGCCCTTTCACCCATTCAAAGGTCACCTTCCGCCCAGCGATGACGCGGTCAATTTCTTGAATCAGTTCAAGGTTCTTGATCGGCTTCTTATCGGCTTTCACCCAACCGCGCTTCTTCCACCCGTGCATCCACTGAGAGATCACGTTGATCGCGTACTGCGAATCGGCCAAGATATGGAGCTCACAGTCAGCAAACCCAGCAGCTTCCGTGGCCTTCAATAGCTCAAGAACAGCGGTGAGTTCACCCAGATTGTTCGTCCCCGATTCCCAGCCACCGGCATCCCAGCAAGTGGCGTCAACGACCCACGCCCAGCCGGCGGGCCCAGGATTCCCAAGTGAAGAACCGTCAACGGCAGCAACGATACGGTTACCTGCAGGCGTCATCGCTGATCACCAGCCTTGTCCATTGCTTCGGATGCTTCAGACGTACCTAGTTCCGATGCTGCGGGCTCGCGAACTCCGACCTGCCCGAGCGCGAAAGCGAACTCTTCGGCGCGAGCCTTCCAGCGCCCTTCACGGCCAGACGGCCCAGCATGACCTGCAACCATCTGAGTACGCAGAACAATCGGACGCGAGGCGGCAAGGTCACCATCTGCGTTCTGCCCTGACGCTTCTCGTAGGCGTTGGACCCACTTGGTCGGCTCAACAAATTCAACGCGTGTGTCATTCACTGACGTTGTTGCCATAACTGCTGGCAGAGTGACGTTTTCTGGCACGTTCTCGTACGGCGTGTAGCCCTTCATAATCCGGAAGATCTCCGGGCTTTCAATGGGGTTACCCCACTCTTCCCATTCACCGACCGTCAAAGGAAGACTCGGATCCAAGATTGTCGTCAGAGCGTCGACGAAAGGAACACCAGCGATCACCGTTCGGTACAGGTCGGGAGCCATATTCAACACGGCACCCATCAACAGACCACCGGCACTTCGTCCCTCAGCAATGAGGCGTCCGGGAGCAACCCACCCTGATTCGACCATCCAACGCCCAACGTCAATGAAGTCGGTGAAAGTATTCACCTTCACGGCTTCCTTCCCATCGTCGTACCACGCGCGCCCCAGTTCGCCACCACCGCGGATATGCGCGATCGCAAACACCACACCGCGCTCAAAGATTGGCAGGCGGAGCGTCTCAAACTCGGGGTCATAGGAGACCTCGTACGACCCATATCCCAATTCCCACCCGGGATGTGTGCCGTCAGGTCGCACATCAAC
This sequence comes from Schaalia turicensis, assembly GCF_019380255.1. Lineage (NCBI taxonomy): Bacteria > Bacillati > Actinomycetota > Actinomycetes > Actinomycetales > Actinomycetaceae > Schaalia > Schaalia turicensis. The sequence continues at coordinate 68,840 of NZ_CP048928.1, forward strand.
CCCGTGAATCAACGTAACCGGGATCTGAGTCTTCCCATCGCGAGCCGTTACCCACACACGCTCTTCCACCATCGTGGACGGATCCCAGCCGGGAGCCTCCGCGACCTTCAGTAATGTCGTTCCACCGCTGAACGGATCAACTTGGATCGTTGTTTCCGGTTGAATCTGCGACTGAACGCGCACGCGGAAGAAATGGTCATCAAAGCGCGGCCCATCGACGGAATCGATCGTGCGCACCGGAGCCTCGGCGTCGACGAAGTGTCCGCAGCCCCAGAGTTCGCCCAGTTCGTCGCCCGAAAGGGGACGAGGCCGGGCATCTCCACTGACGTCAAGAGCCGTGTTTCGTACCCGGTACTCCACTTGTGTCAGAGCATTCGAACGCATAGAAAGCACGCAGAACGATGCCCTAGCTTCCACTTCGAGCAGGCGTTCGCCTGTGCCCGCTTCGCGCACAGTGACCCACGCAGATGGGGGAGCAAAAGGCGCGGTTTCGTCAATCTCAATCGCTGATCCAGTTGCGCGATCGCCAAGAGAGCTACGTGAATAGTCAGCATCAACGGGAGTTGCCAGCGAAATAAGATCCGACGGATAAGTGGCAACGGCAAGCGTGCCCTCTTGTGACAGAGCAGTGTGCACCAGAAGCAGGTGATCGCCAGCAGAATCCACCGTCACCATCACACGCTTTGTCAGACCAGTTACTGGAAGTGGGCGCGTTGACGGACGATCCGGCAACCACACCCATGCCTGACCAGCGGTCGACGACATTGAATGAATGAGAACATGGAACGGGTCCCCACCATCGGAAATCCCCACTTCAAAACGCTCGTCAGGATCAACCAGAAGCAAACGATCCTGATCACGACCGGTGCCAAGCTGGTGCCACCAAACTTCGCACGCGCGCCACGCATCATCCACACCGATGTAAATAAACGAAGCGGAATCCGCCGCCCAGGCCAGCCCATAACCAGCGTCAACCACGGCTTCATCAACGATTTCGCCAGTATCGGCAACCTGAACAACCCACGTGAAGCGCTCATCCCCAGCAGTGTCCCGCGCCCACGCGATTAAGCGACCATCGGGGCTTGGCTGAATATCGGCGACCTTAAAGAACTCCTGTCCCTTTGCCAGAGCATTCTCGTCCAGAATCAGCGTCTCGCCAGGAAGAACATCATCAACACTGGGCTGAGGCGGAAGAGCAGACGCATCAACAATGCCCTTGCGATCGGCCGGCACACGATGATGCGTCGCATACGAATCGCCCTTATGCCACTTGCGGAAATACCAATAATCACCGTCCAAAACGGGAACCGAGACATCATCCAGAGCCGTATGCCCCTTCACCTCGGCTGTAATCGCTGCAGCCAATGACTCAGTTGGCTTACACACTTGATCCGCCCAGTGATTCTCTGCATCCAGGTGCGCGACCACATCAGCATTCGACTCATCGCGCAACCAATCCCAGCCATCATCAAAATGATCGCCGTGAATATCGCGGATGCGGTAGCCAAATCGACGTTCGGCCACAGGTGGAAGGGTGAATGTGCTCATGCACAGACTTTAACCCGCACCATGCACAATTGTTTTACATGGCCCCGTACGGGTAAATGAGCCTGCGCCTCAGCATCGACACCTTCACCGTCAATCCGGCAACCGCACGCGTCGGCGCGTTTAATGCTTCCCGTGGTCAAATGCGCTGGTTCGGCAAAGAAGACATGATGACCTTGGCCGACCTGCCAGCCAATGAGCGTTTGAACTCCCTGTTCACCGTTCTTACGGCATCGGTGCGCGCTCGAAAGTAGGGGAGTGGTTGGGCTTTCACTGGCTGGTTTTTGAGAGACTGACCGGTTTGTGTGCACGGGCTGCACCTGACGCGACGGTTTAGTGTCTGAGGGCGTGGTTGTGTCGCGTGGGGTGTAGGTGGTGCGGTGAGGAGGCGGGTTTTGTGCCCCGAACTGCATCTGACGCGACACTTTTGCCCTGAAAACCCCAGATCCGTCGCGCTAGGTGCAGTTCGTGTAGTCCCACGCAACACGCGAAAAACCGACGAGGTTCGGGCTTGAACGAAACTCGGGGTGCATCCGAATGGATGCACCCCGAGCCCCGACACGGAGCCGTGTTACTCAGTCGTCAGTGCCTCCACGGGAGAGACCTTTGCAGCCTTGCGTCCGGGCAACCACGAGGCGATCAAAGCGGCCAACACGGACACAGCAACAACCGCAATCAGCGTTCCCCACGGCATGGCGATTGCAATGGTCACGTCCTTTAAAGGCAGGGCGTATGTTCCCGCGATTCCAAAGATAATCCCCAGAATCACACCGATGGTTGACCCAGCCAACGCGATACAGACAGCTTCGACACTCAGCATCGTCTTAATATTCCGGCGGGTCATACCAAGAGCGCGCAACAGACCGTTCTCGCGGGTGCGCTCGGCAACCGACAGGCTGAGCGTATTCGTCACACCGACCAGTGCAATCAGAACTGAAATACCGAGCATTCCGATCACGACCAGTAGGACTTGATCGATCGCCCGGTTGTAGGTTTCGCGTTCAAGAGCGGTACCGTTCACCGAGTACTGGTCGTTGAGCGACAGCAGAGCGGACTGTACTTTGGTAGCACTCGCTTGGTCGTCCAGCTTCACTTGAATCGCACTCACACCGGCTGATGAATCCAGTTTGCCGAGGGCGTTCGCAGAGATTGAAACGTAGTCAGCCTGGGAGTGTTCATCGATGAGAGCGGTGAAGTCCGCACACTTTCCGTTCGAGGTACACACCTGAACCGTGTCTCCGGTCTTCACTGTGCTGCTCGAAAACTTTGCGGTCGTATCATCCAATACGTCAACCGTGGAGTGTGCGACCGAATTCAAGTCGGGCACGCCATCGATGAAGACATCAAGTGAATCGGTCCCCGCTGTCATCGTTCCGCTGGTCCCGTGAATCTCAACCGCCGCAGCAACACCTTGTGTCCCAGTGACCTCCGACAGAGCGGATGCGGGTAGCTCACCGCTGGCAGACTGCACGGTCAGATCGTAAGGACGAGCAGAATCAACCTCGGAAGTGAGTGTCTGACGCATTGATGCTGCGCCCACGCTCATCATGGTGATTAGGGTGACGCCAATGGCGATAGCAACACCTGTTGCTGCGGTGCGACCAGGATTGCGAAGAGTATTTTCGCGTGCCAGCTTCGCCGTAGTTCCCCGTCCAAGACTGCCCCACAGACGTGCCAAGGCCGGGATGAAAACGATCGATGCGCACATCATGGCGACCAGCGCGACCATTCCGGAAAGGAATGCGAGCAGGAAACCGCTGGTCGACCCACGCATGAACAGGCCAACACCCATACCTGCGAAGGCAAGTGCCGCAATGATGAGAGAAACAATGAAGAACACGCGATGCGACTTCTGCGAGGATGCGGTTTCCGCTTGATTACCCAGTGCCTCGATCGGAGACATGCGAGCAATCGAGCGCGCGGGGCGCAGGTTCGCGGCGATCGTCATCAGCGTGCCAGCCGCCCACGTGCCCGCCAAGGCGATCGGCGAGGCAGCCGAGGCAACTGCGTCAGAGAACGAGACAATCCCGAACCCGTTCAGGATCGCAAACCCACCCAATGCGCCCACGGCGGTACCGACCGCCGACGAGATGAGGCCGATCAATGCGGCCTCGCGCATGACCAACGACCGAGTTTGCTTCTTCGTTGCGCCAATGGCGCGTAGCAGGGCGAGCTCGCGGCGCCGCTGAGTCATTATCACCTGGAAGGTCGTCGCAACAACGATAATTGCGACAATCATCGAAATCACGGGGAAGACCAGGAATATCGCTCTGAGTGTTGCTGACCCGACGGCCAGTTGCTCAAGATCTCTTTCGTATGCCGCTTGGCCGGTCATTACTGTCAGACCGGTGTCATCGAGTGTCGTTGTCAGCGTGTTCGCCAACTTTTCTTGCTCAGCAATCGACGGGGAGGTGCTCGATGAGGCAACCAGAATGCTGGTCGTGTACTGCGAGTGATTGGACGCGGCAACCAAGCCGTCCGGTGTCATCATCGCAACACCTTGGCTCGTCGGCCCCGTTTTCACCAGGCCCGAAACGGTCAGGCTGGTCTTTGGAGCAGAAGCATCCTGCGTGTACGCAGCGCTTGCCTGAATCGTGTCGCCTACCTTCACGCCAAGGTTGTCGGCGGCGATCGTGTCGAGGAAGATCTCAGTGTCGCTGTTCGGAAGGGCACCTTCTGTTACTTCACTGCGGTGGAAAGGTTCCGGCTGGGTAGAGCTTGCCATGCGAACCGTGCGTTTAGCGCCATTCGACAGATTGAGGAAGGCCCGCTGTTGCGGTGCAATTGCCGTGACACCGTCGGTTGCCTTCAACTGATCGGTGACCTCTAAAAGATCCGAGTGGCCGGCATCGTAGAACTCGTCAGTAGCCTCGACCACCGCGGCAGCACTGTGGTAGGAATCGCGCGCACTCGCGGTCAGCGATGCGGTCATGCCGTTGCCGAGTGCCAGGAACACCATGATGAACGCGGTTGAAATCGCGACGGCGAGGCCGGTCGCCACGTAGCGATGACCGTGCGTCTTCACGTTGGCGCGGAGCAAGTGGCCAAGGGTTCCACGCGATGTGGAAGCGTCGGTACGAGGCTCGGATGTAGGGGCGAAATCGCCCGGTTGTTTAATGGAGCTCATCGTGCAGCCTCGCTCAGCTGAGCTTCGGTCGGCTTGGTCAGATCGGCACGGATCTTTCCGTCGCGCATCACCAGGACACGGTCGGCAATCAGAGCGGCGTTTTGATCGTGCGTCACCATGATGACGCTCTGCCCCAGCTGATCAACGGTGGCGCGAAGAAGTTGCAGGACCTCGCGCGAGGAAGCGGAGTCCAGGTTGCCGGTCGGTTCGTCGGCGACGATCACTGCTGGCTTCGATGCGAGCGCACGGGCAACGGCGACGCGTTGCTGCTGGCCACCAGACATTTCCTGCGGGCGATGCGTCAAGCGATTCCCGATGCCGAGCACGTCGATGATCATGGAGAGCCAACGGCGGTCAGGCTTTTGTCCGGCCAAGTGAAGGGGAAGCTCAATGTTTGCGCGCGCATCAAGAGTGGGAACAAGGTTGAAGCTCTGGAATACGAAACCGATGCGGTCGCGACGAAGACGGGTCAACGCGTCATCATCCAGTTGCGACAAGGTTTTACCTTCGATCCGAACCTCGCCACTGGTCGCCAAATCGAGACCGGCAAGCATGTGAAGCATGGTCGACTTACCTGAGCCCGACGGACCCATAATGGCGGTGAAGGTGTGCTCGTAAAAGTCGACGCTGACGTCGTCGAGCGCTGCGACGCGCGTATCATCCTGACCGTAAATCTTGGATACGTGATCAAGCGCGACAACGGGCGCGGACGACGAAATGGATGAGACTGACTGAGAGTGTGGAAGTGAAATGCTCATGCTTCAACTGTGCGCCGAGCAACGAGCTGCGCACTATGAGGGAAGCGCCCATTTCCACCCCCATTTTCTTGTGGGGGATGTCCCCGATTAACCTCGAATAGAGGGGGGTCAGTCCTTTTCCACGGAGTCGGTGGCGACAATACTGAGCCCGCGGAAACGGTTGATCGCGGCCCCAATGTCGACGCGTCGCGGGCGAGCCAAGAATGCCGGGTATGAGCGTGCCCCGAACTTTGTCAGCGCGTCCAAGCCTTCGGATGCGAACTGACGTTCAAGACGAGCAAGCAGTTCGGCTAGCGCCATCTTGCCGGCAGCATAGTTTTCCAAAACTCCTCGGACCGCCCACGCGATTGCTTCGGTCTGACCCGGATCGACGATTTGCTCCACGTCCGTCAGGGTGATTGTCTGGCGGTCGATCGTGATTTCGTCCAGGCCCGCGGACTTTGTCTTCGGGCGGTCGGACGTGGGGCGCAGGCGATGGGGGATACGAGGCGCGGGCATCGCGAATTCCTGCTTGTCATTACGAGGCCGCGGCATGTGTTCAGCTACATCCTTGGCGCGGGCGGTGACGTCCACGCAACGGTAAGTGTCAAGCATGAGGACGCAGTCGGCAACGTCCAGATAGTCGCCAGAACCGCCCATGACCATAATCGTTGAAACATTCTGCTTTGCAAGAGCTCCGATACGGTCAACGAGGGGAGTGATCGGCTCTTTTTCGGTGGCGACGAGGGCGCGCATACGCTCATCACGGATCAAGAGGTTCGTTGCCGAAGTGTCTTCGTCGATCAGCAGAAGAGGAGAGCCGAGTTCCACAGCCTCCATGATCGCCGCAGCCTGAGAGGTTGAGCCTGAAGCGTTCGACGTCGAGAAGTTCGTCGTGTCCGCGCCGGCCGGCAAATGTGAAATAAAGGGAGAAACATCGACTCCGGTCACGGTACGACCATCGGCTGCGCGTACCTTCATGGCGTCCGGAAGAGTTGCTACGAGCTCGCGACCGTCGCTTGGAACATGCGCGTACACGCCTCGTTGGATTGCTGATAATAGCGTCGACTTGCCGTGGTAGCCACCGCCGACGATTACGGTGACACCGGGAGCAATTGCCATGCCACTGACTGTGCCCGCGTGAGGAAGGTTCACCGTCTGACGCAGGGTCTGCGGGGATTCAAAAGTTACCGCGGTATCGGCGTCCATCGGAACCTGCGAAATCCCCGACTTACGGGCAAGCAACGAGCCATCGGCGATAAAAGACACCCAGTTGTTTTCCGCCAGAGAATCGATCAGAGCGCAATGATCCTCGTACGTTGCAATGTGGGTTTTCAGGGCAGAAGTCTTGGCGATGGTGATGTCATCGTCAGACACAAAATCAAACGTGTCCATCACAATGTTCGGAATATCCACGTCGAAAATACGGGCAGCTTCGCGGCCCATGATCGTTCGACCTCGCGCAGGCATCTGAACCTGGAAACGGATCTCAACATGATCGGGCATCACCTTCGCGCTTGAACGCTGCAGGATCTCTGGACCCGGGTGAGCGATCCGAATGGCACCACCACGAATGCGGTTTCTGATTGCTACCTCGAAGGCTCGCGCCAGGAAGTCAGCCGTCGCCAGACGAGCCTGACCATTCGCCAATGCTTCAGGTGGCAAGCCCATTCGATCAGGTTTCGCAGTTGCGCGAATCGACGACGGAGGAGCGTAAGGGTCGGACTGAATCCGATCAATGCTCAGCGAAAAATCGCCGTAATCCCAGTCGCCGATCACCGACTTATACGACCCGTAGGAGCGACCATCTAGACGGTCGAGGTCACGAATCAACTCTGTGTCAGAGCCAGAGCGTTTGTGGAACTTATCGTCGGTGTGAAAGCGAGGGACCATGCCCCTATCGTATCGGGTCGCTCCACCCCGGGCACAGGTCGCGCCGGCGGGCATTCCACGCACATAACGTGGTCGCTTTCCGATGCCCGCCGGCGCTATTCCTCACTCACACGGTTGAGGAAGCCTGTGCAGTACCCCGCACAGGGGCACCTCAGTCAGCCCTGCAAGACCTGCGTCGACAGGGGAGTGCGATTACCGAAACGATGGTTCGTGATCGACACTGCCTGCTCGTGAACGAACGGCAGAACCTCTACACGGCCAGAGTTTGTGACGGGGCCATCCCAGACGGCCACGTCAATCGAGCCACCCACGGCGCAACGCAGGTCGTCGCCGGCCTCGTCAATGAGACGAATACGCTCGTCGTAGTTGAATTCCACCTGTGTCAGACGCATAGTGAACTGATCGAAGTCTTCGACAACAACCCCGATACCCATGTGCGCCAGTAGCGACGCGATCGACGCGGGTAGCGGTGTGGTCGTGGAAACGGTCAGCTCAACATCGCCCCAACCGCCGCCGGTGGTCTCGCGAATCATTCCCTCACCCAGTGGATTCGAAGCGAAGGAACCCGTTGCCACGCCAGCCGAGATGACGCGCAGAATATCGGTCAGCGAAGCGCCCGCTCCGGCGCGAATCGTTGCACGTGCCGGAATGTAACGCAGAATATTGCGCTCCGCGGGCACCGCGCTCGGGTCATGTAAGACGTCGAATTCGGTGAACGCGGCCTCGTTATCCGACGAAATTGCCTTCGCCAAACGCTCCATCTCTTCGCTGTCAAGCACCTCGGATGCCGAATTGAGCAGATCACGCAACTGAGGCTTCAACGTGTGCGTCGACGGAGCGGAATCGAGTGGCGTGGACGCCAGCGAACCGAAGCCCAGCAGGTAGTTTGGGCCACCGGCCTTCGTGCCTTCGCCGACAACTGAACGCTTCCAGCCACCGAACGGCTGGCGACGCACGATCGCGCCCGTGATACCGCGGTTAACGTACACGTTGCCAGCTTCGACGTTGTTCAGCCAGTAGTTGATTTCGTCCGGATCCAGCGAGTGCAGGCCGGCGGTCAGACCGTACTCGACCATGTTCTGCGCTTCGATCGCCTCATCGAGCGTATCGACGCGGATAATGCCGAGGATCGGGCCGAAGTATTCGGTCAAGTGGTACTCGCTACCGACCTGGACACCCGAGCGGACACCAGGACTCCACAGTCGGTTCGTGTCATCGAGAGGCTTTGGGGTGATTTCCCACTTCTGACCTGGCTCCAACGTGGTCAGACCGCGCAGTAGCTTTCCGGTCGGCTCGGTCGCCAGCGGACCCATCTGAGCGCTCAGGTCATCTGACCAGGCGACATGCAGGGAACGAACCGCGTCAAGCAACTGGTTGCGCACGCGCTTCGAGAAGCCGACCGAACCGACCAGAATCACATAGGAGCAGGCAGAACACTTCTGACCAGCGTGACCGAACGCTGAGTTCACAACATCCTTTACGGCCAGATCAAGGTCGGCCGACGGAGTGATGATGATCGAGTTCTTACCCGAAGTTTCTGCCATGATCTTCATCGTTGGATCCCAGGAACGGAACAGTTCAGCCGTCCCAGCCGCGCCCGTCAGGACAACGCGACCCACACGCGGGTGCGTGACGAGGTCCTTACCCAGCGTGTCCTCGCCGACGGAGACAAACTGCAGGACATCCTTCGGGACACCCGCAGCCCACAGGCACTCGGCAATAACGGCGCCACAGCGAGCAGCCGGATCAGCAGGCTTCAAAATGACAGCCGATCCTGCAGCCAAAGCGGCCAGAACGCCACCGGCAGGAATTGCCAGCGGGAAGTTCCACGGCGGAGTAACCAAGGTCAGATCCACCGGAGTGAACTGGGCGCCATCGAGTTTTTCGAGCTCCAGAGCAAGCTGTGCGTAGTAGTGGGCAAAGTCGGTAGCTTCGGAAACCTCGACGTCAGCCTGTTCCAGGGACTTGCCCAGTTCGGAGCCGGCAACCTCGATCAGATCCGCGCGACGACGGGCCAGCTCAACACCTGCGCGGTGCAGGATATCGCTACGCTCTGCGGCGCTACGAGTCGCCCATTCCTTGCCGGCGTTCGCGGTCGCCTCGACGAGGTTGTCCAGGGTTTCGCGATCAGTGATCGTCCCCGCTTCAAGGGTCGAAGTTCCCAGAGTTGAGGTCGGGATACGCTCGGCGATTTCACGTGCCCACTGTAGGTTGACCGGAAGAGCCGGATCCGAATCCGCAGTGTTCGCGAAGATCCAGTTACCGTTCGAGTCCTTCAACGGTGCAGCCAGGTCGTCGGCAGTTTCCGACGTGCGGTCCTGGGTACGATTTGCGCCAACACGGCTGATTCCCTCGCGCTTCATCTGCTCAACTGCGGCAAGGAAGCGAGTCTTTTCCTTATCGAATGACACTTGCGAGGTGCCGATATCGAAGATCGACGCCATGAAGTTATCGTCCGCAGAGTTTTCTTCCAGTCGGCGCACCAGGTACGCGATGGCAACGTCGTATTCGTCGGGGTGAACGACGGGCACGTACAGCAACAGGTTGCCGACTTCCTGACGAACAGCGGCCGCCTGCTGCATCGCCATACCGGACAGCATTTCGAATTCAACGTGGTCGGTAACACCGCGTTCCTTCGCCAGCTCCCATGCGCAGGCGACTGTGAACAGGTTGTGTCCCGCGACGCCGATGTTGACGTTCTGAATACGGTCGGGGTGCATCGCCCAATCCAGGACTCGCACGTAGTTCGCATCCGTCGACTGCTTCGAATCCCAGGTCGTCAGATCCCAGCCGTGCATCGCGGCATCGACGCGCTCCATTGCCAGGTTTGCGCCCTTCACGACACGCACCTTGATCGGTGCTCCGCCACGCGCCCTGCGTGCTGCCGCCCATTCCTGCAGATCCTTCATGACGTTTAAGGTGTCGGGCAGATAGGCCTGAAGCACGATGCCGGCACGCAGCCCCAGGCATTCTTCACGGTCGAGGATCGTCTTGAACACGTCGACCGTCAGCTGAAGGTCGTGGTATTCCTCCATGTCCAAGTTGATGAACTTGCCACCGGCGCTGACCGCGTACTGGTAGAGCGGAAGCAATTCGCGTACCGCGTGGTCAACGATCTGGTCGTATCCCCACGGGTTGTGCGGGCCGGTCACCGCCGAAACCTTCAGTGAAACGTAGTCAACATCCGGGCGCTCCAGCAGACGACGAGTGTCGTCGAGACGCTTGCGAGCTTCCTTCTCGCCCAGCACGGCTTCGCCGAGCAGGTTCATGTTCAGGCGCGCGCCATCTTTACGAAGTCGCTCGATTGCTGGACCGAGCTTCTCGTCGGACACATCAACGACAAGATCACCAACAAGGCGTGCAAACACCTTGCGGGCAGCGGGAACAGCGATTGACGGAACTAGCGTGCCAGCCTTACCGCCAACCAGTGCAGGAGTGCGCAGATACCACGGCAAGAACTTCGGGTTCTTCGCGCCGACCTCGGCAAGGTGGCGTGCGGCCACCTTCTGGTCTTCGGGGCGAACTACTCCGTCAACGAATGAAACGGTGTAATCCAAGCCCTCTTCGTCCTTCAACACGCCGGCCAGCAACTGTGCTGCCGGGTCAGTCGGGAACTGTGTCGATGATGTCGCCCAACGCCTCGCGGTAGCAAGCGCGCGGTCAACGATCGTTTCGAAATCCGTGGTGGGGTTTTCTGATTCAGACATTCTTCCTCGATTACTTTGTTCAGTGGTGTGTGAGTGAGTTGGAAAGATTCAGTGCGGTGATGTTCAGTCGACGAGGTCGCCCACCCCGTTTCAGGCCGTGGCGGTTCAGCGGGCGAGGTGGCCTCGTCAATTCTGAAATAGAGGGATCTGACTGCTTCGTGCCACCTGCATTCGTGGCGAAGTAGCGCGAAGCTGAGGCGTCAGATGCCTTGAGTTTCTGCGATCGTCTGGTCGAACTCGGCATCAATTTCCGGGTGTGGCTTCCACGTTGCACGCGACACGATGGCCGCAACGATGAGGTTCAGAAGGAAGCCGGGGACGATCTCGTACAGGTCGAAGATGCCACCCGAAATGTTGCCCCAGATGCCAACGACGACCGCGCCGGTCACCATGCCGGCGATTGCGCCTGCCGAGGTGAGTTTGCGCCAGTACAGCGACAGGATCACGATCGGACCGAATGATGCGCCGAAGCCGGCCCACGCGAACGCCACCAGACCCAGAATCGAGTCGGATCTTTGCCACGCCAGAAGCGCTGCGATCAGAGCGATCACGCCAACCGCGATACGACCAGCAAGAACACCGTCAGCGCCGTTCAGTTCGCGCTTCGTGTAGGCGCGGTAGATATCTTCGACCAGTGCGGACGAGGTCACCAGAAGCTGGGACGAAATGGTCGACATGATGGCGGCGAGGATCGCTGCAAGCATGAACCCTGCGATGAAGGGGTGGAAGAGCAACTGCCCGAGGCTGATGAAGACGCCTTCGGGGTTCGCGAGCTTTCCTTCGTCATGCTGGTAGACGGCGATGCCGACCAGTGCTGTCATGACTGCACCAATCACGGATAGGAGCATCCAACTGATACCGATGCGACGACCCTGTTTGGCCTCCGCGGTAGAACGCAGGGCCATGAAGCGGACGATGATGTGCGGCTGACCGAAGTAGCCGAGGCCCCACGCGAGCGCCGACACGATGCCGAGGATTGCCGCGCCGGACAGGGTGGCTTCACCGTGAGTGAGCGAGAAGATCGTCGGATCGATGCGGTTCACTTCGCTCATCAGATTGGAGAAGCCACCAACGTGGATGACGCCCACAACCGGCACCAGGATGAGCGCGATCAGCATCATGATGCCCTGAACGACGTCGGTCCAAGACACGGCAAGGAAGCCACCGACCAGCGTGTACAGCACTGTCGTCGCAGCGATGATGACCATACCCAGGTGGTAGTCCATGCCGAATGATGATTCGAAGAACGCGCCACCGGCGACCATGCCCGATGAAACGTAGAACGTGAAGAACACGGTGATGACAAGGCCAGCAACGATACGAACAATATTGGAGGTATCGCGTAGGCGTTGGCCGAGGAACGATGGAACGGTGATCGAGTTCGATGCGATCTTCGAGTATGCGCGAAGCCTGGGGGCGGTGAACTTCCAGTTCAGCCATGCGCCGACGGTCAGGCCAACTGCGATCCAGCCTTCGATGAGACCGTTGAGGTAGAGCGCGCCGGGCAAGCCCATGAGGAGCCAGCCGGACATGTCGGCTGCGCCTGCGGAAAGGGCTGCGACGCCGGGGCCAAGATCTCGGCCACCGAGCATGTAGTCGTCAAGGCTCTTAGTGCGGTTGTATGCGAAAAGACCGATCATGACCATCGCCAATAGGTAGATGATCATCGCCACGGCCTGGAAAGTAGTCTCAGTCATAAGGAGCTCCTAGCGTTGTCGCGTTATCGGGGCCCGAGGTGGTGGGCTCGGATAGTGGTGCGAGTTGGGAGCCAGCGTGCTTGCTGGGATGCCCCGAAGCGCCGTTGCATCGGGTTGTGTTGAGCATAACACCTCTAGGACTTTAGTCGCACATGGTTTTGGGATGAGATATTGCGCGAAAAACAACCGCTCACTGCGACATTTCGGAGAATGCCTCAAAAATGTCGCAGTGAGCGGGAGAGCCAGTTCGGTGAATGTGGTGAGCTCACCAGCAGAGCGTCGCTAAACAAGCAGTACGGTGAGCGCGGCGATCAAGAAGATCAACACGAAAAACGCTGGCACAACGCCCCACAAGGCAACACCGACAATGCCGAGAATGCGACCGACCTTCGCATTCGACACGATGTCGGCGCTGACCCCGTTTTCCTGAGCCTGACGCAGGATCGAATTACCCCACAGCCACGCGGGAATCGAACCAAAGAGGCCGATGAGCGCCAGTCCGAGAATGCCGAGGATCAAGACGGTGGTCGAATTCGACTTCAATTCCTGCGCCAGAGGAGTCATCTGGAACGTCATCCCATACGGTGCCTGGGCAAAGCCGTTTGCCCCATACGGTGCCTGGGCTCCATACTGACCGCCGTTGTACTGGCCGTATGGTTGCTCGGGCTGGACACCCGGTTGCCCGTAAGGATTCTGCTGATCGAACTGCGGTGCGGTGTAGGCACCCTGGCTAGCGGTTGTCGGCTGCTCGCGTGCCGGCGATGCCCACGGATTCTGTTCCCACGTTGGCTGAGTCGGGGTTGAATCCTCGACTACGTCCGCCTCAACGTCTTTCACTTCAGGGGCGGGTTCGCTGGCAAGTTCCGTCGTCTCAGCGGTTTCCTTAGTGGGAAGCACCATGGTTTCTTCGACAGTGCCCACAGTGGAATCGCCAACGGGAAGCTCAGTTGTCTCCTCGGTCGGGAGCAGTTCTGTTGCTTCTTCTAGCGGAGAATTCTTCTGTGCAACAGGCTCTGGTGAGTCAGTATCCGCAGGTGCTACCTCTGCTTCTTCAGCGTTCGCTTCAATGACCTGCTCTTCAGCTGGGGTGTCTTCCTGCTTTTCGGCTTCTTCGGGGTTCGGCTGCTGATCCGTCATAATGTCCCTTCAACTTGATGTTGATACCAGTCTAGGAAAGGCGGGTGCACCTCAATAGTGGGGACTCCCCTGACTAATCCCCGATCAACCCCCGTAACGTCCCCTTTCCGTCAGAGTGCAACAATCAAGCAATTCCGTAGTCGTTTGGGCAATGCACTGTGAAAGTGGGAAAAGAAATCCCGGCCTCGTGAATTCAAATCAACGAGGCCGGGATTCTCAGTGGCCAACTACCACCGCGCCGGGGGCAGGTGGCGGACTGAATGCTTAGAGCATGCAGGACACGCACCCCTGAACTTCGGTGCCTTCCAGCGCCATCTGACGAAGACGCATGTAGTACAGGGTCTTGATGCCCTTCTTCCACGCGTAAATGTAGGACTTGTTAATGTCACGCGTCGTTACGGTATCCGGGTAGAAGAGCGTGAGCGACAGCCCCTGATCCACGTGCTGAGTAGCAACCGCGTAGGTGTCGATGATCTTCTCCGGGCCGATCTCGTAGGCGTCCACGTAGTACTCGCGGTTCTCGTTCGTCATGTACGGAGCCGGGTAGTAGACACGACCGATCTTGCCTTCCTTACGGATCTCTATCTGAGAAACGATCGGGTGGATCGACGAGGTCGAGTTGTTGATGTACGAAATCGAGCCGGTCGGCGGGATCGCCTGCAGGTTCTGGTTGTACATGCCGTACTGCTTCACATTGGCGGCTAGAGCCTTCCAATCGTCAGCCGTCGGAATGTGGATCGTCGACTTTGCGAGCAGCTCACGGCACTTGTCCGTGGTCGGTTCCCACGTGCCATTGATGTACTTCTCGAAGTACTCGCCGGACGCATACTTTGAATCCTCGAAGCCTTCGAAGGAGACGCCGCGTTCTTTCGCGATCAGGCAGGACGCCTTGATTGCTTCATAGGCGACAGCCAGGAAGTACATGTTCGTGAAGTCCAGAGCCTCTTGAGAGCCGTACATGACGTGTTCGCGAGCAAGGTAACCGTGCAGGTTCATTTGGCCCAGGCCGATCGCGTGGCTCATCGCGTTGCCTCGAGCAATCGAGGGAACCGATTGAATATCCGACAGGTCGGAGACAGCGGTCAGACCGCGGATTGCCGTTTCGATCGTTGTCGAGAAGTCCTCAGAATCCATCGTCTTGGCGATGTTCAACGAACCCAGGTTGCAGGAAATGTCCTTGCCGACGTGGCTGTAGGTCAGGTCAGCGTTGTAGGTCGAGGCCTCGGACACCTGCAGAATTTCGGAGCAGAGGTTCGACATCGTGATGCGGCCCTTGATCGGGTTCGCGCGGTTCACAGTATCTTCGAAGACGATGTACGGGTAGCCGGATTCGAACTGAATTTCAGCGAGGGTCTGGAAGAAACGACGAGCGTTGATCTTCTTCTTGTGAATGCGGCCGTCGTCAACCATCTCGCGGTACTTTTCAGAAACGGAGATTTCAGAGAAGGGAACGCCGTAGACGCGCTCGACGTCGTAGGGGCTGAACAGGTACATGTCCTCGTTGTTACGTGCGAGTTCGAACGTAATATCGGGGATCACAACGCCCAACGACAGGGTCTTGATGCGGATCTTTTCGTCAGCGTTCTCACGCTTCGTGTCGAGGAACTGCATGATGTCCGGGTGGTGTGCGCTGAGGTAAACGGCACCCGCACCTTGACGCGCACCCAGCTGGTTCGCGTAAGAGAAGGAGTCCTCCAGAAGCTTCATGACCGGGACAACGCCACTGGACTGGTTCTGGATCTTCTTAATCGGAGCGCCGGCTTCGCGCAGGTTCGTCAGCGACAGGGCGACGCCACCACCGCGCTTCGACAGCTGAAGAGCAGAGTTAATGCCACGGGCGATCGACTCCATGTTGTCTTCGATACGTAGCAGGAAGCAGGATACGAGTTCGCCGCGCGCAGCCTTGCCAGCGTTCAGGAAGGTCGGGGTTGCAGGCTGGAAACGGCCGGCCATGATCTCTTCCACGAACTGCTGAGCGAGCTTCACATCTCCGCGAGCCAAGTACAGGGAGACCATCGCAACACGGTCTTCGAAACGCTCCAGGTAGCGCTTACCGTCGAACGTCTTCAGCGTGTAGGACGTGTAGTACTTGAACGCGCCGAGGAACGTGGGGAAGCGGAATTTGTGCGCGTAGGCGCGCTTGAACAGGTCCTTGATGTCCTGGAACTCGTATTGGTCCAGAACAGCCTGCTCGTAGTAGCCCTCTTCAACCAGGTATTCCATCTTTTCTTCCAGGTCGTGGAAGAAGACGGTGTTCTGGTTGACGTGCTGCAAGAAGTATTGGCGAGCTGCCTTACGATCTGCGTCGAACTGGATCTTGCCATTGGCATCGTAGAGGTTCAGCTGGGCGTTCAGAGCGTGGTAATCGAGCTCTGGGTTACTGATTTCTTCTACGCCTGTGTCGGTGAGATTTTCTGCCAAAACTCTTTCAGTCCTTCTCGAACTCGTGAGACGTCCTCGGGGGTTCCGAGTAGCTCGAACTTATACATATGGGGGACACTCAGCTTCGTTGCAACGATATCGCCTGCGAGGCAGTACGCGGTGCCGAAATTCGTATTTCCTGATGAGATGACTCCCACGCAGTGAGACCTGTTACCCGGGTCGTTGAGGAAGGCGATGACCTGCTTGGGAACCGCGCCCTTGAGGTTGCCCCCGCCGTATGTGGGAACAATCAGCACGTAGGGCTGGTCGACGTGCAGGAACTCGTCGCTTTTCAGCAGCGGGATGCGCTGCGCGGGCAGGCCAAGCTTCTCAACGAACCGGCGAGTATTCCCGGTTGCTGAGGAAAAGTAAACGATGTTCACCATGATGGACCTGCCGTTTGTGCTGCTGTGGTGTGGCGCACCGTGCGCCTAGGTGCGATTCGATTGTATTGACGAGGCCGGACATCTCAGTACTGTTTGAGAATGTTGCCGGGGATCGTCATCGCGTTCGTGAAACTCTGTCCGTGAACGCAGTTCGCCCCGGCCACCTCTATCGGTAACCGGGACGGAAGAAAAGATCAGGCCTGGCCGACTGCGAGGGGCGTTGCGGCAGCTGCCGCAACTGCGACGGCCTTGATGCGGTCCGGGCGGAAGCCACTCCAGTGGGTGTCGCCAGCCATGACGACGGGAGCCTGCTGGTAGCCGAGGCCCTTGATGTAATCGAGCGCTTCGAGGTTTTCCGTCACGTCGATCTTCGTGTAGTCAAGACCCTGCTTGTCGAGAGCGCGGCAGGTTGCGTCGCACTGGGGGCAACGGGGCTTCGAGTAGACGGTGATCGTCATGGGATTCTCCTAATTAAAGGGATGGAAACGCGTATCTTCAGGGGGTATCCCGAAGACCTCTTAACACTACACCTTGTGGGTGCTTGAAGGAATAGGCACAACATGTTGTGGTCGTAACGTTGTGTGACTCAGACTGTGGATAGAGGGAGGCGGATCTGTGAATACGGTGTGGATGGGCTTACTGTTCATATAAAAATTGTCCGTTGAACCGTGGGTAAATCGTTTTACAGAGCACCTCGAAGAGGGCATGATTATGCGGAAATCACACGATTGTCATTCTTCGGTTCCAGGTCCACACGCATGTGCATGGAGGCGAACACATATGTGCCTACCTGTGGATAACTTCGGATGCGAATGGAAAAAACTGCCTCAAAATTCGTGTGCGTCATCGGCGTGTCGCATATGCCAGACCCCTACATGTAGGGGGTGGATTGCGCACACCCTCCCTATATGTAGGGGTCGTGGTAGATGAACCACTACTACTGGTGGCGCGCCTGTTGGGTACCGCTACGAGAGGTAAATGTCCCTATCGAGTGGGAGCAAATGATGTGAGCTCAGCATTCGACGACGTTCACGGCCAGGCCGCCCGTCGACGTTTCCTTGTACTTCGACAGCATGTCGTTGCCGGTTTGGCGCATCGTTTCAATGACGGCATCCAGCGACACCGTATGCCGACCATCACTCCAGAGGGCCATACGTGCCGCGTTAATCGCCTTCACCGCGGCGATCGCATTGCGTTCGATGCAGGGGATTTGAACCAGGCCAGCAATAGGGTCGCAGGTCAGCCCCAGTGAATGCTCCATCGCAATTTCCGCGGCATTCTCAACTTGTTCGGGGGTTCCACCCAACGCTTCGGCCAAGCCTGCGGCCGCCATCGCGGACGCTGAACCAACCTCGCCCTGACAGCCAACTTCAGCACCAGCAATCGACGCGTTCGTCTTAATCAGCGAGCCAATCGCCGTTGCTGCAAGCAAGAAATCATGGACTGCCTTACGCCTGCGCGCCCACGCCTCCCCGTGAATGTCGGAAGCGCCGGAAAGAACCTCGACCCCCTTTGAGCCGAAACGCACATGAGCAAAAGGAGCCTCAGGTGAGTCGAACAGCGCCGGAGCCGATGCGGCACCAATCGTTGCACCAGCTTCAGGGCAGTAGGAGACCAGGTAGCCGAGGACCGCAGGAATCACGCCCGCAGCGCCATTCGTCGGCGCGGTGACGATGCGGTGGCCGGCAGCGTTCTCTTCGTTGACCGCCAGCGCGAACAGGTTCACCCAGTCCATCGCGCGCATCGGGTCGTCGGGACTCGAGGCCCAGGGAGCACCGGGAAGCGGTTCGCAGCTGGTACGAGCACGTTCGGACAGTTTTGCGCTCAGTGCTTTCGCGCGACGAGGGACGTCCAAACCACCCGGAAGAATGCCACTGGCACTGGTTCCGGCATCCACGCACTCAAACATCGTGTCCGCGATCGCATCCAAATACTCATCGAGATCTTGAGCAGTTCGCACAGCTTCTTCATTACGACGAACCAACTCGGAGATGCGCAAACCAGACTGCTTACACTCGTGGAGCAGGCGTGCACTGGTCGTAAAGAGGAACGGCGCAGGAGCATCAATTGTCGCGGCGCTCATGCCGGTCGCCAGCGATGCGACCTCCGGATTATCCACGTCATCATTCATCTGCACCATCACGAAGCCACCGCCCACCGAGTAATAGGTGTGCTCCAGAATTTTCTCGTGGCCATCAGTTTCGCGCCACGCCGTGATCGTCAGAGCGTTCACGTGATACTTCAACACCGTGCGCGGAACGAAACGAATATCGCGCGCAATATCAAAAGGAACCTGACCGCACGGAGTCGGCAAGAAACCGGTCGCGGCAATCGCCGGGAAAATACCCTCAACCGTATCAATCTCAACGCTCTCCGGGCTGTAGCCCGCAAGGCCCAGCAAGACTGCGCGGTCAGTGTTGTGCCCGCGACCCGTCGCGCCAAGCGAACCAAACAGGTCGATCGTAATGCGGCACGGCGCCTGCGACTCTGCCCCTTCTTCGGGGGAGCGTTGAGACGTGGAGGCGGCCTCGTCCCCTTTATCTCTGGCGAGCAACGACGCCAACTCGCCTGTAAACGCAAGACCGGCGCGCATCGGACCAACCGTGTGTGACGACGACGGGCCGATACCGATGCGGAACATGTCGAAAACCGACAGGGGGTGCGCAGCCTGAGAAGCGGGAACCTCACCGGAAAGCACGGCAGCGGGCGTTGCCTCGCCAGCGTCGAAACGATCTGGCGTCACCTGAGCAAGCGGAAGAGCGGTCGGAGAATCGGCGGCGTCAAAAGTCATGCGAACTATTGTGCGCTTTCATCACCGTAAGAGCGAACCGTAGACTGGGCGCTATGACAACCAGCATCGAATTTCCTGCTCGTCCGACCGTCGTCGCCATCATCCAATGCGCCATGGAAATGGAAGCGGCACCCCTGCGCGCCGCGTTGCACCCCTGCGCCGGTAGTGACGCGGTCACCGAACTCGTCGTCGGAATTGAGGGCCACGCACAACAGCGTTTTGCGCTCGGTGCTCTTGACGGTCACGACGTTCTGCTTGTGCAAAGCGGAATTGGTCTGGCGAACTCCGCGTCCGCGACCGCGCGCGCCCTCACGCTGGTTGATAGTCCCATCATCATCGCAGCGGGCACCACCGGTGGACTCGCCGTGGACATCAACGTCTCCACCATCGCTGCCGGCACCTCGACCATCTACTCCCAAGCCGACGCCACCGCCTTCGGCTACGCCATGGGCCAGGTTCCGCAGATGCCCGAAGACTACCGATCCTCCGACGAAACCGTTGCTCGCGTCGCCCTGCTTGCCAAGTCCGACACCCTCACCGTCATGACCGGTCGCGTCCTGTCCTCCGACTCGTTCATCACCGCCCCCCTCGCCCAGCCCATGCGCGAAAAATTCCCGGACGCTATTGGCGCCGACATGGAAACCTGCGCCATGGCGGAAGTCGCCTGGTCCAGCGGTGTTGACTGGGTCAGCCTGCGCGCCGTCTCCGACTTGTGTGGCCCCGCTGCCGACCAGGACTTCCACATGGACTCCGAAAAGGCAGCCGGCATTAGCGCGCTCGCGGTCCGCACGTTCCTGACGCTCTGACCTGCATTTTTTAATTGGAAGGATCCCAGTGAAACGAGTTCTGATGGTCTGCACCGGCAACATCTGTCGGTCGACGATGGCTCACCAGATTCTGCTTGAAGCCGCGCGCGATGCCGGCGTTGACATCGTCGTGGATTCCGCAGGAGTTTCCGACGAAGAAGAGGGCAACCCGGTCGACCGTCGCGCTGCCCGGGTCTTGCGCGAATACGGCCACGAGGTCCCCAACCATCGTGCGCGCCAGATCCGCATGAGTGAACTGGCGGACTGGGACCTGATCCTTGCCATGACCGGCCATCACCTGTCTGCATTGAACCGCCTTCGCGATCGCGCCGGGCTTCGTGCCGATGCGGCTTCTGATTCACGAGGCTCCGCTGGGCCTGATATCCGTTTGTTCCGTGATTTTGATCCGCAGGCCACCCCGTCAGACCATGATGTCCCCGACCCGTGGTACGGCGGATATCAGGACTTCGTCGAGACGCTCGAGACGATTGAGCGCACGACGCCGTTCATCGTGGAAGAGCTGTCGAAGTAGCGAAGCGACTAGGCAGTGACTGGTTCATCGTCACGCTGAGTTGCGGGTTGCCCGCTCATCTTCAGGACCTCGCGGCCGGGCTCAGCCATGAATGACACAACCGTGAATCCGAACGCGACGATGCCACTGATGATGAAGATCCACTGAATCGAGAATCGGTCAGCAAGCGGCCCGAACGCGATCATGCCAATTGGCATACCCAGCACTGCAACGATGTTGATCAGCGAAAACACGCGACCCATGTACGTCTGTTCGACCGTGGTCTGAACCAGTGTCATGACCGGCGCGGAGAAGAACGGGATCAGTAGAGCGATGATGAACATCAGTACGAACAGGGCAAACAGGCCGACGGTCGTCCCCAGGAATGGCGTCAGGCCAAGGGCGGCGGACAACAGGCCGAAGCTCCCGCACGAATAGAGAAGCATCCGGCTCTGATTCCACTTCACGGCAAAGGTCGCGATCGCCAGACCGCCCAGCGCCATGCCCGCTGAGAATGAGGTTTCCATGACCGTCAGCGGCCAGACAGCGTCGGTGAAGTCGCGCGCGATCATCAGTGGCACCATGAAGTTCGGTGCGACGATCAGCGTGAAGATTACTGTGTAGAGGACCATCAGCCAGAGGATCGTGCGGTGTCCCGCAACGTAGCGCAGCCCGTCCATCAGATCGTGAGCGAACGACTTTCTATCTTCGCCACCGCTTCGCACCGTCGCAACGGGGATCGTCAGGACAATACCGACGCCGATCAGGGCAGTGACAACGTCGATCCAGAAGGTCGGAACCAGGCCACCCCAGCCGTAGACCGCGCCCGCGATCACCGGAGACAGCAGTGCCATCGCCGAGTTAATTGTCTGATTAATGCCGTTTACGCGCATGAGCTGACTGGTCGGGGTCAGCTGTGGTAAGAGAGCGCCAACCGCGGGTTGTTGGAAGCCGGCGCCTACGGAGCGAATGAAGACCGCGCCGTAGATCAGCCAAAGTGAGGTTTCGCCCGCAATCATTGCTACTGCCAACCCTAGGGTGACCAGCGCAATGATCGAGTCGGAAACGGCGATCACCGTTCGGCGGTTCATTCGGTCGGCAAGCGTGCCACCAAACAAAGACAGAATCGCTTGGGGGACGAAAGCGACAACGGCATACAGGGTGATGACCCACCCGGTCTTGAGCGTCAGCGTCAGATACCACATGATCGCGTACTGCACGATCGAGGAGCCGAACAGGGAAATCGCCTGCGCGATCAGGAATAGGGTGACGCGACGCTTCCAATGCGGGTCGGTTTCTGCGGGTGCGCTGGGGGTTTCGTTGATCGACGAGGCCACCTCCACGGGATCCGCGTTCTCCTGGTCTAAAGGGCGGGTCTCATCGGCGTTAGGTGAGGTGAAGCTGTCAGTCATGTGATGAAACGCTAGCAATACCAGGGGTTATTGTGTGCGCCGAGCGCACGATGTCACAGTTACTCTCCTGTTTGGGGCGAGATGATCGCATCGGCGCGCGATGCGCATTCGGCGACCAATTCAATGTTGGGGGCGTCCACGGTGCGCACCCAGTGGGCGGCATCTGCGCGACATTTTCCGAATGCTTCGTGGCGGGTGACGAGGCGCCGCATGACAGCGTCTGTCGGCGTATCAATGTGGACGAGGAAGTCAATGTGCCCGCGAGCCTCGCGCCACCCCGGTTCGTCGAATGCCAGGTAGTTGCCTTCGGTGATGACGATGCCCTCAGTTGGAATCAGGATGGACGCTGCGACAGGTTCGTGCAGGCCACGGTTGTAGTCGGGAGCAAAAACGGGGTGCTCGCTCGCTTGAATGCGTGCCAGCAGGGTCTGGTACCCCCAGACGTCAAACGTGTCGGGAGCGCCCTTGCGGTCGTGGCGCTCCAAGTCGTCCAGCACGGCATTCGACATGTGAAAGCCATCCATCGGCGCGATGCCAGCCACCGCAACATCGGCAGTTTCAAGGATTTCTGCGACGAGGGCTGCAACGGTGGTCTTCCCGGTTCCGGGAGGGCCGGTCAGACCGAGGATACGAATGTTTTCTCCGTTTGCCAGCCGGTGAAGGACAAGGTCAACGACCTGTTGAGCGACGGACAGCGACGCGGACGCGCGTTCAGAGTAGATGGCGTAGGGTGCGGATCCGCTGATGGAGCCAGCGGGTTGATTGTCTGCGGTGTCAGTGTGTGTGCTCATGGCCGAAACCTCGTCGTTCTGGGGCGGAGCGGAAACGGTAAATGAAAGAGCCGGCTGCGACGCGCGCAACCGGCTCGACACAATCAGGCGTTTGCTGTGATCGTCGGCAGTGTCGACCAGGGGAAGTTGATCCACTTGTCGGTTTCTGCCCAGATGTAGTCGGGGGTGATGATCGAGCGTGATTTCTTGTAGATGCAGACGCTGCGCGCGTCAACCTTCACTTGGTTTTCACCGTCGAGGGACAGGCCGTCTTCGGCGATCATGTCCATGACCATCTTGAGGGTCTTGCCGGAGTCTGCGACGTCGTCAACGACCAGGACTCGCTTGCCTTCCATCGCGGAAATATCCATGAGCGGAGGAAGTAGGATCGGTGCTTCGAGGGTTTCGCCAACGCCGGTGTAGAACTCGACGTTCATGGTGCCGCATGCCTTGACGTCCATTGCGTAGGAGATGGCACCCGCAGGGATCAGGCCACCGCGCGCGATGGCGACGATCAGTTCGGGGATCCAGCCGGAGTCAACGATCTGCTGAGTGAGTTCACGGCTTGCAACGCCGAAACCTTCCCACGTGAGAACCTCGCGATCTGCAACGTTGGGAACGTCCGTGGACTGAGCAGTGGTGGTGTTCGGCTGATCCGTCATGTCACTCCCTGGGTAGCGGCTTTATGGTGGTCGGCTATGGGTGGGCCGTCTCAATAAACCAGATAAAGAACTTAGGGACAAGAGTAGTACTCCGCGCGCGGTGGGTGATACCGAAATTGGGTGCGGAAGTGATGGTCTCGTCACTGTTCGTGTTCAGTTGCGCAACTTCGTGCGCGTGGGGGACGAGGCCGCGCTCGATTGCTCAGCCTGCCAGCGTGCTACCGGCGCGGTTTTGGGTGGCCTCAGGCGCGTTCGATGCGTCGCAGTTCTTTGAGGTAGGCGGTGCCGGGGTTACGTGGATGTCCTTTATATGTCCAGGTCAGAATGCGTTCGACGTCGAAGTGTCGCGCGCAGTGTCCGCAGGCGGTGACGCGACGCGGTGGCCGGTAGAGCTTGCGTTGTGCTCCGCATTTGGGGCAAGTTCCGACCCAGGGCTCGTCCGGGGAAGGCAGATGCGAGGGGAGCTTTGCGTCATCGGGGGCGCCCAGACCGCGAGCAACCTTCCGCCACGTTGCATCGTGGTGATGGTCTGGACCGACAAGGGCGTGCGCGATTTCGTGGAGGATGACGCCACGAACGGTGTCCTGATCATAGAGATCGGTGAGCGGTCCGGACAGAGTGATCGTCTTCGTCCGGTAGGCGCAGGATCCTGCTCGGCGTTTTGCTGTGTCGAATTTGAATGTCCAGTCGCCCAGTTCGGCGGCGTCCATCAGCATGCGCGCTTCTTTTCGTGCGATTCGTCGATCCATTTCAGATCGTCTCAATCAGGCCGAGGACGCGTTTCGCCGACACCTTGTTGGGTGTGCCCAGCTGTTGGGCGAAGAAGGAGACGCGCAGTTCTTCAATCAACCACCGCACGTGCGAAATCGTTGTAGCCGACTTCGCGTTGTAAGGGCGCGCGCGAGCGCTCTCTTCGGCTTCGCCCAAAGCGTCGAGGATGTCGTGGATTCGGTCCCTATTCTCCAGATCGCGATCGAGTGCTCTGGGGGATGAGGCTGCGCGTTCAATACGCATCGCTCCGGCTCTCAGATAGCGCGCCAGGTGAGGCATCGCCGATAGGGGCGTATCAAGAACAAAACCCGGATACACCAGAGAACCAACGTGATCTCGCACGTCAGCAACTGTTTCGCGCATGGATTCTTCCGTGTGAGAGCGGATCGCGGACTCAATATCGCCGTGGGCCTCCATGGCTCGTACAACGTAGCCGAGAATCTCGTAGACCCTGTCCTCGTGCAGGTTTCGTGCGCGATTGGCGAGGTCTTCGAATGAGGCTGCGTCTCGAATCGATCCGGGACCGGCCTGGCCTGACAATTCATCTACTAGCGAGAGAGCGGAAGCCAACTGAGTGTCCGCAATCAGTGCAGTGGTATCCGGGTAGGGTGATGCGGCGAGCATCAGAGCTTGGCGTCCCGTCCAACGTGTCGTCACTCGAGTCTGTTGCAAGCGAACTCGGCGAACCAACAGGCGTGCAAGGCCCTCGCGGTGATGGCGGTCAGCGTCGCTCGAATTCGCCATGAGTCTTACGCCAGCGCTCGGATCTGTGGCGCTACCTTGAGCGACAAGCGCGGGGAAGCCGCGCAGTGTTATCACCTGGATACCTTGCGAGCTGGATGTTTGACCGGGAGAGTCAATCGACCGGGGAAGCGGGTCAGCTGGGAAATCTGTCAGCCCATCAACGTGCAGGTGGGTAGCAACCTCGGGGGAACCATCGGAATCTGAATGCGCATGACCAGCGTTGTTCTTCGCTTCGCTGAAGCTCGCGCGCGAACTATCTGTGCGCGAACTGGGGTGGCTTCGTCGATTGGAGCGATCCTGTGTGGCGTCGAGAAGAGCCTCGGCGACAGCGCCTCGCACCGCGTCACGAATCGCATTGTCTGCTGACGATGCCAACGTGCGTTGCAGGTATGTGAGGTCGGTGCTCGAACCGAGTTCAGCGCCGTGCGAATCAACAACGCTGAATGTCATCCGCAGATGCGTGGGTAGGTTGTCGTGAGCGTGTGCAAGGTGAGAATCGCTCAGATCGATTCCGCGCAGAATCCTCACTGCGGTGCGGAAAGCCTCGCTGAATGAAGGGCGTTCTCTCGACCAATCAATCACCGTCGACTGTGGTGGGGTCGCGGGTGTCTCTTCAGCCTGAGGTTCTGGCATCGGCGCAGGCTTTTTTCCACGATCCTTCTGCTTTGCATTCCCAGTCGTGGCACCCCAGCGAGCAAGACGATCCATCGCTGCCGTCAGGCTCATCGGATCGACCCCCGTAGAAGCCTCGTCACCGTTCTTGGACGACGTGGCTGCGCCGGAATGCTGCGAAGCGACGCCGGACTCGGCTTCGGTCAAGGTTCCTGCGAGCGCGCGCTCCATCCATGCTCCGGCCTGAGCGGCGACCTCGGGCGCGGGGGCAAGTAGACGACGCTGAGCCTTCGGCAGAGCGCGAATCGACTCAGTAATGAGCTCGATCAGCATGCCGGGAACCAACCAGTCCGTGCCAACATCATTGACGCGTTGCAGGACTTCGATCGGGATTGTCATCGTGACGCCGTCGCGCGCACTGCCGGGAGTGAACGCATACGACAGATCAAGCTTCAGGCCGTTTGATTCCCAGGTATCGGGGAAACCGTCAGCATCTTGGCCGATCCCTCGCGGAAGAAGCAGGGCAGAAGTGTATGTCAGCAGGTCAGGATGCTTTTGGCGCGTGTGTTTCCACCAGCGATTGAAGTGCCCGGCGGACACAATATCGTCGGGAAGCAGGTCGTCGAAGAATGCGAAACGCGCGTCCTGGTCAGCAACCAAACCGTGGGTGCGTGAACGTCGTTCGACTTCGCGCGCCTGCTCCAGTAGCTCATCGTTCGTCTTTTGGAAGCGATGGCGTTCGCGCCATTCGCCGTTCACCAGCGCGTGGCGGATGAACATTTCGCGGGCGAGTATTCGCGCCGTCAGCGCAGTGTCAATGGTCGACGAGGCCGAGATCTTGACCTTATCGATCGGCGGGGTGGTGCCCGACGAAGATGCCCCATTCGACTGCTCGGGTGTTTCATTGCTGGGAGCCAAGTTCGCTAAGTCGTCACCATCGCTGGATGTATCGAAGCTGGTCGACGGCAGATTGAGGGCACCAGCCAACGCCATCGCGAGGAAGTCACGACCAATAGAGCCTATCTCGGTACGAGAACGACGATCCGACGTAGGTACACCCAGCAGGCCCTGAGCGATTCCGGCCAAGGAACCCGCCGTGACCACGCGAGACGAGCGCGAATCCGAACCCGCGTCAATCACGTGGTCACCCAAACGACCCAGTAAGACAGGACGGTCGGCAACTAAAGTCAGCCCGTAGAGAAGGACCTTTTCCTTCACCATTGCCGCACCCTTGGCGCTCGACCAGAAGGGCTCGGAATATACGCGCTTCAACAGTGGGCGAGCCACCGGCTCAATCCACGCCGGATCAATCCGCGCAACAGTGCGAGCAAAGAGGCGACTGGTCTCAACCAATTCAGCGGTCATCACCCACGCAGGATGTGAGCGCGCTAAACCTGAACCCGGCCAAATCGTGAAGTGAGTACCGCGGGCACCCTGATAATCACGTTTTGCCTGATCCCACGAACCCAAGTTCGACAGGAAACCAACAAGCAGTGATCGGTGAATCTGGTCGGCATCCACACTGCGCGAACCATCCGTGAACGCCACAACCGCACGCGCTGCCGCATCAGTCAAACCGCCCACTTCCGCCGCATGAACAACATCGCTAGACGACGGAATATCAATCGGATGCACATCCAACCCGAGCGGACGGGCCATCTGCTGCAACTGAACAACAACGTCACGCCACTCGTTAAAACGCAGGTAGTGCAGGAACTCGGCCCGACACATGCGACGGAACGCCGCACCCGATAGATCCCTCTGCTGGACTGTCAAGTAGCGCCACAAATTCAAGTAGGTGACGAAGTCAGACTTCGGATTCGCCAAGCGTCCATGAGCAGCATCGGCAGCCGCCTGATGTTCAGCGGGGCGCTCGCGGACATCCTGAATTGAAAGTGCTGCCACGATGACAAGGACTTCGGAAGCACAGCCGTTTGCGTCGGCTTCCAGAAGGATTCGTCCCAGCCTGGGGTCAATCGGCAACCGCGCCAAATCCCGACCAATTGCGGTCAAGCGGTGTCCAAAGGAACGCCTTGAACCTGCGCCACCAGCACTGTTTGAATCCGCGTCCTTTGCGCTCGAGGGCGAAGACATGTGCGTGGCCTCGTCATCTTCTACGAGAGCGCCAATCTCCACCAGAGTCGCGATGCCATCGCGAACCGCGCGATGCTCGGGCGGGTCGAGGAAGGGGAAATCGGCAATTGAACCGAGGCCCAGCGCCGCCATCTGTAGGATGACCGACGCGAGCGAGGTGCGCAGGATTTCCGGTTCGGTGAAGCGAGGACGATTCTCGTAGTCGCGTTGCGAAAAGAGGCGGATTGCGATGCCGTCAGCGACGCGACCACAGCGGCCAGCCCTCTGATTAGCGCTGGCCTGCGACACCGCTTCGATCGGCAGTCGCTGCACCTTCGTCCGGTTGGAATAGCGAGAAATACGCGCAAAACCAGGGTCGATGACATAGCGAATGCTCGGGACAGTCAGCGAAGTTTCCGCAACATTGGTTGCCAGAACAACGCGACGCAGTCGGTGGTCCTCGAACACGCGATGCTGCTCGGCTGCACTCAGGCGCGCGAACAGCGGAACGATTTCAATATCCGTCGGGCGAGCCTTCGCAGTCTCACCCGCTTTTACCCCGCGCGGACCTAGATGGTCGAGTAATGCCTGTTCGGTATCGCGGATGTCGCGTTCGCCCGGCAGGAAAACAAGGATGTCCCCCTCGCCCTCACCAGCAAGTTCGTCAACGGCGTGACAGATCGCGGTCTCAACATCAGTGTCCTCGCCGAGCCCGTACCCAAGCGACGGCAGATCATCGTCAGGGTCTTCCAAGACCAGCTGTTCTGCGCCCAGGTGCAGATTATCGTCTTCGATCGACAAGGCGTCGCCCGGTTCCTGCTCAGTGCCCGGAGTGGACGACGAGTAGTGCGTTATCACGTCAGCGGTGAGGGGGCGATAGCGGACTTCGACGGGGAAGGTGCGACCCGAGACTTCAATAACAGGTGCCGGCTGCTTCAACGTCCCACGACCGGGCAGACCATCCCACACACCGAAGTGCTCAGCGAAACGCTTCGAGTCGATCGTCGCTGAGGTGATGATGACTTTCAGATCCGGGCGCGCCGGAAGCAGACGAGCCAGATAGCCCAAGATGAAGTCAATGTTCAGGCTACGTTCGTGGGCCTCGTCAATAATCAGTGTGTCGTAGCGACGAAGCAACGGATCGGACTGGATTTCCGCCAGCAGAATGCCGTCGGTCATCAGCTTGACTAGGGTGGTGGGCCCGACCTTGTCCGTGAAACGCACCTGATAGCCGACAACCTGGCCAGGTTCGCGTCCAACTTTTTGCCCGAGTTCTTCAGCGATGCGGTCAGCGACCGAACGCGCTGCGATACGCCTGGGTTGAGTGTGTCCGATCATTCCGGAGACGCCACGACCCAGTTGCATACAGATCTTCGGGAGCTGCGTGGTCTTACCCGAACCCGTTTCACCAGAAACGATAACAACCTGGTGGTCACGTATCGCCTGAGCGATTTCGTCGCGGCGAGCACTGACCGGCAGGTCAGGGAAAGTCACGACGGGGATTGCGGCTGCGCGCGCGGCCAGCTGTTCGGGAGTGAACGGCTTAAACGTGTGTGCGTGTTCGTATTGAGGACTGCGCCTACGACGAGGCTTGTGGTGTGGCTGGGTGGCAGAGTGCCCGTTGCGCTCGCGGGAACCTATGGGAGTACGAGGCTCCTGCCCGACGCGGCTTTTACGCTGCTGCCCCTTGCGCGGAGTGTCCTTTTTGGACGTGCCAGAATTTTGCGGGCGCGCTCCACCGCCACGGCGGCCGTGTTGAGACGACCCCGATTCATTGGAACGCACTGGTTTTTCTGGCACCCGCCTAGTCTAACGAGGCACGTTCACACGTGCGGAGCGAGAACAGTGCGCGTGTGGATAAGTGCCACGACCATAGCTACGTGTGGATAAGTAGCCTCGTATTCGCGCCCTACAGCAAGGACTGTCATGCCGTTCGGATCCATCCGTAGCGAAATGAGAGATCCGTCAATGGTGCTGATCATTGAACAGCCGGCGAGTTTTGCTCCCTTGCGGCACAGGTTTGTTCGAACCGTGTTCTGTTCGATTTGTTCTGCGATCTGAGCCGGCATGCCACACACGTTGAAGCAACCGTTGTGGAGCCCGTACATCAGCCTGTCGGAAATATAGGGGGGGCAGTGAACGCATCATTCTTAGTCGATGCGCCATCGAAGACCCTGTCATTCTTCCCGCAAAGATGCGAGTGTGAAGCGTTGTGGGCAAGATTGAGTTATGCACGCACTTTTCGCTGGCCTGACGACGCTTGACGTTATCCATGCCCTCGACCACGAGCCAAATATTGCCACCAAAACAACCTCCACGGATCATGTGATGGCAGCGGGAGGCCCGGCAACGAATGCTGCGGTTACCCTTTCCGCCCTTGAGAAAGCCGCGGGGTGCGCGAGGGAGGCAGCCTCGTCGATCAGTCTGCTGAGCGCCATCGGTGAGGGGATGATTGCCAGCGTGATCAGCGCGGACCTCGCCAGCGCCGACGTGCATCTGCTGGACGCGACCAGCGTGGATTCCGCGCAGAAGACGCCCGCGATTTCCTCCATAGTTGAGCACCCGGGTGGCAGGATGGTCGCTTCCACCAATGCGCGGATCGACATCGACGTGCACGAGGTCACCCACCTGCTCGACTCTGTACTGGTCCAGGATGGAGCTCCGGACGTTGTCCTTATTGACGGCCACAATCCTGCGATTGCCGACTGCGTGTTGCGGGTGGGGACGCTGGGGGAGCCCGATCCTGATGAGGATCCTTTCGCGCACCTAGAAGCCAAGCCGTTGCACCAACGGATCCTTGATGGTGGGTCGTGGAAGCCGTGGCTCGCCCCGTTGCTGGGGTTCGTTGATATTGCGGTGGTGTCTGCTGACTTCTGTCCGCCGTTGCTGAATGAGCCGACCGGACCCGAGGTTGCCAGCTTCCTCGCCGGTTTCGGAATTACGCGGACGATCCGCACGCGAGGATGTGAATCGGTGCAGTGGTATTGGGATGGGCGAGAAGGTGAAACCGAGGTTGATCAGGTGGATGCCATCTCAACCCTGGGTGCGGGCGACGTTTTCCACGGTGCGTTCGCGTGGGCGGTGGGCAGATTGCACGTAGCTGATGTGCCAATGCCCAAGGACCCGAGTGACTTGATTCGTTTTGCGTCGCGTATCGCCGGGTTCTCGACGACGAAATTTGGTACACGTTCGTGGTGCGAGGCACCGGAAGTGGTGACCGCGGTCGAGGAGTTCCTCGGCTCGTTTGCCTCAGGTGTGGTCAAATCCTCGCGTTAGGTGTGGCTAAATCCTCGCGCTCTGATCCATATTTCCATATGGAAACCGCAGTAGTTCGCCATTTGAGGCCGGTGTTGTTTGGGTGGGGCGATAAACTGTCGATGCCGGATTTTTCGGTGTTAACTCAACGGGGTCCAGACACGCCGACCTTGCTCCGTGCAGTCACGCTAGCGACGAACTACGGGCACCCACCGGGCCGCCCATTCGAGCGATGGAGCATCTAGGGCCTCGACCTTTTCACCCATGCCAAATGATGCATCAGAGACGATTTCGACGCGCGAGCCGTCGGGGAGCAGGTGGAACACATCCTGCGTGGCGGCAAGCAGACCGAACTCGGCGTCGACGCTGTCATGGATCACCAAGGTCGGCTGTTCCAAGCCGGCCAGAAGCTTGTCCGAATCGGTCAGCGACAAGTCGATCAGCGTCTGCTTCGAGATCGTGAACTGTCGGCGAATCGAGGGTGAGTCGTCAGCGATCGTGGTAGCGCCGATCTCTTCCAAGTCACGCAACTGGTCATCAGAGAAAATCTGTGTCCAATCGACCGACATGGGACCAAGCGATGGTGAGGACAAAACGTAGGCGAGCACATTGACCGGCCGAGCTGCTAGCGCCACCGTCGCGCCGAATGAATGCGCATGAATGAGTTGGCGAGCAAACCCCTGGTCGGCAAGCCAACCGGACGCTGCACGCAGGTCCTCAACCTCAGCGTCCAGGGTAATAATTTCGTCGCCGGACTCACCGTGACCCGAATAATCGAACTCGAGCGTGGCGTAGCCTGCCGCGCGGTAGAGACGAGCAAGACGATCGAAATGCTCAGCCGAGTGACGATCAGCAAGGAACGAATGCGAGAAGAGAACCGCTGCGTCACCAGTGTCAACGGGGTTAATGAACGTCCCCGCCAGCGAAACGCCACGAGGGGTCATGATTCGGATCTCACTCACGCACTCCAACGTAGTGGGAATGGAGCAATCAAGCGACCCCAATCCCGCTAGGTGTACGTTTGTGAACTTCTCAATTGTGATCGTTGATTGGATTGTTCTGCCTGTAGGGTTGAAGTAATCAGATCGCGTCGGTTTTTCGCCGAGCGTCACGACAAACAGGAGTTTTCATGGGAACCAGGTTTGGATTGCTTCTTGGTCTTGGAGCCGGCTACGTGCTGGGCACGAAAGCTGGTCGCGAACAGTACGAGAAGATCCGCAGTGGCGCATCGAAACTCCGCCGATTCCCGGTCGTCGCAAAGCCCCTCGATGCAGCGGGCGAAAAGGTGTCGGACATTGTCCGCGAGCAGGGGGAGCGCGTCACCGACACGGTTGCTGACGTTGTGAAAGAGCGACTCTTCGGTGCTCCGGCAACTCAAACTCAGCCGGCTCCTGTCGTCGACGATGACATCGAAATTCACGTCGTCGGTCGCGAAAATGGCTGATTCTTATTCGTTCTCCCCTTCTTGAACGAATAGTGAAAGAACGTTACGGAGTCATTGAATGACTAACGCGTATCCCACCCCGCAGCCTCCGAAGAACGTTTCGAAAGCACAGATCAAGCGCTGGCGTCGCCACCTTGCTGACGAACGCATGGAAGCGCGCACCTATCGCTCCCTTGCAGAACGCCGTACCGGCTCTGAACGCGAGGTTCTTCTCAAGCTTGCCGAAGCTGAACGCAGACACGAGGAATACTGGCTGTCCCTGCTAGGAGATAAAGCGCTTCCAGCGCCTCGTCCGCGCCTTCGCACTCGCCTTGGCGCGTGGCTTGCGCACATGTTCGGCACCATTTTTATTCTGGCTATGGCCCAGCGTGCCGAACAACGCACCACTTACGACGCCGACGATGATGCGACGGCTCAAATGGCCGCTGACGAGCACATTCACGGCGAAGTGATCCGTGGGCTCACTGCTCGCTCCCGTGAAACTCTGGCCGGAACTTTCCGCGCCGCAGTCTTCGGAGCAAACGACGGCTTGGTTTCGAACCTTGCCCTGGTGTTGGGTGTGGCCGCAACCGGAATGGAACCGCACCTCGTCCTCGCGACCGGCCTTGCTGGTCTGCTGGCCGGCGCGCTCTCCATGGCAGCCGGTGAATGGGTCTCCGTCACCAGCCAACGTGAACTGCTCGATGCATCGATCCCCGATCCCGAAGCACACCAAGCTGTCCCGGACCTCGACGTTGACGCGAACGAACTGGAACTCGTGTTCCGTGCTCGTGGCGAAAGTCCCGAAGAAGCGCGTGCTCACGCCATAAAGGTATTCACCCAGGTCGCCCGCCCCGCCGGCTCAGAGTCCGGTGTCATCGCGGTGCGTGCCGCACTCGAAGGCGGGCTACCAGCTCACGCTGGCGCCACCGAACAGGTTGGTACACCGTGGCAGGCAGCGGCCTCGTCCTTCTTCTTCTTCGCGATCGGCGCTTTCTTCCCCCTGATTCCCTACCTCTTCGCTCTCTCCGGTCTGACAGCAATCGCCATCGCCGCCGCGATCGTCGGTGTCACCCTGCTCTGCACCGGCGGAGTCGTCGGTATCCTCTCTGGTCAATCGCCCGCCCCTCGCGCGATTCGCCAGCTGGCAATCGGCTACGGTGCTGCGATTATCACCTACCTGCTGGGCCTAGCATTCGGCACCGCGATCGCCTAGTACGCGCAATAGATGATGCCCCGCAGGAAACCAGACGCCTTCCGCAGCGGACCCCCAACCAGCAGATCCGTATCCGTCCGAGTCTCACAATGCGCCTCAGCATGCGCCGTCTGGTGAACACGCGCGCCACGGAAAGCCAAGATAGTCCACAATGTCCGTGTGCTTGAAACCCTCAACCATGCGTTACCGGACCTGTTTCGCGCCATCGACCTGATTGGCGTGCTGCTGAATGGCATCATCGGTGGTCGACTGGCACGCATGAAGCGCTTTGATGCCGTCGGTTTTGCGGTCCTCGCGATCATGTCGGCGCTCGCGGGTGGCATGCTCCGCGACGTTCTGCTCCAGGTGGGGCCTCCGGTTGCTTTAACTGACCCCTTTTATTTGGGGACGGCACTGCTGGGTGCAGCGATCGCGATGCTCTGGAAGCTGGACTCGCGTCCGTGGCGTGCTGCCCTGCTGGTCGCCGATGGAACTGTGCTTGGATGTTGGGCAGCAACCGGCGCGTTGAAGACTCTCGACGCGGGGTTTGATGTTCTTCCCGCGATCATGCTGGGCATCATCACCGCAGTTGGTGGCGGTGCAATCCGTGATATTTCAGCCGGAAACGTCCCCCAAGTTTTTGGCGGGAACAACCTGTACGCGACACCGGCGTTCGCGTCCGCTGTGATTACGGTGATCTTCTGGAAGTACGATCTGCCGATCATCGGAATGCTCGCCGCAACGATTGTCGGCATGGGCTTCACTGTTTTATCCCACTGGCGTCAGTGGCAGCTTCCCCAAGCGGGGGACTGGACGCTGACGGTCACGTCGTCACAGTTGCGACGCCTGATGTCACCGGCAGCAAAGAAAGCTCTAGCAACGGCAGTTCTTGAGGAACAGGCTCAAAAGGCGAATGAAACTCACGAACAGTCGACGGGATCTTCAGATTCTTCAGGGAACACTCCCAGCTCTGATTCAACGAAAGGCGCATGAAAACCATGAGCTCACCGGCAACGACCGCCCCTAACACGGGCGGCGAAGCAACGATGCCCGTATCGGGGCCTCGTAAGACATTCAAAACGCGCCACCTGTCGATGATGGCGTTGGGCAGCGCGATCGGCGCCGGTTTTTTCCTCGGCACCGGCGTCGCGGTCTCGGAAGCGGGCCCGGCCGTCCTGGTGTCTTACGTTCTTGCGGCATTGATTGCCGTGTCGGTGATGTTCGCGCTGTCGGAGTTGGCAAGCTCCCTGCCGTCGACCGGTTCCTTCTCCACCTATGCCGAGGTCGGTATCGGCCGCTGGGCAGGTTTCACGTCCGGCTGGTTGTACTGGGCGATGCTGGTGATGGTGCTGGGTCTCGAAATTACGGGTGCGGCAGCGATTTTCGTCAGCTGGTTCCCATCGGTTCCGCAGTGGGTTGTGGCTCTGGCAATCGTTGTTGTGCTGGGTGGCGTGAATCTGATGGCCGCGCGCGACTTCGGTGAAGTTGAAGCGTGGCTTGCCGGCATCAAAGTCCTGGCAATCATTGTCTTCCTGCTGATCGGTATCGGTTTGGTGACGGGAATCGTTCCCGGTCGCACCGAGCCAATCGGTCAGACGATTCTGGGACATGGCGGTTTTGCGCCGACGGGTCTGGCGGGTATCGCGGTCGCGCTTCTTGCGATTATCACGTCGTTCGGCGGTATTGAGATCGTGACGATCGCTGCCGGCGAAGCCGAGAACGCGAAGGCCGCAATCTCCGCCGCAATTCGTTCGGTGATCAGCCGAATCCTGATCTTCTACGTCGGTTCGGTTATCCTGTTGATCTGCTTGTTGCGCTGGGATTCGAAAGAAATGTCGACCAGCCCGTTTGCCGCGGTGTTGAACATGGCAGGTATTCCCGCGGTCGGTGTGATCATGGAAGCGGTCGTTTTCGTCGCCCTCGTGTCCGCCTTCTCCGCGAATCTCTACGCCTCGAGCCGCATCGCCTACTCGCTGTCCGCGCGTGGCATGGGCATGAAGTGGCTGCTTGGTCGCGGTGTGTCTTCGTCGAAGATGAACGAGGCCGGCCACGATTCATCGACCACCTCGGCTACCCTTGTGGCCGATGAGGAAGCGGAGTCGCTTCAGGACCGCGTAGCCACCGAAGGGGCGAGCGGTGACATTGCTGAAGGACGCACTCCTCGTCGAGCTGTCTCGGTCTCTATCTTCTTCGCCCTGGTGTCGGTGGCGTTGAACTGGTTGCTCCCCGCATCGCTCCTTGGAATTCTGCTGAACTCTGTCGGCATGGTTCTGCTACTGATCTGGGTTTTCATCTTGGTCGCTCAAATTCGCCTACACCCCAAGCTTGAAGCTGAAGGATCAATTGCCCTGCGTTCACCGGGCTGGCCCTGGCTACCTCGCCTCGTTATCGCGTCGCTGGTGTTGGTTGCCGGCCTGATGGCATGGAACCCCGAGGCCCGCCAGCAGCTGATCGCAATGAGCGTCCTGACGTTGATCATCATCGCGATCTACTTCATTCGTGAAGCTATGGCACAGCGTTCTGCGAAGTAGTCGATACACGCTGGTCAGAGAGATTGAGGCTCCTCCACTGAAAAGTGGTGGAGCCTCAATATGTCGAGGGGGCCTCGTACCTCGCAACAATCCGATTACTCGATGGTGGACGTGGCACCCAGATATTCGACCCAACGCTCGAAATGGTCGAGCACGTCGTGAGCCACCTGATCTGCCGTCCAGTCCATGATGTCGTAGCCTTGACCGCCACCGTGCGGGCGAACTTCAAGACGGACAGTCGTGTCATCCTCATCCGAGAGTGTGACACCAAACGTAGGAACCGGCATGACAACCATGCGCACCACGTATCTAAAGGACTCAGCGTCGATCGTTGCTCCCGAAATCGGGACATCAAGCAGGCGCGCAATCAGCTGTTCCATGACCTCAGGCGTCGCACTCACAACAAGAGAAGCTCGACCGAGGAAGCGACGATCGTCGTCGGGATCGTGAGCTTCGGGGCCTTCGATCACGATTTCAGAAACAAGCCCTTCTTCCTGCAGGCGCGTGCCAACCGCTTCAAGGGCAGGCACAACACGGTTGTCGAGTGCTCGCTTGGCGCGCGTCGGGCTGACGGCATCGAACGTGCGACTCAAGCGGTCCTGCCATGACAGTCGGACGCGACCGGCTGCCGTGCCACTCATCGAAATCAGGCCGGATGTGATGGTGCGGGTGCGCGCAGTTGCCTTCGAGGCCTCCGAACGCAACGCCTTCCAGAGGGCGGCTGCGATCAGGATAAGAACGAAGGAGAATGGCAAAGCCATGACGATCGTTGCTTGCTGAAGGATTGAAATACCACCCGCCAAAAGCATGGTGATCGTCAGAGCGCCGGTCAACGTCGCCCAGAAGACTCGAAGCCAGGCGACGCCATCCTGACGGTCAGGCAGGTTCCGCATCGACAGGTTCGCCATGACCAGTGCGCCGGAGTCGGAGCTGGTCACATAGAAAAGAACGCCGACGAACAGAGCAATCGCAATCAGGATTTTGCCAAGCGGGAGCGCGTCCAACAGGGCGTAGAGACCACCTTCGGGGGTGGCGTACGCGATCTTCGTGAACGCTACGTTACCCGAACGAATCAGGTCGATGGCGCTGTTGCCGAAGATGGACACCCACACCAGAACGTAGGTGAAGGGCAGGGTCAGCGTGCCGATAACGAACTGACGGATCGTGCGACCGCGCGAAATGCGGGCCAAGAACATGCCAACGAATGCGGCCCACGTAATCCACCATGCCCAGAAGAACAGGGTCCACGCGTTCATCCACTCATCGGGGCGCTGGTAGGGGAATGTCTCCAAAGTGAGGACGGGGAACTGCGTGACAAAGTCACCCACGTTCGCGACCAGCGCATCCAGAAGGAGCGTCGTGTTTCCGGTGATCAACACCCAGAGGGCAAGGAACATCGCCAGGAAGACATTGATCGACGAGAGCATTCGAACTCCCTTGTCGACTCCGCTGACAGCGGAGACTGTCGCCATGATGACAGAAAGGGAAACGAGGCCGATCTGCGCAACAAGGCCCTGCGGGATCCCGAAGATGATCGTCAGGCCAACGTTCAGCTGGACAACACCAATACCAAGGCTGGCTGCGATGCCGAACACGCCACCAACAAGGGCGAACATATCGATGATGTCACCGAAAATACCGTCGACCTTATCTCCTAGAAGCGGGCGGAGAGTGGATCGAACGGTCAGACGATCGTGCTTGCGGTACGCGAAGTAGCCAAGGGCAATGCCAACAAGACCATAGAGAGCCCAGCCGGAAATGCCGTAGTGGAACAGTGTCCACGTCACGGCCTGTCGAGCAGCTTCAATCGTTTCACCTTCGCCTGTTGGGGGAGCAATGTACTGTCCAACCGGTTCGGCGATCGCGTAGAACATGATTGACGTGCCGATACCCGCGGCGAACAGCATCGCTGCCCACGAGAACGTTGAAAAGTCTGGCGTCGAGTTATCCGGACCCAACTTGATGTTGCCGAAACGGGTGAGGGCAAGAACGATGACAAAAACGATCGCCGCAGTGATCAAGAGAATGTAGAACCAGCCGAACCACTCACTGGTCCACGTCACCGTCGCGTCAAAAAGAGACTGCACCGTGTCGGGGGCAAAAATCGACGCCAAAGAAACAGCAAGAATGGCCACGGCCGAAATGCCGAATACCGTGACATTCAGCGAAGGTTCCACTCCCTGAACGTCTCCGGTCAGATCCGAGGTTTCAAGCGGCACAATTGGCGCTGCGTCACATGAGGATGATTCTGTTTTCGCTGATATGTCAGGCGAACTCATAGAGTGCTTTCGGTCGACGATGGGACACACGCGCCCGTGAAATGCACGTAAAAAGGCGCGCGCTTTTGTTCAGCGTTTCAACGATTCCCTATACCTGCAACTTTTTTGGCTGAAATCCCTCATTTATATGCGCAGTTCTCCCGCTAGATCATGGGCGTCGGAACCTGTTCATGTTAAATAACCCACACTTTTAGTTGCGATGGGGTGATACGGGGCAAACCTTGGCCATTCATCATTCCTGAGCGAGAATATCCGCGATTCCCTTTGCCAACTCGAAACCAGAATCGTCACGAAGATCCGTGTCAGGTTCTGCGGGGTCAGGTCGCTGAGTGGTTTCTTCTTCAAGCGTGACGTCGTCAAAGTCCATGAATGCAAGATTGTATCCGTCTGGCACATCGCAGGACTCGGTCCACTTCTTCAAACCATCCAACGTCGGTGCATCCGCGAAGGACCCCATTGTTTCCGTTGATCGAGCAGATGCAAGTAGAGCCATCGACACGGCCGCCTCGGGGGGAAGTCCCTGCATTCGCGCCCACACAAGAGCCGCGGAGAACGCGTGTCCCGCCGACGTCGTATCAATCGTCTTCGCCGGGGCTGCTGGAAGCGAGAACTCTTCGCCTTCAATAATGGCTGTTGCGCCCTGTGCTCCCTGCGTCACGATGACACCCGGAACATGCCATGCCAATTGGCGAGCGGCCTGACGCGCATTTTCTTTATGCGTGTAATTCATTGCTTCGCGCTCGTTCAGCGTGAAGACATCAACGTTATCCAAAGCGTCAAGGTCGGAGCTCTTCCACTGACCAGTTGAATCCCAACGGCACTCCGAGAGAACCCACGTTGGAGGAATCGGTGCTGCGGGCGGAGCTTCAAGCATGGTGATGGGGGGAACCGGATTCGAGCGCCACTTTTCCACGGTCTCACTGTTAGCTCCAAGTACATGGAGCTCTGCCACAAGCGCGTGAGGAGCTTGGCGAAGGGTCGAAAGCGATGGAACCGTCAGATCTCCAGATGTGGTGAGTGCGCGATCCCCGTCAAAACCAAGAGAAACCGTGATCGCCTGATGAGGCACACGAAGCGCATGGCTCAAATCAACCCGGCTTGTTGTGAGCATCGAACGAACAATGGCCCCGGCCTCGTCGATACCGATTGAGCACAAGAACTGAGTGTTCAGACCAAGGCGAGCAAGCGCAACGGCGCGATTCGCTGAGCCACCGGGGGAGAAGGAAGATGCCGGCGCGATCTGTTCTTCACCAAGGCGAGGTTCGTGCTCCAAAGGGCCCATGACCAGCGCTAAAACAAGAGGACCGGCAACGCAGACGCGTGGCGCAGTATTTAAAGGTGACGTCATAATGAGTGGTCCTTGCATGCGTGTAGAGACGATGGTCAATGCTGATGTAATCCTAGTCCGAAGCGGTATTTTCGGCCCTGAATAGAGCCTTAAGTAATGTCTATATAGATAAGTCTTTACCAAAACGTGACTATTTGTGACCAAATAGCAATGTCCACTTTATGGTCTGGGAAAGACTTTCACGGCGTGGCGGGTTAGGCTCGCAACCGTAACCCGCGACTGGACGTTACGGGTCTAACCCATCAATTTGGAGGAGTCTTTCATGAACCTCAAGAGGACATGGCTGGCAGTTCCGGCCGTTTTTGCCCTCGGTCTCGCAGCCTGCTCTGGCGGTGGCGACGCTAATTCAAGCGCTTCCGGCTCAAATGCTTCCGGCGTAGCTGCGGGCTCGTCGACCGGCATCATTTCGACCAACGGCTCCGAGCCGCAGAACCCGCTGATCCCGGCAAACACCAACGAAACCGGTGGCGGCAAGATCCTCGATGCCATCTTCGCAGGCCTCGTTTACTACGATGCATCCGGCGCAACCCATATGGACATGGCCGAATCCATCGAGCCGAACGAAGATTCGACCGTGTGGACCGTCAAGCTGAAGGAAGGACAGAAGTTCTCCGACGGCTCCGAGGTCAAAGCGCACAACTTCGTTGATGCATGGAAGAAGGGCGCATCCGAAGCGATGCTCTCCTCCTACTTCTACGAGCCGATCGCTGGCTCCGATGATGAAGGCGCCGGCGATCTGACCGGCCTCGAAGTCGTTGACGACTACACCTTCACCATCACCCTTAAGGCCCCGGCAGCTGACTTCTCGCAGCGCCTCGGCTACACCGCATACTTCCCGCTTCCGGACTCGACCCTGGAAGACATGGAAACCGGTGGCGAGCAGCCCATTGGTAACGGCCCCTACATGGTCGCCGAAGGCGGCTGGGAGCACAACGCTCAGATCCACCTGATCCCGAATCCTGAGTACAAGGGTGACAACGTTGCCAAGAACGGTGGCGTGGACGTTATCTTCTACTCCTCGCTCGACGCCGCATACCAGGATCTGCTCTCCGGCAACCTTGACGTCCTCGACGCACTTCCGGACTCGGCATTCGCCACCTACGAAGCAGACCTCTCCGGTCGCGCCGTGAATCAGCCGGCAGCAATCTTCCAGTCCTTCGCAATTCCGTTCGCCCTGGAACACTTCTCCGGTGAAGAAGGCAACCTGCGTCGCCAGGCAATCTCCTACGCGATCGACCGCGACACCATCACCGACACCATCTTCTCGGGTACCCGTACCCCGACCAAGGACTTCACCTCCCCGGTCGTCGATGGCTACAACGACTCGGTCCCCGGCTCTGAGGTCCTGACCTACAACGCTGACAAGGCCAAGGAACTCTGGGCAAAGGCAGACGCCATTTCCCCGTGGTCCGGCACCTTCTCGATCGCTTACAACTCTGATGGTGGCCACCAGGCATGGGTTGACGCAGTCACCAACTCCATCAAGAACACGCTCGGAATCGACGCCGTTGGCGCCCCGTACCCGGACTTCAAGTCCCTGCGTACTGAGGTCACCAACCACACCATCACCTCCGCCTTCCGTACCGGCTGGCAGGCTGACTACCCGGGCAAGTACAACTTCCTCGCCCCGCTCTACGGCACCGGCGCCGGCTCGAACGACACCGAGTACTCCTCGGCCGACTTCGACGCCCTCCTGAAGAAGGCCTCCTCCGCGACCTCCACCGAGGAATCCAACAAGATCCTCGACCAGGCGCAGGAGATCCTCTTCAAGGACCTCCCGGTCATCCCGCTGTGGTACGCCAACGTCGTGGGCGGCTGGTCCGAGAACGTCGACAAGGTCGTGTTCAACTGGAAGTCCGTGCCGATCTACAACGAGATCACCAAGGCTGA
Organism: Schaalia turicensis; assembly: GCF_019380255.1. NCBI lineage: Bacteria > Bacillati > Actinomycetota > Actinomycetes > Actinomycetales > Actinomycetaceae > Schaalia > Schaalia turicensis. Next base: position 110,563 of record NZ_CP048928.1, read on the forward strand.
GTGAGTCTGGCCAGGCGCTAGTCATCACTGACTACGCCTAGAGGACGTGCCAATGGTGGCGGGTGGGAGCTTTCCTACCTGCCACCATTGCGTTTGCAAGGCCTCGTCACCGCGCTCTCTTACCGTGAGTTTGGGCGGGGCCTGGTGAATCATTGATAATAATTCTGTTCTTTTTCTTACTGTCCATTTAGTGGGTGACGAGTTAATCAAACTCCCGTTTGCCGAGTTTTTACCCTATGATGGCGTAAGTGCGTCTTTGTCACAGGTGGGCTGTGCCCGCTTGCTTGCTAGTTTTCATAAGCAAGGCGGCGAAGACTCTAGTTCCTAACCACATCTCAAAGGACTGTCCATGTTGCGTTACATCGGACGTCGACTCCTTCAGACCATCCCGGTTTTCTTCGGAGCCACGTTCCTGATCTTCGCGATGGTGTACCTCATGCCTGGTGACCCCGTCGCAGCCCTTGGCGGCGACCGAGGGCTTTCTGAAGCTGCGTACGCTGAAATTGCTGCGAAGTACAACCTCGATAAGCCGTTCTGGATGCAGTACCTGCTTTACCTCAAGGGCGTGTTCACGCTTGATTTTGGTACGACATTCTCCGGACAGCCGGTAACCGCAGTGATGGCGCGTGCCTTCCCGATTACGGTGAAGCTTGCACTGTACGCCATGGCGATTGAAGCAATCCTCGGTATTCTTGCCGGCGTCGTTGCCGGTGTTCGCCGCGGTGGCATCTTCGACTCCACCATTCTTGTCTTCTCGCTTCTGCTGATTTCCGTCCCGACCTTCGTCCTCGGCTTCGTCCTGCAGTTCGTCCTCGGTGTGAAACTAGGAGTATTTCCGACTACAGTCGGCGCGCACGTCAGCCTTCAGTCGTTGACCATGCCGGCAATCGTGCTTGGTGGCGTCTCGCTGGCATACGTGATTCGCCTGACTCGCCAGTCTGTTTCTGAGAACGTGTCTGCTGACTACGTCCGCACCGCTCGCGCGAAGGGCCTGAAGGGTGGCACGGTTATGACCCGCCACATCCTGCGCAACTCGCTGATCCCGGTTGCAACGTTCCTTGGTGGCGACCTTGGCGCCCTCATGGGGGGCGCGATCATCACGGAAGGCATCTTCAATATCTCCGGTGTGGGTGGCACGCTCTGGCAGGCCATCGTCAAGGGCGAACCCGCCACCGTCGTTTCCGTGACTACCGTTCTGGTGCTCGTGTACATCTTCGCCAACCTTGTTGTTGACTTGCTGTACGCCGTGCTCGACCCGAGGATCCGCTATGAGTGATTACATTCCCTCCGCAAACATCGAACGCACCCGAACCGGTCAACGCCACTTCGTTTCCGATATCGACGAAACCGGTCTTGGTGCAGTTGACGCCGTTGCCGACGATCGCGCGCCTTCATCGCTCTGGGGCGAGGCATGGAAGTCCCTACGCAAGCGCCCGCTCTTCTGGGTGGCTCTGACCATCATCGTGATCGCGATCGCGATCGCAGCATTCCCGAACGTGTTCACCAGCCAGGACCCGCGTTTCTGCGAGCTTTCGAACTCGCTGAAGGGTCCGTCGGACGGCCACCCCTTCGGTTTCAACCGTCAGGGTTGTGACATCTACGCTCGCATCGTCTTCGGTGCCCGCGCATCCGTTTCCGTTGGTGTTCTGACGACCATCTTCGTCGTCATCATCGGTGGCGTGATCGGCGCGATTGCCGGCTACTTCGGTGGCTGGTTCGATGCTCTGCTCTCGCGTATTACCGATATCTTTTTCGCAATCCCGTTGCTCCTGGCAGCAATCGTCTTCATGCAGATGTTCAAGGAAAACCGAAACATCTGGATGGTTATCTTGGTTCTGTCCCTCTTCGGCTGGACTCAGATCGCGCGTATTACTCGTGGTGCCGTGATGTCGGCGAAGAACGAAGAGTTTGTCACCGCTGCCCGCGCCACCGGCGCATCAAAGGCTCGCATTCTCATGAGCCACATCATCCCGAACTCGATGGCTCCGATCATTGTGTACGCGACGGTTGCTCTGGGTACGTTCATCGTTTCCGAAGCGTCCCTGTCCTTCATGGGTATCGGTCTTCCGTCAACGGTCGTTTCGTGGGGCGCCGATATTTCGGCCGCACAGGCGTCGTTGCGTACGAACCCGATGGTTCTTTTCTACCCGGCTTTGGCTCTCGCGATGACCGTCCTCAGCTTCATCATGATGGGTGATGCGGTCCGTGACGCCCTCGACCCGAAGGCACGCAAGTGAGCGAAGAGAATATGACTACTCCGAACGAGGACGCCATCGAAGAGGCCATCAACACGATGGTGCTCGGCGAAGGCAAGGCTGATGCTTCTCAGACCGTTAGCGAATCGGCTGCTCCCGAAGAGGTTCACCCTGAGGACGCCAACCCGCTTCTGAAGATCACTGACCTTGAGGTCACCTTCACCACGTCGACCGGTATCGTTCCGGCTGTCCGTGGCGCAAACCTGACCATCTACCCCGGCCAGACGGTCGCTATCGTGGGCGAGTCCGGTTCCGGTAAGTCGACGACTGCTGCTGCGGTTATCGGCCTGCTCCCGGGCACCGGTAAGGTCACCGGCGGTTCCATCGAATTCGACGGTGAAGAGATCACGAACCTCACCACGAAGGAATGGGTTCGTTTGCGAGGCTCCGGTATCGGTCTGGTTCCCCAGGACCCGATGTCGAACCTGAACCCTGTTCTGCGCGTTGGTACGCAAGTCAAGGAAGCTCTTGTCGCCAATAACGTTGTTCCGAAGTCCCAGACTGGTGAGCGCGTGGCTCAGCTTCTTGAAGAGGCCGGCTTGCCCGACGCAGAGCGTCGTGCTAAGCAGTACCCGCACGAGTTCTCCGGCGGTATGCGTCAGCGCGTGCTGATCGCTATCGGAATGGCGGCTCGCCCGAAGTTGCTGATCGCTGACGAACCGACGTCCGCTCTGGACGTGACCGTTCAGCGTCGCATCCTCGATCACCTTGGTTCACTGACCCGCGAACTGGGCACCGCCGTTCTGTTCATTACGCACGACCTTGGCCTTGCTGCTGAGCGCGCCGAACAGCTGGTGGTTATGCACCGTGGTCGCATCGTTGAATCCGGCCCCGCGTTGGAGATCCTGCAACACCCGCAGCACCCGTACACGAAGCGTCTTGTTTCGGCTGCTCCGTCGCTGGCGTCGGCTCGTATTGAGTCCGCTCACGCTCACGGTATTTCTGTGACGGAGGAAGAGCTGACGGGCGCAGGTAAGGGCGCAACGTCGACCGAGGAAATCGTTCGCGTTGAGCACCTGACCCGTGAGTTCGATATCCGTGGATCGAAGGGTGAGGCTAAGAAGCTGATCGCCGTTGATGACGTGACCTTCGGTTTGCGTCGCGGTACGACCCTGGCGGTTGTGGGCGAGTCCGGTTCCGGTAAGTCGACCGCAGCGAACATGGTGTTGCACCTGCTGTCGCCGACGTCCGGCAAGGTTTTCTTCGACGGCAAGGACACGTCCGAGATGAGCGACAAGGAGCTCTTTGCTCTACGTCGTCGCCTGCAGGCAGTATTCCAGAACCCGTACGGTTCGCTGGATCCGATGTTCTCGATCTTCCGTATCATCGAAGAACCGCTCCGCGTCCACGGCTACGGCACGATGGCGTACGCCGAGCAGGAGTTTGCTCGTGCGATGGCGACCGGTCGTGAGCCTGAAAAGTGGATCTCGGCTCTGATGGAAGCAAAGAACGCTGGACGTTCTTTGACTGCCGCGGAGAAGAAGGAATTCAATCCGAAGCATCTGCGTATCGAGCGCGTGTCTGAGCTTCTGGACATGGTTGCTCTGCCACGTTCCGCGATGCGCCGTTACCCGAACGAGCTGTCCGGTGGTCAGCGTCAGCGTGTGGCCGTGGCTCGCGCGCTTGCCCTGAACCCCGAGGTCATCGTTCTTGACGAGGCAGTTTCGGCTCTGGACGTTCTGGTTCAGAACCAGATCCTGTACTTGCTGAATGATCTTCAGGCTCAGCTAGGTCTGTCCTACCTGTTCATCACCCACGACTTGGCGGTTGTTCGTCAGATCGCTGACGACGTGGTCGTTATGGAAAAGGGCAAGCTGGTGGAGCAGAATTCGACGGACGCGCTGTTCAATAATCCGGTGCAGGATTACACGCGCGAGCTGATCGAGGCCGTTCCTGGACGTCAGATTCAGTTGAACCTCTGAGGTTCGCCGATCGTGCGCCTGGGTGCGCATGAACCCAGTGAATAGTTGACGAGGCCGGGCGGAGCGACAAGGGTCGCTCCGCCCGCCTTGTTATATCGACGACCCTGATCGCGGTAGCTATGAGGCCTTACAGCCTGCTAGAACGCTTGCCATCTTTGATTGCTCAGCAGAGGTAATGGTGAGCCCCCACGTGTATTTCACGTTGATCTGCTTCGTGACGTAGGCACACCGGAAGTCAGCGTTTGGGGGTAGCCACTTGTCGGCGGATGCTGCACCCTTGTCTTTATTCGTTTGACCGTCGACGGCTAACAAATTGTTCTGGTCATTCCCGAAGCGTTGACGCTGGGTGTCGTCCCACTGCCACGCGCCCGACCTCCATGCGTTTCCTAACGCGACAACGTGGTCAATCTGTACGAGAGCGGATGTCTCTTGTCCGCGCTGGAAGTTGATCGTGGAACCTGTATACGGGTCGTCCAAGGTTCCCGTCAGGACAATGCAGTCACGTGTCTTCGGCTTATACGTCACGTTCGTGAGATCGCGCGCGAGCACGTCGTTCCGAGTATCGCACCCGTTATGGTCCTCGTCCGCCCAGGCGTGCCCGAACTGGTCGCGATCGTAGTCGGGTGCGTCATCATGATCGAGAACGGTGAGTGCTTTCAGTTGCCTCGCAGCTTCGCTGGGAGGCAGATCGTCGACGGAAACTGAGTGGGGGACGAGGAAGCCAACATCGTTCCACAGGCGGCCGAGCATAAAACGGAACGAGGGAAAAACACAATACGACCCGATACAGATGATGATCAACGCGACCGCGATGTCACCGATGCGGAGGGCTCTTCCATGAACCCTGCCACGACCGCGTGACGAAGTACGTCGTTTTCCCACGTGCTGCGCTCCTTTCTGCGGGCTGATCTCAGTCGCATTGGCGAGGCGAGGTGCAAGTCCAGCAAGCATCGTCGGCGACTAAAGAAGAGTATGTGGTCCTTACTAGTGTGACGCACGCTGAGGACAAAGGGAGGTTATCCACAAGCAGGCGTCTACGGTGAAGACGACTTGAAGATTTCTTCGAGCCGGCAATTCCGGTGTCATCCATAAGGAGGTACGTGCAACCGTTGATCGCGCACGATCATGCGTTAATAAGTGTGATCCCTACCATGTAGAAACCAAATTGCACAACGCGCTCAAGGCCGAAATTTTGCTTTAAATCAGCCCTTTGCGCTCCAACCATGAGCGAGCAATGGTAGCCGCCGGCGCGCCATCTTCGGTCGATTGACGGTTCATCTCCACCAGATCCGCGCTCTCAAGGGTCGCGGACACGCGATTGATCACGGCAGTCGCGGCCTCGTCGATTCGCGGGGAGACGATCGGCACCACGTGGGAGGCCAGGAATAACCCCTTCGGGTCCTCCAAGACTGTCAGATCTGAACCCGCCAGCGACGGGTCAGCCGAATAGATGTCGACCAGTTGCACGTCGCCGTCACGCAGAGCCTTCAGCGTGAGCGCGCCACCCGAGTCCTCGATCGGCGTGAACGTCGCGGTCACGCCGTACATGGACTTCAGTCCAGCCGGACCGTAGGGGCGCGTTGCCAACTCCGAATTGCCGCCGATCTTTACCGATCCCACGGATGCGAGGTCGCCGATCATCGTCAGCGAGTGTTCGTTCGCGAACTCGGTCGTCACCACGTACGAATCCTGGTCGGCAGCAGGCGCAGCGTTCAGCACGCGCAGTCCGTCCGGCAGAGTGGCGCTCAGAGCCTCGTACACCTCGTCTGCGCTGGTCTGCGTCGCGTCGGCATCCAAGTACTGCAACAGTGAACCCGTGTATTCGGGGAACACGTCGATCGCGCCCGCCTGGATTTCTGGCATGTAGACCTCACGCTGGCCGATGCGCAGTTCACGAGTGACCGCGAATCCGGCCTCCTCGAGGGCGATGGCGTAGGTTTCGGCGATGATTTCGTTCGAGTAATAGTCCTGCGATCCGACGATGATCGTCTCGCGCCCGTTCGATTGTGAGCTCGGGTCGAAGGTTGCTGCGGTCGCACACGCGCTGGTCGTCAGAGCAGTGGCGCCGAGCATTGCGGTGACAGCTTTGCGCTTGCGTTTTACCGCCGAGCGAGTCGCGGCGCGCGCATTGCTTTCGTTCTTCGTTGTGCGTCGTCCAAAGAATCGACGAGGCCGCTCAGCGTTCCCAGCGCCTTCGCCATTCAGGCGCGGGTTGCGTGATGCTCGCACCCACAGGGCGTCCAGAATCAATGCGAGGGCGACAACCAGGATCGCGCCACCAATCATCTGCCCGTAATCGCGGGTTTTCAGACCTGTGTAGAGGAAACGACCCAGCCCAGCGTCCGCGGTGTACGCCGCGAGCGTTGCAGTGGCGACAACCTGCAGGGTCGTCGAGCGCAAGCCACCAATAATCAAGGGAAGCGCGGCGGGCAGTTCAACTTCGCGTACGACTTGCATTTCGGTCAGGCCGATAGCTCGAGCAGCATCCACCGTTGTCGGAGAGGCTGACCCGATACCGGAATACGTTGCTGACAGCATCGGAGGAACCGCCAAAATCAGAAGCGCTAAGAATGGTGCTGACAAGCCAATACCCAGCCACAAGCCGATCAAAGTCAGAACACCCAGCGTCGGGATCGCTCGCGCCACCCCGAACGTCGCGCTCATTAGCGTGACAAAACGGCCGGTGTGCCCGATGTAAATACCAATTGGCAGCGCAATCAGGCCGGCAATGGTGACAACGCCGACAGTCACGCCAAGATGTTGAACAATACGAATGAGGATCCCCGTGGACCCCGTCCAATGGCCACCAGCAAACAGCCATGTCAATGCATCCATGAGCAAGCTCATGCGGCCACCTCCGCCTTCAAACATGGGTTAGAAACAGGGGAGCGATGAGGCGCGGATCCCGGCCTCGTCCATGGGGTGAGCAGGGCGCCCACGGCGATGGTCAGCGCATCCAAAACAAGCGCGACCAGAACGGTTGCAACCAAGCCGGCGAATACCTCGGACACCAGACCTCGCTGGAATCCGTCGGTGAACAGCGTGCCCAGCGAGCGAATCCCGATGAACGCACCTACGGTCACCAGCGACACCGTCGACACAACGACCACGCGTACGCCCGCGATGATGACGGGCAAGGCTAGTGGGAGTTCGACTCCGATGAACTTACGCCATGAGCTCATGCCAGCGGCGTCCGCAGACTCGAGAACCGAAGCTGGCAGAGAGGTAAACGCATTCGCGACCTGACGGATCAGCACCGCGATCCCGTAGAGCGCAAGAACGATGATGATGTTCAGCTCGCTCCGGAGCGCAATTCCTACGATCACGGGGATCACAACAAGCATTGGCAGTGAGGGAATCGCATACAGCAACGACAGTGCGGTCAATAGTGGGCTACCCCAGCGCTTCGAACGCGTCGAAGCCCAACCGACCGGGATTGAAATGATGACCGCGGCCAGAATTGCTGGTATCGCGATGCGTAGGTGCGCGACAGTAAGCTCCCAGAGTAGTAAGTAGTTTTGCGACAGCCAACTCATCGGAGTTCGCCTTCCGGCAACAGGCCGAGCGGACGGCCATCCGGGTCAGAAACGAGTGTGCCTGCGGGCGTGGACTTCATACTCAGACGGCGTTGGCCGGACGACCCGACGAAGGACGCGACAAAGTCGTTCGCGGGGTTCGTCACGAGGTTCTCGGACGTGCCCACCTGCGCTAGGACGCCACCGGTCTGCAGAACAGCGATCTGGTCGCCGAGCATGAACGCCTCATCTAAGTCGTGCGTAACGAACAGGATGGTCGTGCCCACGCGGTCACGCAGGTCGCGGAGCTCCCGTTGCAGGTCGGCGCGAACCAGCGGGTCCAGTGCGCCGAAAGGTTCGTCCATCAGCAGAATGTCCGCTTCGTTTGCGAGCGCGCGAGCAACACCCACCCGCTGACGCTGGCCACCTGACAGCTGCGCCGGATAGCGTTTCGCGAGGCCTCGATCCAAACCAACCAGGTCCATCAGCTCTAGCGCGCGTTTCGCCGATTCTCTACGCGAGGCACCCTCAAGACGCGGAACCGTCGCAATGTTGTCAACAATGCTGCGATGTGGGAAAAGTCCAGCATCCTGGAGCACGTATCCGATCGAGCGACGCAACTTCACCGGGTCCACATCCGCAACATCCTGCCCGCGCACAACCACGCGCCCAGATGTGGGGGAGAGCATCCGATTCACCATCCGCATCAGCGTCGTCTTGCCCGACCCAGACGTGCCCAGCAGGACCGTCGTCGTATGAGGCTCAACGTGCAGAGAAACGTCATCCAACGCCGTCGTCCCGTTCGGGAACACGTGCGAGATGTGGTCGAAAGTAATCACCGAGATGTCTCCTTTCGACGAAGACATGGAAGAGGAGGTGCGCAGGACATTACTGACCCTGGACACCATTCAAGGGTCTACCGGTATGAACGCCAAGGCTTCCCAAGATATTCAACCAATGTCAGCGAGTTTTAGTGACCTTGCGCATCTTCACTGTGGGAATTGCATGAAAATAGCCGGTGAGTGCCCCGCAGGGGGCAGTCACCGGCTATTCGCTCTGTAACTGGCCTCGTCAATTGGTGCTTACTGGATGTGCACCGAGGCTGTAGTCGGACTGAGCCGACTTCGCGTCAATCACGCTTCAGTTGAAGGTGCCTTCCGACGCTTCGCGTAGGGTTCGGACTCGAGTTCCGTGCCAGCGGGAACCGATGCGGGCGAAACCTGTTCGAGGTTCGTACCACGGGCCTTCGAGATCCAGCGCATGACGTGGTAGATGACAATCGCTGCAACGGAGCCGAGCGCAATACCGGAGAAGGTCATCTTGCCAGCAATCAGCGTGTAGTCGGCGATGGCGACAACCATGGCGACCGCAGCGGTGTTCAGGTTAACCGGATCGGAGAAATCAACGCGGTTCTGAACCCAGATACGAACACCGAGCATGCCGATCATGCCGTAGAGGATCGTTGCCGCTCCACCGAGGACACCGGCTGGGATCGTTGCGATGATCTGGCCGAACTTCGGCAGCATCGACAGGGCGAGAGCGGTGAAAGCTGCGACCACGTAAGCGGCGGTCGAGTAGACGCGGGTTGCGGCCATAACGCCAATGTTCTCGGCGTAAGTCGTCGTACCGGAGCCACCACCGAAGCCTGCGATCATCGTGGACAGGCCGTCGGCGAAGAGTGCGCGACCGGTGACATCATCCAGGTTCTCGCCGGTCATTGCGGACACGGACTTCACGTGACCGATGTTCTCAGCCATGAGGACCAGGACAACCGGGACGAACAGGCCTATCAGCGACAGGTCGAAGGCCGGGGCGCGGAACGCCGGGGCGCCAACCCAGTCGGCGTTTGCGATGGCGGAGAAGTCGACCTCGCCACGGATGCAGGCGGTTGCGTAGCCAATCAGAACACCGATGAGGATCGCGAGGCGACCGATGATGCCCTTGAATAGGACCGTGATCAGCAGGATCGAAACGATCGTGACGGTTGCGGTCAGCGGGGCGGTCTTCACGTTGTTCCATGCGCTAGGCGCAAGGTTGAAGCCGATCAGGGAGACGATTGCGCCGGTCACCACCGGGGGCATCAGCTTGTCGATCCAAGCAGCACCCGCGAAATGAACGATCAGGCCGATGATGAAGAGCGAGCCACCGGCCATGATGATGCCACCCTGTGCCAGGGAAGCAAGATGGTCGTCGATGGTCTGGCCACCGCCGGCAACGTAGCCGGTCACCGCGCCGATCGGTGCGATCAGCGCGAAGGACGAGCCGAGGTATGAGGGAAGGCGTCCGGCTGTGATGAGCAGGAACAGCAGGGTTCCGAAGCCGGTGAAGAAGAGAGTTGTTGACGGGTCGAAGCCGGTCAGCAGTGGAACGAGGAAGGTTGCGCCGAACATTGCAACAACATGCTGAATGCCGATGCCGATTGTTCGAGGCCACGTGAGTCGCTCGCTGGGGGAGACAACCTCGCCGGGGGCAATGGAAGTGCCGTCACCGTGCAGGGTCCAGCGGAAGAAGCCACGGGAATTATCGCTCATGGAAGAGCTCTCCGATCTGATCAGTTGATGGGCAGGGCCGTTTCACCGGTCAGAACATCAGATTAGCTTGCAGTGATATTGCGCCGGTAGTTTGGTGTCCGTTCTGTGAACGAATAGGCGCGAAGATGCAATTTGGTGCAAGGTTGGGACTGCGTATTTTCATCTGCAGTGTGGTGACGAGGCTCCTTGCGGATCGACAGTCTTCATTCTGAGAATTGTTAGACCATTTCCAAGTCTTTACCTATCCTTGACGTATGAAACCTCTCTTGCTGGTGTCGACACGTCCCGAAGACGTTGAAGTTGAAGCGGAATACCGTTCGTTTCAGCGAACGACCGGCCTAGCAGAAACCGAGCTTGAACAGGTCAGACTCGACATGCTCGGTCTGCCTGACATTGATGTTGAGGCCTATTCCGGCATCATCGTTGGTGGATCTCCCTATGGGACGACAACGTCCGACGTCCACAAGTCGGCGACGCAGAAGCGCGCTGAAGCTGAACTGTTCCACCTTCTTCACGATGTGACGACCGCTCACATTCCCTGTTTTACAACCGGGTATGGAACGGAAGTTGCGGCTGTTCTGATGGGTGGTCAGGTGACGACCAAGTGGGCTGAGCCCGCGCAGATCACCGAGATTTATATGGTTGCCGAGCATGCGGATGATCCGATCTTGGAAGGGGTTTCCCGCACGTTCTACACCTATGTGAACCACACAGAAGCCGTTGAAGAGCTCCCCGAAGATGCGGTCTTGTTGGCGAAATCGCTGACCTGTCCCGCTGAAGTCATGCGGTTTTCAGACAACTTCTACGCGACGCAGTTCAACCCGGAAATCGATTCTGATGCGATTCGTGCTGCCCTTGAACGCTATGAAGATGCGGGTTATCCGGGCACCGATGATGTGGAATCGCTGATGCTTGCCGGGCGCCTAGGGGCGTGTGACCATCAGGCGGGCAAGCTGGTTCGCAATTTCGTTCGCCTTTTTGGTGCGTGACCTATCCCATGAGGGTGTTCGATGTGCTGAGTTAGCATTTTTAGACCGTTTCAGCCTAAGATAAGCAAGCGCACTGATGTGCGTGCTGGAGGATTCGCCTAGTGGCCTATGGCGCACGCTTGGAAAGCGTGTTGGGTGCAAGCCCTCGGGGGTTCGAATCCCCCATCCTCCGCGGTTGTCCCGTCATCCTTTGGGTGGCGGGACTTTTGTTTTTCCGAATCGCCTTTGTGTGGTGGCGTGTGTAAACTGGGGAGCGATCCTCCGTGTGACGGTATCATCTGAACCTCCCCAGGGCCGGAAGGCAGCAAGGATAAGGGTGCGCTGCCGGGTGCGCGGAGGGTCCTTTTATTTTCCGCTTATATTCCGCACAGGCGCGGAATGGGAACGAAAACATGACGAACGCTCCTTCGTGGCATCGCTCGTGTGATCCTGCTCGACGTATCTGACTCAGATCGCGTCGACTACGCGTTGAGAGGGGGCCTCGTGCCCCGTTTTCCGTACGCGAAAAGCGCGCGACGGTGGTACGAGGCTCCTTCTTTATGTGGTTTCGGTCATTCACAGGGAGACTAAAATAGGAATAAATGGCTTGAATGAGCCCGCAATGGACTATTGATGTGATGCAAGCCCCATCTGCGAGTTTGTCATTGCGGGGTCTCGCGCGTAAAGTTGTTTTCAGCCAAACGGCGATGCGCTCGTAGCTCAATGGATAGAGCATCTGACTACGGATCAGAAGGTTGGGGGTTCGAGTCCCTTCGAGCGCGCAGCGGCCCCCCTCGGTGCGACCCACCGGCGGGGGTTCTGCATTTCTACCGAATGATCGGTAACGAGCTCTTGGACAGAGACGTCAAAAAGCTCAGATAGCGCATCAAGTTCGTGCAATTGCCAGGGTCGCAAGCCTTTCCACCGCTTGGTAATTGCTCCCTGAGACATTCCAAGCTCACGCCCCAGAGCTACCTGATTAATCTGCAGTCGGCCAGCGTGCGCGCGCACGTTTGAAGCAACAATATCGGCGGTGCTGACATGCTCATCTATGACTATTGCTGTGCTCATGTTGCTTAGTTTAGTCCAAAACGGACTATATCTATCATCATGGAGAGAATGCAGGCGGTCATTAGTCGTGAAGTTAAGCGATACATGAAAAAGACCGGTAATACACAGGCCTATATAGGTTCATTGCTTAACGTAACTCAGACGCATATCTCCCGACGCCTAACTGGTCGCACAAATCGGAGCGTCGACGATCTTGATGCCCTCACTGACGCGGGAATCGTTTACCCCCTGTGGGAGGACGCTGAATGATGCTAGGCGTACACCCGCAGTGCCCACCGGCCTTTTGTATCTCTCCACAAACGTGCATCGGCTCCAAGTTCATACGTCGAAGCGCTCTTGAACTGACGGTGAAAGCGTGTCGTTTCCTCATGTGGAACATGCCCGAGCAACGCAGAGCCGTAGCAGACCATCACCGCATTGGGGTCGTATTCGTTGTCCGGTTCAGGAATTAGGCTAACCGTCAGCGGGTACCCGTGCGGTGCTCCGACCTTTTCAGGAAGTTGCCACCCCTCAGCCTTCGCAACGCGTTTGAAAGCTCTTTGGTAATACTCTCGCCCTGTCGCTATGAACTCTTCGCTCGGGGTCGCCGCAATGACTTCGCGCGTGCGTTGTTTCCTGAACAAGTTTCCAAAAAGTCCCATACCCACATCATTACACCCCGCAACAGAATCGAGAAGTAGTTATGAGCAAAGAAATTACAGACGACAAACTGTGCAGGCATGCCTATTTCTCTCAGGTGTGATGGTCGCCGTCCATGGGCATTAGACGAATTGGCAGACGTTGCAGAACTGTTTGGGTGTTCCGTGCCTGAGTTGATTTCGGGCAACATTGCCCAACAAACGCAGAACCCCCGCCGGTGGATCGCACCGAGGGGGGCCGCTGCGCGCTCGAAGGGACTCGAACCCCCAACCTACTGAATGCGCTTTTTGGGGCTAATGCCCGAATTGTGTGTCTTTTCGGGCGTGTCGGGGTGATTTTAGTGGCCTGCCCAGCCTTTGCGGATGTGTAGGGATCCGTCTTGGTATTTGCTCCGATGAGTTTGCCGTGTCAGATATTGACGGTGACAATCCAGCGGTCAGCGTCGAGGAAAGCGGTTGTTTTGACCGCTGTCATTCGCAGGCCGTTGTCAGCGCGCATGCGTTCCATAGTGTCTGCGACCTGTTCGTGATTGAAAGTGGCGATCGGCTTACCCAGGCAGTTCACTTCCAAGTAGCCATCGGAGAACCCGCCGTGCACGATGAGCATGCAGTGGAACTCTGCAGGAGCATCCGCGCTGGTTGGAGCCCACTTTTCTTTGCGCGCACGACGTGCAATCGTGACGTCAAGGTCGTGCGACGGCTCTAACTGCGTCCAGTTGTCCGACTCTGCAACGATGAGCGTCGGTTCTTTGTATCCGAAAAGCTTCTGGAAGAAATCCATGGGTTAAGTGTGACACGAGGCCACCTACTTCTGCTGGTCATGCTCCTGTTCAGAAAGTGGAGGATGGAGGTGAAACCCGGTTGGCTCAGAATGCGGGGAGTCCGGTGGGCGGGGTGACAATCCACGGGTCAAGGGGGAGTGCTCGCAGGGAGTCGATGGGGAGAGCGTCTGCAATGTCGATGGCGGTTTGCGCTCCGTCGACCCCCAGGGAACGACCAATCCATTCGACGGCATCCTCCGTGGTCCACCCAAGTTCATGCAGGTCAGCGAGGGTGACGGCTCCGTCGCGCTTCGCGAGGCGAGAGCCCGCCTTGTTCAGTGCCAGTGGCACGTGCACGTAAGTCGGGACCGCGATTCCGAGCAGTGTTGCCAACGCCGCTTGAGCGGGCGCTTGAGACAACAGATCGTCGCCTCGTACAACTTGGTCGACATGCTGGAAGCCATCATCGACCACCGCGGCCAAGTTGTACGCGGGCACGCCGTCAGCACGGCGCAGCACGAAGTGATCGACGGGGCCGGTGAAAGAACCGTGGAGTTCGTCGAATACGGTCCACTCGCTTGCTGGAGCGCGAAGGCGAAGCGCGGGAGTACGCCCGATTTCGGTGAGCTGTCGGCGTCGAACCTCGCGCTCAGTGTCAGTCAGGTTGAGGCATGTGCCGGGGTAGTGTCCCGGCGGAACATGGGGAGCGGACGCGGCTTCTTTAATGTCCTTGCGGGAGCAGTAGCACTCGAACGCATATCCCTGCTCGAGCAGGTAATCGAGCGCCTGCGTGTGGGCGGCTGAACGCGTCGTCTGCACCAGTATTGTGCCATCCCAGTTCAGTCCGATCGCTTTCAGGTCGCCGATCTGGCGGTCGGCGCTGCCCGAACGCACGCGGTCTATATCTTCCATGCGCAGGACAAACGAGCGCCCGCTATTACGCGCCCAGGCCCAAGCGAGGATCGCGGTCCGCAGATTCCCGACGTGAAAATCCCCGGTAGGAGAGGGCGCAAAACGTCCCACGCCTTGCTGAATGAGGGAACCGCTGGTCATGGGTTTAGTGTACAAACTGCGCCGACAGGGCAGGCTGATCGTTCCTGCCCGAGTCTCGTGAACTTGTGTAGGCTGGACGCGATGAATGATCCTGCAAAGCCCGTCCAGCGCATCTGGCCGTACGTTGCCGTTGGTGGCGCGTTGGGCGCGCTTGTTCGCGCTGGCGTGGACTATCTGACAGTGTTCTTCCCCGATTCTGCGGTCATTTCGCACGCGGTTCCCATCATGTGGTCGACGGTTCTCGTGAATCTTCTCGGCGCGTTTGTGCTTGGTGTGGTCGTGCCGCTTTTTACTGATCCCTCACGCGAGTGTGTGCGCCTGCTGGTTGTCACCGGCTTCCTGGGAGCGTTCACGACCTACGGCACATTGATCGCTGCAACTGCGAATGGGATGATCGCGTCCGGATCTATTGTTGGGGCGATTGTTCCGGCGCTCGCGTCGCTGACGTTGCTTTTCCTTGGCGTCGTGTGTGCGGGGTGCGGTTGTGCGCTGGGCCGCTTTGTAAAGTTCGGCATGTTCGAGGTCGTTGAGGTGATTGACGAGGCCGGGTCCAGCGTTCCATCTCCGTCTTCTGATGCGGTCGGGATGGGCGACCGTGACACCTTCGCTGAGGAGGAACAATGATCGTTCTCTTGAGCGTGCTCGGCACGGCCCTCGGTGGAGCACTCGGTGCCCTCTCGCGCTGGAAACTCGACCTGGCTGTAAAAACTAGGTGGGTTGGCAAGCGCGCGTTGGCTGGAAAGCCCCTCCGCCCTTACGTCGGCATCGTGGTCGTCAATACGGTTGGTTGTTTCCTGCTTGGCTTCCTGACCGGGATCCTCCCGCTACTCGCGGTCCTTGTCGCCGGTGGGTCTACGGTCGACTATTCGGGCGTCACCGGAACCGTGTGTTTTGTCCTGTCAACGGGTTTCCTTGGTGGCTTCACCACGTTCTCAACCGCGGTCCTGGATGCGTGGACCGAGGTGTGGGCTCGTCGGGTCCGCGCCGGAATGAGTCTGATTGTTGTCGGCTGGGTGAGTGGCCTCGTCGCCTATCTGCTGGGACTTGGATTAACGGCACTCGTCTCCTGTCTGCTGGGGATTGGATGAGCTGTATCTGTCACCTAAGGTGCAATTCGCGATCTGGATCACTGTTCGCGCGCTGACGGTTACCGAAACGTGATCGCGTAAAACTGCAGGTCAGGCTCACTTTCATTTCACATCGTGGCGTTATGTAACAGAAAATTTGGGTGGCGCGGACTTGCCTCCTATGCTGACAACATCAACGCAGCACGAAAACGCGCCGAAAACCCGGCGCGCACGATCTGAATCGAAGGAGGGCGCCATGATTGATCTTGCCGGAGTGCGAAAGGTTTACTCCGTCAAAGGTGGCAACGAGGTTGTCGCGCTCGACAATGTCACCCTCCACGTTGAACGTGGATCCATCCACGGAATCGTTGGTCAGTCTGGTGCGGGCAAGTCAACGCTCATCCGATGCCTGACCGCGCTTGAACACCCCAGTGACGGCAATATCGTCGTCGACGGGCTCGACTTGGCGCAGTTGCGTGGAAAAGCCCTGCGAGAAGCTCGTCGCAAGATCGGCATGGTCTTCCAGGCCGCGAACCTGCTGGACTCGCGCACCGCGGCGCAGAACATCGGCTACCCCCTGAAACTTGCGGGCGTACCGAAGGATCAGATCAAAGCGCGCGTTGAAGAACTACTTGCCCTTGTCGGTCTTTCGGGACGAGGCGACTCATATCCGTCTCAGCTTTCCGGTGGTCAGCGTCAGCGCGTCGGCGTTGCTCGAGCGCTCGCGGACAATCCCAGTGTTTTGCTGTGTGACGAGCCCACCTCCGCGCTCGACACCGAATCGACGCGCCAGATTCTGGAACTCATCCGCAAGGTTCGCGACTTAGAAGGCGTGACCGTTCTGGTCATCACCCACGAAATGGCTGTCGTCCGCGAAATCTGCGACTCCGTTACTTTGCTCGGTCACGGTCGCGTCATCCAGACGGGCACTGTCGAAGAGGTCGTTGCCGACCCGTCCAGCCCACTCTCGCGTGAACTCGTTCCCGCACCGTCCGTTGATGATGCTGACCTGCGCGAAGGCACCACGCTTCTCGACGTTATCTTCACATCGCACCCCGGCGTGCCCACCGGTGCGACCGTTCTGAACCTCGCCGCCTCAATGGGCGCCGACGTGACAGCCGGAACCTTCGAATCTATTGGAATGACTCAGGTTGGTCGCCTGGCACTCTCCGTGCCCAGCTACCACTCGAAGCAAATTCTTTCTGAACTGCGTGAACATGACATCTACGCCGAGGTGAGGTCCGCATGACACCCGTTCTTCCCTCCCTCTACACGTCGCTTGCAGGCCTGTTGCCCGCAGGGTTGCTACCTGCTGGGCTCCTGTCCGCTGGTGTGAACGACCCGAAGTGGCTGGATAACCCGGCGCTGACGAAGCAGTTCCTGCCGGCAATCGGTGAAACCCTGGCGATGATGGGCTTTTCCACGCTGTTCACGGTCCTGCTCGGTATCCCGCTTGGTCTGTTGCTTGTTCAGACTGCCAAGAATGGCCTGACTCCGAATAAGACCATCTACCAGACCGCGTCGACGATCGTGAACGTCATCCGCTCGCTGCCGTTCATCATCGGCATCGTCGTCCTACTGCCCGTTACCCGCATCATTGTGGGAACAACGCTCGGCTGGCAGGCAACCGTCGTCCCACTCGTGCTCCTATCGGTGCCGTACTTCGCGCGCCTCGTCGAATCGAACATTCTTGCGATCGACTCCGGCAAAATCGAAGCTGCTCAGATGATGGGCGCAACGAACCGCCAGATCCGCTGGGGTGTTCAGGTTCGCGAAGCTGCACCCGCGCTGGTGCAGTCCACGACCACGCTTGCTATTACCCTGATCGGCTACTCCGCAATGGCGGGCGCCGTCGGCGGTGGTGGTCTTGGACAGATGGCCATTAACTACGGCTACAACCGTTGGCAGGACGACGTCATGATCGCCACGGTTATTGCGATCATCGTGATCGTCCAGCTGGTTCAGATGATTGGTGACATGATCAGCCGACTGGTGGATCACCGCTGAGTCGACCACCAGTCGGGCAACCGGCAGGCCAGCACTGTTCAATCAATCGTTTCACATCGACTGACCATTCAGTGGTCTATTTCGTTACACAGTCTTCATACCCGGACGTCTGTGCTCCCCTTGAGGTTGAGCGAGTACGTTTCTGGGTAACAACACAGAAAGAGGAATTCTCATGCGTTCCATCCGTAATCTTGCCGCTACTGGTGTAGCAACCGTCCTTGCCCTTGGCCTCGCAGCTTGTGGCTCCACCGGTTCCGATTCGTCCGCTTCCGGCTCTGAAGCGTCCGGTTCTGGCGACACCGTCACCCTGAAGGTTGGTGCCACCCCGGCCCCGCACGCAAAGATCCTGCAGTACATCCAGGACAACCTGGCAGCTGACGCGGGCCTGAACCTCGACATCGTCGAGTACACCGACTACGTCCTGCCGAACTCCGCCCTGAATGACGGCGAGCTCGACGCGAACTTCTACCAGACCGTCCCCTACCTGGAGATCGCTGAAAAAGAAAACGGCTACGACTTCACCGCCGGTGAAGGTATTCACCTTGAGCCTCTCGCAATCTACTCGTCGAAGATCAAGTCGCTGGATGAACTTCCGGCAGGCGCAAAGATCGGCATCATCGATGACGTCACCAACCAGTCTCGTGCGCTGACGTTGCTCTCCCAGCGGGGCCTCGTCGAACTGCCGACCGACGGTTCTGAAGCCAACGTGAACAACGTGAAGATCCTCGGCGACTTCACCTTCCAGGAGGTTCAAGGCGCCCAGCTGGTTCGCTCCCTGCAGGACGTTGACATCGCCGTTATCAACGGCAACTACGCCCAGGAAGGTGGCCTGTCGCAGGCTAACGACGCCCTGGTCGTCGAGTCCCCCAAGAACAACCCGGCAGTGAACGTCCTCGTTTGGAAGAGTGACACTAACAAGGCCGAAGCGATCGCGAAGCTCGAAGAGTTGCTCCACTCCGATGGGGTCAAGTCCTACATTGAACAGACTTGGGCCGACGGCTCCGTCATCCCCGCGTTCTGATCGGTACTGCTGACCAGCTCTGCTGACCGGCTGCCGGTGTTGATTGGCGAGCTTGGCAGCTGACCAGCCAACTTACTTTAAGAGAGGGCCACCCCGAAAGTCGGGGTGGCCCTCAGCTCAAGTGTTGGTCGCTACTGAAGCTAGCCTCGCTTGTCTGCGTGAATGCTTGTTCAAGTCGCGGTCAGCGTAATCAGTGCGATCAGTGAGTTTCCAGCGCGAACTCGGCGTCCGGTTCCTTGGTGAAGCGGTTGCGCAGGTCGCGACGGAAGACTTCAATGACCCACATCCAGACGATGTGGCCGAAGATCTCGGAGAAGTGCTCCTGCCACGGCTGATCCCACGGTGCCGGGACGATGCCCATGAGTGGCATGAGGATGACGTGGAAGCCGATCCACACGAGGATGCCGAAGACGGCACCCTGCCAGAGCTTGACCTGCGGGAAGCGCTCAGCGAGCACGCAGTAAACGATGGCGACGACGATCGAGAAGGAGAAGTGGATGATGAAGGACATCCACGGCAGGCCTTCATTGCCGTTGAAGGTGTAGGTGGCGTGCGTGAGGTCGGGGTTCATGCCGAACAATTCAAGCAGGGACTGCGGCGGGTTGGTGGCGTTGCGTTCCGGCGTACGCGGGGGCAGTGGTACCTCCCAACCGAATTTGATGATGGCGGAGATGATGCCACCAATGAGGCCAACGAGTGCTGCAACGCCGTACTTGCGACGCTTCGGATTAGTCTGTGTGATATTCATGCTGTCAGCATATGTCAATCCGTTGGCAGCGTGACATTATGTAAGCGATTAAACGCCTCACATCACATGTCAATCTCTGGCGCTGAGTGAACAACCAGGGGAATTCGTCCTCGTTGCTGATGTGCTGGAGCCAGAGAGACGAAGAAACAAAAGTAGGGAGCCACCCCGATTGGAATAGCTCCCTACTTCAGATATGCACGGCGTTCACCATGTCAGTGAACGTGCATGCAACAATGTCAGTCAGCGATGCCGTAGAGACGGTCGCCAGCATCACCGAGACCCGGGACGATGTAGGACTTCTCGTTGAGGTGGTCGTCAACAGCTGCGACAACAACCTTGACGTCTGCGCGGTCACCCACTGTCTTTTCAAGTTCGGCGATGCCTTCCGGGGCTGCGAGAATGCAGATGCAGGTGACATCCTTGGCGCCATGTTCAAACAGGTAGTTTGTTGCTGCGACCATGGTGTGACCGGTGGCGAGCATCGGGTCGAGGATGAAGCACTGGCGACCGGACAGGTCGTCGGGCAAGCGGTTGGCGTAAGTTTCGATTTCGAGGGTGTCGTCGTCGCGACGCATGCCGAGGAAGCCGACCTCTGCGGTCGGGACCAGGCGGGTCATGCCTTCGAGCATGCCCAGGCCTGCGCGCAGGACAGGGACGACGAGCGGGCGCGGTTCGGAGATCTGCAGGCCAACGGTCGGGGCGACGGGCGTGTTGATCGCGGTTTCGGAAACGGCGACGTTGCGCGTGGCCTCGTAGGCGAGCAGTGTGACGAGCTCGTCGACGAGCTGGCGGAAGGTTGCGGACGGCGTTTCGCGGTCGCGCAGAACGGTGAGTTTATGGCTAACAAGCGGGTGGTCCGCGACATGAAGATGCATAGTTTAAGGCTACCGCGCGCGGGCGGGCAGTGGGTAGCGCGCCGGCGTTTTCGTGATTATTCCGCCTCGGTGCCACTGGTGTTTGATGGGGGACGAGGCCCGGATCCGTAATGTGAGGGTGATTCCTTGATTGTGTCGGACACTATTGGGGCGATGTCTCAGGTGGAGAGATAGGTGGATTATTGAGTGAAAGGCGCGTGAAAAAGCCGTTTTTCCTGAGAGTTTCCTGCACGGTTGGATAGTGCGATTCAATTTGTATATGCCTGCCGGTAGGCTGTAGGCGTGACACCAATGGATCGTTATCGTGACGCGATGAGTCGCGCTTTGTTCTACGCCAACCAGGCCCGTGAATCGGGCGATGTGCCGGTTGGTGCCGTTGTCATTGATTCGCTGGGGCGGATTGTTGGTAAGGGTTGGAATACTCGCGAGGCCGCGCATGATCCGTGCGGTCACGCAGAGATCAATGCGCTTCGCGAGGCTGGCCAGACCTTGAAGCGTTGGAATCTTGTGGGCTGCACGCTGGTTGTCACGCTTGAGCCGTGCACGATGTGCGCGGGGGCGGCGTTGGCGTCACGCGTTGATCGCGTGGTGTTTGGCGCGTGGGATCCGAAGGCTGGCGCGGCGGGTTCGTTGCGTGATGTGTTGCGTGATTCTCGAATGAATCACAGCCTTGAGGTCATTCCGGGTGTTTTAGGGGTCGAAGCCACGATCCAGCTGAAGGCGTTCTTCCAAGACAAGCGCGAAACTACGGCTGAGCCGACGGGACGCGGTGCTCTAGCAAATGAGCCAGTTGCTGTCCCTCCCTTAGAGGCAATTGCGTCGTGGAATCACCCGGGTTCGCTCGAGTCTTCGGACTCCGTTTCAGACAGTGACAGGGAAGCGAAGAAGTCTGAAGAGCCTACACAAGAGTCTGCTACGACGTTGCTTCCGCAGATGGAGCGAGCTTCGCAACCAGTGTCTAATCGGGCGAAACCCGAAAATTTGGGCCTCGTTGCTTCGAAGGCGGATGCGGTGCCAGCTGGGGAAATGACGCCCTTTGTATCTGCGCCCACTCGCGCAAAACATGCGGGCACCCCGGCAGATGTGCGCATAGTGGCGGGTATTCCGTTGCGTAGTCACGCGTATAAGCGGGCGAAGCACTGATCGGTGCGCGGTTGGCAGAATGCCTGCGTAACGACGCGGGGACAACGTGTGGAACGTATCGCATGGGCGGACCTCGTGTGGAGTTTGCCGGCGACTTCTGTTTATACTTATGCGCATTGGTAGCGTGTCCGAGCGGCCGAAGGTGCAGCACTCGAAATGCTGTGTGGTGTAACAGCCACCCAGGGTTCAAATCCCTGCGCTACCGCCAGAGTGTCCCGCAGTCAACGACTGCGGGACACATTTTTATGCCGAGCGTCGGTGCCTCGTGGGGTATTCGGCAGTGACTGAGAAGCCTGCACCTTGTGGCGTATTCGGCAATGACTCAGAAGCCGGCGCCTCGTACCGCATTCATCACGGAGCGGACGTGTTCGCGCGTGTCGATGATGGGTGCAATGAAAGCGTTCCATGCGCGGATTGACGTGAGGGTGACAGCCGTCGAAATAATCGACGTGATGATCGCGGATGCGAGCGTCGCAATGCCGGTCAAGACCGCAGTGATGATCACGATCAGGCTGACGGCGCTGGCGACCCATTCCCACCAGCGGGTGATACCTCGTGTCGTGCTGTTGTTCATGTGGTGCACCGTTGTCGTGAATGAGACGCAGAATGCGACCGCTGAGACGACGAAGGGGATGGAGCCGGTGGATGCGGAAGCGAAGATTCCGCTGAGCAACCATGAGAGCCAAGTGATGAACACGAATGCGGTTGCTCGCCCGTTTTCTGCGCGTTTACGCAGGTAACTCCAGGTGGCATATGTGATTGCGATGGCGACGAGCGTTGAAACAAGTCCCGTCGCAATGAGTGCTGACCTGGTTGTCAGCATCGTGTTCAACGGTGCTGTAATTCCTGCGATTCCTGGGATCAAGGAAGTGAACGCCAGCATCATGTTCAGGATGAGTGCGACGAGGAGAGTGATCCCCAGAACCTGCAGGCTGGGCAGTTGTGTTTCGCTCAGGCGTGCGGTGGGGATTGAGTCGCCAGAGTATTCTTGACCAGCGTTTCCTGAGGTGTACGAGGCCGTGCCCGCTTGGGTGGTCGTCGGCTGGGGTGCGGTCTGCTCGTTGGTTCCCGGCGTTGAACGCTGGGTGAAGTGAACGCGGTCGCGCGAATCCGGCGTGGAGTTGGAGGCCGAAGATGCTGATCCTGCGGAGGGGCGCCCAGTGGGGGTGGGGTTCTCGAAGATGAGTTCGACTTCGCGAGGTTCGGGGCTACCGGTGGTGCTCATGAGTCTATTCCATCGCACTCGTCTGAATGTTTCCTGAATCGTGGCTGAGCAAGAGCTCGTGTGCGCTGTAGGCGAACAAACGGCGCAAGCTGGCCGAGTAGGGCTGTTATTCGATTGCGGTATCGTCCACAAGACCGACGAGGAAACCGTCTTCGTCAATCACGGATCCGCCGACGGCGGTGACGATGATTTCTGCGACCTTCTCAATGTCACGCGATGAGCGCATGCGCTCCAAACGCGCTGCTCGTGACACTCCAGTCGGTGTCTCGAGCATTCCTGCCGGCAACCACTTCAGGTGATATTCGATGATGACGCCCGTTGTCCACGACTCCCAACGCAGAACCTGGGGAGGACGAGGAACCGGTTCTACTTCGATCATGAGATCCGACCGGTTCGCGATCGGGGTGACAAGCGCGTACCCGGCAACAACTTCGGGGGTGGCACCGACTTCTTTCGCTGCCCTTTCGGCCAGTTCGCGTGCTTTCGCGATCTTTGTCGCGATATCTGTGCGGATCGTTCCAGGTTCCGCAGCGATCGCAGCATTTTTTTGAACCACCTGTTGCGCGGACTGCGATGCGGGAGTGGCAATCTGACGTGAATCTGTGAGCTGTGGGAAATGAGGCTTGAGCAGGTTCAACAGGTCCTCAGGATCCAGCCAGCGTGGAGTGTATACGGTCAACGAAACCGCTGAATCAGGATCCGGGGCGATCATCTTCCCCGAATCGGCGACGCGAACAGCGCCACCCAGGCGTCGAGCCATCCGCTTCAGTGCGGTCAAGATCCGGTACTCTAGGCCGACGGGAACTCCATCGGGGAAAACGCTTGCCCACTCGTCGAGGACGGCAAGCTGAGGATCCACGGGATTTCTGCGCGACTTTGGGCATTCCAACACCCACACGTTTGTGAGTGAAGCGGGGGTCTTGAGCGTCTTACGTAGAGTTGCGTCAATGCTCCATGGTCCCACCAGTCGTGCCTCGCCAACAAGGTGTAGCTGACCGGCTCCTTCCCAGCGAGCTTCATCCCAAATTGACAGGGCGAGTGCCTCAATTTCTAAGGGATCTACTTCATCCGCCAATAACAGTAGATGGTGTTCAGAGGCTGCGGCCTCGTCGATTGAACGCGCGGGAGCGGAAGTCGAAATTGTTGCCGAAATAGGAGCAACCTGCGACGTCTGCGAAACGCCTTCGGTGCCAACGGAGAAGGTCTGCGAAAACTCGGACAGAGAGGTGATGGCATTCAACGACGTTGAGGTGAGCGACGTTGAATCACCAACATAATCTTCGGTCAACGAGGAGCGTGAACGCGAAGACGCCTCTGCCATGCGATCGCGCAAAGAGCGACGCGCCAGCGCACCGGGAACACTATTCGTCCCAGTGCCCTCGTTGTTATCCGAAACCTCGTCTGACACGTTCGTTCAACGCTCGATCCGAGTGCGGTTGAAACGCAGGTGCGTGCGCGACGGAGTCGGGCCACGCTGACCCTGGTAGTGCGAACCCAAACCGGACGAACCGTAGGGGTGCTCCGCCGGAGATGACAGATTGAAGAAGCACAGCTGGCCGATCTTCATGCCCGGGTAGAGCAGGATCGGCATGGTCGCCGTGTTCGAAAGCTCCAGCGTGACGTGGCCGGAAAACCCGGGGTCAATGAAGCCAGCGGTCGAGTGCGTCAGCAGACCCAAGCGACCAAGCGACGACTTACCTTCAAGACGCGCTGCAATGTCATCACCCAAAGTGACCAGCTCGTAGGTTGCGCCCAGTACGAACTCGCCCGGGTGCAGAACGAACGGTCGATCCGGTCCCACATCAACCTGATGCGTCAGATCCGTCTGATCAGCGGACGGATCAATCACGGCGTAACGGTGGTTGTCGAAAAGACGGAACAACCTATCCAAACGCACGTCAATACTTGCTGGCTGAATCAGATCCCGATCAAGCGGGTCCAGCTGAATACGCCCAGAATCAAGGCCGGCATTAATATCGCGATCGCTCAATAGCATGGCTCAATTGTTTCACATTCACGGCGACCGTTTAGGCTGATGGTCATGTCCTCTTCCTCTTCTGGCGCTGTTCGTGGCGAAACTGCGCCCGCAAGCTCGGCTACTCGGCAGGCCAAACGCAACGAGGTGCTCACCGGTCTCGTGAATTGGATGAAGGAAAACAAGCGCGAACTCCCTATGCGCTCCGAGGACGTGACGCCGTGGGGAACTCTGGTTGGCGAAGTGATGAGCCAGCAAACACCCATGCCTCGTGTCCAACCGATTTGGAGCCGGTGGATGCAGCTGTGGCCGACGCCCGCTGCGCTCGCGGTTGCTCCTGCGTCGCGGGTTCTGGTCGAGTGGGGGAGGCTCGGCTATCCGTCGCGCGCACTGCGCCTTCGCGAGTGCGCGATCGCCATTAGTGAGCGTCCAGGTGGCCAGGTTCCCGCAGACTTTGAGTCGTTGTGTAGCTTGCCGGGCATCGGCCCGTACACGGCATCTGCGTTGATGTCGTTCCAGTTTCATGAGCGTCGCGCGGTGCTCGATACGAATATTCGACGCGTGATTGCGCGGATTTTCAGCGGAATCGAGCGACCTGCATCTTCGTCCCCGACTCGCGTCGAGAGGGACCTCGCCGATTCCCTGCTACCGTCGTCGGGCGTTGAGTGTGCGACGTGGAACCTTGCGCTGATGGAGTTCGGGGCGATTGCGTGCACATCGAAGAATCCTGGGTGTGATACGTGTCCGCTTGTCAGTGAGTGCGCATGGTTCGTTGCCGGGCGTCCAATGGTCGAGGTCAAGAGAAAGTCTCAGGCCTGGGCGGGCACGGACCGGCAGGCGCGCGGGCGAGTGGTGCAACTGTTGCGCGACCTGCACGTTTCCGGCGATTCCGCCAGTTCCGATTCTCCCGTTGCTTCCGGTGATCTGTCAGCTACCGGCAATGTCCCTTTTCCAATTGACGAGGCCGCTCCGACAGTTTCGTACTCTGCGGCGTTAGAAGTGGCGACCTTGCCGGGTGGTGACCCTGACCAGGCTCCCCGTGTGATCGAAGGCTTGCTTGCTGATGGCCTGCTGGTGCGCGTCGGCGAGGATCGCCTGGCTCTTCCGCGCTGATTGTCCTCGCTTGCATACTGCCACGGAGACAGGTTGTCCCCGAGGGCGAGTTGTGCTTGCTGCTGACGGCTCACCGACAGAGTCGGTGGGCCAGACTAAGAGCAGTTGCTGGAGCTTCCGGGGATTACCTGCACAGCGGCAGCGACTGGTTGGAGGCTAGCCAGGCAGGTTGTCAGTACCGGATCGCGTCGATTGGTTTGACTCTGACGGCAGCGAGCGCAGGGATAATTCCGCAGAGAGCGCCGATTCCCGTGGAGATGGCAATGCCGTCGATGGCTGCGCTCATCGGGAATCGTGGGCGTTCCTGCAGGTAGAAGCCCAACGTGTCAATCGGCAGAAGCCGGAGCACGATGATGGCAATTCCGACACCGATGACGCCGGCAACGAAAGTGGCGACAACCGACTCCATGAAGACCGCGAAGAAGACTCGTTTAGCGGATGCTCCCATAGCTCGCCGGATGCCGATTTCTCGGACGCGTTGGCGCACGGTGACGATCGCGACGTTCAGTAGCCCGAGTGCGCCCAGCAGGATGACGATGCCACCGATGACCATGATGACGGTGCGGATCGTATTCATGCTGGATTGTCCGCCGTCGTAGCCTTCACCGCCGTAGACGTCGCCTTTCCAGTCTTTGCCGAGTACGGATGCGAGTGCTTTGGGGAGCAGGTCTCGTGCTTGTTCTGCCTGGTCAGCTCCGGTCCAGACCAGCATTTCAACACCGTTTGATGCGGGGGATTGTCCGCTGAGCGCGGTCGACTGCGATTTGGTGAACTGCCAGGCGGTGTAGTCGATGTAGGCGGTTGGGCTGTCCCATTGTGAGGTGGATTTGACGACTCCGACGACGCGGTATTGGGTGGCGGAAGCATCGTTGGCGTGCAGGACGATCGGGTCTGCAATATTCGCGTTAGCTAGGTATTTCCAGAGCGTGGAGTTGATGACGATGGGGACGACTCGCTGGTTGGCGTCGCCCGCATCGATCCACCTGCCGACGGTTGGGGTCAATCGGAATAGCGTGGAGTACGCGGGGTCGACGGCTTTGATGGCTGTGGACGTTTCCATCGTTGTCAGGTCCTGCGTCGTGGGGACTCCTCGGTATGAACCGGCTTTTGAGATCTGTTCTATCTCAGTAAAGGTGATGTTCCCTGTTTCGAGCCTGGACCAGTAGGGGATTTGCAGGCGTTGAGCGACGGTTGTCATGGCGTCACCCATGGGGTCGTGAATGACGCCGGTGAGTGCGGTGAGTGCGTTGCTTCCGTCGCTGCTGGTAGTCGGCGTTCCTTCGGCGTTTGTTGTGGTGCCAGTTTCGCTTTCGGTCGACGAGGCCGCGTCTGTCCCACCGGTGTCTGAACTGGTTTTTGACGCGCTGACGTGCAGGGTAATGGATCGGCCTGAATAGGCTTCCTCCATTTCTTTATTGGCCTGAACCAGCATGTCGCCAAAGGCTATGACTGAGGACATGGCTGCGACGGCCGCGACGACGCCGACGAGGGAGAGGATGACTCGGGTTTTTTGTACTTTGACTTCGCCCCATGCTTCTACGAGGGCGCCGACGATCTGGTTGAGGGCATTCATTCCTGAGTCTCCTCCTCTTCGCTCCGACCACCGGTTGCGGGGAAGGTGACCAGTTGGGTGGGGTCGGCCTCGTCGATTGAAGGACGGGTGGCGGAAAGATCGTGGGAGTCGATTGCGTGCAGGGTACCGTCGGCGAGCTGGAAGATTCTCTTTGCGCGCGAGGCGACCGCGAAATCGTGGGTGATGACGATGAGGGCGGCGTTGTTTTCTCTGGCGACGGTTTCAAGGAGTTCCATGACCAGCGCGCCGGTTTCGGGGTCGAGTGCGCCGGTGGGCTCATCGGCGAGGATGACTCTTGGCTGGTGGACCAGGGCACGTGCGATGGCGATGCGCTGCTGTTCACCACCGGACATTTGGGAGGGGTAGGAGTCGAGGCGATCGCTAAGACCCACGCGGTCGAGCATGGAAGCGGCAAGCGTGCGACGCCTCCAAAATGCTTGTCCGGTTGCGTAGAGCAATGGGACTTCAACGTTTTCAAGTGCCGTGCGCGCGTTGAAAATGTTGAACTGCTGGAATACGAAGCCGAAGGTTGAACCTCGCAGGGCAGAGCGCTTCCCTTCGCCCAGGCGCGTCACGTCAATGTCGTTGATCATGTATGTTCCGTCAGTCGGCAGATCCAGAAGACCAATGATGTTGAGCATCGTCGATTTGCCGGTGCCGGAGCGCCCCACGATGGAAATGTGGTCGCCGGGATCGACGTTCAGGTCGACGCCACGCAGGATTCTCAGGTCGGACCCGTCGGGTAGTTGAACCGTCCGGGTGACCTGGGCGAGTTCGATCAGGCTCATGTCAGCCCGCCGAGTTTTCAATGGTGACCGTCAGGGGAGTGGCTCCATCTACACCGGATTCACTGCCCTGTGTTTTCTCTGAGCTGGAGGTGGGAATGAATTCGAGCACCGAGTCGGATTCCGTCAGACCTTCCTTGATCTCAACGATTTCACCGTTAGTCAGACCCAAGGTGACAGGCTTCTTTTCGGGTTTGTCGGCTCCATCACTGGCGGGGATGTAGACAAATCCGCTTTGGAAACGGCCTTCAACAGCGCTGATGGGGAGTGTGAGGACATCGGTTGCGGAGCCCGCGACAATGTCCATTTTCAAGCCGAGGCCGGGGAAGACCTTCTGATCTGCTGGGATTGCGCAACGTGCTTGGATACCGGTGCTCTGCTGGTTCTCTCCCTGCTGATTCGTGTTCTTCTGCGTCGTGTCAGGCGTGACGATCTTGAGTCCAGAGCAGGTGAAAGGTGCGGGCCCATTAGTGATGGTCACGGTTGCTTCGGAGGGAGTTTCTTGAATGCGGTACAGCTGGTCAGCGTTGAGAGTTGCCACGGCGGAATAGGTGGAGGGGGCGATGGTTCCCAGCTGGTCGCCGATGCTGAAGCGCTGGCCGAGTAGCGCGCTGAGATGCAGGGTGCCACTGGCGGGGGCAGTGATGTCCGTGTACGTCGGCGTCGGTTGAGCGTCTCCCGTGTTCCCCTCGTCGCCGGTATTCGGGATGCTTTCGTTGTTTTCATCGCGCACCTGCAGGATCATGGCCCCTGCTTCGACGTATGTGCCGTCACTGACGGCGATGTAGTTGACAGTGCCAGCCCCGGTTGCTTTAACAACGGTGGAGGGATCGTTTTCGATGCTGCCGGTGACCGAGACAGTGTTCGTGATGTCCG
Organism: Schaalia turicensis; assembly: GCF_019380255.1. Taxonomy (NCBI): domain Bacteria; kingdom Bacillati; phylum Actinomycetota; class Actinomycetes; order Actinomycetales; family Actinomycetaceae; genus Schaalia; species Schaalia turicensis. The sequence goes on from NZ_CP048928.1 coordinate 139,685, forward strand.
CTTTCGTTGGGGTGACCGTCATCTGCCCGTAATTCGCGCTCGGATCAAGGGGCTGATCGCTTTGGTCCGCCCCAGTGGAAGGGAAGAATGCGAATTTCACGAGGCTGATCGCGATGATGATCCATACACCTGTCTTAATCAGGGCGATGATCTTTTGAAAACGCGGGGACGTGGAAGAGGACACGAATACTCCTAGACGCTCATCAACGTTGATGGTTCCCAACGGTATCAGTGCCCCGTGTCGCGGGGAGATGAGGACACTGACAAATCAGGGGTGACTCAGGGTGAGTCAGGGTTGCGTGAATTCTGGTTTGAGACTGTTGAAAACTGCGAGTTTGGGCCCAAAGAAAGGTGACAATACCCGGTTAAACACAGTCTTGGCTCGGCAGAACGGAAGAGAATAACGACCCTACTGACCGCGCTTCACGGCTTCGAGTAGCATGACTGCCACGTCTTTCACCTCGGGCAGGGAAGTGGCTTCCGTCAACGTGGCGCCGTCAGCAGGTGCGCCCTGGCCAGAGCCGGACATGAAGCCCGCCGAGGAGCCGGACGCGGACCCCAGCATCTGTGAACAAAACGGGCACGCAGTGGCGACCACGTCCGCGCCTGTTGATGCTGCCTCGACAATGCGAGCATCGGCAATGCGGGTGCCTCGTGATTCTTCGAACCAGGCGTGCGCGCCACCGGCACCGCAGCACATGGCGCGGTCGCGGTTACGAGGCATCTCAACAACCTCAACACCTGGGATGGAAGCGACCAGTTCGCGCGGTGGCTCGTAAACGCGGTTATGGCGACCCAGGTAGCAGGCATCGTGATAGGTGACGTGCAGGGGGCGACCCGCTTGGTCGGTATCAGACGGAGAGCCTGGAGCAACCGGCTTTAACAGACCGTCGCGCACTAGGCGGTTCAGCAACTGGGTGTGGTGGATGACGTCGAAGTGACCACCGAGCTCCGGGTACTCGCCAGCAATCGTGTTAAAACAGTGAGCGCACGAGACAACGATCTTCTGAGCCTTCGCCTCGTTCAGAGTCTCAATCGCCTGCGCGGCGAGCATCTGGAAGAGAACCTCATTGCCGGCACGGCGCGCAGCATCACCCGTGCACGACTCACCCGAACCGAGGACAGCGAAGGAAACACCGGCAGTGTGCAATAGCTCTGCCACGGCAGCGCTGGTCTGCTTTGCCTTATCGTCGAAAGCGCCCGCGCACCCCACCCAGAACAGGTAGTCGACCTCTTCAGCGGTCTCGATATCTTCGCCGATCACGGGCACGTCGAACTCCAGGTTCTTCGCCCAATCCAAACGCTTCCGTGCCGGCTGATTGTAAGGGTTGGCCTTTGATTCCATGCCACGGAATGCGCGTCCCAGTTCGCGTGGGAATGCGGCTTCCATCAGCACTTGGTGGCGACGCAGGTCAAGAATGTGGTCGATGTGCTCAATGTCGACGGGACATTGTTCGACGCAGGCGCCACACATCGTGCAATCCCAGAGGACTTCCTCGCTGACAACGCCGGGAACCAGTGGTCCGGCGACGTCAGTGACGCCCTCAGGACCAGTTGCCCCGGACGCGGAAAGCATCTGCAGGACATCGAAGGAATGCGGGGAAGGCTCAACGCCCTTATCTAGCATCAGATCGCCGTGCTCAATCACGTCGGCAACAGTGCGGTCACCGGGGACGTTACCGTCAACAAGTTCCTGAGAGACGATCTCTTTATTCGACGCTGACTCCACGTGGTCGCGCATCGACATGATCAAAAGCTTGGGGGAGAGGGGCTTGCCCGTATTCCACGCGGGGCAGAGTTCCTGGCAACGACCACATTCCGTGCAGGCATACAGGTCAAGGCGTGCCTTCCACGACAGGTCGGTGGCACTGCCCGTACCCAGAACCGTGTCCTCGGGAAGGTCTTCGAACTGTTCTTCACTGGTCACCGGCACGCCGTTGATCAGCATGTGATCGGCGGGACCAAGCGACTTTGTGCCGTCATCGTTGCGACGCGCATACAGGTTGACGATCGCAACGAAACGGTGCCATGCAACGCCCATCGACGTCTGCACGCCGACCACCATCATCCAGAGCATTGACGTCATGATCTTGACGGTCGCAACTACGGCGATCGCGTTTGCAAGACCGGTTGAGCCAAGCCCAGCCTTCAAAGCAAGCGCGCCGATCCACCCGGTTAGCGGGAAGTGAACAATCAGAGGCAACGGCCATTCCTGACCCACATTGTGTTCGAACATCAGGCCGTATTCGAGGCCTCGTAAACCGATGATGCACACGCACACAATCAGAACGACCCACTCGACGAACAGCGCCTGCCATTTCGTCGACCCGAGGAAACGCGACGCCAACCCTTGTGGTGAACCGTCGCGCGGGTGCGGGCAGGACAGTGGCGCGTCGTTACCCGTCAGGGAAGCCTGATCATCATTCGACACGGCTGCCTCAGCGACACTGCCGTGGCCAGCGCGCTTGCGCACGATCATCAGGTAGATGATGCCCAGCAGACCACCCCAGGCGAGGACCTCTGTCAGCCACTCCCACGGCGCAAAATGCCCCAGCAGTGGCAGGGCATACATCTGATCGCGCAACTGCCCATAGCCGGCAACAAGCGTGAGGAACAGCAGAGGGAAGGAGATCATCACCAGCCAGTGAGCGACCTTCACCCACGGGCGATGCTTGAACTCACGGTGAGTCAAAATCGTAGAAATCATCGACCATAGGCGCTTGCCCACCGGGCGCAGACGCCCCGGATCAGGCTGGCCCTGGTTGATCTGGCGCCAGATATGTGCGATACCGCGACCGAACGCCAGCAGGGCGAGCAGAGTCACCAGCAGGGAAAACACCCAGCACACAACACTCAGAGCAGAAGATGCCATCGAAATGATCTCCGAACGGATAGGAATCAACTGCTTTCATTGTCGCACCCACTGTCTGCACATGGCGTTGTGGGGTGCAAACGCGCGGTTTCGACTCAATATGCTCCGCTCCTCATTCGCATTTTTCGCGCGCTCACTGTTGCGAAAGATCCGGAGAGGAATGGGATGAGTTCCTCACCTCACCCGGACGCTCGTGGCACGCGCACGTCAATCTGTGAGAAGGTGAAGCCGTGATCACAGACTCGGTGAACATGGACAAGCCCCTATCCGACCAAGAGATCTTCGAAGACGACCGACCGCACGACCACTGTGGTGTCTTCGGCGTGTGGGCGCCCGGTGAGGACGTTTCGCGACTCACCTACTTCTCGCTATATGCTCTGCAACACCGAGGACAGCAGTCCGCCGGTATCGCAACCTCGAACGGCTCTCAGATTCTGGTCTACAAAGACCAAGGCTTGGTGAACCAGGTGTTCACGGAACAAACCCTTCAAGGCCTGACCGGCCACGTCGCCATCGGACATGTCCGCTACGCGACTACGGGGGCGGATACGTGGCGTAACGCCCAGCCCACGCTCGGTCCCACGCCAAACGGAACGGTCGCTCTCTGCCACAACGGCAACCTGACGAACACGACCGAACTGCGTGAGCTGGCGAAGAAAATCGCCGACGAAGGTGACGACATTGAACATGGTGCAACCACGGACACATCCATCGTCACGGCCCTTCTTGGACTGGCAGATCGTATCCCTGGACCTGTGCCGTTTATTCCTCCAGCGCTCGCCCTTGCGTCCTCCATGGACCAGGGCGATTCTGCTTCTTTTGCGCAGTCGTCGACCTTAGAGGCCGGTTCTGCCTCCTCGTCTGGCGAGGTGCCGGCACAGGGGACAACAGAAGGCTATTCGTCTCTCATCCCGGCGGCCCTGAAGGTCCTTCCACGCTTGAAGGGTGCGTTCTCGCTGGTCTTCATGGACGAGAACACGCTCTACGCTGCGCGCGACCCCCACGGATATCGACCGCTAGTACTGGGTCGCCTGTACTCCGGCTGGGTCTTGGCTTCCGAAACCTCCGCCCTTGACCTGTGCGGTGCCACGTTCGTCCGCGAAATTGAACCCGGCGAGCTCATCGCAATCGACCAAAGCGGTGTTCACTCACGCCACTTCGCGGTTAAACGCTCCAACACCTGCGTCTTTGAATACGTGTACCTTGCCCGCCCTGACACCGTCATCGGTGATCGTCAGATTGTGGCGGCGCGCCGTGAGATGGGCGCGATCCTCGCCGAAGAGTCAGGTGTCGAAGCCGATCTGGTGATCCCCACGCCTGAATCGGGCACTCCGGCCGCCATCGGCTATGCAGAGGCGTCATGTATTCCCTTCGCGCAGGGCCTCGTGAAGAACGCCTACGTTGGCCGAACCTTCATTCAACCGACTCAGTCACTACGCCAGTTGGGTATTCGCCTGAAACTCAACCCGTTGCGCGAGGTTATCGGGGGGAAGCGGCTGATCGTCATCGACGACTCCATCGTCCGCGGAAATACTCAGCGGGCCCTGGTTCGCATGTTGCGCGAGGCTGGCGCATCCGAAGTACACGTCAGAATTTCATCACCGCCGGTCCAGTGGCCATGTTTCTTCGGTATCGACTTCCCGACCCGCGCGGAACTGATCGCCTCGGCGATGAACGTTGACGAGGTTTGTGCTTCTATTGGCGCCGATTCGCTGGCATACCTGTCGATGCCGGGCATGGTTCGCGCGACTCGCCAGGGAACCGGCCTCTGTCTTGGCTGCTTCACCGGCGACTACCCCGAAACAATCCCTGCAGGCACACCTATCCCCGGCACTCCAGGGGCTATCAGTTGCTAACCGGATACGGCCTCGTGACCACGCGATGCCGGATATGCACCATGATCCTCAACCGACCACCCCACCACCGCACCTCACCAAGGGAGCTTCGATGAGCGAGAACACCCCCCTCGACTACGCGTCAGCTGGCGTCGACACCGTGGCAGGAGACCGCGCTGTCGAACTCATGAAGGAAGCCGTGTCACGTACGCACGACGCGACCGTCCTCGGCGCAACCGGTGGATTCGCGGGCATGGTTGATGCTTCGGCGTTGCTTGGCATGAAGAAGCCGTTGCTCGCCACCTCCACGGACGGCGTTGGTACGAAGATTGCTATCGCGCAGGCCATGGACATCCACGACACCATCGGCCAGGACCTGGTTGGCATGGTCGTTGACGATATCGTCGTGATCGGCGCACGCCCCGTGCTGATGACCGACTACATCGCGTGCGGACACGTTGTCCCCGAACGTATCGCAGCGATCGTCACCGGCATCGCTCGCGCCTGCGAAGCAACCGGAACCCCGCTGATCGGTGGCGAAACCGCGGAACACCCCGGTGTCATGGAACCCGACGACTACGATATCGCTGGCGCAGCAACCGGCGTTGTTGACGCTGACATGTTGCTTGGGCCAGAACGCGTTGCTGACGGCGACGTGTTGATCGCTATGGCATCATCCGGCCTGCACTCCAACGGATACTCGCTGGTGCGTTCCGTTGTCGCGCGAACCGGGCTCGCGCTGGATGCCCACGTTGAAGAATTCGGTCGCACGCTCGGTGAAGAACTCCTAGAGCCCACGCGCCTGTACACCACGTTGTGTCTTGATCTGATTGGTCAGTTCGGCGTTGGAATGCTGGGTGAAGCTGGCGCTTCTTCGGCGGAGTCTGTGGCGGGTGCTGGCCTGACCGGCATTCACGCCCTGTCCCACGTGACCGGTGGCGGACTGGGAGCAAACCTCTCCCGTGTCCTCCCCAAGGGATCACTTGCGGACGTCGATCGCGGATCCTGGGTTGTCCCGCCGGTCTTCGACTGGGTGCGCCGTGGCGGATCCGTCAGCTGGGAAGGCATGGAAGACTCGCTCAACCTAGGCGTTGGCATGGTTGGTGTTGTTGGCGCTGAAAGTGCAGACGCTGTCATGGCTGCGACTAAGGCTACTGGCATTGATGCATGGGTTCTCGGCACCGTTCGTTCCGAAAAGAACGCTGATGACGAATCTGGCTTGACTGACGCTCGCATCATCTCTGGAACGAAGGGCGTGAACGCGGGAGCTGTTCGCCTGCACGGCCAGTACCGAATCGCTTGAGAAACTTCGTCGGAAGGTGATCGGAAGGCCAGAAGGTCCCGCTTAATCGAAAGCTCGGAAGCCCTTTATTGGAAAGCTTCGCATCACCCCATACACCCTCCCATCACCTCATACAAAGAGTGCCGAAGCCCCACCCGGGGTTTCGGCACTCTTCTATTCACACGTGAAATGGGTACACGAAGACCAGCGTATGAGCTAGTCATCAACAAACCTCTTCAGTCAGCGTCGGCAATGCACCGTAGTGGCACTACGTGACACCGTGAGTTCAACGGAACGCATACGGGTGCGTCACTTGGACGGGTTGATCCAGAAGTCCTCGTCGAGCTCGGGAGATTCCTCCGCATCATCGGCGTCGGCAAAATCCGCGTATTTGGAGTAGAGGTCGTCTTCTTCGTCCTGCTTGTCCTCTGCGTCCTCGTAGTCGTACTCGTCGTAATGAGAGTGCTCAGAGGAAGCGAGCTCGCGCTGCAAAGCGTCGAGATCGGTATCAGGACTGAAATACTTCAGCTTGCGTGCGACTTTCGTCTGCTTGGCCTTTTGACGGCCGCGCCCCATGGCGTCGACCCCCTCCGCGTTGTTCGGGTCCGCGCGAGGCGGTGCCCTGGTTAATGAAAATGTGTCGTGGGAACATCATAGCGTTATTCGGGCGCAATGCTCACATGCATCCATACCCACGGGCGCGCTTGGTTCCCCGGCGGTGCCGGCAAAAAGCCGGTTTTTCAACGAAATGATCGAATAAGAATCTGAAAATCAGTGCTTCTTACGAATGATGTTGAGAACGATCAGACCGACAACCGTGGCCGCTCCGGCCGCCGCGATACCGACCTTCTTCAGGGCCTCGGGTTCGCCGTCCTTGGCATCCTGAACGGTGATCTGAGCCTGAGTCTGGAAGTTGGCGAACTTTGCCTTCGCGGTTTTCTTCGTCTGATCCATGATGTACGACGGCTGAACACGACCGAAGAGCTCATCGACGGTGGCCGTCATTTCGGCGCGCGTAGTCGCCAAGTCGGCGAGAATCTGAGCTTCGGTGCGCTCGCTGGTTTCCTTGATGTCGCTCACTTGCCCAAGCCTTTCTTCAGCGCGTTGATGTCACGGGTGATGTGTTCCTTCGGATCCGGCTTGTCTGCCTGCGACTTCTTCAAGAACGAGGCGCCAACAAGCGCCAAAATCAGCACGATCAGGAGCAGAATGCCGGTGGTGATGAGCGAGGCGGCCCACGCGGGAAGAGCGATTGCGATAGCGATCTCGACGGTGTGGAACACCCATCCGAGCAGGTAGAGCGCAAAAACGGCTGCAACCGCAAGCAGGACGCCACCGATGCCGATCCTCTTCACAAAGTTCTTAGCTTTGAGCTTGTTCAGCTCGATTTCGCCGTTGACCAGCGTCGTAATCTGCGAGGACAGGGTCGCAAACAGTTCCCCCATCGATGCGGGGCGAGCTTTTGCTGCCTTGGGTTCCTCGATCGGTTCGAGCGGAGTTGTCATCGGTGACGCTCGCTTCCTGAGTTCGTTTCTTGCGGTAGGTTCCGCGCTTTACTCCAGTTTCTCACGTTCTGCGCGCCCCTGCAGTCGTATGTGGTGACCGCGCAGATCGGAGCCTATTCCGGGATCACCGAACCGGGGAGCTCGTCCAAGATCTTGCGCGCTTTGTCGATGACTTCTGCCTGTTGGGGCGTGGGTGCGTTATGTCCCGTTCCGTTCGATGGATACGAGGCTTGGCCAGCATGTGAATGTGCGGCTTCGGCAAGGGCTTCTCGGCCGTTCGGCGATGCGAGCAAACGAATCGCTTGAGTGATCGGATCGGGTTCTTCATCCCGGCGGGGCAGATCGACCGGATGCGTTGAGTCGGCATCTTCGTCTGCTATCGGAGTGTCGTTTTCCTCCGGCGCATCCTCGCTTTCGTTGAGGGGTACAGACACATCGACATCCGTTGAATCATCTTCGGGAGTAATCTCCAGATCGCCGGCTTCTTCAGCGTGCGAAGGAGTCCGAACAACCTCGCTGGTGAAAGGTGTCAGCCTCGTGAAACCGGAGTATCGCGGTTCCGCAGCGGGCTCGTCAGAATCGGTGGCGTCTGCGTCATCTGTTTCCTCCTCGAGCTCCAGTTCTTCCGAATCGGGAAGTTCATCAGAAACAGTATTCGAATCCTCAGGCTCAACGTCTTCGCTCAGCTCCGCAGAATCATCGCTCGTGTTCGTCTGAGCCTCTTCGGTGGCGTGTTCCGTCAAAGGCCTCCACTGAATCGCAATCTGTACATCATGATCACCATCAGCTAGCGGTTCGCTGTCCTGGGTCTGCGATGAAGAATCCTGATCCAGAGTGGAAGCCCCGGCCTCGTCCCCAGAAAGTGAAATGGGCAAAGAAGACGAAACTGACGGAGAAGCCGACGTTGCCGAAACTGAAGTCGCAGGTAGAGCCGAAGGAATCGGACCTAAGTAGGTTGCGGGGTTATCAACATCCTCGCTCTGAGCCTGCTTAATCGCCTGAAGCGTCGGGTGAATAAGGTCCGCGCTCAACACCGAGTTGGCCAGCAGTACAGCACGTTTGCACGAGGCCGCGACCTGCGCATCAGCCGTCGCACAGATGACGGTCGCATCGAACTGCGTGAGACGGCTCAACAAGTCGATCGCCTCAAGCCTGAGCGGAGCCGGAAGGAACGTCGGGTCATCCGCCAGAATAATGTCGCCACCAGCGATAACAGCCTGCGCCAGAAGAAGGGCATACAGGTCAATTTTCTTCAACGAAGACGTCGGCGTATCCAACAGATCCTTCAACCCCAGAATCTGAGTAATCGAATGGAACGTCGACGCCCGCGCGCTCACCCCGGTCAGAGCAAGAGGAGCCACAAGGTTCTGGCGGACAGTCAACGACAGGTTCAACGGCGAAGACGCGGTAATCAGAGCAACCGAGGCGCTACGACCAGGCCGATTCGCGTGTCGGCTACGCACAAAAACGGCCCCAGAATCAGGCTGGGAAAACGACGCAATCACATCAAAAAGAGCCCGCGCACGCTTACCCGTCGGATCATAAATCGCGGTCAGTGAAGCCGAACGGAACCCCAAAGAAACACCGTTGAGCAGGCGAATCCCCTGATCAGACTTCGCCGTCACGTCACGCAAGAAGACGGTCACAGTTTCGCCTGGCCCTGGCGCATGATGAGACTTAGCGCTCTTGAACCAAGGTTTGCGACCGTGTACGTCGATGTCCTTTGTCATATCAGCATTGTCTCAGATTGAGGCACGTTGCCGTGCGTGTGTTGGATCAGCATGACCCCTATAGTGGGAGGCGCGTACGAGCCCGAAGACGCGAATAGCCGTTATTTCCTGCGATGCATGAAGGAAACGCAACCAGTGACCTCGTGCATATGAAAACGGGAGCGGGGCTCGGGATAAACAAAAACCCCGAAAGTTTGTGAACTTTCGGGGGATCTGGTGGCTCCGACCGGCGTCGATCCGGTGACCTTTCGATTTTCAGTCGAACGCTCTACCAACTGAGCTACAGAGCCAGTAACCGGACCGGCAGGTCTGGTCGGCGACCCCGACGGGACTTGAACCCGCGACCTCCGCCGTGACAGGGCGGCGCGCTAACCAACTGCGCTACGGGGCCTTACAACAGGTAAGACCTATTGAGTTATTTTCACTGTTCAGCACGAGTGCCGTCAGAGAGTACCCCCAACGGGATTTGAACCCGTGTCGCCGCCGTGAAAGGGCGGTGTCCTAGGCCGCTAGACGATGGGGGCCTTTTCGGCCACCACAGTGGCGTCCGAAGACGAGGAAAAGCATATGTGTAAAATGGGGTGGAATGCAAAACGGAATCATGGTGAACCGACTCACAGTTAATAAAAATGGCTAAAATTCGCTGAAAACTCCATATTGTTTCTCTCCGATTTGAGGCTTTCGGTGTCCGCGTCTAAGCCCGTGCGTCTTCAGCAATCTGAAGAATCACCCCCTAGGCTTGGACTATGACTTTGCCGACTCTGTTTTCTTCGCACATGCTGACCCTCTGGGGGGCCTCGTATATAGCCACGGAAGCTGATGCGCAATCTGATGGCACCCAGTCGGGCGTTGCGGAAGTCGCGGTGAGCAATGCCATTGATATTGCTTCACTGCTGCTCAGCGCAGCAGTGGCAGCGGTGATCGGTTTCGTCGTTGCCGCGTTTGTTTCCGCACTTGTCGGTCGAACCTTCCGTCGTTGGCCTGTGGGAGCCGCGCTGGTGAAGCGCGTTCACACACCCCTGTATGTCACAGCGATGGTCTGGGGCGCGTGGATTGGACTGAATTGGCGCCTGCAAGAAGCAGATCTGACAAAATGGTCGAACGGGGCCCTAGTCTCCAGCGCCCTTCACGGTCTGCTGATACTGGCGATTGTTGCGATGACGTGGATTCTGTATTCGGCAGCGTGGGTTTTTGAAGACGCGGCGCGTCTGCGTAACCGTGCGGATCAAGGGCGTTCGAGGCGCTTTGCAACCCAAGCCCAGGTGCTACGACGTTTGACGCAGGTTCTCGTTGTGATTGTCGGTATCTGCGTCATTCTGGGGACGTTCGCGGCCGCGCGCCAGGCGATGGGAACCCTACTTGCATCCGCAGGTTTGATCTCCGTGATCGCAGGTCTTGCCGCGCAACAAACCTTAGGCAACGTATTCGCTGGAATTCAGCTTGCTTTCACGGACGCGATCCGCGTAGGCGACGTTGTTGTAGCGAACGCGAGGGGAGAGTCGGGTGCGATTGAAGAAATCACGCTCTCGTACGTGGTTGTCCGAGTGTGGGATGAGCGACGCCTGATTATTCCTTCGACCTACTTCACCTCAACAACCTTCGAGAACTGGACACGACGGGCTGCCGCTCAGCTGGGAACGGTCGAAGTCCAGCTGGACTGGTCTGCTCCGATGGCGCTGATTCGCCAGAAGGTGGAGCAGATCCTGACCTCGACGGATCTGTGGGACGGGCGTACGTGGAACGTTCAGATGACGGCATCCGATACCTCGACGGTCACGATCCGAATTCTGGTGTCCGCCGCGAACTCTGGAAACCTGTGGGATCTGCGTTGCCACTTGCGAGAACGCTTGATCGAATGGATTGTTGCCGAAGAACCGTGGACTCGGCCGTCGACGCGCATTCAGACCTACCAGGGAACACCGGTTGCGCATGACACCTCTCGCGCGCAGGTTGCAGCGTTCGCTGCTGAATTGCGCTCGATCGCCGGAGACACCTCGGTTCCGCTGGGTCAAGAGTCTGGTAATACGGCGATCGAAGATGCGCGTCACGCCCTTGAAGGTGAGGATGCAGGCATCGATGCGGAGCACGCTGCTCGTATGGTCGCGGCACGCCGTAAAGCAAAGCGTGCGCGTCGACGTGCAATGGCGGATCGTATACGCGACTTGGCTGAAGCGGGCGATCGCGGAGAGGCCTCTCCGAGCGACGATTCGTCGACTCAGGTGATGACTCGCGGGACGCTACAGAAGGTGCTCGAAGCTGTTGCGAAGGGTGTTCAACCGGGTACCGAAGAATCTTCATCGCCAGTGTCTGGAACACAGGGCGTAATGGCCACGGGGGCTATCAGCGCCCACGAGCTCAGTGAAAAAAATGGGTCGGCTAGCGCCTTAGAGCAAGCCACCTCGTCTTCGCAGAGCGAGCAGAGCGAAAAGACTTCTTCGCAGAGTAAAGAACCGGACGCCATAACAATGACCCTGACAACCAGTGGCAAGGGCGAACGCTTGTTCTCCGGTTCACCTGACGCTGAAGAACGATCCGCGATCTTCGCCGGCCCGGGTGAAGACGCGCTCGCGGAACGTGAAGCGACGCGTCAACGTCGCGAGCGCGAACAGGAAACACGCGAGCAAGAAGCAATGAACGCCACCGGATCCTTCCCGGCCATCGTGTGTGATGGCGAAGAATCTGGCGACGGTCATGACGAAGATCTGACGGAAACGAAGATCCAGCACCTCTGATTCGCTCTGGGTGTCATCTACCCGCGTGAAGGTAAGTCCGAAGGTTAATCGCGAATCGCGACCTCGTCCCTCAAGGGCGACAATAGGTGTATGACTGATTTTCCAAGCTTGAACGATGCAGCGAACATGACCGATGCGCAGTGGAAGCGTATCTTGACGCCGATGCAATACCACGTGCTACGCGAGGCGGGGACCGAACGCCCCTTCACGGGAGAGTTGCTGGGGGAAACTCGTGACGGCGCGTATCACTGCGCGGCGTGTGGTGCCCAGCTGTTCGATGCGAGCACCAAGTTCGAATCGCACTGCGGTTGGCCGAGCTTCTATCAGGCGAAAGACGCGTCGACGACCGAGATTGAAGACCGCTCGCACGGCATGGTCCGTACCGAGGTTCGTTGCTCGAACTGCGGTTCGCACCTCGGTCACGTGTTCCCGGATGCGCCGAATCAGCCGACGGGCAACCGCTACTGCATGAACTCTGCAGCGCTCACTTTCCTGCCCGCGGGCGGATGATGCGCGGTGCCATCGCTTCCTTCACAGTCGGGGCTGGACAGGGTTCCCGCTCAGTTTTTCATCGTCGGTTCGGCGCTGATCCAGTACGTTGGCGCAGCTATTGCAATCGGCCTGTTTGCACAGATGTCGCCTGCTTCGGTCGCATGGTGGCGAGTTTTAGTCGCCGCGAGCATCCTGCTCGCGTGGCGTCGCCCGTGGCGTGAAAAGTGGAGTCGCAAAGATCTTGTGACGTCCATGGTTTTCGGTGTGTTCATCATTTCGATGAACTCCACCTTCTACGAAGCCATCGCTCGCCTCCCGCTTGGTGCGGCCGTGTCGTTGGAATTCTTGGGCCCCGTTCTGGTTGCGATTTTTAGGGGACGAGGCCCAGCGCCACGCATCGCCGCCCTCCTTGCGTTTGCTGGGGTTGTGTCGATCTCTGGGCTTGGGTTGGACCTTGATGCGCCCGGTGTGAAGGCTGGTATTGTCTGGATTCTGTTGGCGGCGACTGCGTGGGCTGGCTACATCATGGTCGGTCAGAAGCTTGCGTCGAAACGGTCGGCGGTATCGAATCTGGCAGCGTCGCTCGGTTGGAGTGCGCTGTTCAGTTCGGTTGTGTTGGCTCCCGGTGGCGTCGGAGGTTTTACGTCTGCGCACTTGTTCGGGGCGCTCGTCGTAGTGGGTGTGCTGTCGACGGTAATTCCGTTTAGTTTAGAAGCTTTGGCGATGTCGCGTGTCAGCGCAGCAACCTTTGCCCTGTTTACGGCGATGCTTCCGGCAACGTCGACGATTGTGGGTGCGGTGATGCTCCGTCAGCTCCCAACGCTGGGTGAGCTGGGTGGACTCGTGCTGATTTCCATTGCAGTCTGGATTGCGTCGTCCCCGCGCTTCCAGCGCTGAAGCGTAGTTCTGGCTGGACTTACGGTTCCCGGTTCTGGCTGACGTACACGCGGGTTGCTTTGTGATGGGCTTGGGTCCGAATTTCGGCGGGGGATTTTTCTTCTTTGAACCACTGTGTCGCAGGGCGCGCCCAGCTACGTCCGAAGTCCGATGAGCGAGTTGGCGTCACGCAATTGGAGTGCCGTCGCCATGGCGTTTCTGCGCCCCTTGATGCGACGAGTCATCTCTATGAGGAGAATGCGGAGAAGCCGACGAAGGGTCGGATTCTAAGAATCTTGGTAGACCCCCAATGTGGAAGGCTAAGGGGTGAGCTATGCGGAAGGCAGGTGCGCACACTGATCTGCAACCATGCAGGTGAAGTGGCATTTGAAAAGCCGACGAAGCAAGTGGTGGTAGGCCCAGGGGGACTCGAACCCCCAACCCACGGATTAAAAGTCCGCTGCTCTACCATTGAGCTATAGGCCCAGCGGTTTCGGTCGCGCCAAAGCGCGTGAACCGCCCAAGATCGTAAAGATCTGTCTCTATTGTAATAAGGATTCTTCTAATGGTTAAATCGTGTTCACCGCGTCGCCCCGCCATGTTGACGCCAACGAAGGCGGAGTCAATCGTCGGCGACGAGGACACGGCGGCAAGTTCCGGCTTGGCGCATTCGAGTGCGTGGGCGCTGATGGGCGTGGGCGATGAGGATTTTGACCGCGAGGCCACGCTTCGTCTTCGGGCTCTTGTCCGGAACCTGGGCGTGGACCAGGTGGCACACCTCTGGTCGCGTAGCCCGGAGTTCACTCTGCCGGGTGCTTTGTGGCGACTCTATCTTCTACTCGAGTGGTATGAACGCGAGCCCGGCCTCGTTGATGAGCGATACGTGGACGGGGCGCACGCCGATATTGTTCCGGGACTGGAACACCCTCTGAACTTGCCGGAGTTGGCGGACGTGATGGCGGATGTCGCACGACTGCTGACCGGCGAGCTGACGGACGATGATCTGGAAGAGGTCATCACGGACGCGTCGAATGCGATGCGAGTGCTGGCTGCTGGTTTCGGTGGTGGCGGTTCGTGGATCACGGATCCGAATGATCCGCTGGCCTACCCGGTTTCGACGCGTGCGAAGGCGCTTTTGAAGACGGCGGAAGAGCTGTCCGTCAGTGCGCGTGAGGCGCATGTTGGTGCGCTCGAATAGTGAGTCGGCGGGGGTACGAGGGCACTGCAAGAGCACAATGCCCGCACGTTGTGATTCTTTGGTGCGTTGAAGCTCTTTTGGCGTGCGAAAACGCCCGCTCAATGACACCATAGAAGGCAGTTCAATGCGCCAACGCGCATAAAGCAACGATGCGTGAAGAGGCCCCCATGTCGAACGACGAACCCACATTCTCTGCGCCCGACGACTCGTGGCCGGGACCGGTCATGCCCGACGAGCGCGATGATGCGCAGAACGCGGACACGACTCAGATGACCAATGGTGTTCAGACCGCTCGGGCAACAGAGATGTTTGTGCCTCCGTCGCAGGCTGGCGGGCTTGTGGGCGTTGAACATGAGGATTCTGAGTATGACGACGATGTGGCCACACCTCGTATTTTGCTCCCCGCTTTGACGACTGACGTTGATATGTCTGCGCCAATCGGAGAGGACAAGCCACTGCCGAAGGGGCGTTTCGCGGATCGTGAGATCTCGTGGATGGCGTTTAACCAGCGTGTCTTGGAACAGTCGGAAGATCCAACGTTGCCACTGCTAGAACGCGCCTGGTTTACTGCGATTTTCTCGTCGAACTTGGACGAGTTCTACATGGTGCGCGTTGCCGGTTTGAAGCGTCGCATCGCCGCGGGGATCGCGAAGAAGGGCGCGTCTGAGTTGGAACCGCGTCAGGTGCTTGAGGGAATTCAGGCACGTACGCAGGAGTTGACTGCGCGTCAGGCGCGTGCATTCCAGAACGATATTCTGCCGGCACTTGCTGAGCAGGGGATTCGTTTGGCTCGATGGGATGATGTGTCTGAAGATCAGCGTGCTCAACTCACCCGCTACTTCCGTCGTCAGATTTTCCCTGTTCTGACCCCGTTGGCGGTTGACCCGTCACACCCGTTCCCTTACATTTCCGGCCTGTCTTTGAACCTCGCGGTTGTTGTCCGCAATCCGCTGACAGGCAAATTGCACTTCGCGCGCGTGAAGGTTCCCCAGTCGCTTCCGCGCCTGATCAACGTGGATTCTGTGATCGGGGGTGGACCTGCGGAATCGTATGTGGCGACTGATGAAGGCACGACGTTCATCACGCTCGAAGACGTGGTGCGCGCGCACCTTGAGCACCTGTTCCCCGGTGTTGAAATCGTTGAAGCTCACGGGTTCCGAGTGACGCGTAACGAAGATCTTGAGGTCGAAGAGGACGATGCTGAAAATCTGCTGACGGCGATGGAGGAAGAGCTTCTGCGCCGTAAGTTTGGCCCGGTTGTACGCCTTGAAGTTGAGGATACGATTTCATCGTTCGTCCGTGACTTCCTGATCGAAAAGCTTGAGATTTCGCCGGCTGACGTGGTCAGCGTTCCGGCTCCGCTGGACTTGACACTCTGCAACGAATTGCATGATCTGGATCTAACGGACTTGAAGTACGCGAAGTACGTGCCGGTGACCGCCGCTGGCTTGGCGGAGTTCGAGTCGGCGCGTGCGGGTGATATTTTCGCTCAGATCCGCTCGCATGATGTTTTGCTACATCATCCTTACGATTCGTTTGCGACGTCGGTGCAGGCGTTCATCACGCAGGCTGCCCGTGATCCGAACGTGCTGGCAATGAAGCAGACGCTGTATCGCACCAGCGGTGATTCGCCGATCGTGTCGGCGATGATTGAAGCAGCGCAATCCGGCAAGCAGGTCGTTGCAATTGTTGAGATCAAAGCCCGTTTCGACGAGGAAGCGAATATCGGCTGGGCGCGAAAACTGGAGCGTGCGGGCGTCCATGTCGTGTACGGCATGGTCGGCTTGAAAACGCACTGCAAGCTCTCCTTGGTCGTCCGCCAAGAAGCCGACGGTCTGCGTCGCTACTGCCACGTGGGTACGGGTAACTACCATCCAAAGACCGCGCGTGGCTATGAGGACCTTGGCCTGCTTACCTGCGATCGTGAGGTCGCTCAGGACCTGACCCGCCTATTCAACCAATTGTCCGGGTATGCGCCTCGTTCGACGTTCCACCGACTACTGGTTGCTCCGCTGTCGATTCGCGATGGGCTCATTGAACGCATCAACGCCCAGATCGCGCGCAAGAAGGCTGGTGGCGAAGCGTGGATTGGTATCAAGGTGAATTCCGTGGTCGACGAGGCCGTGATTGACGCCCTCTATCGCGCTTCACAGGCCGGAGTGAAAGTCGACGTTCAAGTTCGAGGCATCTGCGCGATCCGCGTCGGAGTTCCCGGCTTGTCTGAAAACATACGCGTCCGCTCGATCCTGGGTCGCTACCTGGAGCACTCGCGTATTTACGCGTTCGGGGTGCCCGGTGAGGAAGAAGTGTGGATTGGCTCTGCCGATCTGATGCACCGCAACCTGGATCGTCGCGTTGAAGCATTGGTTCGCATGAGCGACCCCGACCAGGTTGAGTATCTCGCAAACTTGATTAGGCGCGGCGTTTCATCGAAGACCTCATCGTGGGTGCTGAAGAAGAGCGGAAACTGGAAGCGTCATCAGGTGAACAAAGACGGCTCGCCCCTTGTTGATCTGCAAGTTGAGCTGATGGAGGCGGCCTCGTCGCGCGTGATCGGGCGGTAACGCAAGGGGGTGGCGCGGGTTCGCTCGACGGGGATCGCGCTCTGAAGTTGAGCCAGCAACTCGGCGTGGTCGCTTGGCGTGCGCGCAACTGCTGTGTGATCTCCGTTGATTCAGCGGGTGGGGCGCCGTGCCGGTAGGCTAAGGGGGTGTCTCGTTCGATTCGCCCGGCTCCAGTCCCGACGCGCCTTGTGCGCGCTGCGGGAGCTTTAGTGTGGCGTTTCGTTGATCCCGAGCGCCGGGGCGTTCCCGGGCAGGTGATTGTGCCCGAGGACATTGAAGTCCTCATGGTTCACCGTCCTCGTTACAAGGACTGGTCGTGGCCGAAAGGTAAATCGGAAGCGAACGAACCGATCATCTGCGCCGCCATCCGCGAGGTCGAAGAAGAAACTGGCGCCTCCGTTATTTTGGGTGCTCCGCTGACAACTCAGCGCTACCGGCTTGGCTCCGGGCAGACGAAGGAAGTTCGCTACTGGGTGGGCACGCTGGCCGACGATGACCGTCGCACCGGTCTTGACACGTCAACGATCGCGCCTATGGCGACTGCTACGCCGATTTCTGCGCCAGTGTCTACACCGGTGAAAGTTCGTATTTCTCCGGCTATTTTCGCGAACCGCAAGAAGGGGCAGGCTCTCAAACCGGCTCCTGTGCCTACTCACATGCCCGAACCCGCGGACAAACAGCCAGTCGTTTCGCCTGTACAACTGTCGCAGCCCTCTGCTATTTCCCGCGTTCGCACTCCCGTGAAGCCAGCTCCGGCCAGCGAAATTGATGAGACACGCTGGGTGTCACCCGATCAAGCCGAGCAGATGCTCACCCGCCGAGGTGACCGGCGACTACTCCAAGAGCTCGTTGCGCGAGCGGAAGAAGGCAGGCTTGTTACCGTCACGTTGGGCCTCGTTCGCCATGCGAAAGCGGTGTCGCGTACTCAGTGGGCAGGCGATGAGGCCTCGCGCCCGTTGACGCGCTTGGGCGTGCGACAGGCGATGGGCTTGGTTGATGTTCTCAGTGCGTTTGGGATTGAGCGCGCCGTGTCGTCGTCGTGGATTCGTTGCCAGCAGACGCTTGGCCCGTGGACGAGCGTCGGCGGAGGCCAGGTTGAGGTTCGCGACGAGCTTACGGAAGCTGCGGTTGCGGCTGATCCTGCGTCGGCTTCGGCGGTTGTTGCGCAGTGTGTGCGCCAGACGAACGCGGTTGTTGTGTGCGCGCATCGACCGACAATTCCGGCGCTGTTGGATCCGATCCGTGCGGTCACGCCTTCGACTTTGTTGCGCTTGTTGCCTTCTGAGAGTCCGTGGCTGACAACCGCGCAGATGCTGGTTGTGCATATTTCGCATGCGTCGGGTCGTCCTGAAGTGGATGCTATCGAGACGCACGGTACGCGTACGAAGGATCTTCTGGGGCTCTAGGGGGCGGCCAACTTCGTTCAGCGCGTTTTTGGGTCGGATTGCTGTTCTCGGATGCTTGGGTCTGATTTTCTCCGATAGGTGCCGTCGTTCAAGACTGCTCGGATTGTTATTGAGTTGTTCAGCAACAGTCGTTTGACGTTCGACTCACGCGAAACGTAGTCGAAACCACGGTGAGTAAACAGGTTCGTTGCAGTGAGCGTTGAACCCATGACACCGGAATTCGCTGTAAGAAAAGACTCGATCTGTTTCCGAGAGTCGACTGGAAGCAGGGATTACCGTCAATTGCGTCTTTCTAGGTGCAGAATCACCCACTTATCAACAAGCGTGAGGTTCCCATTTTTTTATCCACAATTTCTTTTCAGTCCACTCGCACCCACGTGCGCCGAGCGGAACACTGATGGCAACGACAGGCGTCGTCGTGAAACCCACTTCTCGCAAAGCTGATCGCCAAGTTGGTGGGTTCCATATGTATTCCCATCAGTTGAAAGGAATTTGATGATGGTGGATTCTTCTGTGCCTAGGGCGGCACACTACTCACGGCTGAGGTCTATCTTAGCCTCTCTTGTAACGATGGTGGTTGTGTGTGCCTCGTTGACTGCTTTGGCTCCTGCTTCTGTTGCTGCGGGTTCGTGGGTTCGTGGTGTGCCGATTGCTGGATTGTCTGGCTGGTTGGGGACGTGGATTCCCTATAGTGGTCAGCCGGTTCCTGGTTTGTGTATTCAGGCTGACGCAGTCAATCCTGCAGCAGAGGTGGTCGTGACACCCGGTCAGTTGACGGTTCAACCTTCTTTGTCTCGTCCGGCTGATTTGAGTGTTGATATTGCGCAGATGGCGTACATCATGAAGTGGTATACGCCAACTTCGCTTGAGTTTTCGAATACCGATGTCGATGCGGCTGCGACTGCTTTTCTTGCTCACGTGAATTTTGAGAACTCGCGTCGTGCTCAGGCGAATGTGAATACGCTTCTTGCTTCCGTTCCCGAAAGCATTCAGTCTCGTGCTCGTCAGATGGTTGCTGAAGCAAAAGCGGTCGGTGTTGTTGGGTGGAAACCTGGTACGGTGACGGGTGAGCGTATGCGCTTTGGCACTATTGACGGCATTGGTGTTACTAATGCTGATGGAACTCTGATCGCGGGCAAACCATTCACTATCACTTTGAACGGTCCGGCTGTCTTCGAAGCAACTGGGACGAACACCTATACGGGAACAACTACCGCATCGCGTATTGATGGTATTCAATGGCGTTCAACAGCGAACGGCACAGTTCACTCGAGTATTAAGTATGACAATCTTGGATACTCTGCTTTGGGATATGCCTCTTCTAGGGGGATGCGCCAGGATGTGATCTGGTTCGACAGTTCAAGCCTGCGTTCTGAGACGGTTGCGGGTCCGTCGTTTGAGGTGATTTTTGATTTTCAGCCGATTGCTACGTCCAATGTGGGTTCGTCTAAGGTGATTGATTCTCAGACGTTGTCGGACACGATCACTGCCAGTGCTGACCCGAATTATGGTGATGGTAAGTGGCTGGAAATTGATGGCAAGCCAGTTCCGGTTGTGTATGAGGGCACTGCCTATGCGTTGGGCGAAGAGCCGGTAGACCCCCGTGATGAGGTTCCCGTAGACGCTCATGTGGTTGCGACTGCGTCGTTTACTGCTACCGGTCCTGGTGAGCATAGTGTCAATGTTGATGTGGCAGGCTTAGCACCTGGGTTTTACACGTGGGTGTGGAAGGTTGTCAAGGATGCTCAGCCTGGCACGATTGGTGATCCGGCGATTGACATTAAGGAATTGGTGCACGCTGACTGGCATGACCAGTTCGGGTTGGGTGATGAAACCCTGTCATATCGTTTCAAGGCGAATGTGGATACTAGTTTGTCGGTTCGTACCACCAAGTCGGGCTCGTACCTTGTCGACGACATGTTCGTCACCGAAATGCCTGAGTCTCACCCGAATTTCACTGGTAAGGCTGGGTTTAAGGGTGACGAGCTGACGTTTACGCAGAAGCTTGTGTTTTTCCCTGAAGGCGAAGCGGTCACTGACGAAAACGTTGTGGCCGGTGAGACGATCAGTGAAGTTCAGGTTGATGCTTCACATGGTTTTAAGCCCTCTGTTGGGTCAACCGGGTTCAAGATGAAAGACGGTGAGCCGGGTACGTACGTGTTTGTCACCTCGTTTGCTGGTGATGATCGTGTTGCTCCTTTTACGACCTCTGTTACTGATAAGAGCGAGCAGTATGTTGTTGAGGCTAATCCGCCGACGTTGAAGACCACCGCGACCGACAAGGCGGACGGCGATAAGACTCTCGCTTCTTCGGGCCTGGTGACGATCACGGACAAGGTGTGCTACACGAACCTGAAACAGGGCAGGGAATACACCCTGTCGGGCACGTTGATGGATAAGGCTACTGGTGGGCCGCTGATGATTGAGGGCAAGCCTGTGACCGCTTCCAAGACGTTCACCCCAAGCCAGGCTGATGGGTGCGAAAACGTTGATTTCACCATCGACGGCTCCATGGCGGTCGGCAAGACCACCGTCGTGTTCGAACGCCTCGAACACGACGGACAAACCATCGCTGTCCACACTGACATCAACGACGAAGACCAGACAGTGCTCTTTGAAAAGACTCCCACCCCGCCCGAAGAACACCTTGCGAAAACCGGTGCCCAAACACTCTCATTCCTTGCAGGTGCCACACTCTTTGCACTGATGGGCGTCGGAGCTATTGCACTCCATCGTCGCTCTTAAAAGCAATCCACGCCCCAACAGGGGGAGTGCCCGCCGGGGTGCTTCGACCAAGGGTGAAGAAGATTGCTACGAGGTCGCGCACTAAAAACGCCAAGCGATGTTTGAGGTGCGTGGCCTCGTCAATCAGAAGAAGGAAGAGGTGGAATCGACACGGTTGCGTGGACTTCGGCAAGCCTGCGAGCCTCGCGCCTCTTGCGGATCCACGCGGTCATCAACACCGAACCAACCAACGCGATTCCAGTAGAACCAACAATGGGAAGACCTGCAAAACCGGTGAACTCGAAAACCAGAGTCAAACCGGTTAACGGAGCCGCCATCGACGAACCCAAGAAAATCGCAGCACCAATAAACACACATGCAGCCACCGATACGCTGGGAACAACCTGTTGCCACACCAAACCAGTCACCGCGCCAATACCGGCACCCAAGGCGACTCCAGGAGTCAGCGTTCCACCCCACGCCCCAGCACGAATCGTCACAAGAGTCGTGAACGTCTTCGCCACAAGGACCAATAGTGCCGTGATCAAACCAGCGCCAGCTAGCCAGCGAGCATCAAACTGCGTCTGAGCACTCGCCTGCCCATTGCCGAGCACCGAAGGAATCACTATCGCAATAAGACCAACAACGACGAACGCCAGCGGAAGTGACCAAAGAAGGTGAGCAGATCGGGGCTTAGCCTGTTCGCACCGGTCAACCCACGTTCGGAACAATTCACCCAGCGCACCCAAAATGGGTCCCATGATCAGCGCCCAGACGACAAGCCCCCACGACGTCTTCAAAGGCTCAACCGAATAAAAGGGTGCAGGTCGATGCCAGCCGGTAGACACCAATACGGAAAGAACAGCAATAAAAGAAGCGGTCGCAACCGCCTTCGGGCGCTTGGACAAAAGCAGAATTTCAAGAGCATAAACAGCGCCGGAAATAGGAATCGAATACACAGCCGACAAGCCGGCACCCGCACCACACGCGACAATAATTCTGCGATCCTCGGCGGACAACCCGCAGTGCGAAGATAGCCAGGAAGAGAGCGAGGCGCTCACTTCACGAGGAGCTACTTCACGGCCAATCGAAGCTCCCATGCCAACCAAGACAATCTGCGTCAGCGCATGCCAGATGGTTCGAAGCGGAGGTAGCGTCTCTCCCTCAACCCCAGCCTTCACGCTGGTCAGCTGAGGATTCTTCTGGAACATCACAGTCCACGAAATAGCCCCTAACACGCCAGCAATAAGCAGGATCAAGGGGCGATGCCATGAAACGGAGGCAGAAACAGAATCAAGGAATGTGCCCGAGTGATGATTCCACACCACTGCCTCGACTCCATGCAGAAGGCGAGTACACAGCCAGCCAACAATTCCGGCGGTAACCCCCGTCGCAAGGGTCGCACTGATATAGCGAACCCAATAGGGCAGGGTAGGCAAGCGGTTGGAAGGCATAGGCGGGTCAGGCCATATGGTCGTCGATGCGTCGAGCGATGCGACCAAACACTTCGTTGAGCACGGTGATCTCTTCTACGCTCAGATCGTTCAGTACGATCTCTCGAACGACCTCACGGTGCACGTCAGCAGCCTTTTCGAAGAACTTCTTGCCAGCATCCGTCATTAGAATCAGGCCACCACGTCCGTCACCCACGCACGTCGTACGCTCCACGTATCCGCGAGAGACAAGCCGATTTACAGTGTGTGTCAGGCGGGAGGGGCTGAATACAACCTCATGAGCCAAAGCGGAGGGGCGAATGCCTTCATCGCCAGCTCGTGCCACCTGAAGGAGCACGTTATATTCGGGCTGAGTCACGTGGCACTTCGCCTTCAGCTCGGCTTCGATAGCGTTCGTCAGACGTGCCGTGGTCACGAAATACGTTTCCCACGCGCGTCCGCGAGCATCGCGTCTCATGATCATCCCTTCAGTGGCGTTTCAAAGTCAGCAAACCCAGGCCAATGCGAGGCTTCTTGGTCTGAGGCAGCGTCCATGGCCACCTGAGACGCAAGGTCTCAACTATATCCGATTCGGAAAAGTTATCGAGTATAGGTGAATCATTCTCTGGCTGAGAAACGGCGGAATCTCACGGTTCGTCATGTGAAGTGTGAACAGAAAGTGCCAAACGTCCAAAAAGATCACGTACGCCTCGCGCAATCCGATCGGCACGTTTCGCTGTCGAAGACTCCTCCGACATTCCAGCGTGAATGAGGACGAACCGCATCCTGCGACTTGCGTGCCATGAAGACTTGACCACCCAGACCGACAATTGCCTTCTTTACAGGACCGTGACCGTAGTGTTCAAAGTGCTCGTGGTACAGGGCGACCATGTGTTCTGGCGACCAGAAAACACTGTTGTGGAAGAAACAGTCACCGTAATAGGCGACCTGTACAGTAATTTCGGGGGAGCGAATAGAGCCGTGTCATACAAATGGAGCAATTCCGTCCAGTGGGCGTGGAGTGGACGTGAAACCGTGCAAAGGCGTACGTACGGAATTTACCGTGCCAATCGACATTATCTTCGCTCCATCAACGGCGTAGAAGAGCGTAGTTTTCAATGGCCAACGGAATACCGTTGCGAATATCTTTTCCGAACCACGGGGTAAACCGAATCTGTATTTCCGTGACTCATCATCAGGTCAATTCGACCACCTGACATGTGTTGCGCCATTGCGTAGTCTTCGGCATTTCTGGTGGGGTTGTTGGTTGTAATCAGAGTCGGTGGTGTCTGAGACGCTCATGATTCCGAACTGCATGGGTGCTCTTTGTTCTTAGCTGAGATCCAATGTGGTACAACGTTCAACCCAATTGAAGTTGGTGGCAGATTTTCTCCTGTGCGCTTCGTCTCTAGGGTTACGAGGTCGACCCCACTGAACAAAACACCCCTCTTGGTTCACGCGTCGGAGAGTTTTGGTCAATTAACTCTCGCTTCTAGTCTTACTTTATAAGTATTCAATTTCACTATTTAAAAACGGTTGCGTCGGTTCTTTCTTATTTATATTCTGTCCGGAGACAATTTGATTGTCTCCGGACAATAACAATCGAACATCAATGAGTGAATAGGACCCCTTATGAAGAAGACGCACGTCGTTCTCGTTGACGATATTGATGGAACTCCTGCAAAAGACACCGTTACATTCTCATTCCAGGGTGTGACCTACGAAATTGACCTCTCGGAAGAACACATTTCTGAAATTTCCGCTGATTTTGAAAAGTGGATTTCTTCATCGCGCCGTATCGGTGGTCGAGCAATCCGCGGTTCACGCGTGGCCTCGTCGGCAGCTCTGTCGCGCGCAGGTGAAATTCGCGCATGGGCCACAGAAAACGGAATCCAGGTTTCCGACCGTGGGCGCATCCCCGCCGACATCGTCGCGAAGTTTGAGAGGGCTCACGCCTGAGATAGGTCCTTGGGGTCTATGACAACACCCCTCGAAGATGGAAGAATGACGTCATGACATACACACTGGTGCTGCTCCGCCACGGCGAGAGCGAATGGAATGCAAAGAACCTCTTCACCGGCTGGGTTGACGTGCCGCTCTCCGAAAAGGGCCGCGCCGAAGCCGCACGCGGTGGCGAGTTCCTCAAGGAATCTGGCGTTCTGCCGGACCTCCTGTTCACCTCGATGTTGCGCCGCGCAATCATGACCGCGAACCTCGCACTCGATGCTGCCGATCGTCACTGGATCCCGGTTGAGCGCAACTGGCGTCTGAACGAGCGCCACTACGGTGCTCTTCAGGGTAAGAACAAGAAAGAAATCCGCGACGAATATGGCGAGGATCAGTTCATGCAGTGGCGTCGTTCCTACGACGTTCCGCCACCGGCAATCGAAGCTGGCTCCGAATTTAGCCAGGACACCGACCCGCGTTACGCAGGCGAGCCGATCCCGATGACCGAATGCCTGAAGGACGTCCTTGAGCGCCTGCTCCCGTACTGGGACGGCACCATCGTCCCGGCAATCAAGACCGGCAAGACCGTCATGATCGCCGCACACGGCAACTCGCTGCGCGCCATCGTCAAGCACCTCGACGAAATCTCCGACGAGGACATTGCAGGCGTCAACATCCCGACCGGTATCCCGCTTGTTTACGAGCTGGATGAGGAAACCCTCAAGCCGATCAAGAAGGGTGGCACCTACCTGGATCCCGAGGCAGAAGCAAAGATTGCTGCTGTCGCCAACCAGGGCAAGTGAGCATCTAGATAGCTGAACGAGTGGGGCGGATCCGCGAAAGCGGGTTCGCCCCATTTGTATTGTGCTGATTTGAATCCACATGTGAAGTAGATCGCGGGGGCCGAGTGCCGCCCCTCGTGAGTGGCTTCGGCCCGCCAGCGCCTAGTCGGGTAGGAAACGGGTGCAAATGGTAGACTTGTATCCGCTAGTCGCATATCTGCAGGGAGCTCTCATGACGTTCGAAATTGGTCAGACGGTCGTTTATCCGCACCACGGTGCAGCCACGATCGAAGAGATCTCTACGCGCACGTTGCGTGGTGAAGAGATCACGTTCTTGACCTTGCGCGTCGAACAGGGCGACATGACCATTCAGGTTCCCGCAAATAACGTTGACCTTGTTGGTGTGCGTGAAGTTGTCGGTGAAGATGGGCTGGAAGAGGTTCTGAAGGTTCTTCGTGCCCCCTACGTTGAAGAGCCCACCAACTGGTCCCGCCGGTTCAAGGCAAACCAAGAGAAGATCGCAACCGGCGACATCGTGAAGGTCGCTGAAGTTGTTCGTGACCTGACGCGTCGCGACGATCTGAAGAAGCTTTCCGTTGGTGAAAAGCGTACCCTGACCAAGGCTCGTCAGATCCTCTGCTCTGAACTTGCGTTGGCGCGTAACATCACCGAAGAACAGGCAGCTGCTCGCCTTGACGAAATCCTCGCCGAAGGTCGTATCACCCCTGAAGACGCCGTAGACGCTGAGTGACCTGACCCGTCACACTTCGGATCCTCAATGTCAACCGCTCTTGCAGTCCTGACAGCAGCAGGCTCCGGCACCCGTTTGGGGTCTGACGGTCCCAAAGCTCTTGTTGAGCTTGCTGGCACTACTCTTCTTGAACGATCCGCCCGCGGGCTAGCTCAAGCTGGTGTTGCAGGCATCGTCGTGACAGCGCCCGCCGATCAGGTCGATACCTTCGCCACTTACTTTCCAGATGGACGTATCACGCTTACAAGCGAGCAGGGCGAATCCTGTTCAACACCTGTTCTTGTCGTTGCCGGATCATCCGCGTCGCGTCAAGCCTCAGTTGTCCTCGGACTGGATGCGTTAGAAACCCTCGCCGAAACCCACGGGATGTGCCTTGACGCTTCAACCCCCGTCCTTGTTCACGACGCCGCGCGAGCTTTGACTCCGCCAGACGCGATTCGTCGCGTCATTGCAGCCGTTACGTTGGGATACAACGCCGTCATCCCGGTTCTGCCAGTGACCGACACGCTCAAACAAGTTGGCGACTCCACTGCGTCAGCGCACCTCGGCATTGGACTGCGCCCGGTGGTGGCAACCCTCGACCGTTCCACCCTTGTCAGCGTGCAGACACCTCAAGGATTCGCGTGGTCCACCTTGCGCGAAGCGCACGAGTCCGCCCGGACTCGTGGAGCAAATGAACGTACAGCGGCGACCGATGACGCGGGTCTTGTGGAAGACGCGGGTGGCCAAGTGATGACAGTCCCTGGCGACCTTCTCTCCATGAAAGTCACAACCCGGCTCGACCTTGCGCTCGCAACACTTCTACTCGATCAATCCTGAAAACTGCCAGCTTGCCTGCCACAGCGGGGTAAGAAAGATGCCCGGTGTGGCCTCGTCAATGAGGGACTAGAACGGGGACACAAGGCAGATAATGCGACCGACTTGCACGTCCACGAAACGTTCAAGAAATCAAATTTCGCTCCTCTTCGTGTTAAGTTCCAGATGTCAGCAACACTGACAGCGCCCAAAGCAGCGGACGTATGTCCGAGGAGAAACGAATGTCATCCACCCCGAACACCCCAGTGGCATCAAAAGAAAAAACGAAAATCCTGACGCGCCCCGTCATTGAATGGGCAGCGTGGGACTGGGGGTCGGCAGCGTTCAACGCTGTCGCCACCACTTTCGTCTTCTCCACCTACCTGACCAGCGATGGGCTGTTCACCGATGCGGGAACCGCGAACTCGCACCTGTCGATCGGGTTGACGGTCGCAGGCCTCATCATCGCTCTTCTCGCGCCGATTACCGGCCAGCGCGCAGACCGTCGTGGTAAGGGCGGTGTCTGGCTCGGCTGGTTTACCGGCGCGGTTGTCCTGTCGATGCTCGCCATGTTCTTCGTCGCCCCCGAATCGTCGATCGGGCCGAACGCGTCGCTCTGGCTCGGTATTTCACTGCTGGGCGTCGGCAACATCTTCTTCGAGTTCGCGTCCGTGAACTACAATGCGATGCTCAACCACCTGGCTGACAAGAAGGACATGGGGCGTATCTCCGGCCTTGGCTGGGGAGCCGGCTACGTTGGTGGCATCGTCCTGCTACTCATCCTCTACGTCGGCTTGATTGGTCCGAACCTGCTGGGTGTGTCCACCGACAACGGTCTGAATATTCGTATCGCGATGATCATCGCGGCACTCTGGTTCGGTCTCTTCGCCCTGCCGGTCGTGCTGCACCCGCCGAAACCGTCAGTCCTGAACCACGATGATTCGAAAGAATCTCTGCTCGACTCCTACCGTATGCTCTGGCAGACCGTGAAGGGCCTGCACCGCGAAGCGCCGCATACACTGTTTTTCTTGCTGGCTTCCGCCGTCTTCCGCGACGGCCTGGCAGGCGTTTTCACCTTCGGTGCAATCCTGGCAAAGTCCGCGTTCGGTTTCTCCGCCGGTGACGTCATGGTCTTCGCAATCGCCGCGAACGTCGTGGCGGGCCTAGCTACCATCGGCTTCGGCGCTCTCGACGACAAGATTGGCCCGAAAAAGGTCATTATCTTCTCGCTCGCTTCGATGGTCGTTTTCGGCCTGGGCGTCTTCTTCTTCCACGCGCACGGCTCGATCGTCTTCTGGAGCCTTGGCCTGTTGCTCTGCATCTTCGTCGGCCCGACCCAGTCGGCATCCCGTTCGTTCCTCGGCCGTATCATCCCCGCAGGTCGTGAAGGCGAAGTCTTCGGCCTGTACGCGACCACCGGCCGCGCCGTCTCTTTCCTGGCGCCGTTCATGTACGGCGTCTTCCTGAAGATCGGCAAGGCGCAGTCCACCGGTGGCGACTACACCTACTGGGGCATCCTCGGTATCATCCTGATCCTCGCCGTTGGCTTGGTCCTGACCATCCCGGTCAAGGCAGACGAGGCACACTTGGAGCACCTCGAAAAGTAATGGGGGAGTAGCGGGCTGACTCTTTCTGCCTGCTCGCCTCTGTTCTCTTCCCGATTCTTGAGGTGCGCTTGTCGCGGGGGATCTCGACCGCCGTTTTCTTCGCGGGTACTCACCCGCGGTTTCCCCGTGACCTCGTTCGCGCTGGCGAACTACTGAGCCCGAACGACGAGCGCAACCGCTGTTGCTGCCAAGCCGTCGCCTCGTCCCGTAAACCCAAGCCCGTCCGTCGTCGTGGCGCTGACGGAAACGGGGGCGCCGACGATCTCGCTCATCCGCTGGCACGCTTCGGGGAGACGCGCAGCCATGCGAGGCTTTGTGCCGATCACTTGCACGGTCGCATTACCGATGTGCCAGCCAGCTTTGCGCGCCATTCGGCATACCTCGACAAGGAACTGTTCGCCGGATGCGCCCGACCACTCGGGTCGACTGGTCCCGAACACGCTTCCCATTTCGCCCAGACCGGTCGCCACCAAAATCGCGTCGCACACTGCGTGAGCTGCAACGTCGCCATCAGAGTGACCCTCCAGTGGGGTTTCGCCCGGCCACTCCACACACGCGAGCATGAGAGTTTTGTCGGGCAGATTCCCACACTCGTCTGCGACTGCGAACGCGTGAACGTCGATCGCTTGGCCAACGCGGAAGGGGACGGGAGTGGAATGAGCGGTGTCAGTCATGCTTCAAGGCTAGCCGGTGCGACGCGGATTTGGGACGGAGCTCGCACGACAGCCTGACCCCGATAGGATCGGCGCATGCGGTACATTTCGACTCGCCAATCTTCGGCCGACAACGCGCGCTCGTTCAGCGACATCCTTCTTGAGGGCCTCGCTCCCGACGGCGGCCTCTACATGCCTGAAAGCTACCCGCAACTGGGCGCGACAGACCTCGAAGAACTCAGCCGAGTCCTCGCAGATGAAGGCTATGCGGCGCTCGCTGCCCGCGTTCTTGAACTGTTCATTGACGACATTCCCTCCGAGCACCTGAAGGCGATTACCGCTCGCGCCTACCGCACGCCCGCGTTCAGCGACCCGGCGATCGTTCCGGTTACGCACCTCCAGTCCGGAGTCTGGGTGTCGCACCTGTCGAATGGCCCGACGGCAGCGTTCAAGGACATGGCGATGCAGTTGCTTGGCGAACTCTTCGAGTACGAGCTCGACCGCCGTGGAGATTGGCTGACGATTGTGGGTGCGACCAGTGGTGATACCGGCTCTGCTGCCGAGTACGCGCTACGAGGCCGGAATGGCCTGTCGGTCGTCATGCTTACTCCGGCCGGACGCATGACGCCATTCCAGCGCGCGCAAATGTTCTCTCTGCTGGACGACAACATTGTGAACGTCGCAGTTGAGGGCGTATTCGATGACTGTCAGGACTTGGTGAAGGCGGTTAACATGGACCCTGACTTTAAGGCGAAATGGCATCTGGGCGCGGTTAACTCGATCAACTGGGCGCGCCTGCTCGCCCAAGTTGTGTATTACGTCGCGACCTGGTTGCAGGTGGCACGAGGTGCGGACGGTGGCCTCGACCTGGATTGCCGAGTGAACGTCGTCGTTCCCTCGGGCAACTTCGGCAATATTTGCGCAGCCCACGTGGCGCGACAGATGGGTGTGCCACTGGGAACGCTTGTTGTGGCCACGAACGAGAACGATGTTCTTGACGAGTTTTTCCGCACCGGTGTCTACCGCGTTCGTTCTTCGGCTCAAACACTGGCAACCTCGTCGCCGTCGATGGATATTTCGAAGGCATCCAACTTCGAGCGCTTTATCTTCGACCTGCTTGGTCGCGACGGGGAGCGTACCGCTCAGCTGTTCGGCGAGGTCCTGAACTCGGACGGCTTCTTCGATCTGTCCGGCACTGAAGAATTTGCCGCCCTTGGCGAAAACTACGGCTTCGTGTCGGGCACCTCAAACCATGCCCACCGCCTGGAACAGATTCTCTTCACCGAAGAAAACGACGGCTACCTGCTGGATCCGCATACCGCGGACGGCATGCACGTCGCACGCCAGTGGGCACCGCGCCTGGGCGGGCCGACCGTCGTCATGGAAACTGCGCTTCCCGTGAAGTTTGCCGACACGATCCGCGAGGCAACCGGCCATGAACCCACCGTTCCCGCCCGATTCGCCGATATTGAGGGGGGCGAGCAACGCGTCGTGAGCCTGCCGAACGACGCCGACGCCCTGCGTGCTCTGATCGAAGAAAAGATCACGCCCAGAAACTGAGCTTCCGAAACGCCTGTCCCCTGTGCCACCCCGCCCTTTCGTCGCGTTACGCAGTCCTAAAAGTGGAGGCGGCCTCGTACCGTGGGAGCCGACGCGGGTAGCATGGCACTATGACGCTTCACCTGTACGACTCGAAGTCCGCCACCCTGCAGCCACTGGTTCCTGTAAACCCGGGGAAAGTGGGGATTTACCTGTGTGGCGCGACGGTGCAGGGTGCGCCGCACGTCGGACACCTGCGCGCGGCCGTCGCGTTCGACTCGCTGATTCGTTGGCTGAAGCGCAATGGTCTGGACGTCACTTACATCCGTAACGTCACCGACATTGATGACAAGATCCTCAACAAGTCCGCCGACGCGGGCGTTGAATGGTGGGCGTGGGCGCAGCGTTTCGAGCGCGAATTCACCGAAGCGTATGCGACCCTCGGTGTTCTGCCACCGACCTACGAACCTCACGCGACCGGGCATATTCCGGACCAGATTGACTTGATTAACCGCCTGATCGAGCGCGAGCACGCCTACGCCGACGGCCAGGGCAACGTCTACTTCTCCGTTGCCAGCCAGGACGATTACGGGTCGCTGACCCGCCAGAAGCTCGACGACATGCGCACCACCGAAGACGAGGCGCAGATCGACGCCGCCGTGGAAGCGGGCAAGCGCGACCCTCGCGACTTTGCGCTCTGGAAGGCAGCCAAGGCAAGCGAGCCGGAAACTGCGGCTTGGGATTCTCCGTGGGGACGAGGCCGCCCGGGCTGGCATCTCGAATGCTCTGCGATGTCGCGGCGCTATTTGGGTGACGAATTCGATATTCACGGCGGTGGAATCGACCTGCGATTCCCGCACCACGAGAATGAACAAGCGCAGTCACACGGAGCAGGTTGGGGATTCGCGCGCCTCTGGGTTCACAACGCGTGGGTCACCATGAAGGGCGAAAAAATGTCGAAGTCGCTGGGCAATGTGCTCTCCATCGACGCTCTGACTGCAGAGCATCCGGCTGCTGCCGTTCGGTGGGCGCTTTCGACCGTTCATCACCGCAGTGGAATTGAGTGGGGCCCTGAAACCATGCCAGCTGCTGCCGCTGCATGGGCGAAGTTTTCCGCCTTCGTGGAACGCGCGATTGCGATTGCAGACGAGGTTCCCGCTTCCGAAATTGCACTGCCTGCGTCCGAACTACCCGAGGGCTTCGTGACCGCAATGGACGATGACCTGAACGTGGCCGGAGCGCTTGCCGTCATTTACGAGCACATGAAGGCCGGCAACGTTGCCATCGAAGCGGGCGACACCGAAGCGGTCCGACGTGAACAGCAGTTGGTGCGCTCCATGCTTGATGTCATTGGACTTGACCCCGCATCCGAGCAGTGGCGAAGCGGACTAGGCTCCGCTGGAACAGCTGGAGGTGCGGGATCTGGCGAACACGACGCGCTCGACACCCTCGTTCAGGCCGTCATCGAAGAACGTGCGCAGGCTCGCGCCGAAAAGGACTGGGCGCGCGCAGACGCTCTTCGCGACCGCCTCGCGAACGCAGGAATCGAAGTCGCTGACGGGCGTGATGGAGCAACCTGGAAACTCGCCTGACCTTCCGTTGATCGCAGGCACGTTTCTCGCGAGGAATTGCCAAGGCCGATAATCGGAGCGAAAGCTGGAAATCGCTGGCGTTCTCGGCCTCGTCAATTGGTGAACAAGAGAAAGTGCGCCGTGATACCTACCGCAAATGGCGATATCGTGCGGGAAAACAGTCGGGGAGCCGATAGGCTTGCTATCTGAACTGCTCGCCGGGAGGCGAGACCAACGAACGATAGGTGAAACTCATGGCGGGAAACGACGGTCGTCGCGGCGCAGTGCGCAAACCTGGATCGAAGAAGGGCGCGAAAGTCGGCACCGGCGGGCACTCGCGTCGTAGGCTCGAAGGTAAGGGGCCGACCCCGAAGGCTGAAGACCGGACCTACCATCCCGCGTACAAGCGCAAGATCCAGCGGGAAGCACGCGAAGCTCGGGAAGCAGCGATCGCGCGCGCACGCGCCAAGTCATCCATCAAGGTCGCACCCGGCCACGAACTGATCGCCGGTCGCAACCCCGTCGCCGAAGCTGTCCGCGCCAACGTGCCGATTGAACGTGTCTTCGTGCTCGACAATGTGAAAGACGACCGCGTCGAAGAGGTCATCCGCCTCGCCACCCACATGGGGGCCCCTGTTTTCGAGGTCACCCGTCGCGACCTCGACGTCGCAACTGAGGGCGCAGTCCACCAGGGCGTAGCCGTTGAGGTGCGCGGATACGAATACTCGCACGTCGAAGACCTGATCGTCGGATCCTTCCAGAAGGTTGGAACGCCCCTGCTGGTCGCGCTCGACCAAGTGACCGACCCGCACAACCTGGGCGCAGTTCTCCGTTCTGCCGGAGCATTTGGTGCCGACGGTGTCATTATCCCGGAACGTCGCTCCGCAGGTGTCAACACCACCGCGTGGAAGGTCTCTGCTGGCGCAGCCGCCCGAGTTCCCGTCGCGCGTGCAACCAACCTGGTCCGTGCCCTCGAGGAATGCAAGAAGAACGGTATGTTCGTCATCGGCCTTGACGGCGGGGGAGACGCGTCGTTGCGCGGGTTGAAGCTCGCCGATGCGCCGCTGGTCGTTGTCACCGGCGCCGAAGGGGCGGGCCTGTCCCGCCTGGTCCGCGAAACCTGCGACCAGATTGTGTCCATCCCGATCTCGTCCGCGGTCGAATCGTTGAACGCCGCCGTCGCAACCGGCATTGCCCTGTACGAGGTCGCCTCCGTCCGCGCGGAGGCTGCCACGGTTAAGTGAGGTAACCGTCAACTACGGTAGGCATTGCCTGGCGAGGTAGGTGATGCCAGCTGAGGTAGGTGTCGCCAGCTTTTTCGTCGTGCCCGTGTTTTCCCTTGCGTAAGAGCGCGAGCATGAGGCATGTGTGGGTGCTCGGCGGAGTGCGGGTGGTGGCAGGCGTCGGTTTTTGTCGTGTAAGGCGATGTTTTCCCAGTTGAAAGCCCATTTTCGTCGCCTTGTACGTCTTTTCTTTCCTGAGCGCTCATCCGGGTTGCCTTCAGCTGACCAGATGTGCCACGCATTCTGCGTGAGCACCCATTTTCGGCTGGCGTTGCGCGCGTGGCCTCGCGAATTGTCGATAGTACGCGATCGTGAATGATGCACGAGACCGCCCACTGTACCCAGACAAAAACATGCTATTGACGCGGAGTAAAAAATAGATATCATATTGATATCGCACTCGTGTGGAGCTAGCCGACCGGCTGGCGCGAGTCGCAAAGGAGAACTGATGTCGCACTCGGTGGCTCAGGAAGAGCACATCAACGTCAAAGGCGTAGCTGATAATGCGTTTGCTGAAGCAAAAGCGCGCGTGAATATTGCGGAAAAGAAGGCGCCGGCACTCGGATCGGCGATCGCCTTCCCGATGGCCTTGATCCTGCTCGCAGGTTTCGGCTACTCGATCTACCTGTTCGTTACAGGTGCGATCGCGGATGACGCTGGCGAAGCGGGCGGTGTCGCAAGAATCGTTTCCGGTTCGGTCATGTTCCTCCTCGTCATGGTGTTGATGCCCTGCTTGGCGGTCATCTCTCCTGGCCAGACCTCGGTTCGCCAGTTCTTCGGCAAGTACGTTGGCACGGTTCGCAAGACGGGCCTGGTGCTGGTACCGCCGTTGACGAATGGCAAGAAGGTCTCCGTCAAGGTCCATAACTTCGAGACGAGCGAGCTGAAAGTCAACGATTCCGACGGTAATCCGGTGAATATTGCGGCGATCGTCGTGTGGCAGGTTGCTGACACGGCGCGCGCGGTCTTTGCAGTCGAGCAGTACGAGGAATTCAT
Organism: Schaalia turicensis; assembly: GCF_019380255.1. NCBI lineage: Bacteria > Bacillati > Actinomycetota > Actinomycetes > Actinomycetales > Actinomycetaceae > Schaalia > Schaalia turicensis. The sequence continues at coordinate 174,258 of NZ_CP048928.1, forward strand.
CAAGGCTCAGGCGGAGTCGGCGCTACGTCACGTCGCCACTTCGCACCCCTATGACGAGCCCGGCCCGGGCGAAACCTCGCTACGTGGCGGTACAGACGTCGTCTCCGCTGAACTTGCGCGCGAAGTTGCGGCTCGCGTCGAACTGGCTGGTCTTGAAATCGTCGAGGTTCGTATTTCGTCTCTCGCTTACGCGCCCGAAATTGCGCAGGCAATGTTGCAGCGCCAGCAGGCCGGTGCTGTGATCGCTGCCCGTGAGCAGATCGTTGAAGGGGCGGTCACCATGGTTGAGCAGGCGCTGAACCGTCTGGAAGACAATGACATCGTGTCGCTTGATGATGAACGCAAAGCTCAGATGGTGTCGAACCTGCTGGTCGTGCTCTGCTCTGATCAACGCACTCAGCCGATCGTGAATGCGGGCTCGCTGTACTGACCTGCTGGGTTGGTATTGGGGAGCGAATCGCCGGGTGAGTAAATGACTCCGAAGAATGAGCGCAAGCAAATTCTTCTGCGCTTAGATCCTGCCGTCCACGAGGCGTTGTCCAAGTGGGCGGCAGACGATCTGCGCAGTGTGAACGCGCAGATTGAGATCATTCTGCGTCGCGCGCTGAAGGATGCGGGGCGTGAAGCAAAGGCTCAGCCACTTCGGGGACGAGGCCGCCCGCCCAAACAAACCCCCACTGAAGGGGCGGAGTAAGATTTCTATTGCTTAATGCGTACGTGAAGGCGTATGCGTTAAGCGTGTCTGCTGTTACTGCTCACGCGCTGGCGTAAATCTCGGTAGAATTGTGCGAGGTGCGGCCACAGTCGTACGTATAGCAAGAATATCGGGGAGAAACCCATGCCAGCCGTGATCGTGCTCGGTGCCCAGTGGGGCGACGAAGGTAAAGGTAAGGCGACCGACCAGCTCGGCCAGAACACTGACTATGTCGTGAAGTTCAACGGCGGTAACAACGCCGGTCACACTGTCGTCATCGACGGTGAAAAGTACGCGATGCACCTGTTGCCCGCGGGCATCCTGTCCAAGGGTGTTACCCCGATCATCGGCAACGGCGTCGTCGTTGACATTGATGTTCTGTTCCAGGAATTGGCCGAAATGGAATCGCGTGGCGTTGACTGCTCGCGCCTGAAGATTTCCTCCAATGCTCACATCATCCCCAGCTACAACCGTCTGATGGACCAGGCGAACGAGCGCGCTCGCGGGAAGAACCAGATCGGCACAACCGGCCGTGGCATCGGCCCGACCTACGCGGACAAGATGAACCGCGTTGGCATCCGCATTCAGGATCTGTTCGACCCGAAGACGCTGAGCGAGAAGATCGAGGCAGCTCTTGCCCCGAAAAATGAGGTTTTCGCAGCCGTCGGCATGGAAACTCTCGACCCTGACACCGTCACTGAAGAACTGCTCGCATATGCCGATCGCATCCGCCCGATGGTCTGCGATGCGTCCCTCGAAGTGAATGACGCGCTCGATCGTGGCGACACGGTGCTTTTTGAAGGTGGTCAGGCCACCATGCTCGACATCGACCATGGCACGTACCCGTTTGTGACCTCGTCGAACCCGACCGCCGGCGGTGCGCTGACTGGCACCGGTGTTGGCCCGACCCGCATCGACCGCGTTGTCGGTGTTGCGAAGGCGTACACGACGCGCGTGGGTGAAGGCCCGTTCCCGACAGAACTTGATAATGAGGTCGGTGAGGCCCTGCGTCACAAAGGTGGCGAATTTGGTGTGACCACCGGTCGTGCTCGCCGCACCGGCTGGTTCGACGCGGTTGTCATGCGCTACGCGACCCGCATCAACGGCCTGACCGACATCTGCCTGACGAAGCTCGACGTGCTTTCTGGCTATCCGACCATCCCGGTCTGCGTCGCCTACGAGGTCGATGGTGTCCGCATGGAAGAAATGCCTCTTGACCAGGTCGGTTTCGAGAACGCTGTCCCGGTGTACGAAGAACTGCCCGGTTGGGAAGAGGACATCACCGGTTGCCGTACCTTCGAAGAGTTGCCGAAGAACGCGCAGGATTACATCGCGCGCCTCGAAGAGCTGTCGCGTTGTCGCATTCAGTCGATCGGCGTCGGCGCTGGTCGTGAAGCGACGATCGTCCGCTACCCGCTGATCTGACACCGCTGGCGACCGTCCGCCGTTTGGCGGATCTCTCGCCCCGCGCAGACTGAGCTGCTACTCCGCTGATTTCGGCGTGAGCTTAGCAGTACCGTCCGCGATCATAATGACGAGGCCTGGCCCGGGTGAAACACCCGGGCCAGCCTTGTTTTATCCCTTGGCGTTCATAGGGGCCTACAGGGAACGGGCGGAACAGAAAAAGTGGCCACGACAGGAGACCCATCGCAACCACTTTCCAACGATTAGACACCGAGCCGAAAGCGCCTGTCGGCGCGAAGGCCGCTCGTAGCGGCAAAGTTTGGAGCCCGGGGCTTAACAACTCGGTGCGCGTACAAGCATACGTAATGCGAGCCTCGCTAGCGAGGGGAGGACAGGTGGGACATCCCACCAAAATGTGCGACCATGAATCGTATGGAGTCTGTTCCCACTCGACCTGCCTCGAGGCCCCATTCTCATCGAGGGCGTCGCGATTTAAGCGACCGCCTTTCGATGGCAACCCTGTCAATCACGACCGGTATGCGCTTATCCGCGGTCATCGTTCTTCTTTTCTCGATTCTGACCGTGGTCGTGTGGGCGTTGCCGGCAACGTCTTTGACGTTTGCTTCTCTGATTGCTCTGATCGGTGTTGTTCTTGCCTTCACGTGGGGTGCGCTTACCGGTCTGGATCTTCCTCCCCTCACGATTATCGCGTTGGCGTTTTCGGCAGCTGTTCTGCCGATGGTGGTCGCGCTGATGGGCGACTTAAAATATGGCGTTCCGGTGATTGGGGCGTCGGTTGTTGCGATTGTTGCTTCGGTGATTTTCACGGCTCCAACGCCAACGAATCACTCGTTTATCACAGGTGAGAATTGTGCTGAAACGATCGCGCAACGCCAGCGTGAGCGGGCTCTTCAGGAAGCTCTTATCGCAGGTGAATCAGTCGATGAGGCCGATGTGATGGTGCTACGCCGAGTGAAGACTCGTCCTAATGAGCGTCCGACCTCTTTGACTCTTGCCTCCGCGATCGGAGCCTTGATTCTGATTGCCGCGTCGGCTGTGTGGATCACGTTGAATTCTCTTGAGCAGTGGAGCATGATGATCCCCGTTGCCGCGGTCTTGATTGCGCTGATTGTGTGGGGAGACCAGATTGGCCACACCTATCGTTCGCAGTCGATTGGTGCGCTTTCGGTGGGAGCGATCTCGGGCGCAATCATTGGTGTTGTCGCATATATTGCCGGTCGCGCATCGCAGATGACGCCGATTATTCTTCCGGGCCTTGCGTCTGTCATCGGTCCGATCCCGGCGGCCGCTCTTTTCGGTTTGCTTGAAGGTGTGGCTGTTGGTGTGACGATTGTGGTTCTTGATGGTCTGCTAGGTGATCACACGACGCGTCGCCCGCCGACGGGTGCGCTGGGTCGCGCCTGCGCAAAGTTCTTGGTTGCTGCGATTCCGATTTACGCGTTGATCCGCATCGGTGGCATCTGAGCCAAATCCTCGCTTCGAGCCTCGAAACTGCTGACTGACGCGGTGGTCGCGGATCCAAATATCGCGTGGGCGCGCGCAAACCTTTAGGCTAATTTCCATGATGGTTATTCCTGCTGATTTGCCTGTTGCTCTTGCTCCTCTCGCGTGGATGCTCGGTACGTGGAAGGGCTGGGGGATGGCCGCTGGCGCTGAAACGGATACTGCGATCATTGAAGAGATGCGCGGTGAGATTTGTGGTGAGCAGATGCGTTTCACCACGTCGATTTACCAGGGGCTTCCGGCTCCCGGCGTTGAGATTGAGCCGACGTGGGACGCTGCCGAGGGGCTGTCACACATTGGTCGCGGTGAGCTTTTGGTCGAAGAGACGATGTACGTGTCGGTGATGCCGGGCACGGATGAACTGCCTCCGCCGGGTCAGTATGTGCCGCGCGAGTTCACGGCGACTTCGGCTTTGACGAATGGTCTTGGTGTGCTGTGGGCGGGCGTGGGAGTTGGCCCGCGCGTGCAGATGGTGTCGGATGCGATTGCGCGTGACGCGAAGGCGCAAGAGGTCGAACACCTGGGTCGCATGTACGGCCTGGTTGCGGGTGAGCTCATGTGGACGCAGGAAAAGACTATTGTCGGTGGCGAAGCTGGAGTTGAGTTCTCAGGCCGCTTGATGCGTACCGAGCAGGCGCGCACCGCGTCGGGCGAAGCCGTTGAAGGCATTGACGCCCAGGCTGAGAGTGGTTTCCTTGTCTGATTCCCCCGTTTCTTCCACTACGTCGGATTCGCCTGCTGACGAGTGGCTGTCTCCGCTTGCCACGTGGCCGGGTGCGATTCTCACGTCCGACGATCTAGGGGGCCAGGCCACCCGCGCTCAAGAAGCTGACACCCCTGAAGAAGGGGCGGAGCCACAGACCTTTGCGATCCCCGTGACGCCGATTGCCCTGCATTACGGCGACCCTTTGGGGGAACAGTGGGCCTTGGAAGAGGGGCGCGCGATCACGGATCGCGCAGACTTGGGCGTCATCACCGTGTCTGGTGCGGATCGTCAGACGTGGCTGACCAGCATTACGACGCAGATTGTCACGGGTATGGGCCCGGGGGATTCGAAGGAGCTTCTGGTTCTGGATCCTCAGGGTCATATTGAGCACCAGGCTGCAGTAGCGGACGACGGTAAGAACACGTGGCTGATCTGTGAAGGCTATGACACCCAAGGTCTAGTGGAGTTCCTGCGTTCGATGCAGTTTGCTCTGCGCGTGCAGGTTGATGTGCGCTCTGACGTGACGGTGTTCGCGACCGCGGGCAGTGACACGGATACAGCTACCGGGCTTCCCGGCCTCGTGCTGACGTGGAACGATCCGTGGCCGGGCGTGACCGAGGGAGGCACGGAATACTTCCAGGGCTCTCATCCGGGCGAGCGTTCACGGATACGTTTGCATGTTGTGCATCGCGACGGGGCGAAGCAGTTTATTACCGACTGGCTGGCCACTGATGCGAAGCGGAAGCCTGCGGGGTTCCTTGCGTGGGAGGCGATGCGTATTGCTGCGTGGCGCCCGCGCTTGGGTGTCGACACGGACGCGCGGTCGATTCCGGCTGAGGTCGACTGGCTGCGCACCGCGGTCCACACGAATAAGGGCTGCTATCGCGGGCAGGAGTCGATTGCTCGCGTGCTCAATTTGGGGCGTCCGCCGCGTCGCCTGACGTTCCTGCAGCTTGATGGTTCACGAGGCGACCTTCCCGAGGTAGGTACTCGCATTGAATCGAACGGTCGAGTTGTTGGTATCGTGACCTCTGTTGCTCGCCATAGAGAGCTTGGTCCGATTGCTTTGGCGGTGCTTGCGCGCAACGTTCCGGCGTCGATGGTGTTCGACTTGGGTGGTATTGCTGCAGCTCAGGAACTGATTGTTCCCGTTGATGGCAAATCTGCAATGTCCCCCGAAACACGTCCGGGAGCTGATTTGAATAATCCTGATCTGCGTCGCCATGACGTGTCGCCGATCGGTGGCCTGGGCGCGTTGGGAGCCCGCTGATGCGCGCGGTTATTCAGCGCGTGACCAGCGCTTCCGTGTCTGTTGACGGTCAGGTTGTCGGGGCGATTGATTGCCCGGGCCTGATGGTGTTGCTCGGCGTGAAAAGAGGAGACAGTGCGGAGCAGGTTGCGACTGTCGCCCGTAAGATCGCGGAACTTCGCATTCTCGGTGATGAGCAGTCCGCCTCGGAACTCGGTGCTCCGATCCTGCTGGTTTCGCAGTTCACGCTCTACGGGGATACGCGCAAGGGGCGTCGCCCCTCGTGGGTGAATGCCGCCCCGGGCGATGAAGCACAGCCTCTCGTCGATGCGGTTGTCGCCGATTTACGAGGTCGCGGCCTCGAAGTAGCAACGGGCGAATTCGGCGCGATGATGGAAGTTTCGCTGGTCAATGATGGCCCGTTCACCGTACTGGTGGAATCCGAAGCGTAACTGAAACAGCCGGGAGCCGATCGGCCTCGTCGATATTCCTTTTTCACCCCATGGCGAACTAACGCGCATATAATCGTGCGCTCGCTTAGTGTGGTTTCAGTTGAAGAATCACTCCGCGTGTTGGCGCGGTCCTAGGACGCAAAGGGAATGACATGTTCGAACGGTTTACCGACCGAGCTAGGCGCGTCGTCGTCCTCGCGCAGGATGAAGCGCGCGGGCTCAAGCACAACTACATCGGGACTGAGCACCTTTTGCTCGGCCTGATCTCCGAAGGTGAAGGCGTCGCCGCGAAGGCGCTCGCGATGATGGACATTAACGATGACGACGTCCGCGCGTCCGTCATTGAGATCATTGGCGAAGGCGAAAAGACGGTTGAAGGTCACATCCCCTTCACGCCGCGCGCAAAGCGAGTCTTCGAGCTGTCACTGCGTGAGGCACTGCAGCTCGGCCACAACTACATCGGCACCGAACACCTTTTGCTCGGTCTGCTGAAAGAAGGTGAAGGCGTCGCTGCCCAGGTCCTGACCAAGCGTGGCGCTGACCTTTCCCAGGTCCGCCAGAACGTGATCCAGCTACTCAGCGGATACCAGCGTGGCGAAGGCGAAGGACGCGAATCTGTCGGCGCGGGCGTCGGCGGATCCTCCACGCACGAACGCCAGAACTCTGCGGTTCTAGAGCAGTTCGGTCGCAACCTGACCCAGGCTGCTCGCGATAACAAGCTCGACCCGGTGATTGGTCGTCGCGTCGAGATGGAGCGCGTCATGCAAGTCCTCTCGCGTCGCACCAAGAACAATCCGGTTCTGATCGGGGAACCCGGCGTTGGTAAGACCGCCGTCGTCGAGGGACTGGCGCAAGCAATCGTCCACGGTGATGTGCCCGAAACGATCAAGGACCGCCAGATCTACAGCCTGGATATGGGGTCGCTGGTCGCTGGCTCGCGCTACCGTGGCGACTTCGAAGAACGCCTGAAGAAGGTCCTCAAGGAAATCCGTACGCGTGGCGACATCATCCTCTTCATCGACGAAATCCACACCTTGGTTGGTGCGGGCGCCGCTGAAGGGTCGATCGACGCCGCCCAGATGCTCAAACCCATGCTTGCGCGTGGCGAGCTCCAGACGATCGGCGCGACCACGAACGACGAATACCGCAAGTACATCGAAAAGGATGCGGCGCTTGAACGACGCTTCCAGCCTGTGAAGGTCGACGAGCCCTCTGTCGAGGACACCATCGAAATCCTGAAGGGCTTGCGCGATCGTTACGAGGCCCACCACCGCGTCATCATCACCGATGAAGCAATCAAGGCGGCCGCTGAACTTGCGGACCGATACATCTCTGATCGCTTCCTGCCGGACAAGGCCATCGACCTGGTCGATGAGGCGGGCGCGCGCCTGCGTATTCGTCGTATGACCGCTCCGCCGGAGTTGCGTGAACTCGACGAGAAGATCGCCGAAGTTCGTCGCAACAAGGAATCGGCGATCGACGATCAGGACTTCGAGAAGGCAGCCGGCCTGCGCGACGAAGAATCCAACCTGGTTGCTCAGCGTGAAGAGAAAGAAACGTCCTGGAAGGGCGGAGAATCCGACTCCATCGCAGAGGTCACGGAAGAAGAGATCGCCGAGGTCTTAGCCATGTCGACTGGTATCCCGGTCTTCAAGCTGACCCAGACTGAGACGACGAAGCTTTTGAAGATGGAGGATGAGCTGCACAAGCGTGTCATCGGTCAGGAAGAAGCTGTTCGCGCACTGTCGCAGTCGATCCGCCGCACTCGCTCTGGGCTGAAAGACCCGAATCGTCCCGGTGGCTCGTTCATCTTCGCCGGTCCGACCGGTGTCGGTAAGACCGAGCTGGCGAAGGCGCTTGCCGAATTCCTGTTCGGTGACGAAGATGCTCTGATCCAGCTGGACATGTCCGAGTTCTCTGAGAAGCACACGGCATCGCGCCTCTTCGGTGCTCCTCCTGGCTACGTCGGCTACGACGAGGGCGGCCAGCTGACCGAAAAGGTTCGCCGCAAGCCGTTCTCTGTCGTCCTCTTCGACGAGGTTGAAAAGGCTCACCCGGACATCTTCAACTCGCTACTGCAGATCCTCGAAGAAGGTCGTCTGACCGACTCCCAGGGACGCAAGGTCGACTTCAAGAACACGGTCATCATCATGACCACGAACCTCGGCACGCGGGACATTAACAAGGGTGTTTTGACGGGCTTCCAGTCCGCTGACAACCTGACGCATGACTACTCGCGTATGAAGGCAAAGGTTGATGAAGAGCTCAAGCAGCACTTCCGCCCCGAGTTCCTGAACCGCGTCGATGACACGATCGTGTTCCCGCCACTGAACAAGGATCAGATCAAGCAGATCGTCGACCTGATGATCGCGAAGCTGGCCAAGCGTATGGAAGCGCAGGACATGCACCTGCAGCTCACCGACGAAGCACGCGACCTGCTGGCCGATCTTGGCTTCGACCCGGTGCTCGGTGCGCGCCCCTTGCGTCGCGCCATCCAGCGCGAGATCGAAGACGCTCTGTCTGAGCGCATCCTCTTTGGAGAGATCGTGGCCGGCCAGGTTGTTACGGTCGGTGTCGAGGGTGAAGGTTCGGACCGAAAATTCACTTTCAACAGTCACTGACCTTCAACGGTCAGCGACCTTCAATGGTCAGCGGCCGGCGTTGACCGTGTAGAGCTGGCGGGCTCACCCTTGGGGTGGGCCCGCCAGTGTTTTGTGCACCGACTGCACCTGGTGCGATGGTTTGGTTTGTTTTAGTGGGGTTTTGTCGCGTGAGGTGTAGGCGGTGACGCGTGTCGGTGGGTTTTGTGTTCCCGGGTGCACTTGGTGCGACGGTTTTGCGTGTTTGAGCTCGGGTGTGTCGCGTCAGGTGCAGTGCGTCGAGGGGCCTCGTCGATGGGAAGTGGAACGAGGCGTAGGCACACCTCTGCCCCTACTGAAACAGCCTGAAAATGTCATATATGCGACAAACTGCCTAAGCGAACTGCAAAGATGTTGAAAACAAAGGTAAAGCATTCGGTGACCTAAGTCCCTTTTTGCTATTCTTCCCACTAGCGGCCCGATGGTGGGCCACTTTTACGTGATCGACGGAAGTTGAGGACCTCAATGGTCAAATATGTGTATGACTTCTCCGAGGGCGACAAGTCCATGAAGGACCTGCTCGGAGGTAAGGGTGCAAACCTTGCGGAAATGACGAAGCTTGGACTGCCCGTTCCCCCCGGATTCACCATCACCACCGAGGCATGCCGCGCATACCTCAAGGATTCGATTGTTCCCGAATCCCTGGAAACTGAGGTGACCACCGCTCTTCGCCGCGTCGAAGATCAGATGGAACGCCACCTGGGTGACCCCTACAACCCGCTCCTTGTCTCGGTGCGTTCAGGCGCAAAGTTCTCGATGCCGGGCATGATGGAAACCGTCCTCAATATCGGTCTGAACGACGACTCGGTTCAGGGTCTCGCAAAGATCTCGGGCAACGAGCGCTTCGCATGGGACTCCTACCGTCGTCTGATCCAGATGTTCGGCAAGACGGTTCTCGACATTGATGGTGACCTGTTCTCCGACGCCCTGGACGATCTGAAGGCAGCTCGTGGCGTCAAGGGCGACACCGAATTGACCGCTGACGACCTGAAGGGCCTCGTTGAGACCTTCAAGAAGATCGTTTCCGAGCAGAAGGGCATGGACTTCCCGCAGGATCCTCGCACCCAGATGGATATGGCCATCGAAGCCGTGTTCCGCTCCTGGAACACCGAGCGCGCACGCATCTACCGTCGTCGTGAGCGCATCCCTCACGACCTGGGCACCGCAGTCAATATCTGCACTATGGTCTTCGGTAACATGGGTGAAGGCTCCGGCACCGGTGTCTGCTTCACCCGCGACCCCTCGTCCGGCCACGCAGGCGTGTACGGCGACTACCTTGAGAACGCTCAGGGTGAGGACGTCGTTGCAGGTATCCGCAACACCCTGTCCCTCGCCGACCTCGAGAATATCGACAAGGCTTCCTACGACAAGTTGCGTGGCATCATGCGCAAGCTTGAAACCCACTACCGCGACATGTGTGATATCGAGTTCACCATCGAGCGCGGCAAGCTCTGGATGCTCCAGACCCGCGTTGGCAAGCGCACCGCTGCCGCCGCATTCCGTATCGCCATCCAGCTGACCGAAGAAAAGCTGATTACCCGCGACGAGGCCCTGACTCGCGTCACCGGCGATCAGCTGACCCAGCTGATGTTCCCGCAGTTCGACTCGAAGGCTGCCAAGGAACTCATCGCACGTGGCATGGCCGCTTCACCGGGCGCAGCAGTCGGCAAGATTGCCTTCGACAACGCTCAAGCTGAGAAGTTCCACGCTGACGGCGTCAAGTGCGTTCTGGTTCGTCGCGAAACCAACCCGGATGACCTGCCGGGCATGGTTGTCGCCGAAGGCGTTCTGACCGCCCGCGGTGGCAAGACCTCGCACGCTGCAGTTGTCGCGCGTGGTATGGGCAAGACCTGCGTCTGTGGCGCCGAAGCACTCGAGATTGACGCCGAGGCCGGCACCGTCGTCATTGATGGCACCACCTACACCTCCGACGACACGATCGCGATCGACGGTCAGACTGGTGAAATCTTCATCGGCGAGGTCCCGGTTACCGACTCTCCGGTCACCACCTACCTGTCGCACGGCCTCGAAGCTGGCCTGATTGCTGCCGGCAACGACGAAGGCACCCAGGAACTGGTTAAGGCGGTTGACAAGATCCTGCAGCGCGCCGACAAGGTTCGTCGCCTGAGCGTCCGCGCCAACGCTGACACCCCGACCGACTCGCGTCGCGCGATCGAGTTCGGCGCTGAAGGCATCGGTCTCTGCCGTACCGAGCACATGTTCCTCGGCGCACGTCGCCCACTGGTTGAGCGCGCAATCCTCTCCGCACCGGGCTCGAAGGAACGCGCCGCAGCGTTCGGCGAACTCGAAAAGCTTCAGAAGCAGGACTTCCTCGAGATGCTCGAGGTCATGGATGGCAAGTCGATGACCGTCCGCCTGATTGACCCGCCGCTCCACGAGTTCATGCCGGCACTGTCCGAGCTGGAAATCAAGGTTGCTGTCGCGAAGGCGACCGGCGAAGCTGATCCGGCTGACGAGAAGATGCTGGCTGAGGTTCGTCGCTTCCACGAGCAGAACCCGATGCTCGGCCTGCGTGGCGTCCGCCTCGGCATTTACCTGCCCGGCCTGTTCGCCCTGCAGATGCGCGCACTCTGCGAGGCAGCCGCTGAACTCGTTTCCCGTGGCCTGTCCCCGAAGCCGGAAATCATGGTTCCGCTGGTCGGCTCCGTCCGCGAGCTCCAGCTGATCCGCGAAGAGGGCGAAGACATTATCGCCGAGGTCGCAGCCGAGCGTGGCGTTGACCTGTCCGGTGTCACCATCGGTGCAATGATCGAGCTTCCGCGTGCAGCAATGACCGCTGAAGATCTCGCTGAAGAAGCTGACTTCTTCTCGTTCGGCACGAACGACCTGACTCAGACCGTCTGGGGCTTCTCGCGTGACGACGTCGAAGGCGTCTTCTTCCCGCACTATATTGAGGCGGGCATCTTCGGTGTTTCGCCGTTCGAGTCCATCGATGTCCACGGTGTTGGCACCCTGGTCCGCGAGGGCGTGACGCGCGCTCGTTCGACCAAGCCGAACATCAAGCTGGGTGTCTGTGGCGAGCATGGTGGCGATCCGCTGTCGATCCACTTCTTCCACGAGGTCGGCGTCGATTACGTGTCGTGCTCGCCGTTCCGCGTCCCGGTTGCTCGCCTTGAGGCTGGCCGCGCCGCGGTCCTCACCGAGGAGGCCTGAGCCGATTCCGCGGCCCGGATCGTGCGCCCGTGGAACGGGAGTCGGTCCGGATCGTGCTCTCCCGTCGCCGATGAGCGGCGATGAGAGCCCGTCGAACCTCGGAGCCCCCGCCCTCGACCGTCGTGGCCGAGAGCGGGGGCTCCGCCTTCCCCGGGAGCGGGCGACGTCGCCCTCCGGCTGTTTCTGCCCGATTATCGCGTATGTCGAAGGCTCTCGGGCGCTTCCGGTTTCCGGAATCCCAGGATGAGAGATCCGCGGTCCGGCGATCCGCAGTCCGGCGGTGCCCGCAGATTGACAATTTAAGTAAGGATGCCCTTAACTATATGTGTTCAACCTCGTCAGCATATGAGCCCGTTAAAGAACAAAGGAGCAAACCCATGTCGAAGAAGAATCTGGCGCTCGCCGTCGCCCCAGCAGCGTTGAGTGCCCTGCTCATCCTCGGGGTCACGACGGTCTTCTCCGCCTGCCCCCGTCGAGAGGACGGCACCTGGATGCACTGTCACCAGTGTCAGAACACGGTCGCTGCGGGAGGCATCGGCCTCGTCGTCCTCTTCGGTACCGCCGCTTTCGTGAAGAACAGGGGTGTGAGGATCCTTCTTCAGCTTCTCGCCATCATCGCGAGTGTCGTCCTCTTCTTCGTCCCCGGCGGGATCTGCCCCATGTGCATGATGAAGAACATGCGCTGCTACACCGTATTCCAGCCCTTCACCCGAGTGATGACGGGTCTCATCGCCCTGTCCGGCGCAGGGGCGCTCGCCTCCGTGGCGAAGCGTGGCGAGCGGACCGTCGCCTGAGGTGAGGGCGCGTGCCATCGCGCTTCCGCCCTCCCCTGCGAGGCGGAAGCGGCGCGCGATCGTCGTCGGGGTCGCGTTGCTTGCGCTCGCGCTCGCCCTCTTCGGGATCCACCGCCTTCGGATGGACGCCGCCTATCGGGAGGCTCTCCGCCTTGAAGAGGTCGGCGAGCGCGAAGGGGCCTACCGCGCCTATTCGCGCCTCGATGGGTACGCCGACTCGGCCGAGCGCCTTCGGGGGATGACCGAGGCGGACCCCGCCCTCCCTTATCGTTCGGCGAAGAAGGGGGATCTCATCGAGTTCGGCTCCTTCGAACAGGACGGCGATGCCGCGAACGGCCCGGAGCCGATCCGCTGGATCGTCCTCGACCGGATCGACGGGAGGCTGCTGCTGCTCAGCCGCGATTCCCTCGACGCCGCCCCCTACCACCGCGTCCCCTTCGAGCCCGTCACCTGGGAGCGCTCCGACCTCCGCAGATGGATGAACTCGGACTTCCTCGCGGCAGCTTTCAATGAAAGCGAGCTCTCCCTCGTCCCGACGGTCGAGGTCCCCAACACTCCGCAGTCCACGACCGGCACCGCTGCGGGCCCCGCGACGAAGGATCGCGTCTTCGCGCTGAGCGAGACCGAGGCCTCGATCTACATCTCCAACGCCGTCGAGCGCGCCGCGCTCGGTTCGGCCGCCCTGTCTGCGGCCGTCGACAACGACGATCTGCCCGCGGACGAGGAGGGGCGGGCCGACTGGTGGTTGCGCTCCCCGGGGACCTACGACTTCACGGCGCAGTACGTCGACCGTGAGGGCGTACGCCACGGCTCCGGTGCCGCCGCCGATGCGACCTACGGAGTCCGTCCGGCCCTGTGGCTCGATACGAGCGCGGGAGGTGCCGGGTGATGAGGCACGACCGTCTTTCCCTGAGGGGCCTCCCGCTGAAGAGCGCGCGGGCCCGCCCGCTGAGGACGATGATCATCGCGCTCCTCGCGCTCGCGCAGACCGCCTGTGCGCTGACGGGCCTGCTCCTCGTGCAGTCGACGAGGGCGGAGCTCTCTCTGGCTCGAGACAGACTGGGCGCGGACGTCGTCGTCTACCCCTCGGCGGGCTTCCTACAACTCGACAAGTCCTGCATCCAGATGGTCGGTAGCCCCGTCCTCTTCCACAAGGAGCGCTCAACTCTGTCGCGTCTGAACTCCAACGAGGACATCGATCGCATCGCCTATCAGCTCTACCTGTCGGACGCGAGCGGTGGGGGGGAGCCCCTCTGGATCATCGGTTTCGACCCCGCCTCCGACTTCGTCGTCGCGCCCTGGCTGCGCGAGGGCCCCGATCACGTGGTGCCGGAGGGATCCGTCGCGGTGGGCGCCGATGTGGCGGTGTCGCGGGAGGGCACGGTGACCCTCTTCGGCGAGGAATGGCCGGTCGACTCCCATCTCGAGAGGACCGGCGCCGAGCTGGACAAGGCGGTGCTCGTGCCGATAGGCTCCCTCGAGCGGGTGATCGCCGCCGCGGTCGCCACAGGCGACGATTCCTATGCCTCTATCGACCCGCATGCCGACTACTCGGTCGCGCTGCTACGACTCAAGGAGCGCTCCCACGCGGAATCGGTGACGAACTGGATCAACCTCTACATCCGACGCGTGACGGCCGTCCATTCGGAGGAAGCGCTGGCGGGGACCGCCTCCTCGGTGTCCGCGCATTCGTCCATGCTCGCCGGGGTCGCGGCCCTGACGTGGCTGATCCTGCTCGGGGCGCTCGCCGTCGCCCAATGGGCGCTGTTCAACGAGCGGCGCCGCGAGGCGAACGTGTGGCGGATCCTCGGGGCTTCGAGGGCCCTCGTCGAGCGCGTCCTCCTACGGGAGGCGCTCATGGTCCACGCCTCGGGGGCTCTGCTCGGGGCGCTCGTGGCAGCGGGGCTCGTCGCCCTCATCGGCGTCGCGCCCGTGAGGAGCGAGCTCGTCTCCCCGGGCAACCTCGCCACGCTCGCCGCCGCGGCGATGGCGATGAGCCTCCTCGTCGCCTGGATCGGCGCAAGGGCCGTGCTTCCGAGGCTGTTGCGAGCCGCCGACGACTCGATGCTGTTGACGACGTAGGAAGGAGACGGATCCATGCGTTCTTTGAGGGAGCTGCCCCTTCGCGCTCTGCGCGCGCAGCCGATTCGCGCCTTCGCGCTGTTCATATTCGCAGCGCTCATGGCCTCGGCCGTCTTCGGGGGAACCATCCTCGTCCAGGGGATCTGCGGCGGCTTGGCGACGGTGGAGGCGCGTCTCGGGGCCGATGTGCTCGTCACCCCGAGCGATGCCGGCGGAGATTTCGACGCCCAGACCTTCCTCCTCGAGGCCGAGCCGGGCTATTTCTACATGGATGCGGGAGTCGTTGCGAGGGTCCGCGATGTCGTCGGCGTGGAGAAGGCATCTCCCCAGATCTTCCTCGCATCCGCGAGGGCGAGCTGCTGCTCGGGGAGATACCAGGTCATCGCCTTCGATCCGGAGACGGATTTCGCCATTCAACCGTGGATCGCCGACACGACGGGCGACGTGGAGATCGGCGAGATGGACGTCCTCGTGGGAGCGAACGTCACCGTACCGGTCGACGGCTCCTTCAAGATCTACGGTCGGACTCTCAGGGTCGTCGGCCAGTTCGATCCGACAGGCTCGACCCTCGACAACGCCGTGTACGCGAACTTCGACACGGGCAGGAGCCTCATGGCGGCCTCCTTGGAGAAGGGACTGAACAAGTATCAGGACGCCGATCCGGGGAGCGTCGTGTCCTCGGTTCTCGTCCGCGTCGCGGACGGCGAGGACGCGGAGGCAGTCGCTCAGCGGATCCGCGAGAACGTGGACGGGGTCTCCGTTTCGACGGCGAAGAGCATGGTCTCGGGGATCTCGGAGACGCTCGTGCGGACATCGCGCGCGGTCGCGCTGCTCGTGGGCGTCGTATGGGCGGTCGGATCGGGGATGAGCGTCCTCGTGTTCACGATGATGATTCACGAAAGGGCTCGGGAGTTCGCCCTCCTCAGGGCGATGGGCGTGAGTCGCTCGCGGCTCGGACGTCTCGTCCTCGCGGAGTCCGCGGCCGTCGATCTGGCCGGCGCGCTCGCGGGCATCGTCGTGTCGGGGGTCCTGCTCTCGGCCTTCCGGGTGCTGGTCAGTCAAATGCTCGGCATCGGGTTCCTCATGCCGGGGCCCTTGGAGTCGGGACTCATCGCCCTCGCCGCGCTCCTGGTCGCCCTGGCCTCGGCGGGAGTCGCGGGGTGGGTCTCGATTCGCCGTATCGGTGCGATGGACGTGGGGCTCGTCCTCAGGGAAGGGGAATGACGTGACTCTTGAAGCGAAAGGCGTGAGGAAGGACTTCCCGCGCGTCCGCGGCGGAGCGATGTTCTCGGCGGTCGAGCCGGTGGATCTTCGCCTGAACCCCGGCGAGTTGCTGGTGATTCGCGGACGCTCGGGGAGCGGTAAGAGCACCCTGCTGTCGATGATGGCGGGGATCCTCGCGCCGACGGAGGGGGCCGTCCTGATCGACGGCGAGGATCTGTACGCCCTCCCGGATGCCGTGGCCTCGGCGCTCCGCAACGAGCGGATCGGCGTGATCCCTCAGGGGCACACCGCGCTACGCAGCCTGTCGGTGCTGGAGAACGTCCTCCTCCCGTCGATCATCCGGGCGCGAGTCGAGCAGGAGGGGGTCCGCGAGCGGGCGGAGGCCCTGCTGGAGGGCGTCGATCTGGCGCCCCTGGCCGACGCTCGCCCCGATGAGCTCTCGGGAGGGGAACTGCGTCGGATGGCTGTGGCGCGGGCGCTGGTGATGCGGCCGGAGACGGTCCTCGCCGACGAACCGACCGCGGGGCTGGACGCGGGGAACGCCCAGACGGTGCTGAGGATGCTCCGGCGTGCGGCGGACGAGGGTGCGGCGGTGCTCGTAGTGACGCACGAGGATGAGGCCGTTCATTTCGCCGATCGTGTGATGGTGATGGAAAGCGGAGTCCTGCGCCTTGGGGATGCCCCGCGCGGAGGCTCTCCCACCTGCGAAGATCTCAAATAGGTAACTCTTCGGTGACTTATTTCTGAATTTGCGGAGGTTAGGCTAAACTAATTCTGGCGATTTCGGGGTCGGCATGGTCCCCTCGCCCTCATCAACATCGACAAGCGGAATTCTGGAGGAACACGGGTGGGCGTATCGACATCCTCGACGACGGCATTGACGAGGCGTCCCTGGATCCTCTTCGCCCCGCTCCTCCTCGCCCTCCTCATCGGGGTCCTCGCCCCGGCCGCTGCGCGAGCCGAGGGCGCCGTGTCCAGCTGGGGCGCGGTCGCCGAGGAGATGGGTGAGATCCTGGATCAGGCCGAGAAGGACTATCTGGCGGGCGATGTCGAGGCGGGTAAAGACGGGGTGAATACCGCCTACTACCGGCGTTATGAGACCCTCGGCTTCGAGAAGCAGGTCATGGCGCGCATCTCGGGGAATCGGGTCTCCACCGTCGAGATGAAGTTCTCCCTCGTCAAGAAGGCGATGAGCGATCATGACGACGCTGCGGTCGCTCAGCACCTCACCGATCTCAAGAACTACCTGCGCGAGGACGCCAAGACCCTCGACGGCGCCGGGAACTCGGCTGTCTCGAACGACTACAGCCCGGGGGCCTGGGGGCGCGTCGCGAAGGAGATGGGTGAGATCCTGGATCAGGCCGAGAAGGACTATCTGGCGGGCGATGTCGAGGCGGGTAAAGACGGGGTGAATACCGCCTACTACCGGCGTTATGAGACCCTCGGCTTCGAGAAGCAGGTCATGGCGCGCATCTCGGGGAATCGGGTCTCCACCGTCGAGATGAAGTTCTCCCTCGTCAAGAAGGCGATGAGCGATCATGACGACGCTGCGGTCGCTCAGCACCTCACCGATCTCAAGAACTACCTGCGCGAGGACGCCAACACCCTCGACGGCTACGTCGGCGAGGCGGCCGCCCCCACGAGCCCTTGGCTCTCGGGCTTCCTCCCCTCGCTCCTCGTCATCCTCCGAGAGGGCATGGAGGCGATCCTCGTCGTCGCCGCGATCCTCGCCTACCTCGGCAAGGCCGGGCACAAGGACAAGTCGAAGATCGTGTGGATCGGGGTCGCGCTCGCCCTCGTCGCCTCCGCGGCCCTCGCCGTCCTCTTCTCCTCGTTCGCGAATCTCGCCGGAGCCAATCAGGAGCTCCTCGAAGGCTTCGCCGCCCTCTTCGCGGTCGCCATGCTCATCTGGGTCTCGAACTGGATGGTCTCGAAGTCCTCCAACGAAGCCTGGGACCGTTACATCAAGGGTCAGACGGATGCCTCGCTCACTCGCGGCTCCCTCCTCGGCCTGGCCGCCATCGCGTTCCTCGCGGTCCTTCGCGAGGGCGCCGAGACGATTCTCTTCTATGTGCCGGTCATCTCCCACGCGGGCGCGGCCATCGGGCACGTGTGGATCGGCATGGGCGTCGGCCTCGCCGTCCTCGTCGTGGTCTACCTCCTCATCCAATTCGCCGCCCTGAGGATTCCGCTGCGCCCCTTCTTCGCGGTCACATCGCTGCTCCTGGCGGTCATGGCCGTCACCTTCACCGGATCTGGCATCAAGGAGCTCCAGGAGGCCGACGTTCTGCCCCTGACGCCTCTTGACGGCCTCCCGACCATCGACCTCTTGGGGATCTACCCCCGAGTGGAGAACCTCTCCGCACAGGCAGCGGTTCTCGTCATCATCGTCGGCCTGTACCTCTGGGGGAAGCGGCGCATGCGCCGCGCGATCCCCGAGAAGTGACGAACCGTCGAACCATCCCACACTGACATGGAGTTTGATTCATGAAGCGCTCACTTAGCACCATCGGCGCGGCCGTCGCGGCCGTCGCCCTGATGACCGGCCTCTCGGCATGTTCTTCCCAGACCGCAGAGACCGAGAAGCCCGCGGAAATGGCCACTCAGTCCAGCGAGAGCGAGGCTGCTGCGCCCGGCGAGGACGCCGGCTTCGACGAGTTCCCCCTCGGCGACGACGTATTCTCCGGCCCTCTGAAGATCTCCGGCGTCTACTTCCAGCCGGTCGACATGGAGCCCCAGGTCCAGACCCCCGCCAAGGACTCCTCGATGCACATCGAGGCTGACATCTCCGCCGTCGAGGGCAACGATCTCGGCTACGGCGTCGGCGACTTCATCCCGGGCCTCAAGGTCGACTACAAGATCCTCGGTGCCGACGGCAACGCCGTTCTCGAGGGCACCTTCATGCCGATGAACGCCTCCGACGGCCCGCACTACGGCCTCAACCTGCCGAAGCTCGACGCCGGCACCTACACGGTTCAGTTCATCGTCCACTCCCCCGAGGAGAACGGCTGGCTCCTCCACACCGACGAGACCACGGGCGTCAAGGGGCGCTTCTGGACCGAGCCGATCACCGCGGAGTTCAAGGATTGGAAGTGGGACCCCTCCGCTGTAGAGTGGTGACCACGTGACGGACGGGCCGGAGGCGGACTCCGGCCCGTTGTCGTGCCCTCGTGATGACGCCGACGCGCCCCCGCGTCGCGACGACGAGAATAAGGATGAACGATGATCGAACAGATGAGCCAGGCGACTCTCGCGCTGCTCCTCACCGCTCTCGCTGCGGGAGCGGCCATCGGCGCGCTACCGGCGCGAGAGCGCGGCAGATCCGGTAGAGCCGCCCGGAGATGGGCCATCGGCATCGGTGCCGTCGCCGGGTTCGTCTCCGCCTTCGTCCTCACCCTCGTCAACACCCTCGCGCCTCGCGCCGTCAATCGGCAAACGGTCGCCCTGTGGACCCTGCCCCTGGCCGTCCTCCTCGCGATCGCCTTCGTTTCGCTCTTGGCGCTGCGGGCGCGCCGGGCGCCGAGCGCGCCCCTCGACTCCGCTCTCCTCCTCGTGATGAGCGCCTACCTGGCGCTCATCATCTTCCGCGCGGCTCCCACGGCGATGGCCCAGGCGGTCATGATGTTCCCTCGGGGAATCGAGGTCTTCGCGACGACTACGATGCTCGCCCTGGTCGGCTACGTCCTCGGCTGGCTCATCCCCCTCGCCCTCGGCGCCCTCTCCTGGAGGATCGTCTCCCTCGGTCGACGCAGGACCTGGCCGATCGCCCTCGTCGTGGCCGTCCTCGCCCTTACTCACGTCATGCTCGTCGTGCGCATCCTTCAGGCGCAAAGGGTCGTCTCGATGTCGAACGAGGCCTTCACCGTGCTCTCCTGGCTCATTAACCACGAAGCCGTATTCCCGATCGTCGCGATGTTCGTCCTCCTCCTCGTCGCCGCTCTCGTCGTCCGCGAGGGACGATCCCTGCCCCGAGTCGGCTCCAACCCCGCCGAGGGGCGCCTCTACCGCGCCCGCGCCCGCGTCTGGAAGACGATGGCCGGGGTGGCGGCGGGCGGCTACCTGTGCGGCGCGCTGCTGGTCACCCTCGGCGTCGTCGTCGGCTCCGCCGAAGTCGAGCTCTCCGAACCGGAGTCCTACTCCGTTGTCGAGGAGCGTGCGGTCATCGACATCGCGGACATCTCCGACGGCCACCTCCACCGCTACGCCTACACGACCTCTTCGGGGGTCGAGGTCCGCTTCATCGTCATCCAGAAGGCGGGCGCCTCCTTCGGCGTCGGCCTCGACGCCTGCGAGATCTGCGGGCCGACCGGCTACTACGAGAAGGACGGGAAGATTATCTGCAAGCTCTGCGAAGTCGCGATGAACATCGCGACGATCGGATTCAAGGGCGGCTGCAACCCCATTCCGATCGAGTACGAGGTCTCCAACGGGACGCTGACGGTCCCGCTGTCGGTCCTCGAGGCGAATGCGAGCGTCTTCGCATGAGCCCTCTCGTTTTCCGACCCCACAAGGGAGAGGATCTGATCCCATGATGTTCCTGAGAATGCTGGTGGGGGCTCTGGCGCGCAGGGGCGAGCGTCACCTCCTCATCGCCGTGACGGTCGCCCTCGGCGCCGCCGTGGCCACGTCCATGCTCTCGGTGATGTTCGACGTCGGGGACAAAGTCAACCAGGAGTTGAAGTCCTACGGCGCGAACATCGTTGTGCGACCGCGCGGCGCGGCGGTCCTCCAGGACCTCTACGGCGCTCACTCCCCCGCGCAGACCTTCCTCCGCGAGGACGAGCTCGGCCGGATCAAGACGATCTTCTGGACGTACAACATCCTCGACTTCGCCCCGCTGCTGTCCGTCGACGCGGTCGGCCCCTCGGGGGAGCCCGTCGCGCTCACCGGGACCTGGTTCGATCACCACCTCGACCTGGAGACTGAGGAGACGCTCGATACCGGCCTCGACAAACTGCGGGCCTGGTGGACGGTTACCGGCCAGTGGGTCGCAGACGAGGACCCCGAGGGTGCGATGGTCGGTGAAGGCTACGCCGCGGCGCATGGCCTCGCCCTCGGCGATCCCCTAACCCTGAGCAGGGACGGGCGCTCCGTTGAGCTGAAGGTGCGCGGGATCTTCGAATCGGGCGACGAGGCCGATTCCGGCGTCTACGCGAACCTGGCTGTCGCCCAGGACCTTCTCGGAGAGCCCGGAGCCGTCAGCTCCGTCGAGGTGTCCGCCCTGACGACCCCGGACAACGACCTGGCGCGGAAGGCAGCGAAGAATCCGGAGTCCCTGTCCGTGTCCGAGCGTGAGACCTGGTACTGCACCGCCTACGTCTCCTCCATCGCCTACCAGATCGAAGAGGTCATGACCGATTCCGTGGCCAGGCCCGTTCGGCAGGTCGCCGAATCGGAGGGGACCATCCTGGAGAAGACGCAGCTCCTCATGCTCCTCGTCACCGTCCTCGCCCTCGTCGCCTCCGCGCTGGCCATCGCGAATCTCGTCACCGCGAACGTCATGGAGCGCTCCGGGGAGA
This sequence comes from Schaalia turicensis, assembly GCF_019380255.1. Classification (NCBI taxonomy): domain Bacteria; kingdom Bacillati; phylum Actinomycetota; class Actinomycetes; order Actinomycetales; family Actinomycetaceae; genus Schaalia; species Schaalia turicensis. The sequence goes on from NZ_CP048928.1 coordinate 195,719, forward strand.
TCGGTCTGATGAAAGCGATCGGGGCGAAGAACCGCTCGATCATCGCCCTGCACCTCAGCGAGATCGCAGTGGTCGGCCTCGTCGGAGGGGCCCTCGGCTACGGGGGCGGGATCGGGCTCGCGCAGATCATCGGGCGGATCGTGTTCGGCGCCTCGATCTCCTTCACCCCGGTCGTCCTGGTACTCGTCTCGCTCCTCGTCCTGCTCGTCGTCCTCAGCGCGTCGATCCCGGCCATCCGCTACCTGCTGCGGCTCAACGCCGCGGAAGTCCTCCACGGAAGGTGAGAGAGATGAAGCGTCGCACAATGTTCTGGCGGATGGTCTCCTCGTCGATCCTGAGGAGGCGCTCCCGCGTCCTCATCGCCGTTCTGGCCGTCGCCATCGGCGCCACGACCCTGTCGGGCTTGGCGACCATCGCCCTGGAGGTCCCCGCTCAGCTCGCACGCGAGGTCCGCTCCTACGGCGCGAACCTCGTTGTCTCCCCCGTTTCGGGGAAGGACTCCATGAGCGCCGAGTCCCTCGAGGCGATCCCCTCCCTCGTGCCGAAGGGGGCCCTCGTCGGCTCGGCGGCCTTCGACTACGAGGCGATCAGCGTCAACGATCGGCCCTACGTCGCCGCAGGAGCCGATCTGGAGTCGGTGCGCGCGATGAACCCGTACTGGTACGTCGAGGGGGAGTGGCCGCAAGGACCCGACGAAGTGCTGATCGGCGAGGAGATCGCGGACACGATCGGCGCTTCGGTCGGGAAAAGGATCTCCGTCGTCCGCCTCGAGGAGGCGGACGAGCGCGCCCAGTCCGGTGGGGCCGAGGCGAAGACGAGCGTCGACTTCACCGTATCCGGGGTCCTCAAGACCGGGGGCACGCAGGACTCCTACATGTACATGACCTCGCAGGCGATCTCCGCCCTGACCGGCGTCGAGGCGCGCGCGACGGTCGCGGAGTACTCGATCGCTGTCGAGGGCCCGGTCCTGGAGGGCGTCGTCGCGGCCATCAACGACTCCGTGCCCGGAGTGTCGGCGCAGGCCGTCAAGCGCCTCGCGCAATCCGACTCCGGCGTCATCTCGATGCTGCGCTCCCTGCTTGTCATCATCGCCGGCATCGTCCTCGTCCTCACCCTGATCGGGGTGTCCACGACGATGGTCGCCATCGTCGCCGAAAGGCGCAACGAGATCGGCCTGCGCAAGGCCCTGGGCGCGACTTCGCGCTCCATCGCCCTCGAATTCATCGGCGAGGGTGTGCTCCTCGGTCTGATCGGCGGTCTGATCGGCGTCGTCCTCGGGTACGGTCTCGCCTCGGGGATCAGCTACAACGTGTTCCACCGGAGCATCTCCCTTCCGCCGTTGATCGCTCTCATCACGGTCCTCGCATCCGTGGCCGTCGCCGTCCTCGCCTGCCTGCCCCCGGTGCGCCGAGCCGCCGCCGTCGACCCCGCCCTCGTCCTACGTGGAGAATGAAGGAAGAATCATGACAGACACGATGCCGACGCCCCTTCTCGATCTGGAGGGGGTCTCGAAGATCTACGGCGACCTCCACGCGCTCGACGACGTCTCCTTGACCATCGGGCGTGGGGAATGGGTCTCCATCGTCGGGCCCTCCGGATCGGGCAAGACGACCCTGATGAACATCGTCGGGTGCATGGACACCGCGTCCAAGGGACGGGTCCGCCTCGACGGCCAGGACATCTCGGATCTCACGGGGGACGAGCTCACGGAGATCCGCCGCTCCACGATCGGGCTTGTATTCCAGCAGTTCCACCTCATCGGGCATCTCACTGCGCTGGAGAACATCATGGTCGCCCAGTACTACCACTCGATGCCCGACGAGAAGGAGGCGATGGAGGCCCTCGACAGGGTGGGCCTCGCCGATCGCGCCACCCATCTGCCCCGTCAGCTCTCCGGCGGCGAGCAGCAGAGGGTGTGTGTGGCGCGCGCGCTCATCAACTACCCGAAGCTCATCCTCGCCGATGAGCCGACCGGCAACCTCGATGAGACGAACGAGAGGATCGTCCTCGACCTGTTCGGGCGACTCCACGAGGAGGGCACGACCCTCATGGTCGTCACGCACGACGCCCTGGTCGCCGGCCGAGGCCAGCGCGAGATCGCCCTCGATCACGGGCGCATCTTCAAGGAGACGTGGCACGATCACGACGCGCTCGAGGCGGGGCTCGAGTCGGGAACGGGGAAGAGCAAGGTGGATCTGCGATGAACGCGAAGCGCGGGGCCCTGAGGGCCGGGATCGTGGGACTCGGCGCGATGATGCTCGCCGCATGCGCTTCCTCGCCGGGCGTCGACATGAGCGTGCCGATGAAGGACGGTGAGTGGAAGGGCCGTTCGAACGCGGACGATCAGGGGGCGATCGGGGTCATCACGATCACGGTCGAGGGTGGCGACATCACGAGCACGAGCTACGAGACCCTCCAGGCTAACGGAACGGACAAGGACGTCGACTACGGGAAGAGCTCCTCCGGGGAGGTCTTCAACGAGGACTACTACGAGAAGGCGCAGAGGGCCGTCGAATCCTTTGCGCGCTACTCGCAGGAGCTCACCGAGAAGGACGATCCCGCGAAGGTCGATGTCGTGTCGGGCGCGACCGTCGCGCACCGCCAGTTCATCCAGGCCGCGATCCGGGCGATCTCCGCGGCCCAGGGGGTCGACGACTCTGGGGCGAACGGCGTGGAGATCCCGGGGCTGGAGGAGTCGACCCGCATCGGGGACGCGGATCTCGACAAGGACCTCGGCGGGACGGACCGCTAGCGGTGGGGGAGCGTCCGCTCGTCGAATTCGAGGTCGGCGAGGGCGGGGGCGCGCGTTCCTGGCGAGTCTCCTTCCCGGCGATGGGCACGCGCGTTGACCTCATCGGTGCGGGCGGGGATCTTCCGCACATCACGCGCGGGGTGTGCCGACTGGTCGCCGAACGCGAAGCGCTGTGGTCCGTCTTCCGCCCAGACTCGGACGTCTCGAGGATCAACTCCGGCGAGGGGTGGTGCGAAGTCGATCCGCGCACGGATTCGCTGCTCCTCGATTCCCTGGCCCTGTCGGAGGTGACCGGCGGGGCCTTCACTCCGCTGGCGGGGGCACTCGCGCGCCTGTGGGATGTCAAGGGCGCTCGAAGGTCTTTCCTCGCGAGCGGGCGCGTGCCCGAGGCCCCGTCCCAGGAGGAGATCGACGGGGCGCTCCGCTCGTGTGATCCGGCGCTCTTGGAACGCGACGAGGCCGCTCGCTGGCGTCTCGCGCGGGCCGTGAACGGGGGAGCCTCCCCGTCGAGGGGACCGGCCCTCGACCTCGGCGCCATCGCGAAAGGGGCGACCGCCGACGCGGTGCGCGACGCGGTCGTGGCGGCCGGCGCCGAGGGGGTTCTCGTCTCCCTGGGCACATCGTCCATCGCCGCTTTCGGACGCCGGTGGGACGGGAGGCCGTGGACGGTCGGCCTGCGGGAGCCGGGCGCGGCGGAGAACGAGTGGACGGGTAGCGTCGAGCTCTCCTCCTCATCGGCTCTGTCGACCTCGGGCGACTACGCGCCCGCATCATTCGACGCCGGTCGCCCGTTCCCGGAGGCGCTCGCCCACGAGACCTTCGATCCGAGGACGGGACGGCCGAGCGAATCGGGCGTTCTCCAGGCGAGCGTGATCTGCGCGTCGGGAGTCATGGCGGAGGCGCTTTCAACGGCCCTCCTCGTCGCCGGGGAGGAATGCGTCGACGGTACCCGTTTGGACGTCTGGGGGAGGGCGAGGGGACTCTCGACCCGCTGGGAGAGCGTCGTCGCGCGCGGGGATGGGATCGCCTTCTCCGAGGGGGCGGGGTGGGTGCCGAAAGGGGCTCGAGGAACGGGCGGATCCGCGCTCTGATCTCGCGATTCGTCCGAAGGCGTTCTCGTTCACGTTATGGTACGCTCCCCTGCGTGCTGCTTTCGAAGTGCCCCAGGAACAGTCGCGGAAGGCTCGTCTCGATCGACGTGGATTCTGTGTATCGCCTCCGCCTCCAAGAGCTCGGCCTGAGGCCGGGAGCGCGTCGGTGTCTCCGCCGGGAGGGCTCAGTCGGCCTTCGGGCCGCACGCGAGGAGGGTCGCGAGGTGGACGCCACCGCGCTCGGCGAGTTGGCCGGCCTGCGTCCTGCAGGAGAATCCATCCGCCAGGTACACGGCATCCGGGTGCTCGCTGAGCGCAGGTAGCAACGACTGCTCTGCGACCGCGACGGAGACCTCGTAGTGTCCCTTCTCCATGCCGAAGTTGCCGGCCAAACCGCAACATCCCGATAGCTGAGTAACCGTCGCACCCAGACGATCCAGTAGCGCGCGATCCGCGTCCCACCCCATGACCGAGTAGTGGTGGCAGTGTGGCTGAGCCACAACTTCAACACCGCTCAGGTCTGGTAGGTTCAACTGTTCATCCGGGACGGTCGCCAGTAGCTCAGCAAGCGTCACAGTATCCTTCGAGACCATCGCCGAACGCGGGTCATCCGCTAGCAGATCCAGCAGGTCATCACGCAAAACAGCAGTACACGACGGCTCCACGCCCACGATCGGGATGCCGTTCGCCGCGAATGGCGCGAGCGTGTCCAGCAGAGTCGCCAGATGCTTCTTTGCGCCCTTCAGCTGGCCCGTCGTGATCCACGTGAGCCCGCAGCACACATCCGGCGCGACGATCACGGCAAAGCCGTTCGTTTCCAGTAGCTCGGTCAAAGCGCGTGCTCCCGTGTCGTCCAGTGTCTGCGAGAAGGAATCCGCCCACACCACCACATAGCGACGGCCATCCGGGTCTGTGGGGGAAATGGGTGTCGCCGATTTCCTGGTTTTGCTCATTGACGAGGCCGGTCGGCCTCCGCCCTGTGACAGCTGGTCGCCAGACGTGGAGGCGACCTCGTCAAGGGGGGAGAAAGCGGACGACACCATCGAAGTTGTGCCACGCTTACGTGCCCAGCGCGAGAACCTGCCCGACTGCAGAGGTGGCATCGGACGACGTGAATCCAACCCGATCAGCCCGAACGCCAGCCGGCGTAGCACATCCACGCCGAGGAGAGCGTTGCCGACCTTTGCCAAACCGGGGATCGACGCCGTCAGGCGCGTCCAGCGTGGCAACCAGCCCAGCGTGTAATGCGACAACGGACGAGCCTTCCCGCGGTAACGGCGGAACAGCGTCTCTGAACGGTACTTCGCCATGTCGACCCCGGCCGGGCAGTCCGAGGAGCACGCCTTGCATGCCAGGCAAAGGTCGAGGGCATCGAGGACTTCCGCAGAATCGATCGCCTGAATCAACTGGCCGTTCGCCGCATCCTGCAGGGTGCGGGCGCGGCCTCGAGTCACGTCCTTCTCGTCCTTCGTCGCCTTCCAACTCGGGCACATGAACGTCCCCGAAATACCCGCGCGACACTTGCCCACGCCCGTGCAACGGTGAATTGCGTTCGTGAAATCGCCGTGATCCTCGCGGAACGCGAAGCCACCATCGGCGGGCATTGAACGCGCCGCGGGACGACGAAGGAAATGATCCACCAGATCAACGCCCGGCTGCGGATCAACGCGCGAAGCCGAGACAGCAACAGCGGCCGGCTTCAGTGAATAGGCGTCACCTAAAGCATGGCGACGTTCGGTTGCGGTGGTCGGGCTCATCGGTGCAGTCAACAAACCCGGATTCATCATGTTGCGCGGATCAAACAGAGCCTTCACCTGTGCAAACAAGTCCAGCATTGCCGGCGAATACATGAAGCGCAACAACTCTGTGCGAGCGCGACCATCACCGTGCTCACCCGACACAGACCCACCGTGCTTCGCGCACAGGGTCGCCGCGCGCTCCAAGAAGCGACGAGTGTGGGCGACACCCTCGTCAGTGTCCAATGGGTAATCAAGACGAACGTGGACGCAGCCGTCACCGAAGTGACCGTAGAGCAGGCCGTCAATGTCAAACTCATCCATCAGAGCAGTGAAATCACGCAGGTACGCGCCCAATTTCGCGGGCGGAACCGCGGCATCTTCGAATCCTGGCCACCCCTGCTCATTGCCTGTGCCGGACGCCGGATCAAACGGCGTACGGCCACCAAGACCGGCACCATCAGCGCGAATACGCCACAAGCGACCCGCATCGTCACCCGGCGGGTAAATCGCGACCGAGTCGGTGGTGGCGCTCGCGACCAAAGCGTGAGCGCGTTCCAGAGAATCCTCTGGCGAGCTTCCGCCGACCTCGCACATCATCCAGGCTTCGCCCGGTGGCAGTTCGGGGACAGTGCCCGGGCCTCGGTGCTGGCGAACAACATCGACGAGGCGCTTATCCATACCCTCAACCGCCAGAGGATGATGCTCCAAAAGTGCGGGCACGTCGTCGGCAACGTCGATCATGTTCGGATAGCCGAGGACGACCAAAACGGGAGACGTTGGCAGGTCAACAAGGCGAACCGTGACCGATAGGATCGTGACCAGTGTGCCTTCGGTGCCCACCAGCATCGCGGCAAGATTACGGTGACCTTCCGGCGTCGCATGTTCCAGCGAATAGCCGGATACTTGGCGTCCGAAGGTGCCAAGCTCAGTGCGGATCAATGCCAGGTTCGCATCTACAAGCTCTGTCAGACCCGGAACTTCGGGAATATCGGGGGCATGCTCGGTGGTTGCCGTGAATCGACGTCCCAGCCCGTCGATGCATTCGAGGGACACGATGTTGTCAGCCGTACGCCCCCAAGCGGTCGCATGTGGGCCGCACGCGTTATTGCCAACCATGCCCGCGATCGTCGCGCGATTCTGGCTGGACGGATCAGGACCGAAACGTAGCCCAAAAGGGGCCGCCGCGGCCTGCAAAGTTGCCTGCACGCATCCGGGCTCAACGACAGCGGTCTTTGCCTTGGGATCAATGCTGACCACATGGTTCAAATAGCGGGTGAATTCGATAATGAGACCTGGGCCAACAGCGTTGCCGGAGCAGGATGTGCCACCACCGCGCGTCGTCACCGGAACGCCGAAGGTGCGCGCCACGGCAAGCGTTGCCTCGACATCCTCGATCGATTTCGGGAACACAATCGCCAACGGTGGAATGCGGTACAGGCCAGCATCCGTGGAAAAGCGCGCGCGAGATCCCGTCGACGTATCTATATCGCCGTCGACCGCTTCGGTCAGAGCCCGCAGAAACTCCGGATCGATCTGGCTTACCGCAGCTTGCCGTGTTGCCGTCCCATTTTTCGGGGCAGGATCGATCGGCGTTGATGAATGCCCGGTTGTAGGGGCTGGATCCCACGTGACGCTCATAGGTGAATCTTCGCATGAGCTAGCCTTTTCACTGCTTTGTCGCATACTTTTTGGCGCCAATGCGTGAATCTGTGTGTTCGCCACGTGGAACAGTCCGTGACGAGGCCCTGAATTTGAGGGGGAGCATAGGCCGTAATTTTTATTGAGCCCCTAGTTTTTGGGCAGTGTTATGCGCCTGCCAGATGTGAAACAATAGGGGGACACTGTCGCCTTTCTCGGCAAGGCGATATGTCCGGTCAATCCAGGGAGGAAACGCCAGTGGCTCTTTTCGAGTTCGACAACGGTCGTCTGGTTCCTGCGCAATTTGGGCGCCCATTGGATTCTGGTTTGACTGGCGACGTTATCGACGCTGTGTGTGGGCAGGTCTTGGAGATTGTTTCCCGCCCGCTTTTCCCAATTACTTGGCGGGATATTGTTCGCGGTTACGAAGAAGACGAAGATTCTCAACGCTTGACTGCCCTCGATGCGACGGGGCAAGTCGTCAGTGTTGAAGTGATTACATACCTTGATTCAGACACCCTCATTAGCTCTCTGTCGCGTTTGGCGGATACTGCTGCCCTGTCGTGGAGTGACTTGGCGCGCGAATACGACGGTGGTCTTGACGCGTTCCGTCATGGGTGGATGCAGTTCCGTGACGCTATGCCACCGTCGCCGGGTGCGGGCCCGCGCTTGATCGTTGTTACCGGCGAAATTGATCCGCAGGTTCGCCCCGCTCTGGACGTTCTGGCGAATTCTGGCGTGGAAGTTCACGAGGTTCAGGTTCGAGTGATGTCCAATGGACGCGTTTTCCTTGATGTTGTGCCCGTTGGCTCGCGCCTGTACATGCACTCGCCAGCCCTGTTGTCCCAAGGCTCCCAAGGCATCAGTGAAATCACGGCTTCCCTCGATGACTCCGGCCATGATGCGTCAGCATTGGAACAGGCACCTGAGAATGATCAACCGGCAGACGACGCGGAATTCATTGCTGCACCCGAAGAAATCGAAATGACGCTCGACGCTGGTGTCTCTGACTTTGTCAACGATGCACTTGCTCTTGTTGCCGGGGGAGTCCGCGCCAACCTTAATGAAACAGACGACGCGGATGGTTTCGACTCCATCGTTACGGATGCCCCGGCAACTAAAGATGAACGTGGCTTCGTTGAACCCGACGATATTCGCCAAGCTCGTGAAGATGGAGTGCCGATCCTAGATGCCACCGCATCGACTCTTCCTATTCTTGGAGCGATTATCGGCCAGGCAGTTCCCCTTGTTGCCCCTCCAACGTTCAAGGTGCCGTCCGACCTTCAACTTGGTGTCGATGGCATGATTCGAAGCGCGCTTGGACAGTGGAACGACGTCGATGAGCTTGAAGAGCTTCTTCCCAACTTTTCTGACGCCTGGAATAACCTCTACATCGCTGACCTTGCGGGACCAACACTTGCCGAGGCCCTTATAGAGGTCAATCGCGAAATGATCCGCGAATACCGCATCGTTCCCGCTTCTTCGGGCATGGGGAAACACGGGCGATGACCCGTATCTGACCGCTCACGGCCTAGTTGCCGGTTGGTTTACTCAACGGGCGTGACGAACGCTCCGATCCAACGTTTCATCGTTTGACGCACATTCGCGCGCACATCCGGGTCGGACAAGAATAGGTCGTGCTTGCCTGGGAAACGAGCAATCGTCACGCAATCAGCAAGATTCATTGAGCGTTCAGCAATCACCTCGACGTCCAAGACAACGTCAGAGGAAAAGATGCGTTCTGACCATTCTTCGCCCGTGTACGACGAGGTCGACATCATGGACAGAACCGGGCATGACAGGTGCACGTCGTTTTCGACCGTGTTGTGGCCATCCAAGATTGCGTCCAACCATGCGACGGGAATCGGATACGACTCCGGGCGCTTCCAGGCCAGCGCATACTCCCAGCCCTTCACCGCTGGATCGTCGGGATTGTCTGCGCACGCTTGTGGCACAGTCAGACCGGACGTTGCCCAGCCTTGAGTCAGTGAACGCCCGTAGAAGCCGGGGCCACCGCCACCGGGAACTTCCCAGCGAGGGTTGCGTTGCGCGATCCGTTCTAGGACAGGCGCAACCGTCGTCCGTAGATTTGCTAGCGTTTGCATTTCTAACCACGCTGAATTCAAAACTAACGCGTCGAACGCGCCAGGGTGGCGATGCGCCCACAGCGTTGTGATCAAACCACCCGTTGAATGTCCCGACAGGATCAGGGGCAGATTTGGATTCTCTTCGGCAATGATGTCGAGTGCTTCGCCAATCTCCTCGTCGTAGACATTCAGGTTGTCCGTGTAGCCGATCGTTTGCCAGGGGCGAAGTGAACGACCGTATTTGCGCAGGTCAAGCGCATAGAAAGCGGAACCTGCTTCGGCGAACGTCTGCGCCAGCTCAGTCTGGAAGAAATAGTCGTTGCGCCCGTGTAGGTACAGGGTGACGCTCTTCGGGAATGCTTTCGCATTTTCGCTGACATCTGGGTCACGGTGGGGAAGATACTTCACCAGCGTTGCCACGTTGTCGCCCTCGGCATCTGCGATCAGTTCGATCGTCTGTGACTTATAAGCCGGCCCCAGGATGTCGGTGCGCCACTGGCCAACCGGAGCTGGTCCTTCTTCACCCCAGGGAGCCATCACGTCATAGGTGGGTTCCCCATCCGAAGCGACGAGACCCTCTAGGTGCTCACTGTCCGCGGTCGCTTCAAGGGGGTGAAGTGTGCGTGTCTCGAGATCCTCGTCAGTCATACGACAACCCTACGAGGTTCCCCTAAGTCCGGCAGGACTTCCTGGTGGGCGGGAAGGTGTGCGTCAGTCCAAGGACTTGTATGACGCGGGGGCGAGATGATGACCAAATATGTTGCTGATGTTGTCAATGTTGTAAATGGGAAAGATGTGAAAATAGTTGCAGGTGTTGCTTTTGTTGTTAAGAGTGACTACTCTCACCACAGGTGCACTGTCTGATGACGATGCTCGTATATGTTCCCGACGACAGGTGAAGTAGTGTTCAACCAGTCAAGACGTTCGCAGCGTCTCCGCTTCCGTGTAGGAGCAATGGTTCTGCTTGCCAGCATGGCGCTGATCGCCCCACAAATGGCGCAAGCTGCCCCCTCAGAAGCGGACATCGCCCGCGCGCAGGCAGAAGAAGAAGCTGCCAAGCTTTCAGTGGCTCAGATCGAAGTTCGCCTTGCATCAGTGAAGACTGAAGCCGATCAAGCATTTCAGGCCGCCCAGGTCGCAGCAGAAGATCTCAACGCAGCCAACATAGCTCTCGAAGAAGCCAAGAACACTGCCAGCTCAGCGCAAGCTGATGCTGATGAAGCAAAAGCGAACTTCGAAGCGGGCAAGAAAGAAATTGCCTCAGTCGCACAGACTGCGTACCGCGATGGCGGATCCGAAATGGATGCCCTTGCCCCCTACGTGAACGCGGATGGTCTGCGCACTGTTGAAACCAAGCAGGCATCAATCGAAGCTTTCTCCGCTTCAGCTGACGCAAAGATGCAACGCGTTGCTGCCCTTCAACAGGTCGCCAACGTCATGCAGAAAGCTGCCGACGAAGCAGTTGCTGCACAAACTGAAGCAACGACTGAAGTACAGCGACGCACTGAAGCTGCGCAGGCGAGTGCCCAGAAGGCACTCGCTCTTCAAGAAACCACTGAGGCAACCCGCCAAGGTTACCTTGCTGAGCTCGCCCGCAAGCAGAACACCACGGTCGAACTGATCCAAGAACGCGAAGCGGCCCTTGAAGCAGAACGCGCAGCCGCCGCCGAAGCTGCGGCGCGTGCAGCGGCCGAGGAAGCTGCGCGACGTGAAGCAGCTCGCCAAGCTGAAGCGGCGGCGTCAGGCTCATCGTCGTGGACTCCGGAACCGTCATACGAACCGCCAGTCAGCTACCCCGGCTCCGGTGGTGCATCGACTGCTATCGCAACAGCGAAGAGCTACCTGGGCGTCCCCTACGTATGGGGTGGGGCGTCACGAGGTGGTGTTGACTGTTCGGGTCTCACTCAGATTGCGTGGGCATCAGCAGGTGTTTATCTTCCTCACTATTCCAAGTCGCAGTACGACTACGGAACCAAAGTGTCCTTCAATAACGCTCAACCCGGTGATTTGCTGTTCTGGTCGACCAACGGTTCGCAGTCCGGAATTTATCATGTTGCCATTTACTTAGGTGGCGGTAGCATGATCGAAGCACCGGCTCCGGGTAGTAGTGTCCGTATCACCTCAATCTGGGGTTGGAATCAGCTCATGCCGTACGTCGTGCGCTTCTGATACCAGTCATTCTGATCGAGGTATCGCAAGGAAGCTCAGAGCATCCAAAAAGAGGGGCGGGAATCGAGTTCAACTCGATTCCCGCCCCTCTTGAGGTTCAGGGAAGGTCAGTGGTCTTCTGCTGCCGTGAGGCGATCATAGGAACGCTGGATTTCAGCTTCGGCGTCTTCACGACCTACCCAGTGAGCGCCTTCAACGCTCTTGCCGGGCTCAAGATCCTTGTAGACCTCGAAGAAGTGCTGGATTTCAAGGCGGTGGAACTCCGACACATCATCGATGTCGGTACGCCATGAGGCGCGCTGGTCAGATGCGGGGACACACAGAACCTTGTCGTCACCGCCCTTTTCGTCGCGCATACGGAACATACCCAGAGCACGGCAACGAATCACACAACCGGGGAACGTGGGTTCTTCAAGCAGAACCAGCGCATCAAGCGGGTCGCCGTCTTCGCCGAGGGTGTCATCGATAAAACCGTAATCATCCGGATAACGCGTCGACGTGAAGAGCATGCGATCCAGACGGATACGCCCGGTCTCATGATCGATCTCGTACTTGTTTCTATTCCCCTTGGGAATTTCGATGGTCACGTCGAATTCCATCATGGTGAGCTCCTTCATCATCGAGATGGTCCTATGGGTGTCGGACCGCCTGCCTGCTACCCGAAACGCTACTGTTGAAACCAGTGTATTTAACCTCGAGGAGATCCATGCGTCACAGGACTGTTGGTGTGATTGTATGCGCTGTAGGCCTAGTTGCGGGTCTTGCTGCGTGCAACAGTGCCGATATTGGTGATAGTGCCTCGTCGGCCGCGCAAACGTCGTCAGATGTGCAAGCGACTCCGATTCCTGGATTTCCCGCTGAACAACCCCAATCCCTCTCGCCGGCAACACTCTCGCAAGGCGCTGAAGTATCTCCTGACACTGTCGCAGCCGCCTGGGCATCTGTCACCCGAGCAGGCAGCGAAGGCCACTACACGACATGGGGAAGCGTCCTTGACGCGCAAACGGGCACAGTTCTGCTGGATGCTGGAGCAAACCAAGGGCACACTCCCGCATCAATCACAAAAGTTCTGACAGCATTTACCGCACTCAACACCCTTGATCCCTCCTCAACGTTGAAGACGCGCGTTCAGCTTCAAGGCTCAGACATCTACCTGTCCTCCGATGGGGATCTACTTCTTGGCGCCGGCCCCTCGAATGCCAGTGAGGTCAATGGGCGAGCCGGCCTCGTCGATCTGGCAAACGAAACCGCGAAGGGGCTGGCCGAAGCTGGGGTGAGCGCAACCACCCTCTACTGGCAAGCCGATCCGTTTGTCGGCCCCGACTATCTCTCAGACTGGATTTCTCAGGGTGCTGGTGAATTCGAGGGACATGTTGGGGCGATGGCCATCGATGCTGGCAGGACAGCGCCTGACGCCTACTCCTTCTTTGCTGACCCCGAAGCGCAAGTCGCGCAGGTGTTCGCGAACGCCCTGTATTCGGCCGGAATCGCGACAACCCTAGGCTCTGTTGCCACTGCCCCCGAAGGGGCGCAGAAGATCGCAGAAATCGACTCAGCAACGGTCGCTGAACAGGTCAGATGGATGCTTCACAACTCTGACAACACGCTTGCCGACCAATACTGTCGATTGAGTGCATCCGCCGCAGGACAAGAGACCTCGTACCAAGGAGCGGCCGCCACTCTTGCCACCACTGTCGCGAACGCGGGGCATCCTATTGACGGGCTGCGCCTAGACGACTGCTCGGGCCTGTCGAGCAACGACAGAATAGCCCCCTACACGCTGGCACATGTCATCCAATCGTCCGTTATGGGGTCGGGTGGCACGGCTGACCTGGTCCGTTCACTGCCGTGGGCCGGCCTTGACGGGACGATGACACGTCGTATGTCCAACTCTGCCGCCTGGGCAAACGCACAGGCCAAGACTGGTTCACTGTCGACGGCTTCGACCCTCGCTGGCATCGTGTCGACCTCCAGCGGGCGACTGCTGGTCTACGTGATCGGCACGGAGAACGTTCCTGACGATGCAGCTGCGAACACTCGTCCCGCGTTGGATAAGTTCGTCGGCGCACTTGCAGCTCTCTGACGCGCCAGGCCGTGTGGCCCTGAGGAGTGATGCCGTAGCTCTGAGACACGCCGGACGTGTGCCCGCACCACCTTTCCTCTATTCGCCCGTGCACGTTTCTCCGACTAAAAGGTCGGGACAGCACTTTCCTTTTAGACTTGGGGGCATGCAGGTACCTTTTGGCGCGTCCGCTATGGCGTCCGTGATGAATGCCTTGTCCTATGCTGGCCCGGCGACTCACTCGTCGAATGCCTATACGTGTGTTGCGATGCTGAAGAAAGCAACCGGGTGGGCAGATCGCAGGCTTGCCAAGTTGACCGGACTAGACGAAGCGGCTGATTGTGTAGTCAATCAGCCGACCTATGTGGTTGATCGTCATACCTTCGCCTCAATGGTCGCCAGGATCTATGACACGTCGATGCCCAACGAATCTCTGATGGATGTTGTCACTGGGGCAAGGATTACCCGCACGCTCACAATGCACGCGACCGCCCTGTGGGATCCGACAACCAGCTCGCGTGTTCTGCTGGCTCCCAACGTTTTGGAACGCACCTACCGCTATTCCTTGGATCAGTCCCAATGGTGTAAGTGGGTCAATATGCATGCGGGTCTCTATGGCGTCATCTTGAGCGCCGCTCCCTTCCTCTGGAAACCGGATGGTGGGCTGGACGTTTTCATTGAACGACTCCTGCTTGCTGACGCTCTTGTCGACGCATGTATGGACACTCTGACGGCAAAGGACCTGTCCTCGGTAGAGTGGTTGCGCAGTCACGGGCCTCGTGTCTCTGTTCGTTCCCTGATTGACTACGTCGGAGTTGGCGAGCCAACCGACGAGAACCAGAACACTCATATGCCTGACAATCCCAGCCGTGACGGTATTGAAGAATTTGCTCGATTCATCATCCACGGTGGGCATTTGCCGCGACTGGTTGAAGACGAAGCGAACGTTCCTTCGGCTCACGAATGCGCAAACCCTGACGTGTGGACTATGCGCGTTGGCTGAAACACCCTCTCTTTCGTCGCGTATCGGCCCAAACCCCGGTGGCGGACTCGGCAGAGTATCGCGTGCCGTCTGGGCGTGTTTGAAGGAATTCCAGCCGGGCTCCGCTGTTGTCATCGGCTTGTCCGGTGGCGCCGATTCGTTGGCGCTCACCTTGTGTGCCCTAGATTGTGCCTCCCGCTTGAGACTCAACATTGTCACTGTGACTGTCGACCACGGAGTTCGCGCGGAATCAGCTGACGAGGCACGTACCGTCGGAGACCTTGCCCGATCCTATGGAGCCGACTCCCGCGTTGTGCGGGTCGCGCTCGCGGATAAAGGAGGTCCTGAAGGTGCTGGGCGCGAGGCGCGTCGTGAGGTGCTCGCGCGGGTGGCGCGTTCCTACGATGCTCCGATTCTGCTGGGGCATACGTTGGACGATCAGGCGGAAACGGTTCTCCTGCGCCTGGGACGAGGCTCGGGAGCACATTCGCTACGTGCGATGCGTCAAGATGCGACCGACCGCGAGGGGATCAGGTGGATTCGTCCCCTGCTACATCTGCGTCGAGCCGACACGATCGCTACCTGTCAGGCGCTTGCAGTTAGCTTTGTTGATGATCCGACGAACTATCCCGATGGTCCTTGGAAAGCCGCCGACGGGTCTCCTCTTCGCCGATCTGCTCTGCGTCACCGTGCGATTCCGCTACTGGGGGAGGCACTCGGTAGTGACCCTGCGCTTGCCCTAGCGCGCACGGCGACCCTTGTGGCGCGTGACGATGATGCTCTGAACCAATGGGCTGATAGAGAGTGGGCGCGCGTGAAAGTGACGCTAGAACGCCCCGCTTCGCTTTCCCCCATCGACGAGGCCACCCACACGTATCCCGCGGCGCACACTCAAACGGTGGCTCTTACAGTCGAACCTTTGAAATCACTTCCGCAAGCTGTCAGAACCCGCATCATTCGACGCTTCCTTATCGAATGTGGAGCTGACGAATCAAAGCTCGCTATGACCCACATTGATCGCGTCGACAACCTTGTCGTGAATTGGCACGGTCAGAAGGAAATTGAGGTGCCCTCACTGGCCATTTTTCGGCTAAAAGATAAAGAAAATGGGGCCAGCCTCGTCCCATTGCTTCGCACTCACTAGCGTCGAACCTCAGTGGCACGTTCGCCCTAAGGTGACAAAGAACGTGATGGATCGCGTCAGGCGGGCACATGTGGCAATCTTGATGGTAGGGCGCTTCTCGAATTGGGGGCGCATTCACGGAAAGAAGATGACGTGGACGCACAGGATATGGGCGACGACCTGCAGGAAATTCTGGTCACGGCAGAGCAGCTTGACCAGCGCCTGAGCGAAATGGCCGCGCAAATTGACGCGGATTATCAAGGCAAAGAAATCCTCATGGTTGGTGTCCTTCGTGGCGCTGTCATGGTGATGGCTGACCTGTCACGCAAACTGCACACTCCGCTGGAAATGGACTGGATGGCCGTGTCCTCGTATGGCAGTGGTACTAAGTCGTCGGGTGTTGTCCGGATCCTGAAGGACCTAGACCACGATGTGAATGGTCGCGACGTGTTGATCGTTGAAGACATCATCGACTCCGGCCTGACCCTTGCGTGGTTGAAGACCAACCTTG
Organism: Schaalia turicensis; assembly: GCF_019380255.1. Lineage (NCBI taxonomy): Bacteria > Bacillati > Actinomycetota > Actinomycetes > Actinomycetales > Actinomycetaceae > Schaalia > Schaalia turicensis. Next base: position 211,873 of record NZ_CP048928.1, read on the forward strand.
AATCGCGTGGCGCGAAGAGTGTGAAGATCGCCACCGCCCTGCGCAAGCCGGAAGCAATGAAGGTTGACGTGGAAGTTTCCTACGTCGGTTTCGACATTCCTGATGAATTCGTCGTCGGATACGGCCTCGACTACGCCGAAAAGTACAGGAATCTGCCGTTCGTTGGAACGCTCAAGCCGTTCGTGTACTCACACTGATCTATCGCATTACTTCAAAGGAAACTTGTGGCTGAAAAGGCAAAGAAGAAGCGAGTTCGCTGGACTGGAATCATCGTCCCTTTCATGATTTTCATGATCGGTGGATGGTTCCTCTGGCAGTACTTCCAACCGCGCGCAGTTGACACGTCCGAGGGCCTCGAAATCCTCAAGGGTGAAACCGTGTCACGCGTTGTCCTGAACGAGGGCACCCAGCAGGTCAACCTGACGCTGACGCAGGACTACACACACGAGGCCACCGGCCTGGGGGATAGGACTCGCAATCTGGGTAAGAACGTCTACTTCACGTACTCGTACACCCAGACCGAAGAGATTCTTACCACGGTCACTGAAAAGGCCCCCGTAAAGGGATGGAACGCCATTCGTCCCCAGGGGTCAGCCATTTCTGCCGTCCTACAGATGGTCATCCCCATCCTGATCCTGATGCTCGCCTTCTGGTTCTTGATGTCCAGATTGTCCGGCTCGCGGATGATGGGCGGATTCGCCCAATCCAAGGCAAAGGAATTTAACCAGGAACGCCCCGACATCTCTTTTGCTGACGTTGCCGGAGAAGACGAGGCCGTCGAAGAACTCGAAGAAATCCGTGAATTCTTGGCTTCGCCTGACAAGTTCCACAAGGTTGGTGCACGCATCCCGCGTGGTGTTCTGCTCTACGGTCCTCCCGGAACCGGCAAGACCCTGCTGGCCAAGGCAGTCGCAGGTGAAGCGCACGCCCCGTTCTTCTCAATCTCCGGTTCGGAGTTCATGGAACTCTACGTCGGCGTCGGCGCATCTCGTGTTCGCGACCTGTTCGAGCGCGCCAAGAAGGCGGCTCCCGCGATCATCTTCGTCGACGAAATCGACGCAGTTGGTCGCCACCGTGGCTCCGGCATTGGCGGTGGCAACGACGAACGTGAACAGACTCTGAACCAGTTGCTGGTTGAAATGGACGGCTTCGACGAGCGTGCGAACATCATCATGATCGCTGCAACGAACCGCCCTGACATTCTGGATCCGGCTCTTCTTCGCCCGGGTCGTTTTGACCGTCAGATCGCTGTTGAAGCTCCCGACTTGAAGGGCCGCGAAGCCATCCTGAAGGTCCACGCCGGTGGCAAGCCCATGACCAACGACGTTGATCTGCGTCAGATCGCGAAGCGCACCCCTGGTTTCACCGGCGCTGACTTGGCCAACGTTCTGAACGAAGCAGCCCTGCTGACAGCGCGCTCGAACGCGGACCTGATCGACAATCGTGCGATTGACGAAGCAATCGATCGCGTGATTGCCGGCCCGCAGAAGCGCACCCGCGTGATGAATGACCATGACAAGGCTGTTACCGCCTACCACGAGGGTGGTCACGCACTCTGCGCCGCAGCGTTGCGCTATACCGACCCAGTCACGAAAGTGACGATCCTGCCGCGTGGCCGCGCGCTCGGCTACACCATGGTCATGCCGACCGAAGACCGCTTCAACCACACGCGCAACCAGCTCCTCGATGAACTGGTGTACGCAATGGGTGGTCGCGTAGCCGAAGAACTCATCTTCCGCGATCCGTCGACGGGCCCGGCAAACGACATCCAGCAGGCCACCAAGACCGCACGCGCTATGATCACTGATTACGGTATGTCTGAGCGCGTGGGTCTGGTCAAGCTCGGCACCACCGACACCGAAGCTTTCGGTCACGGCGGTGGCTCTGAAGCTCGCCCCTACTCTAACGAGATGGCTGGCATCATCGACGATGAAGTTCGCCTACTCTTGGATGGCGCTATGCGCGAAGCATGGGAGATTCTGACCAAGAACCGCGATGTCTTGGACACCCTTGCCCAGCGCCTACTGGACGAAGAGACCCTGGATGAAGCTCAGCTTGCTGAAATCTTCAAGGATGTCGTTAAGCAGGATGAGCGCCCCGTTTGGAACTACGGTGCAGATGCCGCTATTGAAGGTGCTCGCTTAGGTAACCCCGTGGGTATTCCCTCGGCTCAGACTCCCACTGCGCCGGCCCAGCAAGCTGACCGTGTTGAAGAGGCCCCGGCCTCGTCCACGAACGAAAGCCAAGCAGGGGAGAACTGATGGCGTACGACGCGGCCGGCGTGGAAAAAGCGTCGCGCGACCTGCTGATTGCGATCGGCGAGGACCCGACGCGCGAAGGTATGGCAGGTACTCCTGAACGGATGGCGCGCGCATGGCGTGAAATGCTCTCTGGCTTGGAAGAAGATCCGCGCGACTACCTGCGTACTCAGTTTGAGGCGGGAACGGACGAACTTGTCCTAGTCCGCGACATCACCTTCCACTCTATCTGCGAACACCACCTGCTCCCCTTCTACGGTCGTGCACACGTCGGTTATATTCCGTGCGGTGGCAAGGTCACTGGCCTGTCGAAGCTCGCACGTGTCGTCGAAGGCTACGCGCGTCGCCCTCAGGTTCAAGAACGCCTGACCGCGCAGATCGCGGACGCCATCGACGAGGTCCTTTGCCCCCAGGGAGTCATCGTCGTTATCGAAGCAGAGCATATGTGCATGTCCATGCGCGGCATCACGAAGCCCGGGTCTTCCACCGTTACCAGTGCACTGCGCGGAATCATGAATGACGGAACGACACGCGCTGAGATGATGGCTCTCGTCCTTGGAGGTGATCGTTCGTGAACCTCCGCGGTCCGCTTCTGCCTGATGGCCGTACGCTTGGGGGCGAAAACACGCTGGTCATGGGCATCCTCAACGTCACTCCCGACTCTTTTTCAGACGGCGGGAAATGGGCGCACGTGGATGCCGCGATCGAACATGCGCACCAGATGATCGCCGAAGGGGCTACGCTGGTCGACATTGGTGGCGAGTCCACCGCTCCCGGGTCAACGCGGATCGATACGGACGAAGAGTGGAAACGCATTGGTCCCGTCGTTTCATCGCTGGCTGAAGATGGGATCGTTTGCTCGGTTGATACGTTGCACGCTGTGAGCGCGGTGCGTGCCATGGAAGCTGGGGCGCTGATCATTAACGATGTGTCCGGTGGTGGCTGGGATCCGCAGATGCTCTCGGTTGTTGCGGATACGAAGGCAGGTTTCATTCTTCAGCACTATCGTGCGCTTCCCGGAATGCCTGGTGAACACTTCGACTACGGCTCCGACTTGATGGCAACACTGTCGGAGCGTCTGATGCACCAGGTTGATCTGGCTCTGGATGCCGGCGTGAGTGGCGATGCAATTGTCATTGATCCCGGTCTCGGATTCTCGCTGACGAACGAACAATGCTGGCAGATTGTGCGTTCTCTAGGGGAACTGACCGCACTGGGCTACCCTATTCTTATCGGCGCGTCCCGTAAGCGTTTCATCAAAGCGACTGGGCGGGACATGGACGAAGAAACTGGTCGGATCAGTGTGACGTGCATGCGTAACAGTGTGTGGGCGGTTCGCGTTCACAACGTTGGCTTGAATGTTGCCATGATGCGTGAAGGAAATGAGGAAACGCGATGAGCTCGCCGCTTGACGTCATCACTTTGCGTGGTCTGTACGTTGAGGCTGCTCACGGTGTATTTGACTTCGAGCATGACGCGCCCCAGCCGTTTATCGTCGACTGTGCCCTGTGGGTGGATACGTCCGCTTCCTCATCGTCAGATGATATCGCCGACACTGTGTCGTATGCGCTGGTCGCGGATGAAATCACGTCGATTGTTTCAGGTCCCTCCGTGAAGCTGATCGAGACCCTCGGTAATGCGATTGCGAGGCGTCTTTTGCGCTTGGCTCACGTCCTCGGCGTTGAAGTGACGGTTCACAAGCCCCAGGCCCCGCTTGAACAGCCATTTGTGGATGTGTCGGTGACGGTTCGTCGCGGGCAGGTTCCGCTTGCTGTGCCGTCATCTGCATCTTCCTCTCCTGATGTGTCCGCGTCAGCTGGCGTGTTAGATTCTGCCCGGGATCGTTCCTTTATCGACGAGGTCGGCCACCCCGGCTCAGTCGCTACTGGCGGTGAGATGGCCGATGATGATCGGCTCGCGAACCTGAGCGAATCGGCGTCTGTCGTGGACACGGATTCTTCTTCGTCGCGACCTTCGGCTTTGGTTCCTGTCCTTGCCCTTGATTCCGAGGTAGACGAGGTAGCCGATCAGGGTGAGGATTGTCCGGCATCGCCCGTCCGAGTGGTCTTGGCATTGGGTGGAAATATTGGTGACGTGCCGTCAACCTTCGCTTCGGCAATCGAAGCGTTGATTGATGATGCGCGTTTCGACGTTGTGAACGTATCGCCGATCCTACGCACACTTCCTGTTTTGAACGAGAACCAGGAGCCGCAGAGTGACTACTGGAATGCTGTCGTACTGGTTGATACAGATTTGACCCCGCGCGAGGTCCTCGACGTTGCCCACGAACTTGAGGACGCAGCTGGGCGCGAACGTAGCGAGCACTGGGGTGCGCGCACGCTGGACATTGACATTGTCGATTACGCGGGTATTTCATACGACGATGGCGTGCTTGTTCTTCCGCATATTCGCGCGCATTCTCGTGCTTTTGTTCTCGCTCCTTGGCTGATGGCTGATTCTTCGGCCCAGCTTGATGGGGTGGAAGTTGAAAAGCTTTTCAACGATGCCTCGGACAAAGATGGCATCATTGACGCGGTTGAAGATTGGCTGATGGACCCAGCGTCCGTGATCGCTGAGTCGGATGAGTGTCTGAATGCTACTTCGTCTGCTCGTGTCTCTTCGATTGTGGATCTCGAAGAGACACGTTCGGCTGACGCGATGCCTGAATCGGAGTCTGAGCTTCGGCAGGACTCTGCTGTTGGCGTTGATGCTGAGTCTCAGACGCCACGTGTTCCGAGCTTGTATGACTTGGATCTGTCGGATCTGTCAGTCGCGTTAGCTGCTCCTCCGACTCTTGAAGGTGAAGAGACTCGTCTTGACCGTATGCCGGCTATCTCTCGCGTGAATCTGCAACCGGATAAGGGAGCAGATGACAAACTCTGGAACGCGTTGTGGGCCAAGTGGTCGCTGATCCGTGCCGACGAGGCCTTAGAAACCGTTGCTGAGCAGGACGAAGCTGACACTCAGTACCAGGAAGAATCTGGCGATATCGTCGAGGTGCCTGAGCTGGACGTTGATAATCCGGTGATGCTTGATCAGGACAACTTGGTCGAAGGGAACGAAACAGAATCGGAATCGCCCGTCGAGATGAGCGACGAGGCTTCTATTCCTCCTAACGTGGATGCGCAGGAAGAATCTGTTGCGGATGCTGATGCAGACGTTCATGACGACGAAGAAACATCAGCGGGTGAAGAGGCTGGCCGGGAGTCAGAACCTGTTTCCAAGTCGACGTCTTCCCATCGTCTGCAGGGGTTTGGACGCTCACTGAAGTGGTTCCCACTGTTCCCGCGTGACGAAGCCCAAGAACTGAACCCGACCGAAGATCGTGTGCCTGAAAACGCTCGCAAGGGTGAGGTTCGGCCGATGTCACGTGCTCTTCCGAGTTGGGATTTCGCTCATCGTGAGGTACGTATTGTTGACGAACCAAGCCCCGTCGATGCTCTTTCGTCATCTGGGGCCGTTCAGCGACGTTCAATCGTTGATCCTCAGCTACCGGCAGATGCGCTTCGCGGTCCGATCGATGACTCTGAAGTAACGAAGACATCGATCATCCGCAAGCTTGTGGTTCGTCCCTCTTCAACTGGACACATTCCACTGACTAAAGATCAGGGTGAGTGAATGAAACCCGTTTCGTTACCTCGTCTGATTGGGTACGCAATCATTGCGTTGCTCTTGGTGGGCGTGATCGGAATGGGTGTTGTCATCATGGGTGGCACTCCACTTGAAGTCACTCCGATGATCATGGTGCTTGAACTTTTCCTTGCGCTCATGCTGATCTGGTCGGGTATTCATGTGAAGCGCTATCTTGCTCACCGTAAAACCTGGGTGAACGCGCTCAATGCGTTGCGTATCGCCGTGGCAGCCCGCGCCAGCGCGTATGTTTCATCAATCGTCACGGGTACGCTTATCGCTCTCATGCTCATTTCGATGGCACGTATTGGGGCTCCAGCAATGGTTGCCAATGCTGTGATTTCTGGGTTGAGCGCCGTTGCGGGAATCATTTGGTGTGTGTGTGCGGTTATCGTTGAACGCTGGTGCGTCATCGATGCTGACGATGATCCGGAGCATCACAGCCCGAATGTCAGCCCCGCCTGATTCGACGAACCACACGTTTTTGCCTGCTTTTACTTCATAAGGAGGAATTCGGCGATGGGCTCATCTTCCACAGCACCTCGGCCTCAGCCTGCGAAGAAGCGCGTGAAAAAAGTGAATCTCTGGCCGCGACGTATCATCACGGGCACGGGTCTTCTTCTGATTATTGCTCTGCTTGGGTGGGGCATCTATTCGCTCGTCATGATGGCAACGGATGCAACGAAGAAGCAGGTGGAAGGACCTCAGTCGATTTCGGTATACACCGAAGAGACGGTGCAATCTGGTGATGGTGAGATTCGTCTTCGCTCAACCGATAAGGTCACCAAGGATGGGATTATTGCTGCCGATGATTCGGTGACGATCCCTCGCTGTACTTCGGCCGCGATTAAGTATCAGGCATCGACGACGGATACGAACGAGGGCGCTGGCGAGGAAGTCAGTGTTATCGTGAAAAATGAGGGAAATATTTCCTGCTGGACAACCTTCGGGCAGGTTTCACTCAAGATCACCAGTGGTGACCAGCTGATTTATGATTCAGCGCAGTGTTCTGCGTTCGATGAGACGGCGACGAAGCTGGTATTGGCCCCTGACCTTGAATGGGCTACCAGTATCACGTGGGATGGGCGTCATCACTTAGGCGGATGCGTTGAGCTTGCTGAGGGGGAAGAAACCAGTTCGGCACCGGTTGCCGCTGCGGGAACCTATAACGCTCAGCTGTATGTGGGAGCTCGCTCGGTAACGGATAAGAGTGCGTTTGTTGTGATTGCCCCCGAACCGGATCCTGCTGCGTAGGGCTCAGCAGGATCGTCGAGCCTGAGAAAACCTCGCAGAATGAACTGAAGGTGAAAAGTCTGTCGGTTCAACAGTTACTTCGCCAGAGGGCTTATGCAGTTTGGAGTAGTGCTCAATTCGAAGAATTACCAGCCGACAATTCCGTTTGCGGCAACCTGGGCTTGGTGTTCCAAACTGTCGCGAATCAAGCGTGCGCGGTAGGGGCCGATTCCTTCGATGCTCTGGAGTTCGTCCACGGAAGCTCCACGTAGAGATGCGAATGAATCCCAGTGGGTGGTCAGTTCTTTGATGACGCTCCACGGAAGATGCGGAACCAACGACAGCGAACGAATACCACGAGGTTGGATCTCACGGTCGAGGTCAGCGACCTCAAAGACGGACAGGCCAAGAACGTTAGCGATTACTGCCAGGTCGACGAGCTTTTCACTGGGCATATCCGACAGATGCTTTTCGACCGAAGCAACATTTGCTTGATCGCGAATGTAATCGCGCATCACCAGCGCACGTTCGGATGCGGAGCCTCGGATCAGATCATCAAGCTGCAGCGCAAGTAGTCGACCTTCCGAACCGAGTTCTTCAAGATAACCATTAATTTCGGATGTGATCCTGCGGATCATTTCCATGCGCTGCATAACGGTTGCGACATCACGAACGGTCGCAGAATCGCGCATCTCAAGAACGGTCAGAGTCTGGAGGACCTCGTCAAGACGCTGCGAGTAGCGGTCCAATGTGTCGACGGCCAGGTTTGCGCGTGCCAGCAGAGATTCAGGCTCTTCAACCAAGTGGTGATGAGGTCCAACGTAGATGGAAATCATGCGCATCGACGCCGAGAGTGACAGGACAGGCAAGTGTGTTTGGCGGGCGGTACGCTGAGCCGTGCGGTGGCGCATACCGGATTCTTCCGTCGGAATCGACGGGTCTGGAAGTAGCTGGACGTTCGCCTTTCGGATCTGCCAGTTGTTTTTGTCCAAGATGACAGCGCCGTCCATCTTGCAGAGTTCGCGAAGACGCGAGGCGCTGAAAGGAATATCGAGATCGAAGCCGCCCGAACACATGGCTTCAATTTCAGGCGTGTATCCGAGCACGATCAACGCCCCTGTGTGCGAACGCTTAATGCGTTCAAGTCCCTCGCGGAGGTCTGTGCCTGGAGCAACAGCCTGCAGGGCTTCACGGAGAGTTACGGAATCGTCGGTCATCGCTCGGGCCTTCCTTTATCGAGCATCTATTGAAATTTTACGGGAGACCAACACGAATGGCTGTTGAAAGATCAGAGACGGTGAACACGGTCATTCCCTCGATTGGTGGCAAATCTTCGCTTCCCTGTGCGGGAATGATCGCCGTTGTGAACCCCAGACGAGCGGCTTCCGTGAGGCGACGCCCAAGTCCGGTGCATGCTCGGATTTCTCCGGTTAAACCGATTTCACCCATCGCAACGAGTGACTCCCGTGGGGGAGTGCCCTTAAAAGCCGAGATGATCGCAATGGCGGTAGCAAGGTCAATGGCGGGCTCAGTTGTCTTGGCTCCACCAACGGTTGAGGCATACACGTCTAAGGAAGACGAATCGAGTCCCAATCGCGATTGTGCCACCGCCAAGATCATCGAAACACGCGAATGGTCGACGCCCGATGTTGTGCGCCGGGGAGATCCACCCGCGCTGGGGGCAAGAAGAGCTTGAATCTCGATCGGCATGGGGCGTCGGCCTTCAAGCGACACGGTCGCGCACGATCCTGGGACATCACGCGACGTCTGTGACAAGAACAATCCGGAAGGATCCGGCAGAGCGCGGATCCCAGAATCGATCAGTTCAAAACAACCGACCTCGTCAGTTGGTCCGTAGCGGTTCTTGACTGCCCGCAATAGGCGTAGGCGTGAATGGCGTTCGCCCTCAAACTGACACACCACATCCACAAGGTGCTCAAGGACGCGAGGGCCGGCGATCCCGCCGTCTTTTGTTACGTGACCAACCAGAAGAATCGGCAGGTTTCGTTCCTTAGCCAAGCGAATCAGCCCAGCGGCAACAGCGCGTACCTGCGCGACACCACCCGCGCCACCATCAACCTGTGGAGACTGAATTGTCTGAACCGAATCAACCACCAGAAGCGAAGGAGAAGTCGCATCCACGTGCCCCAAAATGGTCGGCAGAGAATTGTCGTCGGCGAGCAGAAGATCATTGTGAATCGCTCCAATGCGTTCTGCGCGAGCCTTCACCTGCGACGATGATTCTTCACCCGTGATGTAAAGAACCGGCCCCTTTTTCCCTGAATCCCGCGCGGCGCGTGCGGCAACGTCTAAAAGAAGTGTTGATTTGCCAACGCCCGGTTCCCCGGCAAGAAGGATCACCGCACCGGGAACAATGCCCCCACCCAAGACGCGGTCGACTTCCCCCACCCCTGTTGGACGAGACTGGGCTTGAGCAGAATCAACGTCAGCAATAGGTCGGGCAAGAACCCTGGGTGCAACCGGCGTGGCAACACCAGCGATGGCGCCACCCGCGCTGGCCTCTTCCACTGTTCCCCACGCCTGGCACTCGCGACACTGGCCGACCCATTTGGGTGAAGTCCACCCGCAGTCGGTGCATCGGTAGCTGATCTTTTCCTTAGCCATAGGACAACGCTACAGCCCACCGTGTAGAAACCCGATTGCAATTCCACATGACGTGGTGCAACCCGCTGAAGTGATGCGACTTTATGGACGGTTCGCGAAGTACTCCAGAAGGCGCGCATCGCCCGATACGATGATGACGTCTTCGGGATTAATACGGGTCGTTGCATCGGCGTACTCGAACGGCATTCCCGGCCTGAGTAAGCCGAGCATATTCACGCCATACCGGCCTCGTAGATCCAGATCGGCCAACGTAAAACCGTGCACTTCCTTTGGTGGACGCAACTTCATAATCGCGAAGCCGTCCTTCTCCATCTCGATGTAGTCGATCATGCGACCACCAACGAGGTGAGCCGTGCGCTGGCCGGCATCAAACTCGGGATAGATGACGTGATGAGCGCCAATACGACGCAGGATTCGACCGTGTTCACGCGAGGTTGCCTTCGCCCAAATCGACGGCATCCCCATGTCAACCAAGTTTGCTGTGATGAGCACGGACGCTTCCAAGGACGAGCCGACGCCAACCACGGCAGCGCGGAAATCGCGAGCACCTAGCTGTTCAAGAGCCTCGATACTCGTTGCGTCGGCCTCCACCAGTGGGAACCTGCCGGCGAACGCCTGAACGCGAGCGGGGTTCTTTTCCACTGCCAGGATCTCGTATCCCAGCTTGTCGAGTGTGACCGCAACTGCCGACCCGAAACGACCCAATCCGATAGCCAGGGTGCCGGACGAAAGGTCCTTGATGTCATCTGATGCCATGGCGCAATTATGCCCTGTTTTTGTTTCCAATGGGTATGGGGCAGGGAGGCCGCGGCGTGGGCGGGCAGAGAGGTGGCCGTTCGCACCAAGCGACGAGGCCGGCCACACCTTCGCGGCCCTCTTTTCCCCGGTGGCCGATCATGCACAACGTTAGCCGATAATTGGGCGTTCCTCGGGCATGCGGATCACGCGAGAACGCTCACGAAGAGCCAGAGCTGCAGCAACCGTCATCGAACCCGTTCGGCCGGCAAACATCAGGGCAATCAAGACATACTTCGCTAGTGGAGGCAAAGTCGCCGTAATGCCTGTCGACAAGCCAACTGTTGCGAAGGCAGAAATTGTTTCGAACAGAATCGTGTCCAGCGAATAGTTTGTCAGGCTCAGCAAAATAACAACGGAAACGGCCACCATTGCCAGCCCCAACAGCGAGACGGCAACAGCAAGGCGGACAACCGACGGAGCAATGCGACGGCCAAAGGTTTCGATGTCCTGATCACCTCGAGCCTCGGCGATAACGGCGAGTACCAAGATGGCGAAAGTCGTCACCTTCACGCCACCGGCCGTCGATGCGCTGCCACCACCGATCATCATCAAGATGTCTTGAACGAAGTGCGTCTGCGGGCGCATCACCCCAACGTCAACCGCGGATAATCCCGAGGAACGTGTATTCACACCGGATAACAACGCATTCAAGATACGACTGGGAACAGGCAAGGCTCCCAGCGTCTCCGGGTTTGTCCACTCCGTCAATGCGAAAAGGACAGCGCCAATGAAGATCAAGGACACGTAGACCGACAGGGTCAGCTTCGTGTGGAGCGCCCACTTTTGCGGGGTGCGCCAACGGTGAGCAAGATCCTGGATGACGGGGAAACCAATGGCGCCGGTGAAGGTACCTAAAGCAATCGGAGCCAGCATCCACCAGTCGGAAACGTGGGGAGCAAGCCCACCAACTAGAATCACGAATCCCGCGTTATTGAACACTGAGATCGCCATGAAAAGCGCTTCCCATAGCGAGTGAAGAACGCCTTCACCCATGGTCAGGAAACGTGGCAGGAAAACCAGGAAAAGAAGCAACTCGCCCACAAGTGAGGTTGCGATAACAGCCTTCAACAGCCCCGTGATTTGGCCGAGGCCGTCGGACTTTGTTTCCTGGGCGGCTAGCATTCTTTGTGTCAAACCCAGGTGACGTGAAACGGCAAAACCGAGGATCGACGCCAGGGTCATCACGCCCAAGCCACCGATCATGATGCCCATTGCAATGACGACCTGACCGAACACTGTCCAATGGGTGGCTGTATCAACGGTCGTTAAACCTGTCACACACACGGCAGAAACCGCGGTGAAAAGAATGTCAACGAACGATGCCGAACGCGTTGACACGGACGCAAAAGGTAAGCAGAGAAGCCCTGTGATGACCGCAATGATCAGAGCGAAAATGCCCAGAGCCAGACGCGCCGGCGAATAGCGGGCCTGAGAAACAAACCACGCACGGAACTTGTCCATCCGAGTGGTTTCTTTTTCGTGAGCCAAGGGGCGCGTGGACGCTGAGTGTGTCGCCAGGGACTGGTCTGCGTATTGCACAAGAGGGGTAGCGGCGAAGTCATCGGAGTGCGACGAGCGTTCAGACGATGCGGAATGCTTTCGCCTTATCGACACAACACTCGCCCCCCTATCGCTTGGCATTCCATGATTCCTTGCCACGCTACCACCCCACTATCACCAAAGAAACTCTTGGTTTTCGCCGGCGCGCGACTGCGAAGTAAAGATATCTGAACGCATTCTTCCAGAATTATCCACAACCTGTCTTTAGGCATTAGTATTGACCCTGAGGCTACGCGCGCAAAAGGACCGGCGCCACTGGCTGCCTCACGAAGATATTTTTGGGAGTTCTCATGGTGTCGCATTCCGCCCCCCGTTTTCTAACGGTCGCTGAAGTGGCGGAAATTATGCGCGTCTCAAAAATGACCGTCTACCGTTTGATTCATTCTGGCGACCTGCCTGCGATCCGCGTCGGCAAGAGCTTCCGCGTGCCGGAAGCAGCGCTTGGCCAGATCATCGAATCGGGTCTTGCTGATCACACCGAGACTTCCATTTCGGTGAGTAGTGCCATTAACGGGTAAGATAGCAACGCTATGCCTGTAATGGGCATGATTCGTCAGGCGGTAGGAACCTCTGCCGCGAGCTAGTTTCAACAAGAGGGAGGAACCCCATGGGCTCCGTCATCAAGAAGCGCCGCAAGCGTATGGCAAAGAAGAAGCACCGCAAGCTGCTGCGCAAGACGCGTCACCAGCGTCGCAACAAGAAGTGAGCTTCAAGGCCCGGCCGATTCGGTCGGGCCTTCGCTTTTATCTGTCGGAGCCCGCTTTGGTCGGAGCCCGTTTTGCGCGTACTCACATGATTCGTGTCAGACTTACCCCATGACGACAACGAAGATCCACGTGATGCGCCACGGCGAAGTCGATAATCCAGACGGCCTGCTCTATGGGCGTCTTCCCGGTTTTGGTTTGACGGAGCTCGGACATCAGATGGCTCAGCGTGGAGCCGACTATCTGAAAGAAACCGACGCGGATATCACGGCCGTCATTGCGTCGCCTCTTCTTCGTGCGCAGCAGACCGCGACCCCGACTGCTCGCGCCTACGAGCTTCCTATTCACTCGGATCTTCGCCTGATCGAAGCTGGAAATATCTTCGAAGGCCAGCCGGTGAATGCTGACCGCAGGGTGTTGATCAAGCCGAATGTGCTGAAGTACTATCGCAATCCATTTGAGCCATCGTGGGGCGAACCGTATGCGCAGATTGCGTCGCGCATGAGTGCCGCACTGTCAGGCGCGTTGAAACGCGCCTATGGTCACGAGGCCCTTGTTGTTTCGCACCAGAGTCCGATTACGTTGCTCACGCGTTTTGCTCGCAAGCAGATGCTGGCACACGCCCCATGGTCGAGGCACTGTTCCCTAGCGTCGATCACGACGTTTATTTTCGATGACGGCACACTGGTCGATATTGACTACGTTGAGCCAAGCGCTGACTTGCTTGTTCACGCACACGATATGACTCCCGGGGATTCCGAAGCGGCCCTCAAACGCTGAGTCTTTATCGCGCCGACCCGATCAAGCCTGGGGGTCGTTGCGGTTTGTGGTCTCGTCGTCATGGTTCGCGGACGTATCTGACGCGCCCGAGCCCTCTTCGAATGCGGATGGTGAATCGGGAGCGGAATCGTTAGACGCGTTCGCGCTTTCCTTGCTGGCCTTCTTGCGTTGGCGTTGAATGTCGCGCTCGAGCCGGAAAAGAAACTCCGGATCGTCATCGGGAGCAAGGGGTGCGGGCGTTTGTTTCTCCGAGGGGAGGCGGGTGACGGAGAAGCTGATGGGAGCCTCGCCGGCTTCCGCTTTGGCGACGAAACGCAAGGCGATCCACGCGATCGACCCGATCGACAACGACGGGATCGTCAAGATTATCAGCAGTAGCCAGATGTTCTTTGGCAACTTCGCCGGCACTTGATCTTCGGGCGTGCGAAGCCAATCCGTGATCGCGTAAATCGTGACCGTGGCCCAAATGACGATGCCAAGAATGCGTACCATTGCGCCAGTCTATCCAAGGAGCGTTGAAGCGTCGCAGCGAGGGCTTCGCGGGGAGGGCTTCGCGGTCAACGGATGCGAGCGAAATGCGCGGGGTGCTCAATCTCGCCATCGTGTACGAGGCTCAGGCTGAAAGTCCGAGCTGAGCGGCTAGGGGATCAGGCGAGGAGCAGGAAAGCGCTGACCTCGATCGCCCAGGCGAGCGTGTACAGGCCGGTGTTGCGCAAAACAGGAATCAAACGGGCGCCAGTTTCTCCACGCACGATCGGGAGAACTGCGAGAGCAGTCATGAATCCGGTGATGATGAGGGCAACAAGAATCAGTGGCCACGAATAGATGAGGGTGAACAGCAATACTGCAAGGCTCATCACGGACAGAGTAAAGCAGGCGGTGAATATATTGCGCGACGTTGTATCACCCAGGCGAACAGCAAGAGTGCGTTTACCGGATTTGCGATCCGTTGGAATATCGCGGATGTTATTCGCCATCAGCAGTGCGACTGACAGGAAACCCAGCGTGGATGCGAGCATCCAAAGCCAGCCCGGTGCCTGAGGGATCTGAGTCCACGTGGTGCCCACGCACGCCATCAAACCGAAGAAAAGGAAAACGAACAGCTCGGACAAGCCGATCCCCATGTAGCCGTAGGGAGTGCGGCCACCCGTGTAGAACCATGTGGCAAGCACGGCCAAAATGCCCGGGATCAGAAGAATCCATGCGCCAGACAAAGCAAGCAGGGCTAAGCCGGCCACACCAGCAATCCCGAAACAAGTGAGCGCGGCAATCAGGACATTCTTCGGAGCGGTCAACTTTCCACCCGTAAGGCGCGCAGGCCCCAGGCGGAAATCGTCGGTGCCTCGAATACCGTCCGAATAATCATTCGAATAGTTTGCGCCGATCTGCAACGCCAAGGCAACGACAAGAGCAAGAACGGCGCGCACTGGCGCAACGGCACCCATGTGGATTGCTGACGCGGTACCGACCATCACGGGAGCAATAGCAGCAGGCAGAGTGCGAAGACGCGCCCCTTCGATCCAGTCGTTCAACGTTGCCATGAGTGGCAGTACCTGCTTTCCATTGTCTGAAAAAGTGACGGGCTCACGAGCGTTTGTCGCAAGCGTGCTTCACGAGAATACGCTGTCTAAGATGAAAACAGCATTCTGCTTCGGTTGCATGTCAGGCACAAAAGCCAAGAAGCGCGCCTTAACGACGCCAGTCAAAGACCGTGTCTTCAGCATCCTTCAACAGTTTCGTGGCCGCCATGCGATCGATCTTCATCTCCGACAGGTAGGGGAGAACACCGGTCACAACAACACGGCGAGGAGCGTACACGCGCCCCAAGACCTCGCCCACGTCAGAACGCAGATGCCGAGCAAACTGATCGACTTCGTCCGCAGATGAAATAGGATTCTTCGGGACAACCAGCGTCGTGATTAACTCGCCCCACTTATCGTCAGGAGTCGACGTCACCCATGCGTCAGCTACCTCATCGCAAGATAGAACAGCTTCTAAGACCGGGGCAGGAGCAACAGAAAGACCACCGGAAACAATGACATCATCCGCGCGCCCCTGAATTTTCACGGTTGACTCACTCGTGATCACACCGATATCGCCCGTCAGCATCCAGGTTGTGCCTCCTTCAACAAAAAGAGGGGAATCCCCGTCCACATAACGAGTCATCAGCATCGGGCCTGAAAGAGCGATCCGCGCCTGAGAATCATGCTCAACAGTTCGCACCTCAACACCGGGCTGAGGCACCCCGTTATAGATGCACCCTCCGCACGTTTCCGTCATCCCATACGTCGTGACGATATTCAGACCACGGCCTCGTGCCACATCCAGCAGATCCGAACGCGTGTGCGCGCCACCAACCAAAATCGCAGAAAGCCCTGAAAGAGCCTCGATCACTTGATCGTCAGCCAAGCACGAGGCCAACTGAGTCGGAACCAACGACAGATAACCAGGAACTCCGTCCTCGGCCGTAGCCCCAGCGATCGCAGGAAGAAGCGCTCGCGGATCGAAGCCCGCAGACGTATCAACGATTTGCGGATTCGTTTCGGCAACGGCCGCGCGAAGCAAAACCATCGCTCCGGCAATGTGGTGGGCCGGCAATGCTAGAATCCATTTTCCCGGCCCGGAAAGGGCTTCGTGCGTTGCACGCGCGGACGCGATCAACGCATCGATCGACAAGCCCACAAGATGAGGTGTGCCTGCGGACGAACCGGACGTGGGAATGACCAGGTCGACACCGCTAAAGAAATCAGGCTCGGTGATCGCCGGATAGAGCGAGGGGAAACGCTCGGCTGGAAACGCCTCTTCGACGGTTGCCGAGGCCCCGCGCAGAGTTGATGGCGGAACATCCTTCGGATCACGCATCACAACCACCGTGTGAGGTGCGGGGTGATTCGGGTCAGCTTGGCGTTCTTCGTAAAGTTCCACCAGCTTGTGAAGAGCCGCATGTGCAAGAGCGACAGCTCCGATTGAGGTTCCTCCAGGTACCACCAGCGTTCGAGTTGTCAATGTGGATCCCCCTAGAATGCGTCTGTTCTGTACTGCCTACAGCCTAGGTTGCACGTATAAAAAGCGCTCAATTAAGCCAAGAATGGTCGTGGAATTGTGGCAGATTTTCCACTCCTCCTTGTGGGACTCAAGTCGCTTGAAAAATGTACAACCGATAAGGTTGAGCCGATGTTGAACAAGCTGAATTCCAAGATGAAGTGGACGGTCACAGGTATCGTTGCGGCTGTTCTTGTTGCCCTGGGTGCCTCCGGCGCATATGCCGCGTATTTCGCTCACAAGGCTCTGCCTGGAGTCAAGATCGCTGGTGTTTCCGTTACGGGGATGACCCGCGACCAGGTCAAAGAGTCCATCGCCCAGCGAGTTGAGGACACCATCGTGACGTTCGACGTTGACGGTGCGACCTCGCAGACGACTCTTGCCGATGCTGGCGTTACTGTTGACGTTGACAAGACCGTCGACGAAGCGTTTGAAGGCAACAAGAATTTCTTCACTGAAATGAAGGCTCTGTTCGTCAAGAAGGACGTTGCTCCGGTTCTGGTCACCGACGACCTGATTCTGTCCGAGTTCGCGACCACACTAGCTGAATCGACCGGCACTGTCGCGCAGGACGGCACGGTTGTCCTTGGCGGCGACGGTGTAACTTTCGAAGGCACCGAAGCTGTTGCGGGTGCGCTGATCGATACAAAGACTGTGAAGGACGGCGTGCTGACGCAGGCGAGTACACTGACCTCCGGATCCGTTACTCTTTCTCCGGTTCAGCGTGAGCCTAAGGTGACAACTGAAGACGCTGCCGAGAAAGCCACTGAAGCAAATGCTCTGGTCGCCGTTGACGTTTCGATCAACACTGGAACAGAAACCGTGACCGCGACACCGGCAGAAAAAGCATCGTGGATTGAAGTCACCACAAACGAAGACGGCTCGCTGAAGACTCCTTCGGTCAACCTTGAAAAGGCCACCGCGTGGGTTCAGGCAACCGCTGAAGCATCAAACACAGCCGTTGTGAACGGCGTGAACAATGTGAACTCTGCGGGGCAGGTTCTGACTGTCTTCAAGGAAGGCCGGCCCGGCAAGAGTGTCAACAATGTCGATGCGATCGCTCAGGCGCTGGTTGAATCTGTCAACGCCCGGACCGCGTACAGTGCTGAATTTACCTATGACGAGGTTCAACCCACCTACGAGAGCCGTCAGGTCGCTGAAGGCGCAGAAAACCTGGTCTACCAGGCAGCCGACGGTGAAAAGTGGATCGACCTCAACCTCAGCGAAAGCGCCGTTATTGCATATGAGGGTGGTACGGTCGTTGGCGGCCCCTACTACATGGTTCCCGGCGCCCCCGCGACCCCGACTGTCACCGGCACCTACCACGTCTACTTGAAGTACGCGAAGCAGACAATGCGTGGCGAAAACGTTGACGGTTCCAAGTACGAAACTCCGAACGTCCCGTGGGTTACCTACTTCACCGGTAGCTACGCGTTCCACGGTGCACCATGGCGTTCATCCTTCGGTTGGTCTGGCCCCGGTGGCTCGCACGGTTGTGTGAACATGCCAGTTGAAGCGGCCAAGTTCATCTACGACTGGTCCGACTACGGCACCACGGTGGTTTCCCACTACTGAGGTATGCCCAGGCTTTTACCAAGGTCTGTCCACACGTTTGTATAGTGAAGGCTCAGCGGTTGTATGCCGCTGAGCCTTCACTATGTTCTGGCTTCCTCGGTTTAGAAGTAGTACGGGTGCCCGCTCCAATCGGGCTGACGATGCTCTAAGAATGCATCGCGTCCCTCTTGTGCTTCTGCAGTCATATACGCCATGCGAGTGGCCTCGCCCGCGAACACCTGCTGGCCTGCCATTCCATCATCTGCCAAATTGAATGCGAACTTGAGCATGCGGACTGCCTGTGGACTCTTGGTAGCGATTGTGCCAGCCCACTCGAGCGCGCGTTCCTCCAGTTGCGCGTGGGGAACCGACGCGTTGACAACGCCCCACTTTTCAGCAGTATCGCCGTCGTAGCGCTCGGCGAGGAAGAAGATCTCGCGTGCCCTTTTGTCGCCGACCTGGCGGGCCAGTAGAGCTGACCCGTATCCGGCGTCAAAGGACCCCACATTCGCGTCAGTCTGCATAAACGCAGCATGCTCTTTCGATGCGACGGACAGGTCACAGACCACGTTCAGAGAATGCCCGCCACCGGCAGCCCACCCAGGAACTGCCGCGATGACAACTTTCGGCATGGTACGAATCAAACGCTGAACTTCAAGAATATGCAGGCGTCCAGCCTGAGCGGGATCTACTTGCTCGCGACGAACTACAGTGTCGGCTTGAGAGTCGGCTCCGTCCACTTCGTATCGATAGCCGTCGTTGCCCCGCACGCGTTGGTCTCCGCCCGAACAGAAGGAATAGCCACCGTCTTTGGAGCTGGGGCCATTGCCCGTCAGGATCACCGCAGCGACATCGCCCGTCATCCGTGCGTGGTCGAGGCAGCGATAGAGCTCATCAACGGTGTGGGGGCGGAAGGCGTTTCGAATGTCGGGGCGGTCAAATGCAATTCGAACGACGGGCATGTCGGCGCCCTTGGGGTGGCCGTCTTCGGCTTCGCCACGCGAAATACCGCGGTGGTATGTCATGTCGGTCAGCGTGAATCCTTCGACCTCGCGCCAACGGGCAGGGTCGAAAGTATCGGAGATGAAAGGCAGTGCGCTCATGCAACCAGCCTAGCGTCTTGCCTTCCGTGAAGCGCACGAGGCTGGGACTCCTTGTGGAAAGCAGTTATCCATAGGTGTCGCCTGTGAATAACGACAATCCACAACTGGGCGTCCTCACAGTTTGTTGAGACGACAATTCGGGCACAATGGAAGTATGAGCGAATCCCATGGTGAACTGACGCGCATTGATATGGCATCTTTGCCGAGCCATGTTCGTCGCGTTCTTGATGGCGTCGATGATCTGCTTCTTCACCATCTGCCGATGAACGTGCGTTTTAGGCGCGTGACCAGCAGGGAAGGACTGCTATTACACGGGCCGTCCGGCTGGGCAGAAGCATCGCCATTTTGGGATTATGACCCAGTTGAATCCTCAACCTGGCTGGCTGGCGCCCATTCGGTGGCGACTGGACCGCGCAGAACTTCACTGCACGATCGCGTTCCCGTGAATGTCACGATTCCGGTTGTTTGCGCATCCGATGCCTACCAGAGAGTCATCAGTTCGGGTGGTTGCGCTACGGCGAAGGTGAAAGTTGCGGATCCCAATACTGAACTGAGCGAAGATATTGCTCGAGTCGAAGCCGTTGCTCAGGCGCTTGTTGATACGGTCGGAGCCGAACGCGGTCGTATTCGAGTCGATGTGAATGCCGCATGGGATGTGGACTACGCGCGAAAAGCCGTTCCTCAGCTAGACCGTGCAGCAATGCAAGTGGGCGGTCTTGAATACGCAGAACAGCCGTGTGCCAGGGTCGAAGATTTGGCAACCTTGCGTCGTTCAATTGATGTGCCCATTGCTGCAGACGAATCAATTCGCAGGGCGGATGATCCTCAAGCAGTTGCGCGCGCTCAGGCCGCGGATGTTGCGATCATTAAGATTGCTCCGCTTGGTGGAATCGAACGAGCCCTACAGATTGGTGAGCAAACCGGCTTGGACCTAGTGGTTTCGTCCGCCTTGGAATCCAGTGTTGGCCTGGCCGTCGGTGTGCGGGCCGCTTCGCTTCTGCCAGGAATGATACGCGCGTGCGGATTGGCGACATCGCACTTCTTGGCTTGTGACGTTGTCCCTCAAAGCCTGCTTCCTGTTGACGGGTTTTTGCCGGTGCGTGACGTTGAACCAGATCAGAGTCTGGTTGATGCCCGCCCCGTTGACGCTGAAATACGTGACCGGTGGCTTCACCGTCTTGACCTCATGTGTGCGCATCTCGAATCTGTCGCTGGAGGACATCATGCCTGAATCCCAGTCAATTGTTCTTGCCCAGCGCATTGTCGGTGCGCTGATTGCTGCGGGTGTCAATGACATCGTGTACTGCCCTGGGTCTCGTAGCGCGCCCCTTGCTTACGCTCTTGACTCAGCAGTGCGGGGCGACCTCGTCCGCGCCCATGTTCGCCTTGATGAGCGCTCAGCTGGATTCCTCGCACTCGGCTTGACCAGGAGATGGGCAAACGAGCCCACCTGCCACGACGTCGAGGACCTGTCGCCGGTTGCGATTGTGACGACTTCGGGCGGGGCAGTGGCTGAGTTACATGCGTCGGTCGCCGAGGCCGCTCATGCTCACCGGCCTCTGATCGTTCTCAGTGCGGATCGTCCAGATGAAATGCGCGGTGTTGGAGCATCCCAAACCACGATTCAGTACGGCATTTTCGGTCCGCACGCTCCAACTGTCCTTGATTTGCCAGCGGATACCAAGCCCGATCAGCGCGTTGACTCGCGAGTAGCTCGAGCCGTGCATCGCGCATGCGGTAGACCGTCAGGTGTTGCAGGTCCCGTTCACATCAATGTTGCGTTCCGTGATCCGCTGACACCTCAGTCAGGTTCAGCGACACTTGAGCCTTTGTCTCTTGCCAAGGTGTCATCGCCGTCGATCTACCGGCCTCGTCGTCTCGGTCAGACGTGGGATGACGTCGTTGATTCGTCACTGCGAACTGTGATCGTGGCGGGCGATGGTGATGATCAGAGTGGGGAAGCTTGGGCGAATTATGCGAAGATCCCGATTTTTGCTGAACCGACCAGTGTTCTTGCGTGCGATCCGAATCGAATTGCTCACCAGCAGGTGCTCCTTGCCTCGCCCTTAGCAGATCAGATTCAACAGGTGATCGTTACCGGTCGTCCGACCCTGTCGCGTCCCGTGTCTGCGTTACTTGGGCGCAGTGACATTCGCTTGATTGTTGTCGACCCGCATGATGAGTGGGTTGATGTTCAGGGGTGTGCCAGTGAAGTGGTGGCATCGCTTGCTCCGCCACGCCAGGTTTCAGCGGACGATGTGTGGCTGGAGCAGTGGAAGGAAGCTGGCCGAAGAGTCTCCCAGCAGATTCGCACGATTCTTGATGAATCCCCGATGTCTGTGCTTGTTCTTGCTGACTTAGTGTGGAGTTACGATTCGCGTCCGCTGATGGTGGGAGCATCTCACTCGATCCGTGCACTTGACCTGGTTGGCGGTGATGGGCATGGGCGCTCCGTTGTTTCTCACCGGGGCCTTGCGGGAATTGATGGCACGATCGCTTCTGCGATTGGTCTGGCACTTGTTCGCGAAGAGCCGACTGTTGCGCTGATGGGGGATCTGACGTTCTTCCACGATGCGGGCGCGTTGGCTATCCCAGCGGACGAGGCCGCCCCCGATTTGTTGATCTTTGTTGCTGACGATGGTGGCGGGTCAATTTTCTCCACCCTTGAACACGGGCGCCCAGAAAACGCTCCGACGTTCGAGAGATGGTTTGCGACTGCTCAACCGCAGTCTCTTAAGCACCTGGCTCACGCCTACGGCGTGGATTATGTGGAATGTATGACGCGTCAAGACGTGATGCGCGAGCTTGATTCCGACGTACACGGGATCCGGATCTGTCATGTGAAATGCGCTCGACCTGTGCAAATTGCTGATGTGAGGAAGCTGGCGGATCAGATTTAGCACCACAGGAAACGCACAGGAAAGATTCAGTGAGTCGGCAAGAAGCGGGTGCACACTAATGTCATCAGCTTCCAAGAAGCACTCAGTTTTTAACACGCTAGCTAATGAAGGATCCGCAATGAGCGACTCACCCAACAATGGCAAACAGCGCGCCTTGTCATCGGAACCGACGAAGACAGAAACCACCCCCACAGCTAAGCCAGCACCACGTGTCCAGACGCAGGCCAGTGGCACGGGCGCTTCGAGGACATCGGAATCGACTCCGCTCTCCCGCTGGGCGGGGCGTCCCGCTCAAGTCTCAGGTCCCACCACGCCGACAGAGTCGTCTCCAACTAGGCCGACAGAGCCGTTGCCTCACGCAAGGTTTGCGCGTCCATCCTCACCCGCTCAGCCGGCCAGCGCGACCGGTTCGACTCCCTCCCAACAGCAGGGGTCATACGGAACAGGTTCTGCGTACTCCGGCGTGACCTCCGGTGGCACCTACCAATCTGCAACGAGCGGCCAGCCCTACCAGCCGTCGAGCTCTCAGGCTTACCAGGGTGCGGAGGCCACTCAATCAGCAGGCTTTCAACAGCCGAATCAGCCAGGATCGCGTTCGCAAGGAGCCTCGTACGCGGGCGGGAAGGGGCCGACGACGGAGACTCACCCCTACACCTCACCTTTGAGTGCACCGACAAATACGCCGACGGTAGCTATTGCAAGGCGGAGTTCGAAGCGTCGCGGTCCTAGCTGGCTTGCAATGATCCTTGGCATGACGGTTACTGCTGCCGTGTCCCTGTCGGGAGCCTTCGCGATGATCAATGCCGGTCATGGAAAGGCAAACGAAACCGATTCGTCAGCAAACACGAAGACAAGCGCGTCAACCGTTCAGCCTGTTAGTACCAGCGGTGAAGACCCTGACTGGCAGGCGGTTGCGGCAGCTGTACAACCCGCGGTTGTCACGATTTCAGTGAGCTCCAGTTCGTCCTCCGGCGTTGGATCCGGCGTCATCTACGACGCTCAAGGCGACATTGTCACGAACTACCACGTCGTTTCAGGTGCGACCGGTGCCGATGCGACGATCCAGGTGACTCTCAGTGATGGTCGCTTGTACAACGCGACAGTCGTCGGAACTGACCCGACGACTGACCTTGCGGTTATTCGCCTGGAAAACGCTCCTTCCGACCTGACGGTCGCTGCCTTCGGTTCGTCGTCAGACTTGGCTGTCGGCCAGGAAGTCATGGCCGTGGGCGCTCCGCTGGGCCTGTCAAACACTGCAACCACCGGTATCATTTCCGCTCTGAACAGGCCAGTTGAAGTTTCGAGAAGCAAAGAAAACTCTCAAGAGGTCGACCCGAACGATCCGTTCGGTCAACTGCCCGGTTTTGGTGGTGGACAAGAAGAAAATCAGGCTCAGGCTCAGTCCTCCACGGATACTCAGATCACCAACGCTATCCAAGTTGATGCATCTATTAACCCTGGTAATTCCGGTGGCCCGCTGTTTGATGCGACCGGTAAGGTGATCGGAATCAACTCGTCGATTGCGTCGAATACCAGCTCGGACAAGGCCGGGTCGATCGGCTTGGGCTTCGCTATCCCCGTTGATTTGGTGACCTCCGTGGCCGATCAGCTAATCGCAACCGGCACCGTTGATCATGCGGTCCTGGGTGTTTCGGTGACCACGAAGGCTGTTGCCGTTGATGGTTCTAACGTTGCGGGCGCCTCGGTTGAGGAACTGACGCGTGGCGGTGCCGCTGCTCAGGCCGGGTTGCAGGCAGGGGACGTGATCACCGCCGTTGATGGAGAGTCGGTGTCCTCGTCGAAGCAGTTGACCGGGTACATCCGTCGCTACCGGAGTGGTCAGGAAGTAACGATCACTTACGTCCGCAATGGTGAGAAGCGGGATGTGACCGTCACGCTCGGCAAGGCGTCCTGACAACTCTGCTGATTCGAACTCTTGGTGGGCCTACCCTTTGGGTGGGCCCACCTGTGTGTATGCACATGTCTCGGTTTGCGCTTGGTACGGACAGTTACTCCAAAAAGGTATGACATATCTCGCGGGAGTGCGGGGCTGGTGCTTTCTTGATGACGAGGAAGATAATGTAAGCATCCCACTGCATATGTGAGCCGGAGTTTTCCTCGTTGAAAACAAACGTGTGTCTAAGAATAAGAGGTAAGTGATGAAGAATCATCGAGCTCCGTGGACGAGGGGGACATGCCGGCGCCTACTTGCGCTCGCCGTCTCTGCCTCGGTAGTCCTGATTGGCGTACCAGCAAGCGCATGGGCTACTGAACAGATAGAAGGCTCAGAGAGTACGGTTTCTAAGGTGCAGGCTCCTGCGTCTCAGACTGCACCGACTGATTCGTCATCCCAGGCAGATGCATCGGACAATGGAATGGGAGTTTCGGCTTCAAATTCGAGCGATTCAGAGAATGCTACAACGGAAAACACGCAGTCGACTGGCTCTGGCGAACCAACCGCTTCGTCATCGCTTCCTTCTCAAGCCTCCCCCTCCGATTCAAATAAGATAGCTCAGCCACAGAGGCTTCCTCGTATGGCGCCGGCTACCAAGTCTTTGTCTGACGTCTGGGTGAATGCTGATTCTGGCAGTGATGATAATGCTGGCACTTCTGCAGATGCGCCACTTGCATCGCTGAAAGCTGGTTTAAATGCACTTGGTGACGGCGGAACTTTGCATATCGCAGGCACTTTTACAACCGGCACTCCGCTTACTATCCCAAGTGGTGCACACCTTGACGTGTACTCAGATGCCACCTTTACCGGTTCAAACGGCCAAAATGGCATCATTCTCTCTGCCGGTGCGAAGCTGGGGGCCTCTCATGGCGCTAAGCTCACGATGAGCGGTTTTGCAACTGCTCTCGACATTGCTTCTGGCGCGGAAGTCAATGATGGTATCTACATCCTTGATCGGAACGCGATTGCTTTTAACTTGAAAGGCAAATTCAACGGTTCGTCGCGAGAAGCGCTGACCGTATCTGCCCTAGAGAGCACTGGGCGAGCTTTCACCTATGGGAAAGGTTCTAGCTTTAACAACTGCACGGTGAATGTGCAAGCGAAGGACGAAAAGAGCGAGCAGTACGCTCCGCTTGTGATGAATAATGCGTCGCTCACCACGCGCGGAGTCTGGTACTACCTGAACCCTGAAAAAGACACGTATTCTCTCGATTTGAATAACTCTGACTTGTATGTCTACAAAGCCACTGGTTCTTCTGCATATAAGCAGACGATGGCAATTTTCGGCCAGCTTCGAATCGTCAACGGCTCTACGCTCACTTCTGACGGATCGCGTATTTCTCAGGGTGATCATTCAACCATGGAAGTCACCGACTCCACGATGGTCTTCAAAAACAGCATCGCAGGTGGCTACAACATCAACTACGAGAATTCAAACGCCACGTTTACGAACTCGACTCTCGTCGGTGAAAACCTGCGGTACATTCCACTATTCGGAGCTGGTCGTAACAACCCAGAAGGCCAGTTCATTAAGTTTGTTGGCAACAGCGTTGTCAACACTGCTGCGGTAGATAAAACAGCCGATAATGGTGGTGCGAACGCTCCTGCGCAGTACGTTGTAACCGGTGGCTCGTTCAAGATCGCTTACGATCCGACCTACAACTATAACGTCACTACGCCGACGAACGGTGCCGAGAACGGTAATGAGCGACTGAGCCTGCTGACCTTGGCTGATTCTTCAACGAATGTGTTGAATCCGAAGAACATTAACGGTGACAGGTACACCTATAACGTTGCGCGTGCCTCAGATGATGGTCTCAAACACGTGTGGGTGCCAAGCGCCAAGGTTACCTACGTATTGAACAACTCCAACGCCTCATTCGCAGACGGGTCACAACAGTCCAAGACTGCCACCACAATTCGCGGTTATGCCCTCGACATGATTGCTGGAAATGTGGATCCCGGTACTCCGACCGACGCGAATGGAGTCGAGTTCCTTGGATGGTTCTACAGGGATGACGCTGGTGCGGAACACGAGTTTGATGCTTCATCTGCCGTGGATACGAACCTTGAGGTTTACGCTAAGTGGAATGCAGCGTCGGTGATCTACCACAACAACAACGGTGGCACGAACTTCGTCAGTGCCGTTGCTCCCTCGGCTCAGTCAGCGACTGTTCTGGACTTTGACTCGATCAGCGCTCAAGATTCAACATTTGCTGTTCCAGGAAAGACGTTTAAACATTGGACGACGGATCCTGCAGGGCAGGGCAAGCCGATTGCTCCGGGCGAGACTCTTTCCATTACGGGTGCATCAAGCATCGACTTGTATGCGCAGTACGACGTCAACCTGTATCAGGTTGCATTCTCTGCAAATGGTGGTCGCTTCTCCGATGATTCCGTTTTCAAGACGAATCCAGACGTGTTCACGGTTATTACCGATCCCAACGGTGGCGACGTCGCAGTACTGAAGAAGAAGGCAGAATACGGCGACGAGTTCCGCTCTCTTCTTGGTGCGCTCGACTACAACACGCTTGTGCCGGATCAGAAGGCTCAGAAGAACGGATGGATACTCGGCGACACGACGAATTGGTACACAACCCCCACCGGTGGAAAGAAATATAACTTCAAGGACCGGAAGTCGTGGCTGTTCTCCAGACCAGGCGATAACCCACAAATCACGAAAGATATGACCTTCTACCTCGGATGGAAAGAAGATCCGAAGGTTGACAAGATCGAGAACGATGCTGAAATCCCTGGAGATATCTGGGGTGTCAACCCTGCCGAAAGCTCCAAGGAACAATTTGTTCGCGTTGGCGACACATTCAGCGTGACCGGTGTTATTAACGCAGATTCCATCAAAGATCAGATGAACGTGATTGAATCGTTGTTCCCTGAGGTTACGGGTAGTGATCGTTCTGCGGTCATGATGGATCGAAGCGCTAACAGCGAAAACTCGAAGCTTTCACAGATTGCTTTGACTTCTCCGACATCGACGTTCACTGCAACGTTGACCATGCCGGAGGGCGTCACTATCCCTGAGTCTCCTCAGGTGACTCCGGCAGGTTTGGGTGATGCTTTCGAGGTCACGGACGTGAAGGTTGACGATCGCGACATCACCGTGACCCTGAGCCTGAAAGCGGGAATGACGGATTACGCCAAACTCAAGGCGGCTGTAGAATCTGTTACCCCGATGGCTGATGGCGGTTTAACGCTGACGGTTAATGGTTTGGGTATTGATGGTGACAAGGTTGCCAACGGTGACAAGCTCACGTTAAGCGGAAAGGTTACTGGTTCATTCTCGGCAGTTGCTACAAGCCCCGGTGGCACCTCAAAGCATTTCAAGTTCGCTTGGAATGCGGTGCAAGATGGTTCGACAGGGGATCCGAACTCGAGCAACGTCAAGGCAATTGAGTACACGCTCGTCGTAGTGAAGCCGTACCAGGGGATTCTGCCCGCCGATATTCGGGTTGGTGAAGAAACTCAGCATAATGCTGCGTATCCGGTGCGTCGTGGGGAATCGCTCGACTTTGTAGGCGCAGTGAATGTGGAGCCTATTAAAAAACAAATGAAGGAAATCGAGGCTCTTTATTCTGGGGGCACTGATTACGAGAAACTTGGGATTCAGGTTCGCAACTTTGCCTTCGAAGCAACCTTCACTATTCCGGAAGGCCTCTCGCTTCCGGCAGAAGTCACGCCACAAGCTCTGGACTTTGGTGAAGGCTTCAAGGTTGAGGAAACATCAGTTCACGGTCGAACCCTTACGGTGAAGATGACGCTGAATAAGGACGTCACGAACTACGCACAGTTGCAAAAGATTGTTATGGATGCTGGTGCGAAGGATCACTGGATGAAGATGGTTATCCCCGGTGTCACGGTTAATTCGGATGCTCCGGCTGGTAAGCAACTGACGCTCTTTGGTGAAGTCACCGGCGCGTTCGAAGCGACAGCTACCTCTGAAGCTGGAACGGCTAAGGAATTCAACTTCTCCTGGGGTGCGGAACAGTGGCCTGATGGCAGGGATGCTGTGGCTGATGCTTCGGACAAGTCCATTCGTTTCACAGTCATCACTCCGGATCAGGCGCTGTTGCCCGCCGACATTCTGGTCAATGGTGATACCGAGAATTCAGCTATCCACATGACCAAGCGCGGAAGTGAATTGAACTTCTCGGCCGACCTTGATGTCAGCGTGATTCAGAAGAAGATGGAAGAGATCGAAAAGAGCAACAACGTGCCCGCGGAGCACTTCGATCGAGTGATGGTGAAGTGGATCGAGAGTGAATTCACGACTCGCATCAGCGTTCCTGAAGAACTTCGAGCAGTCTGGCCGAAGGACAAGGCAAGCTACGCCCTGACCGGAACGGATGCTTTTGAGATCTCGGATGTGGCGTATGCAGATGGTGTCGTCACTCTTTCGATGAAGCTTAAGGGCGACTACCCAACGTACAAGGCTTTGCGTCAAGCAATTCATGATGACACGAAGTCGAGCTTGATTCTGACAGTGGCCGGCTTCAAGGTGCCAGACACCGCGCCACTTGACCAGAACATCACCGTGAGTGGCGAGGTTTCTGGATACATGAAGGCGTTGGCGACAGTTGAAGGTGGTCGTTCGGCATCGTTCTCGATGGAATGGGTTTCTGTCCAGAAGGAAGGCGGACGCGACAAGATCCTTGAGGGAACTGACAGCTCGGCAGTTCAGCTCACCTTGAAGGTCACGAAAGATCCTGCAGTTATCGATGTCAAGCCGCCATCGCCTGCAAAACTCCCGAAGACGGGTGCTGCGTACATTGGGCTGTCTTTGTACGTGTCGCTAGCTTTCCTTGTTGCAGGTGGCACCATGGTGGCGTCCCAACGACGTACTCGCAAGGAGTTCAACTGATCGACGGGCAGAGCGTTATTCGGTATAGCGTGCTGTACCAGTAGCTGAAGCGTCTGTCAGATGGAACAAGACCCTGGCTTCTGCGGACACATTATGTGCCTGTAGAAGCCAGGGTCTTACTGTCTATCAACCGTTGATTTTGGAGCGGTCTAGGGGTCTCTCTTCTGCTGCAAGTGCGCCGACTGCACTTGGTGCGACGGATGTGTGTCTAAAAGCTCGGATTTGTCGCGTTGGGTGTAGTTGGTGCCGTGCCACGATCCTGACCCTGGCATCAGTTGCATCTGACGCGACGCTCTACCCGCCAAGCGACAAAGTGAGTCCGCCAAGGATGTCTCTCACAAGCCGAGTGCGTCCAGCAATGGCGCCATCTTCTGGCGCGTTTCTGCAAGCTCAATCTCAGGATCAGAATCCGGCATAATCCCGCCACCAGCAAAAATGCGCAGTGTATGCCCGTCGTCTTCAACAAGGCCACACCGCAGGGCAATGCAGAATTCACCCTCGCCGTCGGCGTCGATCCAACCGACTGGTCCGGAATAGCGTCCGCGTGCGGTTTGCTCGTGAACTTTCAGCAGCTCAAGCGCCTCGAGGCGCGGTGTCCCGCAGACTGCTGCGGTCGGATGTAAAGCGGCGACTGCATCCAACAGGTTCGAATCTGCCAAAGTGGCGTGAATGTCGGAAGCAAAGTGGACGACGTTCGGGAGCTCCAAAATGAAGGGGTCATCGGGCGCGTTGACTTCAGATGCGAGGGGAGCGAGCGCTGAAACAACGGAATCAACCGCCAAAGTGTGTTCGCGACGATCCTTCGCGGATGCGAGCAATTCATCGGTGTGGCCGGCGGGTGCAGTTCCAGCCAAGACTCGCGAACGTAGCTGAGAAACGTGCACGGACGCGAGCATTTCAGGAGTGGCGCCCACAAGGTCATGGACGGCGAAACGCCAGGTCTGCGGGTAGAGCCTATTGAGTCGAGCAAGAAGATACCGCTGGTCAATCGCGGTTTCAGCCCGTACGAGCATGTCGCGCGCCATGACGGCCTTCGCGGCATCCCCAGCCTGGAGGCGCCCCGCGAGTTCTTTGACGCTGGACGCCCATTCGGCTTGCGTCATCCTGCCGGTATCGGTCACGAGGCCGTCCGGCCCGGTCAGTTCGCTGTCCTTAAAACTGGGGCGGAGCTGGGCGAGCACCTCAAGTGGATCGCGAGCAGTATCCGAGCAGGACATTGAAACAGCCCAGCGTTCCTTGTCGGTCGCCACGATCACGAATTCGGGGACGCTCAGGTATGAAACAGAGGGGGAAGCGAAACCGTAGGACCCAAAAGCAAGGGGAAGGCTGAGGCTAGTGTGGTCGGCCTCGCCGATTGCGGAACGGCGCACCTGGTCCCACCACGATGCCGAATCGGAAATAGCGGACGGGGTGTTGGATGACCATTCGGCGGCGGTGCCCCAGCCGACCATTGATTGACGCCATCCGAACCACACGAAAGGCGAAACGCCGTCGGGGATCAGTTCAAGCAGCGGCGTGTTTTCCCAGCGGGTGCCTTGAAGTGATGCTGCACGCACACGCAAAGTGGGAACGGAAAGCTCGGTGGGCATGGGTCAATCTTACCCGTGCGACTTTGCTGGGGTGTGTGCGCCTCACCTGGGTGTGGGTGTGAGGGGGAATCAATGCGGGCATCTTACTGGTGAGGACGGGCGCGGGGATGCGCGAAGTGTGAACGGGCAGTGCGATGTGGGGACGGGCGCGGGGATGCGCGAAGTGTGAACGAGCAGTGCGATATGGGCGCCGGTATGACACGAGGGTCCGACGTGGGAAGATAGGGGTATGGAGAATGAACCTTCGGGCGCACTGCGCGCTGACCTCACGAAATCAACCACCGACGTCGCATCGATGTTCGACCGTGTTGCCGAGCGCTATGACCTTATGGATGCGCTGATGACAGGCGGTATGGATCACGTGTGGATGGTCGCGTTGCGCAACGCGGTGAAGCCGGCGCCGGGGGAGAGGATCCTTGACCTTGCTGCGGGCACGGGCGCTTCGTCGGCAGCCTTGGCGAAGGGCGGGGCGGAGGTTGTGGCTTGCGACCTGTCCGAAGGCATGATCGAGGTTGGTCGCCAGCGTCACCCCGACATTGAGTTCGTCCAGGGTAATGCGCTTGACCTGCAGTTCGAAGATGGGTCCTTTGATGCGGTGACGATTTCGTGGGGTCTGCGTAATATCCCAGATCCGGCTCGCGCGCTACGTGAGATGGCGCGAGTTGTTCGTCCACGAGGCCGCCTGGTTGTCTGCGAGTTTTCAACCCCGCCGAACGCGGTTTTCCGTAGGCTCTACAACTTCTACCAGTCCACCGTGATGCCGGTGATGGCGAAAGTAATGTCGTCGAATGATGTCGCCTATGACTATCTGATCGAGTCGATTCGTGATTGGCCGGATCAGCAAGATGTTGCTCGAATGATCGCCGCGAACGGCTGGACCGATGTCCAGTATCGAAACCTTACTGGCGGAATCGCGGCACTGCACCGAGCTGTGAAGCCGTTGCCCTAAGGGCACCACAGATCAATGAGGAGGAAGGCGTACCGAATTAGGTACGTCTTCTTTTTCCGAATTGAATGCATCTTTGTTAACGCTCGCATTTCACTTTTCCCGAAAATCCGCCTTTCTTGAAGAACGGGCGCACTCGTTGGCGCAACAGGCTACGCTTTCAATTCGGATCGCGGTGCAGTGCACACCGCTCCGACTTGCACATCTGCGCAGCCCGTACAGCTGCGCTCACTTTTTTGGGAGGGCTACCAGTGGTCAATGACCTTACTGGCGTAACGGATGCCGACGTCATTATCGTCGGTGCCGGACCTGCGGGTTCCTCCACCGCATATCACCTGGCAAAGCTAGGGATTGACGTCCTCGTCCTTGAAAAAGCAGAGTTTCCGCGCGACAAGATTTGCGGTGACGGCCTGACTCCCGCGGCCGTCCACGAATTGATCGCGATGGGCATGGACATCTCCACGTGGAACCGAAACCGAGGGCTGACCGTCGTCGGCGGAGGACACACGATTTCCCTTGACTGGCCTGATCAGAAGTCGCTTCCGGGCTATGGGATGACGCGCGCACGCATGCAGCTGGACCACGATCTGATCCAGCATGCAGTGCATGCGGGCGCCCGTCTGATGGAGGGAATTACCGTCACCGGCGCACTGACCAGTCCAATGGGTCGCGTGTGCGGTGTGAAGGCAAAGAAGGGGCGCGGTAAAGATGCCGAGGCCTTGGAAATGCGCGCCAAGATGGTTGTCGACTGCGGTGGTGTTTCTGCCAGGCTCGCTACCTCTCTCGGCATCGAAAAGGCGATCAAGCGCCCCATGGGTGTTGCGGCGCGCGCCTACTTCAAGTCGCCTCGTGGCAACGAAGACTACATGGAATCCCAGCTGGAACTCTGGTCGGGCGTGCCCGGGCAATCGGACCTGCTTCCCGGTTACGGCTGGGTCTTTCCCATGGGCGACGGAATCGTCAACGTTGGTTTGGGCTCTGTTGCCTCTACAGCCAATGCGACGCAGCTTCCCTACAAGAAGGTCTTCGAACAGTGGATCGCGAACGTGCCTGAGGAATGGGGATTCACCCCTGAAAATCAGATCGGCCCGCTCCGCTCAGCTGCCCTCCCGATGAGCTTCAATCGCAAGCCACACTACGTGTCGGGCCTCGTACTCGTTGGTGACGCAGGTGGCATGGTGTCTCCGTTTAATGGCGAAGGTATCGCACCGGCTCTGAAGGCGGGTCGCTTCGCTGCCTCGTGCATCGCCCAAGCCTTCTCGCGCACCACGTCGGCAGGCATCGACCGCGCCATGAGCGAATATCCCGAACTTCTCCGCGAAGAATACGGTGGCTACTACCAGCTGGGCCGAGTCTTCGTGGCTCTCATTGAAAATCCGCGAATCATGCAGCTCTGCACCAACAGGGGTCTGCCAATTCCGCGACTTATGACTTTCGTTCACAAGCTACTTTCTGACGGCTATGAACGTAAGGGCGGCGACTTTGATGACCGCCTCATCACAATGTTGACAAAGATGGTGCCGTCCGTATGAACGCCCTTCACTTCTTTCAACCCCGGGAGGAACGATGACGAATCCCTATTTTCCGTTGCTGATTATGGCTGCGGCTGCACTCGTGCTGGCACTTGGTGGCCTTGGCGCATCGGCGATTCTCGGCCCGACGAAGAAGTCTAAGACCAAAGCTGACAACTACGAATGTGGCATTGAACCGACCTCGGGGCACCTTCACGAAGGTCGCTTCCCGGTTCGTTACTACCTGGTCGCCATGACGTTCATCATCTTCGACATTGAAGTCGTCTTCATGTACCCGTGGGCAGTGAGCTTCAGCCAGCTCGGCCTGTTCGGGCTTATTGCAATGCTGACGTTCATCGCGCTCATCACCGTGCCATACGTGTACGAGTGGCGACGCGGTGGCCTGGATTACTGAGGGACAGGAGCAGATAAATGGGTCTTGAAGAAAGCCTGCCCGCTGGCGTTGCGCTGACAAGCATCGAGAAGGTTCTCGGCCTTGCACGCAAGTACAGCCAATGGCCGGTCACCATGGGTCTGGCATGTTGTGCTATTGAAATGATGGCAGCCGGCACACCTCGATTCGATATGTCCCGCTTCGGTCTGGAAGTTTTCCGCGCATCGCCGCGTCACTCGGACATGATGATCGTTTCAGGTCGTGTCAGCCACAAGATGGCTCCCGTTATTCGTCGTGTCTACGACTCTATGCCGGAACCCAAATGGGTTATTTCGATGGGTGCATGCGCATCATCGGGCGGCATGTTCAACAACTACGCCGTCGTTCAGGGATGCGATCACATCGTTCCCGTCGACGTCTACCTGCCTGGGTGCCCGCCCCGTCCCGAGGCCCTGATTCACGCGGTTCTGACACTGCGTGAGCAGATTGGTAAGGAACCGCTCGGCGTTCACCGTCAGGAAATTGCCCGCAAGGCTGAACAGGCAGCTCTCGCTGCAACGCCCACCCACCAGATGAAGGGACTCCTCGCATGAGTGACGAAATCGTCACCCCGGACGACTCCCAAGTCGTAGCCAAAGCCCCACAGCGTGCGTTCGGTGCACCCGAACTGATGACGCGTCGCGAAGGCATGTTCCCCGATACGACCGGATTTTCCGGCCTGGTGAAGGAATCTTTCCTTCCCGGTGAAACGCCACGCCCCTACGGTGGCTGGTTCGACAACACAGTCGACATTCTTGAAGAACTGATCGAAGCCGACGGTCTGAAGGTTGAAGAGGTCATCGAAAAGGTTGTTGTCGACCGCGGTGAACTGACAATCTTCATCGTCCGCGATCATATTGCTCGCGTTGCAAAGTACCTGCGTGACGATGCAGATCTTCGTTTCGAGCTCTGCCTTGGCACGAACGGTGTTCACTACCCGTCAGACGAGGGTCGCGAACTCCACGCGATCTACCCGCTGATGTCGATCACCTACAACCGCAACATTCGTCTTGAGGTCACGTGCCCCGATGGCGACCCGCACATTCCCTCCATCGTTTCTGTCTACCCGGCAAACGACTGGCAGGAACGTGAAACCTGGGACCTCATCGGCATCATCTTCGACGGTCACCCGTCGCTGACTCGTACCGCACTGCCTGACGACTGGGTAGGACACCCCCAGCGCAAGGATTACCCGCTTGGTGGCGTCCCCGTTGAATACAAGGGCGCAACAGTTCCGCCTGCAGACACGCGGAGGTCATACAACTGATGAGCACACCACACTTCCACGCGGCGGCTTCTTCAGCCCCGCTGAATATGGACGAAGTCCCCGAGGTCATGACTCAGGGTGGCGACTGGAAGGACGTTCTGAACGAAATCGAAAAGATTTCCTCCGAGCGCATCGTCGTTAACCTTGGCCCGGTTCACCCGGCAACCCATGGCGTTCTGCGTCTGATCCTCGAACTCGACGGTGAAACCGTTCGCGAAACCCGCGTTGACACCGGCTACCTTCATACCGGCATTGAGAAGACGATGGAATACCGTACGTGGACGCAGGGCGTGACGCTCTGTACCCGTATGGACTACGTTGCCCCGATCTTCCAGGAAGCCGTCTACTGCCTCGGCGTTGAAAAGCTCCTGGGCATCACGGATGACATTCCGGAGCGCGCGAACCTGATTCGCATCATGATGATGGAGCTCTGCCGCATCGCCTCGCACCTCGTCGCTATCGGTTCGACCGGTAACGAAATGGGTGCAACGACGATCATGACGATCGCATTCCGCGGTCGTGAAGAGATCCTCCGCATCTTTGAACGCATCACCGGCCTGCGTATGAACAATGCGTACATCCGCCCCGGTGGTGTCGCACAGGACATTGGCGAAGGCACCGTTGACTACATCCGTGAGCTTCTTCCGAAGGCTCGTCGCGATATCGGCGAGCTCGAAGACCTGACGAAGCAGAACCCGATCTTCAAGAAGCGTCTGTGCGACGTGGCCGTCATGCCACTGTCCGCTCTGATGGCTCTTGGCACGACCGGCCCGGGCGTCCGCGCCGCTGGCTTGCCACTCGACCTTCGTAAGTCCCAGCCCTACTGTGGTTACGAACAGTTCGAGTTCGACATTCCGACGCGCGACAAGTCAGACGTCTACAACCGTGTCATGGTTCGTTTCGACGAGTGCTACGAGTCTCTGCGCATCATCTACCAGGTCCTCGATCGTCTTGAGAAGTGCGAAGGTGCTCCCGTGATGGTCGCGGATCCGGCGATTGCATGGCCCGCACAGCTGTCGGTGGCAACCGACGGTCAGGGCAACTCGTTGCAGCACATCTCCGAGATCATGGGCTCCTCGATGGAATCCCTGATCCACCACTTCAAGCTTGTGACCGAAGGTTTCAAGGTCCCCGCTGGTCAGGTGTACCAGCAGGTTGAGCACGCAAAGGGCATCATCGGTGTTCACCTCGTTTCTGACGGTGGCACCCGCCCGTTCCGCGCCCACTTCCGTGACCCCTCGTTCGCAAACCTTCAAGCCATGGCAATGATGACCGAAGGTGGCCAGCTGGCCGACGTCGTCGTTGCACTTGCTGCCATCGACCCGGTGCTGGGAGGCGTTGACCGATGAGCTACACGCAGGCAGTTGAAGCCCGCCTGAGGGCTGAATCCGCAGAAATTATTGGCCGTTACCCGACAGGGCACGCACGTTCGGCTCTTCTTCCGATGCTGCACCTGGTGCAGTCCGAAGACGGCTACGTCAGCCCCGACGGTATCGCCCTGGTCGCCGACATTCTGGGCTTGTCGCGTCCAGAGGTCAGTGCCGTTGCAACGTTCTACACGCAGTACAAGCGTCACCCCAACGGTGACTACTTGGTTGGTGTGTGCACGAACGCGCTCTGCGCAGTTATGGGCGGCGACGCGATTTGGGATGCTGTTTCCGAACACGTTGGTGTGGGAAGCGACGAAACCAACGAATCTGGTCGCATCACCCTTGAGCGCATCGAATGCAACGCGGCCTGCGATTATGCGCCGGTTGTCATGGTCAACTGGGAGTTCTTCGACAATCAGACGCCCGAATCGGCACTTGCTCTGGTCGATGACCTCGAAGCTGGTCGCCCCGTCCACCCGACGCGTGGCGCTGCGGTTGCCCCGACCTTCAAGGAAGTTGAGCACACACTCGCGGGCTTCCTTGATGGCCATGAAAACGAAGGTCCGTCCGCCGGTGAGCCGTCCCTGCTGGGTTGCAAGCTCGCCGCGGAAAATGACTGGACCGAGCCGGTTGCTGTTGCTGGCACCGAAGGTGAGCAGGGAGGCGAACAGGCATGACAACATTTGTAGCTCCTGGGCCCCTCACGCCGATCGTTACGAACGGTTGGGGTGAAGACCAGTCGTGGACTCTCGCTTCGTACCTGAAGCGCGGTGGCTACGAGGGTCTGAAGA
Organism: Schaalia turicensis; assembly: GCF_019380255.1. Taxonomy (NCBI): domain Bacteria; kingdom Bacillati; phylum Actinomycetota; class Actinomycetes; order Actinomycetales; family Actinomycetaceae; genus Schaalia; species Schaalia turicensis. The sequence goes on from NZ_CP048928.1 coordinate 248,797, forward strand.
AGGCCAACACTCTTGAAGCGGGCGACATCGTCCAGATCGTGAAGGACTCCGGTCTTCGCGGTCGTGGTGGCGCAGGCTTCCCGACGGGCCTCAAGTGGTCTTTCCTTCCACCAGATGACGGCAAGCCTCGCTACCTCGTTGTCAACGCTGACGAGTCCGAGCCGGGTACGTGCAAGGACATCCCGACCATCATGGCGAACCCGCATGTTCTGGTTGAAGGCATCGCGATTACCAGTCGCGCCATCAACTGCAGGCACGCGTTCGTTTACCTGCGTGGTGAGGTCGTCCACGTATACCGTCGTCTGCTGAACGCTATTAAAGAGGCAACCGATGCCGGTCTGCTCGGCGATCTGAAGATCACCGCTCACGCTGGTGCTGGCGCCTATATTTGCGGTGAGGAAACAGCGCTCCTCGATTCGCTCGAGGGCCGTCGTGGCCACCCGCGTTTGAAGCCACCGTTCCCGGCAGTCGCAGGTCTGTACGCCCGCCCGACCGTTGTGAACAACGTTGAGTCGATCTCTCAGGTCGTTGGTGTCTTCCGCAATTCGCCGGAATGGTACGCATCGATGGGCACGGAAAAGTCGAAGGGGCACGGCATCTTCTCCGTTTCCGGCCACGTGAACAATCCGGGGCAGTTCGAGGCTCCGTTCGGTATCACGATGCGTGAACTGATCGAGATGGCCGGCGGTATCCGTGATGGTCATCAGCTGAAGTTCTGGACTCCCGGTGGCTCCTCCACCCCGATCTTCACCGAAGCTGAACTTGATACCCCGCTCGACTACGAGTCGGTCGGCGCTGCAGGTTCGATGCTCGGTACCCGAGCCCTGCAGGTCTTTGACGAGACCGTGTCGGTGGTTCGCGTGGTCACTCGCTGGATCGAGTTCTACCAGCACGAATCCTGCGGTAAGTGCACGCCCTGCCGTGAAGGTACGTACTGGCTCAAGCAGATCATGTACCGCCTCGAAAAGGGCCAGGGGCTTCCCGGAGACGTTGACCTGCTCGGCGAGATCGCGAACAACATTGCCGGCCGTAGCTTCTGCGCCCTTGGCGATGCCGCTGCAACGCCGGTCAAGTCGGGTATTCAGCGATTCCGCGAAGAGTTCGAAGCCGGTCTGACTACTCCGGCCAATGAGCTCTTCCCCTACGAGGCATCCGCCATCTACGCCAGAGGAGGTGTCCGATGAGCGACGCTCCCAACATGGTTGATGTCGTCATTGATGATGTCACTGTCGCCGTCCCGCAGGGCACGCTTGTTATTCGTGCAGCAGAGCAGGCCGGAATTCGTATTCCGCGCTTCTGCGACCATCCGCTTCTGGCACCGGTTGCTGCGTGCCGTCAGTGTTTGGTCGAGGTCGGTATGCCCGATCGCAACACCGGCGAGCTTCGTTTCATGCCGAAGCCTCAGCCGTCATGTGCACAGACCGTCACTCCCGGAATGGTCGTCAAGACTCAGTTCACATCCGAGGTTGCCAAGAAGGCACAGCATGGCGTGATGGAGTTCCTGCTGATCAACCACCCGCTGGACTGTCCGATCTGCGATAAGGGTGGCGAGTGCCCCCTGCAGAACCAGGCAATGACCGATGGTCGCGCAAAGTCCCGTTTCGCCGATGCGAAGCGCACCTACCGCAAGCCGTTGCGTCTGACCAGCCAAATCCTGCTCGACCGCGATCGTTGCATTCTCTGCCAGCGTTGCGTGCGCTTCGGTAAGGAAATCTCCGGCGACGTGTTCATCGACCTGCAGGGTCGCGGTGGTGGTACGGCTCCGACCGACGACCACTACTTCATGGCAGAACAGATCGGCGCGTTCGACACGACTGCTCTGGACTTCCACAACCCGAAGCCGAAGAACCTGGGTAACGCCGGAATCTCCGGTCCCTACGGTGATGCAGGCATCATTGGTTCGGCAAACTCTGGTGACCTGACCGAAGCTGATCTTGATCAGACCGGTCGCCAGTTTGCGTCCTACTTCTCGGGCAACATCATTCAAATCTGCCCGGTCGGCGCACTGACCGCTTCCTCGTACCGCTTCCGCGCCCGCCCGTTCGACCTCGTGTCGACCGCGTCGGTCGCCGAGCATGATGCTTCCGGTTCTGCACTCCGCGTCGATATCCGGCGCGGTGAGGTTGTCCGTCGTATGGCCGGCAACGATCCGGAGGTCAACGAAGAGTGGATCACCGACAAGGATCGCTTTGCTTTCGAGTGGGACAAGCAGGATCGCCTGGTCACCCCGCTGGTTCGCGAAGACGGCATACTGGTTCCGACCTCGTGGTCGGATGCTCTTGACCGTGTCCGTAAGGGTCTCGAAGCTACGGATCAGACGGGCTTCCTGCCCGGCGGTCGCCTGAGTTTCGAAGATGCCTGGGCATGGAGCAAGTTCGCTCGCACCGTCATCGGCTCCGATTCGATCGACGCTCGCGTTCGCACGATTTCCGCTGAAGAGACCTCGTTCTTGGCTTCGAAGGTTGCTGGTACTGGTCTTGGCGTCACCTACACCGACCTTGAAAATGCGGGGCAAGTCCTGCTGGTCGGCCTCGAACCTGAAGATGAAGCGGGCGCGATCTTCCTGCGCCTGCGCAAGGGTGTTCGTAAGGGTGGCGTGAAGGTTGCGACGGTTGCTCCGTTCACCACGAACGGTAGTGCGAAGATGAGCGCGACTCTGTTGCGTGCCGCTCCTGGCACCGAGCCTGAGGTTGTTGCTTCGATTGCTGAGGGCGAACAGAACGCAGAGCTTGCAGCCGCACTGAACGGTGGCGTCATCTTGGTAGGTGAGCGCGCAGCTCGCATCCCGGGCCTGCTTTCCGCGGTTGTCGAATTGGCTGAGCGTACGGGTGCTCGTTTGCAGTGGGTGCCTCGCCGTAACGGTGATCGCGCCGCAGTCGAAGCCGGCCTGCTACCGGGCGTGTTGCCCTTCGGTCGTCAACTGGGCGACGAGGCCGCGCAGGCTTCACTCGGCTGGAAGTCCTATCCGAAGGGCGCGGGCCTGGATGCTGACGCTCAGCTTGCAGGTGCCCTCGACGGCTCGGTTCAGGCACTGGTCGTTGGTGGCGTTGACTACCGCGACTTCACCGATCCGGCTCTTGCGCTTCGCGCTTTTGAAACAGTTCCGTTCCTGGTGAGCCTTGAGGTTCGTTCCTCTGAGATCACCGAGCTGGCCGACGTTGTTCTTCCGGTTGCTCCACAGTTGGAAAAGAACGGCACGTCGATCAACTGGGAAGGTCGTCTGCGCCCCTACGGTCAGGCTGTTTCCGCTCGTTCGCTGACCGACCGCGATGTTCTGGTCAAGCTGGCCGAGGAATTTGGCGAGGATCTTGGCATTCTGACGCTGACCGACCTATACGACGAGGTCAACGCCATCAGTACCTGGGACGGCGCTCGTGCCGAGTTCATGCCGGTTGCCCCGCAGGCTCCTCAAGCAGTCGGTGCTGGTCAGGCAGTTCTCGCAACGCACAAGCCGATGCTTGATGCTGGCCGTCTGCAAGATGGTGCGCCGTGGCTCGCTGGTTCTGCTCGTCGCGTGATCGCATTCGCTTCGCAGGCAACGCTGACAGGTGCCGGCGTGAATGCAGGTGAAGCCCTGACGCTTTCCACTGAACGCGGTTCCATCACACTGCCCGCGCAAATCGCGGACCTTCCCGACAACGTCGTGTGGGTTCCCGAATGCTCGCAGGGTTCTGCAGTCCATCAGTCGCTGGGTGACGCTGGTTGCCTCGTGGCTCTCAGCGCTACTGGGGAGGTGGCCCGGTGAAACTCTTGCTCAGTGCGGTGCCTGATTACACCGCAGCAGATTTCTCGCAGGAAACATGGTGGCTGACGCTCATCAAGGCCGTCTTCATCATCGTTTACCTGATCCTGAACGTTCTTCTTGCCCTCTGGGTTGAGCGTCGTGGCCTCGGCCGCATGCAGACCCGTCCGGGCCCGAACGTGGCCGGCCCGCTCGGTTTGCTCCAGGCAATCGCGGATGCAGGCAAGCTTCTGTTCAAGGAAGACATGTGGACTCGCGGAGCCGATAAGTTCTTGTACTTCATCGCTCCGGCCATCGCAGCATTCAGCGCGTTCAGCGTCTTTGCTGTGATTCCGATGGGTCCGAACGTTAACCTGTTCGGTCACTCCAGCCCGCTTCAGCTGGCTGATATGCCGGTCGCAACGCTCTACATCCTGGCAATCACCTCGCTTGGCCTGTACGGCGTTGTCCTCGGCGGTTGGTCAACCCGTTCGACGCTTCCGCTCTACGGTGCGGTTCGTTCGTCCGCTCAGGTGATTTCATACGAACTCGCAATGGGTATGGCGCTTGTTTCCGTGTTCCTCATGTCGGGCACGATGTCGACCTCGCAGATCGTTGCTTCCCAAGGCCAGGTCTGGTGGGCATTTGCGCTGATCCCAGCGTTCGTTGTCTACTGCATTTCGGCTACCGGTGAAGTCAACCGTCTGCCCTTCGACCTCCCCGAAGCTGAAGGCGAACTCGTCGCCGGTCACATGACCGAATACTCGTCCATGAAGTTCGGCTGGTACTACCTATCCGAATACGTGAACATGCTCAACGTTTCCGCGGTTGCCACCACGATGTTCTTCGGTGGGTGGCACGCGCCGTGGCCACTGTCGCACGTACCGGTCATCAACGACGGCTGGTTCGGTATGCTCTGGTTCTTCCTCAAGATGTGGTTCTTCATGTTCCTCCTCATCTGGACCCGTGCAACGCTGCTCCGCTTCCGTTACGACCAGTTCATGAGCTTCGGCTGGAAGTGGCTGATGCCGATCGCTCTGGTCTGGCTGGTTGCCGTCGCCATCGTTCGTGGCATCACCGAATGGGTTGAGGTTTCCCTGCCAGTCCTTGGCGTATCGATTGTCATCCTCTTCGCAATCATCATGCTGATTATGTGGGTCACGGATAAGGGAGAGCCTGAACCGGCCCCCAAGCCTGCAGATATGGAATACACCGGCTTCGCTGATGGCTTCCCGATCCCGCCACTTCCCGGTCAGAGTCCGGTTGAGTCCCCGCGCGCCGGCCGCACGCCGGTCGTGGCGACTGCCTCGAAGGAGGACACCGATGAGTAAGAAGAACGATTCGAAGAATGAGGAAATGCGCTTCGAGCATGACCCGAAGGGGCCGATCGGCGAATTCTTTGCTCCGATCGCCGGCTACGGCGTCACCATCTCGTCTTTCTTCCGTCCGACCGTCACCGAGCAGTACCCGCGCGAACCCGCGCGCGTCATGCCTCGTTTCCACGGTCGTCACCAGCTGAACCGCTACGCAGATGGTTTGGAAAAGTGTATTGGCTGCGAGCTTTGCGCGTGGGCATGCCCCGCTGACGCTATCCTCGTTGAAGCAGCATCGAATACTCCCGAGGCGCAGTACAGCCCCGGCGAGCGTTTCGGCAACGTCTACCAGATCAACTACTTGCGTTGTATCTTCTGCGGTATGTGCATCGAAGCTTGCCCGACTCGTGCTCTGACGATGAGCAATGACTTCGAGCTCGCCACCTACACTCGCGCAGACGATATTTACGAAAAGCAGGATCTGCTTGTTCCTCTTTCCGATGGAATGCTCGCTCCGCCTCACCCGATGGTCGAGGGGCTGAACGATGGCGATTACTACCGCGGTGCGGTCAGTGGTGCCACCCAGTCCCAGATTGATTGGGTGAAGGAACACCGTCCTGAGGATCCGAGCCTTGCCAACGCGCGCGTGGTGGCAAAGGAGGAAGTCCGATGAATCTACTGGGTACATGGCCCGAGATGGTATCTACCGGCGAAGCCGTGCTGTTCGCATGCACCGCAATCGTCATGGTGGTGTGCGCACTGGGCGTCCTGTTCTTTAAAAAGGCCGCATACGCCGCTATCTCGATGGTCGGCGTCATGCTGGGGCTTGCAGTTCTCTACTTGACGCAACAGGCACCGTTCCTCGGTGTTGTGCAGATCGTCGTCTACACCGGCGCAATCATGATGCTCTTCCTGTTCGTCATCATGATGATTGGCATCGGTGCCACCGATGACTACGCAACGCAGTCACGCGGTTCGATTATCGCAGCAGTCATCGCGGGGCTGGGCCTTGCAGTGATCATCGCTGCCACCCTCGGCCACACGAAGTTCGCGGCTGACGCAAAGGGCCTCGTCCCCGCTGACCCGTACTCGAATGAGCCGATCGAGTCCCTCGCAACGACGCTCTTCTCGCAGCACTGGCTGACGATGGAGGTCGCGGGCGCACTGCTCATCACCGCCGCAATCGGCGCAATGCTACTGACGCACTCTGACAACCTCGGCCCGAAGATCTCGCAGGAAGAAACCGCAAAGGCCAAGATGCGCGCATTTGCCGAATCCGGCCGACGCATCGGTCAGCTTCCGGCACCTGGCGTCTACGCACACAGCAACGCTGCTGACGTCCCGGCCATCTCCGGTGAAACCCTCGGCCCGGTCGAAGAATCCGTCCCGCGCGTGATTCGTGTTCGTGGCTTGGAGCGTTCTATCGATCAGGTCGACCACGACGTCGCACAGTCGCTCATGCTCGCCCGTACCGGCGATACCATCGACTCGCCGTTTGCACAGTTTGCATCGCAGACCGTCGAGCGTTCGGGCTCGTGGGGTATGCCTGGCCCGGCAGCGCCCACCGGCCTTGATCAGCCGGTCGGTCCCGCCGGTGTGGCTGACGCTGAAGCACCCGCACAAACCAAGGAAGAGGAGGAGAAGTGAGTCTGGCTTGGTACCTCCTGCTTGCGGGAGTGCTCTTCTCAATTGGCGCTGTTACCGTTCTGGTTCGTCGCTCCGCCATCATTTCCCTGATGGGCGTTGAGCTCATGCTGAACTCCGCGAACCTGGTGTTCGTTACCTTCGCGCGAATCTTCGGCGATGTGAACGGTGAAATTATGGCGTTCTTCGTCATGATCGTCGCGGCCGCTGAAGTCGTGGTCGGTCTGGCGATCATCGTGTCCATCTTCAAGTCACGGTCGACAACGAGCGTTGACGATATCAACCTGCTGAAGAACTGAGGGAGGAAAACAGAATGACAACATCCTTCGCTCTTCACGCGATGAACGACGGCCTTGCTGAGGTAATCGTTCCTGCCACCGGCGCAGCGTCACTGGCATGGCTGATGATTGCAATTCCGCTGGCAAGCGCAGCGATCCTGCTGTTGCTGGGTCGTTCTTCTGACCGCTGGGGTCACCTGCTGGCCACCTGCGCCTCGTGGGTATCCTTTATCGTCGGTGCCGTCATCGTCGCCCAGGTCCTGGGAGCTGATGGGGGAGCACACCGCATGGCACACACCCTGTTCACCTGGATCCCCGCGGGGGATTTCAGTGTGGACTTCGGCCTGCTGGTTGATCCGCTGTCGCTGACCTTCGTGATGCTGGTGACCTTCGTTGGTTCCCTCATTCACGTGTACGCAATCGCCTACATGGAACATGACAAGGATCGTCGCCGCTTCTTCGCCTACCTGAACCTGTTCATCGCAGCAATGCTGACCCTGGTTCTGGCTGACTCCTACGCCGTCCTCTTCGTCGGCTGGGAAGGCGTGGGCTTGGCCTCGTACCTGCTGATCGGCTTCTGGAATCACGTTCCGGCGAATGCTCGCGCTGCAAAGAAGGCGTTCGTCATGAACCGTGTCGGTGACATGGGTATGCTCGCCGCAATGATGGTCATGGTCGCAAACTTCTCGTCCGTCCGCTTCGAGGATGTGACCGAGGGTGTCGCTACGATCCCGGTTGCTCAAGCAACCGCCATCGGCATCTTCCTCCTGGTTGCTGCCTGTGGTAAGTCCGCGCAGTTCCCGTTGCAGGCATGGCTTGGTGACGCAATGGCAGGCCCGACCCCGGTTTCCGCTCTTATTCACGCGGCAACCATGGTCACCGCTGGCGTCTACTTGGTTGTTCGTTCCGGTGCCGTCTACGTTGCAGCTCCCGCGGCAGCAACTGCAGTCGCCCTTATCGGTGCAATCACGTTGCTCTTCGGAGCGATCGTCGGTTCCGCAAAGGATGACATGAAGAAGGTCCTCGCGGCCTCGACCATGTCGCAGATCGGCTACATGATGCTGGGTGCGGGCCTCGGTCCGATCGGCTGGGCATTCGCAATCTTCCACCTGTTCACCCACGGCTTCTTCAAGGCACTTATGTTCCTTGGAGCCGGCTCAGTCATGCATGGCATGGCTGACCAAGTGAATATGCGTCGCTTCGGTGCCCTGCGTACCGTCATGAAGATTACGTGGGTCACGTTCATGATGGGCTGGCTGGCAATCCTCGGTGTTCCGCCGTTCTCCGGCTTCTGGTCGAAGGACAAGATCATTGAAGCAGCCTTCGCGGCGCACACCTTCGGTTCGATCGAAGCACCGTGGATCGGCTGGGTCTACGGCCTGGTTGCTCTGATCGGTGCCGGTATCACCGCGTTCTACATGTCGCGTCTGTTCTTCATGACCTTCCACGGCAGGCCACGGTGGACGACTGAAGCGGAAGGCTCGCCGGTTCACCCGCACGAGTCCAACGCTCTCATGACCGTCCCGATGATCATCCTTGCCATTGGCGCGATCTTCATCGGTGGCCTCATGTCGATTGGTGACTTCTTCACCAACTGGTTGTCTCCCGCAATCGGTGGCGTTCACCATGGCGAACCGGTCATGCCGGTGATGGCCATTCAGATCCTGACCCTCGTCCTTGTGATTGCCGGTGCCTTCCTCGCATGGCGCATGTACGGTGCCGGCGAGGTTCCGACTGGCGTTCCTGCCGGTAATGCTCTGACCGAGGCTGCACGTCGTGACCTCTACCAGGATGACGTGAATGCCACCCTGTTCGTCGCTCCCGCTGCGGGCCTTGCAAAGCTTGCAACCGGTGGTGACCGTAAGGCAATCGACGGCGCGGTTGGTCTGGTTGCCAAGGGTTCGGCTGGTGTTGGTCGCCTGATTGCGATCACGCAGAACGGCTTCGTCCGCGCCTACGCGTCATACATCCTCGGGGGCGTTGTCGTTGCCCTCGCGATCGTCCTCGGCTTCAGGCTGTGAGGGAGTTAGACAATGGAAAACACAATGGTTGAATCCTCGTTCCCATGGCTTACCCTCCTGGTCGCTCTTCCCGCGCTGGGTGCGCTCCTGCTTGGAGTAACCCCCGCGTTGCGTAAGGGCGCAGGCAAGGGCTTTGCTCTGGTCGTCTCCCTCCTCGAACTCGGTGCTGCTATTGGCGCTGCCATGAGCTTCGACTGGGGTTCGGCTTCTATGTATCAGCTCATCGAATCCGTCTCGTGGATTCCCCAGATGGGCGTTTCATGGGCCCTCGGCGTCAACGCCTTGGCCCTGGTTATGATCCTTCTTGCTGTCATCCTGGTTCCGATCGTTTTGATCGCCGGTTGGAACGAAGATGAAAGTGAAGCGGATGCGGGCTCGTACGCGGCCCTCGTCCTCTTCCTCGAAGCGTTCATGGTCGTCATCTTCGCAGCGTGTGACCTGGTGGTCTTCTACATTGCCTTCGAAGCGATGCTGATCCCGCTGTTCCTGATGATTGGTCGTTACGGTGTCGGCCCGGTTGCCGAGCGTCATGCGGCAGCGATGAAGTTCCTGCTCTACTCGCTCGCCGGCGGTCTGGTCATGCTCGGTGGTCTGATCGCTCTTTGGGCATTCGCTCCAGAGCACTCCGACACCTTCTTCCGCCTCGACACCCTGTCCCAGGTTGCGCCGCTCCTGTCGAGCACAGTGCAGATGGGCGCGTTCGTGTCCTTCATGGTCGCCTTCGCAATCAAGGCTCCGATGGTTCCGGTTCACACCTGGCTCCCCGACACTGCCGCTGTTGCCCGTCCGGGCACGTCGGTTCTGCTCGTTGGCGTGCTGGACAAGATCGGTACCTTCGGCATGATCACCCTCTGCCTGCGCCTCTTCCCGGAAGCTTCCTTCGAAGCGCGCTGGGTCCTCTGCGCACTGGCAGTCCTGTCGATCATCTGGGGCGGTCTTGCTGCTAACGGTCAGGACGACATCATGCGCCTCGTGTCCTACACGTCCGTGTCGCACTTCGGCTTCATGGTTTTGGGTATCTTTATTGGCTCGTCGGTCGCCATGGTTGGCGCTATGTTCTACATGGTTGCTCACGGCGTTTCGATCGCAGCGATGTTTATCCTCTCCGGCTGGCTGTCGCGTCGCGGTGGCACCCAGGACATGAACGCATACTCGGGTATGCAGCGCGTGACCCCGGTTCTTGCCGGCCTCTGGCTGGTTTCCGGTCTTGCATCGATCGCACTGCCCGGTCTGTCAGGCTTCGTTCCTGAATACCTTGTCCTCATGGGTACGTGGCAGGTGAATATCGTGCTGGCGGTCTTCGCGCTACTCGGCGTGATCATCGCTGCCGTGTACGTCTTGATGCCTTACCAGCGTGTCTTCACCGGTGGCCCCGTCGCCGGCAAGGATGCACTGCCTGACTTGAACACTCGTGAAAAGTCAGTGATGGCCCCGCTGCTCATTGCAATGGTTGTTCTCGGTATCTGGTCTGCGCCACTTGTCGGTGCACTGACCCCGATCGGTGAAGATCTTGCTCTTGGCACTGCCGATACTGCCGCAACGGCAGTTCTTGAAGGGAGCTCGAATTGAATCTCTTGCAAGCAGCAAACTTTAGCGCTCCGCAGATTGCGTGGGTGACGCTCATTCCGATCATCGTCGTCTTCGGTGGCGCGGTCTTGGGTGTGCTCATCGAAGCATTTGCTCCCCGCAAGACCCGTCGCACGCTGGTCATTGCCGTCGCTCTGCTGACGACTCTGGCCGCAGGCGCGGTGCTCGCTACGCGGTGGTTCCCGGTTCTTGACAAGCCCACTTCCATTGGTGAGTACATCGAGGACCCGCTGACGATCGGTGCCCAGTTCGTCCTGACCATCGTCGCGTTCTTCGCGATCCTGGTGATGGCCGATCGCACTGTTGTTGGTGACGGCGCTTTCGCCGGTCAGCCTTCGGATCGCCCCGGTTCGCAGGATGAAGAGCGTTCCGATACTCAGAACTACCAGCGTTCGGAAATGTTCCCGCTGACCCTGTTCAGCTTGGGTGGCATGATGTTGTTCCCGGCAGCTGATTCCTACATCATGCTGTTCGTGGCTCTTGAAGTCATGTCGCTTCCGCTCTACATTCTGGCCGCCACCGCGCGTCGTCGCCGTCAGCTCAGCCAGGAAGCAGGCATGAAGTACTTCATCCTGGGTGCATTCGCATCCGGCTTCCTGCTGATGGGTTCGGCGCTCCTCTACGGTTTCACCGGCTCCCTGAAAATCTCCGATGCTGCAGCAGTCGTCCCGACCGCGAGCGGTCTTGATTGGCTGGCAGTTGTTGGCGTCTTCATGATCATGGTCGGCTTGCTGTTCAAGGTGGGTGCCGCTCCGTTCCATGCCTGGACGCCCGACGTGTACACCGGTGCTCCGACCCCGGTTACCGGCTTCATGGCGGCAGCCGTGAAGATGGCGGCCTTCGGTGCGATGGTGCGCTTCTACCAGACGATCGCAGCACTGCTTCAGTGGGACCTGGTTCCGGTTCTGATCGCAGTTGCCGTTCTGACCATGCTGGTTGGCACCTTCACCGGTATCGTTCAGACCGATGTGAAGCGTATGCTTGCCTTCTCGTCGATCGCGCACGCAGGCTTCATCCTGATCGGTGTTTTCTCCCTGGCTCAGGGCTCCGCTGGCCACGTCCTCTACTACGTGCTGGCATACGGGCTGGCAACGGTTGGCGCATTCGGTGTCATCACTCTGGTTCGCTCTGCGACTGCTGAAGGTGAACCCGGTGGCGAGGCAACGGCTCTGGATCGCTGGGCAGGCCTTGGCAAGAAGAACCCGCTGATGGCGGCATCCATGCTTGTCTTCCTACTCTCGTTTGCTGGCATTCCGTTGACGGCTGGTTTCGTTGGCAAGTTCGTCGTGTTCTCCGATGGGTTCGCCGGTGGCTTCGGCTGGCTCGTGGCGCTTGCTTTGGCGTGTTCCGCAGTGACGGCCTTCTACTACTTCCGCCTGGTTCGCCTGATGTTCTTCACCGAGCCGACTGAGAATTCAGTGGTTGTCCGTTCTGAAGGCATGACCTTCATCGCGGTCCTGATCTTGGCACTTGCGACGATTGTGCTAGGCGTCTTCCCCGGTCCCGTTTTGTCGATTCTGTCAAACATCGTCATACTTTTGCCGTGACCGTTTCTACGCCAGATCTCCATGTTCCCGACCTCGAGTCCCGAATTCTTCCGGGGCTCGAGGTCGTCGAGCGTCGCCTGTACGAATCAGTGACGGGGTCGCGTGACCTCGTTGATGACCTGACCAGCCACCTTGCTCTTGCAGGTGGGAAGCGACTTCGCCCCCTCCTCGCGCTGGTGTGCGCGCAACTGGGTGACCCGGAACGTGCGCTCAGTGACGAGGTCATTCGCGGTGCGACTGCCGTTGAAATGACGCATCTCGCGTCGCTCTATCATGATGACGTTATGGACTCAGCGCCGACCAGGCGTGGCGTTCCGTCGGCTCAGCACGTGTGGGGCAATAATCGTGCGATCCTCGCTGGTGACGTGCTTTTTGCGCGGGCGTCGATGCTGATCACGACGCTTGGTCCTGAGATGGTTCGCTACCATGCGAAGACCTTCGAACGTCTCTGCATCGGTCAGCTGAATGAAACCTTCGGTCCGACTGAAGAAGACGACCGCGTCGACTTCTACTTGAAGGTTCTGTCGGATAAGACCGGCTCGCTGGTCGCAACGGCCGCGTACTTTGGTGCGTGTCTGTCGGGTGCTTCTGATGACATTGCTGCGATCGTCTCTGAGTTCGGCGAACGCATTGGTGTGGCATTCCAGATCGCTGACGACGTCCTTGACCTTGCGTCCGATCAGTCTGGTAAGACACCGGGTACTGATCTGCGTGAGGGTGTAGACACCCTGCCGATTCTGCTCCTGCGTCGTCGTGTTGCTGAGGGCACGATCGATGAAGCGGGGAAGCAGATTCTGGCTGAACGTGACGCTGATCTGTCGTCGGATGAAGCTCTCGGTGCCCTGGTAGCGAAGATTCGTGTCCATGATTGCTTGGAGGAAACGCGTGCGCTGGCTCGTCAGTGGTCAGATAGTGCGATCGAGGTGCTCGACTCTCTGCCCGATGGTGAACCGAAGCAGGCACTCATCGCGTTTGCTCACCTGATGGTGGATCGTTTGGTCTGACTTCGACAGTTGTTTTCATCTGTGTGCCCCGTAGCTGTGACTGTGGGGCACACAGTGCTTTACGGGGAGTCTCTTCTCTTTCGCCCGAGCGTGTTTCGCACGTCAGAAGGACAGTGGGTGAGATATTGGCTGGGAGCCGGGACGAGGCCACGCTCCCTGCCAAGAGTTCGTTCGAGCCTCGTGCGCGAACCCAACCGGAGCATCAGAGAAGGTGAAACTCTCCACCAAATGGGTGAAGCCGGTTACGAAATGGCGAGATTTGCGCGATCGACACTAGGATCAACACAGATAGATTTTCAAGTTGTCCTGTTTGCGTAAATCAAAACGCGTGGGGCTTCGAAGGGAGAACGGGTTGACTGCGCTCAACGTTGCTGTCATTGGTGCTGGTCCTGCGGGTATTTATGCCTCCGATATTTTGTCGAAGTCTGGGTTGGACGTGAACATCGACCTCTTCGAGCGTCTGCCCGCTCCCTACGGTCTGGTCCGCTACGGTGTTGCCCCCGACCACCCGCGTATTAAGCAGATCATTGTTGCCTTGTACAAGATCCTGCAGCGCGGTGACATTCGACTGCTGGGCAACGTTGAAATCGGTCGCGACGTCACGATCGATGATCTGCGCGAACACTACGATGCGGTCATTATCGCGACGGGTGCCGACCGTGATGCTCCGCTGAATATTCCCGGCGTTGATCTGCCGGAGTCCTACGGTGCAGCCGATTTCGTGTCCTGGTACGACGGCAACCCGGATTACCCGCGCACCTGGCCGCTTGAGGCGAAGGAAATCGCGGTCGTGGGTGTTGGCAATGTTGCGTTGGACGTTGCGCGGGTTCTGGCGAAGCACGCCGAAGACATGATGGTCACCGAGGTTCCTGAAAACGTCGCAGAGGGGCTGAAGAACAATCCCGTCACCGACGTGCACGTTTTCGGTCGTCGAGGTCCCGCACAGGTGAAGTTCACCCCGTTGGAACTGCGCGAACTGGGCAAGGTGCCCGACGTTGACATCATCGTTTCTGAAGAAGACTTCGACTTCGATGAGGGCAGTGAACAGGCTCTGCGCGAATCCAACCAGCAGCGCCAGGTTGTCAAGACTCTGACGAACTACGCGATGGCTGACGAGGATGAACACACGGCAAGCCGTCGCATCCACATTCACCTGTTCCAGTCGCCGGCCGAGATTGTTGCCGATGACAAGGGGCATGTGAAGGCGATTCGTACCGAGCGTACGGAGCTGACTGGCGATGGAAACGTGCGTGGCACGGGTGTCATCACGACGTGGCCGGTGCAGGCGGTTTATCGCGCTGTCGGCTACTACTCGTCGCCGATTCCTGGCCTGCCGTTCGATACTGCTCGCGGCGTTGTCCCGAACGTTGAGGGCCGAGTTGTTCCGACGCCGGAGGCGAGCGAGGACGAGGCTCTGACGGGCATGTACGCCACCGGTTGGATTAAGCGTGGTCCGGTTGGTCTGATTGGTTCGACGAAGTCTGATGCTCAGCAGACGATCTCCCACTTGGTGGAGGATGCGAATGCTGGACGTCTGCACGCGTCCTCGTCCGCGGTGGGCCACGAAGCGATGGTGAACCTGCTGAACGAGCGTGGCGTCGAATTCACGACCTGGGAAGGCTGGGAACTGCTTGATGAATACGAGCGTGCACTCGGCTCCGAATACGGCGAGCTTCCCGAAGGTCGTGGCGTGCGTGAGCGCGTGAAGGTTGTTTCCCGTCGCGCGATGACAGACATTTCACGAGGTTCCGATTCGAAGCCCACTGACCTGATTGGTCAGATGGGAGAGATGGGTGTTCCTTCAGCTCCCGAGCGTTTCGATGACTACACCGGTCCGGGACGAAGCAAGTAACGTTTTCCTTGTGTGGGCGGGCAGTGCTTTTCTCAGGCCTGCCCGCCCCTTGTTTCAAGGGCAATGCTGATCCCCGCGAGGGCGCTCGTTGGCGATAAGAGGCAGATTTCAGATAGTGTTCCGATTGTTTTCAGGGCTTACCCAGACAGTTCTCGTATTCTGTTTCTATGACGCAGCGTAGATATCACAACGGCTTGAAGACGGCGTTCCTGCTGGGAGGCATGTGGGCGCTTCTACTGGTGATTGGTGGTTTGATTGCCGGTTCAACCGGTCGATCAATCTGGATTTGGATCTTTGCGGGTATTGGATTGGTTCAGACCGCAGTGTCCTACTGGAACTCGGCAACAATTGCACTGCGATCAATGAACGCTTATCAGGTGACGCGGGAAGAACGGCCTGACCTGTATCGAATTGTTGAAGAGCTGGCTGCGCGTGCAAATCAGCCGGTGCCTTCCATTTGGGTCGCTCCGACTATGACTCCGAATGCGTTCGCAACGGGGCGCGACCCGAACCATGCAGCCGTGTGTTGTACCGAAGGCATCCTTGAAATATTGGGCGAGCGCGAGCTACGTGGCGTCCTGGGGCATGAACTGATGCACGTCTACAATCGTGACATCCTGACCTCGTCCGTTGCGGCGGGTATTGCTGGTCTGATCGGATCAGTCGCGCAATTCCTCATGTTCTTCGGTGGTGGGAGCAGGCGTGATGGCGAAGGCGGGGGAGTGGGCATTATCGGTTCGATCCTCATCGCCCTTCTGGCGCCGTTTGCTGCGACCCTCATTCAGTTCTCCCTGTCGCGCACCCGCGAGTTCGACGCGGACGAGGACGGATCGAAACTGACTGGAGATCCTCTGGCCTTAGCCTCCGCATTGCGCAAGCTGGAGCAGGTCACGGCACACCGTCCAATGGAACAAACTCCGGCCAACCAATCCGTTGCTGCCATGATGATCGCCAATCCCTTCGGCAAGGTGCGCAATCTGTTCTCAACGCACCCGTCAATGGATGAGCGTTGCGCGCGCCTCGAAAAAATGGCCGGCTACTGACCCTCTTCCTGTTTGCGCAACGGGCGGAACGAGGTCGCATCTGCTCGCCCAACGTGCATCACGCTTGGGTGAAAGTCGTCACATGGACTGTATAAGGCGGGCGGGGTGGGAGCATTCGCTTCCACCCCGCCCGGCCTCGTGAATCGAAAAATCAGCGGTAGTTCACGAACTGTAACGCGACATCAATGTTCTCGCCGGCCGGGCCCTTCAACAGTGCAATCACAGCTTGAAGGTCATCACGAGACTTCGAAGAAACGCGAAGTTCGTCACCCTGAATCTGGGCTTTCACACCCTTCGGGCCCTCATCACGGATGAGCTTCGCGATCTTCTTCGCAGCATCCTGAGCAATACCTTCACGCAGGGGAGTGACCAACTTGTAGATCTTGCCCGACGGCTTCGGCTCGCGATCCTTATAGTCCAGGCTCTTCAAAGAAATGCCGCGACGAATCAGCTTTGTCTGCAGAACATCAAGGATTGCAAGGACTCGATCGGCGGAATTCGCTTCCATTTCAATCGCGTCACCGCTCAACTTGATCGCTGCATTAACGTTACGGAAGTCGTAACGCGTCGAAATTTCCTTCGCAGCTTGGTTCACTGCGTTATCAACTTCCTGACGATCCAACTTGGAAACAATATCGAACGAGGAATCTGCCATGGGCTTTCCCTTCCTTGTAAATGCGCGGTTCGTGGGCAGGTGAGTCCGACCAGCGGTCCGCCGATTGGCGTTGAGGATAATTTATCTGTTATTCTTCCACGGCACCGAAAAAATTGGTGCACGGCGGGGTACCCGAGCGGCCAAAGGGAGCTGACTGTAAATCAGCCGCGTAAGCTACGGGGGTTCGAATCCCTCCCCCGCCACCATCTTGGATGTATCCAAGATCCATCGTGTGAGGTCATTCTCAGACTGACAGATTGCTAAAGCAATTGGAACTGAGATAGGCTCTTTCGCGTTGCCCCGATAGCTCAGTCGGCAGAGCGTCTCCATGGTAAGGAGAAGGTCAAGGGTTCGATTCCCTTTCGGGGCTCAGGTAGCGACGAGGGTCGCGCCATTGCGGCGGGGTAGCTCAGCTGGTCAGAGCGCACGACTCATAATCGTGAGGTCGCGGGTTCGAGCCCCGCCCCCGCTACCAGATATCAGGTCGCGCGCCGACAAACTACTGAAGCAAAAGAGGACACACCGTGGCAAGCAAGTCTCAGGATGTTCGCCCCAAGATCACTCTGGCCTGCTCGGAGTGCAAGGAGCGCAACTACATCACCAAGAAGAACCGTCGTAACACGCCGGATCGTCTGGAACTCGCGAAGTACTGCCCGCGTTGCCGCAAGTCCACTGCGCACCGCGAGACTCGCTGAGTAAGCAGTAAATAATCCCCGAAGCACGTGCTTCGGGGATTTTTGTTTGCCCAGATTCTGCTCAGATTCAGGTCGCGTTGAACCGGCCTCGAAGGTACGCCGGTGGGAATGGCTAGGGGAGTTGTGCTCGCTCGAACGTGACCGCGACGGTTGTTCCCTGACCGAGGTCGCTGTCCAACGCGATCTGAGCATTGTGGTAGTTGACCGCGTGCTTAACAATCGACAGGCCCAACCCGGTTCCACCAGACTCTTTCGAATGGCTCTTATCGACGCGGTAGAATCGCTCAAAAATACGCTCCTGCTCTTCGGGGGCAATGCCGATTCCCTCGTCGCGAACATTGAGCTCAACCGTTTGATCGGTCGTAGTAACACCGATGGTGACCGTCGATGACGGGTGTGAGTACTTCAGGGCGTTATCGGCAAGATTGAATACGATTTCGTAGATCAATCGACGAATTGCGAGGATCATGCCGTCGTTTCCTTCAAGTGCAAAGCGAATATTCTTCGCCTGCGCTGAAGGCTGAAGCGTATCAACGACTTCGCGACACACAGCTAGAAGTGACACCGGCTCCTTTGGAGCATCGACTCCTTCATCTAGGTGAGAAAGCTGGATGACGTCATCAATAAGATCAACAAGACGCGATGACTCATGGCGAATATGCCCAACAAAACGAGGCAAATCCTCCCCGTCAACAAAACCGCTCTCGATCAGTTCAGCTGAGCCAATAATGCCCTGCAAAGGCGTTTTCAATTCGTGCGACACATTCGCGGTAAATTCACGGCGAATTTTTTCGTGTGTTGCTTGAACCGTCACATCGAACGCCAGAATCACCACCCCAACGGGCTGACCATCAGAATCGATCCTGCTGCAATCAAACTGGAATTCTCGATCACCTATAGGCAAACGGAGTGAAGAGAAACCAATCTTTTTTCCGCGTTCGATGCCATCCCACAACGCATGCCCGTGATGAATGGTCCGCAAGTTGGTACCGACGCAGGTGGTATCCGTGTTAAACAATCGCTGAGCTGCTGGATTGATGGATAGTACGCGATAGTTTTCGTCCAGAAGGATGAGGCCCTCGCGAATATTGCTTGTGATCAACGTGAACTCATCGCTCCGCCTGCGAACGGTCGCAAGTTGAGTCTTCAACTCATTGTGCTGAGCGTCGATACGCTCTAGCGTCGGAGTCAGCTCAACGTAGGTATCGTTCAACAGTGGCTGATCCAGATCGATGCTGTTGAGTGGCTCAATAATTCGCCGGGATATTCGATGAGCAACAAAAGCTGAGATGAGCATGGCACTCAGGATTACTGCCAGTACCGGGACGATCGCTCCAATAGCAAGGGACACGACGGTTGCCCTGCTTATTGAAATGCGAAGAATGGTGCCGTCGGGAAGGCGTTCGGCTTCGTAGAGGGTTTGCTCAGTCAGCGTCGACGAATAACGAGAGCTTGAACCATGCCCATTCGCGCGTGCCTCAGCGATCTCTTCACGGTCAAAATGGTTCTTCAGCGTAGCCGGAGCCGCCTCGCTGTCGTAGATGACACTGCCGTCGGCATCGACCCACGTCAATCGGTAGACTCCCGGCTTAAAGTCTTGCAGGTAGTTTTCTCCAGATACCTGGACGCCATGGACCGCGCACTCTAATTCGTCGCGTAACTGGTGGTCTTGAATCGACGTGAAGTAGTGCCACAGGGTGGCTGAAATGACGCAGAAAGATACCAGGAGAACCGTCGCAGACGCTCCCAAAATCGAACGGAAAACACGAGTTGTCAGTCTTTGCTTACCCACCGATACCCTACGTTCCTCAAAGTTTCGATCTTTGATGCGTACGGTCCAAGTTTTCCTCTGAGTGTGCGAATGTGCATATCCAGGGTTCTGCTATCACCGATATAGTCGGTTTCCCACACGTCCCAGAAGATTTGCTCGCGTGTGAATGCCGTTCCCGGGCGTGAAAGAAGCAGTCGCAATAGAGCGAATTCTTTCGCAGTTAGGAAGATGCGTTCGTCGCCGATAAAGACTGTATACTCATCGAAGTTCACGACGAGATCACCGTGGGTGAAGACATCCGCAAGACGGTCTGGTTCTGTGCGACGTAAAACAGCTTTCACTCGTGAAACGAGTTCGAGCACGGAGAACGGCTTCACCAGATAATCGTCGGCTCCCATGTCAAGAGTCTTAATCTTGTCGAACTCTTGGCCCTTTGCGGTTGCCATGATGACGGGTAAATCTTTGAGCGTGGATGATGCGCGCATACGACGGAGTAACTCAATGCCATCGATGCCAGGAAGCATGACGTCAAGAACGACCAGCTGGGGACGTTCTTTCTGCAGGGCTTCCCAAAACGACGTGCCATCGTCGAAACTGCGAGCTTCGAAGCCGGTAGCGCGCAGAGTATGCACTTCGATATCTCGAGTGCTGGCATCGTCTTCGACACACCAAATCAATTAGATTTCATCCTCGTGTTGTCCCGTGACGGAGAAAACAATCCACTCCGCAATGTTCGTGGCGTGATCGCCGATACGTTCAAAATACTTTGCAATGATCAATAAATCGAGCGCAAGCTCTCCGTCGGTCGAACCGTTCGCAATCATGTGAATGATATTTGATTTCATCTGATTGAAATAGGAATCTACGATGTCGTCATCGGCCACAACACCCAGCGCTTTATCGACATCGCGGGCAACGAACGCCTGGATCGCGTTGGAGAGCATGGAACGTGTTGCTTCAGCCATCATGCTGGTCGTATCAATGTCAGGCAGGTGCCGTCCGTTAAAGAAGGCGACGATTTCGGTGATCTCTTGTGCTTGATCGCCAATTCGTTTCATGTCGGTGATCATCTTTAACGCGGCCGAGACAAGATGCAGGTCTTTCGCAACAGGTTGTTCGTGCAGAACAAGGGCAAGACACCTGCGTTCGATTGTGCGCTCTGTTTGCCGGATTTCTTCGGAGAGTTCTTGGACGTACTGGATCGACTCGATATTGCCCAACGCGAGAGCCTTTTCAGCTCCCAATATTGCTTCTTCACATAGTGACCCCATGGTGATGAGTTCGCTGGTCAGTGTGTTCAGGTGGCGTTCAAATTTGATTCTCATTGGGATTCCTTATCCGAAGCGGCCGGTGATGTAGGATTCTGTGCGTTCATGTTGAGGGCGATCAAAGACCTCGTGCGTTCTGCCAACTTCGATGAGCTCACCCAGGAGGAAGAATGCGGTGTAGTCGGAGATACGTGCGGCTTGCTGAAGGTTGTGCGTGACGATGACGATCGTGTAGTCCTCTTTCAGCTCGCCGACGAGGTCTTCGACGCGTGCCGTTGAGATCGGATCCAGTGCGCTGGTGGGTTCGTCCATGAGGACGATACGAGGCTCCACAGCGAGCGCTCGAGCAATGCAGAGGCGTTGCTGTTGGCCTCCCGACAATCCCAGAGCGTTTTTGTGAAGACGGTCCTTTACCTCTTCCCAGATTGCGGCTCTGGTGAGTGCTTGTTCGACGATTAGATCAAGGTCCTTCTTCTTACGGATGCCGTGTGTTCGCGGACCGTAAGCGACGTTGTCGTAGATGCTCATTGGAAACGGATTCGGTTTCTGGAAGACCATCCCGATTTCACGTCGTAGATCGTTGACGTCAACGTCCCTGTCAAAGATGTCGTTGCCGTCGTAGCGGACCTCTCCGTTGATACGCACGGTGGGAACAAGGTCGTTCATCCGATTGAGGGTCTTAAGGAATGTTGATTTTCCGCAACCGGATGGGCCGATGAGTGCGGTGACAGTGTTTTCGGGGATGTCGAGGCTAACGTTTTTCAAGGCTTGATGTTCGCCGTACCAGAGGCAGAGGTCGCTTGCACTCATAATCGGATTCATACAGCTCGTTTCCTTTCGAAATAGCGACCTGTTTGCGTCGCGATACCGTTGATAATCAGGGGGAGGATCAGTAATAGCGCTCCAAGTGCGAAAGCGACTGTGAAATCGCCGTTTTCTTTGGCGTAGACGTAGAGACTGACGGAAAGAGTCGCGCCGGGAGAATGGAGGGAGTCGAAGAACCCGTGCACTGTGTGAGCGAAACCCGCCGTGAAGAGCAGAGCCGCGGACTCGCCCAGAATTCTTCCGACAGATAGGATGCAACCGGTGATGACGCCGTCGATGGCCTGAGGAAGAACGACCGTGCGGATTGTCCGCCACTTTCCTGCTCCCAATCCGAATGCGCCTTCGCGATAGCTTTGTGGCACGGATTTCAGGGATTCTTGAGTGCTCCGGATGACGGTCGGAAGATTCATAATGACCAGGGTGAGAGCGCCTGCCAGGAGGGAGGTTCCGATCGTGTTTGAGAACAGGAGCATTCCGACAAGACCAAAGATGATCGACGGGATTCCGGCGAGAGTTTCTGTGGCGTATTCGATGGTCTGAACGATCCGCTTGTTCGTTGCGTACTCGTTCAAATAGATCGCGGCTCCGACTCCCAGCGGGATGACAAAAGCGAGGGTCGCAAGAACGATATACAGGGTGTTCAAAATGTCGGGAAGAATGCCGACTCGCTTGCCAATGTAACTGGGCGCGGTTGAGAGCATTTCCCATGTGATGTGGGGGATTCCTTGCGCAAGGACGTAGATCATCAGGCTGATGGCCAAGGTGACGGTGAGTGCGGTACTCAGGTACATCGCCGTTGAAACAGCGATGGCGTAGATGCGCCGGGACAGGCGTGGTCGTGTGTTCCGCATGCGTTTACTTCTTTTCTTTTTTCACCATGACGTTCAACGAGAGGTTGATTGCCAGAATGAACAGGAATAGAACCAGCGCGATCGAAAACAGAGCTTGGCGTTGGAGTCCGGCGGAATATGACATTTCAGAAGCGACTGCCGTTGTCAGGAACCGTACGGATTGGAACAGTGAATTCGGCATATTTGGCGCATTTCCGGCGACCATCATGACGGCCATGGCTTCCCCGATGGCTCGTCCGATACCAAGAACGATCGATGTTGCGATTCCGCTTTTTGCTGTCGGAACGGATACGCGGAAGATAGTTTCCAGAGGGGTGGCGCCTAGGGCCAGTGAGGCCTCTTCCAGTTCACGAGGCACTGCGTCGAGCGCGGTGATCGACATTTTGATGATCGAGGGCAGGATCATGACTGCCAGCACGATGATCGCTGCGAGGAGTGTCGCGCCGTCCGGCACGCTGAATGTCGCACGGATGAAGGGGACGAGCACGATCATGCCGACCAAGCCGAAGACAACGGATGGCACTCCGGCAAGCAGGTTGACGATTGTTTCTACGCTTCGTCGCAGTCGTAAGGGAGCGATCTTTGCAAGAAATACCGCGGTGAAGAATCCCAGCGGAACGCCCAGAAGGATGGCTCCGGCAGTGCCGTAAATGCTGGAGAGAATAAACGGCGCAATCCCGTAGAGGGGCGGAGTTGAGGTCGAGGCCCACTGGGTTCCGAAAAGGAAAGGAATGACGCCAATCGAGTGGATAGCTGGTAGGCCGGAGACAATGAGGAAGACGGTAATGAGGATGACCGAGAGAACACTGATTGTCCCTAATACGAGGAAAAGGCCGTGGAGGATCTTTTCAAGGTTGCGGGCGTATTTCATGAGTGTGCCGGAACCGCTCCGCTAGACAGGATCAGCTCGTAGGCGTTTTCCGACGTGGCGAAGTCAAAGAACTTTTGTGCGTTCTCAGAAAGAGCGCTTCCTTCCTTCGTGACAAGAACGAAGGGGCGCTGAATGACGTAGGTTCCGTTTTGGGTGTTTTCTTCGGTGGGCTGGACTCCGTCCACGCTCAGAGCGTGGACGGAGTCGTTGACGGAAGCTTCAGCTGCGTATCCGATTGCTGCAGGGTTTTGCGATACGGCGGTGATGACGTCGCCCGTCGAGGTGAGCTCTTGACGGTATTTGTTCTGATCTTCAGTTTGAGTGATGGATTCGAAGCCGTCTCGGGTTCCGGATCCGGCTTCACGGCCGATAAGAACGATCTCCTCATTGTTTCCACCGATCTCAGACCAGTTGGTGATGTTGCCGGTGTAGATGTCGGCAATTTGTTCGACGCTCAGGTCAGTGATGGGGTTGTTGGGATTGACAACAACGGCGATTGCTTCGCGTGCAAGAAGCGTTTCTTTCAGTCCAAGGGCTTTTTCTTCGTCCTTGAGGCTTCGCGATGACAAGCCAATGTCGGTTCGTCCGTCTTTGACCGCTTGGATTCCGGATCCAGAACCCGTCGGGTTGTAGGTGAATGCGATGCCGGTTTCGTTAGTGAATGATTCGCCGAGGCTCCCGATGAGCTTTTCCATGGATGTTGAGCCTTCGGTGGAAACGCCACTTCCTTGGTTGGGAGCGCATGCGGCGAGTGCAAGGGGCAGTAGGGTTCCGGCAGCGAGAGTTGTGATGATTTTCTTCATCAGGTCTTTCTCCTTCAACGTGATCGATGATGACCACGCTCAAGTCTGAAAGACGGATGTAAGGGGCAAAGATGAAGAATGTCAACTCTATGTAAATTTTTCCCGTGCCGATGTTTTAGGGGAGTTGCCAATTGATTGGCGTTGCTCCTTGAGCCCGAAGAAGGTCATTTGCCTTCGAGAAAGGCCTCGAACCAAAAAACCCGCGACGTGCTGACAAAGGGGATGGGTGCACCGACTTGATGATCGGGAAGCGGTTCAGTCGCGGTTCCAGCGTCTGTGCCGGTCGGCCCCAGAGGATTGCCACCAGCGGTTGTGGTGTGCCCTCGTCATCTGTGCGGGCAACAAGAGCATCGATCGCGCATTCGGTGACCTCCTCCCACCCGCGTTTCTGGTGCGAGCCTGGGGCACCCGGGCGAACCGTGAGCACTCTGTTGAGCAGACAGACTCCCTCGCGCGCCCACGGCGTCAAGTCACCGGATGTCGGTCGCGCTAGGCCTAGGTCCGACTCCAGTTCGGTGAAAATATTGACGAGGGACCGCGGAATCGGTGTCCCCGGAGTGACGGAGAAACTGAGCCCCATCGCGTGCCCGGGCGTGGGATATGGATCTTGACCGACGATCAGTACTTTCACGTCGTTAAATGGGTAGGTGAACGCTCGCAGTACATCCGTACCGGCGGGCAGATAGTTGTGCCCGGCTTTGATTTCTTTGCGGAGCATTACTCCCAACTCATGAATCTTGTCTTCAACGGGCGCCAAGGCTTCAGCCCACCCGGGATCGATGAGATTGATAAGCGGTTGAGGAGCAACGTCATTCATATGCTCAGATTAGTGCGATCGAAGCCGCGATGTTTATCTGATTGTGATACGTGGCGAGGCCTCGGCGCGCCGGCGTCTTCTTCGGCATCGAAACGTGCGTGACGTTAGGCTAAAAGGGTGAGTTCAGTTAACCCTCGTGATGAATTTGATGTTGCCGGCGAAGATATGCCTGTCGGTATGCACCGCCCTCAGCCGTCGAAGTGGAAGTCAGTCTGGCCATTCCTGGTCATTCTGATCGTTGTTCCCCTACTGGCTTGGGGAGCAAGTAGCCTTCTGACGAACAGGCCGACCTCGTCGAATACGACTGTCGCCCCTTCAGGGCAATCCGAAGCGCAGTCGGCTCAGTCGACACCTGAAACCACCCAGTCTGCTCCCGCTGAACAGGCTGAATCTGCTCGGTCGGAACCGGTAACCGAACCGGAATCAACGCCCGCCCCGGCGAACGAACCCATCGTTGACACCAACGTGAAGATTTCAGTGCTGAACGGTACCGGCCGAAACGGTTTGGCAGCTCAGACCGCCGAAGAGCTCACCGCAGCAGGCTTTGCCGGTGCAGCGACGGGCAACGCAACCGGTTGGACGACCCAGGATTCAACCGTTTACTACCAGGATCCGAACTTGGAAGCCAGCGCGCGAGCAGTTGCCGAAGCTGTTGGCATCACGAACGTTCAGCAGTCGAATAACATCGGCGATTCAGATATTGTCGTTCTGTTGAGGTAGTCTCGCTTCGCGCTCTAGGCGCGAACGCGACACTAGCAGGAGTGGCCAGTCGAAAATCGACTGGCCACTTTGCTGTTTGCGCCCACAGCGAACCCCGTTTGCCTCGTCTTGCACTCGAAAGGGGAGAGTGCCAAACTTGAGTTAGCACTCGCCACGGCAGAGTGATAAAACCAGCGGGAAGGTGAGGGGCGTTCGGCATCTGGAAAGGCCAGATGAACAGCGTTCCGTCCGTCGCGGGCACCATCCCCAATCCGCACCGCGGAAGGAAATACACACCAATGGCAAAGATCATTCACTTCGACGAGGACGCACGTCGCGGCATGGAACGTGGCCTGAACCTCCTCGCTGATACTGTCAAGGTCACCCTCGGCCCCAAGGGTCGCAACGTTGTTCTCGACAAGAAGTGGGGCGCCCCCACCATCACCAAGGACGGCGTCTCTGTCGCAAAGGAAATCGACCTTGAGGATCCGTTCGAGCGCATTGGCGCCGAACTGGTGAAGGAAGTTGCTAAGAAGACCGACGACGTTGCAGGTGACGGCACGACCACCGCAACCGTTCTCGCTCAGGCGCTCGTCCGTGAAGGCCTCCGTAACGTTGCAGCCGGCTCGAACCCGATCGCTCTCAAGCGCGGTATTGACCAGGCTGTCTCCGCTATCGTCGAACAGCTCCACAACGACTCCAAGCCTGTCGAAACGAGCGAGCAGATCGCAGCAACCGCTTCGATCTCCGCTAACGATCTGGCCATCGGCCAGCTGATCGCTCAGGCATTCGAGAAGGTCGGCGCAGAAGGCGTCGTCACCGTCGAAGAAACCAACTCCTTCGATACCACCCTCGAAACCACCGAAGGTATGCGTTTCGACAAGGGCTTCCTGTCCGCCTACTTCGTCACTGACACCGAGCGCCAGGAAGCCGTCCTCGAGGACGCCTACGTACTCCTTATGGACTCGAAGATCTCGAACGTCAAGGACATCGTCCCCGTTCTCGAGAAGGTCATGCAGACCGGCAAGCCCCTGCTGATCGTCGCCGAAGATGTCGAGGGCGAAGCTCTGGCAACCCTCGTCGTCAACAAGATCCGTGGCACCTTCAAGTCCATCGCCGTCAAGGCACCGGGCTTCGGTGACCGTCGCAAGGCAATGCTCCAGGACATGGCAATCCTGACCGGTGGCCAGGTCATCTCCGAAACCGTTGGCCTTTCCCTTGAAAACGCTGATCTTGAACTGCTTGGTCGCGCACGCAAGGTCGTAGTCTCCAAGGACGAAACCACCATCGTCGAAGGCGCTGGCGAAAAGGAAATGATCGACGCTCGCGTCCGTCAGATCCGCCAGGAGATCGACAACACCGACTCCGACTACGACCGCGAGAAGCTCCAGGAACGCCTCGCCAAGCTCTCCGGTGGCGTTGCCGTCATCAAGTCCGGCGCTGCAACCGAGGTCGAACTCAAGGAACGTAAGCACCGCATCGAAGACGCAGTGCGTAATGCTCGCGCAGCCTCCGAAGAGGGCCTCGTCGCCGGTGGTGGCGTTGCTCTGATCCAGGCCGCTGACCGCGCACTGGCAACCCTCGAAGGCCTGCCCGGCGATGAAGCAACCGGCGTGAACATCGTCCGCGTCGCAATCTCCGCTCCGCTCAAGCAGATCGCTGAGAACGCTGGCTTCGAAGGTGGCGTTGTCGCAGACCGTGTCGCAGCAATGGAACCGGGTCACGGCCTGAACGCAGCAACCGGCGAATATGGCGACCTGATGGCAGCCGGCATCTCTGACCCGGTGAAGGTCACCCGCTCTGCTCTGCAGAACGCTGCTTCGATTGCAGGCATGTTCCTGACCACCGAAGCTGTCGTAGCCGACAAGCCTGAACCGCCGGCACCGGCCGGTGGCGAAGACGCCGGCATGGGTGGCATGTACTGAGCCACTGATGCTCGCGCGCGTCTCGCGTAGCTGAAAACAACCGGGGCCGACCCTGAGATGAGGGTCGGCCCCGACTGTCTCTTCAGACCAGTCGAGCAAGTGGTATCAGGCGTGTCTGTGGAACCATCGGCATTACTCAGGCGTCTGATGTTGGCACCTGGAGCAAACGCCAGTAGACAACCCCATCAGACGCTACGTGAGAGCGTGAAATATGGCTTATGCGCCCACAAAAAGGCCTGCGCTCGCGGCCTCGGCGTCTTCGTAGCTTTGGGCTGCAATTTGCATATGAGATCCGATCGTGTCCAAAGATGCTTCGACCTGCGCTTGTGTGGCTTGCCAGGAAGCGACGCATGTCTGAAAATTTGCTTGCGCAGCGCCTGTCCATGAGCCTTCCAAGGCCTGTAGGTCTGCGAGCATCGTCTGAATCTGCGAACGGATTTCGTTGCTGAGGACACTGACGCGCATAGCGCTCGCTGAGATTTGCGAAGAATCGACGGTGAAAACTGCCATGAGAATCCCTTTCCAATCGTGGTGACGCACATTGAAAAATGGTGCGTACGCCCACGCTAGGAAAGAAAGGACGAAGCAGAAACCGGGCGAGCGCTCAATTGTGGATAAGTCTCACCCGCACACAATGTGGATAAGTCTGGCTTATGCCGGGTTTGCCGGCAGATCCATTGCTTCGATCGCGCTTTCAAGGGACGACGTTGTTTCATCGTCTTCTGGAGCGATAGGCTCTGTAGGAATGACGACCTTCGGCAGGGTGCCGGTCATCGTGAGTTCATCTGCCGGAGTTTCGACCGTAGCAACGTTCTTCTTCAGATGGCGTCGCTTTAAGATGATGGTGCCGGTTGTGGTGAGATCCTCTTCGGGGGCGTCGTCGGAATCATCCGTGTCGTCGGCATCGTCATTGTTGTCACCGCACTGGCAGAGTGCGGAGTTGATTTTTGCTAGTTCGACTTCCAGGTTGAAACGGGCGGCGTCTTCCCACGCGCTTCCCAGTGGTGACTGGTAGAGCGGGTCGTAGGACAGGAGCTTGATAATCAGTGCGCGGCGTGCTTTGAGGAAGGGAGTTTCTTCCAGGTCGGCGAGTTCGTTGCGTAGCTTCTCGCGGTACTTCTTGTATTCCTGTGGGCTTCCGGCCAGCAGTGCGAGGTCGGCATCCACCAGTACCTGGGCGTCCACATCGTCACGCGGTGCGCGGTGCTTGGCGAGGTATCCGATGAGTTCACCGATACGGTTTGTCACGTCTTCGCTGACGCCGAGCGATTCCATGTGCTCGGCGGTGTTGGCGACGCACTCGTTGACGGTCGCCTGCGGGTCGATGCCCTTGAGTTTCACCGCGATGCAACGGTTGAGGGTTGCCCCTCTGTACCATGCGGCGACGCGGAGGACGTCTGGGTCGTGTGTGGTTGCAGAGAGCTCATCGATGCGCGTAAGAACGTTAATCAGATGATGCAGGTTATGCAGAGCCAGGCGCTCGTCGGACCATTCTTCGACAAGTGCGTGCGCTTCTTGAGTTAGTCGGTCAACCGAGGCGGTTGTGCCGAGTTCAATCATGGCGTCAGTAAACGAGCTGATAAGCCATTGTGGTGCTCCAGCACCCATACGCTCACTCCTGTTTTAGGGATATGCCGAAATCATACTCAGGGGATAGGAATAAGGCATTTCCGGTGGCCTACGTCTCATTGTGGATTGAGGAGGCCTGTGCGTTCTCGAAGTGAAAGAAGCGCGTGACAGGCGCGCTGGGTGCGTGGGGCCTACCGGTCTGGATGCTACTTTTCTACGTCGGTGGGGCTGATGGCGGGTGTGTCCGGGTTCGTGTCCGCGGGGGAGTAGAGGAGCGGGAGTTCGATGCGGGCGGTCAGTCCGCCTCCTTTAGTTTTGCTCAGTGTGGCGTTGCCGCGGTGGGCATTGATGATGCCGGCAATGATGGCAAGACCAAGGCCGGAGCCTCCCTGTGTGCGAGCACGTGACGTGTCGGCGCGGTAGAAGCGTTCGAAGACTCGCGATTGGTCTGCTTCTGCGATGCCGGGACCGTGGTCGCGGAATTCGACGATGGCCGTGTCTCCTGTTTTGCCGAGTGCGATTTCGACGGGTGAGCCCGCGGGGGTATAACGGACGATATTGCCAATGAGGTTGGTGAATACCTGCGATATGCGATCGCGGTCGGCTTGCGTCACCAGTGTCATGGGTGGTTTGTGTCCGCTGAGAGACGTCAGGGCAACGGAACGAGTGGGGTCCAGTGCCTGCAGGTCAAATACGGCGTTACCGGCAAGTTTCACCAAGTCGATATCGGTGATTTCAAGGGGGCGTCCCTCGTCCAAGCGAGCCAGGGTCAGCAGGTCTTCGACCAGTGAGGCCATGCGCGTTGATTCTGATTGGATGCGTCCCATGACTTCGTCGACGCGTTCATCGGGAACGCCACCCATGGAGTAGAGCTCGCAGTAGCCGGAGATCGCGGCTAGTGGCGTGCGTAGTTCGTGGGATGCATCAGACACGAAGCGACGGATCTTCTGTTCTGACACTTGTCGAGCGTGGAATGATTGCTCAACCTGGGTCAGCATCGCGTTGAGCGACAGGGACAGAGATCCGACTTCGGTGCTTCCCGGTTGGGAAGGAACGCGTTGTGTGAGGTCGCCGGCCGCAATCTTGCCCGCGGTCGATTCGATTTCTCTCAGGGGAAGCAGGGAACGGCGAACCAAAGTGTGGCCCAGGAATGCGCCGACGAAGACGATGACAACACCGGCGATCGAGAAGTAGGTGCCCGTGGTGCGCAGGGTGCGTTGAACGTCTGTCAGAGGAAGAGCGATCGTCATGGTGCCCAGGGGCGTGTGTGCCGTGGAGGACGCATAGAACGGGAAAGCGACCGCGCGCCAGTTGGAGCCCAGTTTAGTCGAGGGCACGGTAATGGGGTTAGTGATCTCGTCGGAGGTTTCCGAAATCTGCGCAGTTGCAAGCAGATCCGGGATCACGGGTGTTCCCGATGTTTCCAACGTTCCCGGGTAGTAGTAGGTCGTATCGTCGCCGCTTATGGAGCGTGCGTGAATGTAATACAGGGTTGGTAGACCCGAGGTGCCGTCTTTAATCGACGTGTTTTCGCCTCGAATGAAAGAGCTCGCCGTGACGCGCAACTGTTCGTCAATCTGAGACACCAGATGGCGTTGCAGGAGGCCTACCATGACCGTTCCAGACATGATCAGCCCCAGAGCCAACAGGGTTGTAATCAGGGTGACCAGCTGAGTAGAGAGGGGACGACGTTCCCAAAAAGTACGCAGGTGGCCAAGCGGTCCCGAGGAGCTACTCATGTATTCCTCAGTCGTCGGCGCGCAGGATGTATCCGACACCGCGCTTGGTGTGGATCAGTTCGCCGCCCGCACCTTCGACTGCCAACTTGCGACGCAGGTAGGAGATATACGATTCGACGATCGCAACTTCTCCACCCCAGTCGTATTCCCACACGTGATCCAAGATCTGCATCTTCGACACGACGCGTCCCTCATTGATCACCAGGTAGCGAAGAAGCTTGAACTCTGTGGGGGACAGGTCGATTTCGACGCCCGCACGGCTGACCTCGTGCGCATCCTCGTCAATGATCAGGTCGCCGACGCGGAGCTTGCCATCGTCTTCGTCGGAGCCGATGGTGCGTCGCAAGATGGCGCGGATACGGGCAACGACCTCTTCAAGGCCAAAGGGCTTAGTAACGTAGTCGTCGCCACCGACAGTCAGACCCTGGATCTTGTCGCGCATATCGTCGCGTGCGGTCAGGAATAGAACGGGGACTGTCGCTCCTGCTTCGCGCAGGCGACGGGTCACGGTGAATCCGTCCATGTCTGGCAACATGACGTCCAAAACGATCAGGTCAGGGGCCTCGTCCATGGCGATACGGTAGGCGGAGTGGCCATCTTCCGCGGTCAGGACATCGAATCCGGCAAAACGAAGTGATGATGCCAGAAGGTCGCGAATATTCGGCTCGTCGTCAACGACGAGCAGGCGAGCTTCTTCCTCAGTGCCTGTGCGTGTCATATCCATAGTGTGACTGATATTTCTGAATGTTTCCTGAATGGTTTGCGAGAGTCGCATGTGTGCGTGTAAAAGCCCGTTTCTGTGCCACACCATTTATTCAGCACTTATCAACGACCTGTGCATATGGCACGATAGAACTCCAAGAACACAAATGAGAGAACCCGAAAGGACCAGCGATGCTCGATCCGATGAGCCCACCCGATGTGGAGTTCCACTCCGTATCGCCCAAGCTTGCCCAGGTCCGCATCATCACGACGATTCTGACGTTCCTGCCTCTGCTCGCCGGCGGAGTCGCGCTCGCGGTTCTCGTTTCGAAGTGGTGGTGGATCGGATTCGCGGTTGTTGTCATCATGATGGTCTGGTCGCTGGCGATTATTCACCGTCAGGTTCGCGCGATGGCATTTGGCACGGGCGATGACGATTTTTTGATCCGCAAGGGCATTATGTTCCGTCGTCTGACGTTGATTCCTTACGGTCGTATTCAGTATGTGGAACTCTCTGAAGGTCCAATTGCTCGCCACTACGGCATCGCAGAGCTGAAGATTCATACGGCGTCCGCATCGACGGATGCGACGTTGAACGGTGTTCCGGTTGCTGAAGCCGCTCGCCTTCGCGACATGCTTGCCGAGCGTGGCACGGCGGAATTGGCTGGCCTGTGAAAAAATCGAATGAATCCGCCCCTTTGCGCGCCACGCAGGGCGGTGTCTCCGACGAGCAGTGGCGCAAACTGCACCCGGCATCTCCGATTATCCATGCGTGGAAGGCGATCGTGGCTCTGCTTGCGGTTGTCACCTATCAGAATTTCGACATGGTTGCCGATATTGCGAATTCTGATTTTGTTCGCCATCAGGCGCTCTCGCTGGTCGTTGGCGTCATTGTCGGTTCGGCCTTCTTGATTCTTCTTGCGATCGCGCTGTTTTCGTACTTCTCGTGGAAGTTCACGTCTTTCGCCGTTGTCGACGAAGGCGTGTATTACCGCGCTGGCATCTTCGTGAAAACGTTGAAGCACGCTCGCCTGGATCGCATTCAGGCGGTCGATATTCATCATCCGTTGCTGGGGCGTATTTTCGGCTTAGGCAAGATCAACATTGAGGTTGCCGGTGGCGGACAGTCGAATGTCGAATTCGGTTTCCTTAAAACACAGGAATTGGATGATGTGCGCGCTGAAATCTTGGCGCGCGCTGCCGGCGTCTACTCTTCGCCAACTTCCGCTTCTGTGGAGGATGTGCCTCAGTCTGATTCCGCCATCGGATCGGGGGACGAGGCCGGCTCCATCGCTCAGACACCGTCATCGGAACAGGACGGTGCCTCGGTTCCTCAGCGTCCGGTGGTCGCTCCCGAACGAGTCCTGTACACGGTTCCTGTGGGCAGGCTTGTTGCTTCGCTGGTGACGAATATGGGCATGATCATTGCGATCCTGGTTGTGCTTGCCATCTTGGTCATGTCGGTTGTTTTGCTGATCAAAGTCGGAATTGAGGGGACGGCGGGTATCTTCGCTGGTTTTGCAGGTATTATTCCTGTCGTCGCTGCAATCTGGAGTCGTTTCGCAGGCGAATTTAACTTCACTGCAGCCGTTTCCCCGGATGGTATTCGCACTCGTTCGGGTCTTCTGGAAACCCGTAATCAGACGATTCCGCCACGTCGTGTCCACGCTGTTCTTGTTCAGCAGCCGTGGCTTTGGCGTCGCTTCGGCTGGTATCGCGTGAAGATCACGCAGGCTGGCTACGGTGGCAAAACCGATAGTGACAAGTCTCAGCGTTCCGCTGACGTTCTTTTGCCGGTGGGCACTCGCGCTGACGCGGAGCTTGCTCTGTGGCTGGTGATCCGTGACTTGGGTGTGACTGACCCCGTTGCTTTCATCGAAGCTGCTTTGAATGGAACGCGCGAAGGGCAAGGATTCCTTCCCGTTCCGATACGTGCGCGCCTGTTTGATTGGTTCTCTTACAGGCGTCGCGCAGTCGCGCTGACAGATACGTGCTTTGTGATCCGCAAGGGCTGGCTGACCTGGCAGACCGGTTTCATCCCCGTGGAGCGGATTCAATCCCTGGCGATCATTCAAGGTCCGTGGGAGAAAAGGCGCCAGCTGGTTGGTGTGAATGCTTCCATCGTTCCAGGTAGTGCCCCAGAGTTGGCAGGCCACATTGATGAGGAAGCCGGCGTTGCCTTGCTTGAAGAGCTCCGCGCGAAGTCTCAGCTGAAGCGTGCCAGCGAGCCCGCGGAACACTGGATGCTGCGCGTCACGAAGGGTCTTGACGCCCGTCATCAGGATGATCAGAGCGTCTACGCGCCACAGGATGACCCCTCGTGTGAAAGCAGCGTGACCGTAGGTGAAGATAACTTCGATTGTGATCGCGCCGATGTTCAGCTGGAAGCCGATGAATCGAGCGCGGCCTCGTCGATCGAATAACGGCGGGCGAATATCGACTACCGTTGAAGACGCGCGCCCGCGCACACCATCTACTCAAGGCGGCACATTGTGAGTGAGCAACCAGGCAGGCTTGACGTCGGACTCATCGGCATGGGGACGGTCGGTCCTGTCATCGCTTCCGCTCTACGTTCCGTGGGGCATCGAATCGCCGGCGTCGTCGCGCACACGGACGCTGAGCGTGAGCGTGCGGAGATGATGCTCCCGGGCGTGGCGATCATGGATGAAACCGAGGTAATTGCCGCATCGGGCTTGGTGATTCTGGCCGTTCCCGACGGAGAAATCGAGCCTCTGGTCAAGGGCCTTGCCGACATGGGCGCGTGGAAAATGGGGCAGATCGTCTGCCATCTGGCCGGTCCGTTTGGAACCGGGATTCTGGCGCCCGCGCAGGCGAATGGCGCGATTCCGACCGCGATTTACCCCGTTATGACATTCACGGGTATGAGCCTTGATATTCCGCGTCTGTCGGGTACTCCGTTTGCTGTCAGCGCGCCCGCACCTTTCTTGCCGATCGCGCAGGCGCTGGTTGTGGAAATGGGTGGTGAACCCATTGTTGTCGACGAAGATGCTCGCCCGGCAGTCCACGCGGCGCTCACGCTTGGCACGCTTGGGATCGTGACGGCGGTCGTCCAGTCGTTGGCTGGTCTTGAACGTGCTGGGATTGAGGACCCCGCTCTCTTCGCTTCTTCGCTTCTGGCTGGAACGGCAGAAAAAGCGCTGTCTGAAATTGAGCGGGCTTTTGCGGCTCCGATTGCGAACGGCGATACGCAGGTCATTGCTGAACATGTGAAAGCGCTGGCTGGCCTGCTCGCATCCGACGGTGATCGTGATGCTGGGGGTGATTTCGCGGATATCTACCGCGCGCGTGCGCATCAGGCGACCGACATCCTCTATCGACGAGGCCACCTGAGTGATAGAGCGTGCGACTCGATTAAAACGGCGTTGATGGAAGGCGGGCTCTGACGCTGGTTGTCCGCGTCGTGTTGGCGCAGAATTGGCAGTGCATCAGTCAGAAACGTGGGGGAATACTCGCCCTTAGAGGTCGCATATGAGTCTGCCTACTACGACAATGGAAGTATGACGAAACGACCAGTGCTCACTCATACGCGTGAAGAACTTGCCACAGCGCTGAAGCCATTGACCGGCTCGCGAGCTCTGGTGATGACGATGGGCGCCCTGCATTCGGGGCATTTGGAGCTGGTCAAACAGGCGAAGGCGCACGGTGATCACGTCATCGTCACGATTTTCGTGAACCCCACGCAGTTTGCTCCGGGTGAGGACTATGATGCCTACCCGCGCACGCTCGAAGCGGACATGGACGCGCTTGAAACCGTGGGCGCGGATGTCGTGTGGGCACCGAGCCCCGAAGATGCCTACCCCGAGCCCGTCACCGTTTCGATTGATCCCGGTCCGATTGCTCGCGTCCTAGAAGGCAAGACTCGCCCGACCCACTTCGGTGGGGTTGCGCTGGTGTGCACGAAGGTCATGGGGCTCGTTTGCCCAGATGTTGCACTGTTCGGCGAAAAGGATGCTCAGCAACTTGCGATGTTGCGCCATGTGTTCCGCCAGCTCGACGTGCCGGTGACCGTGATCGGCGTTCCGATTGTGCGTGACACCGACGGCGTTGCCCTGTCCAGTCGCAACCGCTACCTGTCTGACGAAGAGCGTGTCCGCGCTCGTGCTCTCAACCAGAGCTTGACGCTGGGTGTTGAAGCGGGTCGTGCGGGCGCACCTGCCACCCAGATTATTGACGTCATACGAGGCCACCTCGAGGCGACCGGAGATATCGACATTGATTACATTGCGCTGGTCGATGATGGAACCTTCGATATCCTGGGCGCCTACGGATCGGCAGAACTGACGTCGGCTGATTCCTTGCATCCCGCGACCTTGAATCAGGCGGGGGAGCGCGAATATCGTCTGCTGCTCGCAGCCAAGGTTGGCACCACGCGCCTGATCGACAATATGTCGTTTGTGGCGCCCGTTGAACAGGGGAATGCTGGTGAGTGAAATCATGCGCTCGATGATCCAGGGCAAGATCCACCGCGCCACCGTCACGGGTGCTGACTTGCACTACGTCGGTTCGATCACCATCGATGAGGAGCTGCTGGACGCGGCGAACATTGCGCCCGGGCAACGAGTCGACGTTGCAGACGTGAACAATGGCAATCGCCTGTCCACCTACACGATCGCCGGTCCGCGAGGCTCCGGTGTCATCCAGCTCAACGGCGCCGCTGCGCACCTCGTGAACCTCGGCGATCTGGTCATCATCATGGCCTACTGCCAGGTTCCAGAGTCCATGGTGAAAGGCTGGGAGCCTGCCGTCGCATTCGTTGACGCTGACAACCATATTGTCGAGGTCGGGTCCTCAGCAGGGACGGTTCCAGAAGACTCTGATCGCGCTCGCGAACTCGGCCTGAAGTCGTCCGGCACGTAGTGCCTCTGGGCCCTCCCCGCGTCCCTTTTTAAAACGGGCAACGGTGGCATAGACATACGTTGAAGTGCCCGGCCTCGTCGATACGAGTGCCAAGGTGGAATAATCCGCGAACTGACGTTGTGCGATGTGGCACTGCACCCACTCGCGTTCCCTATGCGAAATGGGTGCGGTGATGCCGTTAAACTGGCAGGGTGACTGACGTGAATACAAACCCAGCTGCCCCGGAAAACGACGACGCCCCCGAACAGGTGCGTGTCCGCCAAGAAAAGCGCGAGCGCCTGCTTGCCGAAGGAGGCCAGGCCTACCCGGTCGTCCTGGCGATTACCACTTCGATCGCCGATGTTCGTGAAAAGTACGCTCACCTTGAAACCGGCGAAGAAACTCAGGACGAGGTCGGTATTGCCGGTCGCGTGATGCTTGCTCGCAACGGTGGCAAGCTCTGCTTCGCAACCCTGATGGATGGCGCCGGCAACCGTATTCAGGTCATGCTGTCGGCCGCAGAGGTCGGTTTGGATTCGCTGGCTCAGTACAAGACCGACGTGGACCTTGGTGACCACCTGTTCGTGCACGGTCGCGTCATTTCCTCGCGTCGTGGCGAACTGTCGATCATGGCATGCCCCGGCACCGCGCCCGCCGACCTGTTCACGCCCGGCATCAACGAAGGCGCCCCGGTCCCCGCATGGCAGATCGCTGCAAAGGCGATCCGCCCGCTACCGAAGACCTACACCGGAGAAGACGGCACCGAAATGTCCCTGTCTGAGGACCTGCGTGTTCGTCGCCGCTACCTCGACATGATTGTTCGCCCGGCCGCCCGCGACATGGTGCGTATGCGCGCCAATGTTGTGAAGTCGCTGCGCAACTACTTTGATGAAGCTGGCTTTATCGAGATCGAAACGCCGATGCTACAGAACCTGCACGGTGGCGCGGCCGCACGTCCGTTTTCGACTCACATGAACGCCTACGACACCGAGCTGTTCCTGCGCATTGCGCCCGAGCTCTTCCTCAAGCGTGCGGTTGTCGGCGGCGTCGACAAGGTCTTCGAAATCAACCGCAACTTCCGTAATGAGGGCGCGGACTCTTCGCACAGCCCCGAATTTACGATGCTCGAGGCCTACGAAGCCTACGGTTCCTACGACACGATGGCTCGTCGCACCCGTGAGTTCATCCAGAAGGCGGCACGCGACGCCCTGGGCACCGAGGTCGTCACCCTGCCTGACGGTTCGTCCTACGACCTTTCGGGTTCGTGGAAAGAAATCTCGATGTTCGAGGCCACGGCTGACGCTCTTGGTCGTGAGTTCACGGTGAATACTCCGCTGGACGAACTGGTGAAGATCGCCGAAGAACTCGGTGAAGACGTTGCTGACCACTGGGGTCCCGGTAAGGTCGCAGAGGTTATCTTCGAAGTCGCCGTAGGTGACAAGCTGTATGCGCCGACGTTCGTGCGCGACTACCCCGAAGACTCCAGCCCGCTGACCCGCGGACACCGTTCCAAGCCGGGCATCGTCGAGAAGTGGGACCTGTACGTCCGAGGCTTCGAACTGGCGACAGCCTACTCCGAACTCGTCGACCCGGTCATCCAGCGCGAGCGTTTCGAAGCGCAGGCGCTTGTTGCGGCAAAGGGTGACCCGGAAGCAATGGTCTTGGACGAAGACTTCCTGATGGCCATGGAGTACGGTATGCCACCGGCAGGTGGCATGGGTATGGGCCTTGACCGTCTGCTGATGGCTCTGACCGGTCAGGGTATCCGTGAGACCATCACGTTCCCGCTGGTCAAGAAGCTCTGAGCATTCCCGGACCGGCCTCTTGAACGTTGTCATTGATGGGCTTCGTGCGCAGATCGCCTAGAACACGTCCTTGTCAACCGGAGTGTGGTGTCTGCTTGGATAAAGAAAAGTGGAGTTCACGATTGTTGTGAGCTCCACTTTTCTTTGGTTTTTGGCTGGGTATGATCTGGCTTAGCGCCTAGGGGCGAGGCCACGCGCCTGCGCCGCGCGAGTGCGAACCAGATCAAGCAGTTCGCGTGCCACGCCATCGTCAAGGACGAGGTCGGTGGCGACGTGTGCGCGCAGCGCGCCAAGTAGCGGGAGCGCCTTCGAGGCACCAGCTACG
Organism: Schaalia turicensis; assembly: GCF_019380255.1. Classification (NCBI taxonomy): domain Bacteria; kingdom Bacillati; phylum Actinomycetota; class Actinomycetes; order Actinomycetales; family Actinomycetaceae; genus Schaalia; species Schaalia turicensis. The sequence continues at coordinate 286,984 of NZ_CP048928.1, forward strand.
ACGCAGAGGCGACGCGGGATCTTGCGGAGAGTCTCTGGGCTGGGCCCGGAAGCTCGGCTGTTGAGTTCCATGTCTGTTGAGCCGTCTTCGCGCAGGAGGACGGTGCAGACGTCGCCGACAACGCCGTCCTTCTGGGCCATTGCGATTTCTTCAGTGTCCAGGAAGCCACCCGAATAAACGTGGGAGGGCAAGCGTGCCGAAAGTGAGCCGACGCCGAACAGAGCGATATCGCAGTCGTCAATCGTCTTCAACACGGTCTGAACCGAGCGCTCGCGCCAGAGCTGCTTCTTTGTCTCTGCGTAGTCGAAGAACGTGGGAACGGGGAAGTGGACCATGCGTCCGCCCATTGCGCGCGCTGCGCGGGAAATAATCGCGTCTGCGTACGGCATGCCGGACTCGGTAGCGGTCGCGGCCCCGTTGAGCTGGACGACGGTCGATCCGGGGAAGTTGACGCGTGGCATACAACGGGTGATCTCTGAGGTCGTGTTGCCCCATGCGATGCCAAGGGTGACACCGGGTTTGAGCATGTCGACCAGACGTTCCGCCGCGACAAGCGAGACGTTATGAAGTCGGTTGACTTCGGTGTGGACGTCATGGACCGGAACAACGGACGTCTGTACGCCGAAGATTTCAGAAATTTGACCGGCAAGGGTTCCTTTGTGTCCTGGAGCGGCGCTCACTGAGATGCGAACCAAGCCGGTGTCGCGCGCGTAGGACAGTAAACGAGAGACCGAGGAGCGTGATACGCCAAGGTGGCGTGCGATCGTCTCCATGGTCTGGCCTTGGAGGTAATACATTGATGCGGCTTCATGAGCCTGTTCGTCACGAATCGTCACGTGTCATAGTCTGCCATGCACAGGCGTGCAGGTCTAACTGTTGAATGTCCAATCCTTTGGGAGACTGTGCGATTTGGTGAGCGTGCACACATTGGAGAGGTAAGTGTCCCCTCAGATGCACGGTTGTGCACAGGGGCAGGTTCGATGTGCAAACGCTGTCATACTGTGTGGTGTCCAGGTGAAGACATCACAGGTCAGCGCGGGTTTGTTCTGCGACCGCAAAGTGCTCACGAGCGGTCCTGCGAAACAAGCGGAGTCTTGAAAAAGAATTCGTATGTGACGCGGTAGACTTTTCGCACTTGGCGTGATCAGTCCTGTCTCGCTAAAGGAACCCTGCGGGTGGGAAACCGCCCGACAATTCGATGCAACGAAGCATCGAAGAAAGATTGGAAAAATGCTCGCAACACTTCTTCCTCTTGCGCCGCATGAACTCACTGCCGGACATATCTTCATGTCTGAGTTCCTCGGTACAGCAGTCCTTCTCCTCCTCGGTGGTGGCGTCGTTGCTACCAACCTCCTGCCCAAGTCCAAGGGCAACGGCGGCGGTTGGCTCATGATTAACTGGGGATGGGGCCTCGCAGTTCTCGCAGGCGTCTACGTCGCATACGACTCGGGCGGCCACCTGAACCCTGCAGTCACCATTGCTAAGGCCGTCGGCCACATGATGGATTCCTCCGTCGAACTGGCCCCCGGCGTTGCCGTCACTGCAGCAAACGTTGGCATCTACTTAGCAGCTCAATTCCTCGGTGCATTCGTTGGTGCAGTCTTCTGCTGGCTAACCTTCAAGCAGCACTTCGATGAAGATCTCGACCCGGCCCTCAAGCTCGGCGTCTTTTCGACCGCTCCCGAGATTCGCAACGGATTCTGGAACACCCTCACTGAGGCCATCGGCACCTTCGTCCTGATCCTCTGGGTCTTCGTCTCCGGCTACACCGAAACCGCGATTGGCCCGCTCGGCGTTGCGCTGATCATCGTCGTCATCGGTAACTCTCTCGGTGGCCCCACAGGATACGCGATCAACCCGGCCCGTGACCTCGGCCCGCGTATTGCTCACGCAATTCTCCCGATCAAGGGTAAGGGTGGCTCCGACTGGGGCTACTCCTGGGTCCCGGTCGTCGGCCCGATCATCGGCGCCGTCGTCGCAACACTCGTTGCATTCGGCTCCGGCTTGGCCTGAACCTAGAGCTTTGGCACTCTAACCTTGCGTGGGGTCCCAGGCGGACTCGTCTGGGACCCCGCGTTTCTATCTGAAACACAAAGAAGTGAACAGAAGGGACACCATTCATGTCTGATGAAAAATTCGTTCTCGCGATTGACCAGGGCACCACGTCCTCCCGTGCGATCGTCTTCAACCACTCCGGCGAAATCGTCTCGGTTGGTCAGAAGGAATTCACCCAGATCTTCCCGAACCCGGGCTGGGTTGAGCACGATCCCGTAGAGATTTGGGAATCGGTTCGCACCGTCGTCGCCGAGGCGCTTCAGAAGGCAGAAATCAACGCCACCCAACTTGCTGCTGTTGGCATCACTAACCAGCGTGAAACCACCATCGTGTGGGACAAGAACACCGGCGAGCCCGTCTACAACGCAATCGTCTGGCAGGACGCCCGTACTTCGGAAATCGTCCGTGGCGTCGCAGCAGGCGACCCGCTGGGTACCGAACGTTACCGCCAGATCACCGGCGAGAACATCTCAACCTACCCGTCCGCACCTCGCATTACCTGGATCCTCGACAACGTTGAGGGAGCACGTGAGAAGGCAGAGGCAGGCGACCTGCTTTTCGGCACCCCGGACACCTGGGTTCTCTGGAACCTGACCGGTGGCGTTAACGGTGGCGTCCACGCAACCGACGTGACCAACGCATCCCGTACCCTGCTGATGGACGTTCGTGAGCTCAAGTGGCGCGAAGACATCTGCGCCGACTTCCGCATCCCGCCGGCAATGCTCCCCGAGATCAAGGCATCCGCAGACACCTACGGCACCGGTCGCCCGAATGGTCTGCTCGCAGGCGTTCCGATCTCCGGCATCCTTGGTGACCAGCAGGCTGCAACCTTCGGTCAGGCCTGCTTCGAAAAGGGCACCGCGAAGAACACTTACGGCACCGGTTGCTTCACCCTGATGAACACGGGTGAAGAGCCCGTCTTCTCGACCAACGGTCTGCTGACGACCGTGCTGTACAAGCTTGGTGACGCCAAGCCGGTCTACGCGCTCGAAGGCTCCGTGGCAGTTGCAGGCTCGCTGGTTCAGTGGCTGCGTGACAACCTCGGGATGATCGAGAAGTCCTCCGAGATCGGAAAGCTCGCTCAGACCGTTGAAGACAATGGTGGCGTGTACTTCGTCCCGGCATTCTCCGGTCTGTTCGCACCGTACTGGAAGGACGACGCTCGCGGTGCGATCGTTGGCCTGACCCGCTACGTGAACAAGGGCCATATTGCCCGCGCAGTCGAAGAGTCGACCGCATTCCAGTCCGCAGAGCTCATTGATGCAATGAACGCCGATGCAGGCGTCCCGCTGAAGGAACTCAAGGTTGACGGTGGTATGACGGCTGACGATCTGCTCATGCAGTTCCAGGCTGACATCTCCGGCGTGGACGTCATCCGCCCGGTCGTTGCAGAGACGACCGCTCTGGGTGTTGCCTACGCAGCCGGTATCGCAGTCGGCTTCTGGAATGGCACAGACGATGTCATTGCCAACTGGCAGGAAGACAAGCGTTGGAAGCCGTCCATGGACACCGCAGAGCGCGATCGCACCTACCGCCTCTGGAAGAAGGCTGTTACCCGCACCTTCGACTGGGTTGACGAAGACGTGAAGTGATCTGCTCACGCACGTGAGTAGGTAGTTTCCACTCGATAGGGCGTTGCTCGGCACGATAGGTGTCGAGCAACGCCCTTTTCGCGTAATAATCTTTTACTCTTGACCCTATGGATAACTATTCATTTAACGAAGAAAAAACCTACTTGATCGTTGACGGCGAAAATATCGATGCCACTCTTGGTATGTCAGTGTTGGATCGTCGTCCGAATCAAGAAGAACGCCCGCGCTGGAATCGAGTCCTTGAACGCGCCGAAGAACACTGGGGAAGTGAAGCGAAGGGCCTCTTCTTCCTCAACGGTTCTTCCGGTTCGCTACCGATGGGATTCGTTCAAGCACTCATCGCCATGAACTACTCGGTGATCCCGCTTTCGGGTCCTGCCGACGTGAAGGTCGTTGACCTTGGTTTGCAGCGCACGATGGATGCGATCTCAGAGCTGGACTCGGGCTCGGTCATTCTTGCCAGCCATGACGCTGATTTCGCTCCTCAAGTTGAGCGTCTGCTGGATCAGGGACGTCGTGTCGCGATCCTCTGCTTCCGCGAATTCCTGTCGACCGCTTTCCATGAGCTGGAAGCCAAGGGCTTGGAGATCCTTGACCTCGAATACGATCTGCACGCATTCCAGGTAACTCTACCGCGACTGAGCATCATCGACGTCGACGACTTCAACCCGTTCGACTACCTGTAAAAACCGCCAGCCGGGCTGTTTGGGGCCTGTGCGTCAGTATGCCTGTGCCTGAGGCGATCAGGTGCCGGATAGTTCGTCAAACCTCAAACAGAAGTGGTGCGGGGCACTGCCCCACACCACTTCTGTTTGATTCAGCTACTCGCTGGTCGCAATGACGTTCGAGCTGAGCGATCAGTCCTTGTTCTTGAGCTCTGCCAGGCGCGCTTCGATTTCAATCTCGGAGGCGTCGGTTTCGAGTTCTTTAAACTGTGCGTCGAGGGACGAGGCCGCGACCTCTGCCTGACCCTGTGCCAGTGCTTCGGCGCGACGGACACGCTCTTCGTAGCGTGCGAGCTCTGACGTCGGATCGAGCACGTTGATAGATGCGACAGCGTCATTGACCTTGGTCTGTGCCTCTGCGGTCTTCTGCCGTGCCACCAGCTGATCGCGCTTGGACTTGAGTTCTTCGAGCTTGTCCTTCATCTGAGCAAGGCCGGTCTTGAGCTTCTCAACAACCTCGGTCTGTGAGGCGATGATTGGTTCTGCGTCCTTGGCTTCGCCTTCAAAGGTGATCTGCTTGCCGATCGCTGCCTTGGCGAGCTTGTCCCACTTGTCAGCGCCTGCAGCATCGCCGCCTGCACGCATTTCGTCTGCCTTCTGCGAAGCGGCCAGAGCCTTGCGACCCCAGTCAGCTGCTGCGGCAACGTCTTCTTCGTGGTCTTTTTCTGCCAGACGCAGGTTGCCGACAGTCTGGGCGACTGCGGTTTCGGCTTCTGCGATGGAGTTCGTGTAGTCACGGATCAGCTGGTCAAGCATCTTTGCCGGATCTTCAGCGCGATCCAAGAGGGCATTGATGTTTGCTTTTGCGAGCTGGGAAATGCGACCGATGATGGACTGCTTTTCTGCCATTGTTCCTGTCCTTCGCTGGATGGATTGCGCGATTATCGCGTCACCTCCATTTTAGAGTGTGACACCGAATACTTCCTGTGAACGGACTGCATATCCGTTCGGTGTGAAGGTGGAGCCGAGATGGCTGGTGCCCTGCAGGGCATTCCTGCAAGGCACCAGCCATATGTTCAGATCAGAAGGAGCCGGAGCTACCGCCACCGAATCCGCCACCGCTTCCGCCGAAGCCTCCGCCAGAGAATCCGCCACCGGAGCTTCCTCCTTGCCCGAGGCTACGACCGACATCCATCAGGACAGACCACAGCAGGGCATTGCCAAGGCCGGTGTTATCGGTGAAGATTCCACCGCTTCTATTCGTGTGGTGTTTGAACTGATCAGCCTGCCTGTATGAGGGATCGTTTATCGGGGTTGACAGCACGGTAAGGGCCGCGCTACGCGCGCTCTTCGCCAGGGTCGTTGCCTGATCGGGGTCAGTTTGGACAAGTGCAACAGCCTGATCGAGTTCAGCCTTAGCCTCAGCGAGTTTGGAACGGACGTCCAACGGGATGACGCCCCGGCGTCCCTGAATGTAAGAGTCAGCTCGCGCGTACTGGGCTTGAGCGTCGGACACGGTGTTCCGTGCTGCCTGGACCTTGCGTTCTCTTGCGTCAGCCTGAGAACGAAGTGGTTCAAGCGCGGCGTCCAGCTGAGATTCGGCCAAACGTAGGTTTTCCAGCGCAGCCAGCGGGTCACCACTTCCTGTGCGTGCGCTTTGAGCCTCGGCTACAGCCTTCTGTGCTTCGGCAACAAGCGGTGCGAACGCTGCTGAGTCTGCCTTCAGGGTCGTCACGTCGGAAAGATCCGAGGTGATCGAAGCAATTGCCTTCGTCAGAACCTCGTTCGCGGCAGCGAGATCGTGCTTGGCGCTCATGATTGCCTCGGTCTGGTGTCCCGCCATCGCGAGTGCTCGGCGAGCAATATCGAGTTGCACCAGTGCTGCTGACGGATCAGAGGTTGCGAGGGAGGTTGCTTGGTTCGCAGCGACCGACGCTGAATCAAGGAGAGCGCGTGCCTGCTGAGGATTGTCCGTCAACGAGGCAACGGTCGTGGACGAGTACAGCGTCTGAAGGGCGGTGAGTTCAGCTTCCACGCTGGGCAACGCTGCGATTGCCTCAGAAATGCGCGTCTTCACGTCCGTGGCCTGCGTGGGAACGCTTGCCTCTTCATCGCGAAGCTGGCTGAATGCCTTCTGTTGCTCAACCAAAGCTGGCATGACCTGGTTCAACTCATGTTGCAGCGTAAGCGCAGCCTCGGTACGCGAACGAGAATCGGGGGCCTCGTTCATCGTTTGCTGGGCAGTAAATGCCTTCGCGATGCCCGCTTGAGCGGCAGAAAGTGCCTTCGCATATGCGTCGGTCTTCGTTTCACCGAACTGAGCGCGCGCGAAATCAAGCTCATCGGCGGCCGAACGTACCAGTTCGTCTGCCTGAAGGAGCAGAGTCGAAGATTGGTTGGTCAGGGCCAGTACCTGATCCTCGGTCAATGACGGAAGCTGATCGCCGGGTGCCCAAGGGCGGTCAGCGGTTGCCTTCGGAGCGGGGGTTGAAGTGCCCTTCGCCTTGTTGCGCTTCACGAAGAACACAATCAGTCCACCGATAACGACAAGGATGACAACGGTGCGGATCCACCTGAATCCCGACTTCTCGGAGGAAGGAGCGTCGGTCGACGAAGAGTGTGAAGAAGAGGACGAGGTTTGACCTGTCACGGTTGATGTCAACGTTGAAATAAAGGTTGTTGCTGCATCCGTCGTCGTATCAGCGTCCAGAGGATTCGATGCGGCAAGAACTTTCTTTGCTGCCGACGTTGCGCGCGTGATATCCGAATCGGTGACAAGTTGCTGATCAGCGTTGCCACACGTTGCGAACATGCGCTCTTCATAGGCAATCACGTAGATGATCGACTGATGTGACAATCCGGAGTTCAAACCCGAAGTCTTGCACCATTCAATTGGCTCAGCACCCGAAAAATCGGGAACCGTCACGAAATAAACCTGCAAACCGGCAGACCCGGCCTCGTCCGCGGAAGAGGATATTTCCGAAACGTGAGAGTCACTGAGCCAACCCGAGGGGTCGGTCACCGACGTTGAAATAGTGACAGGGGATGTGGCAAGTGCTGGCGCGCCAAGGCCTGCAATCAGGGCGATACCGACAACGGCACTGGCGCACGCACGCGAAACAGCGGAACGGAACGACATGGGGATCTCCTGACCTTTGAGCCGACCTGCAAGCGTTCAATAACTCGATGTTACCCGCCCCGTATTCATTTGGCGTTGAAAGCATGTAGCGCATTAAGGTGGCGGGCGCATTAGAATGACAGGACGAACGAAAACGAATGATTCCTAAAGGAAAGGGGAGCAACATGCCTACTGGCAAGGTGAAGTTCTTCGATGCTGATCGTGGCTTCGGCTTCATCGGCGGTGACGACGGTATGGAAGTATTCCTGCACGTTTCGGCGCTCCCCGAAGGAATTGAAACGGTGAAGCCGGGGACGCGCGTCGAGTACGGTGTCGCTGACGGACGCAAGGGTCCACAGGCACTGACTGTTCGCATCCTGACCCCAAAGAAGTCGCTTGCGGCGGCGCGTCACCGCAAGCCTGAAGCCATGGTCCCCGTGATTGAGGACCTCATCAAACTGCTCGATGCTTCCTCGACCAGCTTGCGTCGCGGAAAGTACCCCGAGAACGCGCCTCAGATCGCGAAGGTTCTTAAAGCAGTAGCCGAGGATTTCGATGCCTGACACACACGCTGGCGATACTGCGCCTGCACCCCAGACGCCCGCCAATGACACAACGGTGAAAACTTCGTCGCGCTCGCCTTCAACGCATAAGGGAGCGGTGCGCACCCCGAAGAAGGACGCGGTTCTTGCCCAAGCAGTCGACGTTGCTCGTGAATCCGCGAAGGCTGTTGCCCACCCGCGTCCCATCGGTGAACACCTTGGGTTCGTCATGGACTCAGAGCGCATCGGAACCCACTATTTCGCTTCCGCCGACGACGGCTATGTCGGTTGGGCGTGGGCAGTGACGGTTGCGCGCGTTCCGCGTTCGCGTCACGCGACCGTGTGTGAGGTCGACATGCTTCCTCGCGATGGTGCGTTGCTTGCTCCGCAGTGGATCCCGTGGGAAGACCGCCTGCGTCCAGGCGATTTGTCGCGCGACGATATCCTCCCCTACCAGGCAGAAGATGCCCGCCTTGAGCAGTCATTCCAAGATGTCGGCGAGGACATTGACTACCCGGAGCTGAAGGAAATCGGCTTGGGTCGCAAGCGCGTCCTGTCCGAAGAAGGCCGTAGTGCTGCCGTTGATCGCTGGTACAAGTCTGAGCAGGGACCGAAGTCGTCTCGCCCGCCACGTAACTCGTGCTCAACCTGTGGTTTCTTGGTGAAACTGTCGGGTTCGATGCGCACGGTGTTCGGTGTATGCGCCAACGAATGGGCTCCCGATGATGGTCGCGTGGTCAGCCTCGATCACACCTGCGGCGCGCACTCGGAAACTGATGTTGCCAAGCAGGGAACCCAGTGGTCGGTTCGCCCGTCGCGTATTGACGACGGTGCACTGGACACCGAGAAAATGCCTGTGAATGTGACCCCGTAGGCACGGTGTCCACATTGTGTTGTGGCGCCCGACACGATTCTTGCCTGTGAGTTTCGCACGTTGGCACGATGAGTTCGTGAGCACACAACAGACTGCCGCTTCATCCCAATCAGCGGCCAAAGGTTCAATTGATTCGTTCTTCAAGATCAGCGAACGCGGATCTTCGATCGGCCAGGAAATTCGTGGCGGTGTCGTCACGTTCTTCGCCATGGCCTACATTCTTGTCGTGAATCCAGCCATCCTCGGGGCAGCACTGCCGGAGGATGGCTCTATTACTGCTCAGGGTATTGCGGCAGGTACCGCGCTTGTTGCAGGCGTTATGACCATCCTCATGGGTGTTGTCGCCAACTATCCGCTGGCACTTGCTGCCGGTCTGGGCCTCAATGCTGTCGTTGCTTTCACCATGGTTATAGGCATGGGCCTGAGCTATGCAGAGGCCATGGGTCTTGTCGCATGGGAAGGCATCATCATCCTGATCCTGGTTCTCACCGGCTTCCGTGAGGCAGTGTTCAAGGCTGTTCCTCATCAGCTGAAGACCGCTCTGACCGTTGGTCTAGGCCTCTTCATCACTCTTATCGGTCTGGTTGACGCCGGTATCGTCCGCGCAGGCGCCACCCCGGTTCAGCTGGGCATCAACGGCTCCCTGCAGGGCTGGCCGACCCTGGTCTTCGTCTTCGGCCTGTTCCTGACCTTCGTCCTCTACATCCGTAAGGTCAAGGGTGCCGTCTTCATCTCGATCGTCTCTTCGACGATTCTGGCCGTCATCGTCGAAGCCGTTCTTCACCTTGGTATGAAATCGGATGAGAACGCTACCGGTTGGGGCCAGACCATTCCGGCTCTCGACGGTTCACCTGTTGCCGTCCCCGTGTTCAACACGCTCGGCAAGGTCGACATGTTCGGCGCATTCGGTAAGGTAGGCATTGTTTCCGTCGCCTTGCTGATCTTCTCGCTCATGCTGGCTGACTTCTTCGACACGATGGGTACCATGGTCGCCGTCGGCGCCCAAGGCAATCTGCTCGACGAACAGGGCAACCCACCGAAGACTCGCGAAATCCTGGTGATCGACTCCCTCGCCGCCGCCGTCGGTGGTTTCGGTGGCGTTTCCTCGAACACCTCCTACGTTGAGTCCGCAGCGGGTGTCGCTGAAGGCGCACGCACAGGTCTTGCGTCTGTCGTCACCGGTATCCTCTTCCTCCTCTCGACCTTCCTTGCACCGCTCATGGAGCTCGTCCCCACCGAAGCCGCTTCGACCGCTCTGGTCTTCGTTGGTTTCCTGATGATGACCCAGGTTACCGAGATCGATTGGCAGGCCCCGGAAATCGCTCTTCCGTCGTTCATGACCATCGCCTTCATGCCCTTCGGCTACTCCGTCTCTGTCGGTATCGGCGTTGGCTTCATTACTCACACCGTCATCCAGGTTGTTCTTGGCCGTGCGAAGAAGGTCCACCCGCTCATGTGGCTGGCTTCGATCCTCTTCGTCGTCTACTTCCTGCTTGGGCCGATCCAGGCTCTGCTGGGAGTCTGATCTCCTCGCAACAGATCGTGTGATGCGCAGAGGTGTGATGCTCTGCTTGACTGATCACCAATCGTCCGAATGGAAAGACCCCACGGTGCATTGAACTGCTCCCCATTAGTCGGTGTCTGATTTCTCAGTCCAACTAAAGGGGAGCAGTTCATTCCTCGAGGTCGCGAGGGCGTTCGTCGGTGCGTGATAAGCCAGCGGGGCCGTCGATGCAGTGATGCTCCAACGGCCCCGATGTACAGTGGAATCGACTCGACTACTTGACGGCGAAGAACTTCTTATCCGCAAGCAGTTCCGCCTGGACAGCGAGAGTGCCTTGCTCGATCCCATCGGTCGGGACCTCGATGACGATGTTTCCGGTCGTCGATGCGCCATTGAAAAGGGGAGACAATTGGTCGAACTCCTCCGGCGCGACAGTCAGCTTCTGAGAAGACGCCAGGTTGTACGTCTTGCCGTCCTTGCTGACGAAGTCGACCGTCGCCCAGGGCATCTGACCCTGGGAGTCATTGCCGAGGTAGGTGGCCGTTATGTTGATAAGAACATAGGAGAAGCCATCCGTGGCCGGCTCGTTGAAATCGCTTGCGGCGGCAACCTTCTCATCCGCATTGAGGTCGACGGAGTTGACGGTGACCTTCCAGTCCTTCGTCGTGATCTCCGAGCCGATGGGGAGAGGATTCTCCCTGGAGGAGCCGGCATCGCCCTCATTCGTAGCGGGGGCGTTCGATTCGGCGGGAGTGCTTTGAGGCGACGAGGCTGCGGGGGTCGAGGTCGTGGTCTCAGTGGTCAGCGCCTGATCTACGGCGTGGTCGATGACGGCGATGAAAGCAATGGCTGCGACGATGGTTCCAACGATGGAAATGATGATCGCTGCGAGGCCTTGACCATGGGCCTTGTCCTTCTGAAGCACGGCGACGAGTCCGAGGACGAAGGAGGCGGGCAGGAGGATCCACCCGAGGATTATGATGCCGGGTACACACGAGAGAATTGTTCCGGCGATGGCGAGGATGAGCGCGACGAGTCCGAGCGTATTGCGCGGCTTCTTCACAGGGATCTGGGGATTAACGGGGGGAGGGGGGGAGGGAACTTCCTGAGGAGTTGCAGCTCCCCCTTCGAACGGGGTGCTCACTTCGGGCCTTTCGCATAGGTGGTGATGGAATGTCGACGCTGAAGACGAGCGAGTGAAGTGACTGCGCAGGAGGTCGGCGTGACGTTTCTCATCTTAACAAGTACCGGCTTCATCTGAGGCTGACGTTGGCGCGATTAGTGGAGTCCCGCATAGTGGTGTCCCGTCTTCGCCTTTCTCAAGCGCGGGGATTTCGTCAGAGAGGCGGCGGTCGCGACTGCAGGAGCCGCGCATCGGTGGTACGTGAAGAATGCTCTACCGCGTGGAACATACGACCGAAGTGATGAACTGGCGGCGCTGGAACTCGACGCGGGGGTGCCCTTCTTCTTCGCCCGTCTTTCCGATCAAAATCGCGGTAGGTGGTCGAAGGCGCCGAGCGGGGTCTTCTGGGGCCTGCAGCTCGGGACCACTGATGCGGACCTCGCCCGATGCGTGTATGAGGCCATCGCGTTCGAGGTCGCGTCATGGTGGGAGCTGATGGGTCTTGGGGCTTCAGCGCTTCGAGTCTTCGGGAGCAGTTCACATTGCCGTGGGGCTTTTCGTATGCTTGAAACAGCTATTTCTTAGGTCTCCGAAAAACTAGGGAGGCGCATCCGCGCGTGTCACGTACTTTCCATTCGTTGCGTTACTTCAACTTCCGATTGTGGTTCTTCGGAAACATTATTGCCTCGACGGGCATGTGGATGCAGAGGGTTGCGCAAGACTGGCTGGTTCTGACCGTTCTGACGAAGAACTCTGGCACGCAAGTGGGTGTTGTCACCGCTTTGCAGTTCCTGCCGATTCTGTTGTTGTCACCGTGGGCTGGTTTGCTTGCTGATCGTCTGAATCGTCGCGCTCTGCTACAGGCGATGCAGTTGGCGAACGCGCTCCTGGGCTTGATCTTGGGCGTGCTGATTCTGACGAATACAGCCCAGCTTTGGCATGTGTATGTGTTGGCGTTGTTGGGTGGTGTTGCTGGCGCGATTGATTCACCTGCGCGCCAGGCATTTGTGTCTGAACTGGTTCCGGCTCAGTCTTTGTCGAACGCTGTCGGTTTGAACTCGACGGCCTTTAATGCTGCGCGTCTGCTTGGCCCGGCTGTTTCCGGTTTGTTGATTGATGCGATCGGTACTGGCTGGGTGATGATCGTGACCGCTGTTGCGTTCTTTGCTCCAGTTTTGACGCTTGCGTTGATGCGTTCTGCAGATTTGGTTCCCCGCAAGGTTGTGAAGCGTTCGCCCGGCCAGATTCGCGAGGGCGTTTCCTATGTGAAGAATCGTCCCGACATTGTGCTGATCCTGGTGATTGTAGCGGTCGTGTCAGGTTTGGGCATGAACTTCCAGCTGACCAGTGCCCTGATGGCGACTGAGGTCTACGGCAAGGCTGCGGGCGAGTACGGCATTCTGGGTTCGTTTATGGCAGTGGGAGCTTTGACCGGTTCACTTCTTGCTGCGCGTCGCGCTCAGCCTCGACTGCGTCTGATCGTGTCGGGCGCGGCGATTTACGGTCTGCTTGAAATTGTGTTGGCTTTGGCTCCGACGTATGAGTCGTTCGCGGTTCTTGCAATCCCGACGGGCCTTGCAATGTTGACCATGGTGACGGCAGCGAATGCGACTATTCAGATCACCACGGAAGAGAGTGTTCGCGGTCGCGTGATGGCTCTCTATTCGATGATTTTCATGGGCGCGACGCCGATCGGCTCGCCCTTCATCGGTTGGGTGGGCGAGCAGTTTGGTGCCCGTTGGTCGATTCTTGTCGGCGGTGGAGCTTCCCTAGCGATCGGAGTTATCGCGGGCGTGTGGGGTCTGATTCATTGGAATTACCGGGTCAAGTTCCGTGTTTCGGCGCACCCGATCGAGGTCGAGGGCCCCGCGGAGCGCGCATACCTAGCTACTCTGCTCGCTGAAGCTGAACGGAACGCGACCGGAAAGTAGCGTGTCAAGTGCCTGCGCGCTGAGCGTCGTGCAGGTTGCGCCTAGTAGGACCTCGTTATGTTCCAGCTTGCGTCCACGTTCTCTGCGGTGGATTATCGCGATCGACGAGGCCTGGGCTGACCTTTGGGGTCACAGTGCTCGTTCGAGCGCCCAATCGATCGACTCCAGAAGTGCTTCGACGTCCGAAGTTGGAGTCGAGGGCCATGTCGCGATGCGGAGCTGGTTGCGACCAACCCCGCGGTAGGCATCGATGTCGACGATGCCCGATGCTCTCAGGCCGTCAGACAGGACCTTCACATCGACCACGTCGTCGAATTCAACGGTGACGACAACGGGGGAGCGCCAGTCCTTATTCTCAACGAAGGGGTGAGCAACTGACGAGGCGTCGGCCCAGGCGTAAATCAGGTCGGAAGCGGCGCGAGAGCGCGCTTCCATCGTTTTTAAGCCACCACCGGCATTCATCCACTGGATTTGTTGATCCATCATGATCAGCGTCGCCACAGCCGGCGTATTCAGCGTCTGATCCTTACGCGAGTGAGAAATCGCCACCGAAAGGTCGAAGAAGGTCGGCATCCAACGGTCGGTCGCCCCATGCAATTCTTGTGCGCGTTCGACGGCTGCAGGGGAGAGGATCGCCGCCCACAGGCCACCGTCAGAGGCGAAAGCCTTTTGGGGAGAGAAGTAATAGGCGTCGGTGTTGGCAATATCAACGTGCGCAGCGCCGGCGATCGAGGTCGCATCCACCAGCGTCAATGCGTCTTCACCACCGATACGGTTCACCCGGCTGATCGTGCCCGTCGAGGTCTCATGGTGCGGATAAGCAAAAGCATCGGGTTCTTCCCCAGCGGTCCCGGCCTCGTTCCCCGTGAGCGTGACAACGGTGCCCAGCTGACCTTCAACGCGAAGCGCGTCGGCGAGATGCGGGGCCTTGTCCACCTCTTTGGCGAATTTTGCGCCGAACTCCCCGAAGGTCGCGAACGCGGCCTGCTTGCGAATGAGCGAGGCCGCCGCCACGTCCCAAAACGCTGAGGCGCCACCGTTGCCAAGGGCGACTTCATAGTCATCGGGAAGATTGAACAAGGTCGTCAATCCCTCGCGGATTGAATGGACAACATTCTTCACCGGGGACTTGCGGTGCGAGGTCCCCATCAACCTAGGCGTCTTCAACGCATCAATCTGCTCCGGGCGCACACGCGACGGGCCGGAACCAAAGCGGCCGTCAGCAGGAAGGATAGAAACAGGAATCGGGGGGAATGTCTCCATAGGCTCAAACTTAGTCGCATTAGATGCGCTCGCGGAACATATTCCATGACACACATGGTGCTAAATACCGTGGGTGCTCACCGCGTATGCCTGTCCACCGTTTGGCGCAATATCAACGGAAATGACAATCGTCAGGTAAAAATACTCGATAACTCATATTCTCTTAAGTACCTGAAAACCTTTGAACGATGCACGATTCGTGCAGGGGTTCATCGTAGGAAAGGAACCGCCGTGGGAGACCTCATCGACACCACCGAGATGTACCTCAAGACCATTTTTGAAATGGAAGAGGATGGGGTGACGCCCCTGCGTGCACGCATCGTTGAACGACTTGATCACTCAGGTCCGACTGTTTCGCAGACCGTTGCTCGCATGGAACGCGACGGGCTTCTGCACGTTCTGGGTGATCGTCGATTGGAGCTGACTGAAGAAGGCCGTAAGCGGGCTGTAGAGGTCGTTCGTAAGCATCGCTTGGCTGAACGACTCCTGGTCGATGTCATCGGTTTGGATTGGGCGTGTGCCCACGATGAAGCATGCCGTTGGGAACACGTCATGTCCGACAAGGTCGAAGGTCGTCTGCTTGAGCTCTTGAAGGATCCGACAACGGATCCTTACGGTAACCCGATTCCTGGAATGGGCGTCGAGGTCAGTGGGCAGTCTGCGGAACTTGTGGCGCGTGCCCACGACGACCAAATTGTGAGACTCGTTCGTATCGGTGAACCTATCCAGGCTGAACATGACATCATCGCTGATTTTGCCGCGGCAAAGATTGGTCCTGGAGTCAGCATTATCCTGCGCGGAGAAGGCGATTATGTGCGGATTGCGCGCGCCGATCAGGATGCCTCTGACAGTGATTCCAGCTTCCGAATTCCTCTGGCGCTGGCACCACATCTAGTAGTCGAAATGTGATTTGACTCCACTTCGTTACCTTTGCGTGACATTTGGGGGTCAAAGGTATAGAGTTCATAACGGTCGATAGGCCAGCCGTCCTTCATTTACCGAAGTTGGATCGTGAAGGATCCGGTTCATTTGATCCAACTCGGGGGAACCAATTCGGCCCTTGTGGCCTTGGGGTGAAGCTTGGGAAACCAAGCCGGGCTCTCCTGCTCGAATCCGACAGCTGACCTCGAAGGTGCAAAAGGAGAACACTCTTGACGAACCTCAAACCTGCGCCACGTCACCGCAAGGCACGTCGCCCAATGGTGCCGATCGTGGAACTGACCGACACGATCACGTCGCTCAGCCCGATCCGTCCGGCGGCAATTGCATCCGTGACCGGTCTTGCTCTGACTGCAGTTGTTGGTGGCGCCGCAAACGCTGTCACCGTTTCTGCTCCTAGTGGCGATCAAGAAGCTACTCCCACCACGACCACTGCTCCTCAAGCAACTGGTGTCACCGTTTCCGTTGCGGATATTGAATGGAAAGCAGAAGCTCCGACCGCGACCGCAGAAGCTCCTGCTGCCGCTACTCCGGTCGCTGAAGAAACTGTCGCCGCGGATCGTTCCGAGGCTCGTGAAGACCTCAGCCTTTCAACCGCTGCAACCGCTGCTGCGTACAACGCTGCCGGATCTTCTATTGTAGCCGCTGCTCTTGCTCTGACCGGTATTCCCTACGTCTACGGTGGCGCTTCCTACGGTGGTGTTGACTGCTCGGGTCTGACCATGCTGGCATATGCCGCTGCGGGAATCAGCCTTCCGCACTCCTCCGGCGCGCAGGCTGCCGGTGGTATCCAGGTTTCGGCCGGCGAAGCTCAGCCTGGCGACCTGGTTGCTTATTCGGGTCACGTTGCCATCTACATTGGTAACGGCCAGATGGTGGAAGCCACCGTCCCGGGTTCTCTCTCTAAGGTTTCGCCCGTTCGTGCAGGTGGCATGTTCGTTCGTTACTGAGCTCAACGTTCGTTAAGAGCGCATACTTCAACTAGAGCGAAAGAACTTCGGTTCTTTTGCTCTAGTTTTTTGTCTAAAACCCTCTTGAACAGGTAAAAGTTCTATTTTCGGTTTCGGAAAATCGCGATGTGGTGCACAATGGTAGGTGATGTAAGTCACGAGGGGGCATTATGGCATCCACCGAAGTCATCTTGGTCGGCGTTGATGGTTCAACGGAGTCCATCGCGGCCGTCAAATGGGCCACTGACCGCGCACTACGCACGGGCGGGCGTGTCCACGTTCTCTGTACCTACGCATTGGCATCCTATTCAGCGGCGGCGTTGGATGGTGGCTACGCGGTTCTTGACGATGAAGCTCTGAAGCGTGGCGCCCAGCAGGTCGTTGAAGAAGCGGTCGCAGCGACGAAAGAGCGTGGCCTAGGAAAGGTCACTTCATCTATTGAGCCGGGTGACCCGGCGGGCGTTCTGGTTGAAATGTCACGCGAAGTTGATTTAGTTGTTGTCGGTTCGCGTGGAGGCGGTTCCTTTGCTGATCGTCTTCTCGGCACGGTCTCGTCCGCGTTGCCGGCACACGCGAAGTGTCCGGTTGTCATCGTTCCTCGCCATACGTCCGGCAAGTGCTTCATGCCGATCGAACGTGTCGTTGTCGGTGTGGATGGTACCGAGGTTCCCTCGTCGGCTTTGCGTCGCGCGATTGATGAAGCATCCACATGGGGTGCTCGACTGACCGCTGTTTCGGCTGTTCCGATTGCTTCGGGCACGTCCATGATGACGTGGGCGCCGACCGGTTTGGATCACTCCAACCTGTTGAAAGATGTCCGCACCGCAATGGGTGCCGCCATTGACCAGGCACTTGACGGTCGCGACATGGAGGTTGCGCGCCATGCGCTGGACGGGTCGCCCGCTTCGCTGTTGATTGAGTTCTCGACAGCAGTTGATCTGGTCGTTGTCGGTACACGAGGCCGCGGTGGTTTGGCAGGCGTCTTGCTCGGCTCGACCGCGCAGACGGTACTCAGTCACTCAACATGCCCCGTGATGATTGTTCCGTCTGATCACCTGGGCAAGGCTGAATCAGCGAAGGCTCCGACGTGGGAGCGTCGCTGACGCTTGACTCAGCCGATGGCTCGCGCGAAGAGCGCGTTGTCTTGATGGATGGTGTCTGGGCGGGTCCCCGCCCAGACACCATTGTGTTGCCACAAGGTTTTCTGACGCGTGGCCGAGGGAGTGTCACTAATATTCAATAATGGTCTAGCCTAATTTGGTGCGAACTACCGATCCTGCGGTTCGCCCTGATCTACACAGACAAGGAACGCCTATGAGCACGCCAGAAATGGCAGCGGACGCAACCCGCTCCGTTTCCCAGTCCAGCATCGAAACTGCCGGCATTGAAATCATCAGCGACGAAGAACGTACCGCTAAGCCCCATAACCTGTTCCTGCCCTGGTTCGCATCGAACATCTCCGTGTTCGGCATGAGCTACGGCGCATGGGTTCTCGGCTTCGGAATCTCCTTCGCACAGGCAGTCATCGTCACCGTCATCGGTGTCGTTGTCTCCTTCATCATCTGTGGCGTCATCGCCCTTGGTGGTAAGCGTGGCTCCGTACCGACCATGGTCATGTCCCGCTCCGCCTTCGGCGTGAACGGCGCGAAGATCCCCGGTATCTTCTCGTGGCTGACCTCCATCGGCTGGGAAACCTCCCTCGCCATCACCGCCGTCCTAGCGACCTCCACCGTGTTCGTCCGCCTCGGCTGGTCGAGCGAAGACGGCAACGCCGTCAAGATCGTTGCCGCCGTTGTCGTCGCAGCGCTCATCGTTCTCGGCGCAGTTGCCGGCTACCACATCATCATGAAGATGCAGGCAGTCCTCACCTGGCTGACCGGTATCACCACGATCATCTACATCATCCTGGTCGTCCCGCACATCGACTGGTCCGCACTCAGCGCAATTGAATCCGGTTCACTGGCTGCAACGATCGGTGCCGCCACCATGGTCATGACCGGCATGGGTCTTGGCTGGGTCAACATTGCTGCTGACTGGGCGCGCTACCAGAGCCGCGACGCCGATGGTAAGTCCATCGTTTTCTGGAACACCTTCGGTGGCTCGCTCGGCCCGGTCGTCCTGATCACCTTCGGCCTCATGCTCGCCGGCTCCGACGCTGACCTGTCCGACGCCATCGGTGGCGACCCGGTTGGTGCGCTGGCCACCCTGTTGCCGACCTGGTTCCTCATTCCGTTCCTGCTGACCGCAATCCTGTCCCTGCTGTCGGGCGCGATCAACGGTATTTACTCCTCCGGTCTGACCCTGCTGACGCTGGGCATCACGGTGCCTCGTCCGCTGGCTTCGCTGATCGACGGCATCATCCTGACCGCCGGCACGATCTTCGTCGTGTTCTTCTCCCCGGACTTCATCGGGCCGTTCCAGTCCTTCCTCATCACCCTGGGTGTTCCGCTCGCCGCATGGGCAGGCATCATGATGGCCGACATTACTCTGCGTAAGGCCGACTACGACGAGAAAGCCCTGTTCGATGCTTCCGGCATCTACGGTTCGATCAACTGGGTGTCCATCGTCATCATGGCCGTCTCTTGCGTGATCGGCTGGGGCTTCGTGATCAACTCATTCGATAAGGTTGCCGCATGGAACAACTGGCAGGGCTACCTGCTGTGGATGCTCGGTGGTAAGGAAGGCCCGTGGGCATACGGCAACATCGGTGTCATCCTTGCTCTGATCATCGGCTACGTTGTCTACCTGGTAGCTTCCATAAAGAAGATCGCTGCTCAGGAAAACCGCAATGCCTGATTCATCGGTTGCCGTTGTGGATGCTGCGCGTAGTGAAGCGTTGGACTACTGCTTCCAGCGTGACCCGCTGGTAGCGGACGAGGTGCGCGAGGGCGCTCAGCTGATCGCAACGCGCACCGGCGTTCAACGCCACGACGCGCTTGTCGTTCTCGGCTCCGGTCTGCGTGATGCGCTGGACGAAATCGGGAAGATCGAGGCTCGCCTGCTCCTGGCAGACCTTCCCGGCGTTCCGGTTCCGGCGGTTGAAGGTCACGGCGCTGAATTGCTGAGCGTGCGCGTGAATGTGCACGGTGGTCGTGAGAAGCACCTTTTGGTTGCTACCGGTCGCGTCCACCTGTACGAGGGCTATACGCCGACACAGGTCTGCCAGCTGGTCCGCGTCTGCGCGATGACCGGCATCACGGTCGCGATTCTGACGAATGCTGGCGGATGCCTGCGTAACTGGACAGTGGGCGACGTGATGACGATTGAAGATCACTTCAATTTCTCTGGTGTTTCCCCGTTCGAGGGCCCGGTGTTTACCGACATCTGGCAGGTCTGGTCGCCACGCATTACGCGTATCCTGGCTCCGATTAGCGACCGCGTGGGCACGTACGGCCTGCTGCGCGGCCCGGAGTTCCAGACGGCAGCTGAATCGCGGATGCTCGCGAACAATGGTGTGGACACCGTTGGTATGAGCACGATCCTTGAAGCGATCTCGCTCCACCAGCTGGGCGTCGAGGTTGGCGGTCTGTCCGTTGTCTCCGACCTCAGTTTTGACGACACACCAACTGAACACGAGGATGTTCTGCGCGCCATGAGCGTCGCGTCTCCGAAGGTTGCTAGCGCGATTATCGAGTGCTTGGCTGCCCTCTGATTCGTAGTACTCGTTTTCTGGTGGGGTGAGGCTTCGGCCTTACCCCACCAGTGTGTTTCGGCGGGGTTTTGTGCGGTGGTGTTCTGCGCCGGCGATGGGGGAGTGGTGTGGCGGTGTACGCGGCCTCGTGGATGAGGGGCGGGCGTGTGCACTGCGCGCTAGCGGATGATTGACGAGGCCATACGTACAACTGGCGCCCGGTGCTGTGCGCTCGCGCGTGGAGCGAAAGTCGGCGAGGCTGGTAGAGTTGGAGGCGCTCAGACTGCCGGCGCGTTCGCGCGCAGGATATGGCTGGCTAAGCCCTCGTAGCTCAGGGGATAGAGCACCGCTCTCCTAAAGCGGGTGTCGGACGTTCGAATCGTCTCGGGGGCACAAGAAACGTTGGAATATCAACGAAAAGTGATCGGGGTTCTGAGCCAAAAAGCCGCTCAGAACCCCGATCTACGTTCCTATCTACTCTCTTTGCCCTCGATTAGAACTCGTAGGCGTGCGCGCGTAGGTGCGGGTTGCGGTCTCGATGGTCTCGCGGAGCCGTGCTTGAAGCGTCCTGGGTTTTGTTCCGCTTCTTAAATGGGTGCCAGTTCTCTGGCACGGACTGCACCTGGTGCGACGGTTTGGGCTTGGAACGCGTGGTTGTGTCGCGTCGGGTGTAGGTGGTGACGCGCGACGAGGTGCGGGTTAGGGGTGGGGTGAGGTCTGACGTGTTCACTTCGGACGTTTCAAGCGATACAGAGGCACCTCTTCCGCGAACGAGGTGCTGACTGTACGCTTGGACTATGGAAGAGCTCGAGCCCCTTGGGCCGACCGCCCCGTCGCCCGAACAGCAGATACCGACTCGCTTTGACCGGCACGCGCCCGCACCTTTCACTCCGAAAGCAGTCGTGGCGCTGATTGTCAGTGGCGTGGGAGTTCCCGTGCTCTTCTATGCGGGTATCGCGTTGCGGGGCTTCCTGATCTGGCAGGTGCAGTGATGCGTCGCGCCGAATGGATTTTGTTGCTCGTCGTATTCGTCGTGCAGGTGGGATATCAATTCCTGCTGTTCCACGTTGATGCCATGCGCACGATGATTGACGATGAAAAAGGGCTGTCGGGAATGTTTATTGTCCTGCCGCTTGTTGCCTACGTGTGCGCGATGGTGTCCGCGTATCGCTGGGGTTTTCGATTCTGGCGCCCGGTGCTCCTTGCCGTCGTGACGACTATTGCGTTCGTTGTCTCAGTTCCCGAGGCGTTTGGCCTGACCTCGCCCAGAGATTGGGGCGACCTTGCGGTGTTCACGCTGATGTACTTCGTGCCTGCCATTGTTGGTGAGTGCATCGGTGCTCTTATTCGCCGGTGGCGATCTGCGCTTGGTTGAAGTCGACGGAGACTTTCTGACCTCCAGTCGCGGTGTACTACTTGGAATCAACTGTGGAGTCATTCAGCGTCAGCGCGTCAACCTTGCCTTCGGTGTAGTCGGACTGTAGCGGATCCTCGAGGGCGACGAACTTAAAGTGTGTGCCAGAAGCGATTGGCGCAACCTTAGCGGTGACAGGCAGGTTAACCCGAGTGGAACGATTGTGAAAAAAGAAATGTCTAATGAGGCGACATTAACAGTGTTTGACAACTCAACGACTTTCCTCAGCAAGCATCAGCCCATTACGATTGTGAGCGGAATGAAAGGCAGTGACGCATGACCCGAATGAAATGGCTGATTGCAGCGATCATTGGAGTATTAGTTGTTGTCGGTGGTGCCGGCACGGCGTACGCCAGCTACTACTCTGATAAAGCTCTTCCGACCGCATCCGTTGGCGGACACAGTGTCAACGCGATGAATCGTGACGAGCTCGTCGCATGGATCAACGATCGGGCCTCCCAGGTTTCAATTGACATAGATGTTGACGGTACCCCGTCAAAGGCATCGCTTGCGGATCTGGGCGTCACCGTTGATGCGCAAGCGTCAGCGGATCAAGTTCTGGCTTCTTCGGATTCCGTCTGGGAACGCTTCGTTGGGCTGTTCAAGCGTAGCGACTACCCCCTTGTTTCCTCTACTGATAAGAAAACCTTCAACGCCTGCATGGCTTCCCTGGTGAAGTCCGTCGGCGAGGCCCCCAAGTCGGCGACCGTTTCAGTCGATGAGCAGGGTGCGTTCGTTGTGACCCCCGGGGTACCTGGTATCGCGATTGATGCCCAGCCACTGAATGATGCTGTGGCCACGGCGTTGCAGACTCTGTCCTCACAGGCAATCTCCGTTTCGCCGTCCACGCAGGACCCGATTGTGTCTGACAAGCAAGCTCAAAAGGTTGCCGACGCAGCCACCGCTCTTGTTGCTCACTCGGTGACGATCAGTGACGGTATTAAGGACTACACTGCCGAAACCGTCGACCGCGCAGCGTGGGTTGCTCTGCCCGGCGTTGATGACGTAGAAGGAACCCCTTCCATCGATCCTGAAGCTGTCCAGGCATGGGTTGATAAGACTGCGGAAGCAACGAACGTTGCCCCAACCCCGGCAATCAACAACGTTGATGGCGCCGGTAATGTCCTGGCCGAATCGATGCCCGGCAAGGAAGGCGAAGCCGTCAACAACTCCGCTCAGGTGGGCGCTGATGTGGTTGCTGCCCTGAATGCTGGGACCGACTACTCGGGTAGCTTTGACTATGACAAGGTTCCGCCGCCCACTGAAACGCGCCCCGTTATGGCGGGCTACGAAGCCTACCCATATGCCATGCATGAGGGTGAAAAGTGGATCGATATTAACCTGACCACGAACCGCCTGACCGCCTACGAAGGCCAGACCGTTGTCCACGACCCCATTGCGGTCAACCACGGCGCCCCCGGTCATGAGACCGTCACCGGCACCTACCACATCTACCTGAAGTACGAGAAGCAGGACATGGGTTGTACCCCCGAGTGGCCCTACTGCGCGAAGGATGTGCCGTGGGTTTCCTACTTCACCGGTTCCTACGCGATCCACGGTGCTCCGTGGGTACGCCAGTTTGGACTAGGCTCCGTTGGTGGTTCGCACGGTTGTGTGAACCTGCCCGTCGCTGAAGCACACTACGTCTTTAGCTGGGCTGATTCCGGTACTGCCGTCGTCACCCACTACTGACATCAATTGCGAGACGCGTTGCCGCGTAGGGGAATCTGCCCCTACACGGCAACGCCTCCGTTGAAAACCGAGGCCACTCCACTACCGTGGAATCGTGGCCTCTAGTTTTTTCTCACGTCATTCACGAACGCCCTCGTCGCAGCAACAGACTCCTGTTGCGCCGACAGAGGAGTCAGCCCAGCCGAACACGCACCAGCGTCTTCGCGATCAACTGACTGTGTGGCAAGATGACCTGCTTCGCCGGACTCGCATTGATGGTGCGGATGCTCCTCGTCTGACTATCGGCGCTCCGCACCCAGGTGGGCTTGCGAAGCTCTACGCTGACCAGCCGACGCGTCTGTCCCTTCTCATCCGTGAGCCTTCCGCCTTGAAACGAGGCTTGGATCATGCGCGCGCAATCATGGCGCGTTCAAGTGAGCTCACTGCACGCCACGGTGTGGGAACTGTTCACATGTCTATCGGCTACGCCCGGTGGATGAATGCTGGCGAATGGGCCAGCTCTGCTGTCCTGCTTCGCCCTGTTCTTCTTGAAGACCAACCTGATGACGTGACGATTCGTCTGGCTTCTGGCTACAAGCTGGACAATACGATCACGTCAGCTCTGTTGAAGAGCGGAGTCGCAGTCGATGCTGAGGCGTTGATTGATGAAGCGACATCTATCCACGGGTTCTCTTCGTCCAAGGCGCTGGCGAAGGTCCGCGAGTTGGGTCGTTATCTTGACCAGTTTGAGCTTCGTGACGAACTCATTATCGGCCTGTTCGAGCATCCGGCTTCTCAGTTGCACCGCGAGTATGACAATGCTGAGCATATTTTGAGCTCGGATATTGTGCGTGCTCTGGCTGGCGATCAGGAAGCTCGCCAGAACACTCATCGCGTACTGCCGGATTCTGTTCCAACTGATCGCGATCCGTGGAAAGAACGTGGCGCAGGCGATTTGACGCCTCAGCAGCAGGATGTTGTTGAAGCTGTTGCTTCGGGTCGTTCTTTCGTTGTGGATGTGCCTCACGGTTCGGATGACACTGCGCTGGTGGGCGCGATTCTTGCTGATAGTGCGGCCTATGGTAGGCGCGTGATCCACTTGGGGGGTTCGCCGTCGCGTACGACGATGGCTGAAGAGCGTCTGCGTTCCTTGGGGTTGAGTGAAGCGGGGGTCCGTCTGGATGGCACTACCGCGGACGGGTCTGAAATCCATGCGCGCATCCATCAGGTGATGACCGATACGTCCCCGGTTGCGGATATGGGTGAAGTGGACGAGATACGTACCAAGCTGCGCGATGTACGTTCGCGTTTGTCGTCGTACACGACGTACTTGCATCGTCCGTTCCGTGCATTTGGGGCAAGCGCGTACGAGGCTCTTCAGGTGCTGACAGACCTGACAAGCGAGCATCCGAGCCCTTCTACCCGCGTTCGTTTCCGCGAGGATGTTCTGTTAGATATTGCTCAGGATCAGGGTGCGAAGGCTAGGGAGCTTCTGCACGAGGCCTCGAACTTGGGTCTTTTTGCACGCGCAACGGCGCATACCGCATGGAAGGGCGTTGTTATTTCGTCGGACGAGCAGGTTCCTGACGTTTTGTTGCGCGTTCATCGTTTGGCAACGGAAAGCTTGCCTGAACTTCGTGTTCGTATCAGCACGATTGCGGGTGAAGCGGATATTCGAACTGCGACAACTCTGTCTCAGTGGCTCGCTCAACTGCATATGTTTGAGGGTGTTCGCGACGTTCTTGATATTTTCACTCCGCAGATCTTTGAGAACTCGGCTGCTGACATGGTGATTGCGACTGCGTCGAAGCAGTGGCGTGCCGCCCACGGCATCACGATGAAGCGTTCAGAACGGACGCGTCTGTTGAAACGAGCCCAGGATTTTGTTCGTCCTGGAACGCATGTTTCGGACCTGCACGCTGAACTCCTCAAGGTGCAGGAACGTCGCGATGTGTGGCGCGACCATACCGGTGGCGACGGTTGGCCGACTTTGCCGAACCGTATGAATGAAGCGATCGAATTGACCACAAGCATTCAGGATGATCTGAAGGCTCTGCGCCCGATGTTCTTAACGGGTCATAAGAACTTCGAAGAGATGACGATCGTTGATCTGGCGGCGTTGTTCGAGTCCTTGGATACTGATCCCGAAGGTGCACGTGAACTGCCGCGTCGCGTCACAGTGCTGAAGAAGCTCAAGGGTGCAGGTTTGGCGTCGCTGGCTGAAGACTTGCGTGATCGTCACGTTGATGACGAGATGGTGGATTCAGAACTGGATCTGGCGTGGTGGGCATCAATTCTTGGCCTGATGCTGGCAAGCGATCCGCAACTGGGTGGTTTCGACCCCGCTCATCTTGAGGCCACGCTTGAGTCTGGTCGTGCCCTGGATCTTGCCCAGGTGAATACGTTGGCTCCGCAGGTTTTGGGTCAGCTTCGCAGGTTGCGTTTACAGGCGATGGCGACACGCCCAGACCAGCAAGAACAACTGGAAGCTCTATTGGCTTCGGGCACGCCCGTTGGTGCGCTTGATTTCTACAACGCTCTTCCCCTGGTCCGTCACCTGGTGCCAGTGGTGTTCACGGTTCCTACGTTGGTTCCCGCGATCGTCAAGGCCGGACATCATGTTGACCTGCTGATCCTGGACGATATTGATGATCTGCCACTGGTTGAACTGATCCCGATTATTGCTCGTGCTCGCCAAGTTGTTGTACTGGCAGACTTGTCTGGCGCTCACGAAGGTGGGGCGGCGCGTGTGCTGGCCAGTGTTCTACCGACGACGCGAATGGACGTTGCACCGACGCGTTTGAATGACCAGGTTGCATTGCTTCTTGCTCGCCATGGCATCGACCATACGGGTGTCCCGGTCCCGTGGACGGCTGCAGCCGCTCCGATTACGGCGTTCTGGTGCGAAAGCTCCGGTATGCCCGCTCCGGGTTCTCACGCGGTGGAATCAACCACCGCGGAAGTCGATGCTGTCGTTGAACAGGTCATCGAGCACGCCGTGTCTCAGCCGGAACGTTCGCTGGGTGTGATCGCCCTGTCAACTACGCACGCGAATCGCATTCAGCGCGCGATCGAGAAAGTCCGCGCCTCGGAACCCGGACTGGCATCCTTCTTCGACGAAGCAACCGCTCAGCCGTTCGCTGTCGTGGATCCTGGCGGCGCTCGTGGTTTTAGTCGCGATCGGATCATCATTTCCGTTGGTTTTGCAAAGACCCCGCACGGGCGTGTGATCCACGATTTCGGTGTCTTCTCCAGCCAGAACGGGCTGTCGGCAATGTCGGATGTTTTGCGTGCGGTGCGTGGTGATCTGACGTTGATTTCTTCGATTCACTCCGGCGATATCGATCCGTCGCGTCTTTCCGCTGAAGGCGCCCAGATGCTCTACAACCTGATTGAGATTGGCGAAGGTCAGTCCGGTGTGGGGAATGGAGGGTGGCCGGTTCTGGAAGCTGAACCCGATCGTCTGCTGATTGACTTGGCAGAACGCCTGTATTCGATGGGGCTTGAGGTTGTCCCGAACGTGGGTATCCCGGGTGGAATGCGTATTCCGCTTGCGATTGGTCACCCGGAGGTTCCCGGTCGACTGCTTGTCGCGGTTTTGACTGATGATGAAGAGTATGTGGCGGAGCCGTCCTTGCGTGTCCGTGACCGTATGTGGCCGGCGATGCTTGAAGCCCAGGGCTGGAAGGTCCATACGGCGTTGTCGATGGCCGTTTTCATTGACCCGGCAAAGGAAGCAAACACGATTGTTCAGCTTGTTTTGGATGCGGTGGATGAAATCAACGGTGTGCCTGACCAACAGGTTGTCGAGGTCCCGATGGTTGTAGACGTGGATACCTCCGGCCCGGATACGTTGGTTGGCTTGAACGCTCCTGAAGTTGCATCTAGCGATGCGGGTCCTGCTGTGGCCCCCGCTCCGGTTTTGGCTCCCAGCGAGCAGGTGGTTCTTGGCCCTGAGGCACAGATCGTCCTGGAAGAACCGGCTGAATCCGGTGACGTTGGGGCACAGACGGATGACGTAGTCACGGAGCCTGCGAAGTCGGATCATCAGATGGATGCCCGCGAGCGCGCTGACGAGGTGATTACGGGCATGCTTGAGATCATCGTTGCGAATCAGCCTGAGACGGCGCGTGGTCCGCGTCCGGCGATCGCCCCTGGCCTGCCACTGGCGGCCTACTCCGATGATCAGCTTGATGAGATGGCGATGTGGATCCGCTCTGACGGCGTCGATCGCTCGTTCAATGAGTTGATTGACGAGTTGCGTGACGCTTTGGGGATTACTCGTCGCGGTTTCCAGTCTGATGCGGTGCTGGGCAACGTCGTGCGCAGGACTCGTCCGGCTGACCCTGACGAACAGTGATTCATGGTGTCTGAAAACCTGAGCGTCTCGACTGATTCGCCCGCGTTCACTCCCTCTGATCGGCGAGTTTCTGCTGAGCAGAGAGCGACTGTCGATCAGAGTGCGCCTGTTGAGCGTACGAAGAAGCGTCGTCGCGTGGCGACTTTCGTGTCTGACGTGGATCGTAAGTTGATTGCTCACGGGGTCGCGCCATCGTGGGAGGATCGCGTTCACCCCGACGATCGCAGGGCAGGTTCGTTCGCGGATTCACCGGATCGTGGGGATGGGGCGAATGATCGTCGTCTGCTGGACAACGTTCCGCCTCACGCCCAAGCGCGCGCTTAGGTGCTCTTCGTTTTCTCCTATTGAAAAGGCCTCTCCCGTCACTTCATCGCCTGTCCTTTAAACAAGGGCGGAGTAGGGAGCTTATATCCGTGCATAGCAAAAGTGGCTCCGTCCCTGTAGGGATGGAGCCACTTGAACGCGTGTAAGGAACTGAGTCTCAGTTCTTGTTCGCCAACAGGTCGCGGATCTCGGTGAGGAGCTGTTCTTCGGTGGAGGGAGCTGCCGGTGCTTCTTCTACAGCTTCTTCCTTCTTAGCGGTTGCGGCCTTGATCTTGTTCATCGGAGCAACGATCGCGAAGTAAACAGCAATTGCGACGAGGAGGAAGTTCACAACAGCGGTGATGATGGTGCCCGGCCGAATCGGGTCAGAGCCGTTGATCGTGAACTGGAGGACGGAGTCGAAGTTCGGCTGACCGATGACGGCGCCGATGATGTCCATGATGACGTCGGTGATAGCGGTGACGATGGGGGTGAAGGCTGCGCCGATGATGACGGCGACTGCGAGGTCAAGAGCGTTGCCCTTGGAGATGAATTCCTTGAATCCCTGGATCATTGTGATCTCCTGATTGAAGTGTCCCGCTAGCCATGTGGTGTAGCCAAAGCGAGGCCAAGCGTATGCGTCCCGGCGTGGCCGAGAACGGTGTCGGTTACTGCTTCGTCAACGATGATGTCGAGACGAGCAGTAGCAGACGATCCCCATTGGGATGCGTCGGTTACTGACACTGAGGATATAAGTGCTTGATTAGTCAATAAAGATGCTGAACAGGTGTTTACGTCACAGTTGTCAGGAAAACCCCATAAAACCACGGAATCTCCGGCCTCAAGTGGGGGGACTTGTGTTCTATCTAATATGACAGAAATCAGGTTTTGTCCGGGTTTTAAACTTCGTCCTAACGCTGATCCTGCCATGACGCTTTCCGAGAGGATCGTGCCTTTCGTGGCTGGCTCTCCTGTCCAAGTAGCGGGTAATACGTCGGTCGAGGTAATGGCGTCGGCGGGGACGAGCAGTTCTGGGACCTCGATTGACGTGACCGTCGAAGAGTCGATGGCGTCCCCGCGTTCAATGTCGGCGGCGAGGATCAGCACTTGATGTCCGCCAGAATGAGGGAGCAAGGTCAAAGCGATTGCTCCGATGGTGAACACGAAGATGATGGCGAGTCCAAGCCTGCGGATCGCCGTGAACGAAATGCGTCTGGTCATGCCTCAAGTAAAAGCACGCAGTCGCAACCTCGCACCTGAGCGAAACGGAAACTGTGGATAAGTGGCACTTAGCGCGAATTGTGGATAAGTCGCGTGTAACCGCTGGGAGTCAGCACCCCGTTCACCCGCTGATCGTGAGGCTCAACGGGCAGATAATCGCGAGGATCGGAGAAAAACTCATTGTCGAAGACTACGGCGATAATCGGAACACCAGGCCGAGCGTGCTCGAGCGCCCGGTCGTACCATCCGCCACCCTGCCCAAGACGGACTCCTCGCGCATCCACAGCCAGTGCGGGTACAACGATCAGGTCGGCTTTCGCCAATTCGTCGGCGCTCTCTATACGCGTAGGAGTAAACCGCGGGCCAGTAGACACAATAGATTCCAGCTTCGCCTCCATTGGCCCTGCCGCCTGCGGGCGCGAATCCACGTACGTCCAGGCCACGCCAATGGCTGCCTTCCCATCTGGGTCGACGAGGCCGGGAATCAAACACCACTCACACGCTTGAAGTAGCCCGGCAGTGTCAGGTTCGCTGGGGCTTGAAATGAAGAGAGCGGGAAGAAAACTCGCGCCCTGAGCAGGGGGAGAGGACACGGAGGTAAGCGCGGTCTCGTCAACTGGCGCAGTGGATACAGAGGCGGAAGAAAACCCGAAATCTGCCAGCACCTCGGGCCACAACGCTGCCAGCTGAGCGCGTTCACGCGCACGCTGATCGGCGGAAGTGCAGACCCGACGCTGACTCCGTTGTGTGCGGATTCTCGCGCGAATGAGGGCTTTGTCCTCGTGTATCACTCGGTTTTGCTCCTGCTCGAACTAGGGTGGAGAGCATGATCGAGCAGCATGAGACTGTCACCCACGCGGTTGTTCCCGCCGCGGGACGCGGTACCCGTTTCCTGCCGATCACACAGTCTGTTCCAAAAGAAATGCTACCGAACGTCGGGCGCCCAGCGATCGACGGACGATACATGTGTGACCCCATCGTTGTCGACGCACTCACACACATCACTCCAGGAGCCGGCGGCGAATACCAGCTGACCGACGCATGTGCCCAGCTCATCGCCACGCCGCGCGAAAACGGTGGCGGACTGTACGGTGTCAACATCGACGAACCCCGATACGACACCGGCGACAAACTCGGCTACCTTAGAGCCACCATCGCCTTTGCGCTCACCGACCCAGACATGGGGCCGGCACTGCGTGAATATCTGAACACCCAACCGAATGAGGCCTGATGCGAAGCGTTGCAGAGTTCTACCAAGACTGTCTTTCAGCCGTAGCCCAGCAGCCACCACTGGACGTGCAACTCGCGGACGCAGTGTCCTGCGTTCTTGCCGAGGACGTTGAAGCTCCCTTCGATCTTCCGGTCGCTGACCTTGCGGCCCGCGACGGCTACGCGGTGCGTTCCGAAGACCTTGCTGGCGCTCGCCCCGACAACGAACTCTCCCTGCGCGTCACCGAAGAAATCCGCGCGGGCGACGTGAACCCCGCAGCACTGGTGCCCGGAACCGCGATTCGTATCGCCTCTGGTGCCCCGATGCCGGCCGGTGCCGATTCGGTGATCGCCCTTGAATTCACTGACCACGGCATGGCGCAAGTCAACGTTCGAACCCAGCCAGCAGTCGGCGAAAATATTCGCCGAAAGGCAGAAGACGTTGAAGAAGGCGAAATTGTCCTGCGAAAGGGAACCCGCGTTGGTGCCCGCCAGGTCGCGTTGCTTGCAGGTGTGGGTCGCTCGCGCGTGTACGTTCACCCGCGTCCTCGCGTCGTCATCCTGTCCATCGGCGACGAAATTGTTGAACCCGGCGAAAAAGCGCGTCCTGGCACTGTCTTTGACGCAAACGGCCACGCCCTCTCAACGGCTATCGCCGATGCCGGGGCTCAGACCTTCCGCGTTGCCGCGGTCCCAGACGAACGCCACGTCCTGAGCGAAACCATCGAAGACCAGCTTGTTCGCGCAGACCTGATCCTGACCACCGGCGGTATCTCGCACGGTTCAGGCGACACGGTCCGCGAGGTCCTGTCCACGCTGGGCACCGTTCGTTTCGACAACATTGCCGCGTGGCCGGGACACATCCTCGGCGTCGGAACTGTCGGGGGCGACGACAACGGTGAGGGTGGAACCCCGATCTTCTGTCTTCCCGGCGACCCGGTCTCTGCCCAGGTCTGTTTCGAAGTCTTTGTTCGCCCAGCACTTCGTCATATGCAGGGCTGGACCCAGCTGACCCGACCCTCCGTGAAGGCTGCCGTCGACCGCTCTTGGTACTCACCGCGAGGCCGTCGCGAATTCGTTCGTGTCCGCCTAGTCGGCGACCCCAAGACCGGTTACCAAGCGAAGGTCATGGGTGCTCCCGCATCGCTCCTGCTCAGTGCGCTCGCGGAATCCAACGCGCTTGCCATTGTCCCTGAAAGCACAACTAACGTGCGTACGGGTGACATGTTGCAGTGCTTGGTTCTTGAGTGATTCTTAGACCCGCTCGCTACTACCTGCTAGTGATCAGCCGTCACCTACTGTCTTCCGGCCGCTAGCTTCAGCCCGACCAGTCGTCGACTACGTAGAGGACCAGATCATGTTTGGACACTTCATCCGGATCTGGGGCAGAACTCTTGGTGAACTGAGCCTTGAGGTCCGCGACCCAGTCGGTGAAGGGTTCATGCACGGGCGAGCGGCCTCGTCGATGACGAAATCGGCGGAGCACGAAGGTAGTGCGAAACCCAAGAAAGAGCAGGCGGAACTGCACCCGAAATTGCTACGAATTCGCCCTGCTTTCGCCGGCGCTCACACGGCGATCGACCGAGTGCGACGCGAGAACGCCGATTGGCTACAGCCCTGGGACGCAACCCTGCCACCGAACACGTACGGCAACGCAGGCCAGACGCTTGGCGAATATGCGCGCACCATCGACAGGGCTCAACGCGCGGGGCGGGCGCTGGTGATGAAGCTTGAAATCGGCGGCGAGATTGCCGGACAGTTCTCGCTGACCAACGTGACGCACGGGGCGATGTCATCGGGGATGCTCGGCTACTGGCTGGCGGAAAAATGGGCTGGACGAGGGCTGGCAACATTCACCTGCGCGGCGATCATCGACCTGGTTATCGGCGAACTGGGACTCCACAGGATCGAGGTTGTGATCCGACCCGAGAACCGCGCATCGCTGGGAGTTGCTCGCAAGCTCGGTCTACACCGTGAAGGCCTGCGACCGCGCTACATGTACATCGACGGCGCGTGGGCGGACCATGAAGCGTTTTCGATCGACACGGAGTCTCTGCCGGCCGGTGGATTAGTGAAGAAAATTTACGGTCACGCGATCAGCCAGTAGGTGTCGCGTACGAGGTCCCGACCGGTGGTGTTGCCTAGTTTTCGTGTGGGCTGAACGCGCAGTCTTCAGGCGGGCTGAGGGTGCAGTCGTAGCGTGGCTGGTGGGGCTGATGTTGCGATTGTTGCATGTGTGAAAGTGGCTTTGAGCAGGAAACACAACACGCGCCCACCCCACCATTCAAACGCATGTGAAAACCCATAGCGTTGTCCCGTGGAGTTTGGCGGAATCATCATCATTGCAACGGTAGTGACACTACTGGGGCTGATTCCCCTGCTCGCTGCCCGACAAAAAGCGAAAACTTTCAGCCGTGAAAGTGACCGTTTCTCAACGGGCATGAAGCTCCTCAACAATAATGAAAGCAACCGCCAAACCTGCGGTCGATCTACCGGGCAGTTGCTCGGGGTTCGTCGCACAATTACGCAAAGGGCAACGATCGCCATGGCAGATCAAGCTGCAATGAATGCGAAGATTCGTATCGAGCACCGCGCAAATAAAGCCGTGCGTGAGATTGCTAAGCTTCGTGCGCGTCGTGCTGCGCGCCTCGCCGCTGAAGCGGCTGCAGGTCGCCGTCGCCTTGGAGTCAGCGCCACCTGCGTTGGTCTGACCGGACTGGTCGCCATCGTCTGTGCCGCTCTTTCGGCGTCTTTCCTCTGGACTCTGATCCCCGCAGCTCTGCTTGTCATGTCCCTAGTTGCCTCGCGTATGGCGGCAATTCGTTCCGACAAAGCAAACGAAGCTGAGCTCGAATTGCTCGAAAACCTGCGCAACGCAGCCTCGGCTCGAGGAGTCCGCAAGGAAGAATCCGCACCCGCCCCGAAGGCGCAAAAGGACGACCTCTTCGCCGGTATCACCGCAGATCGTTCCACGTCTCGCGCGACGGTCTCCCCTGCATCGCACGCACTTGAAAAAGTTGAGCTGGAAGCATCCGCTTCTACCTCGCTCGCCGAATCTGGTGACACCAACGTGATCGAGATGCCCAATGCGTCCGCCGATGTGGTCAGCGGTGAAACTCAGACGGACCTCGTCAATGCTGAAGACGAAGCTGAAGAACTCGCACTGACCGGCACCGCCGTTGAGCGTCGCACATGGACCGTCAACCCGATCCCCGCGCCACGATACGCAACGCGCGGTCGCGTCAGCGGTCGTTCGGTCCACATTGACACCGACATCCGCGGAATCCCGAAGGTTGGCGTGGCCGTGCCGGCTCGCCCGATCGCAGCGACTGTCGCCGAGAACGCCATGACCACCGAACAGGTTGTCGCAGACCAGGCTGTTGCGCTTGACTTGGACGCCGTGCTGGATGCTCGTCGCGCGCAGTAACTGACACTCGTGCTGACGCTCTGACTTTTGGACAGGCTCACCTGAACCTTTTGGACAGGCTCACCCGAACGCCGGGTGAGCCTCTGTTCACTATGTGCGCTTCTCTACGCGCGTTCGAAGGTTGAAGCGTTTGAGTTCGGTGCCTCGTTCCTGAGTCTTCGTTTCCCGTTTTTCATCGCTGCCCGTTGGGTGTTATGCTAAACGGGCACCTGGGGCTATGGCGCAGTTGGTAGCGCGTCTCGTTCGCAATGAGAAGGTCAGGGGTTCGAATCCCCTTAGCTCCACCATCTGCACTCTACTTTGGATACAAAAGTGTGAGTGCGAACAGGACCCCTTGGGTTCCGGGTTTTACTAGGTAAAACAAGGAATTCGAGGGGTTTGTTGTGCTTCTGGCATGGTTCGGATCGGGCGTGGAAGAGGGTGTCCGAGCAGGTTTTAGGTGCTTCGATCGGGTCGCGAATAGTGCTCTCAGGGGGTAGCGCCAAAAAGTGTGCTTCGCGCCGAAAAGTATGAGTGCCGCCGAAAAGTATCGGATAGACAGAGAAGTGCGGGATCCATCGATATGCTCGTAGACAGCGAGTTGCCTTGGCACGCCACTCGCGCCGACCCACGAGGTCGTCACCCTCGATCTCCCGCAACACCCTGTAGCTGCGAGTTCGGGGTAATGCATGGTGGCGGCTCATGTCTTTGCGTCACGTACATACACGCTCAGTCACTGAATTACCAGCTACGTAAAATCATCAAAACCACAGGCCATTTCCCCCTCCGATGCAGCCGCTGTCACACTCATGTGGCTAGCGATAACAAATATCGAAGACGAACGAGCCAGGCAACGAGCTAAACAAGCCGGCCTACCCAAAGGGCAACCCCCGAAAAGCACCAGGCAAACTAATCGAAGGACTAGCAATCCAAAGATGGCAGAAAGTACTTGGCGAACTAGCCCTACACTACCCAGACCGATTCCCAACCACTATTTAATAAAAACCGTTTACACCAAAAACTTGACAAGCCCTTTCATTGGCACGGCGATTACTTTACTGATGGGCAGGTTATCGACACGATAACCCCCGCCCTGCAAGCCCAAAAAAATCCTAGACAAACTGGGTCACTAAAATTGCACGAGTCAGAAGGTTTTTGTTCTTGGATATTGATATGCACCTTGACGCCCCCCGGTATGAAACAATGTGTATGTCTTGTTTCTGGTGTTTTTGGTTCGCTGGGGGCACTTTTAGGTTAATTTTGATGAGGAGATGATGATGTCAGCTTTAGGACAACGATTTTTTGGGGGGATAGTGGCCGT
The DNA here is from genome assembly GCF_019380255.1 of Schaalia turicensis. Classification (NCBI taxonomy): domain Bacteria; kingdom Bacillati; phylum Actinomycetota; class Actinomycetes; order Actinomycetales; family Actinomycetaceae; genus Schaalia; species Schaalia turicensis. The sequence goes on from NZ_CP048928.1 coordinate 322,076, forward strand.
TTTAGCCGGTCTGGCGCTGACGTTCCAGTTCCCTACCGCCACCTACGCCGCCGATACAGCTATCGACGAAACCAACTTCCCAGACACTAACTTCCGTAACTACGTTTCCACTAATGTTGACAGCAATAATGACGGTATCTTGCAGCAGTCGGAAGCAGACAAAGTCTTTACAATCAATATTAAGAACAAGTCAATCACGAGCTTGAAAGGTGTGGAGCATTTCACCAAGCTGGAAAAGCTTTACGCGATCCAAAATCGGTTGACAGATATTGATGTGTCGCACAACACTAACCTGACATGGCTTGATTTAAGCAATAACCAGTTGGCAGGCATTGATGTGTCGGCCAACACTAACCTGACAAAGCTTATTTTATTCAATAATCAGTTGACAGATATTGATGTATCAGCCAACACCAACCTGACAGAGCTTTCTTTAGGCAGGAACCAGTTGACAGGTATTGATGTGTCGGCCAACACTAACCTGACAAAGCTTATTTTATTCAATAATCAGTTGACAGGTATTGATGTGTCAGCCAACACCAACCTGACATGGCTTAATTTAGACAGTAATAAGTTGGCAGGTATTGATGTGTCGGCCAACACTAACCTGACATGGCTTAATTTAGACAGTAATAAGTTGACAGATATTGATGTGTCAGCCAACACCAACCTGACAGAGCTTGATTTAGAATCTAATCAGTTGACAGCTATTGATTTGTCGCACAACACTAACCTGACAGAGCTTCGTTTAAGCGATAATAAGTTGACAGATGTTGATGTGTCAGCCAACACCAACCTGACAACTCTTGGTTTAGGCTCTAATCAGTTGACAGATATTGATGTGTCGCACAACACTAACCTGACAAGTCTTGATTTAAGCAGTAACCAGTTGACAGACATTGACGTGTCGCACAACACTAACCTGACACGTCTTGATTTAGAATTTAATCAGTTGACAGATATTGATGTGTCACACAACACTAACCTGACATCGCTTTATTTACACGATAATAAGTTGACAGATATTGACGTGTCGGCGAACACCAACCTGACAGATCTTAATTTAGCCGTTAATAAGTTGACAGCTGTTGATTTGTCGGCCATTAATAATCTGAGTAGTTATTTTTCTAGCGTAAAAGATCAGAGTCAGACGGTGCGTATTTCTGGGTCATCTCGCCTGGTGCCGGTGAACCAGTTGTCGGCTGGATTTGATGCAGGTAAGGTGAGCAACCTGATAGGCGCTACTATCGTTGATGGCCTGTTGCAGGTTGACGAGGGCGCCACTCAGGTAACCTATAGTTACGCCACTGGCAACGGTAGGGTTCCATCAATGCCGGTTACCTTGCAGGTGACGTTTGCCCCGGTATATACCGTGAGCTTTGATATGGGTGGTCACGGGACCCAGGTTGCTGCCCAAAGTGTTGAAGCAGGCAAGCAGGCCAGTGCCCCGGCGGCTCCTTCTGCTGAGGGCCGGGAATTCAAAGGCTGGTACACCGATAACACCTTCACTACACCCTTCGATTTCACGGCACCTATCAATACTGATGTAACCGTGTACGCGAAATGGGAAACGGCTACCAGCGAACCAACCGGTGAACCTACTACTAACCCCACCGACAATCCAACCGGTAAACCTACTACTAACCCCACCAACCAGGTCAATGAGGTGACACCAAAGAGATTGGCCATTACAGGCGCTGACTCTTCCTGGTTCGCACTTCTGGGGGCAGTGTCTATTGCTGCCGGATGGCTGCTGCTTCTCCGTCGTCGTGCTTAAGGTTTATTAAGCCGAGCTGGCCTGCCGCTGCTTACCAGTGGCAGGCCAATTTTTTACGTTAACCCCAGGTTTTTGTTCTTCGATATTGATATGCGTCTTGACCACCCCGCCCTAAAAGTCCAGCTCTTGGGTTCTAGTGGTGGTTGCAACACCGAGTTTGAAAGGATGTTTCAACGGTGTTGTATGAGTATGCGGGTGTTGTTTACCCGTCCCGTTCAAAGATGTGTACTGCTCGGCGTGAGCATTATGTAGAGCTTTTGCGTCAGGGGCTGAATTTTACGCAAGCAGCCAAAGTAATGGGCGTTTCCAAACGTACCGGGAAAGTATTGTGTGCATCTGGGTATTTATCCGTAACCTAGAAACGCATACAAATAATGCGAAGAAATAAAAAATATTTAGCATGAAGTGGCTCCCCGCATATGTTATGCGGGGAGCCACTTCATGGATGGTTTCCTTATGAGTAATTGATTGCCGGCGACCACGGCGTGCATCCCGTATGAAACACACACCCTTTGCGTTAACGAAGTGGCGCCATCACGGACTGAAACCCGTCCTGACACAAACTAGAAACCCACTCCAACACGGGCTTCCAACTGCCTGCTGGTGTTGATACAATTTCGCGCCAGCAGGTTTTGTTTTGCCTTTTTGCTCCAAAAATTGCTTGTTTGCTCCAAAATAGGGGTTACGCGAAATTGTTGTGTTTAGCTGGGCAAATAGAAAGCCAGCAACCAAAATGATCGGTGCTGGCTTTTGAGTTTTGAGCTTTGTCGCTATTGCTCGGGTGTGATGGTTCCGTCTTTCCAGATCACGGTCGCTTTGCCACTTGGTGCTATCTCGATGCGTTGGCACAGGGCGTGGAATGTAGCGGGGTTAAAGTCGCCTACACTGTCTAGTGTGGTGAGGGTGCGCCGGTAGTGGTTGAGTATGGCTTTGATGCCTGTGCGACGTTCAATCTCCACCATGGTTGCTTCATAGATATCGATGGCTTCACGCTGGCGTTGTTCCAGCTTCTTGAAGCGTTGATGGTAGTCATCTTGGTTTTGGGATTGATGTGCATTCGCGTTGATAGCTTGCTCGATCAGTTTCGTGGCGATCTCGATTTCAGCAGCTTGCTCAGCAGCTTGGGTTTCTAGCTCGCTGGTGTCGGTGAGTACGGTTTGCAAGAGTTTCCAGTCGATGAGGCCGCGTTGGTCGATGAGCTGGCCGAGCGCTGTTTGGAAGATTGTTTGCAACTGACTATCGCGTAGTACGGGCATTTTCTTTGGGTGAGGAACTGCGAATTTCTGGTTGCATTGCCAGACGATAGCCAGGTATTTATCAGTGGAGTGCCAGGTTTTACTCCCATATGCCGAGCCGCAGTGAGTGCAGTAGACCATACCGGTGAAGGCACGCTCACGCCGGTCTTGGTTCGTGTTTTTTGCTAGCTCGTAGCGCACGAGTTCCCAGGTTTCAGGATCAATGATGGCTGGGTGAGATCCGGTCACGTAATATTGTGGGACTTCGCTTTCGTTGGCTTTGCGCTGCTTGGTGAGAAAATCTACGGTGAAACGCTTTTGTAAGAGTGCGTCGCCTTTGTATTTCTCGTTGGCAAGAATGGAGTGGATGGTGGTGTGGCTCCATTTTGCCCGCCGCATCGGTGTGGGAATCCCATCCGCATCCAATGAGGCTGCGATCTGTGGGATGCTCATGCCTTCGAGGTATTGGCGGTAGATGCGGCGCACGATTTGGGCTTGCTCAGGGTTGATTACGGGTTTGCCGTCTGGGCCGCGATTGTATCCGAGGAAGTTACCGTAGGGCAGATAAACTTTGCCGTCTTGGAAACGCTTTCTGTGACCCCACGTGACGTTCTCGGAGATAGATCTGGATTCTTCTTGGGCAAGGCTCGACATGATGGTGATGAGTAGTTCGCCTTTGGAGTCGAGTGTCCAGATGTTTTCCTTTTCAAAAAACACCTCCACACCCTTATCCTTCAACTTCCTCACGGTTGTCAAGGAGTCGACGGTGTTGCGAGCAAACCGGGAGACGCTTTTGGTGACGATCAAGTCGATTCTTCCTGAGAGAGCATCAGCTATCATGCGGTTGAATCCCTCCCGGTGTTTCGTGGAAGTGCCAGAGATTCCTTCATCGGTGTAGATGTCGACGTATTGCCAGCCGTCATGGTTTTTGATGTAGTGCTCGTAATAATCCACTTGCGCCTCATATGAGTTCGCCTGGTCAGTATCATCAGTGGAGACGGCGAGCATAGCCAGCAACGCGGCGTAGCTGCTGACCACTAATCGTGGTCGTAGTGGAGTGCAAGGGTTTGGTGGCAGGGATAGTGGTAATCCGTGGCATCAGGCAGTCACCTCCTCACCGGTGCGGTAATCAATCATGGTGGTGTTCCCACTACTGAGGTGGATTGTCAGGAGCCAGTTCGGGCTGGCATCGATCTGCTCGATTTGTTCGATTACTTGCTGGTTGTTCCATTTTTCGAGGCTGAGCAAGCGCAGAATGATGGTGTGCAGGTTTTCTTCTCGTAGTTGATGAGCATGACAGGGGTTGCCCTTGCCTTTCGTGGCGGTTTCGCACCACCAGTATTTATAAGTCGAGTGTGCCAAGCGGCGGGTACGCCGATGATAGTTCCTGCCACAGATAGTGCAGGTGATACGGTGCGTAAGAGCGCTACTCCCACCAGTAGGGGTCAAGCCACGTCCGCCCGTGGCACGCCGCCTGGCTAGCTCTGCCTGAACGGCATCAAAAACGCTACGATCGATAATCGGCGGGTGGGAGTCTTCCACAATATATTTATCCAGCTCGCCACGATTCAGAGTCGGTGTGTTATCTCCGGCGTGAGCACTGAAGTACTGTTGCAAGATTGTGGTACCGATATAGGTGGGGTTTTCCAGCCAATTGCGGGTTAGCGAGGCGCTGAACTTGCCGCCACCACGTGAACGCAATCCCTCTTGGTTCATTTGTTTGCAGGTTTTCTCTGGGCTGATCCCTTCAAGAAACTCGGCAAATACACGCCGCACAATCACGGCTTCTTCTTCAATAATGTCGAGCTGGCCGTGGTGGTAGTGGTATCCGTAGGGGTGGCGCGAATGCAACAGCCCATCCTTGTACTTTTTCCGGATTCCCCACTTTGCATTAGCCGAGATAGATTCGGATTCAGCTTGCGCGAACGAGGCTAGTAAAGTGAGGAGGACTTCGCCCTCAGCGTTGGCGGTGTCGATGTTTTCACGTTCAAAACGCACGCTCACCCCAGCAGCCTTCAATGCTCGCACAGTGCTTAGTAGGTCGACGGTGTTACGGGCAAACCTGCTAATCGATTTGGTGAGAATAATGTCGATACTTCCTGCGAGTGCTTGTTCAATCATCTGGTTGAACTCGCCACGCCTTGTGGTGCTGGTACCCGTCGCGGCATAGTCAGAATACACTCCGGCATACTCCCAGCCTGGCGTTGAGCTGATGAGCTGGTTGTAGTAAGAAACTTGGGCAGAGAACGAGTGAGTGAGGCGCTCGGATTCGCGTGAGACTCGCACATACGCCGCCACTCTCGTGATCTGTAGCTGGGCGGGTTTGTGGGTGGTAGTTTGCGGATTTTCATGCGCGTCTCCTTGTATCAAGTTCGGTGTGTCTATATATCACTCTGTGCGCGGGTTTTATCCAGTACGAGCGTTGCGTGCAGTTGCCCAATCGGAGGAAGATTGCGGGCTATCAGCCCACCTCGAATGCGGCTCACATCTGTATCGGTGAGTATCCCTGCCTCGGCTGCTTTCGTGGCGGCCAGCATGGTGGCCCGGTAGGTGGCTTCCCGAGCAAACTGGGGTGCGCTCATCGCGGGCATTTCTTGCTCCGATGAGCTACGTAGCATTCATGGCGGCAGTAGCGTCGATGCTTATTCCCATACGCGGTGAACGTGGTGCCACAGCCGATACAGGTGAAGGTGTAGGTGGCGTCACGGTTTTTCTCTTCGGGATGTGCCGCCCACCAAGCCCGCCTATGCTCGCTGCAGCAAAAAGATGCAGGTCTGCCAGTCGCTTGAGTCGCTATGGGGTCACCGCACCAACGACACCACCGACCATCCTCCATACCTTGGTTTTGTGGGTGTTGATGGGGATTGCGTGTCAGATGACTGCGAACACTGCTTGGCTCTAGCCCAAGAACCCGCGCAATCATCGGCACAGTCATCCCGTGCTGGTTGAGTTTTACTATCGCCTCTTTTTGAATCGGGTCAATCATCGCTTGTTCCTCCTATAAGGAGGGCTTCGATAAGCACAAAATATAAACAGGGAAAACAAAAAGAGCCGCCTCCGCAAGACGGTGAAATCTCGCTGAGGCGGCTCTTTGTTCGATATAGCATTCAGTTATTAACCTCAGCTTTTTAGCTAAGGATTTGGTTCACTCGGGCTTGTACCTGGTTGTAAAGATTTCCCAGGCGCGCCCGGCGGGTAGCGCCGTTGCCGTAGTCTCCTCGAATCGCGGCGTCTGCCAAGGCATCAATATTGGGTGCGATCGGTGCAGATCCTTCCCCGAGTTTTCGTTAACTCTGCGTTGCACAGCGTCGTAGAGGCTACCTAGGCGTGCGCGTCGCTGGTCTCCGTTGCCATATTCGCCGCGGATAACTGGGTTGGCTAGTGCTTCAATATCTGGTTTACCGGCAGATGATGCCTGGGGTTTGTTTCCGCTGATTTGGTCGTACCAGTAGATGGCTCTAGCCATGTAGGTTGCGTGTTGGGATCCGGCTATGGAGGCGGGGCATTCGGTTGCGGAAAAGTCGCGGTGTTTGACTCTCCGGTGGGTAGAGACAAGGCAATTACGGTCACTTTCCTGGACGGCACGAAGATACGGGCATAACAGAATACAAATGTTCAAGGCGCTCGGCTACGGTCGGGTGTTTTTTGTTATGCAGATGATACTATTTACAACGTCTATACTGTGTAGTACACTATACTTGTCAAGGCGCAGTAGCGCTGTATTTGACGAAAGGTGATGGAGTTGATGAATGAAGAATGGATTTCGCAAATTAAAAGAGGAACACTTGAATATGCCATTCTTCTCCTGATCAAAGATGGGGACAGATACGGATATGACTTGATACAAACATTAGATAATTACCCTTTGCTTAAAACAAAAGAAAACACGGTTTATCCATTGCTACGACGATTATTAAAGAATGGATATCTTGAATCGTATTGGCAGAACACGGATGACGGTGTGCCACCGAGAAAGTATTATCGAATAACTGAATCAGGATGTTCCTATCTTGATGAGTTGAACAGTGACTGGAAGACACTGATGAAAGATATTTCTAAGCTAAGGAAAGAATTATAAAAATGGGAAACAAGTCAAACAATATTGCATTAGAGAAATATTTGTCGCAGGTAGACAAACATTTAAAATATATGCCCGCTTTCGAAAAGACTGACATTTTAAGTGAACTCAAGAGTTCATTTTATGAGCGCATGGAACAGGGGCAGACAGAAAACGATATTATTGCGGAAATGGGACCGGCAAAGGACTTCGCATTAAGCTACCTTGGCAAGGCTATTGTCGAGAATAAAAATTTTTCATTCAGACATTTTATGATGGCTTTAGGATTCTACTCTTTTGCTTCATTAGCGTGGGTTTCGCTGATTCCTACATTAGCTATATTTTCGGTTTCGTTCTTCTTTTCGTGTGGCGTCAGCGTTCTTGCTGGAGTAATGGGATTGCTTAAAGGCTTCCTGCATTTTCCGCTTATTGATAAGATGCAATTTGTTTTTTTCATGTACGAATTAAAAGGGATTCCTGCTCTTTTGGTAGGATTGTTATTGGCGGTTGTTTTCTTTTTCTTAGGAATTCTATGCTGGAAAGGAACTGTAGGAATGATTCGCCTTTTGCAGTCAACGAAATGGAAATTGGATAGTGATGTAAGGAGCGAAGCGTGACAGTACTGTTTTTACACGGCCTTAGATAAAATAAAGAATCATGGTGGCAAACATTAGATTATCGTGAGTGCAACAATGTGGTGTGCCCGGATTTGATATCAGCAGATGGAGGCGAACCGGACGGGTAGAAAGCAAAAAGAGCCATCCCAGCAAGACGGTGAGGTCTCGCCAGAGCGGCTCTTAGTCAATGCGATATTCAGTTGTTGTCCTCGGCTGGTTAGCCAAGGATTTGGTTGACTCGGTTTTGTACTTGTTGGTAGCTGTAGCCAGCATTGATGAGCGTCGCCAAGGTATCGCCTGCACCAACGAAGCCAGTGCCAACGGGCATTCCGCCAAAAGGTGTTCGTCGCGCCAAATGGTTCTGCGAGGTCACTGCCGCAGCCCTTCGGGCAGCAACCGGTTTAGCTCTTCACGACTGAACTCTTTCAGCCCTTCCTTCTGAAGTCGGGCACGTGCAATGTTAAAGCTCTTGTTATCTGTCCTGGGAATGGATGTATAGATCGATTTGGTTTGTTCTACAAGCCTGTCTCTTTCCTTGCGGACTTCCTCATCACTCATCGAGTTGAAGTCAGTCAAACAAGCCAAGTACTGCCGCTGGAGATACCAAAGTTGATCGGCAGCCTTCTGATGGTTCGCTATTTGCGTTCCCAGTTCGAACCGAAAGCTATACGAGTTAAGCGCAAGGAGCGCGAAAGTGAGTAGTCCCGTAGCTACCGTCGCCCATTGCTGCTGCGTCACAAAGATACCAACGATGCCAGCAGTTGAAGCCGCAGAAAGAATGATTTGGAAAGTCTTGATTCTCCGCTCCGAGCGCGCAAGCCTCGTACGCTGTTCTTCCTGCGCGGCGTGAGAGTAGACCACATTCCCATACTCGTTCTCGAGCTGGGAATACAGTCTGTCGCGTTCAGGACTTCGGGAATCGGTCATCGAAGATCAGCCTCCAAAACTCTGTTGCTTGGCATGTGTCCGTCGCATCAATCGCAGTCTTGGCATTGTCCGCGTAAAGCGCTAGAAGATCCACCATAGGAGGTGGAGCAAATGCGTCAATTCGTCGACGTGTACCCGGAGCTACAACAACGCCACCACGGGCAAACTCGTTCTTCCAGTATTCGAAGAAGTCTCTGGCGTGCCAGTCGAAATATAGGTATGGCAGGTTGTCAGCCCACTGGCTCTGTTCCCAGTATTCGAACGCCATTGCGTCCAGTGCCTGCCCGCTGAAGTACTGCCCCTGTTTGTTCCACGCCCTAAGCATCCGGCAGAACTTCTTCAGGCCACCTGGGTGATCCTTGCTCAGGCCATTGAACACTTCCAGCTCACGGCGCGGGTTCATTGTTGGCCAAGAACCGCCGTCATGCGTGTCTGGGTAACGGTACGTGCCGGGCGTTTCCGCCCGAAACACGGGGACTATCTCGAATCGAACTCCATCTGTGAACTCGGCGACGACGACTTGTCCGTCCCCACGCAGCTTGGTTTGGGGATAGGTCGCACTGAGACTTCGTTTCACCTTTTGGAGTAGCTCGGATGGCCCGTTCCCACCAAACAGGGATCGCGCCCAAGCGTTGTTGTATTCACCGGGCGGTAGCTCCACGAGAATATCGATATCACTCGTCGAGATCGCTGTACCGCGACCATATGACCCGGCGTACCAGGAGTGATCTGTGTCTGAGGACGTTCCCCAGAAGTCCACATTGATGCGTCGCGTGATGGCATGATATCGATTGCGCACCACGCTGACTGTCGCCGGAGTCATGCGGAGATTCGCTTCGAATTGTCGAAACAATCGGTTTTCGTCACCCATCGCCTTCTCGCCTCCTGCCAGTAGTCGCTGGCGAGCAGAGTATCTGCGCAACGCCCACCTATACCGCTTCAGGCGGTGCAGTCTGATCTTCGAAACCCGAACTTTGCGTCATCTCAGCTGGTGTGAGGACAAGCTCCTTGAAACAACGAAAGCCCCGGATGTGAACCTTGGTTATCACGACACTAACTCCCCAATGTCTCGCGCCAGGGGTAGCGCTCGGTCGAGCTTGGCAGCAATGCGCTCCTGCTCATCCACAGGCGGTACTGGAACGGGTACTACTTTCAGCTTCTCGACTGAGAGTCCAGGTTGTGCTGTTGCGGTGGCGTACTGATTCAAATTCAGTTGCTCTAATGCTATAGCCGCCCAAGTGGGAGATGTATGCCCGAATGTCTCGACTACTACCGCATGCTCAGTCGCGAAAAAGCGCCCCGAAGCCACATTGATATTGCCGCAAAGAGCGCCTTGACGACCGATGAGCGGGTAGGTTCCATCTCTGTTGTAGTCGGCCACGTAACCCCTGATCCCGTTACCTCCGTAGCACGGGTACTCGCCAACTTCAGAAATGTTGCCAACGGCGACGTTCTTCCCCGCCTGCATGTTGAACACGCGGCCTAGACGCGACCAAATCCAACTATCTGGCAGGTCGAAGGGCTCGTCTTCTTTGTCCACTGGTGGCAGTGGCTTCTGCTTCTTGATTTTGCCCTCCTTTTCGAGTTGTTGGCGTTCAGTTGTGATGGTTTCGAGGAGTTCGGCGGCGGTGCCGTCTTCGGGGTGCTGCTTGGTGAGTTTGCCGCTGATGGCGGCTTGGAGGATCGCGCGTTCGATTGCTTTGGCGAACTCGCGGTCTAGATACTCTCTCTCAAGTTCAGCAAGTTGGTCAATGAGCGGCAGAACCTCGTCAAGCTTGGCGACAATCCGCTCCTGCTCGGCAAGCGGTGGGAGCGGAATCGACACAGTGCCAAAGGTCGCCCCTGAGATTTCCTTGAACGTCGTGCCTGTACCGAGCTTACTGATCATCGGGACACTCGCGAGCAGTGCAAAATACACATACTCGGCTTGCGATGGCATGTGCAGCACGATGGATTTACACTCCTGGTTGGTAGCCAAATCTTGTTCGGCAATTGCCAGGTGACCAATCGGAGCACGACTGGACATAACCACGGAGCGTGCTGGAAGTAAACGGGCACTTGACTCAGAGAGTCCCTTGGCCGTTATAGTCCGTGAGCCGCCGGACACGTATCGCCCGGAGAGTTTGCCGAGATCAGCGGGAGTGATCCAAGGAGTGTCACCACCCCAATAGCTGCTGACAGTCGTCTTCGGTGTCCCGCCCCCGACCACGGAACCAATATTCGCCACTCTTGCCCAAGCCCAGCTCTCAGGCAGAGCAAATGTTTGCTCATCTGCGCTGACAGGTGGAAGTGACTTCTGCTTCTTGAGTTTCTTCGCTTTGACCAGTGCGGCGCGTTCTGCCTTAATCTGTTCAAGGAGTTCTGTGGCGGTGCCGTCTTCTGGGCGTTGGTCTGTGAGTTTGCCGCTGATGGCGGCTTGGAGGATGGCAGCGCGGAGGCGGTCGGCTATCATTCGGTCACCGCCAGGAGCGCTTCGATTTGGGCGATCTTGGCGTCGATTTGCGCGTCGAGTTCGGCTCGTTTGGTCTTGTAATCAGCGATTGTTTCTTCTGGGCTGAGCACGACGGTTGTTTGTTGCGGGAAGCCGCAGAGATCAAGGTTGTAACCGCCCTCGATAAGTTGATCGGCGGTGAACCGTTGGGCCTTGGGGTTGCCGTCTGCGTCTTCGATCTCTCGGCGATCCATCCACCACTCAGCGGCGTCGGCCAGGTGTTCCCTCAGCATTGGTCTGGTCTTGGAGAACGCTTTGTAGCCTTCGGGGAGGTCTACTCGGTAGTACCAGGTCTCCTTGGTTGTACCTGTGTTGTCGAAGAACAGGAGGTTGGTGGCGATTGAGGTGTAGGGCGAGAACACAGAGCCCGGCAGGCGGATGATGGTGTGGAGGTTGAACTCCTTGAGGAGCCGTTCCTTCAGTGCGAGTTTTGCGCCGTCGTTGCCGAAGAGGAACCCGTCGGGCAGCACAACCCCGGCTCTTCCGTGTCGTTTGAGCCGGTAGGTGATGAGCGCGATGAATAGGTCTGCGGTTTCAGAGGAACGGAAGGCTTGCGGAAAGTTCGCTTTGACCGATTCTTGCTCGGTGCCGCCGTAGGGCGGGTTTCATGGTGACGACATCGAACTTCTCGCTGTCTTTGAAGTCGCGCACGTTGCGTTCGAGTGAGTTGCCGTGAATGAACTGGGGCTGGTCGACGTCGTGTAACAGTAGGTTGGTCACGCCAAGTAGGTACGGCATTGGCTTCTTCTCAATGCCGTAAACGCTGGAGCGGTATGCCTCGTGGTCTTCGACGCTTTCGACCTGTTCGTCGAGGTGTTTGAGCGTTGAGGTGAGGAACCCGGCTGTTCCGGCTGCGAAGTCCGCGACGGTCTCTCCGATCCTGGGGTTGATCATTTCGATCATGAAGTCGGTGACCGCGCGCGGCGTGTAGTACTCACCTGAGCTGCCCGCGCTTTGGAGTTCTTTCAGCAAGGTCTCGTAGATCTCGCCGAAAGCATGCCGGTCTGTATAGTCCTCGAAGTCAATCTCGTCGATCAGGTTAACGAGTTGACGGATGAGGATGCCGTCCTTCATGTACTGGTTCGAATCCTCGAACACTGCCCGAACCACGGATTGACTGAGCGGCGTCGATGCGGCAGGTGCGCCCGAGCCGCCGCCTACTGCTCTCGGCGTCGGGTGCGCATCGGTGGCTGAACGCACGCCGTCGGCGGTGCTCGAATCCGGTGAACCCGGCTCCACGTCGGATGCTGCCGAGCAGGGCACCACCGCACACGCCCTGGCGGAGTGGAAGCTCCGCCACGCCCTCCACTGAGCACCGGGCTTCAAACCCGAATAGACCTGGATCGATGACGAGATGGAAACTCTCACGGATGATTATGTCGCTTACGTCCAAGAACACATCTCGTTAGCTGAGGAGGCCTGTGGTGATCCGCAGGTCTTGATTGAGCAACGCCTCGACTTCTCGCACGTCGTGCCGGGAGGGGTCGGCACCGGGGATTGCGTGATCATCGCCGACCCCACCTTGCAGATCATCGATCTCAAATACGGGCAAGGCGTGTTGGCTGAGGCTGAGCGTAATCCGCAGTTGATGCTCTATGCGCTGGGCGCTCTGCACGCGTTCGGGTCACTGTATGACATCGCCGAAGTGGCGGTGACGATCTTCCAGCCCAGGAGTTCGAACGTCTCCACCTGGACGATCACCACCCGCCGAACCGTCCGGCTGCGCAACCTTCGCTTCTCGGTCGAGTCTGGCATCTTGTTCATCACCCTCCCCTCTGGGCGCAGGCTGGCGTATGTGAAGCCGCGTCTGGGTGAGAACCGTTGGGGCGGCACGTCAATCACCTACAGTGGTGTCACCACGGGCAGGAAGTGGGGTCGGTTGGAGACCTACGGAGGGAAACTCGTTGAGAACATCGTGCAAGCCACAGCTCGAGATCTGCTTGTCCACGCGATGGGGTTCGTCGCCCGTGCGGGGCATCGGATTGTCATGCGTGTCCATGATGAGATTGTCATCGACGAACCCATCGGTTCCAGCTTCACCGTGACCCAGGCTGCCAATTCATGTGCGTTTTACCTGGTTGGGCTGCCGGCCTGCCCCTCGCTGCTGACGGGTATGAATGCTCTTATTACCGGAAGGATTAGAGCAAGGATAGGAGCCAGCCATCTAGGACGGCGACGAGGGTGAACAGGAGGGTTCCCCGGGCGAACGCTGCCAGATGTTTACGTGGATTACGGTAAAGCTCGGGGTTGTTCTTCGTGCCGGTGAAACGTATTCGCTTGGAATGTCTCCACCAGAGAAGGTCAATCACCAGCAAATCGAACAGATTCAGTGCCTGCCCTAAAAACAGAACATTCAGAAAGTTGCCGGTAAAGCCTGCTTGTTTTACCGGCAAGCCCGCCAGGAAAAGAACCACGCTGAACACCGGAAGACTGGAAAGGAAAGAGAGCACTGGGGAGGTTTTCTTTCCAGCGTTATCTGTAATCTCAGGCCTGCCGTGTACTGCGTCTTGTGCTTCGCTTGGGTAGGAGGACAAGCTCCGAGCATTCTTTACGTCCGTGCCAGTACCTAGGAAGCACGTCAGCCAAAACACTAGGCATAACACCATGGCTTCGACGTACAACATTCCCGCTCCTCCTAGTGTTTTGTGCTACAGCACGCAGGCTAAAAACCAATCACGCTGCTTTCCCATTATCAGGCAACCCCGCCAATGAAATATGACGACTTCTCGTCCACCCGTCCGGATTCGCCGGCGCTCGGGGCGTATGTGCGAGAGCCCCAAAGCTCAGTGACCACAGACCTGAACTAGCCCCCGAAAGTTGGACTGGTTTAATTCTAGGTGGTTAGGCTCTCAAGGGTCTGATTCCGATATTGCATCGGGGTCAGGCCCTTGAATCATTTTGAAGCCGGGTGTTGTTGTACCAGAAGATGTAATCATCTACGGCCCGGTAAAGCTCATCAACACTGACGTAAGGGGGGGCGTCCAGGAGGCCAGCCGGAATCCGGCAGTGAACTGGTGCGAGCGGAAGTGCGTGGCCTCGTCAATGAGAGAAACGCGGACTTCATAGCGAAACTCGTTCCCGGGCGAGGGATGCAAGTGAAAGCGCCGAGCCGCGCGAGCGGGCGTGAACTGAAGGCGGCATCTTGAGATGGTAGCCTTTAAGAGCCCCAATAGCTCAGTCGGTCAGAGCAACGGACTCATAATCCGTCGGTCGTCGGTTCAAGCCCGACTTGGGGCACTGCTTCAATAAACTCAGGTGCCTGATCCGAAAGGGTCGGGTGCTTTGCTTTTTCGATGGCTTCAGCTGGAACAAGCACTTCGACAGGAACATCCAAGAAGCCGGCTACGCACGCCAAAAGGGGAGTGGACCCCCGCCCTTATCGGACCTTCCAGTCTTGCGCTTGCTGGCGATCCGACCAGAAACTGCGATAGCGCCCCTCTTGGGCGAGTAGTGCCTTGTGGGTTCCCAGTTGCGTGATGTGCCCGTCTTCGAGCATGGCGATCTGGTCAGCCTCAGCGATAGTCGACAAGCGATGCGCAATCACGATGACGGTCTTGTCCTTGGCCAGTGAATGCATGGCGTCCACAATCGCTGCCTCGTTCTCAGCATCGAGTGCCGCGGTGGCCTCGTCGAAGAGGACGATCGGCGCATTCTTGAGTAACGCACGCGCAATTGACACGCGCTGACGTTCGCCACCAGATAGTCGTCCACCACCTTCGCCGACGCGGGTTTCCCACCCATCTTCGAGGTGCTCCGCAACCTCGTCGAGCCGGGCGATGCGTGCTGCTCGGCGCACATCTTGGTCGCTGGCGTCCGGCTGTCCGAAGCGGATATTGTCCTCGATCGTGCCGTCAAACAGGTACACGTCTTGGAAGACCAGCGACACCATCGACAGCAAGTCGTCGACTGCCATGTCTCGAACGTCGACGCCACCGATTCGGACGGAGCCTTCTGTGACGTCCCAGAAGCGAGCGATCAGCCTGGTCAACGTCGTTTTGCCGGAACCGGACGGGCCGACAAGCGCGGTCATCTGTCCGGCTGGACACTCCAAGGTGACATCGTTGATGATCTGGCGCGTGCCATCGTAGGAGAAATGCACGTGGTCGAAGGAAATCGAGGCGTCCGCGGGGTTCTTCGGTGAATCTGTCTCCGGCAGTGGGGAGGTGGCGAGGATCTTCTCGGACGCATTGATCGCGTTCTGGCAGACGTTGAAGGACATGGCTTGGCTACCTGCCTTCAGGAGCGCGTCGACCGATCGCAGGGCTAAAACGATGACGAACAGGTACTCAACCGCGGTTAGCGTTCCATAGGCAAGAAGCGCGGTCGTGCACAGGAATGTCAGGCCGAATGACAGGTACACCAACAGGGTGTACATGGTCATCGGCTTCTGGGTCTGATTGAGAGTGCGAACCGTTGTTTCGTGGTCGCGTTGAATGTCGTCTTCGAGAGCTTTCCAACCGGTTTGAGCCGTGCCCGTTGCGCGCAGGATCGGCTGAGCATGAACGAATTCGAGCATTCGGCTAGCCAGCTGTGCGTTCGACTTTTCTTCTTCAGCGTGTCCGGTTCCGGCTGCTTCGCCCATCTTCTGCGCCCACGTGTACAGCAGTGGCATTGTGATCACGTAGGCGATGAAAATTCGCCAATCGACATATACGTAGAGCAGGGCAATGCACGCGGGGATGGTCATTGCGGTGATCAGTTGTTTTAAGAAAATGCCGGGTAGGTTCATGATCATCTGCAGGTCGCGTTCCAAAAGGGACGCGAGTTCGCCGGCTCGCCCAGCGGTGAACCAGCCGAGAGGGAGCTTCACAACGTGGTCGCCCAAACGTTCTTGGATCGATCGCAAAACGATGACGTCGCCGATCATGTACCCGTGCGTTTCCGCGAAATAGTTCGCAAGCGCGCAGACGACGCCGAGCCCGACGGCAACCATCGACCACGTGAACGCTGTGTGTCCGTCGCCATCAAAAAGGGCGTGAAGCAAGGGGAGGAGGGATGTGTAGACGGCTCCCTCGAGCACTCCGCAGATCGCGAAGTAGACGGCCTGAGCTTTGACTCCAGTCGAGCGGCCAGCGAGCTTATCAATCTTGTTGACGATCATTGCGCGCCTTCCTGCGAATCGTGAGCGAGTGCCGGTGTGGGATTCGTGGTGTATTCAGGGGTAGCGGGTGTGTGCCTATTGGGATTGACGAGGCTCCCCACGAAGTCTTCTTTTTCGTCGCGACCATGGAATGCCTGGACTTGTTGCGTGTTCCAGAGCTGCGCATACCGGCCATTGGCGGCCAAGAGCTTATCGTGCTGGCCGGCCTCGAGCACGCGACCGTCTTCGAGGACGAGCGTCATGTCCGCTCCGGAAACCGTGTTGAGCCGGTGCGCGATGACGATGGTCGTGCGACCGTGCGACAGGTGATTCAGAGCAGTCTGGATCGCAGTTTCGTTTTCGGGGTCGGTGTGTGCGGTGGCCTCGTCGAGGACCAGAATCGGCGCATTCTGCAGAATTGCGCGGGCGATGGCAATCCTCTGAGCTTCGCCTCCCGACAGGTTGCAGTCGGCTGAGCCGATGACGGAATCGTAGCCAGCGGGGAATTCGCAGATGCGATCGTGGATTTGTGCCGCGCGTGTGGCTTCGATCATCTGCTCGTCCGTGGCGGAAGGGCAGGCGAGTTTGATGTTGTCACGAATGGGGAGTGACAGCATCATGGCCTCTTGGAAAACGATGGCTACCTGCGACAACAGGGACTGTGTGGAGATATTCCGCAGGTCGTGTCCGCCAAGGCTGACGCTCCCGCTGGTCGGATCCCAGAAGCGTGGGATCAAGCGCGCGAATGTTGTCTTGCCACTGCCCGAATCGCCAACCAGTGCGCAGACGCTCCCGGCTTCGATGTGCGCGTCTACGTGGTCGAGCGCGAACTTTCCGTCCTGCGTGTAGGCGAACGAGGCGTCGTCGAACGCGATATCCACGTCAGTCGCTGGCAGAGGCTCTGGCTTGTCGGGTTCAGGTAGCTGGTCGGTGGAAAGTACCTGCCCGATGTGTTCGAGATTGTGCAATGCCGTCTGCAAGAATCCCATGGACGATGCCACGGTCACCAGGCCCGACGGGATTGAGGGCCCTAAGACAAGGAAGGGGACAGCGGACGCGAAGTCGAACCAGCCCTTCGAGATGAAGAGGCTGGAGCCCAGGCCGAGGCACGCCAGGACCGTGCCCGGCGAGATGAATGCGCTGAGCATCGAGAACGGTCCGGCAGTTAGTTTCGTCCACTCGAAGGTGACTTCCGTCAGGCGTTCGACCGCCTCGCGATAGCGTGAACCGGCTTTGCGTGTGCTACCGAAGGTCTTCACAACTTCGATGCCCTCAGCGATTTCGACGATCGACGAAGAAAGCTCGATCTTTGCGGCGTTGTATTGCTCGGACAGCGTCGCGTAGTCGCGGGACATGAACATCCCTGAAATGCCGATGAAGACGATGATGTAGGCAAGGAATGCCAGTGCCATTCGCCAGTCGGCAATAAACAGGATGACCAATGGGATTAGTGGGGAAAGGACCGCGCGCACGATCTCGGTGGGAGCATGCCCGATGGTCTGGTGCATACCTAGAACATCGTCGGAAACAGCCTGCGTCGCCTCCGAAGAACTGCGGTCATTGAACCAACCGAGCGGTAGCTTCGAGAAGTGATCGATCAAAATGTGGCGGGCATGGACTCTGAAATCAGCATCCGCAACGTGGCAGACGCCAGTGCCTGCGCCGAACAACATACGGTCGACGGCAGCGCACACGATGGCAACCACGGACATGATGACCAGAGTCGACGCTGGTGGCAGTTGGCCACGTAACGCGTCCTGCGCAATGAGGATCGCGATGACATACGGCACGAAGCCGACGGCAACTGACAAAGCGGACATGACCATGCCACGGATAATCATTCCGTGTGCCGGCTTCGTCAGTCGAAGATACAGCTCTTTCAAGCCAGCGGTCTTTTCTTTCTTCGCCTGGGGGTCATCTTTCGCCGAGGGGCCATTGAGGCTGTCCGTGGAACCATCTGCCTTCATGGACTGTCCTTCTTTCATGTTGAGGACGTAGGAGTGCGTGCAACAACGGCGCAGGAACTCGTTGTCGTGTGTGACGACGATGATCGCTTTGCCTGCCTCGGCCGCGCATTCGAGGGCGCGCGACACGAGCTCCATATTGAGAGCGTCAAGCCCGCTTGTTGGTTCGTCGAGGACCAGAACGGGTCGGTCGGACATGATTGCGCAGGCGATGGACAGTCGCTGTTTTTGTCCGCCCGACAGGGTTACGGGGTGCTGCTTGCGCATCTCCCACAGGCCAAGGTTGCGCAGGACTGAGCGCGCTTTCTCTTTATGCTCCTCGTCAGTGCGCACTTGAAGCATAATTTCTTCTTCGACGCTGGGGGTGAAGAATTCCGCTTTGACGTCGTTGGGGCTGAACCAGACACGCCGGAGGAGATCGCGTCGTTTGCAGGCTTTTCCGTTGACGATAACACTGCCCCCGGACGCTTTCTTCAAGCCCGCCAAAATGCGTGCAAGGGTCGTCTTGCCAGCCCCGTTATCACCGGTCAGAGCAACAATCATTCCCTCGTTGGCGCTGAATGACACGTTGGTGAAGATACTGCGTGAACCGTAGGCAGCACCGAGTTCGCGGATCTGAAGCGTCGGCTGATTCCAGGCTTGCGAAGTGGAGTCGTGCGCCGACGTGCCCGTTGGGTGCTGGTGAGGTCGGGGGAGGGTGGGACGTGAGGTCCAGCGTGGATCGCGGAGCCCCCACTCAAGGCGGATTTCCTCTGGAAGGTCCATTACCTGGTTATGCGTCAGCTCGCGCTCAATTCGGCCACCACGCACCAGCAGGAAACGGTCAGCGACGTCCATCAGATATGCCAGGCGATGCTCGGCGATGACCATCGCGAAGCCCTGCTGCTTCAACTTTTTGAGGGTGCGCCCGAGGTGTGCCGACGCGTCCTCGTCCAAGTTGGACGATGGCTCATCCATGGCGAGCAAAGAGGGACGAGGTCCCAGTGCGGACGCGATAGCGACCTTCTGCTTTTGCCCTGATGAAAGTGAATCGTTCGGGATGGAACGCAGGTTATCCAAAGAGAAAGAAGAGATTGCCTGGTCGGTAAGGGACACGACGCGTTCGTGGCCGTAGCCTAGGTTCTCGCAGGTAAAAGCTATTTCTCCTGCTAATTGGCTAGAGAAGAATTGCGATGACGGGTCCTGGAAAACACTGCCGACTTTTTCGGCTCGCTCCCACTGAGCAAGGCTCGCTGCATCTTGATCGCCCAAAGACACGCTACCGGTAGTTGTTCCCTTATAGAAACCGCCGGCAAGCCCGTTAATCAGGCGGATCAGAGTGGTTTTCCCGCCACCCGAAGGGCCACATAACACCACACACTCACCGGCATTGACGCTGAAGGTGGCCTCGTGAATTGTTTGCGGAGCATCCTTGTATGAGAACGAAACTCCGCGTAAGCACGCCAGGGGCACATCGACGCTGGTCGGGTTCATGCGACGAGGCCGTTCGCGTAGTAAACGGAGGCGCAGACGATGCCAGCGATGACGACGCAGACAACGTCTTTCGTGCGCACTGGAATGTTGTAGTAGCTGGTGCGCGCGTGAGGGGCCTCGGCCGCGCGCGTGACTGCCGACGACGACAACTGATCAGCGGAATCAACCAGAGCAAGCAGAGATGGAACCATGACGTATTCGTAGGTGTCGAGCGGATTGGTGATCATCTGGGTGGGGCGACTGAGGCCTCGTTTGCGCAGAGCGTCGCGAAGCAGGCGCCAGCTGGCCGTGAAAGTCGGGAAGAATCGCAGAAACACCAGTACGCCCAGAATGATCTTCTTTGGGCAGTGGATGCGGGCGAGCGAGGCGCTGATCATCCCGGGTGGCGTCATGAAGACAATCCACGCTGCTGCCAGAACGGGGAACGTGTTCCACGCTTGGTAGATCTGAATGGGGGACAGGAAGACTGGGCGCATCCCGTACGCCATGTACCCCACGTAAATCGGACCGAGGACCGCCAAGTAGATCAGCATACTGAAAGCGGCGCGCGCCTGGCGGGCAACGATCATGTAGACCAGCGACGCGAGGCTCAATGCGAGCATCGGGAACAGTTTCAGATCGCAATCCGCCGTGACCATGACAAGCGCCAAGACGATCACTTCCGTTGCCACGGTGAACCCGGGGAAGTGGGACTCGTACGTGGGGCGGGCGTCGGCGGGTTTGGCCTGTGTACTCGCGCCTTCGAGTGTCGGCGTGGAGGCTGGCGTGGGGGTAGTGGACGCGGTCGGCTCGGATGTCAGGATGGGGCTCATCGGGCTTACGGTGTGGGGTTGCAGTGAAGGTTTGAGCGCGGATTTACAACGCAGGTTGAGGCGCAGATTGACAACGCAGATTTACAGTGCGCCGGCGCGCGAGAAATGCTTCGCCATCAGCTTCCGGCCGATCAAACTGCCCAGGAAGCCGGCGATCATCGTCGCGATGAAGATGCCGAAAACCCACGCGGGGTTGGAGTAGTACTTCAGGAACGTGTCGACCCATTCTTGGGTGAAGCCACGGGCTGCGACTACGTCGTCGATGTACTTCTGCAGATTGCCCATGAAGGGGATCATCGTTGACAGCAGGTACAGGCCGGAGAAAACGGTCCATGTGGCGGTGATCCACCAGGAGTTCTGGCGATGTTCAGGAGTGCGCAGGAAGATCAGGTCCAGGATGATGCCACCAACGACATAGAAGGGTATCAGGTACAGGTAGTTTCCGAGGACGGTGAAGAGGATCGACGCGATCGTCGTGAAAATGAAGGTTGTGCCGAGGCGGTTGACGCGCAGGGTCATCAGCATGAAGACGGGGGCGGCAAGGAAAACGCCGAGGCCACCGGATGCAAGCATCTGCAGATCCAAGCCGAACATTGTGAGTGATGCGCCGATGAACATGACGATGACGGTCAGGGCGCTCAGCAGGATTGCGGTCACGACTTCGCGGACTCCCCATTCCTTCAGGGGGTTGGTCTTTGGAGGCTGAGGCGCGGTGGCCTGCTGAGCTGTGGGGAGGTCTGCGGTCTTGTGTGCGTCTGCGTCTAGGGTGACGGTCTGGTCTGTCGTTGCTGTCTGATTCTCCATATTCGGACTCCATTATCTAAGTTAGGTAGAGCTAATAAAGATTAATGATACTACCTTCAGAACTTGGGGTGAGCGGGTGGAGTGGGCGGGTGGAGTGGGCGAGGGTGAACTGTGCTCAGCTATTGTCGGTCAGTGCGTAAGGCGATAGTGTGAAATTGTCGTACGAAAGAGGTTCGTATGTCGTCGGTGACTGTTCGAGTGAGTGCGCTGCTCGGGCCCATCGAATGAAGGTGGAGTCGGGTGGGCTGCGAGGATGTGGATGATCGTGCCGTCGATATCGATGGGGAGATCAGCGTGTGTCTTTGAGGACAACGAGAGGTGGGCGATCTGCTCATCGGAGTACCACTGTGTTGCGTCCGGATTGGTTGACAGGAGCGCTCTGGGCATGTTCTTCCGCAGGAAGTGTTGGAAGGTGCGGATCGTGTCGGTCTTGATCGGGTATTTCGAGTAGACGATGAAACCGTATTGGCCGGGGAACTTTCCGAACCCCCAGGCGTCTGACGGCCCGTCCGTCTTTCCGTCGTGGTTAAGATCGCGCTCGCTGGCAACGCCGGTGTTTACAGGGCCTGGCCAGGCGTAAGGATAGGTGACGGGCGTGGCATCGTTGTGAGCGACCTCGAGGTAGTTCGTGCGGAACAGGTCGACCGCCCTGCCATCAGCCGCGTATCGACGCGAGAGGCTCAAACGCCGACGAGCGGAGCCCGAAACCGAAGCTCCGGACCCCGCTCGATTGCGCAACTCCCGTCCACGAGGAGTGGCGTGTGATGGAGGCTCAGGCCTCCTGGAGAGCTGCCTTCTCTTCCTCGCTCAGGCGCGCGATGCCGATGCCGGTCGCGCCCCACAGGAGGGCGAAGCCGATGGCGATCCAGTTGCACACCGCCCACGGCAGGTACGAGAGCGTCGCGACGCCGAGCGTGCCCGCCATGTAGGCGCCAGCAGACGTCCAGGGGAGGATCGGCTCCCACAGGGTCGCCGAGTCCTCGATCGTGCGCGAGAGGTTCTTCGGGTCGAGGCCGCGCTTCACGTACTCGCCGCGGAGCATCTCGCCCGGGATGAGGAGGGAGACCTGGCCGTTCGAGGTGATGCCGATCGTCGCGAGGCCCGTCGCGATCGTCGCCGCGATGAGGCCGAAGGTCGAGCGCACCGGCTTGAGGAGCTTCGAGATGAGGACGTCGAGCGAACCGGAGACCGAGACGACGCCGGCGAAGGTGATCGCGCAGAAGCAGATGAGCAGGACCGACATCATCGAGTTCATGCCGCCGCGGTTGAGGAGGCGCGTGACGTCCTCGATGACGTTCTCGGCGTCGAAGCCGGTCTTGCCGACCATTTCGACGTTGAAGCCGTTGACGCCTGCGACGACCGTGTCCTTGAAGGAGATGCCCTGGAAGACCACGGCGTTGAACATCGCGACCGCGCTGGACACGAGGATCACGGGGATCGTCGGCTTCTTCCACATCGAACCGCCCAGGACGATGATCACCGGCAGCAGGAGCAGGAGGTTCCAGTTGAATGCCGAATCGAGGGTGCCGAGGATCGTGCCGACCTTCTCGGGGACCTGGCCACCGGACAAGCCGAGGCCGAAGAGGAGGTAGACGACGGCCGCCGTGAGGAAGGAGGGGAGGGTCGTCCACAGGAGGTGGCGGATGTGCGTGAAGAGGTTGACGCCGGTCGCCATCGAAGCGATGTTCGTCGTGTCCGACAGGGGGGAGAGCTTGTCTCCGAAGTAGGCGCCCGACACGACTGCGCCGGCGACCATCGGGAGGTTCGCATCCATGCCGACCGCGACGCCCATGAAGGCGACGCCGACTGTGCCCGCGGAGCCCCAGGAGGTGCCCGTGCACAGGGAGACGATCGCGGTGACGACGAGGGCGATGACCGCGAGGTACTGCGGGTCGATGATCTTCAGGCCGTAGTAGATGAGCATCGGGATCGTGCCGCCCGCCATCCACGTGCCGATGAGGAGGCCGACCGAGATGAGGATGAGGATCGCGGGCATCGTCTTCGCGATCTTCTCCGCGACCGAGTCCATGATCTCGTTCCATGAGTACCCGAGACGCCAGGCGACCAGGCCAGCGACGACAGCCGAGGCGATGAGGAGGGGCTCGACCGGGAGTTCAGCGAAGATGTAGCCACCTCCCAACAGGACGATCAGCGTGATGACCGGGACTGCAGCGAGGAGCAGGCTCGGAGTCCTGCGCTCGGCCTTCGCCGGGGCGGTGGGGGTTGTAGGAGACATCGTTGTCCTTTCGATATGGGTCGTCAGTTCCTCGTGAGCGCCCCGGCGAGCCGGGTGATCCCCTCGAGGAGTTCTTGACGGGGGAGTGCTGTGTTGATACGGAAGAATCGATCGTATGCGGGACCGAAATCGGGTCCCGGGCTGACCGTGACGGAGGCGGCGTGCTCGGCGCGCACGAGGTCAGCTTCGGAGCCGATGTACGCGGAGGCGTCGATCCACAGGAGATAGGTGCCGTCCGGGTCCGAAACCCTCGCCTCCGGCAGGAGGCGCGCGAGGAGGGACCTCGCGGCTTCGAGGTTGGCGTCGATCTCCTTCGCGAGGGCGTCGACCCACGCGTCGCCCTTCGTCCACGCGGCGATGGCCGCGGGGATGGCGAAGTAATTCGGGTTGTGCAGACCCATGCGCCTCTTCGCCGCCTCGAGCTCGGCGCCGAGGGGCCCGTGGACGCAGATCGCCGTCGCTTCGAGGCCCGCGATGTTGAAGGTCTTGCCGGGAGAGGCGCAGTGGACGATCCGTCCGCTCATCCACAGGTCCTTCGCGACGCTGGCGAGGGCCGAATAGCGCTGCCCGCCGGGGCGCTCGAAGTCGCAGTGAATGTCGTCGGAGAGGACGAGGGCGCGGCATTCGCGCAGCAGCTCGGCGAGTCGGCACTGCTCATCGACGCTCCAGATCCTGCCCGTCGGATTGTGGGGGTTCGTCCACAGCAACAGGTCCGCGTCGGCGAGCGCCTCCTCGAGGGCCTCCCAGTCGATCGAGGCGGAGGCCGCGGTGTCGCGCATGGGCACGCGGACGAGATCGGTGCCTGCGCGTTCGCACACCTCGAGGAGGGGCGAGTAGGCCGGATCGAGCGTGACGACGCGGACCGGTCGATCGTCTCGCGGCAGGACGTGATCGACGAGGGCCGCGACGCACTGGACGACTCGGGGGAAGAAGTGGACGTCCTCGACCTCGCAGGACCATCCGTGGCGGCGGGTCATCCACGCGGTCGCGGCCTCGGCGAAGTCGTCGAAGACCTCGGTGTAGCCGTAGGCGCCGAGGGCGGCGGCGTCGGCGATCGCCTCTCGGACCTCGGGGCAGGAGACGAACTCCATGTCCGCGACGGACAGGGCGATCGCGTTCTCGCCGAGGTCCTTGGCGAGCAGATCCCATTTCGCCGAATGCGTGCCCCAGCGCGACAGGTGCCGGCTGAAGTCCTCGTCAGTAGCGGTCATCATTCCCCCTCGGTCTCGTTAAGGTAGTTGTAAATGGAGAATCGCGTGCAGTGGAGGGCTTCGGCGGCCATTTCCGCTGCATCCCGCAGGAGGAAGAAGCCCCTCGCTTTGAGGAGTCGGACGACCTCGACCTTGTGTTCCTTTCTCATCTCGTCGACGGGAACCCCCGACTCTGCAACGGCTCGTGAGAGGAGGAGCGTCGCGAGTTCGTCGACGTCTCTAACGAAGACTTCGGTCGTCGCCTGCTCCTCTTCGGCGGAAGTTGGGAGCGAGAGGCCCGCGAGCGCGCCCGTGAGGGAATGAAGGATCTCCCAGCTGGAGATGTCGCGGTTGATGCACAGGGCGGCGACGGGCTGGTTGGTCGAGTCGCGGATGATGGCGGTTGTTGAGAGAAGCTCCTTACCGCTCGGAGACGTTGTCCGGTATCCGATGCTGGTGCGCAGATTTCCGGAGGCGACGGCGTCAAGGAGCTTGTCGGTCGCCGGATCGCCGATCGATCGACCGGTGACATCGCCGCCAATCGCGACGATTGAATTCGGGAGCCGAGTGAGATCGTGAACGATGATCTCGGCGGGTCCGACAAGTGTTGCTTTCATTGGTTCAACCAGCTGTTGAAGGGTGGAGATAATCTGATCGTGCTCGTTTAGCTTCGACGGTGAAGCAGTCATGCAGAACCTCCGGCTTTGACGCTTTAATCGTTTATCTTAGTGACTCAATAGGTTCGCGTCAACAAACTGTTGAAAAAATTGTGTCTGCGCTTCGTCGCCCAGCCCTCTTATTGCCTTGTCACCTCCCCGGTTTTATGCGGTGTGCAGACAGGAAGGGGTGTAATTCTGCGCAAAAACTTGACAGCGGGGCAGGGTGAGCGCCTGGATCGGGAAAGGATGGATGATCCCCTTGTCCTCGAGGGCGTCGACGATCGGGTCGGTGACGCCGAAGTCGGTGAAGGTCTTGTGCTCGAGGTCCTCGTCGCCCGAATCGGTGATGTCCGGAGCGGCCTCCGGCTCGACGGCGACGGGGATGATGTCGCCGAGTCGGACGACTCTGGCGGAGTACTCGACGGGCACCGCTGTGGGGGTCGTCTCGATGGCCTGGTCCTTCTCGGGCGCGGCCGCGTTCTCGTGAGTCGTGTCGGTCACGATCCGCCTTGTTTCCCGGGACTCCCGGTCTCTGCCGGGATGGGTGGCAGCCGATCGCGCATGTCGAGGCGCGGAGCGCGCGCGGATAGTGTTCGAGCGACCGATCAGCCGTGGTCGCCTCCGATTGTACGGGGGGGCGACCACGGCTGACCGTGAAGGTATGGTCAATCACTCATCAGGTGAGCGACGACCCCTGACGCGGGGTCAGAAGACGCCGACCTGGCCGCCGACCATCATCCATGTGAACAGGGCGGCGCCGACGGTGCTGGCGACCCAGATCGAGCGCGTTCGCACCTGCAACCAGACGTTGAGGGCGACGAGCGCCGTGAACTGGGGGATGATGACGTCGAGCATCATCATCCATCGTCCGCCGAACGTCGGCAGGCCGATGACGTCCATTCCCGGACCGATCCCGAGGTAGCCGGGCACGAAGTGGAACAGCCAGAGCAGGCACAGGCCGAGAATCGCGCTCACCCACGCGAAACCGAATCGCTTCGCCCAGAGGAGGCTGAGCCGTTCGCCCTCGCGCGCCGGAATTCGGGACACGGTGTTGAGGGAGAGGCCGTTGACCACGAAGAAGAACGACCAGATGATGAAGAAGTAGGGGAGGAGGACCAGAGCGCGTTCAGGGGTGAGCGGCTTGAGCATCGGCCACAGCACTCGGAACTCCGGTCCCCTGAAGAAGGCGCTCATCGCGACGACGACGGCCGGCCATGCGACGAGGACGAGGGAGAGGAGAAGGGCCGTGCCGATTCCGCGCGCGCGATCGGTCTTGGGGACGACTCCGAGCTCGGACCATGTCGTCGTCCTGCCCACGCCTAGGCGCTTCCAGACGAGCACGACGACGAGCGTGAGGACGGTGGTGACGACGAGCCACGTCGCGATGCCGTTGCCCATCTGAAGCGGGAGGAAGGGGATCGCTGCGGAAACGGGGTCCTTCCCTCCGCCCTTCTGCGTGCACAGGGGATAGAGGATGATCGTGGTGACGATTCCGAGTACGGCGGAGACGACGAGACCCCGGCGGCCGCTTCCGGCGTAGGAACCCTCGGAGGCGCGGAGCCCGGCGAAGGCCGGAAGGCGCAGGAGCAGGCCGAGGAGGGGGATGAGTGAGGCGACGAGGGAGAAGAGGGCGATTGCCCCGCCGATCTCCTTCCACTGGTAGACATGAGAATCCGAGGGGATCCAATGCTCGTCCTGCGCGCCGTCGCGCAGAGCCGTGTTGAACCAATCGACGACCGCGGTGTTCGACGCCCCCGAGGTCATGACGCCCAAGTGGGTTCCCGAGACGAGTTCGGCGCGTCGCGCGCTGCCGTCGGAGAAGTCCCCGTACGTGTGGTTCCACTCGAGGACGTCGGAGTCGCCCAGCCCGAAGGCTTCGAGTCGTGCGGGGTGGGTGGTGAGGGAGGAAACGGGGAAGGTCTTCTCCCGGTAGGGGCCGATCTCCTCGTTGTCCCCCTGAACGAGCAGGTAGTTGCGGACCTCGTGAATATCGGGGTCGCCACCGTTGCCGGACAGTGCGACGACTGCGCGCACGTCCTCGTCGGACTTGGCGAGTTTGACCGCGTAGATCGATCCGGTGGAGTGACCGTAGGTTCCGATCATGGTCGGATCGACGAAGGGGAGGGATTTGAGGTGGGTGAGGCCGTAGGCCGCTCCGGACATGATCTCCGGGTCGACGCCGTGCTGGGTGGAGTACCCATGGCCGAACTGGTCGATGCTGAGGACGACGAAACCACGCCGCGCCAATTCGATGGTCCCGAAGGTGGTCGTCGCCTCCTTGTCCGATTGGTAGCCGTGAAGGGCGAGGAGTCCGGGTGCCGGGTTCTCCTTGGTCACCCAGGTCGGTCGGTAGATCTTCGCGGTCATGGGAACGTTCGATTCGGTCATGAATTCGACGGTCCGAACGTCGACGCGCCCGAATCCCCGGTCGGCTTCGACGCAGAGGAATGCTCCTGAGATCGAGAGGACGAGGAGGAGGGCCAGGGCGGTCCAGAGGCTTCTCGGCGAGGCGCCTCGAATGGTCGCGGTATCGGGTGAGGTCGTGGTGGGCATGGTCGTCTCCTTCCGTCTCATGCTCTGCTCGAAGGGCGTCGGCAGTCGCGGGTCGATGTGGGGATCCGGTAGATGGAAGTGGAGGCCGCGATGTAGAGGTCGGTGCCGCTCTCGCCGCCGAAGCAGAGATTCCCGACCTTCTCGGGAACCGGGATTCTGCCGATCTCGCGACCGTCCGGGGCGAAGACGACGACCCCGTCGAGACAGGAGGACCAGACGTTGCCGTGTTCGTCGACCTTGATCCCGTCGGGGACTCCGGGGTTGACCTCGACGAAATCCTCGCCCGCCTTCACCCGCCAGTCGTCGATGAGGTATCGGCGGATGTGATGGCGGCCCATCGCCCCTTCGCGATTGAGTGCGGCGGAGTCGGCGACGTAGAGGATCGTCTCGTCGGGGGAGAACGCGAGCCCGTTGGGCTCGACGAGGTCGGTGATGGCGACTGTGAGTCGTCCCTCGGGCGTGATGCGGAAGACCCAATGATCGCAGTACTCGCGGCTACCGGGGTGGCCCTCCTCGGGGTAGATGATCCCGTAGGCGGGGTCGGTGAACCAGATGGAGCCGTCGGAGGAGACGACGACGTCGTTCGGGGCGTTGAATCTCGCGTCGTGCCAGTGGTCGACGATGGTGCTGATCTCCCCGTTCCGATCGCGTTCGAGACGCCGTCCTCCGTGGGAGCACTGGATGACCGAGCCGTCGAGATCGATGGTCCGCCCGTTGACGTGGTCGGGGCGCTCGAGGTGGATGGTTGCTTCGCCGCTCGCGGGATCGAAGTCCCACACGCGGTCGCCGATGACGTCGGAGAAGCGGAGTCTATCCGCTCCGGGGACCCAGCAGGGGCCTTCGAGCCAGCGCCCCCCAGTGAAGACGCGATCGAGTCCCGTAGGATCCGGGATGAGTTCGTGGAATTGCATGCTGTTCTCCTTGTGCTCGCCACATCGTCGTGGTGAGCGGTTCATGAATGCGGGGCGATGATTCGGATGAGCGTGGAATCATCCTCGGCGCCACGCCCCTGCGCATTGCCGAGGATGTAGAGCTGTTCGGCGGCGGCGGCCACGGGAACGGCGATGCCCGCGCGCTTCGCGGCGGAGGTGACGATGCCCATGTCCTTGACGAAGATATCGAGTCGCGAGCACACCTCGGGATCGGCGCCCTCCCAGGCTTCGATCGCGCGGGGCCCACGGTTGCCGAGCATGAAGGACTGGGCGGCGCCGGCCATGAGCGCGTCGAGGACCATCCTCTGATCGAGCCCGAGCTTCCCCGCGAGGGCGAGCGCCTCTCCGGCGGCGGCGATGTGGACGCCGCACAGGAGCTGGTTGACGGTCTTCATCGACTGCCCCTTGCCCGGGGCGTCGCCGACGAGGACGAGGGTTCCGGCCATCTCGTCGAGGACGGGTCTCGCGACTTCCCAGACCTCGGGGGTCGCGCCGCAGGTGACGAGGAGGTCGCCCTCCCCGGCGCGGACGGGGCCACCGGAGACGGGTGCGTCGACGAGGCCGATGCCCGTTTCGGCGAGGCGCGCGGCCTCGGCCTCGACGGCCTCGGCGCCGACGGTGGAGGTGAGGATGATCGCGGCTCCGGGTTCGAGGACCGGGACGACGCCGGAGGGCCCGTGGAGGACCTCCTCGAGCTGGGCGGCGTTGCGCACGGCGATGAGGACGAAGTCCGCGCCGGAGGCGGCCACGGGGGCGGAGTCGGCGACGGCGACGCCGTGCTCGGTGGCGAGGGTGCGGCGCTCCTCGAAGGGGTCGAATCCGGTGACCTCGAAGGTCTTGGCGAGATGGGAGGCCATGGGCAGTCCCATCGCTCCGAGACCGAGGACGGCGATTCGCTTCGACATGGGTGTTCTCTCCTTGAAGGTGGAGGCCGCGGACCTCGTCGTCCACGGCCGGACGGGGATGAAGGTGCTACTTCTCGAGCTTCTCGACGACATCCGCGAGGGATTCGTCGGTGCCGACGTTGCCCGCGAAGACGATGTAGGGGACGCCCGCGGCGATCCCGTCGACGGAGGACCAGAGGGAGACGATGCCGGGGAGCATCGGTCCGATGACTCGGGCGCGCCGGATCTCGAGGCCCTTCGAGGCGACGTCGGAGGAGGTGATCCCGCCCTTCGCGACGACGAATCGGGGAGTGACCCGCTCGACGACGCCGTGGACGACGGCGACGATCGCCGCGGAGATCGAGCGCGCCTGGGCGAGGGCGGTGTTCGCATCGAATCCGGAGAGCATCGCGCGCGAGGTGCGCAGGATGATCGTGTTCGTCTCGAGAGCGTCGGTGGCCTTCTCCACGAGCTCGCGGATGTGCTCCTCCGCGCGGTCGCCGGTGATGATCCGCGCCGAATCGAGGACGAGCACCTCGGCCTTGGACCTCGCGGTGAGCCGGTCGAGCTGGCGGGCGGTGACGCCGACGTGCGAGCCGACGACGACGAGGCCACCGGCGCTCGGGATCCTACCGGAGCGCGACTGCGCGATCTCCTCGGAGGTGAGCGGCTCGTGGGCGATCTGCCCGATGCGCTCGCGGACGAAGGGCGGGCCGACGCGGTAGACGAAGCGCGAGCCGGCCTCCTCGGCGCGGATGAGGGCGAGGGCGAGGGCTCGCAGGTCCGAGGCCTCGACGACGTCGACCGCGATGGGCTGCGAATCCCGGGCGCTCCTCAGGATCTCGACCGTCCGATCGAGGTCGGTGCGCAGGGTCTCGATGTCGATGAGGAGGACCCGCCCGGCCGGGGTGCGGCCGCCTGTCTTCTCCTCCACCCAGTCCGCGATCATCGAATGGGCGTACCCGAAGGTGTTGTCCTTCGCGAACTCGGACTCGGCGGCGGGGACGTAGCCCGCTTCGGCGGATCCGGCGTAGTGGATCCCGCGCAGGGTGATCCTCCCGGCCTCGGGGAAGGCGGGGACGAGGACGACCCCGTCGACTCCGCGTTCGCCGTTCTCCTCGAGGGCGGCGGCGATCGTGTCGGGCTCGAGGGGGAAGTGGCCACGGAGCGTCGAGTCGGAGCGGGAGACGAAATCGACCTCGACGCCGAGGCGTTTCGCCGAGGCGAGGGCGGAGGCGACGACCTCGCGATTGACGCGCTCCGCGTCGGCGGGGGCGAGGGAGCGCGAGTTCGTCATCACGTAGACGGCGGGGGAGCCCGTCGCGAGGGCCCAGTCGAAGTCGGCCTCCTCCCATGCGGTGAGGACGGGCAGATCCGCGACGGACTGGGTGCCCGTCGGGTCGTCGTCGAGGACGACGAGGACGGGGCGCCGGGCGGCGGAGGCGCGGGCGGCGTCGACGTCGGCGGGGGAGACGGGGGCGTGCGGGGGGAGCCCTGCGACGAGTTCGTCGCGACTGATGAGCGGCATGACACTCCTTCGGGATTCGGGCCCTCTCATCCGAGCACCATTGCTCAGACCTCTGAGGACTGGTGTCACTATACGCTGCGCATCGGCGTGCGCGCAAGTAATCCTCTGAGGACTTGCGGATTCCGTTCCTACTCGGTCGTGTTCGCGAGAAGATCGAGCCGCGTCTGCGTCATGTGCGAGCGCATCGCGTCCTTCGCCGCCTCCTCGTCTTTCGAACGGATCGCGTCGAGGATCGCCCGGTGGTGGGCTTGGGCCCGCCTGCGCACTTCGGGCTGCGAGGCCGTGACGAAGCGGGACTCGTGAAGTGCCTGGGTGAGGGGGGCGAGCACGACCGGCATGAAGGGATTCGCGCTCGCCAGGAGGATGCGCCTGTGGAAATCGAGGTCCGCCTCGACGTTCGCCTCGACGTCCCCGGCCGCCGCGGCCTCGTCGATGCGCTCGAGCAGGGACTCGAGGGCCTCGAGGTCCTCGTCTGTGCGGTTGCGCGCGGCGAGACCTGCGGCCCCGACCTCGATCATCCGTCGCAGTTCGACGAGTCGGAGTCCGGCGTCGCGCGGCGAGGACTCGCGCATCGTCAGTGCGATGACCGTCGACAGATCGGTCCACCGGGTCCGCGGCGCGAGGAAAGTGCCGCGTCCCTGCTGCACCTCGAGGACCCCCCGATCCTTGAGGACCTTCACGGCCTCGCGGACGGTGAGGCGGGAGACGTCGAGCTCCTTCGCCAGGTCGACCTCGCCGGGCAGGGCGTCGCCCTCGCGGTACGCGCCCTCGACGATCCTGTCGATCACGGTGTCGACGACCTGTTCGACCAAGTCCTTGCGCATGCCCCCTCCTTCGCTCATTAGGATTCTCCCATAGATGAGGAGGGGCCTCTAGATGAGGAGCGGCCTCTGAGCCTTCTGGGGCGAACGTCCGCCCCGCCCTCGCCGATCGCCCGACGAATTGAGGTGTCAGGGCGAGCTGGCACTCTTACCCGCCTTGAAAGGTTGTAAGACAGTGTTTTAATGGTGTTAAAATAATTAATAGTCAGAAATACCAATATTTGCCTTTAAAAATAAATTATGGCATCAGAGACGGAAAGTCCCCCCATGAAAGTTTCGTTCAAGCAAACCCTGTCTCTACTACTGGCGGTGGCATTGATACTTCCGGCGGCAGTGATATTTTCCCGGCTGCTGACAGCTGACGCTGCGGAAACCAGCAAATACCAAAATTCCATGGAACTGGAACCGGTGAAGCTTCCTGCTGACACAACGACGGAAAAGTTCGTCAAGAATCCGGAGCAGCCAGATATCTACACCCTCCGTAGCGATTATCGGGTTGAGAGAGATGGAGACTATGCCATCAACTACCAGCCCTATGTGGCGACCGTAGGGGCAGGTGCTACTCAAGGCGAAAAAGACAAGGTAAATAAGACTATTAACCTCCCGGATTTCCTGGGTTACGATAAGCCTCAAGGTAATTTCCCTATCGGCTACGACACGGTGGTTAAAGAAGCTAAAACTGGCGAACAGAGTGGCGATGATGAATACGGAAAGACCTATCAGAAAACTCGATCCTTTGACTACCCGGCTGTAAAAAATAGCGTCAAGATCAAGCATGTTTTCCAAGACATCAATGATTTTGACAAATATGGTAAAAAACCCGGGGAAACAGAAATAACTGAAACTACTGAGGAAGGTAGCGTCGGTTCCGATCTAGAAGTTAAGCCTTTAGATGAAGCTCAAATAGCGGGTTTTATTCCAGAGGCTGATTCTATTACGGTGCAGGTTCCCCAAGACACTACGAATTTTTCAGTGGAATACCGTTACAACCGTAACCACTATGACGTCACTTTCGACACCGATGGGGGTGCGGAACTTCCTTCCCGCACTCTGTACTACGGGCAGGTCATCCCCACTCTCGAGAAAAAAGATATTCCCGAAAAAGTGGGAGCTACCTTCCAAGGTTGGAAGCCTTCGATTGACCTAAAAGATGAATCTGGCGAGAAGACGTTTAAGGCCGGCGAAGTTATTAAAGACAGCGGCGGTAATGCGATTAAAGATCTCAATGCTAATCTGATTATTCCGGCTGAAAACGTCAAGTTCACTGCAGTTTGGAAAGATAACGAGAAGGCAGACTATGTAATCCAATTTTGGACGGAAAAGGCCGACTACCCCGAGGGGGCTTCTCTTTTAGAAAAGTACGACTTCGTGGGTACCCATGTGTATAAGGATCAGGCCACCGGTACTCGTCCAGACCTTGAAAATGAGACGGTAAAAGGGGTGGAGTTTCCAGATCTAGATCAGACGCGGTTAGATAAAATATGGAACAACCAAAGATTTTACCGCAATGCCTTCCTTTACCTTAATAAATTTTATAAATACAATAAAGATTTAACCGATAAAGAAAACGCTGATCCAAATAGCCCAGACGTAGTAAAGGCGGTTTCTTCCACCGGCAAAACCATTTATAACATCTATTATGATCGCCAGGTGTATGACCTTTACTTTACGAAGTCGAATGCTAAGACGGGTGATGCAGCTGAGTCGACCTTCTATCCGGAAATTTGGAGACACGGCGAAAAGTTAGGCGAGCCAGGAAACCCCTACCACTTTAAGGCCCGGTTTAACCAGTTGATGACAGAGTGGCCAGATGACGCTCAGGAAACCAAGGGGTTTTCCGAGGGTAAGCAAAGTTTTGGCTGGGGACCAAACTACGTTATTCCAAATTGGCAATACCGCGATACTCCTCCCTACCGGCTCTCGGCTGAAGAGTTTCTCGATATGGCAGTCTACGAGAGACTGGGTGGTTACACTAACGAGATTGATGCCGGAAATGGCGTCACTCTGAAGGTCAACTGGCTTGCTAACCCGAAAACTTTCACTACTCTTTCCTTTGGTATCGAACAACGGGGTGGTTCCAAAGAATCAGGCCGGTCAATACCTCACCACATGGACTTTTGGATGGATGGGTTTGAGTCCGGAGAGACCATCGTTGACTACAATCTCTACCGAACCAAAGCGGATACCGACAGTTCAGCCTATCTTCACCCGTACCCAACGGTGCAGGGTTTTACCCCTTACGGCCTAAACGAACCCTCCCAGAAGCTTACCGAGGATGAGCTTGCCGCTATGAACGATGAGCGGGAAGACAAAACTCCCCTTCCTGACGAAACGGTAATAGACCCCTATGGCAACGAAAAAACCAAGGGCGACATGCAGTTTATGAAAACGTTCTTTAACCGTGCTGATGAATTCGGGGACGTTGCCGATGGCAGCGATGCATTTGATACAAATGGCTATATTCGCTTCCAGTACCACCGGAATAAGTACAAGTTGCGGTTCAACAATGACCCCGCAAACCCCAAGGACGACAGCGAGTACGACGAGACCAATCAGACAGACGTCTTCTACCAAAAACCCTTAAAGGATTTAGACCTAGATAACCCGCAGACCTTAATTGATCTAGAGCTGACGGATCTGGTGGAAAAAGATGACGAGGGAAATGATCGGATTAAGAGGCCTAAGGGCCTCGCACCCCAAATGGTATTTAAGGGTTGGGCGCTAGACCCGGCCGGGCAGAAACTGGTTTGGGAAAACAAGGAAACTATGCCTGTGCACAACCTGGTGCTCTACGCCAAATGGGGGGAACCAGACTATAAGTGGAAGGTAACCTTCGATCCCAATGGGGGCAAGCTAGATCCCATTGAGGAGAAGAATGTTACCACCGCCCCTAAGACCATTAAGGAAGGCGATGTCTCTGACCAAAAAGAAGTCACCTACGCGAAAAAGGGTGAAAACGAAGGGGATAAGCAAGTCTTTACTGTAGTGCAGCGGCAAAAACTGGTAGAACCGAATAAACCAACCCGAAAAGGCTATAGCTTCATGGGTTGGGAGGTGCTGCGCTATCAGAAGGATGCCAATACCGGCGAATACACCGACAAAGTGGATACTTCT
Source organism: Schaalia turicensis (assembly GCF_019380255.1). Taxonomy (NCBI): domain Bacteria; kingdom Bacillati; phylum Actinomycetota; class Actinomycetes; order Actinomycetales; family Actinomycetaceae; genus Schaalia; species Schaalia turicensis. The sequence goes on from NZ_CP048928.1 coordinate 357,230, forward strand.
TATCGGGACACCTATAAAGTTCCGGAACTTTACTCCTACGGTAACGACGTAGTCAATCCCATTTACCTGAAAGCCATTTGGGTAAAAAATGATATGCAGGATGTAAAGGTTTTCCACCACTTCTTGGATAGTGATCTCGCAATTGATAAGACCGTGACGGATAATCCGGCTACAGAAACTAAAGGAAACCAGCGTGCCGAAAAATACGTGGCCGCCATTGGTTCTAAGCAAGATGCCAAATGGATTTTGGCTTCCGATGAAGAATTGCGGAACACCGAAGACGAAGAAACTAAAAAACTCTATGAGGGTTATCAAAAGCTGGCTGGCGAGCATCGGGCAACGAAAGATAACACCTATTTCCAGACGCTTAGGGTAGAACCGAAACAGATTCTAGAAGACGGGAAATTAGTTGATAATCCGAAAGCCAAGGACAATGAGTTCCACTTCTTCTATCGCCCCTTCCACACCCGTGATTACAAGGTTAACTATGTGGACCAAAGAGCTAAGGCAGAGCTGGAGAAAGCCGCTACCGATGCGGAAAAGAAAAACATTATAGAGAAGTACCGTATTCTAGACCAGGAAACAGTGACTAGCCTCTGTCGACATTACGATGCCAGAAACTACAAGCCGATAAACGGCTGGAGGCTGACTTCAGATCCGCAGCAGCAGCTTTTCTACGATGTAGACGAAAAGACTAATGAATTCAAAGGAATCAACGGTACCGGTTCCGATGAGATTACCTTCTACTATCAGGATGTCAGGGTTATTGAGGTGCCCTCAAATAGTCCTACTCCTCCAGACGGGTACGTCCGAGTAACCTTTAAGGCCGGTGAGGGCGGCTCCTTCGGTGCCGACACAGATGGGAACCCCATCAAAGAAATTAATTACGATGTACTGAAGGGTCTTAAGTCTGATCTGCTTCCAGTTCCCCAAGAATTGGAGAACGAAAAAAAGCCGGACGAGAACAAGCACTATATCACGCCGGAAGAAGGCAAGAGCTTTAAAGAGTGGGATAAGGAACCACTTTTATCGCCGGGCACGGAGATAAACGAAAACCATACCTTTACCGCACAGTTTGATTGGTCAGATCTGATGACTAAAGGGGTGGCGACTACCGAGTCCTTTAAGGCATCCGATGACACCTGGATCAATAATTTTGTGCCCACTCTGGATGAGCTGAGGGCAGCTATTCAGCTGCAGAGTAAAGACAAAACCAAGATAACGAAACTGCCTGATGACGCGACGGTAGAGTTCGTAGATGAAAACGGTACCCCTGTAGCCACCCAGAATGATCTTTACACGCTGGTAAAAGAAGAACCGGATTCAAACGAACTTGTTCGTACCGTGAAACTCAAAGCGAAAGTTAAGTTTGCGGGTCGAGAAAAGATTGAAGAGATCGAGCTGCCGATAAGGGTTTATAAGAACCGGTACGATGCGCCCCCTACGGGACCCATGCCAGACTTCTTGAAGCAGGCAACCGATCCTCATGGAGATTTGGCGAAACTCTTGGATGGAAAAACCTATGTAAAGGTGACGGTGGAGCCCTCCAGTCGACTGGACAAGCTGCCTCCTCAGAGCTATTGGGTTAACCCCAAGGCTTGGGTAGAGATTCCCGAGATTGCAGTCAGCGATAAAGATAAGGCCGCAACCGGGTTGAAGCATTGGTCAGCTGATAAAGCTGCCCAAAATGAGGGGCAAGCTAAACTGGGAGTTTATGACTTCACGAAACGGCATAAGTTCAGTGAGGACACGGAGATCACCCCGGTATTTGCAGAAAAAGTGGTGCCCTCCGTACCAGTAACCGGAGCTAATGTGCTGGTTTATCTCTATGCGGCAGCCTTGTTTACTGTAGCTGGCATTGCGCTGGTGATCAGCAGGACCAGGAGGAAAGCGTAGCGGACATAACCCGCGGGGCTGCTGAAGCTTTGGTGGAGGCTTTGCCAGCGCCAAAGTCAGACTCAAAGTCGAAGTTAGCGCCAGCGTCAAGTTCGCCAGTGGCTCGTTCGGATGAAGAAGTAGGCGGAGGCGCAAGCGAAGAAGTAGACGACGAAGCGGCGGCTCGAACCGGGAAGGTCCGAGCCGCCGCTCGGCGCTCACATTTCACTCAGTCACGGGGCTGGGTAGCTGATCCGGTCACGGGCTGGGTAGCTGATCCGGGAGACGTGTCAGCGAACTCTACGTGCGCAACCGTTTACGCGCCTGCGCAGGAGAAGTGCCCAGGCGCCCGCCCCGACGAGTCCGCTACCAGCGATCCCTACGAGGATCCACTGCCACCAGTTCGAGCCGCTCCCGTACGAGGCGGAACCGCGCTCAGGATTGAGCAGGGCGCTCACTGGGGTGGTGGGCTTGGTGAGTGCCCGCGTCGTGGACGCTCCTGACTGTGAGGAGTCCGCGAAGTCCAGACCTGCGACGCCGCTCGACTGGGATTCGTCGGCGCTGGAAGCGTCCGATGCGTCGGAGTCGGAGCTCGTTGACTCCGCGCCAGTCGCTGAGTTCGACGACAGTAGTGAGCCGGACACGGTTGACCCACCGGTTACCGGGGTTCCGGTCTGCCCGGCACCCTCGGCGAGGCGCGCGGCGGCCGCGGTCGGGTTCTCGATCGGCGAGGCCGGGGCGCTCGCACTTGCTGAGGGGGAGCCCGTGGACGGTGATCCGGTTGACGGGGAGGTGCCCGGAGCGGGCGTGGGCTGGACGGGCCGTTGCGCACCGTTGTTCGGGTTCGTCCAGTTCCTGTGGGACTCGGCGTTGAGCTTCGCGACGAGTTCGTCGATGGGAAGGGCGTCGCCGGGCTCCGGGTTCGGTGCGGGCGAGGGATTCGGCTCAGGCGAGGGGTTCGGCTCAGCGCCCTTCTTGATGGCGTCGTCGCCGACGAGGAAGATCGCATGGAGCGTCTTCTCGATGGTGGAGCCGTCAGCGAGGTGCGCGGTGTAGACAAAGTCGGTCGAGTAGCGCCCGGGCTTCGTGAAGTAGAAGGCCTGGTGGTCGTGTGATCCAAAGAGGTAGTGGAGGACCATGTCGGGCTTCGTCGAGTCGAGTCGGGGCGTGAATCCCTCGAAGAGGGAGGAGACACCGGTGACGAGGCGACCTGGGCCGGTGAAGTTCCTCATCGCGACCTCGACGCCCTTGCTTGAGAGCTGCGAGTAGTCGACCCGCTGGGTTGAGAAGCCGACCCAGGGGATGCCCTCGAGCTGGGTCTCGGGCAGACTCCACACACCTTCGGGCGCCGCAGCGGCGAGTTCGCTGTAGCCCTTCGCGCCGGCGGGGATCTTCGCGTGCGTCGAGTCGGGGACGGCGTAGGCGAAGGTTCCGGAGGTGCGGTGGACGGGATGGCGCGGGTCGGCGGTGTCGTCGACGAAGACCTCCGCCTTCCCGTCCCTCAGGGACATCGCCTGATCCATGTGACCTTCGGTGATGATGTGGATCGCCGAATCGCCGGGATGGGAAGGGGTGGACGGGTTGGCAGGATCAGGTATCGAGGGATTGTCGGGCTGAACGCCACCGCTCGGTGGCGCATCGGCATCCGGATTCGCAGGGTTTGGAGAGGGTGAGGGCGCCTCGCCGTTGTTCTCCGCGGTGATCGCGCGCAGCGCCGAGATCGCGGCGTCGCCGACGACGAAGTGAGCGGAGCGGGACTTGTAGGAGAAGTTCCCGTCCTTGTCGCGCGTCTCGATGTTGAAACCGACGGTGTAGACGCCTGGCTTCGTGAAGACGTGGGCGAGGGGAACTGCGGCTGCATCGACGGTGAAGCCGCGGTTGGGGTCGCGCGTCGTATCGAGGGTGACGTTCATCGCCCCGTCGGTGACGGTCCCCGCGATGTAGCGGCCGCCCTTGGGGCCGTCGAAGGTGTCGACGGAGTAAACGGCTGGCCCGGAGCGCAGATCGGCGGGCATTTGGGTGAAGTCGAATCCGAGCGATCCGTGCTCACCGGAGGTAGGCAGGACCCAGCGGTCGCCGTCGGCGGTCGTCTGTTTGAGTGAGTCGGGGATTTCGAGGATCGGTTCCCCGGGGATCGACTTGTCGTTCGCGTTCACCTCGAGGGTCACCCGCTTGATCGGCACGCCAGCCCGCACATCATCTTTGAAGGTCCCCTTGTAGACGTAGTGGGAGGGGGAGGAGGGTGAGGATGGAGCCTTCGCAGTAGAGCCGAAGAGCGCTTCGATCTGCTTGCGGGCCTCGGCCTGGGTGAAGGGAGGCTCGGGCTCGGCGGGCGTCTCCTCGGTGGAGAGTTCGCCGGAAGCGATCATCTTCTCCTTCACCTGCTCGGTAGTCGTTCCGATCGGAGTGAGGGAGGTTGTGGTGCCTTCGGGCAGACCGACCTCGTCATCGGAGCCGACGAGCCACGTGATGGTCGAGGGCAAGGAATTAACGGCTCTCTGGGTCAAGGTGGACGTGTAGGAGGCAACCATGTCCAGCCGGTAGACGCCCGCTTTCGAGAAGGTCCAGTTCCAGTGGCCGTGGGAGCCAGCCTGGAGGGAGAGCGGCGCGAGCGAGGGGTCGGAAGAGAGCCCTCGACTCAGGGAGTTCGTGCCGACGGTGCGCCACACCTCGACGGCTCCGGGCCCGGAGGAATTCGCGATCGAGAGCTTCACCTCGTCAAGAAGGATCCCCTCGGGCTGGGCGACCTCGTGCGCCGTGTCGAAGGCGCCGATGCCAGCCCAGACGGGACGCCAGTTGTCGATCTGCTCCTGGGGGGCACGCCAGACAATGTCGCCGGGCTTGCCAATGAAGTTGAAGAGGCCACCCGAGGGGACGACCATGCGTGAGACTTCCTGGGAGTCGGAGGTACGCGCGTCGGGGGCGAGTCGGACGCAGACGGAGTTTGGGTCCTTGACGACTTTGCGCCCATCGACAACAGTAACGGTGAAGGTGTCGTCGACACGGGTGACGTAGGCGGCGTCAACATGCGCGTGGTGGAGGAGCTTGCGGCCAGCGCACACGTGGGGAACGCGGCCGTCGGGCCCAGGGGTCGCCTCCGGGTCGGCGCCGGGCGAGCCCGCAGGAACCGTGAGGTCGGCGGGCACGAGGTCCCCGTAGCCAGCCTCTCCGGGCAGGTGCTCGGGATCGTCGGGCGCTCCGGGGGACGAGGGTGCGGCCTCAGCGTTGGTCGAGCCGGAGGCGTACTCCGTGGGAGAGGTCGTTTCTGACGGGACTGCGTGCGCCACGGGTGCGGTGAGTATCGGCGCGGCGAGCAGGGCGGCCGCGGTGAGGAGGCCGGTGAACGGCAGGGGCCTCATGCGAGTGTCCTTTCTGTGGTCTGCGCCACCGGTCGGGCGCGAAGGAGGAGTCCGCGCCCGGGCGAGAGGAGCTGAGCGAGGACGAAGAAGAGGGTCGCGACGAGGACGATCGCCGCGCCCGAGGGGATGTTGAGCGACCAGGAGGCCCAGATGCCGAGGAAGGCAGAGACGGCACCGATGACCGGGCCGATGAGCATCATGGGGATGACGCGGTCGGTGAGGAGTCGCGCGGTCGCCGCGGGAGCGATGAGAAGCGAGAGGACGAGGACGTTCCCAATCGTCTGGATGGAGACGACGACGGCAGTAGCGATGGCGAGGTGGAGAAGCAAATCGATGCGCCCAACGTGCAGGCCCGCCGAGATCGCGAAATCGCGGTCGACACTTACGAGAACGATCCGGTCGTGGAAGAGCGCGAGGGCGATGCCGATTGCGGCGCACGCCCCGAGGGAGATGAGGACATCGGTGTTCGTCACGCCGGTGAGCGACCCGAAGAGGAGCGACTCAAGGGATCCCGTGTAGCCAGGCGTTCGTGCGACGACGACGAGGCCAAGGGCGAAAGCGGCGGCGAAGAAGACGCCGATGACGGAGTCTTCGCCGACCCGGCGGTTCTGGGAGAAGACGGAGATGAGGATCGCGACGAGGATCCCGGCTGCGGCTCCTCCCAGGAGGATCGACCCCTGGAGCGCGAAGGCGATCGCGATTCCGGGGAATACGGCGTGTGAGAGCGCATCGCCGACGAAGGAGAGTCCGCGCAGGACGACGTGCGCACCGACGAGGCCGCAGACGAGTGAGGAGAGGACAGCGATGAGGAGCGCCCTCGGGAGGAAAGCGAGCGAGGGGTTTGCGAGGTCGGAGAGGAAGTCGAGGAGGCTCATCGGCGCACCATCCCGAGGGAGCGGAGGAGTGCGGAGTCCTTAGAGACGTGGAAGGTCTCCATCCACGGCTCCGGCGAGCAGAGGGTGGAGGGCTCGCCCTCGGCCCTCACAGTCCCGTTGAGCATGACGAGTCGGTGGCAGATATCGACGGCCTGCCCGAGGTCGTGCGTTGACATGAGGATTCCGACTCCTGAACGGGCGAGGTCAACGAAGAGGCGAGATAGCGCGTCCTGATTCGGGTGATCAAGCCCGGTGAAGGGCTCATCGAGGAGGAGCAGACGCGGCGAGGTAACGAGCGCCCGGGCGACGAGGATCCTCTGCTTCTGACCGCCCGAGGTCTCGTTGATCGTCCGGTTGCGGAACGCGTACATGCCGACTGCGTCGAGAGCCCGGTAGACGGCCTCAAGGCGCGTCGCACCTCGAGGCGCGCGACGCTGACCGGTGAAGGCGGTCGCGACGAGCTGGGCGGCGCTCATCGGATAGTTCCAGTCGAGATCCTGGCGCTGCGGGACGTAGCCGATGACCGAGCCGCTCGCCTCGATGCTCCCGCGGTAGGGGATGAGTCCCATGATCGCGCGCATGAGCGTCGTCTTGCCAGCCCCGTTCGGCCCGATGAGGCCGACAAGCTCGCCCTCGTCGACTCGAAGGGACACATCCTCAAGGATCGTCCGCCCGCCAAGGTCGACGCGCAGGCTGGACACCTCCAGTGCGCGACTCATCGCTGAGACCCCCGGTCGTCGGCATCATCGGATGCTTCCGGCTTCGGCTCGACGGAGCCGGAAGTCCCATCCTCGACGATCCTCTCAGCGACCCGCTCGCGCTCGTGGCTGCGGCGACGGGCGACGAGGACGAGAGCGACAAGGACGAGGGTTGTGGCGCCGAGCCCCGCGGCGATCCACAGCGGGAGAACGGTCGAGCGGTCGACGGCCGACGGCGAGTCAACGGGAGCGGGCGACTCAGGGGCGTTCGAGACGCTCCACTGGGCTTCGAGTGCCTTCTGCGCGTCGGCGGCGTCCCCGACGGCAAAGCGGAGGACGCGAGTGTCCTCGACAGTGGTGCCGTCGGTGAGCTGGGCCTGGATGCTGAGGCGGATAAGGTGGATCCCCGGTTGCGTGAAAACCCAGTTCGCGTGGGTGTGCGTGTTTGCGTCAACGTGGATCGGCTGCGAGTTCGGCTTCGTCGAGTTCCACAGCTGCTGGGGGCCGGAGAAGTTTCCGGCCTGGACGAAGGCGTGGAAGTCCCCCTCGCCCTCGTGTCCCTCGAAGACGAGGGTCGCGCCCTGGGCGAGTCTGCCGACGACCTCGGGGTCCTGGGTGTTCCAGCCGAGCCACACGACGTTGGCGATCTCAGACTGGGGGACGGCCCAGACCGGGCCGTTCGCCGAGATAAAGGAGTACTGGTCGTCGGCGGGGAGTTCGAGTTTCGCGGCGTCGGAGACTCGTAGGACGACGTCGTCAAGGTGGCGCCAGGTCGGCGTCTGAGCGGAGTCGTCGCGGGCGAGGAAGGTCCACGTGCCGTCGAGGAACTTCGGTCCGAGGTCGACGTGCCCGGCGGAGATCTCGACAGGCGTGCCTTCGGGGGCGACGGTCTCGTTCGAGTCGACAACCTGGGTGAGGGCGGGGTCCTGCGTCGTCGTGTCTGTGGCGACTGAGGCGGGGGCCAGGGCGATGAGAGCCGCGGTGGCGAGCGCGAGTGCGTGCGTGAGTTTCACTGGTCTCCTCGGGTGGGATTCGGGATGGATGCCTCCGACTCGAAGGGCCAGGCGGGTAGCGAGGCGGGGTCGAGGCAGGACTTGATCGAGCGCGTGTTGAACACCATGAGGTCGAGGTAAGTGGGGACCTCGTCGGTGAGCGTGTCGGAGTGGAGCGAGCAGACGGACTTACCGGTCGTGTGCGCGAGTGCGACGAGCTCGCCGAGGTGGGAGCGGGAGATCGGTTCGAGGAAGACTCCGGCGGCTGGCGTCTGCTCGAGGACACGCGTGAGGTTAGCGAGTTGGAGGGCCGAGGGCTCGAGGGACGGGTTCGGCGCGACAAACCCGCCGATCCGCAGCCCGTAGGCCTTCGCGTAGTAGCCGAAGGAGTCGTGCGCGGTCACGAGGGTACGGCTCTTCTCAGGGATAGTGGCGACGACTTCGCGGATCCACCGGTTGAGGGCCTCAAGTTCGGCGTCGCGGGCGACAGCGTTCGCCCGATACTCGGCCGCGCGCGAGGGATCGAGGGCGGCGAGGCGGTCAGCGATGAGGTCAGTGTAGGCGATGGCGTTCTTCGCATCGTGCCACATGTGCGGGTCGATCTCACCGTGGACGTGGGTTCCGATAACGGCCTGGGCGAGGATGCGGGCGGAGGTGCCTGGTTCGGCGAGGAAGCGCCACCGATTGTCGGGGATCGTGGTCGTCGTCGTGTCCGGGACGGCGATGACGATCCGGTCGGGGTCGAGGTCGCCTGCGGGGGCGTCTGCGCGCAGGGTCATCGAGCCCTCAAGCTTCGCTGTGAGATCGGCGTGCCCGGAGTCGAGGACGCTCCGCCCGGTGGAGTGCGGGTCGACGCCGACGGCGAAGACGAGGGTCTTCTCACCGAGCGGAGTGTCGCCCGTCGGCGAGTGGAGCGTCGCCCGCAGAGAGAGCGAGTAGACGCCGGGCTCGGTGAAACCCCACGACATGTGGGTGTGAGCGTTGGTCGGGAGTTCGACGCGGTCGTTCGAGTTGATCCCATCCTTCGAGGCGATCCACGGGCGCGGTTCGCCGAAGGTGCCGGTCGTGAAGGCGGCGAGGTCGCCGGGGCCGGTCGCCGAGACTGCTTCGAAGGAGACGGTTGAGTCGGTTGAGGCGCGTCCGTCGACGCGCAGCCCGAGCCAGATCGTCGCGAGAGAGAGGTCCTCGACGAGGGGAATCGGACGTGCGCCGAAGGGGACGGACTCTTCGCCGAGGGCGACGTGCTGGGCGCCCTTTGGGAGGTTCGCGTCGATGGAGGAGGTGAGTGCGCTCTGCTCGAGGAGCAGTCCGTTGGAGAAAGCGATGTCGGCGTGCGCGATGTCGCGGAGGGCCGCCATCGAGGGCTCGAAGGAGTGCGGATCAACGCTTGCGGGGACGAGCGTCGCGATGCGCGCTCGCGGGGCGACCGCGCGCACGAGGTCGGCGATGATCGGCGTCGTCGCAACGATCCGAGGCTGCGACCCGTCATCGGCCACATCAGCACTGCCAGGTGCAGCGGACTCTGATCGTGCGCCGGGAGGCTCCTCGGCAGAGACTCCGTCGTCCGCGAGGACGGGGGCACATGCGCCGAGGAGCAGCGAAGGAGCGCCGATGAGGAGGGAGAGCACGAGGGCACCCCCAGCGCGACGCGCTCGGGTGCGCCTCACCTTCTTGCCCACCGTCGTGCGGCGAGCCCAGCGAGGGCGAGGAGCGAGGCGAGGACGACCGGGGTGGCGGAGCGTGCGCCGGTCGATGCGAGACCGCCGGGAAGGGCTGAGCCGTCGACGATCTTACCCTCGGCGCGCAGACGATCGATCGTCGCCTGGTCGAGTTCGCAGGGGTGCCCGTCGGCGGTGCGGCCGACGTAGACGGTCGTCGAGCCTGAGCTGCTGCCGCCGAACCAGCGGGCGCCGACGAGCGAACCGAAGTTGCCGGACTCGAAGACGGCGAGTGAACCGGGGCCGGAGACACCGTTGAGCGTCCAGGTGACATCGCCGGTCGTGCGGGCGAGGAGGCTGGGGTGCATCGTGTTTGCGCCGAGCCACGGGACGGAGGGGACCTGGCTTGAGGAGATCATCCAGATCCTCTGACCTTGCTTCGCGATGAACTCGATACCGGCGGGTGCAGTCGTCTCGGCTGCGGAGCCAAGCCCGAAAACGAGGGAGGAGGGAGCGACCCAGCGCGCGGGCTGCGAGCGGTCGTCTTTGACGAGCATGGAGATCGACGAGGGGCTGGCACTCGTCCCGATGTCGAAGTGGCCGGAGTCGGCGTTTCCGGCACCGCCGACGTTGAAGGAGAGGATGCCGGAGGTCGAGACGCGGGCACCGGACTTCAGGGTCGCGGTCTGGGTGATCGAGACTTTGTAGAGGCCGGGGGCGGTGAAAACCCAGTTCGGGTGGACGTGGGTGTTCGCTCGTATCGTGTGGGATCCGCCGACTGCGGTGCTGCTCCCGTTCGAGGTGACGGGGGTGGGGAGGCACTGCTCGGCGGCTGGCTGTACGGGCGCTTGGGGGGCGGTGGACTGAGGCGCTGGCGCTGGCGCTGGCGCGGGGGTCGGGGTCGATCCGGTGCCGGGCGTCGACGGCTCGACGGGAGCCGACGCTCCGGGGGTGGCCTGCGCGATCGCGGTGGCGCCCACGGCGAAGGTGTAGGAGGCTCGGTCAGAGACGAGGTGCCCGCTGGGGGTGTCGACCTCGCCGTGGAGAGTGAGGGAGTAGGTGCCCGCGTCTGTGAAGAGCCAGTTCGCGTGCTCGTGGGCGGGCGCGTTCTGGAGGATCGAGCGCCCGGGAGTGGCCTCGAGGGAGCCCTGCTCGAAGATCGGGGAGGTCGCGCCGAATGCGGCCGAGCGCCAGAGGAAGATGCGACCAGGCCCAGAGACCTCGTCGATGACGAGGCGGATCGCGGTTGGGCGCAGAGGGGCGATGGCGTTCGAGTCCCAACCGGGCCACAGGAGAGCGGGATCCTCGGACTGGGGGAGTGCATAGCCGGCGGTTCCAACGCCCTCGATCTTTTTGGTCGCGCTCGTTTTCGCGGCGTCGGTGACACCGAGGATGAGCTTTGCGGGGTTGTGGTAGGTCGGTGCGCCCGGAGTGGTGACGTCCTCCTTGGCGACGAGGGAGATCGTCGGCCCGTTGGGGACGAGGGCGAAGACGTCGGCGTGCCCGTGGGTGAGGAGCGCTTTCGTCGTTGATTCTCCGCCCTGCGGGTCGGGCGCGGCGATCGTCGGCGTAGCAAAGAACGCGAGGGTGAGGAGCGCGGTGAACAGGGCGAGGAGGGGATGAATCCCGCGGCGGGTGGCGCGCATGATGAACCTTCTAGCGATAATGAGAACGACTTGCATTATCGTACGGGGTTGTCTGCGAACCGCGCAACCTCGAGTGTGAGGCCCGGATCACGCTCGCTGCGTGTAAGGATGTGAGAAGAGTAATTGATGCCGCCGAGGGGATAGAGGTGGGCCTACACCCACCATTGCATCTGTGAACAACAACGACGCGATGCCTTAGTTGGCTGGATGTACTTTCGCAATCATCGCAGACTCCACTCAGGCCTGCGACAACAAACCGCCCATCACACAATGAATCAACCACCTCGAACAGTGCACCTAGGGGCAAGTTGTGAGTAACATGTGATTCTTCTTTCAAACAATGTAATAATCGATCGATAACCACTATCGTAGGAGCGCCTCAATAAGGATCGGCCGACGACAGAGTTCATTGGCGAGAAGCATTTCGAAAGGTAAGAAGGTGAACTTCACGAGAACTATTTTGGGTGGGGCGACGGTTGCAGCACTCGCGCTCGCGGGCGCAGTATCCCCGACCCTCGCGGCTCCAGAGAATCTTGCGCTCGGCAAGACAGCGACGCAGGTTTCGACCGGTTGGTACGCCCCCGCCTCGCGCGCCAATGACGGTATAACCGATGGAGTCTTCGACAATGGTTCCGTCTCGCACACTAACTATGCGACCAACCCGTGGTGGCAGGTTGACCTCGGCGAAGAGTTCGCGCTCTCGAACGTCAACGTCTGGAATCGCTCGGACCGCGACCCCTGCCAAAAGGGGGCCTGCTATGAGAGCCTGAAGGACTTCTGGGTCGTCGCCTCCCGCGAGGAGCTACCGTCCAACTTTGATCCGAACGGCCCGCTTGCCGATGGCGTGAAGGCACTCAAGGTCAACGGCGTTGGTGGCTTCCCGTCGAGCGTCGATTTCGGCGGCTTCCAGGCGCGTCATGTGCGCGTTATCCTGCCGGGTCCCTATACCCAGCTTGCGCTCGCAGAGGTCGAGGTCTTCGGTGAAAAGATCGTTAACGGAGAAGCACCGCACATCTCGCCAATTTCGATCGAGTCGGACGACATGGATAAGGTCGAGATAGCGGGAGACGATCAGTTCCGCACCATCACCGCACCCGAGGGGACGACCCTCAACCTTGCGGCCGATGTGACGGGCGATCCCGCCCCGGATCTGCAGTGGCAGATCAAGGAGAAGGGCTTGGACCAGTGGGTTAACCTCGATGGCGACACTGGCCGGGCCACGTCGATCAAGGTCACTCCCAGCACCGACGGTGCCCAGATCCGCCTGCTCGCGGAGAACTCCGCCGGAACCGTCGAGTCCGGGATCGTCGAGCTCAAGCTGAAGGCCGCAGAGCCCGCCCCGAACCCCGGGCCAAACCCGAACCCCGGGCCAACCATTACCCTCGAGAAGAGCACCGCGAAGATCGGCGAGAGCATCGAGATCGTAGGAACGGGCTTCACTGCCGGTCACGAGATCAGCGCGGTTCTCCACTCCGATCCGATCACGATTGGTACCGCACTCGCGGACGAGCGCGGAGTCGTGCGCTTCTCGTACACGATTCCCGCGACGACGCCGATCGGATCCCATGAGATCATTCTCACCGATGCGGCGACCGGGGTCAGCGTCAAGGTGCCTTTCCTCATCGAGGCCGCAACGACCAAGGAGGCCGCAACGGCCAAGAGCCGCGGGCTTGCCAAGACCGGCGCCGATGTGGCGGGTCTTATGGCTCTCGCCGCGCTCTTTGCCGCGACTGGAGCCGTTGTTTCGACGCGCGCCAAGCGCAGGAGCTGAGCGAGTAGTCGCAGAAAACGGCGTGAGCGGGTCGCCCCTCGGGGCGACCCGCTTCGTCATGCGCGGAGCATTGACAGATTTGTGAGTGTTTGGCGGTGCAGAACAGAGCATTGTGACCCGCCAAAGGTCGAGAAAGCCGCCACACGCGTGTTGGAGGCGGAGGCCGCCACTCACTGTACTGTTCGGGGAGGTTGGTTTGTGTGATGGGTGGGAGGTTCTCGCAGGTTGAGTGGGTGTGTGGTGATTGTGGAAGTGGATTCAGGTGGCCACAGCATCGCGCCGCGGTTGTCCTGAGGCGAGGTGTAGCATCGGGCGTAGGCTCAGCCCGTCAACCGAGCCCTCACCTGCACGGATTCGCTAGCGTGTCGCACACGCCACCAGGTACCGTGAAAAAATCCGCATGTAATGGAGCAAACGGAGTCGTCAGTGCTGACCGCAAGTGCCAATTTCTTGGTGAGGTTCCGCCATCTGATCTTTGTCATCATGGTGGTGGCGACCGGTGTGTGCGCTGTCTTGGCTCCCAGGGTTGGCGTTATCAATGACATGGTGGAGTTCCTGCCCGCGACCTCCCAGATGCGTGCAGGCACCGACATCATGGAGGTTGAGTTCCCCGGCTCCATGGACACGTCGTCGACGCGCGTCATGTTCACCGGCCTGACAGCTTCCGAAGAAGAGTCGACTTTGGCGAAGCTTCAGGCGATCCCGAATGTTGATTCGGTGGGGTACGAGGCTCGGACTGAGGATTCAGACGGGATTTATCACCAGGGTGATCACACTCTGTTCATTGTTGAGTCCAAGCATGCTTATGGGTCGGCAGAAGACGCGGCGATCCAGCAGGCACTCACCGATCAATTCGCGATCAAGGGTGCGTTGATTGAGTCGGATAACCCGTCACCGACCTCAGAGCTTCCATTGTGGATCGTGATGGTTGCTGTTGTTTTGCTTGCACTGATCCTGTTTGCGATGTGCGCGTCCTGGCTTGAGCCGATTCTGTTCTTGGTCACGATAGGTATGGCCGTTGTCCTGAATTTGGGGACGAACCTGATTCAGGGGTCGATCGCAGATGTGACTTTCACGATCGGAGCGATCCTTCAGCTGGTCTTGTCCATGGATTATTCGATCATCCTGATGAATCGCTACCGCCAGGAGAAGACGCCTGATGGGTCGCGCCCAGAGGCGATGGTGCGCGCAATTCGGGGGGCTTTTTCGTCGATCGTTTCTTCGTCGATGACCACGGTTGTTGGCCTGCTGATGCTCTGTTTCATGTCTTTGCTGATCGGCATGGATTTGGGTATTGCTTTGGCCAAGGGTGTGTTCTTGTCGATGGTGAGCGTGTTTACGATTCTGCCGACGCTGATCCTGTGGTGCGATAGGGCGATTGAGAAGACCGCGAAGCCTTATCTTCGGGCAAACTTTCATCCTCTTGCACGGTTCGAATATAAAGCTCGTATTCCGATCCTCGTCGCCTTCATTGCTTTATTCGCTGGCGGTGGCGTGATGGCTGGAGGCGCGCCGGTTGCGTACACGCTGGCGAAGGCGGATCCGATTGCGGATGTTTTCGAGAAGGAAAACTCGATTGTTCTTCTGTATCGCAATGGCGATGATGCGATTGCGGGCCAGCTAGCTGAGCGTATTTCCGATACTGATGGGGTTCGCTCTGTCATGTCTCAACCGACGACGATCGGACGCCAGCGTTTTGTCGACGATATGTCTGTTGCCCTGAGCGAAATGGGGAGTGAGGACCTGAGTTTCGACTCGGACATGCTGTCTCTGGTCTACTTCTTAGCGCATGACGGCCAGGCAACTGAGCGTATGAGTCTGCCGGCGTTCATTTCTTTCATTCGCAATAATCGGCTGATCGTGTCACGCACGGATGAAGACACGTTGAATTCGCTGGCGCAGCTGGAGCCCTATCTTGACCGTGATGCTCTGCTGGGGGTGCGAGGCCCCGCAGATTTGGCGAACTTCCTGGGGATGAGCGAATCCGAGGCGCGCGGAATCTACCTGTATCACGCGATCTCGAACCCAAATATTTCGGCCGATTCGATGACGCTTGGCCAGTTCGCTGACTTCATCGTCAACGACGTGCCGAACACTCAATACGCGCCCATGGTCAGTGGTGATGCGCGGGCTCAAGCGGAAAACCTGCAACGTTTCACCGATGCTCAGGCGATGACCACTCCGATTTCTTTCAAACAGATGGCGAATCTGCTGGGGGTTGATTCGTCGCAGGTGCGCCTGCTCTACGCGAAGAAGAAAGCTGAAACGGGGGAGTACGCGAACGATTCGCGAACACTGAGGGCTTATGTTGAAGCGCTCAACGCGGTTGCAACAAACGAACCGCAGGTCAGTGCCCAAATGGGGGAGAGGTCAGCGCAGCTGGCAAGCCTGATGGCATTGACTGATACCACAACGCTCGCTACACCGATGGATGCGCAGGGGCTGGCTCAGTTCCTGTCAATGGAGCCCGAACAAGTGGGGCAGATCCTTGCGATGCGCGCCACGCTTTCGGGGCACGACCCTGCAACCGCGACTACGGCCAGCCCGTGGGAGATGATCGATTTCCTGAACACGCAGGTCCAGGCGGGAGAAGCATCTCCGCTGGCGGGCTCTCTGACCGACGACCAAAAAGCGGGCATCGAGCAGATGTATCAGATCGCTTCCCTTGCCGTGTCCGGTCAGCAGATCCCACTGTCAACGTTCGCGTCCATCGTGTCGATGAACTCGGCTCAGCTTCAGGTGATCATTGCGATTGCGGACTCGCCCGCCCATGCGACCGACTGGCTCTACACTCCGCAGACGATTGCCTCTGACTTGGCGAATGACTCGTCTCTGTCAGAACAACAGCAAGCCGAGGTCTCCACCTTGCATTCGATCATCGATGCTTCGGTTGCGGGCACCTACTTTACGCCCAGGCAATTGGCGAGTTTCCTTGGCATGGACGCCAACCAAGTTCGTCAGCTTTCCCTGCTCCGCACCTCGATGTACGGCGATACGAGTTCGTGGAATATGAGCGCCTATGACGCCGTGAGCTTCATCCTCGACACGATGGCGTACGACCCTCAAACGTCCGGGAATTTCAGTGAAAGCCAGGTGAGCCAGCTGAGTGCCCTGCGTCAGGTCATGCGCGCTGTCGTTGATGACAGTCAGCTGAACCCAACTGAGATGACAAGCCTGCTGGGACAGCTTTCGGCGCTGACCGCTTCAAGTCGCTCGCTCGATACGAATCACGTCGCGCTTGCCTACCTGATTCACGGCGCGCAAACGGCAACAGATCGGGGTGAAACCGCTGGTCAGACACTATCGATCGCGCAATTGGTGGACACGCTGAATACGCAGATTTTGGATGATGCGCGCTTTTCTTCGTTCATCGACGACAAGATGCGCACGGCAATCACCGACGCATCACACCAGATCCGACAGGCCAGAATTCAACTGGTCGGGGACACCTGGTCACGGATGGTCATCACTACGACCCTGCCTGAAGAATCCGATGCGACCGAAGCGTTGATCGGCCAACTGGAATCGGCGTGCGCGGAGGATCTGGGCGGGAACTGCTACCTGGTCGGCAACTCGGTGTTGGTGCACGAGCTCAAGTCGTCTTTCGATTCGGAAATGAGTCTGATCCAGTGGCTAACTGCTGGCTCAATCTTCCTTGTCGTCGCGCTGACCTTCCTGTCGCTGTCGGTTCCGTTGCTACTGGTTCTGCTGGTTCAGTGCGGCGTTTTCCTGACGATCGCCACGATCGGACTGCAGGGATACGACAATTACTATTTGGCCCAGCTGATGGTGCAGTGCATTTTGATGGGTGCGACGATCGACTACGGCATCCTGCTGACAAGCCAGTATCGCGAGGGTCGGAAAGAACTTGATATCCGGCATGCACTGGCTCGCGCATACGACAATTCGATGCACACGATCGCAACGTCCGGGTCAATCATGATCCTCGTGACCGGCATTCTTGGCTTCCTATTTGAGAACCCGACGATCGCGCAGATCTGTCGCACCATTTCGATCGGCGCATTGTGTGCGTCCGCGCTGATTATCTTTGTCCTGCCGGCGTTACTTGCTTTGGGGGATAGGTTCTTCGCAGGTCGTGAGCGTCTGCGCTGATAAATATCGCGCTGATGCCCGTGTGCGCTGATAATCCTCGTACTAACGATCATCTGCACTCGCAGTCATATGCTCTGAAAAGTGCCTGCGCTCAGAACCACCGGCGCTGAGACTGGCGAGAAAACCCGCGACCCCTTCAATAAAATGCGGGTATGAACACCCTGCTGATTGCCGTTGTCGCGTTGATCGCTATCGCTTTTGCTGCGCAGGTGTCGCAGAAAATCGGCGTGGCCTCACCGCTGATTCTGCTTGCACTGGGCATCGCAATCGGCTTTCTACCATGGGTTGATCCGATCGAGTTGGAACCCGATCTGATCCTCGAAGTCATCTTGCCCCCGCTCCTGTTCGCGGCCGGAGTGTCGATGCCAATCATGGATTTTCGGCGCGAACTGAGAATGGTCGCAGCCCTTGCGATCGGCTTGGTGATCATCAGCGCTCTGGTCGTCGGTTGTGTCTTGAACTGGCTGGTCCCAGCTATTTCGCTCCCGTGGGCAATCACGCTGGGCGCGGTGCTCTCGCCGACTGACGCGGTTGCCGTGTCGATTGTGAAGAAACAGGGTGTCGCTCCACGCATCATCACCATCTTGGAGGGCGAGGGCCTGTTTAATGACGCGACGGCCCTTGTCCTGGTGTCGTCGGCAACGTCGGCTGCACTTCTGGGTGACGCCGATGCCCTCAATCCCGCGCACCTGCTGAGCGATTTTGTTATCGCGCTACTGACCGCCGTTGCTGTTGGCTGGGTGGTAGGCGAAGTTGGTAGCCGCATGCGTTCAAAGATTAAACAGCCCGCAGCAGACACCGTTTTTTCGTTTGCGATGCCGTTCATTGCCTCGATCCCCGCTGAACACTTGGGTGGTTCAGGCTTGGTCGCGGCCGTCGTTGCAGGTTTGATCGTTTCCTACAATCGCAACGTGCGCATGCCTGCTCTGAACAGGCGGTTTTCCCAGCAGAACTGGCACACGGTGGAATTGGTCTTGGAAGGCTTCGTCTTCCTGATTATGGGGATCCAAGCTTTCGGCATCTTCGAGAAAGTTGAGGAAGGCCAGATCGGCGTTGGATATGCCCTGCTCCTCGCCCTGCTTCTTGGCCTCATCGCGGTTGGTGTTCGCGTCCTCTTCCTCGCGCCCCTCTTGGCGTTCTTGAACCACAGTCAATCGCATGCTCGCGCGCGAATGGAACGTGACGAAGAACGTCTGCGTCTGCATGAAGAGCGCCTGGCGCACGCGAGTGATGTCGATCCTGAGCTTCTTGAAGCCCGAAACATGAGCCCCGAGCAATGGAATGCGGCTGTTGAACGGTGGCACCGCAGGGTTGAACGTGGCTGGCGCCAGCAGAGGCGTCGCGGAAACGACTTGGAATACTTCAACGCCCAGCCCTTGGGCGTGCGCGAAGGGTCGATTCTGGTGTGGGCAGGCATGCGAGGTGCCGTCACGCTTGCGGCCGCCCAGACCCTGCCTTTCGCGACCCCGATGCGTAACGTCCTCCTGCTGATCGCACTGGTCGTAGCCGGCGGTTCGCTGGCATTGCAGGGCTTGACTCTGTCGTGGGTGATCCGTTTGGTGAAGCCTCAGATGGCTACAGATACAGTGAATGAAGAAGAACGCGAGCACCTTCTTCACCTCATGCATTCCTCGCTTAAAGAGACTGCTCTGGCCGAGGCCCTGCATCCTTCCGCTCTTAAGACACCCATGCCTTTCGGTGGGGTGATCGGAGCAACCAGCGTCCAAGCGAGCGTCGCAAAGGGGACATCAGAAACTGCCTCCACTAGTGAAAGTGATGGGCGTGACCCGGTGCCCGTAAACCCCATTCCGGACAAGACGCCCGAGCAAGGTGCCCTCACCATCGAACAAATGCGAGTCCTTGCCCTCGAAGCGATCCGCGAACAGCGTCAGGCTCTGCTCGAAGCACGTAATGAAGGCGTGTTCTCATCCGCCGCCCTCGAAACGGCAATGGAGCGCCTGGACCAAGAAGAAATCATGCTCAACATCGGTTGATCCTGTCGATCATGCGCAACTTCCCGTGAGTGCGGCGATGATCCTGATCACTATCTCCGTCGGCCCGACGGTGGTCGTCGGCATCGTCCCATCGCGTAAACCATGCGTGAAGATCCCGTCGAGGCTCTGCGAAGCAAGTCATGTGGCGCGTAGACGCGGGGCAGTAGGTAGGTAGTTTCACGCTTGCTGTCAGTGAATTCGTCCATGGTCAGCGCGATACTTGAAGGCAGAAAGCTATTAGGAGGTCCTCATGCCAACCCCGACCACTGTCACAACCGACGCGTCCGTCGGCGTCCTCATCGCGCCCGGACTAGAGGAAGTGGAAGCGCTCGCGGTCGTCGACTGCCTGTATCGGGCGGGCGTGCGCGCTGACCTGATTGCCGTTCCGGCATCAGACAGTCAGGCCGTAGAAGAACCTCGTTCCAATCCTTTTGCTAGCGCGCCGTCGTTGCTGTTGCCTACCCGTTCCCTGTCCGTCACGTCGTCGCACGGCATCACATTGGTGTGTGACCTGCATCTTGATGACGCGGACCTGTCTGAATACACCGTGCTGTTCCTGCCCGGAGGCATGCCGGGCACCGTGAACCTTGAAGAAAACATGAAGATTCAGGCAGAGATTGCTCGTCGCATCGCCTTCGGCAAGCCTGTCGCTGCGATCTGCGCGGCTCCTTCGATCTTGGCTCACGCTGGATTCCTCGGCGGGCGAAACGCGACGGCGAACCCGGGCTTTATGAAGGATCTCGAAGTGGGCGGGGCGCACGCTCTGACCGATTCGGTTGTCGTGGACGACAACGTGTTCACGTCGCGCGGAATGGGGACGGCTATCCAGCTTGGTCTGAGCCTCGTGAACCATCTGCTGGGCGAAGAGGCTGCCAAGGCGGTTGAAATCGCGATCGTGAAACAGGACGACTGACATGAACGGCACTTTGTTGCAGGGTTTTTCGTGGTACGTGCCCAATGACGGCTCGCTTTGGCGTTCGATTGCTGATCAGGCGCAGCACCTGTCTGACCTGGGAGTCAGCGCCGTGTGGTTGCCTCCAGCATATAAGGGGCAGGCGGGCATTGATGACGTCGGATACGGCGTGTATGACCTGTGGGATCTGGGGGAGTTTGACCAGAAGGGCGCTGTTCGCACGAAGTATGGGACGCGCGAAGAATATGTGGGGACTATCCAGGCCTTGCATGATTACGGGATCCACGTGCTTGCAGACACGGTTCTCAACCACAAGATGGGTGCAGACGCGTCAGAAACGGTGACCGCAACCCCGATTGATCAGCAGAATCGCACCATTGAAGTCGGCAACCCTGAACAGATCCAGGTCTGGACGCGATTCACGTTCCCAGGTCGTGCTGGCACGTACTCGGATTTTGAATGGGACTGGACGTGTTTTCACGGGACTGACTGGGATGAAGCGACTGGGCGCAAGGGGCTCTGGCTGTTCGAGGGTAAAAAGTGGAACGAAAACGTCGATGACGAGTTCGGTAACTTTGACTACCTGATGGGCGCTGACGTCCACTTGACCGATCCCAAAGTCATGGATCACCTGGTCGAATGGGGAGCCTGGTATCTCGAAACAACGGGGGTTGACGGCCTGCGCATGGATGCGTTGAAACACATGGGACGCGACTTTACGATGGCATGGCTCGACCGCATGCGTGATGTTTCTGGCAAGGAACTCTTCACGGTCGGCGAATACTGGAGCGCTGACCTTGGTGAACTGCGGTCATTCATCGGTGATGATCGCCGACTGAGCCTGTTTGATGTCCCGCTTCACTTCAACTTCCACCACGCGTCGCGCGCCAACGGTACCTTCGACATGAGCGGAATCTTCAACGGCACGCTGGTGGACGCGGACCCCACGATGGCAGTCACATTTGTGGAGAATCACGATACTCAGGATGGTCAATCGCTGGCGTCGCCGGTCGATAGTTGGTTCAAGCCCGCAGCCTATGCGCTGATTCTTCTTCGCGAGGCCGGCTACCCCTGTGTATTCCACGCCGACCTATTCGGGGCTGAAGGTGAGCATCCTATTGCTCCGGTTGAAGGACTAGAAACCCTGATGAAGATGCGTAAGACGCGCGCGTACGGTGTCCAGTGGGATGCGTTCGACGATTCTCACGTGGTCGGTTGGGCGAGGCAAGGGCAGATGGATGACGCTAGTGACGGTGTTGCTGTTGTTATTTCCGATTCTGGTGAAAGCGCAAAGACTCTGAATGTGGGTGCTCATCATGCCGGTCAGATCTGGGAGTGCGTGATCGGCGGATGTGAACCCATCCAGATCGGTGACGATGGTTCTGCTTTGTTCCCGGTTCCAGATTCCGGATTGTCCGTCTATTCTCCGAAGGGGGTTTGACGTGGGTAAACGACGTCCTCGCACATGGCCAGAGGTCCCGGCTCCGCTGGCGGAGCCGGTCATGGATAATCACACGCACCTTCCCGTCCATGAGGGCGAAATTCCGAAAGCTGACGGTGTGAAGCTGTCCCTTGAAGAACAGATTGAGCGTGCTCGATCGGTGAATATCACCCGCCAGGTCTCCTCTGCCTGCGAGCTCCCTGACTTCGATCCGATGATTCAGATCGCTCGATCCTTCCAAGGTGTCCAGGTTTCGCTGGCGATCCACCCCAACGAAGCCGCTCTTCACGCTGGAGTCCAGGTCCCGTCACCCGACGGCTTAATCCCGACTCAACGCGATCATCACATTCCCCTTGACGAAGCGCTGTCAGAAGTTGAACGACGTTTAAGTGATCCGACGGTCGTCGCCGTCGGAGAGAGCGGGTTGGACTACTTCCGTACCGCAGACGAAGGTAAGCAAGCGCAAAAAGAATCGTTTGCCGCCCACATTCAGATGGCTGAGCGAGCCGGCCTGCCCCTGCAGATTCACGATCGTGACGCTCACGATGACACGGTTTCCGTCCTTGATGACGTGGCGCGCGCAGATCAGCTGATTGTCTTTCACTGCTTCTCCGGAGATGGGCAACTGGCAGACATCCTGGCAAAGAATGGCTGGTATGCATCGTTCGCGGGCCCCATTTCGTATCCCGCCAATGATCACCTTCGCCAGGGACTTCTCCGGATGCCCCGCGAACTTGTTCTTGTCGAAACGGACGCTCCCTACCTGACACCCGTCCCACATCGTGGTTCGCCAAACTCTTCGTACGTGATGGCTCACACCGTCCGATTTATCGCGGATCTTTGGGAAGCCAGTGAAGAAGAGGCCTGCCGTCGATTGATGGAAAACTCGCTCAGAGTCTACGGAAAGTAGGGGGTGGGTACGCCTTTTTGGCGGTTGAGAACGCGCTAGCTTCGTCCCATGAGGCATCAAGATCGGTGATGAACCTCGTTAATTTGTTTCGTGAAGATAGACACGAACTGACGCACGCAGATAACAAAACGGTTACGGTAAGTGTGTTAGTCCGTTATCGGCTCACACGATGCACGCATCGAGTCACCCGAGCGGAACCTTCAAAGTCTGGAGCCGCGTGAACATTTCACACCCGAGTAAACGAACCGTCATCACTGGCGCGTCCGCGCTTGCCCTTGCAATGGTGGGAATCGCCGCGGGCGGAGTTGCCTCTGCTCATCATCAGGTCACCCTCGAACTCGACGGTGTCTCACTGCCGGTCGAAGGTTTCTACACCACTGTTGACGATGTTCTTGAATCCGCAGGTGTGAATATTGGCGAGCACGACCTTGTTGCTCCCGCAACCTCAACTCGCGTCCACGACGGCGACATGATCGTAGTCCGCATGGCCTCCGCATACGCGGTGAACATTGACGGTGAAGACCTGACTGCATGGTCAACCGCCGACAGCATCGACGGCGTCTTGGACTCCATCAACAGCGAGTCCACGATTACGTTGGCTGCGGATCGTTCCAAACTGCGTTCTGAAATGCCCGTTGTTACCGACGGTACGCCGATCATCCTTGACGTTGATGGCACACAAACCGAAATCACCGCGTCCGGTAAGGGAGCTGACAAGGTTCTCGCAGATGCTGGTGTCAGGCTCGGTGAATTTGATCGTTTCTCTTACATCTTCAGCGAAGGTAAGACCACGTTGAAGGTCACCCGAGTGAGCCGAGAAACCGTCACCGAAACCGAGGCGGTTGCTTACTCGACCCAAGAGCGTGAAGACGACACCCTCTACCAGGGCGAAACCTCGGTCGTTCAGGCCGGTGTGAACGGCTCTATCACCCGCAAGCTGTTCCGCGAAACAGTCGACGGGCAGGTCACCGTGAACCGTGTGATCTCTGAAACCAAGACCGAGGCAACCAGCGAGATCGTTGCCAAGGGAACCAAGGAGCGCACCGCTTCAACCGCTGCCGCTTCTGCCGGCGCTGGAAGCGCATACTCACTGTCTGCTGATTCTTCTGGTGTTTGGGCAGCCCTTGCGCAGTGTGAGTCGGGCGGTAACCCGGCAACGAACACGGGCAACGGATACTACGGTCTCTACCAGTTCACCTTGTCGACCTGGCGGTCAGTTGGTGGTACGGGGCTTCCGTCCAACGCGTCCGCTGAAGAACAAACTGCCCGAGCTCAAGTGCTGCAGGCGCGTGCAGGCTGGGGTCAGTGGCCGTCGTGCACTCGAGCAATGGGGCTGTACTGACAGGTAACGGGCCTGTACTGACCGGTAATTGGGTCTGAACTGACAGATTCTGCCTGAGTGACAACAGAATCCACGTTGCTGGGTGACGTTGATTCTCAACACGCCGCGGGTGAGCGTTGACTTTCTTAAAATAAGTGGGGTGTAAAGGATCACCTTGCACCTGTTCACCTGTGCAGTGCCCCTGGAATCACGTACCGTGGACACCGGTGAACTACTCACATTCCACTCAAGGAGCTACCGACCCTGTGATTTCACGTTCGATGCTTTCTGAAACCGTCCTGCACCCCACCCGTGCTTTCCTGGGCGGATTAAACCCAACGCGCAAAACAGTCGTTGCCACCGCATGGTTGGCGTCTGCGACGATGGCGGTTGTTGCTGGAGGCGGAATGATGTCGTCTCGCGCCGAGCTGACGCTCGAAGTCGATGGGGTTTCTCAGCCGATTACGACGTGGGGTGGAAGCGTCTCGTCGGTTCTGGCGCGCGCGGGTGTCGCGGTTGGCGAACACGATCTGATCCAGCCGTCGTTGAACACGGTTGCTCCCGATGGGGGAACGATCATCGTGCGTACCGCGAAGGAATACAAGCTGACCGTTGATGGGACGCCGACGACGATTTGGTCGACCGCTTCCTCCGCTCAGGCTCTTCTTGTCAGTTCATCATCCCTTGGTAGCGATGTTGCCGTTGCGGTGGATCGTAGGTCTGTCAGGAAAGACGTGACGAAGATTGTTGAGCGTTCGCAGAACATCACGGTTCAGGCTGACGGTCAGCAGACTACGGTTCAGGTCTCTCCTGAACAGCGTCCCGATGACATCGTCGCGCAGGCTGGAGTCCAGTTGACTCCCAATGACCGCCTGAACGTGAGTGTCCGGCCTGATCGCTCGATGAAAATTAACGTGGACCGCGTGACTCGCGGATACGTTGATGTGGATATCCCCGTTGAATTCAGCGAAACCACCCAAGAGTCTGCGGACCTGTTCAAGGGTGAATCGAAGATTACCCAAGCGGGTGTTCAAGGCGTTGCTGCTCAGAAGCAATGGCAGGAAAGAGTAAACGGCAGGCCCGTTTTTTTCGCCGTGATCAGTGAATCGGTGACAACCGCTCCCACCGCGCAGGTCAGGTCGAATGGTACAAAGGAAGCGACTCCTCAGGCGCTTGCTATCGCCGGAATCGACCCGAAGGCCACGTTGGAGACAACCGTGGACAGTGCGGGCAACTCGGTCACCGCATACACGGCAAAGCTTGGAACGATCTCTACCGAAGACGAAGTGAACGCTGTTATTGCATCGATTGAAAGCGCGACGGATCGTGCGAAGGCTCGCGCTGCGTCCGTGTACGGTGCCAGCGTCGCTTCCTATGCTGCTGGCGATCCGCGTGGCATTGCCCAGGAACTGGTGGTCAGTTTTGGCTGGGACATCAGTGAATTCCAGTGCCTTGACAAGTTGTGGACTCGCGAATCTCATTGGAACCCCAGAGCAGAGAACGTGAGCTCAGGTGCCTACGGTATCCCGCAGTCGCTTCCCGGCTCGAAGATGGCGTCCGAGGGTGACGACTGGCGAACCAACCCAGAAACCCAGATCAAGTGGGGTCTGAAGTATATCAAGGGTCGCTACCAGAGCCCGTGTGGTGCATGGGCTCATTCTGAGTCTGTCGGCTGGTACTAATCCTCCGCGTGAATTGTGCGGGCACCGTTCATTGGCATGGCGAGCGCAACCTAGCGCACACTTTCCGCACCGCGGTCCAGCCTGCCTGACCAGTAGAATGACAGGGTGACTCGATCTCGTACCCGCACCCCGAATACTCGCTTGGATCCGACTCTTCCAGAGGGCGTCCAGCCGTCTGAAACCGGCTTGCTTGGCCCGCTTGAAGTGAAAGCGATTGCCGATGCGCTCGGTATTCGCCCGACGAAAGTTTTGGGGCAGAACTTTGTACACGATGCTGGGACGGTTCGTCGCATCGTTCGCGCCGGTGGTGTGGAAGCGGGGGACGAGGTCATTGAGGTTGGCCCCGGCCTTGGTTCGCTGACGCTGGCGATTTTGGAGACCGGTGCGCGCGTGCGGGCGGTCGAGATTGATCCGCCACTGGCTCGAGCTCTTCCGCAGACTGTTGTTGCTCGTATGCCTGAAGCCGCTGATCGTTTCCACGTGGTGAACGCGGATGCGACGAAGATCAACGGTGTTGCTGACTTTGGTGTGGATTGGCCACCTCCGACGAAGCTGGTCGCGAACCTGCCGTATAACGTTGCTGTTCCGGTGCTTCTGGCGATGCTAGAGAGAATCCCGACGCTGACGGATGTTCTTGTCATGGTCCAGTCTGAGGTCGCTGATCGCTTGGCTGCAGGCCCCGGGTCGCGAACCTATGGCGTGCCGTCGGTGAAGGTCGCCTGGTACGGTCAGGCTGAGCGTGCGGGCACGATCGGTCGCAGTGTTTTCTGGCCGGTTCCGAACGTGGACTCTGCGTTGGTTCGTTTGCGCCGCGATGGCGAGCCTCGTGGTGATGAAGACCTGCGTCAAGCAACCTTCGAGGTTTGTGATGTGGCGTTCGGTCAGCGCCGTAAGACTCTCCGCGCTGCGTTGAAGACGTGGGCGGGTTCGCCAGCTGCCGCCGAAGCGCTGTTGGACGTTGCCGGAGTGGAATCGACCGCCCGCGGTGAAGCACTCGGTATTGAAGAATTCGTGCGCCTTGGTCGCGCGGTCCTCGAACTGCGTGCGTGTGGGGTGCTGGCTGCTCGCGTCGATCCTCGTACAGGCAAGTCCGTGGGGTCTTCCCCAATAGACCAGGCTGCCTCCACTGCAGCCCTTGGCGCTGACAATGGGGCGGAGTCGGCGCTCGCTCAACAGCAGGATTCTGCTGATGCGTGAAGTGAGGGCGAGCGCTCCGGGCAAAGTGAATCTGACTCTTCGCGTGGGACACCCGACCGAGGACGGATATCACCCGCTGGTCACGGTCTTTGAAGCGCTCAATATGCGCGAGACAGTCACTGTTCGCACATCGCGCCGTCTTGGTATTCACGTGACAACAACGGCGTACCTGCCTAACGGTCGGGTTGATGAAGCGACGACTGCTGCAATGGCGGAGTTGGATCCCGAAAACCACTTGTGCGTCAAAGCTGCACGTAGCCTGCAGAAACTTGCTGCGATGGGGCCGTGGGGACACACGGCTGCCGGCATTGAGATCCACGTGGAAAAGCATGTGCCGATGGCTGGCGGTATGGCCGGTGGCTCCGCGGATGCTGCCGCGACGCTTGTTGCCTGCAATGCACTCTGGGAGCTGGGCCTCAACAGCGATCAGCTTGAAATGATGGGACGAACGCTGGGTGCTGACGTTCCCGCATGCCTGACCGGTGGCATCGCGCTGGGAACCGGTCGAGGCGACCATACGAGTCTGCTTGCCGACGGTTCAGACGAACCGCGTCACCACTGGGCGATCGCCTTGGCGCACGGGGGTTTATCAACACCTGCTGTTTTCCATCAGCTTGACCAGATGGGCGGGCCTGGAGGCACGTGGGAGCTTCTTGAAGATCTCAGTGATGAAGCGGGCGCTCTACTGACAGGTTCTGCCGAGCAAGCCGCGCCCTGCCTCGTCAATGACCTGACCGAAGCGGCACTTGAATTGCGCCCCGAACTGGCTAAGACGATTGCTGGCGCGCGTCATGCTGGCGCCCTGGCCGTGATTCTTTCCGGATCCGGCCCGACAATCGCGGCCCTTGCCACCAGCGCGGAAGACGCCCACTGCATCGCCGACGAACTCGCTCAGCTCCCCACCGTCTCCGCAGTGTTGACGACGTGGGGTGCCGCGCGTGGCGCAATGATTGAGCACGAGGACAACGCATAAATGGCTCACCTTCTAGGAACGCAATCCCTGGCCACAATGGCGGGATCGCGCAAACTGCTCGATGACGTCACCGTCAGCCTGTTTGATGGGTCGCGCGTCGGTATTCTTGGCCCGAACGGCGCTGGAAAGTCGACCTTGCTACGCCTGGTGGCCGGGATTCAGGAACCGGACTTAGGCCTCATCACCATGCGCGACGGTGTCCGCATCGTTGTGTTGGATCAGGTGGATTCGCTCGACCCGCAGATGAGTGTTGTCGACGCTGTCCACCCCGGGCTTGAAGAATACGAGTGGGCCTCGAACGCAACGATCCGCGACATCCACGCGGGTCTGCTGTCCGACATCGACACGCGCGCACTGATTGGGACCCTGTCGGGTGGGCAGAGGCGTCGCGTTGCACTTGCCCGAGTACTCGCCACCGAATCTGACATCGTCTGCTTGGATGAGCCGACGAACCACCTCGATGTTGAAGGCGTCGCGTGGCTGGCCCGTCACCTGAACGCGCGCTTCGCGAAGCCCGGCGCGAATGGCGCTCTGCTGGTTGTCACGCACGACCGATGGTTTCTCGACACCGTGTGCGAGCACATCTGGGAAGTCGTCGCCGGAGTCGACCCGGGTGGCGACCGTCCACAGATCGCTGGCCACGTCGAAATCTACGACGGCTCGTACGCTGCCTATACGCTGGCCCGCGCCGAACGTGTCCGCCAAGCCGATGTGGCTGCCCAAAAGCGCGCGAATCTGCTGACCAAAGAGCTCGCGTGGTTGCGTCGAGGCGCGCCCGCGCGCACATCAAAGCCAAAGTTTCACATTGCTGCCGCAGAAGCCTTGATCGCTGACGTGCCACCACCGCGCGACACCGTTGAACTGGTGAAAATGGCGACCGCGCGCCTGGGCAAAGACGTCCTGGACCTTGAGGATGTTTCGATCGCATTCACGCGCCCGAACGGCGAGGCGAACATCATCTTTGACGGTGTCACCTGGCGCCTCGCACCCGGCGAACGAGTCGGCATCGTCGGTGTCAACGGCGCAGGAAAGACAACTCTGCTGAACCTGCTGCGCGGAGACATCCAGCCTGACTCCGGTCGCGTCAAGCGCGGTAAAACCGTCGAAGTGGCCACGCTGTCCCAGGACACGCATGAACTGGATGCGCTCGCGGATATGCGAGTCGTCGAAGCCGTCGCCGAGGTCGCGCAGACCTCGATCGTCGACGGGCGCGAGGTCAGTGCCGCACAGATGACGGAACGCATGGGCTTTACCCGTCAGCGTGCCTACACGCGAATTAGCGAGATTTCGGGTGGTGAACGCCGTCGCCTGCAGCTGATGCGCCTGCTGATGGCTGAACCGAACGTGCTCCTGCTTGACGAACCGACGAACGATCTTGATACCGATACTCTGGCGTCGATGGAAGACCTGCTGGATTCCTTCCCGGGCACGCTCGTCGTCGTTTCGCATGACCGCTACCTGCTGGAGCGCGTCACCGACCATCAGGTCGCACTGCTCGGCGATGGAAAGTTGCGCGCCCTGCCCGGCGGTGTCGAACAGTATCTCGCCATGCGCGAAGAGGGGCTGGGGCTTACGACTTCCGGCAGTAATGCAGGCTCAATGTCGGCGAATGTATCCGGGAATTCGACAGGTAAGTCCGCGGGCAATTCTGCTTCGAATTCCGCGGGGAACGAGGCCGCCTCGACCATCTCTAACGCCGCCGCTCGTAGGGCGGCGAAGAAAGACGCCGATCGTATCGAACGTAAACTCGAAAAACTGCGCGCCTCGGAAATAAAACTGTCTGATCGCCTCGCCGATCTGGGTGCCCGCGTTGCCACGGATGCCTCGTTGGTCGATGAACTGACACAGGTGGCAGCCGAACATCGCCAGATTCTAGACGAGATCGATGAACTTGAAATGGCGTGGCTGGAAGCGGCGGAACTGTTGGACGAGTTGGGAGCTGGCGGCCAGGACTCAGCGACCGTCAGGACTCAGCCCAGGCACCGCCAGGACTCAGCCGCCGATGAGGACGAAGAGCTCAGTCGTCCAGCAGATCGTCGGTGAAGAAGCGGCTGGAATCCGCCAGAAGTTTGGCCATGAGGGTGCGCTGGCGACTATAGAGGTTCCACACTTCGTCTTCGCCGATTACGCCAAGGCGTTCACCTGCTTCGATTGCGACCTTGCGGTCGTTCATCCACGACGACGAATACTGATCCATCAGCGGAATCATTGTCTGATCCAGTGTCTCAATACTGGCCAGCGCATCTTCTGCCTGATCCATCAGCGCGCACGCTTCGGTGTAGCGCTCTTCCATGTGGTGCAGGCGCTCCAACGCTTCAGATTCGCGGGTCACAGTCATTCTTTAGTTTCAAAGGGGGCCAGTAGAACTGTCAGAAGATCAGCGAGTTTCTCGCGCTCGCCAGATGACAGAGGAGCCAGGATTCCACGTTCAGAATTGAGTAGGGACGCAAGCGCGGTATCAACCTTCGTCTTGCCTTCCTCGGTCAGTTTCACCTGAACGACGCGACGATCTTCACGCGCGGAAGAACGCGTGACCAGGCCTTTCTCCTGCAGGCGGTCAATACGGTTCGTCATCGTGCCACTTGTCACCAAGTGCTCGGCGATCAAATCACCCGGACTCAGCACATAGGGTTCCCCTGCGCGACGCAGGGACGAAAGAACGTCAAATTCCCACGTTTCCAAGCCGTGGTCGGAGAATGCGGCTCGGCGGGCGCGGTCGAGGTGCTTGGCCAGACGAGTCACTCGCGACAGAACGAGCATCGGCGTGGGATCCAGATCTGGGCGCTCGTTTGTCCACGCTTCGACAATGCGAGCGACCTCATCGTGCGCCTCGTGCGTCGGGCAGGAAGCGCGATCAGCTGAAGTCATTGCACACAATCCTCCGATCGGACGACCAGCGAGGGGCTGGGACGCATATTGCGAATGCCGTTCCAGACTAGGTTTACAACGTGTGCGGCGACTTCGTCCTTCTTCATTCGCCGATCGTCCAGCCACCACTGTCCAACCTGCGCAATGAGTCCGACCAGCATCTGCGCGTACAGGGGAGCGAGGTTCGCGTTGATGTCCGTGTGCGAGAACTGTTCGGCCAACAGGTATTCGACGCGCGACGCGACATCGCCGAGCACGGAAGAGAATGAGCCCTGCGTGCGATCGGTGGGGGCGTCGCGAACCAGTACGCGGAAGCCGTCCGTGTGCGATTCGATGTAGTCCAACAGGGCAAGTGTTGCGTTTTCTAGAAGGATACGAGGCCTGGCGCTGGACTCCAACGACGTGTGAAGCTTCGTCACAAGCGCCTGAACTTCACGGTCCACGATGACCGCATACAGGCCTTCCTTGCCGCCGAAGTGCTCATAGACGATCGGCTTCGACACTTTTGCCTTCGATGCGATCTCTTCAACGCTCGTCGCATCAAAGCCTTTTTGAGCGAAAAGTGAGCGTCCAATCTCAACTAGCTGTTCGCGCCGTTCGAACCCGCTCATTCGCGTGCGTTTTTCACTCATACGGTCAGTATGTCATCTGAATCGGGTCACGCGGTAGGTGTGAGGTGTGGCGCGAACGAGCCTTTTGTACCCGGCCGACGTGGCACAGCAAGGGGTACATATGGCAGAATCAAAAGGCGTTTTCCGCCCTGGTGTAACGGCAGCACATGGGTTTTTGGTGCCTTTGGTCCGGGTTCGAGTCCTGGGGGCGGAGCTACAAGTGGGTCACCGCCACGATTTTGGAAGGTAAATCATGACCGTTCCTGCAGCTGTCATTGTCCTCGCCGCAGGTCAAGGCACTCGTATGAAGTCCTCTCTTCCCAAGGTTGTGCACCCCGTTGCCGGCCGGTCCATGATTGGACATGCCCTGAAAGCAGGCGAAGGCCTGAACCCCACGCACCTGGTTGCTGTTGTGCGCCACCAGCGTGACCTTGTCGAAGCTGAAATTAAGCGCGTCAGCCCCACCGCTATCGTCGCCGATCAGGATGAAATCCCCGGCACAGGACGAGCCGTTCAATGTGGCCTGGAAGAGCTGGAACGCCAGGTTGGCCAGATTCACGGCATTGTTGTCGTCACCTACGGCGACGTCCCCATGCTGAGCACCGAGACCCTGAAAGACCTCGTCGATGCCCATATCGAACAGGCGAATGTCGTCACCGTCCTGACCTCGCGCGTCGATGATCCCACGGGATACGGTCGTATTATTCGCGATGCCGGTGGTCGTGTGACCGCCATCGTCGAGCAGCGTGACACCACCGAAGAACAGGCTCTCATCAACGAAATCAACGCCGGTATCTACGCATTCGACGCCGATTACCTGCGCGAATCCCTCGTCAACGTGGGAACCAACAACGATCAGGGTGAGGTCTACCTGACCGACGTCCTCGCGGCAGCCGCCCCCGCTGGAAAGCGTGCGGGCGCTATGGAACTTCTCGATGAATGGCAAGCACAGGGGTGCAATGACCGCGTGCAGCTTGCAGAACTCGGCGCCGAGTTCAACCGACGCATCTGCGAAAAGCACATGCGCGAAGGCGTTTCCATCATCGCCCCCGATTCCACGTGGATCGGCGTTGATGTTGAGATCGGAAACGACACAATAATCTGGCCAGGAACCGTGTTGCGTGGTGCGACGGTGATCGGATCCGAGTGTGAGATCGGTCCCTCAGCGACCCTTGATACCGCGATTGTCGGGAATCGTGCGGTTATCCACAACGCGTGCGTGTCCAACGTATCGGTTGCACCCGATACGATGGTTACACCATTCAGCGTCATCGGACAGTCCAGTCGGGACTGACCGATCCGGGTTCTTTAAGCAAGGGGAGGAACGCCGCATGAGCGGATTGGTCACCAGTGGAGAGAAGAGCCTCGTCCTCGTTTCGGGTCGAGCGCACTTGGAACTTGCCGAAGAGGTTGGCAAAGAAATCGGGTGCGGGCTTTCGCAAGTGACCGCCTACGATTTTGCGAGTGGCGAAATCTACGTCCGCTTCAATGAATCCGTTCGTGGCGCAGACGTCTTTGTCCTCCAGTCACACACGGGCGACATCAACAAGTGGCTGATGGAACAGCTCATCATGATTGACGCTGCCAAGCGTGCCTCAGCAAAACGCATTACCGCTGTCTCGCCGTTCTACCCCTACTCGCGTCAGGACAAGAAGCACCAGGGTCGTGAACCGATTTCGGCTCGCCTGGTCTCTGATCTGTACAAGACCGCCGGCGCTGA
The DNA here is from genome assembly GCF_019380255.1 of Schaalia turicensis. Taxonomy (NCBI): domain Bacteria; kingdom Bacillati; phylum Actinomycetota; class Actinomycetes; order Actinomycetales; family Actinomycetaceae; genus Schaalia; species Schaalia turicensis. Next base: position 389,847 of record NZ_CP048928.1, read on the forward strand.
CCGCGTCATGAGCGTCGACCTGCACGCCTCGCAGGAACAGGGCTTCTTCGACGGCCCGGTCGACCACCTCTTCGCAATGCCGGTTCTGGTTGACTACGTCCGTTCGCGCCTCGACCTTTCCAACACCGTCATGGTGTCCCCAGACGCTGGCCGTATTCGCGTCGCCGAAAAGTGGTCTTCGAAGCTCGGCGGTTGCCCGCTGGCATTCGTCCACAAGACCCGCGATACCACCCGCCCGAACGTTGCTGTCGCCAACCGCGTCGTCGGTGAAGTTGCAGGCAAGGAATGTGTCTTGGTTGACGATATGATCGACACCGCTGGCACGATCACCGAGGCCGTCAAGGTCCTCAACAACGCCGGCGCCAAGAAGGTCATCATCGCCGCAACGCACGGCATCCTCTCTGATCCGGCAACGCGCCGCCTCTCCGAATGTGGAGCAACCGAGGTCGTCGTCACCGACACCCTGCCGATTCCGCCCGAGAAGCGCTTCCCAACTCTGACCATCCTGTCGATCGCACCGCTGTTGGCACGCGCCATCCGCGAGGTCTTTGACGACGGATCGGTCACATCACTGTTCGACTGACTCGCTTTTCACCGCCCTCGTCGGGTACTCTGATTGAGTTGCTCCGGCGAGGGCGGTTTTCTATATTCCGCCGTTATCGACAGGGCCTTTCGGATCTTTGCCGGTCCTGCCTGGGTTCTTCGACGCTTGAGCGTGAAACCTACATACTCAGGAGGACATTTCTTATGAGCGATAACCCGATCCTTGTCGCCACCACTCGCACCGAGTTCGGTAAGGGCGCCGCACGTCGCGCTCGCCGTGCGCAGATGGTTCCGGGCGTTGTTTACGGCCACGGTGAAACCACCCACCTTGACATTCCGGAACACGACCTGTTCCTGATCGTTCGTGGCAACAAGAACGCTCTTGTTGAGCTCAAGATCGACGGCACGTCGCAACTCGCACTTGTCAAAGACGTTCAGCGTCACCCGGTCAAGCGCAACCTGCTCCACGTTGACTTCCTAGCCGTCAAGGCTGGCGAAAAGGTTGACGTCGAGGTCGCAATCGTCGTCGTCGGCGAAGCAGCCCCCGGCACCACCCACAACGTCGAAGAGCACACCGTGGCCGTCAAGGCCCCGGCAACCGACATCCCCGAGGCTATCGAGGTTGACGTGACCGGCCTCGAAGCTGGCACCGTTGTCCGCGTCTCCGACCTGGTTTTGCCGGCCAACGTTGAGTGTGAACTCGACGCTGAGCAGGATGTCGTCATTATCTCCGAGCTCGCTGCAGAACCTGAAGAAGAAGAAGCTCCGGCAGAAGCCGAAGGCGACGCTGAGTGAACTAGCGCGTAGCGTTTTCTTTCAAGGCGGGCGGGTCGTATGTGCGGCTCGCCCGCCTTGCTGTGTCCAGGGGAGCGTGGAGCGGATCTTTGCCGAGGTAAGGTGCGGCCCCAGGTGGCGGGTGTCTAGTTTTGGGGCTAATGCCAATTGTGTGTTTTTTCCGGGCGTGTTGGAGTGGTTTAGTGTCCTGCCCAGCCTTTGCGGATGTGTAGGGATCCGAAGGTCTAATGCCCGAATAATACGGACTTGCCATAAATAAGAGGGGGCGGCTCATACTGTGTAGTACGAGCCGCCCTCTCTTGGATGTATCCGTTGCGGATTGCGTTCTGTGTATGCCCCTGTACTATCGCCAGACCTAACAGTTGTATTGGATCTGGCGGTTATTGTCCATCAGTGATGGTCAATACAGATTGATGCATCACAGATCAGATTGACTTAACCTGCCCTTTCCTATTCAGCTCGGCGTTTTCTAGCTCCAACGAGGCCAATGCCTAGCAAAGCGATACCTGCTCCCACGGGTAATAGAGTGATGTCTGCGCCGGTATTCGCAAGCTGTTTTGCCTTTGGCTGTTGACTATCGCGCTTGTTATTCGAATTATTCTTCTGCGCACCAGACGGGTCTGTAGCCTCAGAAAGCATTTTCATAGCCTGCAGCTGAGCGCGTAGTTCAGCTAACTTGCGCTCTAGGTCTTCGCTAGATTGTTTAGCTTTGTTAAATTCTGATGTAGCAGAATCAAGAGCAGCTTTAGCAATTGCTTCAGCATTTCTCAGCTCAGATAGGTTCTGCTGCGCTTGTTTTAACGCCTCGTTCTTAGCTTCCCAAGTTTCCCGGGCTTCGGCCAAGGTCAGCTTCGCTGCCTGAAGCGCTTCGTTGGCGGAGGCAACAGATGCATCCTTGTCCATGGCATTCTTCAAATCAGAATTCGCTTGGGAAAGCTTATCTGTTGCAGCTCGCTTTTTCTCCCTGGCTTTTTCCTCAGCTTCCTGATCTTGTTGAAGCTGCTTATCTTTCAAATCAGCGTTTTTCTGGGCCTGTTCCTTGTTGCTCGTCGCCAAATTCAGATTATTTTGGGCTTCAGCTAGTAGCCCTTCGAATTTCTGCTTTTCCTGCGTAGCTTCTTTTTCGTCTTGCTTGGCTTTTTCTAGCTTGTTTGCAACTGCCTCTAGCTCATCCGCAGTACGTTTTTTGTTCTCGTACTCTTTTGTGGCAACATCAGCTTGCTTTTTAGCTTCTTTTTGGACGTTTTCGGCTTCGTCTGCTTTTTGGAAGAGATTCTCGGCAGTGTGCGTTTTCGTCTGAAGGTCTTGATCAAGTTGTTTGATGTCAGCTTCTAGAGTTCCTCTTTCAACTTCCTTTTTCAGAAGTTCATTCCTTAAGGTAGGAATTCTTTCTTCCAAAGCATTAACCTCAGCTTTTAGGGCATCAGCTTCCTTTTCGGCTGACTCCTTCTGCTTTTCTGCTCGCTGTTTTTTCTCTTCAGCATTCTTAATTTTATTCTGTGTCTCGGCGGTAGAATGCTTCTTGTCTTCGGCTAGCGCTTCTTCATACTCTGATTGTGCCCGCTTGACATCCTCGTCAAAAGACGCAACTTCTTGTTGTTTCTGCTTTAGATTAGCCTGGAATGTATTTTTCGTATTTTCAAGCCTGTTAATTTCCTGAAGGCTCTGTTTGTTCTCTTCCTTAAGCTTCTCATGGGCAGCCCGTTTTTCTTCCAACTCCTTCTCCAGGGTTTGGACTGCGGACCTAGCGGATACTGCCTCTTCTACGAGCTTGTTATACTCGTTGGTCTTTTCAGTAAGGAATGCTTCCTTTTCTTTTTTGGTTTTCTCAGCTTCGTCTAGTTGACTTTTTGCTTTTTGCAAGTCACTATCAATATTCGGGTGATTTTTCTGTAACTGCTCAATGGTTTTCTTGAGCGTTTTTTGTTCCTGTTCAAGCTGGCTCAACCGGGTTTTAGCGTCATCAATTTTTTTGGTAGCTGAGACAACTTCTTTTTCAAGCTCAGCAACTTTTTCGTCGGCTTGATTCTTCTCTTGCTGAGCTTTTTTTAGCTTCTGTTGTGCCGAACGCTCGGCTGCAGCCGCTTCCTCAGCCTCTTTTGCAGCTACTTTTTGAGCCTCTTCTAGCTTCTTAAGCTCGTCAGCGGCACCAGAGTCCTTGATAGCTTTGTCCAACTTATCTTTTGCAACTTGAACGGCTTTTTCAGCTTCTTCTTTTTTCTGCAATAAAGCTGCAGTTTGCGTTTCCAAACCTTTAACTTCGGCCTGTTTGGCTTCTAGTTCCGAAACGGCCTTGTCATATGTTTTCTTTGCCTCATTCAATAAGGCAGTCTTTTCATCAAGATTTTTCTTAGCCTGAGCAGCTTCGTTTGTAGCGTTTTCAATAGCGGCTTGTAGCTGCTCACGGGTTAAGGAAGTCTTCGTATCGGTCGAAGAAACTGGGGTGGAGTCCGATGCTGGTTTAATGGCTCCGAAAGCACTCGGAGCGGCAACCGTGAAACCGATACCCAGTGATAGTGCTGCAGCTAAGCATTTGGTTGTTTTAGTATTCAACGCGGTGTTCTCTCTTTCTTTGCGGGAAGATCGCGGTGGAAATATCTTACAAAAATTGTACTTACCTCGCCGTGTCAGTCAATATTTCCCGATTTCCAGTGATATATCTTGCAGATACTTCCGGGCTAATGCCCGAAAGAATCGTGAAACAAAATCCTGCGAGTCGAAGCGAGAACACGAGTGAGTGAAACATCCGGGCCATGTCCGCTGGTGGGTGGTGTGAAGATCCCGGCCTCGTACCCCAAGCAGGCTGATCCAACGACGTGTGGGATTGCGACGCTTGCTGTGCTTGCTGCCCGTGCGAACGCGGATCCCGTGTACTTGTCTTTGCCGCCTGATAAGCGTGAGCGCGCGCAAATTCATCTGCATCGTGTTGCGTCGCGCGTGGGTGTGCCGTGGCCTCAGGCGCTGGGTACGTCGCCGTGGGCGCTGGCGAAGTTGGCTTCGAAAGCGACAGGGGAGCGCCACCGTATAGTTATGCGCGGGAAGCGCTTTCGTGTGGCTGTCGATTCCGCTCTTTGCCGAGGCCGGGATGTCTTGGTTTTCACCGGGGGCTGGGATATGCCCGGGTCGGCGTGGATCCCACGGCATGTGGTGCTTGTGCTTGCGGATGGCACGGATACGAGAATATACGCGGTGTTTGAGCCTTCAAGTGGCAAGGTGTTCCGCGTGAATGCGGATGATTTTTACGCCGGAGCGCCAAGCGCCCGCGCCTCGATGGGACACTGGAAGAACGTACTGTGCGCGGTTGTGCCGACTGAGTAAGTGGCAAGACCCAAGCGCTACGTGCAAATACCTCGATGTCGCTTATGGGTTTAAGGCTAATATCTGGGCAGGTCACAGGGGTATTTTGTGAAGAATTGGTCGACGCCACACAATGAAACGTCTAGGGGTTTTCTTCGCGTCGGGAAAGAAGGGGGAAGACCGGCGTTAGCCGTTCTAAGAAAACAACGAATGTGCGGGTACGTGAGGCTGAAGTGGGGACAAACACGTATCCTCAAAGCAGGTGCCGTCTTCGCCGTTGTGAAATGTGCGATGTCGGTGGTGAAGAACACGTTGTGGGGCACTGAGAGGCGACAATCGTGACGCATTTGCGAACAGATGACGTGGTGGACCTGACCTGCGACCTCATCGATATTCCGTCGGTCAGTGGCGACGAAAAGACGATCGCGGATGCGATTGAAGAGGCCCTACGTGGCGCCTCGCATCTGGAAGTCCTGCGTGATGGAGATGCGATTGTGGCGCGGACGAACCGGGGGCGTTCTCAGCGCGTGATCATCGCCGGACACATCGACACGGTGCCGATTTCCGGGAACGTGCCACACGTTCGCGAAGAAACAGAGGGGGTCGAGAAGGTTCGAGGCCGGGGTTCTGTTGACATGCTCGGCGGTGTGGCCGGAGCCCTGTATGCTGCGCTGAAGCTGAATGAACCGAAACATGACGTGACGTGGGTTTTCTACGATCATGAGGAAGTTGTGGCTCCCTTGAATGGGCTGGGGCGCGTCTATCGCAATCATCCCGATTGGATTGATGGTCAGTTCGCGATCCTCGGCGAACCCACGAATACTCAGATTGAGGGTGGATGCAATGGGACGGTTCGTGTGATTGCGACGGTTCCGGGTGTTGCTGCGCACTCGGCTAGGGCGTGGCGAGGCGATAATGCCATCCACAAGGTAGCGCCAATCATCGAAAAGATCGCCATGTTCGGCAATCCGGTGGTGAACGTTGACGGGTTGGACTTTAGAGAATCCCTGTCCATCACCCGAATTGACGGTGGTATCGCAAACAACGTCATTCCCGATTCGGTGCGTTTGACCGTGAATTATCGTTTTGCTCCATCGATGTCGCCGGCGGACGCGATCGCTCACATCGAGTCCTACTTTGATGGGGTCGATGCACTCTTCGAAATTGACGACGAATCAGAAGGTGCTCGCCCCGGTGCGGACTTTGTTTTGGTGCAGGAATTCATCGAAACAGCACGTCGAGTCATGGCAGAAGAAGGCAAAGACCTCAGCGTGAGCGCGAAGGTCGGGTGGACCGATGTTGCTCGCTTTTCTGCTCTTGGGATCCCTGCGATCAATTGCGGTCCGGGTGATCCGCTTCAAGCTCATACTCAAGATGAAGCAGTTCCGGTCTCCCAGCTCCGCCACTACGCGAAGATACTGATTGATTATGTGGGGGCGGCCTCGTTGATCAGCGAAGAACGAAACTAGAATCGAAGGACGCGGTCGCCTACCGCCACTATTTCAAGGAGAAAATATGAGCGAAGCTGTACGTCACTCATACCAGCGTGGCCCGGTTGTCCTGCGCGGTAAAGCAATCCCGAAAGAAACATCGGACGCGAGGCTCTTGCAGGCGCAGGAGACCTCGGATTGGCTTCACGCAGACCCCTGGAGGGTATTGCGGATCCAAGCGGAGTTCGTTGAAGGCTTCGGTGCCCTCTCTGAAGTTGGGCCCGCTATCTCGGTCTTCGGTTCGGCTCGCACTCCGGGGAACGACCCTCACTGGACGGCCGCCTACGAAATCGGGCGTATGCTTGCCGAGCGCGGAATAGGTGTCATCACCGGTGGGGGTCCGGGTGCGATGGAGGCAGCGAATAAAGGCGCGTGGGATGCCGGTGGAACGTCTATTGGTCTTGGCATTGAACTGCCACACGAGCAGGCGCTCAATCCGTGGATCACAGTGGGTATTAACTTCCGCTACTTCTTTGCACGTAAGACGATGTTTGTGAAGTATTCGCAGGGCTTCATCGTCATGCCTGGCGGTTTTGGCACCATGGACGAATTATTCGAAGCAATGACCCTAGTCCAAACTCGCAAGGTTGGTTCCTTCCCGATTGTCCTGGTCGGTACCGAATACTGGTCAGGGCTGATCGCCTGGATCCGCGAAAAGATGATTGGAGAGGGAACCATTTCCCCCGAAGATATTGATCTTGTGAAGATTGTTGACGATCCTGCCGAAGCAGTTCGTATCGCCTGCGGAGGATGATGAGTCTTTTTCCTCGCGAACTTGTGGTGATTACAGGTAAAATAGGGACGTTACCGTAACGCGACCGCGTTCGCGGACAGTAGGAGCAAGGAGCGGCACATGGCAGCCATGAAGCCAAGGACCGGCGACGGACCGTTGGAAGCCACCAAAGAGGGACGCGGAATCATCATGCGAATCCCCAGCGAAGGTGGTGGCCGTCTCGTCATCGAACTGACCCCGGACGAAGCTTCGGCTCTCGCGGAAGCGCTCGCTCAGGCGGTTTGAGCAGATTCTTATACAGCGCGGGCGTGACTAGCATAAATGCTAGTCACGCCCGTTTTGTTTGTCGCTCAGCGCTTCACCGCAACCGCCAGTCCATCGCCGACGGGCAACAGACAGGGCACGAAGTCTGGGGATTCGCGCAGGAAGCGGATCAGTTCGCGACACATGACGGTTTCAGCGTCGCGACGAGCCGGATCGCACACTTGGTCGTTCCACATGGCGTGCACGAGCGCGACGGTGCCACCGGGGCGCAGGATGCGCACGGCGTGATCCAAGTATTCGGGGGTTTGGGAGATATCCGCATCCAGAACAACCAGGTCGTAGCCTCCGTCGGTCATGCGGGGCAGAACGTCGAGCGCACGACCAGAAATGGTGCGGATACGTTCGGAGCCGATTCCGGTGCGGTTGAACATGGCTCGGGCCTGCTTGTGGAACTCGACTTCGGAGTCGATGGTGGTGAGGACACCGTTGGGGCTCATCCCGTCGAGGAGCCACAGGCTGGACACGCCAGCGCCGGTTCCGACCTCAAGAACCGCGCGTGCGCCGGTCAGGGCTGCGAGCATACGCAGGGCCACGCCGGTGCCGGGCGAAACGGGGTTGGCGCCGAGTTCGTTTGCTGCGTCGCGGGCTTCAAGAAGAATCTCGTTTTCGGCGATGTAATCCTCGGCGTACACCCAGGATTGAGCCTTATCTGCCATCGAAGGGCCCTTCCATATAAAAGAATCAGTTGAAAGTGATGTCTAGGCATAGCCTAACGCCCTCACGCAAAGCGTGAGGGCGCCTAGTGGGGACAAAGTTACTTATTAAAGGATCCGCCGGGCGTTGGATGCCCAAGGAATCGACGTTGAGTAACGATGTCGAAGTGATTGCCCACGCAGGGCAATCGTTCAGTTCTTGATGGGGGAGACCCCAAGCGGGCGACCCGCTAGGCCTCGTTCCGTTTTGCCCAGTGCTGTTGCCAGCGCGACGAGTTCACTCGCAGCCGGACCATCATCAAGGGAAACGGGGCGTCCGGCATCTCCGCCTTCGCGCAACGCGATGTCCAGTGGGACCTGCGCCAACAGCGGAACCTCGTAACCGAGCTGAGCCGTCAGGCGAGCGGAAACCGATGCGCCACCACCGGCACCGAAGAGCTCCAACTGAGAGCCGTCGGGCTGAGGCAGGTAGGACATGTTTTCGACAACACCGATGACCTTTTGCTGGGTCTGCGATGCGATGGAACCTGCGCGTTCTGCGACCTCGGCGGCAGCAACCTGCGGGGTCGTGACGACCAGGACCTCGGAATTCGGCAGTAGCTGCGCGATTGAGATGGCAACGTCGCCGGTGCCCGGAGGCATGTCAATGAGCAAGACATCGAGATCCCCCCAGAAGACGTCAGCCAAGAACTGTTGGAGTGCGCGGTGCAACATGGGACCGCGCCAGATGACGGGCTGACCGTCGGGCACGAACATGCCGATGGACATGACCTTGATACCGGAAGCGCCGACGGGCGGAATAATCATGCCGTCGATGACCTGCGGGTCGTGGTCGACGCCCAACATACGCGGAATCGAGAAGCCGTAGATATCGGCATCCATGACGCCGACCTTCAGGCCTGCCTGCGTCATCGCGGCAGCAAGGTTCGCGGTCACGGAGGACTTGCCGACGCCACCCTTACCGGAAGTAACAGCGATAACACGGGTCAGCGAATTGGGCTGAGCAAACGGGATTTCGCGCTCGGGGCGACCACCGTTCAGCTTCTCGCGCAGAGCCTTCTTCTGTTCGTCGGACATGACACCCATATCAACCTTGACGTTCTCAACGCCCTCAATGGCGCCAACAGCTTTGATGACGTCAGCGTTGATCGTGGTGCGTAGCGGGCAACCGGCGGTGGTCAGAAGAACCTCGACGGTGACGGTGGAGCCGTCAATGGTGACCTGCTCGGCGCTGGTCATGTTGAGATCGACGATGGGACGGTGAATTTCGGGATCGATGACCGTTTCGAGCGCGGCCATCACCTGATCGATTGAGACAGACATGCTCTTATCCTACGTTGGCGTGCGCGCGGGGTCGTTTCCTAAACCAGCCGGTGCACGAAAGTGAGTGTCAAAGCGTGGGTAACCGCCATTTTCCCGCCCCCCAAAGTCAGAAGCTCGTGGCGTGCGGATATGAGTAACGCGGGCGGTGGGTTATTCGAATTCCGCCCAACGTACAAGGCCACTTTCGCCCAATGTACAGGGCCACGCTTACCCCAGCGGGCGGCCTCGTCCCCTCAAACCTGCGCGGAATCGAACGAGGTGGATTCTTCGGCGGACTCATCGTCGCCCGAAGCGGATTTCTGGGAGGCAAGCAGTTCGGCGTGCAATTCTTCGCGAATCTCCTCACGCAAGGATTCGACCAGATCACGCAACTCGGAACGCACGAAGTCACGGGTAGCAACTTCCTGGGCAGACAGGCGCAGGCTCGCAATTTCGCGGGTCAGATACTCGGTGTCAGCCAGATTGCGCTCGGCGCGCTGACGATCCTGCTGGGCCTGGACACGGTCGCGGTCATCCTGACGGTTCTGCGCAAGAAGAATCAGAGGAGCGGAATACGACGCCTGGGTTGAGAAAGCAAGGTTGAGCAGGATAAACGGATAGGGATCCCACGCATACTTCTGCGACACCTGGTACAGCACGATATTCGCCGTGATCCACGCGACCACGAAGATCGTCATGTACAAGATGAACTTCGGCGAGCCCATGAAACGGGCGGTCGCTTCGGCGAACTTGCCGAAACTATCACCCGATGACTTGCGACGCTTGAAGAAACGGAATCCAGCTTCGCGGGGAGTATCTAGACGTTCAGCCATCAATGCTCCTTGCCATCATGCGGTCAGTGACCTCGTCATCGTAATCACGCCAGTCTTCTGGCAACAGTTCGTCCAACACGTCGTCAACGGAGACCGCGCCCAGAAGGTGCGCGTCTTCATCCACGACGGGAAGGATTGTCAGATTGTACGTTGCCAACAGTCGCGTGACAGTTGCGACGTGAGCCTGCGGGGAAACAGCCTCAATATCAGAGTCGAGGATCGTGCCCAGCAGAGTCTGCGGAGGCTCGCGCAGGGCACGCTGAATGTGGACCATACCCAAGTACGGGCCGGTCGGAGTCTCTTCCGGCGGGCGAGTAATGAACGCGACGGTCGCAAGGGACGTGGGAATATCTTCACGGCGCACAGAAGCAAGCATCTGCGCCACAGTTGCATCCGGGCCCAACACAATCGGCTCGGTCGTCATCAGCGAACCGGCCGTCGACTCGGCGTAGGTGAGCAGTCGGCGAACGTCCTTAGCTTCCTCTGGCTCCATCAGGTTCAGCAGGTGCTGAGCTTGGGCTTCGGGAAGCTCGGAAACGAGGTCTGCGGCGTCGTCAGGCTGCATGACATCCAGAACGTCTGCTGCTCGGGCTGCTTCAAGGCCGGACAGAATGGCAACTCGGTCGTCGTCGCCGAGCTCTTCGAGGACGTCGGCTAGACGCGCGTCAGGCAGTTCCTTCGCAACAGCCATCTGGCGTTCGGCAGGCAGATCATGCAGGAAGTCCGCTAGGTCGGCAGCGCGCATATCCTCGGTCTGCTGAATAAGAGTCGCCGCAGACTGTTCCACGTCGCGACTACGCAGGCCGGTCACCTCAGAAACCGAGACGTTCAGCGTCTCGCCGGAACGAATGAACCCCAGTGCCGTCGTGCGCTGGCGCTGCACGTGAAGCTTCGAAATCACCCAATCCTTCGGGCGACGTCGCTCCATCGCAACGTCAAGGATCTTCACATCGCCCGAACCATCGTTCAAGGCAACAACTCGGTCGAACAGCTGACCAAGCACCAGTGTCTCCATGGGACGCAGTGTGAATGAACGCATATTGAGCAGGCCCGTCGTAATAATCGACCCGGACTCAATGGACGTCACGCGTGTCATTGGCAGGAAAACACGCTTACGCGGACCGACCTCGACGACGAATCCGATGACGTTCGCGGCTGATCCATAGCGGAAAATCACGACGACATCGTGGATCTTTCCAACCTGATCCCCGATGGGGTCAAAGACGGAAGTACCTGCGAGCTTGCCAATGTATACGCGTCGCCCGGCTGTTCTGAGTTCCATAGGTGCGCTGTTCACAGGGACAGCCTATGCCCTCGGGTGGAATGATAGTGGCTAGCACGTAGTGAAAACTGTTCAGTTTGTGAGGAATAAAACCCATGGCGCAACGCTCGAATGACCTGAACTTTGGCATGCCGGTAATGCCGACAGGGACCGAGGTGGCCTCATACCAGACCTACGCGGAAGCTCAGGGAGCGGTCGACTACCTGTCCGACCAGGAATTCGACGTCAAGTCGATTACGATCGTCGGCACCGACTTGCACCTTGTTGAGCGCGTGACCGGTCGGATGACGATGGGACGCGCGGCCCTGTCAGGCGCCTCTAGTGGCGCCTTGTGGGGTGCCTTCATGGGCTTGATGCTGTCCTTCGCGGCACCGAACGGATCGGCGTTCGTGTGGGTTGGCATTGGCATTCTGGGTGGCGCGCTCGCGGGCATCATCATGTCGGGTCTGCTGTATGCGATGACGAGTGGGCGTAGGGATTTCACGTCACAGTCACAGACTGTGGCGTCGCGATACGCGCTACTTGCGTCAGCGGATATCGATCGCGCGTTCCAGATGTTGCAGAAGACGCCGGGTAATCAGATGCGTCCGAAGCTGCGTCGAGTCCGCCCAGAATCCACCGGCCCGACCGAATACGGGTCGCGCCCGGACGAAAAGCCTCGTTTCGGTGTCCGCTTGAGTCATGCCTCTGCGTCTTCCGCATCTTCCGCTTCGGGGAACGAGGCCGATCCTGCTTCCTCAGACTCTCTTTCTTCCGAAGGATCGGAGCCTACTCGCGGTGGAGCCCACCCTGGCCAGCCCGCAGATGAAAAGGCTGATTCCAACGACGCAGACGATTCCAAGCCAGTGTATGGACGCCATCGGGCAGACGACTGAACAGCAAGGTGGGGAGCAGGCAATGCCTGCTCCCCACCAGTGCGTCTGATCCGGTTAGTTGCACTATCGATCAGTCAAGTAATGACTCAGTTGCGCTGTTTACGCGAAGCGAATGAGTTCACTCCCATCAGTGATGCTCCTGCAAGGAAGGTTGCAAGGGTTGTCACCAAGGCGGTGTACGTGTCTGCGCCGGTACGTGCGAGCTTTCCGCTCTTGGATGCTTGAGCGGACGTAGCGTTTGCCTGCTGAGCGTTAGCTACTCCAGATGGTTCTGTCACGGTGGTGCCCGTGGCTGGCTTCTCGCCCTTTTCGTAGAAGACAACAAGGGTTGTGCCGGTTTGAAGGTTTGCTGCAGTTGCAGTGAACACGACGCGTTGCTTCCCAGAAGAATCGCGCAGGACCTTTGCGAGCTGCAGGGAACCGTCGTCAGAGCCGTAGAGGAAATTCGTTGGCAGGTAGCCGGGGAAGTCCTTCACCAGCGGATCGGACAGTGGAATATTCATGTACTGACCGTCAACCACGGGAAGTATTTCCGTGATCGGGTTCTGTGCTTCATCGGTGAAGTATTCCTTGAGAAGAGGCGAGACACCACCGTCAGTGGGGTGTGCGTACATGACCTTGACTTTAAAGGCGCGCTTCGGGTCGAGTTTGACCTCATTCAGTCCTTTGAGTGCGGATTGCAGGGCATCAGTCAACTGTTGCACCTTCTGCTCGTCCATGTACTGCGGAGCCGTGAAAATTTCAGCTGCGGTTGCTTCGATAGCTGCGTGAAGGGCCTCGATCCCGTCCTTGCTGAACGTGTATCCGTCCTTCGGAGTCTTCGCCACTGCCTGGTCGTAGAGAGCCTTCAAAGCATCAAGATTCACTTGGGTGAACGGTTCGGTTTGAAGACCATCGATCGCGGCTCGCAATGCCTTTTCGCTCTCGTCGAATGCGCGGTGCGTGACAAGCGGTGAACCGTCGGCAGGAACCTTAATGGTGGTCAGATCTTTCAAGCTGACAAGCTGTTCTGCCTTTGCCAGAGCAGAGTTCAGTGCGTCGAAGGAATCCTTGGTGTAGCGAGTGGCGTTGGCTCCGTTTTGGTCAATCTTTTTCTGTGCTTCAGTGATTAAGGATTTCAGCCCGTCGCGCTCGTAGGGGAGTGGGAGAAGTTCGGCGTACGTTTCGTTGAGCTTTGTACGCATTGCTTCGATCTCTTCGATCGACGGCGGGTTCTCCGCCTTCTTGGCGTTCTCTACGAAAGCGCGTGCTTCGTCGTTGATGCGCAGATATGCATCAGCCGTTGTAGGGTCGAGCTTGATGCCGTCGTTCAGTGCTGCCTGGTATTCGTTCCAGTGCTCTGCAATTGCTCCTTCAAGGTAGCTGGTGTCGACTTCAGCGGTTTTTGCGGGCAGCGGGATGTCGAAGCTCTTATCTTTCAAGACAAGCTTCACCTTGTCGCCTTTGACCTGGATTGACTGATCAAGCTGGAAGATCGTTTTGTCGTACTTACCGGGCTTAGTGTCTTCCGGAGACACGAGCAGAGGGATGGTCACGTACTCGTTGTACTTGACCTTGTTGCTGTCCGAACGCAGGTACGTCTTGTTGTCAACATCTTCAAGACCAAGATCTTGGACGGTCAGTGGCATCTGTAGCTCCCCGTACAGAATGACTTCCTTCGCCTTGTTCAACGGGTCAACAGAAAGCGTCGCAACGTAGACATCAACGTTGCCGTCGTCCAACTTGACTACGGTCTTTTTGCCGTGGGTCTTGATCCACTCGAAATTGTGCTGGCCAGTGTCAGCAATGGCGGAACTGATTCCTGCCACGCTGCAGAGGATGGAAACACACAACGTCGTAACAATCGTGCGAAGAGAAATGCGTCGTTTTTGCACTCCTCGAGACGAATGCGTCATTAGGTTCTCCTTTTATGTAATAGGTAAGGCGCACCTAAATTAGCATAAGGATTGTGTTGCACTAAAATATTTTCCCCGTTCGCGCTGGAAGAACGAGTTGATATGACGCTGATATGAAAAGGCTGGTGGGGAGCAGGCGCTGCCTGCTCCCCACCAGCGGGAGTTGAAAACGGTCAGTCGAAACTGATGATGCTCAGCTTTGCTGCGCCGCCGCGATCCATGCCTCGACGTCTTCAATAGTGCGCGGGATATTCTCGGAGATTCGCGTGACCGAACCGTCTTCGTTCACGATCACATCATCTTCGATGCGCACGCCGATGCCACGGAATTCTTCCGGAATCAGTTCGTCATCGGCACGGAAGTATAGGCCGGGTTCAATGGTGAAAGCCATGCCCGGTTCGAGCAGTGCCTCCTGGTACATCTCGCGACGCGCCTGAGCGCAGTCGTGAACGTCCAGACCCAGGTGATGGCTGGTGCCGTGAGGCATCCAACGACGATGTTGCTGACCTTCGGCGGACAGGGATTCTTCAACGGTGACCGGAAGTAGACCCCACTCGCGCAGGCGAGTGGCAATGACCTGCATTGCCGCGTCATGAACGTCCTTGAAGCGGGTGCCAGGTTCGTTTGCTCGCGCAAGCGCAGCCTCGCACGCATCCAAAACAGCCTGGTAGACACGTGCCTGGACCTCGGTGAACTTTCCGTTGACCGGCAGTGTGCGGGTGATGTCGGCGGTGTAAAGGGAATCGACCTCAACACCAGCGTCAACCAGAACCAGATCGCCCTCGTTCACCGGACCATCGTTGTCGATCCAGTGCAGGGTGTTCGCGTGATTGCCCGATGCTGCGATCGTGTCGTAGCCAAGGCCGTTGCCCTCTTCGCGAGCAACCGCGCCAAAAGCACCCTCGATGACGCGCTCGCCACGGTGGTGACCGACGGCGCGGGGGAGAGCCTTCAAGATATCGGTGAAGCCCTGATAGGTGACATCGACCGCGCGCTGAAGTTCAGCGATTTCGAAGGGGTCCTTGCGCAAGCGGATTTCCGACAGGCGCTCTTCAAGCTTCTCGTCTGCTTCGCGGGCGTCGTCTCCGGCCTTCAATCCAGCCTGAGTACGAACCTCGTTCACCATTGCTTCAACGTTCGCGTCCACACCGCGCACGATGCACAAGTTGATCAGCCCAGCGTCCTTCGACAGAGCGTCGCGGAGCGTATCGATGTGCTCGCAGCGGAGTCCGGTCTCGGCGCTAACCTCTTCCAAAGAGGGGCGGGCGCCCACCCAGAACTCGCCGTAGGTTGCGTCGGAGTAGAACTCCTGGGAAGAACGTGAAGCGCGCGGGCGGAAGTACAGAACCGGCTCGTGTGGGCCGTCTTCGCGCGGTTCAAGAACGAGGACAGAATCAGGTTCGCGCTCGCCACCGAGGCCCGAAAGGTGTGCGAAAGCGGAGTATGCGCGGAAGCGGTAATCGCAGTCGTTACTGCGTACCTTGTATGTGCCCGCGGGGATTACCAAGCGCTCGCCCTTGAAAGGCTCGCCGGCTGCTTCGGCGCGCTCGGGCAGATAGTCGGCTGCTCCACTGCGCTTCATTTCCGTCTGGATACGAGGCCCCCAACCGGAGCCCATGAACGCGCGGAATGCGTCCGACGAGGGGCGACGGCTTCGTCCTTCCCCTCGCTGAGCCATCGATGCGGGCGCTTCTTCCGCCTTGTTTTCTTGCGCTGACTGAGTATTCGTCGTGTCGTTCATAGTCTCCATGATGGCACTTTCGGGCGAAGGTCGATACTCTCAGTTTTATGCTCCGAATTGATTCCCACACTCACACCGCGTATTCAGATGGCACCGATACGCCAACTGAACTGCTTTTCAAGGCTCGCGATGCTGGTCTTGACATGATCGGATTGACCGACCATGACACGTTTGCCGGGTGGGATGAAGGTGAGGCGAGCGTCAAAGAATCGCACGTCGCGTTAATCCGAGGCGTTGAAATGTCATGCGCGGCCTCGGGAATTACGGTGCACCTGCTGGCATATCTGCCGGACCCCACGAACACCGGACTGCTTGATTGCTTCGAGAAAGCCCGAAATTCTCGCAAAACTCGCGCCCAGCGGATGGTTGAAAACCTTGCGGAAGACTACCCGATTACGTGGGATACGGTCCTCGAATTTGCGCCCGATGGTGGGCCAATCGGTCGCCCTCACATCGCCGACGCTCTGGTCGCAGTCGGCGTTTTTGAAAACAGGTCGCAGGCTTTTGAAAAGATCCTGCATCCGTCCGGTCCTTACTTCGTTCACCACTGGGCACCGGATCCTGTCGAAGCGACAGAGCTTGTTTTGAAGGCTGGGGGAGTGCCTGTTCTGGCGCACCCGAAAGCGCGTGCGCGCCAGCGTTTGTTCTCCGACGAAGTCATCTACGACATGAAGGATGCCGGGCTCTTCGGAATCGAACGCGATCACCGCGACCATCAGGCTGAAGACCGCGAGGCCGTCCAACGGTTGGCCGACGATCTGGGGCTTGCGATCTTCGGCTCATCTGACTACCACGGTTTGGGAAAACCGAACCAATTGGGTGAGAATCTAACGGATCCTGAAGTAATTTCTCAGGTTGAAGACGCAGGAACAATGGAGGTAATTCGCCCGTGAACGCATCGTCGTTTTTTGATGTCACACTTTTTGCGACGACGTTTACGACCCTGATCGTCATCCTCGATCCCTTCGGCGCGATCCCCATCTTCCTCGGTTTAACCGGTCGCCTGAAGCCACAGGCGCAAAAGAAAGCCGCCAGCCAGGCAACGATTATTTCCTTCTGCATCATCTTGGCGTTCGCCGTTCTTGGCCAGCAGGTTCTTCGTCTCCTACAAATTTCGATGGAGGCACTGAAGCTTTCCGGCGGTGTCTTGCTGTTCCTTGTCGCAATGGAACTGCTGATGGGCAAAGACAGCGATGAGCCCGATACTGGCGACCCGAACGTCAACGTCGCCCTGGTTCCGCTGGGCACGCCACTTCTGGCAGGCCCCGGCGCGATTGTTGCCGTCATGGTGTCCGTCGCGCAGGCTCACGCTTCTCTTGCGGGATGGATCGCCGTCGTGTCGGCGGTCGTTGTCGCTCACCTGATTATGTGGTTCGCCATGTACTTCTCGCTGATCCTGTCGCGTTTGCTTGGCACCGGTGGCATCATGCTCCTGACGAAGATCATGGGCCTTCTCTTGGCCGCTATCGCGACTCAGCTGGTCATGGGTGGCATCTTCGATTTCATTGCTGAAGCGACAGTTTAAGGGTCTTTTTCCTCGAATAAGGGGTGTGTTCCTTTGGGATCTGTTCGGGTGAAACTCGGTTGATTCCCGCCGGTAACGGAAACGTTTCCGTAAAACGCGCTACACTAGTCCCCGTGGGGCGAAAACTCCCACTGTGGCTCACCTTTCAAACGACCACTTTTGGCGAAATTGCCCAGAAATAGTCGGTAATCTCGTAGCCAGGGTGTCTTTGCCAAAGCAGCAAACGAGCCACGACAACATTGAACACTGGGAGTACCTATGACTCAGAACCTCAGCCAGACGCTGGCAACGCAGGTCCGCGCGGTCTCTGGCCGTCCGATCGCAAAAGCCACGAAGATGGAGCTCTGGCAGGGCCTGTCAGCCGCAGTCGTTGATCAGATTGCCGACTCGTGGGATACAACGACCGAAACCTACGCCAAGGGTCGTCAAGAGCATTACTTCTCCGCAGAGTTCCTCATGGGGCGCGCTCTGCTGAACAACCTGTCCAACCTGGGCCTTGTTGACGAAGCGCGCGCCGCACTCGCCGAACACGGCGACGATCTCTCTGTTGTTCTCGAAGAAGAACCGGACGCGGCCCTCGGTAACGGTGGCCTCGGCCGTCTGGCGGCCTGCTTCCTCGATTCCTGCGCCACGCTCGATCTGCCGGTCGCCGGCTACGGCATCCTCTACCGCTACGGCCTGTTCAAGCAGTTGTTCGACAACGGATTCCAGACCGAACATCCGGACCCCTGGATGGAAGAGGGCTACCCCTTCGTTATCCGTCGTGAAGAAGCCCAGCGCATCGTTTCCTACGCTGACCTGACCGTCCGCGCAGTACCCTACGACATGCCGATCACCGGCTACGGCACAAAGAATGTCAACACTCTGCGCCTCTGGCGTGCAGAGCCTGTCGAGGAATTCGACTACGACGCCTTCAACTCGCAGCGCTTCACCGACGCTATCGTCGACCGTGAACGCACCAACGACATCTCGCGCGTCCTCTACCCAAACGACACCACGTTTGAAGGCAAGGTCCTGCGCGTTCGCCAGCAGTACTTCTTCTGCTCCGCATCCCTGCAGGCCATCGTCGACAACTACGTCGAACATCACGGCAAGGATTTGACCGACTTCGCGAAGTACAATGCGATCCAGTTGAACGACACCCACCCGGTTCTGGCTATTCCGGAACTCATGCGCTTGCTCATGGATGAGCACGGTCTCGGCTGGGAAGACGCCTGGGCACTCGTCGCCAAGACCTTCGCGTACACGAACCATACGGTTCTGGCCGAAGCCCTCGAAACCTGGGAAATGACGATCTTCGACCGTCTGTTCCCGCGCATCGCCGAAATCGTCCGCGAAATCGACCGTCGCTTCCGCATCGAGATGGCAGAACGTGGTCTGGAACAGTCGACCATCGACTACATGGCACCGGTTTCCGGCAACACGGTCCGCATGGCATGGATCGCCTGCTACGCCGCCTACTCGATCAACGGTGTTGCGGCCCTGCACACCGAGATCATCAAGCGCGAAACCCTCAAGGAATGGCACGACATCTGGCCCGAGCGCTTCAACAACAAGACGAACGGTGTCACTCCGCGTCGTTGGCTGAAGCAGTGCAACCCTCGCCTCGCATCTCTTCTCGATCGCGTCACCGGCTCTGACGAATGGGTCACGGACCTCTCCGTCCTGTCTCGCTACGTTGACTCCGCTTCCGAGGATGTTCTGGACGAACTCACCTCGATCAAACACGCCAACAAGGTTGACTTCGCGGCGTGGGTCAAGGAACGTGAAGGCGTTGACATTGATCCCGACGCCATCTTCGATGTTCAGATCAAGCGCCTGCACGAATACAAGCGCCAGCTGTTGAATGCTCTGTACATCCTTGACCTGTACTTCCGCATCAAGGATGATCCGACGCTGGACGTCCCGAAGCGCGTCTTTGTCTTCGGCGCAAAAGCAGCCCCCGGCTACATCCGCGCAAAGGGTGTTATCAAGCTGATCAACACGATCGCTGACCTGGTCAACAACGACGAAGACATCAACGGTCGCATCAAGGTCGTCTTCATCCATAACTACAATGTGTCTCCTGCTGAGCACATTATCCCGGCAGCCGACATCTCCGAGCAGATCTCCACTGCGGGTAAGGAAGCGTCGGGCACGTCGAACATGAAGTTCATGATGAACGGCGCCCTGACCCTCGGCACTCTCGATGGTGCAAACGTTGAGATTCTTGACGCCGTCGGTGATGAGAACGCCTACATCTTCGGCGCCACCGAAGACGAACTTCCCGAGCTACGTCAGAACTACGATCCGCGCTGGCACTACGAGAACGTCCCCGGCCTCAAGCGAGTCCTCGACGCTCTGACCGACGGTACCTTGGATGACCGCGGTTCCGGTTGGTTCCACGATCTGCGCTGGTCGCTTCTCGAAGCCGGCTACGAGCCCGCTGACGTCTACTACGTCCTCGGCGACTTCGCGGCCTACCGAGACGCGAAGGATCGCATGGCCACCGACTACCGCGATGCGCGCGCTTGGGCGCGCAAGGTGTGGGTCAACATCGCTCAGTCCGGTCGCTTCTCGTCTGACCGTACGATCACCGACTATGCGAACGAGGTCTGGAAGCTCGACGCAACGCCGATCGACTGATCTGGTGACGCGCTAGTTTCTGCTAGCTTCTCGCTGGCTTTGGTTGCGGGGGCAGGTCCGAGAGGGCTTGCCCCCGCAGTTTTCTGTGTGCGGTCAGGTTGGGGGCGGGATGCCTGCTGGGGTGTGTGCCTCTGCGTGGGGTGTTTGGGGGCAGGTTTGACCGTGTGAAGCGATATTTTCACGCTGTTTGCAGTGGTTCCCGGTTTCGTTGCCTCGTATGACGTTGTCGGTCGCGTATGTGGCTCCTGCGGTCGGGTTTGGTCGTGTGAGGCGCTGTTATCCTGCTGAGAGCCTGATTTCGTTGCCTCGTATACCGAATGAGTAGAGCACCCACCCTCCGCGTCTGTATTAAGCGCTTGACACAGCGTCTCGCGGACTGTCATAGTATTACTGTATTAATGCAGTGATACAGGAAGGAGGGGGTGTGAGTATCGACGATTCTCGACCAATTTGGGTCCAGCTAGTTGAAACGTTTCGGATCAATATCGTGTCCGGAACCTGGCCACCGTCCTCGAAGATTCCTAGTGTCCGCGAACTCGCACTACAAGCGGGAGTTAACCCGAACACGATCCAGCGTGCCCTCGGCGAATTAGATCGTCAGGGACTGACCGAAGCTGAACGTGCGCAGGGGCGTTTCGTCACCGCGGACCAACACGTGATCGATGTGACCAGGGCAGAGCTCGCCCTCGATGCAACTCGCGATCACATCACTACTGTCACGCAACTCGGGCTGAGTCTCGATCGGGCGCAGGAGTTGCTTGCTGAACAGTGGACCGACATCGAACGCACAGCACGCGAAGGTGATGCGCAATGACATCAACACATGCAGTTGTTCAGGTGGAAAACCTGACGAAAACCTATGCGGGTGGCGCGACTGCCCTGCAAGGTGTGAATTTTGAGCTCAAGCCGGGCACAATCACCGGCTTGGTCGGCGAAAACGGTTGTGGTAAAACGACGCTACTGAAGATCATGGCGGGCGTTCTTTCCGATTGGGACGGGACTGTCCTGATCGAAGGTGAGAAGCCAGGAGCCACCACGAAGGCACATGTCGCATTCCTTCCCGCTTCGGATTTCTTGGATCCGATGTGGGATGCGAATAAAGCGATTGACGTGTACTCGCGTTTCTATTCGGATTTCTCGGCTGAGAAGGCGCGTGAAGGAATCGACTACTTCGGATTGCAAGCGGATCAGCAGCTGAAGTCCATGTCGAAGGGCATGGGGGAGAAACTACAGATTGCTCTGCTGATGGCACGCAGTGCTGAGCTGTACCTGTTGGACGAGCCTCTGTCGGGTGTGGATCCAGCGGTGCGTGACACGATCATGCAGGGGATTCTGCGCGATTTTAACCCAGATTCGGCGATGGTGATTTCCACTCATTTGATTGCTGACGTGGAGCAGATTCTGGATGACGTCATCATGATGCGAGCGGGTACGGTGCTTGTTCACGCGAATGTGGACGATCTGCGAGCCGACCATGGCATGTCGCTGGAGGGTATTTTTAAGAAGGAGTACCGCTGATGTTTGGTACGTTGTTTGGGTATGAACTGCGTGAGAACGCAAAGTGGGTTGCACAAACGTTAGGCATCCTGCAGGTCATGTGCCTTGTTGCCTTCGTGGCAGTCGCTGTTGATTTCCCCGTGTTTTCAGGCTTTTCTAGTAGCTTTGCTCTGCTTGTGGCTCCGATGATGCCGGTTGCTGTTCTACTTGTTCTGGCTCAGGCGTATTGGAAGAGTATGCATGGTCAGATGGCGTACTTTACGCATTTGCTGCCGGTTCGTGGCCGTGATCTTTTCTGGTCGAAAGTGCTGGTTGCCTTGGTGTATGCGTTAGTGGCGATCGTGCTAACCCTGGTGAACTGGGGTGTGCTGGCTCTACTGAAGGCTCACAAGGCGGAGCTGAGCGTGCAGGAGTTCTGGCATCGCACCGCTGTTATTTGGGATCTTCCGAGCTGGATTGTCTGGTTCGCTGTGGTGGCTGTTGTGGTGCAGTTGGTGACGATTGTTCTTGAGGTTGCTGCTGGAATGAGCTTGAGTGCTCGCGAGCGTTGGCAGAAGCATGGCTTTGGAGCTGCGATAGTGGGTTTCGTGATCCTCTATCTGGCGAATCAGGTGGTGACCTTTGTTGCGATGGCATTCTTCCCGCTGATGATGGATGTCAACACGGGCGAGTTACGTTTCGGCTTTTGGGTCACGGACCTGGTGAACGCGCTGTTGACTGATACGGATCCGCAGTTTGTCGGCATTGGTGCGCCCGTAGGGGCGGTGTTGCTGGCAATCGGTGTCGCATGGTGGGGTGTGCGTTCGATTGAGTGCCACACGTCGGTGCGTTAGTTCCGGTTTTCGACTGTCGGGCTTCGTCATAATCGACGAGGTCCCGCACAGACCTTGGGGGTAGGGCGCAAATGCGACCTGCCCCCAAGGCGTATTGCGTTTAAGTGTGCTTCCAGCTCTGATGGTGTTTTTCTGAACTGAAATTATTATTTGGGGAATCAGTTACCAGAACTCTTGATATTCTTTTCCGCCTTGGACGCGCTCTCAGAGATGTGCTGGGAATCAGTTACCAGAACTCTTGATATTCTTTAAGTTCTCGATCATCTCGTAAGAGGTGAGCTGGGAATCAGTTACCAGAACTCTTGATATTCTTTGTCCCGCCGAACATGGCGGCCAAGTCCGGCTGGGAATCAGTTACCAGAACTCTTGATATTCTTTTGGTCGAGACCGTTCCACGCGTTGCGGGGCTGGGAATCAGTTACCAGAACTCTTGATATTCTTTTTTCTCGGTGGCTTCGGGGGTGAGGTAGGCTGGGAATCAGTTACCAGAACTCTTGATATTCTTTGAGTTCACCGAGTGGATGCGCTCAACCGGCTGGGAATCAGTTACCAGAACTCTTGATATTCTTTTCCATCGCAACACTTTCCAACTCTTCCGAGCTGGGAATCAGTTACCAGAACTCTTGATATTCTTTCCCGTAGTAAACGCATTTTTGCACGAAAGCTGGGAATCAGTTACCAGAACTCTTGATATTCTTTCCTTGCAGACGAGATCTATCGCGCGTGTGCTGGGAATCAGTTACCAGAACTCTTGATATTCTTTCGTTTCGAGGGTTCGAATCCCTCTCTCAGCTGGGAATCAGTTATCAGAACTCTTGATATTCTTTTCAACGGTGGAGTCCTTATATCACTTCCGCTGGGAATCAGTTACCAGAACTCTTGATATTCTTTATGGTGCGCGGGTTAGACCGGATCGCCGGCTGGGAATCAGTTACCAGAACTCTTGATATTCTTTCCGTCCCCGAAAGCAAACTCTCACAACAGCTGGGAATCAGTTACCAGAACTCTTGATATTCTTTTCTAGCGGGTCGCCTATGCGGTGGACTTGCTGGGAATCAGTTACCAGAACTCTTGATATTCTTTCCAACCGCCGAAGCGCCGGTGTGAACACGCTGGGAATCAGTTACCAGAACTCTTGATATTCTTTTGTCCGACCAGAGGGTGTACGTCGCGTCGCTGGGAATCAGTTACCAGAACTCTTGATATTCTTTCAGACCACATACAAGCCACCGCAACAGGGCTGGGAATCAGTTACCAGAACTCTTGATATTCTTTGCCCGAATGTTCGGAATCCCCTCGCACCGCTGGGAATCAGTTACCAGAACTCTTGATATTCTTTGCGCGAAGCGTGGGGAGTTCCGCGTCCAGCTGGGAATCAGTTACCAGAACTCTTGATATTCTTTATAAGCTTTCTATCTTGGCTATCTCCATGCTGGGAATCAGTTACCAGAACTCTTGATATTCTTTCGGTTGGCGTACCATGCTCCGCCGGTTGGCTGGGAATCAGTTACCAGAACTCTTGATATTCTTTACGACGCGGGTAACGGGGTCGATAATTGAGCTGGGAATCAGTTACCAGAACTCTTGATATTCTTTGACGCGCTCATGCGCTCACTATGGCGAAGCTGGGAATCAGTTACCAGAACTCTTGATATTCTTTGCCGACGACTTGCCCGGCGTCATCGCGAGCTGGGAATCAGTTACCAGAACTCTTGATATTCTTTTGGCTCCCAACCGCACCACAAGGCCACCGCTGGGAATCAGTTACCAGAACTCTTGATATTCTTTAGAGCCTGTGGTTTTCCGCAGAATAGCGCGGGAAAGTGCCTTTGAGGCGTCAGAAAATCATCAATTGTTCTGGCGCCTCATCTGCTACTTGCTCACGTGCGTTCTCAAAACAGTAAGCAGACGACCACTGGCGATCAGTCACGGCAAGCACCCGAACCTTCCCTCCCGTTGGCAAGGATCCCTTAATCGCTTTGATCGTCGTCATATCGATTCCGCCAGTCGGCCAATACTTTACGTACACACTGAACTGAACCATCAAAAAACCGCGATCAAGCAAGAATTTTCGAAAACGTGTTGCCTCACGACGCTGCGGAGCCGTTAAAACAGGCAAATCAAACATCGCAACACACCACATCGGAGAATCAGGCATTCTTGAGATCCGTATTCAACGCTGATGGCCCCTGCCACGAAGGAACCGGGAGTTTTTCAATATCTCCTTCGACATAACGCCCATACTGTTGGGCGAGATCTAATAAGACACGTGGAACACTTCCGGCATCATTGAACGTCTGCATTGCAGCTGCAACCAAGCGTTTCTTCACACTTCGATCCGAAGGAGTAGCATCTGCCGGAAGGAACATCGCAATCTCATCAATACATGGTCGAAATGGTTCAATCAGATCATCAACAAGGTTGAACATATTTGAACGCCCTCGATGGAAAACCCCATTCGCAGGTCCAAGACCAGCGGCAAGAACAGCTCGGATTCCATGGCCACGTAGGATCGCATATCCATAATCGAGGCAGGAATTGGGGCCAAATAATGCGCCGATTCCTGGTGTTCGTTTTCCGAGAGTGTCTGAAAACTTACTCCAATAGATGCGCGCTGCTTGCCCTTCAAGATTGCTAGGGTCACCCGAACGAACTTGGCCAGCGATGTGTTCTAATTCTTGCGCTCCAGGCCTATTGAGATTTCGCAGAACTGCTGCCTGCCCTTGAATCTTTGAGCGAACAATACGTCCCCAAGCATTTTTCCTGCGAGGCAGACTCAACTCGAGCTGTGCTTTGTGGCGTGCTCCAACACGAGTGTGCTCTGACCACGAAAAGGCTCCCGATTCTGGAACTCCGCGCCAGTCGCAGAACAATACAGCGATATCTTTGTCCGTTAATCGATGGATTACACCTGCAGAAAACGAGACCTTCATTCCGATCAGAACAACGGCAACATCAGCAACGGATACTCGTTGGCTCACGCCATCAGAATTAACGACAACAATGGCACCGTCGTCCGAGTGGATCTTCCCTTCAAAAGAGGTGAAGTCCAGTATCCGCCACTGGCTACTCATCCCTATTGCAACTTACTCGAAAGGGGAAGGGAACGGTGTGAAACTACTCGTGGTTTTCCGTGCGTATCACGTCGATACAGAAAAACATTCCCAATTTTCAGAAGTTTATCAATAGCAGGCCGCCAGCCTTTCGTTTCTACGATTTTAACGATGTCGTCTGGGGCGTCGTCAGCTAAGCCTTCGCTTGCGATGAGCAGTGGTTTCAAACCGAGTTTAGCTTTATCTGGGAACCCAGTAACCTCCCACCTCGTTGCCTGCGGGTAGGTTTCATTGAAGGTTCCGATCTGTCCTGTCGTGAATCCAGACGGATCAATCTTCAACTCGTCCCCGACAACTAGCCAGCCAATTTGCTCAGCTGTTCCATTAGCGAGGGCCTCCCTCAACTTCGGAACTGCCGTGCGCACGCTGATCGTGTTTGCTGGAAGTTCAACAGTCAATAGATCCTCCTTCTGGAAGCGCACCAGATCGCACTGATAGACACGCAACATCGCATACGTTGTATTCTTACCCGAGATACGGAAGATGCGAGCGTGATGGATCCCAGCTCCGATCTCGCAGTAGCCTCCACGAATAGCCAAATAAGCGGCTGCAGTCGGGAAAAAATCCACGGTTTCGTTCGGGCCCAAACGCTTGTCGTGAAGACGAATAGTGCGCGAAGGATTCGCTGGCAAACCTTCCTTTGGATCGAAATCCGGATCTCGTGTCAGTGCTGTCCACAAAGCAGGAGTCGAGGCGCGGTCAATCAGCTCCACTGGCATCGCATCGCTGACAATGCGCTTATCGGATGCTTTAAAAGGCTTCACAGTGTCCTCGTGCACCGAACTAGAGCCAAGTCGAAGACGTTTGTTCTGGCAGATCGGGATGCGATCTTCTGCTAAGAAAACATTGAACAACTCAGAGGCACGAACCATTTCCTCGCACCAGTGTTCCCAACGCTTCCGTGCGGTATCACTTCCGCCGGTAAAGGACTTCCAGGTTTCCTGTTCACCTAGTACTCGCTGGGACTGGCGCATATTCATGCGTAGTGCAATAGTCTGAGCAATCCCGGGCTCCATCAAAGCAATCGTTAATGCATCCATCGCATGATGGCGCCGATCCAAACGCGTTTTACCCTTTCCGCCGATCAGATTAACTCGGCTCTCAAACCCAGATGCGCGACGTCCCTCTGCAGTTACAGCACCACGGAACACCCGAACCGTCACATCGTTTTCTGCTGAACGGTAGAAGCCCTCAATGCGATGACGTAGTTCGTTCGCCATCCACGCAACAGATTCCAGCGATCGACCATCGATCTCCGCATCAGCATGCTTCGTTTTCAGACGCAGACGAATCGCCTTCCTGAAGTCGTTCATTTCACGACCATTCATGCCGGGTTCAATCCTCATATCACTGACGCGCTTGTACGCTTCCTTCAGGCTGACTCCTGGTCGTTTAGTCTGTTCAGCCCAGACAGCGAAGGGAAGATTCGACTTCTGGTGATTGCACGCTCGGCAAACAGCAGCAAGGTTTTCACGAGTGTTTGTTGATGCAGCACCTTTTCGAGGAACAATGTGATCCATCTCAGCATCGGTATAGGTAATCGGCATGCCACAGTACAGGCATTGGCAATTCTGTCGTTGTAGAGCCAAATAACGCGTCAGCTCTGACCCACGAGGCTTTCCACCAATATCGAGACGCTCACGCATTTCAGCGAAGATTTTCTCGTTGCGATTACGGCGCGTTTGCAAAGAACGTTGATATTCGCGTGAAGCTTTTTCGCTACCGAGAGCGTCTCGGACATGCTCAATGTTGACCGATTCTGGAGTTCCCCACT
Organism: Schaalia turicensis; assembly: GCF_019380255.1. Classification (NCBI taxonomy): domain Bacteria; kingdom Bacillati; phylum Actinomycetota; class Actinomycetes; order Actinomycetales; family Actinomycetaceae; genus Schaalia; species Schaalia turicensis. Next base: position 416,977 of record NZ_CP048928.1, read on the forward strand.
GGTTTGTTGCAGCACTAATCCAACGCGCAACCTGCTTCAAAACACGATCAACGGCTGGGTTTCCAACAGGCTGTCCAATCGGCTCGGCTGGGGGAGTCCACGAATCATCCACCCCGAAGGCGATCTTACGAGCAGAGTGCAGATCGCACCCTTCGGACAGCATCGTATTGGTCAGTTTTTCCAACGAATCAACAGAGTAGGCTGCGCGACCACCAGGCAATTCAACTTTATCTAGAGCCTCTAGCTCTTCATCAGTGAAATCAGACAGGAACTCGCGCACGTCGTCATCAGCAAGCGACCCCTCGTCATCAGAGCCCACGTTGGACAGAGCGTTCACCATGGCACAGCGGTGATCGTAATCAGCATCTTTCCACCATGCGGAGAGCTTCTTCAGCTTTCCATTGAGAATCTTCTGCGATGTGACATCAAAAGGTGGTCGTGTACTGGGAGCAATCCCATCGAACCCCTCGGTGGCTGTTCCTTTCAGATGTGAACGCGGAATCTCAAGATTATCGGCGACCTCTTCCCATGTCGGAGCCTCAGTGAGACCAGCTTGATTCAGGAAATCAACAACAATCTCCGTCTCTTCTGGGGTTAGTGCACGAAGCTCTGTCCCTTCTTTGATACGTAGATTCTGGACGATGCTGACGATACGGAACTGCTGGAACGCAGGATGAGCTTTCTCTGCACGAAGCCCGTGTGCTCCCGGTAAAACATCTTTACCGACCCGCTTAGCGGCGCTTCCCTTCGGCGATTCGGCAGCAAAAACAAAGCCAATGATCTTCTTCAGGAGATCATTATCAAGCCCCTGAACGGTAGCAATACGCCGAAGCTCATTCGCGTTATCAGACTGCATGAGCTTGCCACCCAAGATTCCCTTTGGGCCACGCAACTTGCCTGTTTCAAACACATCAAGATAGACAGAGATGAGCTGCGCAGGAGTCTGATCGGCTGTTAAGGAAATACCTGTCTTTTCAGAAACCCGTTCAGCAAGAGCCTTCAACTGCTCGGAAGGATCCGCCTGAATGTGAAGAGACGAAATACGAGCATAGGGGCTACGCCACCCACGATGACGTGCCATATGGCGGAGCGCAATCGACAGTAGCTTGTCTTGTTCTGCTTTATCGTCAATGTGTTCCGTTGCAAGACGTGCACGAATTCGCCACGGAGAACGTGCGTCAGTAATAGTTGCGAGATCAACCAGTGGCCAGCCACATTCTTCAATGAAGGCGTCAAGCTCGTGTAGGCGCTTCTTGCGACGGCGGATGAGTCGACGCGTTCGTCTTGCTACCCCAGCTTCTGCCAAGCGAGTCGTCGCAGTCTTATTTCCACCAGGATCAATGCCTGAATCGTGCATATGCACCATTGAGTTCAAAAGCTGAATCGGCATACCCGATTCATCGACCTCAACCGCACAAAAACCAATGGAGTGTGTGCCTACGTCAATGCCAACACGGTAACGAAGCTGCTGAGAAGCGTCCTTGCAAAACATGTTTTTATAGTGACATAGACCATGTAGAAATGAAATTGCATTCGCGTCTTATTCAGGTATCAGCCCTCTCATCAGAGAAAACAGAGGGAACAAAAAGACCGGGCCACTCGAAAGAGTGACCCGGTGGAGCATTCAACGCCGCTAACGAGTCGGCGCTTACTGGGAATCAGTTAAGTGTCACTATACACGCGCGAGCTTCTCAATGGGAGCGTTTGGCACAACCCAATGCTCAAGAAAGATGAGAGGCACGAATGAGTGCCCTACTCGGCGCTGCCACCCTTGTCCTTACGACGGCGCACACGCTGACGCCGAGCCTTCGGCGCTGAGCCCTCAGTGCGCGGAACCTGCGTGTGGTTGCCACGACCACGCCCCTTCGTTCCACGGTCAGAACGACCCTGCTGGCCCGCATGGAACTCGCGATCCCCGTCCTTTGAACGACGATTACGTTCCGGTGAGTGCGAGCGACCCCTCGAACCGGATCCACCCTTGCTACCTCCGCGCCCCGAACCGGAGCGAGCACCCGAACGGCCAGAGCGGCCTCGTGAACCGTGAGCGCCACGCGGTGAAGAACCACCCAAGTCCTCTAGGACCTCGGCATTCAAGCCCGCAAGCTTACGCTGTGCGCGTGGCAGGCGACCCGTGGTGTCCGGCGCAATATCAAGGTCGGTGAACAGGTGGTCAGAGGTGTGGTAGGTCTCCAGCGGTTCTGGAACCCCCAAGCCCAACGCCTTCGAAATCAATGACCAACGCGGTGTATCATCCCAGTCCACGAACGTGACCGCGACGCCCGAATGTCCCGCGCGACCGGTACGGCCAATACGGTGGATATAAATCTTCTCGTCTTCGGGGCACTGGTAGTTAATGACGTGGGTGACGTCGTCAACGTCGATGCCTCGTGCGGCAACGTCGGTAGCAACGAGCACGTCCACCTTGCCATTACGGAAAGCACGCAGAGCCTGCTCACGAGCACCCTGACCCAAGTCACCGTGCAACGAACCAACTGCGAAACCACGCTCCGTCAGATCCTCGCCAAGGCGGGCAGCAGTGCGCTTCGTGCGACAGAAAATGATCGAACGGCCACGGCCCTCAGACTGGAGGATTCGCGCGACAACCTCGACCTTATCCATTGCGTGAACACGGTAAATCACCTGCTTGACGGAGTTCACGGTCTGGTTCTGATCCTCGGGATCTTGAGCGCGAATGTGCGTCGGCTGTTCCATGAACTTACGAGCCAAAGCCACAACCGGGCCGGGCATGGTTGCCGAGAACAGCATCGTGTGGCGGTTCGCGGGAGTGCGTGCAAGCAACGTCTCAACGTCGGGCAGGAAGCCCAGGTCGAGCATCTCGTCGGCCTCATCCAAAACGACCGTCTCGGCACCGTTCAGATGCAGAACACCCTTTCGGAGCAGGTCAATCAGACGACCGGGCGTGCCCACAACAATGTCCGCGCCCTTTTTCAACGCCTCGATCTGAGGTTCGAACGCGACACCACCGTAAATTTCCACGATGCGTGTCGACAGGTAGGCGGCAGCCTCGCGCAGGTCAGTGGCAACCTGCTTCGTCAGCTCGCGTGTCGGCAGGATGATCAGAGCCTGAGGCATGTTCGGGTTCAGCAATTCGTCATAGCCCTCTTCATCAGGAGCAATAACGTCTTCCAGAACCGGAATACCGAAACCGAGCGTCTTGCCCGTACCCGTCTTCGCCTGACCAATAATGTCGTGGCGATCAAGAGCCGGCGGAAGCGTCAGCGCCTGAATTGGGAACGGGTGCGTGATTCCCTTATCTTCCAGCGCGTCAACGATCGGGTCGGTCACGCCAAAATCAGCGAAGGACTTGTGCTCAAGATCCTCGTCGCCCGTGTCCACAACGTCCGGCGTTGCTTCGGGTTCAACAGCGACCGGAACAATAGTGCCTAGGCGGACAACGCCTGCGGAGTATTCAACGGTTTTCGGCTTGCTTGCCTCCTGCACGTCAGCTACTTGAGTGAATGCGGTGGCCTCGTCATTTTTTTCAACGGGCACATTGGTGCCCTGGGTATTCGTGGAAGTCACGATCTGCCTTCTCTCCCGGAAACGCCGGGGTGGGGGTAGCAGCCGATCGCGCATTATCGAGGCGCCAAGCGCGCGCAAAAACGTGGTATTCAAAGCGACCGGTCAGCTATGGTCACTCCCATTGTACGTTGGCATCTCAGTTTTCAGCCCGAGGATATGGTCACACTACATTCACGAGGCCACCCCGACCGCCCGGGTGCGCACGTTCAGTATGCGCACGGGGTGGGGAAAGTGCGCAGGTTGCGTGGACATCCGTCTTCGCGATTGAGATATCGGGGGAGTGCAGACGAGGCTAGGCTGAGAACATGGCTACTGAAAACGGTGCGGTTGAAGCCGCAGATATTGAAGTAATCGGTCTGCTCGCGTTCACGGCACTCGCCGCAATGACGCGACTGTCAAAGGACGGCGATCAAGCGCCGACCATCGAAGCCCATATCGAGCATGCGCGTATGTCCGCACGGGCTTTTGAACTCTTCACCCAGCTTGAAGCCTGGTGTACGAACCGTGACATCGACCTGCCTGCAGCAGCTGGGCAGTACAACGGTCTCTACGACGATCTGGATGCTCGCACACGCCCGACAACATGGTTCGAACGCTCAGTGAAAACCTACGTGACCATGGGAATTATCTCTGACCTGCTCGGCGAAATCGCTAGCCGGCACGAACTCTTCATCGAAGAAGCCGGAAACTGGGATGTCACGCAGGGGGAGTGGGTTCGTGACAATATCGCTCCGCTGATCTCCGCAGACGAGCAACTCGGCGCCCGCCTGTCCTTGTGGGCGCGACGCGTCGCAGGTGAAGCATTCGCTCTAGTGCGCGCAACACTGTTTACGCACCCCGCCCTTGGCCAAGACCCCGACACTGTTGATGCGATCGTCGCATTCGTCACCAAGCGTCACGGTGAACGTATGGAGCAGATTCATCTGAAGGCCTAACAGCGTCAACTCTCAGCCTGACACACCTGAACGCTCTTCTGCGAGCTGCGGAAGAGCGTTCAGTGTATGAAGACCGGGCTTCAGATCATGAAGCCAACGCGCCGCTTGGGCTCGTCGGCAATCTGCACGAAAGTCAGCGCGTGTCCGGGCACAAGATAACGAGCGCCCTCGGCGTCCGTCAGATCCAGAAGAGAGTCGCCTGTGAGCGCTTGAGCGACCTTTGCAGTCAGCTCATCAGCGGTCAGATCCAACTCAAGATGCAGTTCACGAGTGCTTTCGCGAACGCCGACGATGATATTCATACCCACTCCTTCACTCACTGAGCGATCTGTTTTTCGAACCTGACTTTAATGCTATGCACATTGGTTTCTACATGCCTCCTGAGATGATTACCCTATGAGCGAAATAAACGTACAGATTGCTACGCGCCCGCATGGATGGGCGGATATTCCGCCGCTGAATCATGCTCAGAAACAGGCATGCGATTCAGCGGAAATGCATTCTCTTATCGTTCGTGGTGCGCCAGGTTCGGGGCGGTCGACATGTGCGTTAGAAGTCTTCCGCCGTGCAATTGAAAAAGGCGAAGATGCCGTCATCATTGTTCCTGACCGCGTTCGTGCGCAGATCATGACCCCTCGGGCTCAGTTTTTTGCTCCCCGTACTCTTCGACCTGTTCGTACCCTGTCAGCTTTCGCGTATCGGATTGTGAATCAGTGGCGCGTTGAACGTCAAGAACCCCTGGGTGGCATTGAGCTTGTCACCGGCGCAATGCAGGATCAGCTGATCCAAGATCTACTGGAATCAGCTGATATTGAATGGCCGGACTCAATCTCGCAGGAAATGCGCGGAATGTCTGCTTTCCGCGATGAACTCAGGGATCTGTTTTCGCGCGCGGGTGAAGCCGGAATGGACGGTATCGCGCTCAGTCGCGCCGGTCATGACTTTGATAAACCCCAGTGGGTCGCAGCCGGTGAACTGCTCCGACGCTACCTTGAACAACCTCAATTCGCTCTTGAGTATCAGGGCACACTGGCGGTTGACATTTCTCGTATCCAAGCCCTGGCAGCAGATGTTCTTGGACAGTGGCAGGACAAAGCTGCTTCTCTGGGTATCACGGGCGAACGGCCACTTCCTGACCTCGTCATCGTCGACGACCTGCAGGACTGTACGGCATCCACTATCACTCTGCTCGCCCAACTGCATCAGCTGGGTAGTCGTATTGTCGCTTTTGCTGACTCAGATGTTGCCGTCGCTACGTACCGTGGTGGTGAGCCCCATTTGGATGGTCGCCTTGAAAAGACGCTCCATCTGAATTCTCATGAGCTGGGTGACGTGTACACAACCGCGCCCGTTCTGCGTGAACGCTACAAGGTGATCGCCCAGGGCATTGCGCATTCGGACAACAATCCTCGGCGTCAATGCGGGGTTGCTCCGCAGGCTCAGAAGCTCGACGGCAAGGTAATCACCCACGTTGGTGGCTCATACGCGCAGCTTGGTGCACACGTATCGCATGCCCTGCGTGCCCACTTCTTGCACGACAAGATTGCTTGGAAAGATCAGGTCGTCATCGTCAGATCAGAGGCCCTCGCTGAAGAAACTCGTCGCTATTTACGTCGCGGTGGAATCCCGGTTACCTCGCACTCTACTGCCTTCGATTTCCGGAGTATTGCAACAACTCGCATTCTTCTTGAGCTGATGAATTCTCACCCGCAGGCGCGTGGCGATGAATGTGCAGAGGCTCTTATTCATTCGCCACTGATCCAATGCGATGGGATGAAACTCTATTCGCTTCTTCAACGGGTCAGCGCATGGATGGGTGCAAGCATCCAGGATGCTCCGCTGGTTACGGCTTCCACGTTGATGAGCCAGCCGGATCTTTTGACGAACCAGGAAATCGGTTTTGTACCGCCGGAATTGCAACGCGCGGCGCAGATGTGGGGCATTTCAACGGATCAAGAACAGCGTCCACGCCAACTTCTATGGATGCTGTGGGATGCGGCAAATGTTGGTGACGACTGGAAAGAGCGCGCTCTAGCCAATGATCAGGACTCATCGTGGTACGACGACCAGCTGGACGCTGTTCTCTCCCTGATGCGCGTGGCAGACGTCTGGGAGCAACGTAACCCTGATGGGAACGCCCGCGATTTCGCAAAAGAACTGCTTGATCACACTGTCCCCGTCGATACGATCAGTCGCGTTGCAGTACGGCCTGACGGTGTCCGTGTGATTACTCCGGCACAAGCGATGGGTCGCCATTGGAGCGTAGTCGTCCTCATAGGGTTGCAAGACGGTGTGTGGCCAAATACGCGCCTGCGCACACGCGCGATGCGTGGTGACCTGCTGGCGGATGTTGCTTTAGGTAGGACAGGTGACGGCGCGAATGGGCGTGTTCTTCTCGATGAACCTCAGGTGGCGCGCAGAGCTGTCCTTGATGACGAACGTCGTCTGCTGGCAGCCGCAGTTTCTCGATGTTCAACATATCTGCATCTTGGTGTTGTCGTCGCTGAAGACTATGCGCCTTCACGCTTTTACGCGATTCTTGTGAATCCTGAAGGCCAAGAGGGCGGTGACATAGCAGTTCCGACTCCGGCACCTGCTCCTTTGAACCTCGAAGGTCAGATCGCTGAACTCCGTCGTGCTGCATCTGCGCCCGATGAAAGCGAAGACGAAGCGACGGCAGCATCTCTTCTTGCTCTTTTGGCTCGAGAAGGCATTTCCTCGGCGGACCCCGATGAATGGACTGGTGAAGGTCCGCTGACTTCCCAGCAACGCATTGCCTCTCAACGCGTTGTTCTTTCTCCGTCGCGTATCGAAGCGATGATGGATTGTCCTCTTCGCTGGTTCTTCTCGTCTATCGGTGCACAGCCTCGTGCCACGAATGCTCAATCAGTTGGGCAAATAATCCACGAGCTTGCTGAAGTCTTCCCTCGCGGGAGCACAGAAGAACTCCAATCCCACCTGCTCCAGGAGCTAGAAAGAATCGATATCGATATGCAGACCTGGGGCGGAATTGAGTTTAAAGATGCCGCCCTCGACAAGGTTGAGCATCTTGCTGAATACCTCGCGCAATGTCCGCACGACATTGAGATTGCTACCGAACGGGCGATCGAAGTCGACATGGATGGCGTCACGATCCGTGGACGCCTGGATCGCCTTGAGGTTGACCCCGATGGTCGCGTTCACATTGTTGACTTTAAAACAGGAAAAGTTGCGACCAAACAAGAAGCAAAAGATCACGCTCAGCTGGCGATCTATCAGATTGCTCTCGCTCAGATGATCGCAAACGGTGCAGACCTAGGGCTTGACCGTCAGGCCAGTGAAGTCAACGGTGCCAAGCTGGTCTTTCTGGCAAAGAAACTGCAAGAGCGCACGCAAAGCGTTCTTGACGAAGACGAAAAATGCGCCTGGCATGCCGTTATTCAAAGCGCAGGAGAAATCGCGCGTGGCATTCGCTTGCAGGCGAAACCAGATAATACGAAGTGCTCACGGTGCGTGTTTGCGCGCTCATGTCCTGCACAAGACAGCGGTCGAAGGACGGTGGACTGAACAATGACACAGCATGTCTATAGCGCTGAAGAGATCCAGCGACTGATTAACCCCAAAATCCATCCGACCCCAGAGCAAATTAAAGTCATCGAATCACCTCTACACCCGCTGCTGGTCGTTGCTGGCGCGGGTTCGGGCAAAACGGAAACGATGGCAATGCGCGTTCTCTGGGCGGTTGCCAACGAACCGGACATCACAGCGTCGCGTGTTCTGGGCCTGACTTTCACAAAGAAAGCCGCAGGTGAACTGAAAGATCGTCTACGTTCACGATTGAAGAAACTCAGCATTGGCATCGGAGCTTCCGAAAAGGAAAAGATCAGCAACGATGATGATTCTTCTGCGAAAACAAAGATGATCGACCCGCATGAAGAACCGACATCAATGACCTACAACGCCTTCGCGGGGCAGATTGTCAGCGAACACGGTTTACGGATCGGCTTGAATCCTGACGTCACAATGCTCAGCCAAGCTGGTTCGGTTCAGCTGATGACAGACATCATGACGAATTGGCCGAAACGCCTCGATGAGAACATCACGATTTCGTCTGCGGTCACGACGGCGTTGAGCCTCAACGGACAGTTGGGGGAGCATGGACTCAGCATCGAACAAGCTCGCGAACAGTTGGGACAATTCGGAGCGGAACTCACCGAAGTCGGCGATTCTAACGAAGATGCGCGTAAGGTGCAGGCGCGTAACCAGCTTCGTATCGCCCTCCTTGATCCCATTGCCCAGTTCCAACGCCGTAAGCGTGAACTCGGAGTCATGGATTTTTCAGACCAGCTGATCCTGGCCACTCGAATCGTGAATACCGTGCCCGATGTTGTTCAACAGATTCGTAAAGAATATGGGCTTGTTCTGCTCGATGAATTCCAGGACACCTCTGTCATCCAGATGGAACTCCTGTCAACGCTCTTCAAAGACCAGGCGGTGACTGCCGTCGGCGACCCGAACCAAGCAATCTACGGCTGGAGAGGTGCTTCGGCATCCTCGCTAGAATCATTCATGGAACGTTTCTGTTCTGAAGAACCCAAGCCGGAACAGACTCTGACGCTATCAACCGCGTGGCGTAACGATCGTCAGATCCTTGTATGCGCCAACGAAGTGGCAAAACCGCTTCGCTCACATTCGCATGCTGCAACGTCTCCGGTCCTCGTCGAATCTACATTGGCAACTGAAGGCGATGTTGAAATTGCCTATGAAGCTGATCGCGATGCTCAGATCGCGCACGTTGTTGACTACGTGCAACGCCTTCGCAATACCCATCGGAGTGAGTGGAAGATCGGCATTCTCTGTCGCAAGAAGAGCCACTTTCTTCCCATTGACCGCGCACTTCGCGAGCATGGCATTCCCACCCAAGTTCTCGGGCTCGGCGGACTGCTGGAACAACCGGTTGTTGCTGACCTGCGTGCAGCCCTCGAGATTACGAACTCAGTAGATGCATCTCCTGCCCTGTTGAGACTCCTTGTTCGTGAAGATATCGGAGCGTCCGACCTGCGTTTGCTGGGGCAGTGGGCAAGCCGTCTGAACCGTAAGAGCAGAGGAACTCCGTATGAGGGCGTGCTTCTGTCAGCCGTTGATTCTCCTCCGGAAGTGGGATGGACGTCTACGAATCGTCAAGCGGGATCGTCACAATCCGATTCCGTTGCAGAGAGTGCCAACGATGCTCCTCAAGAATCGGATGCGCAGACGGAGGCGCTTGATGGTCCATCGTTCTCTGAAGGTGGATATCGTCGCGTTCTTCGCCTCGGAGAGCGCCTGCGAAAACTACGCTCGTTGCGTGGGCATGGGCTGGTTGAACTCGCAGAACGAGCAAGCCAGATCATGGGGATCCTCGATGATGCGATCGCCGACCCGCTGGGTTCAGGTGCTAGGGAATCGCTCGATGCCTTTATCGACCAGATTGCAGAATACGAATCAAGCGTTGATAACCCCACTCTTGCTGGTCTTGTCGAATGGCTGAACGTTGCAGAAAGCGATCCGGCAGGGCTCAAAGGCGTTGACGTTCAACCGGACCCGTCCGCAGTGCAGATCCTGACAGTGCACGGATCCAAAGGCCTGGAATGGGATAGCGTCATTGTCTTTGGAATGTCCGATACAATTTTCCCCTCGCACCGTAGCAAGAGCGTGTATTGGCGGGACGAGCCTCCAGCCCAAACCGGCTGGGTCATGGCTCCTGAAGAACTCCCGCATCCGTTGCGAGGTGACTATGGCGACCTCCCACCTTTCACCATTGATGTTTCTAACGGACGCACCCCATCCGCAGGATTCTCAAAGTGGTTAAAGACCGTGTATGGGCCGGAACTTGGTGCACACGTAGAAAGGGAAGAACGTCGTCTGGCATACGTGGCAATGACACGAGCACGCCACACGCAACTCCTCATCGGCTCGTGGCTGGATGAGAGCAAAACCCTACGAAACCCTTCCCGCTACCTCATGGCATCACGGCATGCGATGATCGAAGACTTCGAACAGACCTTGGCGACAGGGCAAGTCGTGTGGGCAAACGGAAACGTGGATGTCAAAGACGGCAACGAGTTGCAGGAACTTCAAAAACGAATCGACGGCTTAAACGACGTCATTCCCGAAGCTCCAACATCGGAGTCGTTTGCGCAAGACAGTGAGGAAGACACCATCTACTTCCCCTTCGAAATTGGTCCATCACGTCAAGCGGTCGCCAAAGGAGCCCAGCGCGTGCGACAAGCTCAAGCAGAGCTGAAAACGGACGCCGACGTCTTCGAACTGCTCGACGCCTTGGGTGAATCTCAGCGCGTTAAAGACGTGACAGCGCTCATTGAGGAACATCGACTTGCATCAAGCAAAGAAACCATGGTGATCCACCAGGATCATATTCCGGCAACCTCGGTTTCAAAGATGCTCGAAGACATCGACGCGTTTGCTCTGGATATGCGCAGACCCATGCCCGCTCAACCCAGCGACAGCGCAACGCTTGGAACGATTTTCCACGCGTGGGTTGAACGACAACTGCATCTTGCCAGCGCAGAAGAACGCGATGAGCCCGTTGCTGGGATCGAGACCCTTGATGATCACGAACGCGCCCGATTGCGACACATGCAGGACAACTTCGTCGAGCTTCCCATCGTCAAAACGGGCACACCGATCGCTATCGAAGAAGCATTCAGCGTCAAGGTCGCTGATATTTCAGTCAATGGCAGGATCGACGCTGTCTTCGAAGACAAACACGGTAAAACAATCATCGTCGACTGGAAGACGGGGCGGGCTCCACACAGGAACACGAAGAAGGAAACACTGCGTTACTACGCGACTCAGCTCCGCCTCTACCGGCTGGCCTGGTCGCAACTCACCGGGCTCGCGGAAGAATCAATCACTCCGATGCTTGCCTTCGTGGATGCCAACACAACTGTTTCCCTTGATGATCTGGTGAAACTAGGTGGTGCAGGCCTCGAAGAAAGCCTAGAAGACGAAGTGAAAAGGACCTTGAAGCGGGCCTAGGCGCAATACAGTTCGGGCCCACACGACAGTTCGTGCCCACACGGACACCGCGTGGGCACGAACAAATGCGCCAAATATGCTTCGCCGGAACTTGCTTCAGTCTCTGGCCATTACTCCTGATCCAAGAAGTGCAGGCGCTCAGTCGGAGCCTCGTTCACATCGGTAGAAGCGCGTAAAACGGACGAAGGCGAGGGAGCCGAAGACGTGGAAGCCGAATCGGATTCTGACTGAGAACCGGACTGTTGCGGATCGTCATCATCTGCGCGGTTATCATCCACGCGCTTATTGGCATCGTCGTAGTCCGCAAGCAACGTTTCAACGTCGTGCCCGTGACGCCCATGACGCCCAAACCTGGTGAAAAGTGATGCTGGCAAACCAAATCGTGTTGCAAGACTCGCCTTTTCTTCGGGCGCGTCCTGATCACAATCAGCATCGACTTCAGAGTAAGAGTCATCGTCGGCACAACGATCCGGGGCTGCGTAGTCGCCGGAGTCCGAGTAATCGTCAGAATCTGAAAGATTGGCGGCGCCGAGGCGGCCTGCTACGACGTTGAAATCAATGACCTCAGTCTTCTGGTTCGCAAGCTCTGCGCCAGCAAAGGAGGACGTGGAGAAAGCTGGTGCCCGGCGCGAAGAAGAAGCAGAATCGGAGGCAGAGGAGACGGAAGGCGACGGCACGGAAGCAGAAGATGCAGGCGATGGGGCGGAAGGTGCGGTAGTGCCAGAATCAGAAGCCTGAGAATCCTGTGTCTGAGCAACATGCGCATGCGGGCGTTCAACGATTTGCGCGTCCCCCAGATCTGTTGAAAGCTCACTGAGCATGTGGCGCGCGTCAGAAATGATGCTTCGGTCTTCCGCGTGCAAGCCGTGAACCAGCCAGCGCACAATAGCAAGCTCAGACAACAGTTGCGCACGAGTAAATAACTGCAGATCAGCAACCGTTCGTTCCTGAGAATATGCGGCGCGAAAACGCTCCAAGAAAGCATCCGATGCAGACGCAAGAACCCACGCGATGTCCTGAGCGGGATCGCCGACGTGCGCAGAAGTGAAGCCAGTCATCGCGCGAACAATGCCCGCTTCGACGATGACGGAATTGCCTTGAATATCGCCGTGGATCGGGGCTGCGGGGAAGCGCCACAATGACAGATCCTCAAGGGCTGCTTCCCAACGGTTCCAGAGGTTCGCGGGAATCAGGACCTGAGACGCCACCTCGTCAAGCATCGCCAGATGGCGTTCGCGACATTCAGAGACGGAGTATGCGGGCAGGTTAATGCCGGTGTAAATGACCGGAGGAAGGTTGTGAAGTGCTGCAAGGGCTTTACCGAGCGAATCGGGAAGAAGGTTCGGATTGTCGAAGTCGTCGTCGCTCATCGGGTGCCCGCCAAGGTCTTGGTGGACGATGACACGATCACCTTCAGGGGTCAGGGTTGTGCCGTGGATTCGCGGGACGTCGAAGGGGATTTTCTTCGCGTCTTTCGCTTTCGCCAGCCGGGTGAGGACGCCTGACTGAGCGTCCAAATCGAGTCCGCCGACGCTGGAGTGCGGGCAGGTGACGGTCCATTTATTGCCGGCTGAATCGATGATGCCGGTGACGGAAAGAACCTCGTCGGCAAATTGTGGTTCGCGCAGACCCGCAACGGAAAGTCCGGGGACAGCGGCGGTCGCTAGGGCAGCAAGTTCAAGCGGAGTTTTCGGGCGCATCACAGTTTAACGGTACATGGGTGTGTGCCTGAAGCGATGGTGCGGCTTGCGCTTCGTCAGGTTTTTGTGGTCGACGAGGCCGGCCTCGCCGATGATTTGGCTGAATGCCGTAGTGAGTGGCCGGTTCGGGAAGAGGTTCAAAGTATGTGATCTTTCTTGAAAGGGTCAATATGTGGAAAGGGATGGTCAAGTATGTGTAATACATGCCCATAATTAGGGCATGAGCACACTTGATATGAATCGTTTGTCCGACACTCTTCGACCTGTTTACGAGGCCGTTGTTGCCCGCGACCCGGGGCAGCCCGAATTCCACCAGGCCGTCTACGAGGTCCTGCTGACGATTGCTCCGCTTGCCGAGCGCAAGCCTGAATACGCTGACCTTGAGATCTTTAAGCGCGTTGTCGAACCGGAACGCCAGATCATGTTCCGTGTCCCTTGGATGGACGACAACGGCAAGATCCAGGTGAACCGTGGCTACCGCGTTGAGTTCAATTCCGCGATCGGCCCGTACAAGGGCGGTCTGCGCTTCCACCCGTCCGTCAACCTGTCGATCATTAAGTTCCTTGGCTTCGAACAGATCTTCAAGAACTCCCTGACCGGCCTGCCGATTGGTGGTGGCAAAGGTGGCTCCGACTTCGACCCGAAGGGCAAGTCCGATGCTGAGGTCATGCGTTTCTGCCAGTCCTTCATGACTGAGCTCTACCGCCACATCGGTCCCGACACCGACGTTCCCGCAGGTGACATCGGTGTTGGTGGTCGCGAGATCGGCTACCTCTTCGGCCAGTACAAGCGCATCACCAACCGTTACGATGCGGGTGTCCTGACGGGCAAGGGTCTGAACTGGGGCGGTTCCTTCGCGCGTACCGAAGCAACCGGCTACGGCTTGGTCTACTTTGCCGAGGAAATGCTGAAGTCGAAGGGCACCTCGTTCGACGGCAAGAAGGTCGTCGTTTCCGGCTCCGGGAACGTTGCCATCTACGCGACTGAAAAGGCTCAGCAGCTGGGCGCGACTGTCATCGCCGTCTCGGACTCCTCCGGTTACGTGGTGGATGAGGCTGGCATTGATGTTGCACTTTTGAAGGACATCAAGGAAGTTCGACGAGGCCGCGTTTCCGACTACGCCAGCGAGCGTTCGTCGGCGCGATTTGTTTCGGGCGGCTCCATCTGGGATCTGCCGTGTGACGTCGCTCTGCCGTGTGCAACTCAGAACGAACTCCCCGTTGAGGCCGCGAACACCCTGATTAAGAACGGCGTCCAGCTGGTCGCTGAGGGCGCAAACATGCCGACCACCCCGGAAGCGATTGAAGCCCTGCAGTCCGCGGGTGTTGCCTACGCTCCCGGCAAGGCGTCGAACGCGGGTGGTGTTGCCACCTCCGCTCTGGAAATGCAGCAGAACTCGGGTCGTACGCAGTGGGCGTTCGAGGAGACCGACGCGAAGCTTCACCAGATCATGGTGAACATCCACGCGAACTCGGTTGCAACTGCCGAAGAATATGGTGTGGCCGGAGACTATGTTGCTGGCGCAAACCTTGCGGGCTTCCTGAAGGTTGCTGACTCGATGGTTGATTTTGGTCTGATCTGATCAGCCGTATTGTGAGCATCTGAACGCTTCAAACCCTGCCCGGTGGCGGTGTGTAGGTTGAACCTCATACCGCTACTGGGCAGTGATGTATCTACCAGATGCTCTGAATCGACTAGTGTAGTGGCGTGGCTACAGAATTTTCAGAAGAGATCCAGAACCTGCGTACGACTATGGAGAACGTCCTCGCGGTCGTCCAACCCGATAAGCTCCGTAGCCAAATTGAAGACCTCGAGAAGCAGGCAACGGCCCCCGATTTGTGGGATGACCCGTCACACGCCCAGGAAGTGACCTCGGCCCTCAGCCATCGTCAAAGCGAACTCGATCGCGTGACCAAGATGGTGGATCGCATCGATGATCTTGAAGCCATGGTTGAAATGGCAGGTGAAGATCCTGAAGAATCCGCAGAGATCCTGGAAGAAGCCGACGGAGATCTTGCCACGTTGAAGGCCGATATCTCCGACCTTGAAATTCGTACCCTGCTTGATGGTGAGTACGACGAGCGCAATGCTGTCATCACGATCCGCTCCGGCGCAGGTGGTGTTGACGCCGCTGACTTCGCAGAGATTCTGCTTCGTATGTACCTGCGTTGGGCAGAACGCCACGGCTACCCGACCAAGGTGATGGATACGTCTTACGCCGAAGAAGCTGGCTTGAAGTCGGCAACCTTCGAAGTCCAGGCTCCCTACGCCTACGGCACCCTCTCGGTTGAAGCAGGCACTCACCGTCTGGTCCGAATCAGCCCCTTCGACAATCAGGGACGTCGCCAGACCTCCTTCGCGGCAGTCGAAGTTATCCCGCTGATCGAATCCACCGACCATATCGAAATTCCGGAAAACGAACTGAAGATCGACGTCTTCCGCTCGTCCGGTCCCGGTGGTCAGTCCGTGAACACGACCGACTCCGCTGTTCGTATGACGCACATTCCAACCGGCATTGTCGTGTCGATGCAGGACGAAAAGTCGCAGATTCAGAACCGAGCGGCCGCTCTTCGAGTCCTCCAATCCCGACTTCTTGTCCTTCGCCATGAAGAAGAACAGGCGAAGAAGAAGGAACTCGCCGGTGATGTGAAGGCATCGTGGGGTGACCAGATGCGTTCCTACGTTCTCCAGCCCTACACGATGGTGAAAGACCTTCGTACCCAGTTCGAATCCGGTAGCCCGCAGAACGTTTTCGATGGTGACATTGACGGCTTCATTAACGCAGGCATCCGCTGGCGCAAGAACCAAGCGAACGAACAGGCAGAGGCCTGACCTGATCCGATCCCGAGTCAGGGAAAAGAAGCGAACGCTGGTCGGCCTCGTCGATCATGGTCGACATACTGCACTGAAGCGTAAGCTCGCGCCACGGCGAAGCAGTTGGCTAGAAAACGCTGAAAGTATCGCCCTCGTCACCTTTTTAACAGGTGGCGGGGACGGATTTAACAGGTGGCGGGGGCGGAACTGAATCCGGCGCGTGTCGCTTCAGCCCGCGTTAGAAAACCTTGCCTAGTCTGATTGAGACCATAACCTTCAATTGGACGGCCTAATGATTCGATTTGATGACGTAACCATGGTGTACACCGCAGGTGCGAAGCCTGCGCTCGACCATGTGTCTTTGGAAGTTGAACGGGGAGAATTCGTATTCCTTGTCGGTAAGTCCGGCTCGGGCAAATCCACCTTCCTTCAGCTTGTGATGCGCGAAATTAAAGCAACCTCCGGTCACGTGTGGGTCCTCGGCAAAGAGGTCTCCAAGCTCCGTAACTGGGCGGTGCCAGGACTTCGCCGTCAAGTCGGAACCGTCTTCCAGGACTTCCGCTTGCTCCCATCAAAGACCGTGTACGAAAACGTCGCGCTCGCAATGCAGGTGATTGGTAAGCCGAAGCACGCTATTAAGACCGCCGTCCCAGAAGCACTGGCGTTGGTTGATCTGGCAGGTAAGGAAAACCGCCTGCCCCACGAACTCTCCGGTGGTGAAGAACAGCGCGTCGCAATCGCACGCGCAATGGTGAACCGTCCCGAACTGCTACTGGCGGATGAGCCCACCGGTAACCTCGACCCCGATACCTCGCTTGGCATCATGCGTCTTCTGGACCGTATTAACCGCCAGGGGACCACGGTTGTCATGGCAACCCACGACGCCGACATCGTGAACCAGATGCGCAAGCGCGTCATCGAGCTACAGGGCGGTCACGTCATCCGAGACCAGTCGCGTGGCGTCTACGGGGCGGTGAACTAACCATGAAGCTTCGTTTTATTCTCTCTGAAGTCGGCAAGGGACTGGCGCGCAACCGTGCAATGTCCGTCGCCGTCATCATCGTCACCTACGTTTCCCTCCTATTCGTCGGTGTTGCTGGCCTATCGCAGATGCAGGTCATGCAGATGAAATCGCAGTGGTACGACAAGATTGAGGTCTCGATCTACATGTGCGCCACCGACGATGCAACGCCGTCCTGTAACGCAACGGAAGCGACCGAGGCTCAGATCAGCGCCGTTCGTGACAAGCTCAATTCCGCGGACATGTCGCAGTACGTGAAGAACGTATACGAAGAATCCAAGGAAGAAGCGTACGAAAACTACTTGAAGCTCTACGGGGATTCCACGATCAGCGAATGGACAACGGTAGACATGATGCCCGTTTCCTTCCGCGTGAAGCTCGTTGACCCCGAGCAGTACTCAATCATCAAGGAAGAATTCTCCGGTGCTGCCGGTGTTTCCCAGGTGAAAGACCAGCGCGAAATTATCGAGCCGCTGTTCAACGTCATTGACGCTGCGCGCCTGATGGCCCTCGGCCTGGGTGGTGTCATGATTATCGCCGCCATCCTGCTGATTTCGACCACGATCCGCCTGTCGGCAATGAGTCGCGAGACGGAAACACAAATTATGCGTTACGTCGGTGCCTCGAACCTGTTCATCCAAGCACCCTTCATGATCGAAGGTGCGCTTGCCGCAATCGCCGGCGCAATCCTGGCAGTGGGAACACTGTTCGCCGGCGTTCACTTCCTTGTCCAAGGCTGGTTGGCTCCGTCATTCAGCTGGACCAGCTTTATCGGCGCCACCCAAGTGTGGATTATGACGCCGATCCTTATCCTCGCAGCGGTTGCGTTGGCACTGATCGCGTCCGCAGTTTCCTTGGCTAAATACACGAAGGTCTGATCATGAAGAAGTCGATTCGTCTTCACGTTCCTGTTGCAGTTGCATGGAGCGCATCGATTGGTGCGCTGTGCATGTACAGCTTCATTCCCGCGAATGCTGACGAGCGAGATGATGCTGTGAGCAAACAGGATGCCGCGGCTCAGCAAGTTTCTAATCTCAAGACTGAGATTGAGGGTATTGATGCGACACTCTCGCAGCTCTTCTACGACCTTGAAGCAGCAAACGCGCAGATTCCTGCTGCTCAGAAAGCACTGGAGGCCACTCAGGCGAAGCGCGATGCTGCGAATCGTGAACACGAAGTCGCAATGGGACAACTTCAGGTCGCTCAAGCGAAGAAAGCTGAGATTGATGAAGAGGTCCACGCTTCCTCGTCACGCCAAGAGGAAGCCAACAAGGCGATCGGTAACTTGGCTCGCTCCATGTACCAGGACGGCACTAGTTCTGCAGTCCTGCTTGCCCTGACGAAGAGTGGAACCGAGTCAATTGACGATCGAGCATCAGCGGCTGACGCCATGGCCCGTTCTCAAGCCCAAGCGCTCAACGCTGCGATGGAAATGAAAGCGACCCAACGTAGCCAAGCAAGTCGCCAGCAAGCAATCTCTGACCGCGTGGCAGCACTTGAAGCTCAAGCTCAGAAGGCCCTTGATGACGCTGCGGCGGCAGAAGCTGAAGCCCAAGCGGGTGTTGACGCCCTAGAAAAAGCCAAAGCTGACGCCCAAGTGAAGCAAGCGGAGTGGGACTCCAAGAAGTCCGAAGTGAACCAACAGCTGGCTCAGGCGCAGGCTGACTATGATGCTCAGACCGCGAAGATTCAAGAGATCGATGCGGCTAACAGGGCTGCGAACAGGATCTACTCGTCGGCGAATGCGAGCGGTTTCCATAACCCGGTTCAAGACAGCTCGATGATTATTACGTCGCCCTTCGGCTGGCGTATGCACCCTGTGCTCGGCTATCAGAAGTACCACTCGGGCGTTGACCTCGCTGCGCAGTGTGGTGAGCCCGTCTACGCGATGACATCCGGCGTTGTTCTGGATGTTTCAAGCAGTATCTCTGCCGGCAACTACGTGGACGTGAACCACGGAATGCTCGGCGGTAACTCCGTGATCACCGAATACCTGCACATGCAACGCATCTATGTTTCGCCCGGACAGTCGGTGAGTGCCGGAACAGTGCTTGGCGAGGTCGGCATGACCGGCTATGCCACCGGTTGCCACCTGCACTTCGGTGTTCTGCAGAACGGCGTGAACGTTGACCCGATGGGGTACTTGTAAGCCAATGTGGCTCGCTGATCTGATGATTGGCTGAGTCGGAAGGCGGGGACAAGCTCAGCTTGTCCCCGCCTTCCGTTGATACTGGCATTTTACGAGGCTTGAGCAAGCCCCCTGCCCGCGGAGGCGTTAGAATTAACGCCTTGAGTGGCGGGGCGCGGCCTCGTCAATCAAAGAAAGGAGGTGCACGATGCCGAAAGACTGGAAGAAGCCGAAGCTGACCGAAGGCGAGAAGCGCAAAGCTGCATCGGACGCGAAGAAGACGATCGCGCGGAACAAGAAGGCGCGCCACGACTATCTGATCGAAGATACGTGGGAAGCCGGTCTTGTCCTGTCGGGTACCGAAGTGAAAGCTCTGCGGATGGGGCGCGCGTCGCTGATCGACTCGTGGGTTGAGGTCAAAGACGGCGAAGCATGGCTGTACGGCGCGAATATTCCGATGTACGCGCAGGGCTCCTGGAACAATCACGCGCCAACGCGGAAGCGAAAGCTGCTACTGCACGCCTCAGAAATTGAGCGGATCGGCCAGAAGGTGCAGGCCAAGGGCTACACGGTCGTCCCACTGGAGCTCTACTTCATCGGCGGTCGCGCCAAAGTTGAGATCGCGCTGGCCAAAGGCAAGCAGGAATGGGACAAGCGCCAGTCGTTGCGCGAGGCGCAGGATAAGCGTGAAGCTGAACGCGCGATGCGCGCCTACACGAAGCGACCGAACTACAAGTAGCGTATACAGGTAGCGGGTGCCAGCTTCGTGCGTGGTGCGTTTTCTGCTGAAACCTTGCGTTTGCTGGCATTGCGCTAGCTGTTGAAACTTCGCGTAAGCGGGGTTATTCTTAAACGTCCAGCCGAACGGTTGGAAACGGTTCTTCGATGAGTCTTAGAACTTCGTTGAAGAGCCAACCCGGCAGTCTGTTTGCCGGTGAGTGAAGAACTCAATAGGGGATGATCGGTTTCGACGGCGGTCGTCGATCGAGGGGAAGCGGACCGAGAATGTGCGCTCAACTCGTTAACGCTGCGTGCAAACCAATAGGTGCCGAACAGAACCGCACCG
Source organism: Schaalia turicensis (assembly GCF_019380255.1). Taxonomy (NCBI): domain Bacteria; kingdom Bacillati; phylum Actinomycetota; class Actinomycetes; order Actinomycetales; family Actinomycetaceae; genus Schaalia; species Schaalia turicensis. The sequence continues at coordinate 437,201 of NZ_CP048928.1, forward strand.
ACTACGTTCTCGCCGCCTGATATCGCCGCGTGAACCTTTAGTCCGTCAGCCCAGGTGGTGCCCTCAGCCTGGTGTCTGGCGTCATTCAGGGGGCCACTGGGTGCGCGCCATGTCGGTGGGCGCGCTCCGACACTTCATCGACTGAGCTTCGCTGACAGCAGGCCTGCATGACGTCACAAGCTAAGAAATCAATAGCAGGATGCGCCCGGAGAAGACCTCGGGGCCGGCCGTCGGACGGGGGTTCGATTCCCCCCATCTCCACCAATCCGCATGATTCCAACGAAAAACCCCCATTGAGGGGGGGTATGTGCTACCTACGTGCTACATCGGCAAGGAATCAGCTCTTCAAACTGCATGGTTGCGCCCCTTCCAGGAAGGACACCCCCATGCTTCTCGAACTTGATCCGCTCACGCTCTCTCGCCACGGTCACCATTACAAGGACCCCGCCCGACGCTCTTTCCTCGAGGTCGTCGGAGTGAGCGACCGTGAGGGCGGGACTGTTGAAGTTCGCCTCTCCCTCCTTCAATCGGGGATCTCCAAGAATGGGCGGCGTGAGCCCGTCCCGTCTTCGGAGCGGATGCGGGTCGTCCTGACGCTCACTCCCGGCGAGGCCCGCGAACTTTCTGAGCGGCTTCGCGAGTCGGCGCTCGGCGTCGGCTATGCGGACTGTGCGGCCGTTGCGCCCGTCCTGCCGTACATGGTGGACTTGTGGCCTGAGCACAGGGGAGTACGTTACGAGTGGGCGCAGGGGTGTTCTCCTGCATGCCTGATGGGTCACGCCGCCCCCGCCCCGGCTTAGGCGCGCCCACAGGATGGTCGAAAACAGCGCGCAGGAGCACCGTAGATGGCCTTTCACAGCTTGCGTGGGAGGATTGGCCGGGCAACATGCTTTCTGTCGTCTCTGACGCGCGTCTATGAGCCTTCCTGCTTCCACGCTCTCAAAGCCGGAAACGAGTAGAGTCCCGCATCTTCGGGCGGCTCATTTCCCCTCCCTGCTTCCCCCCTACAAGCCGGAAACGACCTGCCGCCTTGATCCGCTGACACGACGAACAACCCAACGGTTAGCGGGTTGCCCACTCGGTACGGGCGGCCTTGTACGCCTTGAGGATGTGCTCGAGGCGGGCCACGTCGTCGAGGTCGCGAATCGTCGTCTCTGGCACGCTGAGGACGGGCCCCGTCGTGTCGGCGGGTGCGTCGAACGGGTTGGGCACGTCGCCGGGGTCGAGGCCGTCGGACGGGTCGCCGGGGCGGGTGATGGTGAACGCGGCCCCGTTGATCACTCCGGCGGGCGGCGTCGCGAACGGGTCGGGGAGCGGAGCTCGGCGGATGGGTTTCCTCTGGGGTCGGTGTACGACAGTCATCATGTGTCCTTCCTGCATGTGGTGGTGTCGGTAGAGGGCGGGAAAGGGCTGTCCGGCCCCGGGTACGGGGTCCCCGCCCCCACTGTGTTGGGGTGCTCTTGTGTTGGGGGAACAGTCGAGCATCTCGGTTAGGTGGCGTCCTCCTTCACGCCGCTCCTCTGCCAGTAGCCGAGGCCCCCTCGCACCTCGGCGGCTCGAGCACCGGCGCGCCGTCATTCTCCCACCGAAGCCGCGCCACGCGACCATACGGGCGCGGAACACCATCGGAACCGACGCGAACACTCCCGTAATCCGGGTGCCGCCACTTGGTCGGGATCGCGTGCGCGTTGGTGGCTTCGGCACTGTGTGACGAAGCGCGGGAATGAATAGAGGACACATCGGACATAGGGACACAATGGGGTGGTTGTGGTGCCACCCAATGGGGTGGCTCCTCCGCCACCCAATGGGGTGGTTGTGGTGCCACCCTTTCGCCTCTTTCGCCCGAATCGCCGTCGGCTTGGTCGGCTCCTTCCGTCGGTGGTTGTGGTGCCACCTTTGACCGCTTGGGGTGAAGCGCTTCCCACAGGGGGCGAGCGGCGTCCAATTCGTCGGCGGTCGGGCACCTGTACACGGTCGCGCGCCCGTGAACGGCCGTCACTACCCGGCCCGTCTTCGTCGTGAATCCCTTGCGCAGTGGCAAGCCGACCGCCTCGAGCTCACGGCACGCACGCGCGATACTTCTCGAGTCCGTGCAGCCCGTCGCCCGCATCATGTCCGCCCGCGGAATGAATGTTTCCCTGCCCTCGAGTCGCTGCCCCTTCATCACGCGAGGCTGCGCATCCTTGTGGAGGTGCGACGCAATCGTGTAGAGGATGAGGCGGTGCAGGTATGGCAGATAGTCCGCCCGGTCTTGAACGTCGCGAAAGCTCTCATACCTCACGAGGCCACCCCCACGTGTTCGCGGGCGCTGTCGATCGTTCGAGCGATTTCCCCGGCGTCGAGGCCGACCTCGAGCCCGGCGGCCCGCAGTGCCTCGAATACGTCCCCGCCCTGCCCCTCGGTCCAGAACTTGCACGCGAGGGAGAACAAGGCGCAGTTTCGGTTTCCTTCCCGCGTGTTCGCCTCGTAGCGGGCGATGAGGGCAAACGCCCCGTTCCTCTCCCGCGCCGTGGCCTTCTGAGACATTTTCGCGCTCGCGGACGATACTCGGCCACTCCTCGGTGTGATCGCCGCTTCTAGCGCTTGGGGAAGTGCCGCTATGGCCTCTCCATGCCATTCGTAGGCCTTCCCGGTCTCGGGGTGCAGGGACGGGGGCGCGATGAGGTAGCCGGTTCCGCCGTGCTTGACGTCGATGCCCGCGAGGGCCGTCCCGTTTTGGCCTCGAAGGTGGCCAGTCATTCGGTCGAGTCCGGTCCGGTAGTACAGGTGTAGCCCTCCCGATCCCGTACGCACATACGCCGTTTCGGGCAGAGGCCTGCCGTTGAGGTCTTCGAGGGCCTGCAGGGTGCCGCCGTTGCGTGGATCGATGTCGAGGGCGACGAGGCCGCGTGGGGGCACTACTGCGACCATGGCATTAGGCCACCTGCCCCACCATTGCTGGATCGTCTCGGGGTTCGTGCTCGCGTCGAGGTAGCCGCGCCCGATGAGAGGCCGCTTCGCCTTCGGTCCCCACCACAGGCACGGAAGGATGGGCCACCCTGCTTCTGCGTAGTTGAGAGCGCCCGTGAGCGCTCTCGCTCGATATTCATTCACCGGTGCTCGCCCGCCTTCCGCTCTTCGAGGGCCGAATACGCATCGGCGGTGACTGCCTCAAGCAACCTGAGCCGCTCGAGCGCTTCACCGTTGAGACTCGCAAGTGATGCCAGCCTGACCATTCCCGGACAGATTGCGCGCACGTAGTCGGCGTGCATCTTCACGAAATCGAGTGCGAGCGTGGACTCGGTACGCTCGCGGCCCGTATGCTTGTCAGTGGTGACGGTCGTCCCAGCCTTCGGGTTGGGGCGGCCCTTCTTGTTGGGATCCATCGTCAGGCCGCCTCTCCGCTGTTGTCGGTGAGGAACGCGGGAATGCCGTAGCCGAGTCGCTCGAACTCGCTGACGGGGATCCGGACGGCGCGGGCGAATCGGATCACGTGCAGGTCGCCGCGGTTGATTGCGTTGCGGACGGTCGAGGGCGAGACGCACAGGGCGCGGGCGAAATCGTTAACGGTCACGAAAACAGTTCGCGGGCCGGGCTGAATCTTCTTCGGTGTTGGCATAAGAAATGCCCCTTTCAGGGTGCAGTGAGCCAACGCCACGAGGGGCGTTCGTGTGGCTGCACTGCCCCACCTGTTAGGGGCGTGCAGGGAACGTAGTTAGAGCCGGTTCCCTTACGGCTTGATGACAATACTACCCCGTAATGCCCTCCCATGCCCCGCTTACACGCTTAGACGAGGGGAAGAGCCTTTATGAACGTGTCAACGGTGACCGCATGGCAACGCTGTCGGGCTAATTCCTCCATGACTCGATGCACTTTCGCCCGTTTCATCGTCGGGAACTCCCGACCGCACGGGCACGGATGGAACACGTAGGTTGACTCCCACTCCTCTACGCCCCATATTGGCCAAAAAGCCTCTTGAGTCAACATGGCGTAGGGGTATCGGTCTTCGTCATCGTCCCAGTCGTTTTCGTCATCGTCCCAGTCGTTTTCTTCCCCCATGAATCCGGCAATGACGCGGGCTCCGTGCTTGCGATGCCACTCCGCGCGGTTTGCGCCGCCGTCGCACACAACTTGAAGCCAACGGCCCTCGCGGTCTTCTGTGGCGAAACACTCTGAGTCGTCGGGGGGCTCGATCTGAACATGGCTCTTCGTTGAAGTTAACCGCGCGAAAGTCTCCCAATCTGCCGAAGGCTTCGGGGCGTAATGAGCGAGAAAGGACCCCTTCGGTGCGCGCTTGTTGAGGTCGTCGATGCTGACTCTTGAAGTGCCCAGCGCGGCCGCCTGGTCGAGCAATTCGGCAATGTCTTCTACGTCTGGGAATGCGAACGTTGGCCAACCGCACTCGCATGGGAATATCCAAACAGTTGGAATTAGGCCGTTGACGAGTTCGCCCGTCTCTTCGTCAAAGCCAACCACCCCCGGGTCTTTGGATGCCTTTGCCCGGTTGGCTTTGGATCTGGCAATCTGTCCCGGTGTGCCGCTGTTCTCTTTCTTCGGGATGAGTCGCCAACCTGGCACGTCTGCCTTCTTCGGGTCCTCCTCGTGAGTGAACCGCGCGAGCCGAGAAACCTTTTTCCCGTGCCCGGGCCTATGTTCATGCCAGATGCCGTGATCGCACACGATGTCAACATGATCGACTGTCATGCTCGCTTCCTCCGTGCTTCGTCGAGGTCGGCAACAGTGCCGTTCGCGCTCGCGGTCTCGCGCGCTTCCATGATGTCCGTAATCTCGCGCTGATAGTCGGCGTCTTGACGCTGGTAGCGCATCGCCATTTCCGGCTTCGTCCATCCGTAACGGTCGAGCAGTGCCGCCGTCGTCGCGCCCGCCTGGCCGAAGCGCGTAGCCGAGTAGTGGCGGAATGCATGCCACCCGCCCGTCCTGTCCTCGGGAATCTTCACCCCGGCTGCCTTCATTCCTGCCGATAGCCATTTGGTTGCCACGTTGTCGCGCATGAAGGAATCCGGGCGCGTCGATGTCGTAAATACCGGGGAATCGGGGTCTGTTCCGGTGAACTTGTCCAGGTGTTCCGCGAGCGCGCCCACCGTTCTTGACATGATTTCTACGTGGCGTGTCCTGCGCGTCTTCGTGTTCCCAGGGGCGACGGTGCTGCCCTCACGGTGCAGGGAGTGCATGACGTGCACGACGCCCGTGCCGCTTTCGCGGTCCAATTCCACGTCGCGGCGCGTCAGTGCCAAGGCTTCGTTGATCCTCAAACCGGCATCGGCTTCGAGGAGGACGAGGGCGTGCCCGCGTTCGTAGATCGCATCTGCAATCGCGAGGACTTCGGGCCTGGTGAACAGGTACTTCGGCGGTTCTACCGGGATCGGCTTCCCACCCTTGGGCACGTTGCAGGGGTTCGCAGTGAGCGGGCACTTCTTGGACTTCACGCCAAGGTTCATCATGCCGTTGATCGTCTGGTAGCACTTCGCCTTCAGTCCGTCGGGGAGTTGGCGGTACCAATCGGTGATGTCTTCGTCGGTGATGTCGATGAGTCGCCGATTCCTGAACGTGGGGAAGATGTGGTTCTTGAAGAGCCCCTTGCGGTCTGTGATGGTCTTTGCTGCCCAGTCGAGTATTTCGCGCCCGTGGCGTTGGTATTCCTCGGCCCACTGCTCGAACGTCATGTTCTCGAACTCTGCGACTCGCTGTGCCTCTTCCTGCTCGGCGCGGATCTCCTCGGGGTGCTTCCATGTTCCGGCTGTGACCTCTGCGCCTACCTTGATAAGCCATGCCTCGGCCTCGGATTGCAGTCGGAAGGTGTGGGGTGCGTTGATCCTTGGCGGTCGTCCCTGACCGGTCCAAGACGGATCGCCGTATGACGCTTGCCAACGTCCCGATGTGAGCTGCTTTCGACTACCGAAGCCCGTCCATCGTTTCGGCTTACGTCCCATCGCCGCCACTCCTTGCAGTTTCAACTTTCGTGCTACTAGCGTGCTACATCTCCATGAGAAATCATAACACTCGGTGCCACTCAGTGGGGTATGCTTAGCCTCAGGAGTCACGCATGATTCCAACGAAAAACACCCATAAATTGGCGCAACTAGGCCACAAATGAAGATTGGCGGAATGGTGCAATTTGGAGAGTCCCCCCATCTCCACCCATAGCCCCGCCATTCCTCGGAATGGTGGGGTTTTTGTTGGAATTACGCCGATTTTAGGAAAAGTGCCCTAGATAGGAAGGGACATAAATGGCCATAATTAGGCCATAAAAACTAGAACAAAACTAGAACAAAACTAGAACCGAAACCGACGTTCTAGTTTTCCTGAGCCAGGAGGAGCAGTGAGTAGGCGACCTGAAAACCTACCGCGCGGGATCACCATCTGTCGGGGGTAGCTTTATGGGTTTCGGAAGTCTTCCTGGTTAGGTATTTGACTTATCGCTGGCTCGGCACAGTTTGTCAGATTGCCGGGAGGCTGGAAGGCTCCGAGAAGTAAGTTACAAGAAATATGTCCATCCGCCAAAAGTGTGCGAGTCGCTAAAACTTTGCGGTTTCACGGGATAGATCTATAACCTAGAGCGATCGTGGAGTAACTGTCCGAAGCCAGACCTTCTAAATTAAGCAGTAAAAGTGTGTCACGTTTTTTCGTAGACGTTCATTTCAAATCACCGTTAATGAATGATTTGATTACCAAAAACAATTACTTACGTATAGCGATTGCTATAGCTATCAATATGTGTAATGGAATTCTAGCTAATTTACTATATTTTTGCCTATATTCCTGTGGGTGTAACCGCCTATCTGAGCTCAACGGGCTGGTCGTGTGGATAAAGTAGTGGTACGTTAGGGAGTAGATTCAACTAGCGACACTGGACAGGAAGTTCTAATGCTTAACCTCAAGGGCGTGCCCGGTTCTTTTATAGCGCTTGCCGGCAGAGCGTTGCTTAAACCAGCTCACGTTTTTAGAAAATTTCTGATCGTAACCTTGGCCTGCGCTTTGGGTTTCACGCTATCGACCCCGTCCTTGGCTCAAGCCGAGGATCTGCAGATGAGCTCCCAAGCTGACGAACAAAGCGTCAGCCCGGCACCAGTAAGCACTCCAGAAGTTGAAACTGATACCCAGGCAGGCGATGGCCTGGAGATCGGGCCGGAAATTATTGGGCAACCCGTTGGTGCAGCTGTAAAAACACCGACCGTTGACCCTGTATTTTATGATGCCACGACGATTTCTGGAGGCAATTTAGCAAAAGATAGAGTTAATAAAAAGCTTGTAATAGCAACAGTTCATGTAACATTAAAAGGTGAAGATGGCACTGAAAAAGCCAATCTTTCTGTTACACCTACAAGTGGAACAACCTGGAAGGTGGATCTACCTGGGGGCGTTAAAGTTGCAAAAGGCGATACGGTTACTGTCTACCAACAAATAGGTGAAGACAAATCACCGGAAGTAACTAAAAATGCGCAACCATCTAAGGCATCTACAGTTACTCTTAAAATGCCCACCGGCGAAATCTGGATAGAACACCCTGACGCCAATCTTGTAAATAAAGATGAGCAAGCAGAAGCTCTTGAAATGCTGAAGGGTGCCAATCCGGACATTAAGCAAGACTTTAAGAGTGTTAAATTCTCTATCGATTACACGGATCATGCCTACTATGAAGTGACCTATACCGATGGATCAACCTCCGGAAAAATTGAAGCTACGGGCCTAAAAATCAAACAGGTAACGGAAACATCTGCCGCTCCGACAATACAAAAAGTCCAGGTAACAGACGGACAGATTATCGTTACACTTGATAAAGAAGTTGTCGCAGGTACGAAATTTTATTTTGTCAACAACTTTACCGATGGGGAGGACAAGAATTTTGACGGAAATGGAACCTGTAAAATTGACAAATCTAACTCACAAGAGATGTCTCAAGCAGTATCCATTGACGGCAAAAAAGTTACTTTCCCAATCAAGGATAACGATTTAAAACTTGAAAAAGAGTTCGGTATCCTTGTCAAAGAGCCACATAAATTCCGTTCTTGCGCGAAGTCTGAGCCGGTAATAACAACCCCCGACAAAGTTGCTGTGAGAGATCCTCGCAAATTAACAGATGACGATAAAAAAGCCATTGATAAAGCTATTCGAGATGCCAATACGGTAAATGGCGTATCTAAGCTCCCCAATGGAATTGGGGACTGGGATGGGGTTCCGGCAGTTATACAATTTGATGACAACGGAAACGTTAAGATATTTAGCGGTAATGATGCGGAAGTTACTTATGATAGTAATTGGAATCCGGTACCTGTAAAAAATGCAGATGGTTCAGTCAAGGTAAAAGACGGAGCTGAACCAAAAGGAACAATCCCAGCCAAGGATCTGCTGAAAAATATCGCACCTAAATCTCCTGCGATTACGGTAGATACGGATAAGGGTGGAGTAACCATTACCCCGCCTGCCTATGAAAAGCTGGGTGAAGATACTGACTTGCTGTCCTACACCGTCACCTATAAGGATGCTTCCGGAGCAGAGAAAACCGTCACCGCAACGCGAACTGTAGACGAAACTTCCGGTAAGACGACTTGGACAGCCGATAATAATGCCACGGTTGATGCGAACACCGGTGTGATTACTCTGAAAGTTGAAGACATCGAAGTTGGTGGAACTGTCACGGCAACCGCAAAAGATAAAGGCGGTCTCGAGGGTGACACCAATAAGCTCGATTCAGATCCGGCAACCAAGGAGCTCGAAACTGCCACTGTTAGCTACAACGGTAACGACGGCACCGGTAAAATGGATGGCAAGAAGCTCAACAAGGGCTCAAAGTACAAGATTTTGGATAATAAATTCAAAGCCCCTGAGAACCAAGAGTTCAATTACTGGGAAATTGACGGCAAAGAGGTAGCTGTGGCTACCGAGATTACGGTCACTAAAGACACCGTAGTGAAAGCTGTCTGGAAGAAGAGCCAGGTGAAGGTCAGTTATGACGCTAATGGTGGTAGCGGAACCATGACTGGTAAAACCGTGGATAAGGGTAGTGAGTACACGGTGTTGCCTAACGCTTTCACTGCTCCGGATGACACTCAAGAGTTTGATACTTGGGAAGTTAATGGTGAGAGGGTTGCCCCTGGAACCAAGATCAAGGCTGACAAGGATACCGTTATCAAAGCTGTCTGGAAGAAGATCCCGGTGAAGGTTTCTTATGACGCTAATGGTGGTAGCGGAACCATGACTGGTAAAACCGTTGATAAGGGTAGTGAGTACACGGTGTTGCCTAACGCTTTCACTGCTCCGGATGACACTCAAGAGTTTGATACTTGGGAAGTTAATGGTGAGAGGGTTGCCCCTGGAACCAAGATCAAGGCTGACAAGGATACCGTTATCAAAGCTGTCTGGAAGAAGATCCCGGTGAAGGTCAGTTATGACGCTAACGGTGGTAGCGGAACCATGACTGGTAAAACCGTGGATAAGGGTAGTGAGTACACGGTGTTGCCTAACGCTTTCACTGCTCCGGATGACACTCAAGAGTTTGATACTTGGGAAGTTGATGGTGAGAGGGTTGCCCCTGGAACCAAGATCAAGGCTGACAAGGATACCGTTATCAAAGCTGTCTGGAAGAAGATCCCGGTGAAGGTCAGTTATGACGCTAACGGTGGTAGCGGAACCATGACTGGTAAAACCGTGGATAAGGGTAGTAAATATACCCTGCTTGATAACGCTTTCACTGCTCCGGATGACACTCAAGAGTTTGATACTTGGGAAGTTGATGGTCAGAAGGTTGCGCCGAACGCCGAGATTACGGTCACTAAAGACACCGAAGTGAAAGCTATCTGGAAGAAGATCCCGGTGAAGGTCAGTTACGACGCTAATGGTGGTAGCGGCGAAATGAAACCTGCAACCGTGGATAAGGGTAGTGAGTACACGGTGTTGCCCAACTCTTTCAAAGCCCCGGATGACACTCAAGAGTTTGATACTTGGGAAGTTAATGGTGAGAGGGTTGCGCCTGGAGCCACGATCAAGGCTGACAAGGATACCGTTATCAAAGCTGTCTGGAAGAAGATTCCGGTGAAGGTTTCTTATGACGCTAACGGTGGTAAGGGCAGCATGGATGGCGCGACCGTGGATAAGGGTAGTGAGTACACGGTGTTGCCTAACGGTTTCACTGCTCCGGATGACACCCAGGAATTTAAGGCTTGGGAAGTAAACGGCCAAGAGGTTGCGCCTGGAACCAAGATCAAGGCTGACAAGGATACCGTTATCAAAGCCGTCTGGAAGAAGATCCCGGTTGACAACCCGAATGGTGGAAGCAACAACAATGGCGATGGCGCCACTAAAGCGTCTAAATCCCCTAATTCCGGGAAGCTCTCGAAAACTGGATATGCTGGGATGCCGTATCACGTTGCAGCGATGATTCTTGTGGCTGGCGGATTACTTATCGCTGGTAGTAAGAAAACCAGAAAGCACTAAAATACGAAGATAAAGTAGCCGAAACTGCCTATATGAGTCGACGACGGCGCAGATTATCAACGAGCTGGGGATCAGCGAAGCAACGTTGAATCTGTGGTAGTCAACGTATGGGTCGATGAGCACGAGTGAAGCCAAAGGGCTCCAGCGTCTTCGTGAGGAGAACGCTTGCCACAAACGGCTCCTCGGCCAGGCGGAGCTGGAAAAGGCAACGTGGAAGGAATTATCGGAAGGAAACTTCTAAGCCCCGCTCGCCATCATGATGCCGTGTGGCGTCTGGTCGAGCGGGGCTACTCCCGAAGATATGCTCGCCAGATCGTTAGGCTCTCTCGTAGTGCCTATCGGCGTGCCAGAGCGCGCCGGGTCGACACGCCTCTCCGGATGTCCTTCGAGCAGACCCTCGATCAAAGCGGTAATTCGTGCATCGGTCGTCATAGTCCAAGCCTTGCAGGATTGAAGCGAGCTGGGCGCAGTTCCAGTTGTTCAATTGACGAGGTCACACTGCTATGCGGTTCCTCGGCGTTGCTTTGGGTAGATAAATCGGACTAGATGAGTGGGGTGGTCAAGCTGGCAACCACAAGCAGTGACCACACAATCTCACTGCGCCCAAGAACGATCACAGGAATCGGCTTTGCGCGTCGTGCCTGCCAGAGCGGAACAATCAGGGATCGGGCCAGCAGAGCAACCCACAAGACGATGGAACTCCAGCCGAGCAGATTCGCCCATACTGCACAGCAGACTCCGGCCAGCGCAAGCAGATGAAGAACCCCGCCGGCAATAATCCACGGGCGCGGGTTTTTGCGTCCGCGAATCAGTGAACGCACATACGGAACGCAGGCGATGAAATAGGCGCTGAGCACGCCAAAGGAAACCCAAGCAAAACCAAGCTCAGTGTTCGTTGGATACACGTCAAGCGACAAACTGGCGGCAACAGGTGTCATCAACGTTGACGCAAGAACCGACGAGAACCTGGTCGCAATCGCACGATCATGCCCGCGCGACACCCCCCACAAGGTCAGCGCAACCAGCGGAGCAAAGAACGGAGCCCACGCCAGCAGTCGAGGCGCCACAACCAGAAGCGGAATTCCGAGTAGAGCAGTCAGCCCAGTCCACGTGATAAACGCAGGTTGAAGGGAAGAACGACGAGAAGACGGCGCCTTCATCCACTTCTCAAACACTTGGAAGAATGCGAACGCGCTAAACCATGCGGGGATAAGCAACGCAAAAAGCGGATGCCAGCCGGCAAGCCAACACCCCAAGAGGAGCGGGAGCAACGCAATTCCCCACGACCCCTTCTGACCGGGAACCCATCCCTTCGCGCCGAGCGAGCGTTTAACGCCACTCTTTGGTGTCATCTTCTTCGGTTCCATGACACAAACTCTAGGCAAAATGCCGGGCAATGGAGATGACAAAGCGTCGTCAAGAGACACGTTAAACCGGTGCCCGGGACCCCTTCCCGAAAGGAGTCCATAATGCCAGCCCGACCTCGTCAACCGCGAGACGTCGCTTACCAAAGCAGACGAAAACAGGAGTTTTTCGCCAAATCTGGGCACAATAGAGGCATGAGCACCCCAACGATGACAGCTCCCGCGCCCCAAACTCCTGCGCCTAGCGCACAAGAAGACCGATCCGCAAAGGTCGCGGTGACCGTATTCCCCCTGATCATCCTTGGCGCACTTGTTGGTGGACTGATCTTCCCCGACGCTGCTGCGCCACTGGTTTCCGGCGTGAACTACGCGCTGATGGTCATTATGTTCGGCATGGGTCTGACACTGACATTTCCCGACTTTGCGGTTGTTGCCCGTCGCCCCTGGCCCATCATCATGGGTGTCCTGCTCCAGTTCATCGTCATGCCTCTGTCCGCACTCTTCGTCACCTGGGCATTCCACCTCGATCCGGCGCTCGCAGTTGGCGTCATCCTTGTCGGTTGTGCGCCCGGTGGAACCGCATCGAACGTCGTCGCCTACCTTGCGAAGGGTGACGTTGCCCTGTCGGTTGCGATGACCTCCGTTTCCACGCTGCTTTCTCCGCTGGTCACGCCGATTTTGACCAAGTATTTGGCCGGCCAGTACATGCCCGTCGACGCGCCCGCGATGGCAAAGTCGATCATGATGATCGTCTTCATCCCCGTGGTCCTTGGCCTGATTGTTCATCGCCTGATGCCACGCTTCGTTGCCACGGTTCTTCCCGCCCTGCCCTGGATGAGTGTCCTTGGCATCTCCTATGCGGTCCTCGGGTTGGTTGGCGCCTCGTCTGAGCGCATACTGTCGGGTGGCCTGCTGGTTCTTGCCGTCGTCATCGTGCACAATGCGCTTGGCTTGGGCCTCGGCTACGGTTTTGCCCGGCTGACCGGTGTCGGTGAGCGTGCAGCTCGCACGACTGCCATCGAAGTTGGTATGCAGAACTCCGGTCTAGCAGCGGGTCTCGGTGCCCAGTACTTTACCCCCGAAGCAGCCGTCCCCGGCGCAATCTTCTCTGTCTGGCACAACGTGTCCGGCTCCGCGCTGGCGGCGTTCTTCCAGCGTCGCCCACTGGACAAGTAATCCACAGTTTCGCCAGAGTTGCTCCTTCTGTTTCTCGTTGGGGGACGAGGCACCCGCAGAACTTCTACCTTTCTTCACTTCAGCGCCTTGCGCGCATAACGAATGGGCCCACGATCCGGTGTGAAAACCAGACCGTGGGCCCATCGTGTGTGAAAGCCCCCGAGGAAGTCACCACTGTCGTTGATGCCGATAACGTCGCACCAGAAGATAGAGTTCAGGCCGTGGTGCAGGTAGGCCGGGATGAGTAGGCGCTGACAATTCGGGGGAGAAAAGCGCTGGGGGGGGCTGGCGTGTGCCAGCCCCCCCAACGGAGTTTCAACGAATCAGGATCGGTCAGTCGACCTGGTCAAAGTTGCGACCCCACGCGGTGCGGATCGGGTTCGCATCAGCAACCAGAATGTTGAAACGCTCGTCGGCAATGTCGATGACCTCACCGAGTGCGAAGCGTGCTTCACGCGTCTGCGAAGACTCGACGCGCTTCCATGCCGAAGCAATCAGCTGTTCGCGATCGGCAAGATTGGTCACGCAGACAACCAGCGGGCGATTAAACTTCTCGCGGTAGGCAGCCGATGCTGCCTGCAGCTCCTTGAGTTCAGCATCGTTGAATTCGCCAAGAGCGAGGGCTGCGGTGTCAGCATGCGCCTGCTCGTTGGCATCCTGGTTGGAGGCCAAGTCGGCGATGTCAACGTAGGCGCTGATCAAAGCTTCCTGTTCATCAGCAGATGCACCGAGGACCTCGTCCTCGAATGCCTTACGGAGCTCGGTTGCATCGGTGAACGGACGCTGCTCCCATGCGCGTTCGACGGGCCAGACGTCACCGTCGTACATGCTCTTGAAGGCTTCAACGAAGGTCTCGCGATCCATCGCATTGACCTGATCGAGGTCCACGGGACGACCGTCAACGATTGCAACATCCGGGCCATCCTGCTTGCCAACGTGGAAGAAGAGCAGGTTCAGAATGAAGGCTATCAGCGCACCGATGGTCACGCCGGAACCGAAGATGATCTGCAACCATGACGGCATCAGGGATGCAAGATCGGGCTTCAGGGTGACCAGCATGGCCAGACCAATGGAGGTCGAAACGATGACGGCATTGCGGTGATCGCGCATGTCAACCTTGGACAAGGTCTGGATACCGACAACGGCAACGTTCGCGAACATGGCCAGAGATGCGCCACCGATGACCGGCCCGGGAATCGAGGCAACCACTGCGCCAGCCTTCGGCAGGATGCCGAGGATGATCATAATGATGCCGGCTGCAGTGACAACCCAGCGGGACTTCACGCGGGTCAGTCGAACCAGACCGACGTTCTGGGCGAAGCAGGTGTAGGGGAACGAGTTGAAGACGCCACCGAGGAGGGTGGATAGACCATCTGCGCGAAGAGCGTTTGCAACGTGCTTCGGCGTGATGCGCTTGCCGACGACCTCGCCGGTTGCGAAAACGTCGCCGGTGGTTTCAACCATGGTTACTGCCATGACGATGAGCATTGAAATGATTGCGGCGATGTTGAACTTCGGAATGCCGAAGAAGAACGGGGTGGTCACGCCAACCCATGCCGACTGACCGATATTAGAGAAGTTGGCATCGCCAAGGGCGAATGCGATAGCGGTCATGACAACCAGGCCGACGAGGACCGAGATGGTCGACATAAAGCCTTTAAAGATGCGCTGGATGGCAACGATGATTACCAGGGTGCCGAATGCGTAGGCGAGGCCGCGCAGAGTGAGTGTGCCAGCGTCCTGCCCCTCTGCCGCGTAGGTGCCCCACGACACGATGTCGCCAGCGGAGACGGAGATGAGCGTGATACCCATGACGGTCAGAAGTGTGCCGGTCACGACGGGTGGGAAGAAGCGAAGGAGTTTCGCGAAGAAAGGTGCCACGAAGAAAGTGACGAGGCCGGCCGCAATGATGGAGCCATACATGGTGGCAAGGCCGATCTTCGGATCGGCACCGGCTGGAGTGGCGGCGATACCGATTGCGATAAGGGGCGAAACTGCAGTGAAGGTGACGCCCTGGATAAGGGGCAGCCTCACTCCGATCTTCGGGCCGAGGCCGGCCGACTGAATGATCGAGGCGATACCGCAGGTGAACAGGTCGGCGTTGATCAGGTGGATCAGGGTTTCGTTATCGAGGCCGAGACCGGATGCGATAACAAGAGGAACAACGACGGCGCCAGCGTAGAAAGCCAACACGTGCTGAATGCCAAGAACTGAAAGTTTGCCAAAGGATGGGACTTGGTCAACGGGATGAACGGTCTTGCCGGTTTCGGTAGGCGTTTCATTTCGTCCGAGAGCCATGGATTCTCCTGGAACTCTAAGAGGTTGTTGGGCTCTTCCAATCTTCCTCTCGCGCGCGGGTGTTTCCTGCATCGCGTGGCCTATCTCGCACCCGGTTTGGACGAGTGTTCGAGGAGGGGAAACAAGGGAGTAAGCTATCCCCTTGGTGCGCTGGACACGTGGTTGTGTGTGCGTGATGATGTGGTCTTTCGTTCATGGCTTTGAAAGACCTGTTGAGTTATTCGAACCTCGTTTGATTACTTTGTTCTGTCAGCAAAGGTAACCAAAGAAATGTGACCCAAGTCAATAAAAATGGCTTTTTAGGTGGTCGCTCATGCTCTATGGGGATCCAAAATGCGAGAAATAAGCCATAAATTGCGAAAAATGCCGTAACGAACTGACAAATGGCTCAGTTTTTTCGTACTGTTTCCCCAGTGGCTGTCGCCGTGACAGCTGATAGTAACAATAGGAATGAGGTTCTCATGCCCATCAATCGCACCGAGCTCGTTGCGCAGATCGCAGAGCGCGCAAACCTGACCAAGGTCGAAGCAGATGCAGCTCTTGGCGCTTTCCAGGACGTCCTGGTTGAGTCCCTTGGTAAGGGTGAAGCCGTGAAGATCACCGGCCTGTTCTCCGTAGAGCGCGTCGAGCGTGCAGCGCGCACCGGTCGCAACCCGCGCACGGGCGAAGAGATTCAGATCCCGGCTGGCTTCGGCGTGAAGCTCTCCGCTGGCTCCACCCTGAAGAAGGCTGTTGCCAAGTGATCATCTGATCAAACTCTTCGAGTGCGGGGCGGAAACCACTGGTTTCCGCCCCGCACTCGTGTGTGAAACTTCTCTGCCTTTTCCTCTTCCTTTGCCCCTAGCGCCTGTTTTGTTGCTGAATGAAGCGGTTTTCTTTCGCGTTCAGCTCACTTTCTCACCAAGAGAGACCGCGCTAGCGGTCCTACAATGGGAGGCATGCGTAACTCCCTCAATGAACCCCAAGGGCCCTCGTCGCCCTCTGCTCCCTCGACTCAATCGTCGACCGGCTTGCTTGAACGAACTGAGGTTGAACGCGAAAAGGCTCCCGGCGATGGCGATCGATTCGCGCACTTCGTGCGTAGGGATAAAGCTGATTCATCAATGATGACGGGACAGCCTGTCGTTGCCTTATGCGGCAAAGTCTGGATTCCGACGCGTGATGCTTCACGCTACCCGGTGTGTCCGACATGCAAGGAACTTCGTGACTCGATGGGGAAGAACGGACGGAACTGGCCGTTCTCAGACGGGAATGGTGGCTCGGATAAGTGAGCTCCTCCAAGGATCGTCATCTCTATCCATCCCGCATCTCACCTGCCGCCGCTCGCTCGCTGTCTCCCTCGTTTCCTGCGCGTGCCAGAAGAGGAACAGCGAGTTCACTTCGCGCATGGCAGGCAGCTGCTCTTGAGCAATACATGGCTGAGGCACCGCGTGACTTCCTTGCGGTTGCAACTCCCGGTGCGGGTAAAACGACCTTTGCTCTCCGTATTGCTGTGGAGCTGATGGGGCAGGGCATCGTCGATAAGGTCACCGTCGTCTGCCCGACTGAACATTTGAAAGGCCAGTGGGCCGATGCTGCTGCGCGAGTCGGTATTCATATTGACCCGTCGTTTACGAATGCTCAGGGCCGTGCGGGCTCGCATTTTGATGGTGTTGCCGTTACGTATGCGCAGGTCGGCGCTAATCCTGCGGTCCATGAAATGCGTACACGCGACTATCGGACCCTCGTCATCTTGGACGAGATCCACCACGCTGGTGACTCGCTGTCGTGGGGTGACGGTGTGCGCCAAGCGTTCGGCGATGCAACGCGCCGTCTTGCTCTGACAGGCACTCCTTTCCGCTCTGATACGTCGCCGATCCCGTTTGTTCGCTACGTGGAAGATGCCGATGGTATTCGTCGCTCTCAAGCCGACTACAGCTACGGCTACGGCGATGCTCTGCGAGACATGGTTGTTCGCCCGGTCCTGTTCATGTCCTATTCGGGTCAGATGTCATGGCGTACCTCGACCGGCGATGAAATGAGCGCTCGCCTGGGTGAACCTCTGACGAAAGACCTGATGAAGCAGGCCTGGCGCACGGCTCTTGATCCGAAGGGTGAGTGGATTCCTTCCGTTCTTCGTGCCGCCGATCTGCGTCTTGAAGAAGTTCGTCGTCAGATCCCTGATGCCGGTGGTCTGGTGATCGCCTCTAATCAGACGCAGGCGCGCGCCTATGCGCGTCATCTGTACGAGATCACGGGTAAGAAGGCGACGATCGTCCTGTCCGACGATGCTGACGCCTCGGATCGCATTGATGCGTTCCGCGAATCGGATGACCGTTGGATGGTTGCCGTCCGAATGGTGTCGGAAGGCGTGGATGTGCCTCGTCTATCGGTGGGCGTCTACGCGACAAACACATCCACCCCGCTGTTCTTTGCCCAGGCCGTTGGACGTTTTGTCCGTGCCCGCAAACGCGGTGAGACAGCGACAGTCTTCGTTCCTTCGGTTGTCCCACTGCTGGAGCTTGCTTCACAGATGGAAGCTGAACGCGACCACGCGCTTGACCGTCCGAAGTCAGCTGATGACGAAGACGCCATGTGGAATCCTGAAGACGCCATGGTCGCCCAGGCAAATGTGAGTGAGTCAGCATCGTCGGATTTGCTCAATCAGTACGAGGCCTTGGGTGCAGACGCAGAGTTTGACGGCGTGCTCTTCGACGGTGCTGCCTGGGGGCAAGGCGCTCAGGTTGGTTCAGTCGAAGAACAGGAATACTTGGGGATTCCCGGCCTGCTTGATGCAGATCAAGTGACTACTCTTTTGAGGGCGCGCCAAGCTGAACAGGTTGCAGCTCAAAAGAAGTCGAAGATCGCAGCGAAGATGCGTGAGGCGAACGCTGGAGTCTCAGACCACCGTCTCCGCGCCGCAAAGCGTAAGGAACTCTCACACCTGGTCTCGTCCTGGTCGCGTCGTAGTGGTGAACCGCACGCGATGGTTCACGCTCAGCTGCGTCAACGCTGTGGCGGCCCGGAGATCGCCCGTGCAACCACGGAACAGATTGAAGCGCGCATTGCTTTGCTTCGCCAGTGGTTCGTTGGAAAACACTAGGCCTGACGCAGCTGAATGTGAATGATGAGCTGATACAACGTGGCGCTCGCGCACCCAAGGTGCGCGAGCGCCGTCGCGTCTATCAGCGATTCAGAGCTTCACATAGCGTGTCGGGATCGCGACCTCGCCCTCGGACAGGCGCCAGGCCTGATAGGGAAGTTCGTTACGCGAGCGCACGTGCGTTGCTTGTGCTTTCTCTAATGCGTCGTCTCCCCAGAGGGAAGAATCGATTGTGCCGTCAGTGATCAGCGGAATTTGAAGTTCGCGTGCGCCCCGCTTGGCAAGTTCAGCCTTCGCATCGGCTTCAGAATCGGTGACAACCAGGATCTCTTCGGCTGCGTATCCGTCTTCGTCGATAACACGACCAGCGAACTTCTTGCCACCGACCGTCGACTTGGATTCCGATTTCTTCGCGACAGGCTTCGGATTGCCGTTCTCGTCTTCGCGGGACACGAGTTTGTACACGAGGGCCGCTGTGGGCACGCCCGAACCGGTGACCAGCTTCGTTCCAACCCCATAGGAGTCGATCGGCGCGGCGCCTAGGGCCGCGATAGCGTACTCATCCAGATCGTTGGTGACCGTGATCTTCGTGGTCGTTGCACCAAGAGCATCAAGCTGACCGCGAACCTTGAAGGCGGTGGCAACAAGGTCGCCAGAGTCCAAACGAACGGCGCCTAGTTCACCGCCGGCAGCGCGTGCGGCCTCAACAGCGTTGATGACGCCCTGTTCGACATCGTAGGTGTCAACGAGCAGCGTCGTCGATGGGCCAAGCAGTGCAATCTGAGCGTCGAATGCTTCGCGTTCCGAATCGTGCAGGAGTGTGAAAGAGTGGGCTGCGGTGCCAATCGCGCGGATTCCGTAGCGCTTGGCTGCTTCCAGATCGCTGGTTCCAGCAAATCCGCCGATGATTGCTGCGCGCGCTGCGGAAACAGCGGCTCGTTCGTGGCCTCGTCGAGCTCCCATATCCATGCACGGGCGACCGTGGGCGGCGATTGTCATACGTGACGCGGCCGACGCGATCGCGCAGTCATGGTTCAGGATCGACAGAAGAAGCGTCTCGAGCATCGTGCACTCGGCGAAGGTTCCCTCGACGGTCAGCAGAGGAGAGCCTGGGAAATAGCATTCGCCTTCGGCGTAGCCGCGAATCGAACCGGTGAAGTGGAAATTCTTCAGATAATCGAGTGCGTCATCGGAGACGATTTTCTCGGCGTGAAGCCAATCGATCTGAGCGGGCTCGAATTCGAAGCGTTCGAGCGCTTCGAGAATGCGACCAGTACCTGCGACAACACCGAAGCGTCGGGTTGCGGGAAGACGACGCCCGAAAACCTCGAAAGTGGATGTGCGCCATGCGGTGCCGGCTTTCAAAGCAGCATCAAACATGGTCAGTTCATACATGTCCGTCAGCAGTGACGTTGAAATTGATGAGGGCATATAGCAAACCTAGCGCGATATACCACAAGTTCGCGTGTTGAAACCGCACCATGGTACGAAATCGTTGCTTAGGCTTGAAACATGCCAACGACTTCATCGACGCCACTTGAACGCCCGGCCCCCACCTTAGCTGGGCTCGCGCAGTGGCGTACTGTCGTTTGGGACGACCCGGTCAATCTGATGTCGTATGTGACCAACGTGTTTGTCCGTCACTTCGGCTATTCGCACGATCGCGCTGATTCCCTGATGCGTGAGGTCCACTTGCTCGGCAAAGCAACCGTATCTACGGGACTTCGCGAACGCATGGAAGCCGATGTCGTGGCGATGCACGGGTACGGTTTGCGCGCGACGCTGGAACTCGACTCGTGATTGGTCCTTTTGTATACGAGGCCGGCGCTTTCAGCGCCGAATTGCACCCCCCGTATTCGACGTTGATTGCGCAGCTGATGCGTGAGATTCTTGTTGTCCTTGATGATCCAGGGGATATGCCAGCGTTCGTTGCGGCGGCAACCTCGTTGGAGAATCATCGCGAGGCTCCAGAAGAACACTCCCTGGACTATTTACTTCCAGCGATGAGCTCTGACCCTCAGGACGCAACGGGTTTGCGTGCGTTGACGGAAGATTTTTTGCGGGCAGAAAAGTCTGCTCGACTGCGTAAAGTGTGCGCGCATATTGAGCGCGCCGAAGCCCTCGGTATTCAAGAAGTCAGTTTCGATGCTGACGAGGTCTGGGATTGGCTTGGTGCGCTTAATGATGTTCGTCTCGGACTTGCCGGTGAACTTCAGATCGCTTCCGATGATGACGTGGAGC
Source organism: Schaalia turicensis (assembly GCF_019380255.1). Lineage (NCBI taxonomy): Bacteria > Bacillati > Actinomycetota > Actinomycetes > Actinomycetales > Actinomycetaceae > Schaalia > Schaalia turicensis. Next base: position 457,793 of record NZ_CP048928.1, read on the forward strand.
AAATCGCGAAGATTGCAAGCGAAAAACCGAATGGGACCCGTCAGCAGTCGGCAAGCGCTATCTACATGCTCCTTACCTGGTGGCAAGACTCACTGGTGTTAGCCCTGAATTCCCAAGGCGGTAGCAACTAGGGTCAAAGCATGGATAACGCGCCTATCGGTATTTTTGATTCTGGCCTCGGTGGCCTGACCGTCGCGCGTGCCGTCATTGATAAATTGCCGGACGAGGAAATCCTCTACCTCGGCGACACCGCCCACACCCCCTACGGGCCTCGTGCAATTGCAGAAGCGCGTCGCTTCACACTGGAATGCTTGGATGAACTCGCTTTCCGTGGTGTGAAAGCGCTGGTGATCGCCTGTAATACGGCAACGGCTGCAGCCCTTTCAGATGCGCGCGAACGCTACTGGATTGACGCGCATATCCCCGTCATTGAGGTCATCACTCCGGCCGCCAAGCAGGCTGTCGCGACCACGAGGAATCGTCGTATTGGCGTGATTGGTACGCAGGCAACCATCCAGTCGGAAGCATATCGAAACGCGCTTGCGGCCGTTCCAGGTCTCCATGTCTCACAGCAGGCGTGCCCTGATTTTGTTCCCTTTGTTGAGCGTGGTGTGACAACCGGAGTTGAACTGGAAGCTGTCGCGCGCGAGTATCTTCAGCCACTCAAGGACGATGGCGTCGACACTCTTATCCTGGGATGCACGCACTACCCGTTGTTGACCGGCGTTATCGGCCGTGTCATGGGCGAAGGAGTGTCCCTTGTGACCTCGTCAGAAGCGACTGCCAACGTGACGTACAACGAACTGACCGACCGCGATCTCTTACATGAACCATGGGCGGAAGGTGACGGTCCCCATCACCAGTTCATGACAACCGACTCCGGCGATACGTTCCCACGTCTGGCCCGACGTTTTCTTGGCCCCGAAGTTGGCAACGTGCAAGAAATCTCGATTGCGTCAGGAGCCAGTGCCCAATGAAACTGACAACGATCGGGTGCACCGGTTCCATGTCCGGTCCGAAGTCTCCGGCCTCGTGCTACTTGGTTCAAGCGAACGGCGTTGATCCGAGCACCGGTGAGGATCGCGTGTGGAACGTGGTTCTCGAGATGGGCCCCGGTTCTTTCGGTGCTCTCTGGCGTTGGATTAGCCCCCGCGATATTGATGCGGTGGTCCTTTCGCACTGCCACGCTGACCATATGGCTGACATCATCTCGCTACAGGTGTACCGCAAGTGGGGCCCCGGCTCTGATTTGCCTCCGCTGATGGTTGTCGGTCCCGAAGGTCTGTTGGAACGTATCCGCCAGATCGACGGCGTCGTCGAAGAAGAGCTGTACGCGAACGAATTCGATATTCGAACCGTTGAAGATGGCCACTCCTATCAGATTGGTCCGATGACTCTGACATCGTTCAAGGGTATCCACACAATTCCCTCGTTCGGAACGCGCATTGAGGGGCCGAGTCAGTCAAATCCGTCGACCGCGGTGTCGATGTTCTTTACCGGCGATACGGATGAAAGCCCTCGTATCGATGCTGGAGCTATGAATGTGGATCTTCTTCTGAGTGAAGTTGGTTTCACTCGTGAAGATTCAGTTCGTGGAATCCACATGGATGGGGTGCGCGCAGGTAGCTTTGCGACGCGAGCACATGTTGGTCGACTGGTTGCGACGCACATTCAACCGTGGACAGAAACTGAACAGGTGCTTGCTGAACTGCGTCAGACCTGGTCTGGTCCCGTTGATTTCGCCTGCCTTGGATCTTCGTTCGTGGTGGGTGACACGTAGCGCTCATCGCTGGGACTGCTACTGAGTGGTCTCGTATGTGTTGCCACGCCAGTCATTGTGGTGGGTTGCAACCCACTGGAAGAGGGCAGCAAGGACCTGGCCGGTTGCAGTGTTCGGTGAATCTTCTCCGTTGCGGTGACGCACCAAAATGCGCCTGAAGCCCAGTGCTGGCAGAGTTGTGACACGCATACCTCCCAGTGCAATTCCTTGGATAGCCATGTAGGGCATGATCGTTGAGCCTTTACCGGCGCGAACAAGGGCGTGCGCCGCCTCGTAGTTGATGTACGAGTAGGGCACCCAGTGGATGTGTGACGTTGCAGCTGCCACACGTTGCATGGGGAGTGCGCCGATCGTGTCCGGTGCGACCTGGAGCCATTGGACGTCGGCAAGGTCGCGTTCGGATCCCACTAGCGGGGCGTTGGAGGGGCTGACCAGTACCCAGGGTTCGTCGATAAATTGGACATCGGTGAAGCCGCGTGGCGCGTTGCCGGGGGCGGTGTCACGTTCCAGCATGAGCAGGTCGAACTTGCCTGAACGCATCTTCGTCATGCCCGGGCCTTCGCCGGATTCATCGATGTGGATTTCGACGCCGGGAAGCTCTTGTTCCAGCTGGGAGGTGAGGGGGAGGAGGACGTTACGAATAACCGTGTGAAAAGCGCCGATGTGTACGACACCGGTCAGGTGTCCGGCGATGGGGCGAAGATTTCGGGCAATGTCGTTAAGGTCATTCTCGATGCGTTCGGCGCCGTTGACAAGAATGCGCCCTGCGGGGGTAAGAAGAGCGCCGGCTGGGTTGCGATCGACGAGGTCCAGACCGACTTCTTCCTCGAGTTTTTTGATTTGTTGTGACACCGCTGATGCAGAGACCCCCAGGTAGTCTGACGCGGCGACGATTCCACCTTCTCGGTGAACTTCAAGAAGAACTTGGAGTCGTTTTGGATCGAGATGCATCGGAGCTCCTATTGCTTAAGTAAAACTTAAATTACAAAAAAGAATAGTTCAATTGAACTGTATGTGAGTGGCGTGCATACTTATATGTATCGAGTCGTGAACAGTGAGGCATACGACACAGAGTTGAATGGAGAAACGTCATGATGTCATTGGTCCGTCGTCAGCTAGACCGCTTCCGTTCCTATGTCACTCGCTATCGCAGACAGCAGCGTGATGAACTGCAGTTCTGCATGGATCGCCCGATTTACGGTAATCTGGTCGCCCGCTGAATCCGACTTGGTGATAAACACCGCTCTCGCTAGCGTGACAACTTAATAGACAAGAGAGGCGATGCCACCGGTGGCATCGCCTCTCTTGTCATGCCTGCTTACTGAAACAAGGATGAATTGAGATCACTGGCTCTGTTGGAGCGCATCGACAACCGCGCCAGTGAGGGCGCGGAATGCAATGCCTCGATGGCTGATCGCATTCTTCTGCTGGGGCGTCATTTCCGCTGTCGTCACGTTAAAGCCATCGGCAACGAAGATCGGGTCGTAGCCAAATCCGCCACTACCACGGCGCTCGCGAAGCAAAGTACCACGAACCTCTCCGCGCTGAACGAACTCGCGCCCGTCAGGCAGAACCAATACAGCAGCAGAGACGAATGCGGCACCTCGTAGTGCATCAGGCACATCGGCCAACTGAGCAAGGAGCAAATCGAGGTTTGCTGCATCGTCACCGTGGTGGCCACACCAGCGAGCAGAGAAAATGCCGGGCGCTCCACCCAGAATGTCAACGCACAAACCGGAATCGTCCGCGATCGCCGGCAATCCGGTCAGCTTCACCAAAGAACGAGCTTTGATCAGAGAGTTTTCTTCGAAAGATGCACCGTCTTCTACCGGTTCGGGCGCATCAAAGTCACTCATCTTGGCAATGATCCCGGCCTCGTACCCTGCGTATGCGGGGGCCAGAATTGCTTCCAACTCCGCGATTTTGTGGGCGTTGCCGGTGGCGAAAACCAGTTTGGGGGTCGTCATCAGAGGGTGACCGTCTCAAGTTCGCCAGCGGTCAAACAACGACGTTGCAGATCGGCCAGCTGCGCGTTGCCGATCGCTGCCAGGTCAAGCAGGTCGCCCAGTTCATCACGGTTGAAGGGCGCGTGCTCGGCAGTGCCCTGAACCTCGATGAAGTTGCCGTTGCCGGTCTGAACGATGTTCATGTCAGTTTCTGCACGGACGTCTTCAACGTAGGGGAGGTCGAGCATCGGGGTGCCGTCGATAATGCCAACGGAGATCGCCGACACGGAGTCGGTCAGCACGGACGTGCCAGCCTTGGGTGTGATGAGACCTTTTTCGGTGCCCCAGCGGACAGCTTCAGCCAGCGCAACGTAGGCGCCGGTCACGGACGCGGTGCGAGTGCCACCGTCTGCACGCAGAACGTCGCAGTCGAGGACAATTGTGTTTTCGCCCAGAGCTGTCACGTCAATGATTGCGCGCAGGCTTCGACCAATGAGGCGTGAGATTTCTTGCGTGCGTCCACCGACCTTACCCTTGATGGACTCGCGCTGTGAGCGTTCAGCGGTTGCGCGTGGCAGCATCGAGTATTCGGCGGTGACCCAACCTTCTCCGCTCCCTTTACGCCAGCGCGGAACCCCCTCTGTCAGCGAGGCGACGCAGAGGACGCGAGTATTTCCGAACTCGACAAGGACGGAGCCTTCACCGACGCCCGCCCAGCCGCGGGTCATGGAAATGGGACGGAGCTGGTCGAATGAGCGCCCATCGGCGCGAGATACATCATGAGTCATGCCTCCAGCCTAGTTCACTTCGCGAAGCGAACCCCAGGAGGGTTAGCGTTGAGGTATGACACTTCACCTTCCCCTTGTCCGGCTCACTCCTCGCGCCCTCGTTTCCGTGCGTGAGAATGTCAGCCCACGCGCGCTCCTTGAACGCGGCGTAAAGGCTTTGGGTGCAGGGGTGAGTGAAGAGGATCGCGCAGGGCTGTCGTCCGTCCGCGCAGTTGTAGTAAAGCCAAATGGTGCGATCGGCGTTATTCCAGTTCGCGATGCCTGTGCAGAGATTGAGTTGGCAACGATTTCCACCCCGGTCGCCCTCTCTCTGATCGACGAGGCCGCCCCCGCCTATTTCGTCGGTGCCACTGATGATGGGGCGGGGCAGATTGTGCTCTGCCTTGACAATGACGCTGAGCTTCCGGGGGTGCAGTGGGTTCACCTGCGATGGGGTGGGCATATGTTGGGTGCTTCGGATTCGGGGGTTGCGATGGTGGGTGTGTCTCTTGCTACTTGGCATGCCTCCTACCGTTTCTGCGCTCGTTGTGGGAAGTCTGTTCGCTCGATTCTGAGTGGCTGGGCGACGGAGTGTTCCGGGTGTGGGCACGTGGAATATCCGCGACAGGACCCGGCAGTCATCGTGCGCATCCACGATGATGAGGATCGTGTGTTGCTTGCGCACAATACGGCGTGGCGCACCACAATGTGTTCTCTGATCGCCGGCTTCGTCGAGGCTGGAGAATCGCCTGAACATGCAGTTATTCGCGAAGTTAAAGAAGAAGTTGGTCTGGATGTGGCCAGCGTTGAATATCAGGCGACGCAACCGTGGCCGTTCCCTCGTTCGCAGATGATTGGGTACACCGCGCGAGTAGCTGTTGGAACACCGGTTGTGCCGATTCCCGATGGGGAAGAGATCGAATGGGCGCGGTTCTTTAGCCGGAGTGAATTGCGCGATGCTCTTCACAGCGGTGAAGTGAGTGCACCGGGCCCAACATCCATTGCGTATGCCCTGCTTGTGGATTGGTACGGAAGCGACTTGCCTGAGAGCCCAAGCTCGCTTGACCCGCTTCGGCGCCCATGATGCACATTGGTTTCTCCATGGTCAGTGGGACAATCGTTCTATGAATTTGCCAGACCCGAATGCTCTTCTTGACGCGCTTGACCCGGATCAGCGCGCTGTTGCCCTGCAAGTGAAAGGGCCATTGGCTGTTCGTGCTGGCGCAGGGACGGGGAAAACACGTGCGATCACCTATCGCATTGCGTACGGTGTGGCAACGGGTGCGTTCACGCCACATTCGGTTCTTGCAGTGACGTTCACGCGTCGCGCTGCTTTTGAAATGGGGCAAAGACTTACCCAGCTTGGCGTTCCCGGAGTTCCTGCTCGAACCTTCCATTCGGCTGCACTCAGTCAGCTGAAATTCTTCTGGCCAACAGCAATTGGTGGTCAGATTCCAGAGCTCATCCCCAGTAAATCATCGCTTGTTTATCCCGTGATGTCCCGCCTTGGAATAGCGCAGGGAAATGTTGAATTCCGCGATGTTGTTGCCGAAATTGAATGGGCGAAAGTGTCGATGGTTAACGCAGAGCGCTATGGCGAAGTAGTGCGCGACGGACACCCTGTTCCAGATGGCTTAAGCGCTGATGAGATGGCAACGATACTTCGCCTGTATGAGGACGCTAAGCGCGAACGTGGTGCGATCGATTTTGAAGACGTCCTTATTTTGATGGCCGCCATCATGCAGGATCGTCCTGACGTTGCTAGGCAAGTGCGTAACCAGTACCAGAACTTCGTGGTTGATGAATTCCAGGATGTGTCACGCCTGCAACAGTCGTTGTTGGATCTATGGGTCGGTGATCGTCACGACGTGTGTGTCGTTGGCGATGTTGCCCAGACAATTTATTCATTTGCAGGTGCTCAATCATCATTTCTTGTTGATTTCCCAAAGAAATTCAAGGGCGCGCACGTCCTTGAACTGACCAGAGATTATCGGTCGACCCCTCAAATTGTTGATGTCGCTAACTCGGTCATGCTGGGGGCAGGAAAAACCAGTGGCACTGTCACGCTCAGCTCTCAACGACCTTCGGGTGCGCATGTTGAATTCGCAAGCTATTCGTCAGATAGGGAAGAAGCTGAAGCCATCGCGTCGAAGATTCAAGAACTCATACATCGTGGAACACCTGCCCACGATATCGCTGTCCTCCTTCGTATCAACGCTCAATCCGAACTCTACGAAGAAGTGTTTTCAGCGCGTCAGATCCCGATTGCTCTTCAAGATGAGACTCCATTCTTTGATAGAGAATCAGTTCGCCGTGCAGTCAGCCATCTGATCGCGGTGTCGAAGTCTGGCCAGGATTCCCCTGGCTCTCTGCGCGACCAAATAGAAGAACACTTGGAAGCCATCGGCTGGACGCCTCAAGCTCCCAATGGAGCAAATGCGCTTGAACGCTGGAATAACCTCAATACGCTGATCGCATTGGCTACTGATTCATCTGCTCCGGATCTTGCTGGGTTCATTGAAGAGCTCACGCACAAGCGCAAGGTAGCAGAAGAGCCGAATAAAGAGGGCGTGGAAGTCATGACTCTTCACTCGGCGAAGGGGCTGGAATGGTCAGCCGTTTTTATGCCGGGGCTCAGCGAAGGTCTGCTCCCTATTTCCTACGCTAAGACCCCCGAAGCAATCGAAGAAGAACGTCGCCTTCTCTACGTTGGTATCACTCGTGCGAGGGACATTCTTGAGCTCTCGTGGGCGCGAAGCCGGCGTGACGGGGATCGTTCGAAGCGTAAACGTAGTCGCCTGCTGAACAGCGTGTGGCCACAGAGCCCCTCGATAAAGACGAAGAAGCCCGCTCACGCTCACGCATCATCATCGAAGCAAGCGACACGTGAGTTCCAAGCAACAGCGTCGAAAGAGACCCTCGATCTTTTCGAAGCCCTCCGCTCGTGGCGAAGTGATGTTGCAAAGCTCGCTGGTAAGCCTCCCTATACGGTTTTTTCGGATGTCACGCTTCGTGAGCTTGCGACAAGGCGTCCGAAGAACCATCGTGAGCTTCTTGGGATTTCCGGCATCGGCGAGATCAAAGCAGATGCGTTCGGATCATCCGTTTTAGCGATCCTGGACGGCGAAACAGTTGAAGTGACTAAGGACGATCTTCTTTAATACGTTCTCTTCGTACTATCGATCGGAAGTACGCTCGCTTAGACTGTTCTCCTTACACCCGCAGTTCGCTTCAGGTACAGCTTGTCGTATCGAGAAGCCACCGTGAGCATCAATATGGTGAATGCTTGATGTCATCAGGTGATCATTCCCCATAAAAGTCTGGATAAACCTGGCAATCGACCAGGCTGCGCCATGGGTGGCAAGAGGGGTGGGAGCAACCAATGGTGTCCGCATCGCTGTCTTACGGTGATCAAGAAAATCAGGATCTCTAGCGTTTTCTTGGGAGAGTAAACACGCTCCACACGCACTGAGTCCTGGGATGACAAGAGGCCCGACGTCATAGCCGTCTTCCAGTTCAGTGACCAGAAGGTGGGGGATATCTTCTTTCACGAGCATCCAGGAGTCTTCGAACGCGGGAAACCGCTGAGAGGACACAATCGTTAAAGCCTCATTTTGACCATGAGTATGAGGTGCATAGCGGGGGAGTAAATCATAGCGATTTGATAGTGACCGTTTCAGTGGCAACCCTAGAAAGCCTTCACCAATCACCCTGGCAATCCGGTCATCAACCCGACGTGGTTGCAGGGGAATGACCTCAAGATAGAAGTCATTTTTCACCAGATCCAAAACTCGCGCGGATACGTCATCGAAGACGGTGAACGTCAACGCGAGGTGTTGGGGCAGAGTGACATCTTCTAAGAATCCAGCGTGTTGCAGGCGCATCCGAAGACGAATCGGCAAAGTGCTTGGCAAAGGATCATCTTGATCGGCATCCAAAGACACAGAATGATGACTGCACGCGATCAAGGCGTTGATCTGACGATCATGCAGGCCACGAAGGACCATGTGGTGACCGTGATCTGTTCCAACCTGGACCGAATGATCCCCAACCCTCAACACCGTGACACCGGGCTTCAACTTCATCGCACACCTCTTCGTGAGAACTCGATGGTGATGAGTATGCCAGCCTTCAACCCGGCTCAGCGTTTATCCACAGGCCGAGCGTGCTCGCGCGAAAAAGTTATCCACAAGCATCAGCACGGAGGTGACGAGGGGCTTCATCGTTAGGCCTGAGTATCCCCCGAAGAAGGATCAGAATCCTTGTCTTCAGAACCGTCAGCAGAATCATTGAACTGATCCTCGGCCTGATCGTCTGGAGCAAATCCTGCCCGCGCCAACGTTTCACTCTCGGGATCACTCTCCGGAGAAAGCCCTTCAGCCCACCCCATCGTGCCGTCCAACAGGGCATTGAGAGCAGCATCGATATCCGCGTCTTGTTCACGAGCCGCCTGGCGGATCGTCAAGAAGGTGTCGGGAGAATCAAGCTCTGCCTGCGTCGGCACCATGTCAGGATGTGACCAGAGGGTGTCGCGAGCTTCCCTCCCACCGTCGGCTGCGACAAGACCGAAGATCGATGCGGCGCCTCGTGCACGACGCGGACGCATCTGCAATCCGATCAACTGACCCAGCACCTGCTCGGCTGGGCCGCCGGTAGCGCGACGACGACGGATCATTTCGCGCAACTGATCGGCGTGAGGAAGATACGGGGCGGTCGCTTGAGCCGTCACAACTTCAACCCAGCCTTCGATCAGCGCAAGCATCGTTTCAAGACGCTCCAAACTACGCTTCTGCTCGGGCGAAATATTCATCGCAAACACGCCACCCGACAGGGCTTCCTCGATCGACTGCTGATCCGTCGGATCCAACGTGCGGGCAACGTCAGAAAGAGCTTCCATGTCGATCTCGATATGAGTCGCGTAGTTTTCGACGGCTCGCATCAGATCGCCCTCAAGCCACGGAACTGAAGCAAAAAGACGACGATGAGCGCACTCACGAACAGCAACGAACTGTAGAACCTCTTCGAAAGGAATATCCAGCCCGTCTGCGAAATCCTCAACGTTCGACACCACCAAACCAGTTGTCGGCTTCGTCAAGAGGGGAATACCCACGTCATTCGTGCCGAACGTTTCGCGCGCAAGCGCGGTCAGTGCCATTCCAAGCTGGGAAGAAAACATCATTGTCGCCAACTTCGGAGTCAGGCTCTTCATTTGGCTTGCCATAGAGGCAAAGCCCTCAGGAAGAAGCGAAGGATCACCTGAGATCCCGCCCATCTGGTTTTCAATCACAGACGTGAGCGCACGAGAAACATTCAGCGCAATTGGTTCGCAGATTCGTTTCCACTGCTCAAGGGTGACCTCGGTCCACTCAATGCGACTCCACGCCGCGCGCTCGACCTGTCCGGGGGCAAAATCGGTGACAGTATCAAGCCACAAGTCAGCAACGCTCAACGCTTGACGTGCGCGCCCCGCCTGGGCTGCACTCACAGCTGGATCGCCCGCAGAGTAGATCTGTTGCCGTGCAGAATCATTCACGATTCGCCAATCAACGGGACCCGTGGACGTATTCATAAAGAACTGCATCTGCTTCAATGCGGCGTTCAAAGCGGTTGGATTCTGAACCTCCGGAGGCAACATTGAAGGATCGAACCCTTGTGCGTTCAGCGCCCGCATTGCTTCTTCCGCTGCGTTGGCGCCGAGCATATTGCGCAGAAAGTCTTCGAATGGATTGTCCTGGGGGAACGTTTCGTCCTCGTTCATACTGCGAGCCTACCCGCGCCACCTGTAGAATCGCGCGATGAACCATGGGCGTGCGCTGAAAGAGGAATTGGAAAACACTGAAATAGGCATCCCAGCGTGCCCTCGGGGCAAACCATGGGCGACAATGATCCGGTGAGTATTGATGAACAGCAGGATCACAGCCTCCTAACCGGCGAGCTTGAAGACGCCACGGTGCGGTCAGAAAACACGGACGACACCCCCAGCCAGCGGGTAAAGAAATGGGTGCCGAGTCGTCCCACCATCGCCGCGATCGCCGGTGGCGTGATTCTAGGAGTCGCACTATTCGCTCTACCAATGCCGTATGTGCTGGAATCGCCGGGACCGACGTTCAACGTCGTTGGGTCATATCGAGGCACCGACCTGATCGCAATCTCCGGCACCGACCCTGATTCGGGACAGTCCGTCGCTGTTGAACCTTCGACGGAAAGTGAGGACGGTGTCGGACAGCTTCGGATGGTGACAGTGTCTCAACGAGGTGGGCCGAGCGCCCGTTTGAATCTTGCTGAGCTGATCATGGGCTACTTCGATTCGAAGTCCGTCCTTGTTCCCTACGACGAGGCATATCCCTCAGATGTCAGCCAAGAAGAGGTTGACCAAGCCCAATCAGCGATGATGTCGAATTCGCAGTCGACCGCGGAAGTTGCGGCTCTGGAATCGCTTGGCTGGGACGTGCCCGCATCAGTGCGTGTCGTCCAAGCGGTCAAAGGAACAAACGCAGAGGGTAGCGTTCAATCGGGCGACTTGCTTGTGTCACTCACTGATGCCCAAGGAGTCGTCCATCCGATTGATCGAGCCTCAACTGTTTTTGCGCTGGTCAAGACTATCCCCGCTGGCACAACACTGACATTGACCGTTGAACGCAACGGGGAACAGGTCGATATTCCGATCACGACGGTGGCCGCTCCCGAAGGACAGCAAGGCTCCCGCCTAGGCGTTTACCTGTCTGTTGAAGCCACGTTTCCGCTTGATATTCAGTTCAATCTGAAAGACGTGGGCGGTCCCAGCGCAGGCATGATGTTTGCGCTTGGAATTATCGACCGCATGACCCCTGGTGCCCTCGCAGGAACTGAGAGCATTGCCGGAACAGGGACTGTGTCCTACGACGGTGAAGTGGGTGCGATCGGTGGCATCGTGCAGAAGATGTGGGGAGCCAAGCGCGACGGGGCTTCGTGGTTCCTTGCCCCCTCTTCGAACTGCGATGAAGTTGTCGGAAACGTCCCCGAAGGCCTCAGTGTCGTCTCTGTCTCGACCCTGTCAGAAGCCAGAAGTGCCGTAGAAACAATCGCGGCCGGCCAGGGGGATACCCTGCCGACCTGCGAGTGATGTTCGGAAATGGCCGTCAGCCGACGTCCGGTTCGAGTGATGCGAGAAGAGCATCGACGAGGTTCGGAATAAGGTTTGTTCCCTGACCAACCTTGTCGTCGGAGTCGAATGCTTTCGTGCGCAGAGCACACCAGGATTCGCCGGTGCGAAGCGCGCCAACAGCAAGACGAACATCCGCGCGTGACGGGTGGTTCGAAATGAACTGGATGGCTTCTTCGGGATCTTCGGGAGCCTGATCTTCAACCTCCGGGGGTACGACAAGACGCTCAACCGTAATCGCAGCACCAGCAACCTGCTCTGGCCAGCCAAGATGTCCGAGCACCTCTTCGAGGTCGTCTTCCCGAAGATCTTCCTGAATCACGGCAGACAGGTGTTCTTCGCTCCCATCCCACCCCTTGCGGATCTGCTGAGCAATATCCTCGGGCAAGTCCGGCTGGGCAAGAAGCTGGGACGTGTGGACAAGCGCATAGAGCGAGGGGGCATGATCCCAACCGATTCGTGCAGCGCTACGTTCAATGTCGACAACAACATTCGCAAGTGCAATCTGACGCGCGCTCGGCATCTGAGGTTCTTCGATAGTCATGGAATGTATGTTCTCACGTCGAGCACGCAAAGGTGTCACCGAATTGTGAGTTCTGATGAATGCCAGTCAAGGCTAGCGTTCCAACAGGAGCCTCGTCGCGCACTCTCACGCGCACCGCGGGTAGGATGAGGGCACGATAATCAACGTAGAGGAGTGACGCTGTGAGCGCCTTTCCCATGCCCGAACCTCAGTCAATGAAGCCACAGAGGGGAGGGAACAATACTGACCGTCCGCGTTTCAACCCAATGACTCTGACGCTGCTGATTCTGGTTGGAATTGGCGCGATCATCTATGCGGCCTCAGTCGTATGGACCGAGATCCTCTGGTTCCGCCAGATGCATTCAGTGCGTATCGTGCTGACCCAATGGATTGCTCACGCCGGCCTCTTCGCCATTGGTTTCCTTGTCGTGACCGGCCTGATTCTCTGGTCGCTCAACTATGCGTATAAGCATCGCGAAGCCTCCACGCGAGGTCAAGCGTCCGCAACTCTTCGCGAATACCAGAAGGCACTGGACCCGGTTCGTCGTATCGCGTTCTGGGCGGTCGCGCTGTTCCTCGGTTTCACGAACGGTGCCAATCTCGCGAATGATTGGCAGACGGTTCTGCAATTCGTGAATCAGACGCCCTTCGGGAAGACGGATCCTCAGTTTGGTTTCGATATCGCCTTCTTCGTCTTCACAATGCCGATGCTGAACCTAGTCGTCGGATTCCTGCTGAAAATCTCGATCCTCTGCTTGATTGCAGCATTCGTTGTCTCCTACGTGTACGGCACCGTTCGCCTGCTTCCGCGTCCTCACGCGTCAAAGCCCGCTCGTCTACAGACGGGAGTCTTCGCTGCACTGGTTTCTTTCTTCATTGGAGCGAACTATTGGCTCGGCCGCTATGACCTGCTTACTCAAGACGGCGCCAATATTGATGGCGCCCTCTACTCCGACATTCACGCAACGCTTCCAGCTCATTCGATCCTGGCCGTTATCTCGTTCCTGATAGCTCTGCTTTTCCTTGTCGCAGCGTTCAGGGGCTCCTGGCGTCTGCCCACGATCGGTGTCGCCGTGACCGTGATTTCTGGCGTCATCATTGGTGGCGCGTACCCCGCGCTCATCCAGCAGTTCCGCGTCACCCCGAACGAACGAGCCCTGGAATCTGAATACATTCAGCACAACATTGATGCCACCCTCGCAGCATACGGCCTCGATGATCTGGAATACACCAACTACGACGCCGCAACCAGCGCTCAGCCCGGACAGTTGCGCGAAGACTCTGAATCAACGTCGCAGATTCGTCTGCTTGACCCGCAGGTGATCACGAAGACCGTCCAGCAACTGCAACAGTCGCGTCCCTACTACGGTTTCGATTCGGGAATGTCCGTGGACCGTTACACGGTCGGTGATGAGCGTCGAGACACGGTCATCGCAGTGCGCGAAATGAACCTCGCCGGTTTGTCTGCGGAACAACAGACCTGGGTGAATACGCACACCGTGTATACGCACGGCTACGGTGTTGTCGCCGCCTACGGTAATTCGCTGAACTCTGATGGCCTGCCCTCATACTGGGAGCAGTCGGTGCCCTCGGTCGGCGAAATGGGGGAGTATGAAGAACGCGTTTACTTCTCCCCGAACGCCCCCTATTACTCGATCGTCGGTGCTCCGGAGGGTAGCGATCCGCAAGAACTCGACTACCCGGATGACAACGTCCAAGGCGGTCAGGTTGCCACAACCTTCACTGGCGACGGTGGCCCAAGCGTCGGCAACGTTTGGAACAAGCTCCTCTACTCGATCAAGTTTGGTTCCACCGACATCTTCTTCTCGTCTCAGACCAACTCTGCTTCGCAGATCCTCTACAACCGTGATCCGTTGGACCGCGTCGCTAAGGTTGCCCCGTTCCTGACTTTGGAACAGGAAGCCTACCCGGCTGTCGTCGACATGGATGGGGATCCGTCAACCGAGAAGCGCCTGGTTTGGATCGTTGATGCCTACACGACAACAGACTCCTACCCCTACTCGCAACACCAGTCCCTGTCCAGCTCAACCGTTGACTCCCGATCCTCGCAGGTTGGCGAATATGTGCGCGCAGAGACGATTAACTACATGCGCAACTCAGTGAAGGCTGTCGTTGACGCATACGACGGGTCCGTTCACCTCTACCAGTGGGATCAGGAAGACCCGATCCTCTCGACGTGGATGAAGATCTACCCGGGTCGTGTTGAACCCCTGAGTGGAATCAGCGGTGACTTGATGAGTCACATGCGCTACCCGGAGGACATGTTTAAGGTCCAGCGTGAGCTTCTTACCAGCTACCACGTCACCAATGCATCCGACTTTTACGCCGGTGGTGACCGTTGGCGCCTCGCCGAAGAAACATCAACCGCAGTGTCCGCATCCTCGAACGCATCGCAGTCGGGCGGAGTTTCTTCCGGAGTGACGGCTCAGCCTGCCTATTACCTGACAATGCAGATGCCGACCCAGGAAACCGCGGAGTTCTCACTGACCTCCGTGTTTGTTCCCGGTGGTGAATCCAAACGTGAAGCAATGGCAGGCTTCCTCGCCGTCGACTCAGAGACAGGGAACGAGGCCGGAAAGATCCGCGATGGGTATGGAAAGCTCCGGTTGCTAGCCTTGCCGTCATCGACTACCGTGCCCGGCCCAGGCCAGGTGCAGAACGCATACGACTCGAATGAGACTATCGCGCGCCAGCTCAACTTGTTGAATCAAGCGGATTCGCAGGTTATTCGAGGCAATCTCTTGACTCTGCCCGTTGGTGGCGGTCTGCTTTACGTCCAGCCTGTCTACGTCCAGGGCACCGGCTCAGCGTCCTACCCGGTTCTGCGTTCAGTCCTGACTGCCTTCGGTAATCAGGTCGGTTTCGCGCCGACTCTAGAAGAATCCTTGGATCAGACCTTCGGCGGTGACTCGGCCGCGACAGTCGCGAACAACGCAGGTGGAGAAACCGCAGAAGGTGACGATACTTCAAACACCGTCACCCAAACTGCTCAACAGCGCTTGAATCAAGCACTGACCGACGCCTCAGCGGCCATGCAAGCCGGCCAAACAGCCTTGAGTAGCGGAGATTGGAGTGCGTACGGCGAATCCCAGAAGAAGCTCAATGACGCATTGGCGCGAGCCCTTGCCGCACAAGAAGAACTTGGACAGTCCACTGGCGTCACATCCGGCTCCACCGATACGCCACAATCCGGTTCGACCCTCGGCTCTCCGGGCGCTGACGCAACGCAGTCAAACGGCTGATCTTCCCCCGCGCACTCAGCCCTATCCTTGACGAAACCCGGGCGGTGAGCTTCTACGAGACGAAGCTCACCGCCCTCCGTTTGAAGCTCTGTCGCGAGCACGCTAGGGTAGTAACTACCGACGCGGGGTGGAGCAGTTCGGTAGCTCGCCGGGCTCATAACCCGGAGGTCGCAGGTTCAAATCCTGTCCCCGCTACCAAGTAAGGTCGGGACCTCAATCGAGGTTCCGACCTTTTTATATTCGGCCTTCAGTTTGTACATGGTTCCCTCTATCGTTAATCGTGGAATGGTCAGAGAGAAAACAACCGTGAACATCACCGCATACTTCACCCGCTCAACAGGCGGATGGAGCATTATTGTTCCATCGCCGACGGATACACAACCAAGGTCCAACGCCTCGCAGAAGCCGAACCCGCAGTCAGTGGCGCATGCGCTAACCACGGAATCGTCATCGATAATCTGACACTCATCTACGCTTACCCAAGCAACACAGCAAAGGACTGCGACGCCTTATGACTCAAACACTACAACCAGCGAAAGACCAACCAGCAGGACACTTCTCTCGCACACTCCTTGTCATCCTCACCGGGCTACTTGCCGGCTTCCTCGCCGGCCTCTTCGGCGTCGGCGGTGGACTCGTTATCGTTCCAGCACTCATGTCCGTCCTCGGGATGGATCAACGTCGTGCCTCAGCAACCTCATTGCTTGCCCTCATATTCACCGCGCTCACGGGCACAACCTCATACGCCCTCAGTAGCAACGTCTCCTGGAGCGCAGCAATCATCCTCATCGTCGGCGCACTTGTCGGTGCCCAAATCGGCGTCTGGCTCCTACGCAAACTACCAGACCGAATCCTCCCCTGGATCATCGTCGTCTTCGCACTCTTTGTGATTGTTTCTCAGCAAATCAACATCCCCGTACGCGATGCCGGACTCACCCTCGATATACCACGCGGAATAGGACTCATCTTCGTCGGCGTCCTCTCCGGAATCCTCGCCGGACTCGTCGGCATCGGTGGTGGATCAGTCCTTGTCCCTGGCATGGAACTTGTCGTCGGCCTCGGCGACCTCCTTGCCCGCGGAACCTCACTACTCGTCATGATCCCCACTGCCATCTCTGGAACCTGGACAAACGCAAAACACGGTATCGTCGACCTCAAAGCCGGTATCATCGTCGGCATCTCCGCAGCATTCAGTGCACCCGCAGGCACATTCGTCGCAGGCTGGATTTCACCCGAAACTGGCAACATTCTCTTCACGATCTTCCTGATCGTGGTCATGCTCAATACTCTGCGTAAAGCCGGAATCTTTAAACGACGCCAGAAATAGCTATCTTGTGCTCTCGGGAAGGCTCGGCTGTCCACAGCCTCGGCTCATTCTTTGTCGATTCTGATGCCCAACTGAACCATCTGAACCTCCCCGCGATTGCCTTTACGCATTGGTTGGGGGACGCGTTTGACTACTCGGTGACCAGCTCGATGCCCAGATTCTTGGACGCATCTTGAAAGCCACCAGCATTCATGACGTTCGTGAAGCCGGCTTCTTGCATCAGCTTCAGTGCCTGACCCGCACGGTTGCCGGAATGGCAGTGCAGAGTGTAGGTGCCGTTCTTATCAAGCTTCGTAATGTCATTGGCGAAAGCGTCGGAGTTGAAATCGATATTGGTCGCACCCTTGATGTGGCCGTCAGCGTATTCATCGGGAGTACGCACATCGATCACCATGCCGACCTCAGTTGCTTGAGAGGCGCTGGCCGAAGACTGCGAAGTCGTTGAAGCTCCATCTGATTCGCTGGTCAAAGCTGAAGAACAACCAGCGAGTAGTGCACCAGTAAGTCCGACGCTCAAAACGGAAGCGAAACGGCGAGTGAACAACATGGAGCCTCTTCGATCACAACTCATCTTATGGCTGCGATATCGCCTCCTTGTGAGAGGAGAAAGTCCTGTTCACCTCCGCGCAGAGAATGGCAAAGGGCCGGTGGGAATCAAATCCCACCGACCCCTTCGCTACCACGGTCGTGGCCTCGTCAATCAGAAACGAGAACTACACCCACTGGCTGAACGTCGCTGGTGTCGACGTCTGGCCGAGCAGGTCAGAGGCCGCCAATGCCAGGCTCACTCGCCGGCAGCGCTCGGGTGCGTCATGTCAACCGGAACAACCCAGGCATCGAACTCAGCGTCGGTGACAAAGCCGAGCTCCAAGGCAGACTCGCGTAGCGACAGGCCCTTGTGGTGAGCATTCTTCGCAATCTTCGACGCCTTGTCGTAGCCGATGTGGCGGTTGAGGGCGGTCACCTGCATGAGGTTGATGTCCAAGTTGTGCTGGATCTTCTCGTCATTCGGTTCGATGCCGTATGCGCAGTTCGTGTCGAAGGAAACGCACGCATCGCCGAGCAGGCGGATGGACTCCAGAACGTTCCATGCCATAACCGGCTTAAAAACGTTCAGCTGGAAGTTGCCCTGCGAGCCAGCGAAACCGACGGTTGCGTCATTGCCGAAGACCTGAACGGCGACCATGGTCATGGCCTCACACTGGGTCGGGTTGACCTTGCCGGGCATGATGGACGAACCG
The DNA here is from genome assembly GCF_019380255.1 of Schaalia turicensis. NCBI lineage: Bacteria > Bacillati > Actinomycetota > Actinomycetes > Actinomycetales > Actinomycetaceae > Schaalia > Schaalia turicensis. Next base: position 475,781 of record NZ_CP048928.1, read on the forward strand.
GGCTCGTTCTCGGGAATGATCAGTTCACCGATGCCGTTACGCGGGCCAGAAGCGTACCAGCGGACATCGTTGGCGATCTTCATCAGGGCATCAGCCAGGACGCGCAGGGCACCGGAGACCAGGACCAGTGCGTCGTGTGCGCCAAGGGCTGCGAACAGGTTGTCTGCCTGCTTGAACTCAATGCCGGTTTCCTCGGAAATCTTCGTGGCGCAGAGCTTGCCGAATGCCGGGTGGGCATTCAGGCCGGTGCCGACCGCAGTGCCACCGATGGCGAGCTCGCGTGCACGTGAATCTGCGTAGCGGATGCCGTCGAGGGCGAAATCAATCTGAGCAACCCAACCGGAAATGACCTGACCAAGGGTGATCGGGGTGGCGTCCTGCAGATGGGTGCGACCGACCATGACGATGTCTGTGAAGTCTTCAGCCTTCTTGGCCAGGGTATCGCGCAGCTGCATGACGCGCGGGTACATGGCCTGCAATTCGCAGACGACTGCGATGTGCATGGCGGTGGGGAAGGTGTCGTTCGAGGACTGACCACGGTTCACGTGGTCATTCGGGTGAACGGGGGTCTTGGTGCCCATCTCGCCACCGGCGAGTTCGATGGCGCGGTTGGAGATGACCTCGTTGGAGTTCATGTTCGACTGCGTACCAGAACCGGTCTGGAAAACAACCAGTGGGAAGTGATCGTCGAGCTTGCCTTCGATGACTTCGTCGCCGGCCTTGGCGATCAGGTCAGCGATCTCCTGGGGGAGTTCGCCGAGCTCAGCATTGGCCAGTGCAGCAGACTTCTTCAGGACACCCAGAGCATGGATCATGGGACGGCCCCACACGAAAGTGTTACGGCCGATGTCGAAGTTGTGCAGGGAACGCTCGGTCTGGGCGCCCCAGTAGCGGTCGGTGGCGACCTCGACGGTGCCCATTGAGTCAGATTCAGTGCGCGTTGTTGTCATGTGGGTTGTTCTCCTTTGAAGAAACGTACCGCTTCAGGTTAGGCGAACCTAATGGGTTTGTGCTACCCGAAGACGCGAGTGGAACCATGCAAAACTGACAGAAAGTGCGACGAGAGCCAGGGCTAGGACGAAAGGAACAATCGGGTGCCATCCGTAGAGTGCAGTTGCACTCACCGGAGCAAAAATCCAGGTGACGGCGCCGGTCGCGTTGATGATGCCAGCAACGCCCCCCTGTTCTTCGTCGCTGACTGCCAGCGAGGCACCCGCGCTAAAGCCTGGGCTTGCCAGACCGCTGGACGCGCCGAGCACGAAGGTGGCGACTGTGATGATCGGTCCGTGGGACGCAAACGTCAGTGTCGCTAGCGCGATAAAGCCCAAGGTCATGCCGGTGCGTAGCAGAATAACCGGCGGAAGAGACAGCCGTGGGACGACGAGGAGCTGCATGAGCATCGCGCCGGCAGCATTCGCCAGTAGCATCAATGCCGTCATGGAGACCGCGTGCGCTGGGTCAAGATGCAGGCGATCCTGAACAATGAAGCCCATCGTGATCTGAACGACGCCACTGGCAAAGAAAATACCGAAGATGCCGGTAATCCACGGCAGGATGCGCGAGTCATTCCACTTCACGCGAGGGGGAAGCACCACGGGTTCCGGGGTCTCCTCGTCCGGGTCCTTGGTGGCAGGCGCATCCTTTGGCACTGCAACAAGCGCGATGATCAGCGCGATCGCGATGAACCACGGCGTGGCGTGCACGGGCGCGTAAATCCACCACGTGCCAAGCGCCGACGAAATCAGGGAGCCGATCATGATCGATAGGTTGATTGCTCCAGAGAACGCTGACATACCACGCACACGCGACGCTTCGTCAGGAGTGTTCTCAGCAATGAGAGCTTGTCCGGTCGGCGGAATCGCTGCGACTGCGGAGCCGAAGAAGGGGCCTCGTGCCAGCAGAATGATCGAGGCAGTCAAAACCGTGCCGGCGATACCGGCTGCGCGCAGAGCGACGACGCCGGAGAACAACGTGCCCGCAATGAATGCGAGGAAGAGGGCGGTCAGCAGAACTCGCCTGCGTCCCCACGCGATCGAGCGACGACCCCAGAACTGGCTGAGCATCGCAACCGCAACTGCTGCCAGCGATACCGCGGCGCCGACGATCCATTCCGGAATACTCATCGCCCTCGCCAGAGGCGCGATCGACACGTTGATCATGTTCTGCGCCGTGTACGTAAACAGGGCGATCGCAAGTAGCGCGCGCAGTGTCGGGTGGGCAAGCACCGACGAGGCTCTGGGTTTTTTAGTTGACGAGGCTACCACCACGTTTTCAATCTCTTCTTCTGGTTCTAGCGTCGAACGTAGGTCGTAACCTTCCAGCGGGCGTCGCCAGACTTGTCGTTCCATTCAGAATCGGAGCGCTGAGGGTCAACGGCCCACACGGTCGGGTCAATTGCTGGCGCATGAACCAGCGGAGTATCAGGATTCGAGGCCTCAATATCAAGGTCAAGGTCGGTGACAACCAGTTCATCTACCAGATCCATCGTCTGGGCATACAGATGTGCTCCACCGGTGATCCAAATGTAGGGAGCCTCGTCTGCTTCAGCCTTGTCCTGCGCGTGCTTTAAGGCAGCCTCGATGGAATACACCAAGTCGATGCCGTCGGCCTCGTACAGGTGTGAACGCGTAATCACAATGTTGGTTCGTCCCGGCAGGGGAGCGCCCAATGCCTCGAAGGAACGACGTCCCATGATGATCGGGCATCCCAACGTGGAAGCCTTGAAATGTGCGAAGTCTGCGGGCACGTGCCACACCATTGACGTTCCAGTTCCAAGAACGCCATTCTTGTCCTGCGCCCAGATCGAAGCAACGGTTGTCACACTGCCACCGGAGCCTTAATCGTCGGATGGTGTTCGTAGCCTTCAACGATCACGTCATCGAAGGTGTAGTCGAACATTGACGGAGCCTTATTCAGCTTCAAAGTCGGGAACTCGTAAGGGGTGCGCGACAGCTGTTCAGTCACCTGTTCCACGTGGTTGGAGTAGATATGACAGTCGCCGCCGGTCCAGATGAATTCGCCCACCTCAAGGCCTGCCTGCTGAGCAAACATGTGAGTGAGAAGCGAATAGGACGCGATATTAAACGGAACACCGAGGAACATGTCGGCGCTGCGCTGGTAGAGCTGCAGGGACAGGCGACCGTCGGCAACGTAGAGCTGGAAGAATGCGTGGCAGGGTTCCAGCGCCATCTTCTCTAGTTCGCCCACGTTCCATGCGGACACGATCATGCGCCTGGAATCGGGGTTTGTCTTCAACGTTTCAAGAACCGAAGAAATCTGATCGATCGTCTGGCCCTGAGCGGTGCCCCATTTGCGCCACTGCACTCCGTAGACCGGGCCGAGATCGCCGTTCTCATCCGCCCATTCGTTCCAAATACGGATGCCGTTTTCCTGAAGCCAGTGCACGTTCGAATCGCCGGAAAGGAACCAGAGAAGCTCGCCGACAACCGACTTCAGATGAACGCGCTTCGTCGTGATCAGCGGGAATCCCCTGGACAGGTCGTAGCGAAGCTGGCCACCAAACAGGGAACGCGTGCCTGTACCGGTGCGATCCCCTTTGAGAGTTCCCTCTTCCATAATCCGCGCAAGCAGATCCTCATACTGACGATCAATAGTCACAGTCAGTTGTCTCCTTAAAGGTCATCACCATATCTTGTTGCTTCCTATTGTCTGTCTTTTAACGTGCAACGGAAAGTGCGCAGGCCAGCTGCTTGTCCTTATTATCGCGTGCGTACTGTCGCACAGGCGACGACGCTATGGGGAGATCAGCCAAAAATGATGGTGAAGTCAGTCGAGGACGCTTGCCTTATCATCCATCGGCAGTGCCAGGTGAGCGAAAGCATCAGACTTTTGTGCATCGCCATTCAATGAAACATCAATAATGCGAGTGTGCGAGAAATCAGCGGGAGGCGTTCCCAGCGCAATCTCCAGCCCCTCGATCGTCTTATTCGCCAATGCTGCGCCGGCCTTCCATCCGACGACCGCGCCGATTCCGAAGGGGACTAAACGTCCGACAGAAGACAGTGCAGCGTGTTTTGCAAGCTTACGCTTCGCCCACTTGACCATCATCTGATTGAACTGGGTCGCTGCCTGAGAACGAATGTCAACAAAGGAAGATGCGAACCACGATGCTGCCTGAATACCGACGGTTGCCGTGATTGCTTCAGCCCCTTCTTGCCCCGTAATTGCAGCCAATACCAGCGCGTTACGCTTCGCGGGATCCTTCACGTCAATCCCGTACAGGTGCGCGACGACCATGCAGTGGTGTGCGGCTTCAGTCAGGAACGTGCCGAATTGCAGACCGGAGGCACCAAGGCTGAGCGCAGTGCCAATTCCGGGCCACGCTGAGAAAGCCCCGGCAGCCCCAGACTCACGTTTCACGCGCGCTTTGAAACGCTGGTTGGCAATCTCAACCAGTTCGCTGGGGGTCGCTCCCGGGTGAGTATCGCGCAGTTTTTGCGCACTACGGGCAGTCGACGCATAGGGCACATCAAGCGCGCGCTGCCACACATCGACTGCCCGGTGACGCACAGACATGTCAGTCCTCTGAAAGGGATTCGTTCGTGAAGGTCTTTTCATAGGTGGCACCCTTGGTCACGGTGTGACCGATGGTGCAGTTACGCTCGATGGCGCCCGATGCGCGACGAATCATCTTCTCGCGCTCTTCCTCATCCACGCTTGAGAGGTCCTGGATCAGTTCCACATCAAAGTGGGTGAAGCGATCTTCGCCTTCGAGGTACTGCGCGGAGACAGCCACGACCTGCTCAAAGTCTTCGCCAAGGCGATCGGTCAGACGCTTGTCGGACGACATTGCGTTACAGCCTGCGACCGCAATTTTCAGAAGTTCACCGGGAGAGAAACGGCCGGGGCCCTCACCAACCAGAACTTGGGCGCCACGAGGATTAGTCGCCGAGTACTGGCGGATGCCTTCACGCTGCAAGTAGAGGGCGGGGGACAAAACAGGGGTCTCTTGTGTTTCACTCATGCCATTATTCTCACCGATTATTCGCATCCGTGCGCGTTGAGAAGGCGATGAAGATATCACGAGAAAAAGTGGAATAAATCCGTTTTCGTCGCGTTTTTACCTTCCCAGTTGACGGGGCAGGTCAGACTTCGCTACTTCCGCGCTGAAGCCAGGCGGAAGCGAGCTTCAGCTCTTCATCGAGAATCTCATCGACGTGCTTCAACACTTCACTTTCAATGCGAGCGCCAAAGAAGGGAATTGCCACTTTCACTTCACCTTCAACCTGGCGAAGCGTTTCGCTCGACCCAGAAAAATGCGAGGTCATAGTGACTGCGACGGGCGCGCCCTCAAATGAGAGCTGCGTCGAGGCAGTGAGCGCGGCCTCGTGAACAAACTCTTCACTCAACGCAAGGCGCAACTCTCCGCGAATCATCTGACGCACTTGAGCTGGCAGAACACCAGGATCAACACTGCCGTGAGCTCGAACGCCCGAGGCGAAGTGTTCAACCTGAAGATCCTGACAAAAATGCGCGAAACGCCCACGGACAAAATCGGGGTCAACGCTCATTGCTTGAAAGTCGGCAAGGGGCACCGGATACGTCAACGACTTTGAAAACTCCATGGGCACTCATCTCTTCACGTTTTCCAACGGCTACTATCAATCCTATGAGAAGCCTGACACAACTGGCAGAGGTAGCCTCGAGCGATGCCCTGACCGAGAAGGACATTGAGTGGCTCCACCTGCTCCTCGCAGACTGGCAAGTCCTTGCAGACTTGAGCGCAGCAGACCTTGTTCTCTGGCTTCCCACCGACGATGAACGTTTCATCGCAGTTGCCCACTCTCGACCGGCAACATCAACAACCGTTCACATCGATGACATCATCGGCCTCCACCTACCCGTAGCGCGCGAAATCGAATTCCGTCGCGCGATCGCAACCGGACAAGTCGTTAAATCCCCGGCTGCACGCTGGGCAGGCACCTACTCGATGATGGAAACCTGCATCCCCGTCCTTCACGATGGGCGCGTCATCGCAGTTGTCACCCGCGAATCCAACCTTTCTTCACCGCGATTCTCCCTAGGCTTTGACTCGTGGGCAGCCCAGGTCTCAGACAACCTCTGCCAGATGATCTCGCGCGGTGAATATCCCTATGACACGACCCCCGCGGTGACTGCTCGTGGCGTCCCGCGTGTCCTCGATGGTGTCATCCTGATCGACCCCGACGGCAAGGTCCTCGAAACAACGCCGAACGCCACCTCGTGTTTGCGACGCCTCGGTATCCGCAACGCAGTGCGAGGCAAGATCCTCGCCCAAGAGATCACCAACGTGATCGCCGACGAATCCATGATCGAAGAATCCATGGCGGTTGTCGTCATGGGACGTGCCTCGTGGCGAACCGAAATCTCAAGCCATGCTTCCACCATTACGATGCGCGCTCTCCCCCTCACGGAAGGCCGTACGCGTCTTGGAGCCGTCATTCTGACGCGCGACATTTCTGAAGTTCGACGTCGTGAACAGGAACTCATGACGAAAGATGCGACGATCCGCGAGATCCACCACCGCGTGAAGAACAATCTGCAGACCGTTTCGGCTCTGCTTCGACTGCAATCGCGTCGCTCGGAACGCCAAGATGTCAAGGATGCGCTCGCGGAGGCAGAACGTCGAGTTCAGGCAATCGCAACGGTCCACGCGGCCCTATCTCAGAACGTCGATGAAACTGTTGACTTTGACGAGGTCGCGCGCTCGGTTCTGCGTCTTGCGGGTGCGGTCGCTGTTACTGATCGAAGCGTGGAAGTTATTACCGACGGTTCCTTCGGGGTTATTGCCGCTGATCAAGCTCAAGCTCTAGCAACTGTTTTGAACGAACTGGTCACAAACTCTGTTGAACACGGTCTGGCAGAACGTGATGGAACGATTGTCGTGTCCGTTCAACGCGAGGGTGAAACGATGACGGTCAAGGTCGCTGATGACGGCGTCGGTTTTGAACCGGGAACCCCGATGAGTGGTCTGGGAACTCAAATTGTAAAGCAGATGGTGCGTGGTGACCTGAATGGTTCGATTGACTGGTCGTTGCGCCCCGAAGGTGGAACGGTTGTCACCTTGAAGATTCACTTGGATGAGGTCTGATTCCGAACGGATGTGTGCCTAGTAGGTAAGGGGCGTTAAAAGCGTGTGGGGGTCGGCTCTCAAGAGCGACCCCCACACGCTGAACGTTTAAAATCAGGATGCGCGTCGTGCACGTGCTGCACGACGCTTGAGCGAACGACGTTCCTCTTCGCTCAAGCCACCCCACACACCAGAATCCTGGTTGTTTTCGATTGCCCACTGCAGACAGGTCGCTTCGACTGAGCAGCTGTGGCACACGGCTTTGGCTTCCGCGGCCTGAGCAATTGCCGGACCTGTATTTCCGATCGGGAAAAACAGTTCGGGGTCAACACTCAAGCAGGCAGCCTTACTCCGCCAGTCCATTTCACAGCTCCTTGGATTCGTTCACGCATTTTCGACTGCGCACATTGGCGCGCCGAATTCCATTGATAAGTGTCGGTGAATAAATGTGCGGGGGCAAGAGGGGCAGGGCACAACCCATCAAAATTTGGTGTGCAAGTTGTCACGTCGGTGCCCGGAGCAACTCAATGCAACTCGATCGAAGTGTCCAGCGACACGAATAATGCCTGTGTTTTCCTTCCACCGTCGGGCTAAAAGTGAGGTTTGGAGCCGATTTGTCGAGTGTTTGAAAGATCGTATGAAATCTGGTGGCGGATCAATGATAAGAAGGTTCGTTTGCTCTTGGATAGCCAGGCGAGGCCATTGAGTGGGAGTCAGAGTCTCAATGTGTGGATTGTTAATGCCGAGTGAAGTGAGGTTGTGTCTCAAAATTGTCTGAATTACCTGCGACTCGTTATGCATAATTATCCAATCCGAAAGCCTCTTGTCCTGTTCAGGCTGGGTGTGCGCAGTGAATAGGTGTGTGTAGACGTAGACGTCGAAGTCCTCCCACCCGGGGCCAATCAATAGCTGAGCACTATCTGGGTGGGTGAAACCTCCGTAGCAATCTTTGGTCGGTGCAACAAGCGATGCCTCCGCTCCCCGGTTTTTCTTCGCGAGGTCTGTTGAAGGAAAAAGAGCCAGGGTTCGCTGATGATCCGCTTCAACCCACCACTGGCCAGGTTCGCACGGCTCCTCGGTCGCGGACGAGGCGCGATAGTGAGGTTCGGACGTATCGGGTCGTTCAATGAGGAGCGAAGCCAGTGAACGATCGAAGCGAGTAAGAGGGTGAGTATCGAGGCTTCCCATGATGAAGACAACGCCACGTTGGGTACATTCTTCGATTCCGTTCGTCCAGATCTCTTCGGCAACAACAAGTCCGTAGATTCGTTCAAGTTCGTGGCGAGAGGCCGCGATGTCAGTGATTGCAATGATTCGAGGAGTATGGTGTTTCGCTTGCTCGAACAGGGTGGCAATATCTTGACCTTCCCGGATCGTTAGTCCACGGGTAGTGGGCGAGGGGGGTGCCTGAGCATCAATCAGGTCGATCTCCCACGATGAGTGGGTTGAAATCCGAGTTGCTATCTGGCGAACAAGTGAGCCAGTTTCGGTTGTGTGATGTGCTGGGGCACGGACGATGATGTTCCCGCTTTTCCATCTCACGGGTGTATGTGCTCCAGAATCGACACCATCGCCCAGCCCAAGCGGTATTCCTGCAACGTGTGGAGCTTCTTTCGAAAGGAGGTCGAGCTCTTCCCAAGTGATGGACGGAGGAAGGAATGGAGCCCACGCCAATGGTTCCCACTGTTCGTTCTGAGTCGTCGTGCGCGGTATTGATGTGTCGCAACTCTTCGGCGCACAGTGTGGATCTGCGCGTTGCACAGCGGTCGTGCTGTTGGGGCTCCATGCGCATTGAAAAAGCCCGCGATCAGCCCACATTGCTCTTCCGGGAATCCGTTCGAGGTGAGAGGCCCTCGCATCGCCAATCACATCGATTGAATCTGAATCCGACAGGCAACGAAGTGCAATGCGGATATCGATGTTTGCTCGCATGGCAGAGCTGACGGCTCCGCCGGGACGTTGTGTAGCGATAATCAAATGCACGCCCAGTGAGCGTCCTTGGGCTGTAAGTCGGTTGATGATATCGCTTCCATCTTTGTGTGCGTCGACGAGGACTCTGAATTCGTCGATGACGATGATAATTCTGGGCGGTGGACAGGTGGCGGTACCGTCACGATGAGCGCGGGCCCAGGTTGCATAGTCGGGGAAACCAAGGTGCGAGAACTCTTGTTCGCGTCGCAGAAGTAGCGATGTTAATCCTCTGAGAGCCCTTCGCGTCTGGGCGGGATCGAGGTCAGTGAACACTCGGTCTACGTGTGGAGCTGACTCGAAGCGGTGAAAAGTTGCTCCTCCCTTGTAATCAATCAAGATCATGCGTATTTCTGCTGGCGTGTATGTGCTGATTAAGGCTTGAATCCAGGTGATGAGGGCTTCTGACTTCCCCGATCCCGTTGTGCCTGCCAGCAACGCGTGCGGTCCATCATTGACGAGGTCAATGGTGAGGGTGCCGGCATCATTGACTCCGATGGGGATGCTTAAATGTGTTCCATCGTGGCTGGAATTGCCGGTGGTGTGTGCAAGCAATGAACACAAATCGACGCTGGTGGGCAAGGATGAGCCGGTGGATACGGGTTCAAACTGCTCCCACCAGCGTGGAGCACATGATATTCGTTTTTCAACGTTGAGGGTGCACCAGGGCGGAACATCTTCTAATCCCATGCCAATGGCAACGTGCCAAGGATTGTCATCGCGTTCCCGATCGCTCAGAGAGGCGGGTGCAGTATCCAAGGAGGTCATGCAGTGGGGACACTGGTGGCCACGCATGATGTGGATTGTTGGTCCGCCGTTGCCAAACGCGTATTCCTCTGAGGAGTCTGTGATGACGTATCCGCCACGAGATACTGCGATGATGTTGCCAGTAATCCACGATGCGGTGGCGCGTGCGTCGTCTCCGATACACGCGATTGCACAGGGAGAATCGAGCTGGAGCGTGAGTCGACGGAGGGAGCCGGGGAAAGAAACGCGCACTCTTTGATTGATTGGAGATGTATCTTGAGGTGTCCTGTTCGTTCTGCGTTGCCAGCGATCAGGATGCGAGCGTTGCCTAGCGGTGTGTCCGCCACGTGCAGATTGTCCTTGCGCTTGAAGAAAAGCCAGCATGATGGCAAGCCCAGCTGGGTCGAGTCGAACGCGCTGTTTCTTTCGTCGCAGACGAATTCCCAGCATCACCAGGACGAGTCCGGCGGCCAAAGCTCCTAGTCCGTATGTAACGTAACGGAAAGATCCCAGCCGGATGCCTAAGAATAGTGCCATTGTGATGAAGGGGAAGAAAGCAAGGAAAGCGCGCATGGACACTTTTCGGCTTTCCTGCCATGTGTATTTTCGAGGCCTGCCACGCAGGACGAATGTATCGCGTCCTAAATGCAGGACCATCCGTCGCCGGAACTTTCGAGGCTTCCCTTGTACCCGACGACGCAGTAGTCCCAAGGTCAACAGGGTTCCATTTGTTGAGCCCGTATCGTAAAGGCGAAACCCTTTCTTTGCCCGAATGATGTTCGCGTGATCGCGCGATATCTGCTGGTCGACGATGAAATGATCGCGGCCTCGTCCCACGGAAGACGGAAGAGGGAAAACGAGACCAGCGTCCACTCCGCGCACACAGGCTAAATGCATGGGAGATGCCATGGCTTGTAGCGCGATGTCACTCATCATTCCTCCTTCAGTGTCAGTGTGGCGAGGGAAGAAGCGGGGAAACAAACGCAAAAGAGACGAATTGTGGATAACTTGAAAAGTATCCACAGGCATGCCTGCAAAGACATTCCTCCATGGCTAATGGAACAATGAATCCATGAGTGAAACAGAGTCTCTAAAGAAACGTCACGACGGCCTTGTCCAGGTCATCCAACGGGCGAATGCCGCCTACTACGACTTTGACTCACCCGAAATGTCAGATGCTGACTACGACATTATTTTCCGCGAGCTCGAGGAACTCGAACGCGACCACCCCGAACTTGTCACCCCGGATTCTCCCGCCGCGAGTGTTGGCGGCACCGCCGACCAGACAACAACCACGATCCGTCACCTGGCTCAGATGACGTCCATTAACGACGTCTTTTCTTTCGAAGAACTCGGCGAATGGGAAGCTCGGATGCGGGCAGATTCTGGGCTCGATGAAGTTCAGATGACAACCGAGGTCAAGATTGACGGTCTTGCCATCAACCTGACATACGTAGACGGCAAACTCGTCAGCGCGGCCACCAGGGGCGACGGGTTCGTCGGTGAAGACGTGCGCTCAAACGCTGACAAGATCGCGACTATTCCGCAGTCATTGCAGGGGAAAAATATTCCGCACCGCATTGAAATCCGCGGAGAGGTCTACATCCCGATCGCTGATTTTGAAAAACTGAATGCTGATATCGAAGCCGAAAATGCCTGGCGTATTGCCGAGAACGGTCGCCGTGAGGTCGCCAACGCAACCCTGGATGCGGATAACGCGCAGATCGCCCGAAAGAACAGAGAGATTCGCGCGCAGAACAAGGATGCCCTTGGCGGGTTTCAGACTCCGCTACTTGAAAAGAAGAAGCGTCAGCGTCCCTTGCCGATGCTTTCCACGTTCGTGAATCCGCGTAACGCGGCGGCTGGCACCCTTCGTTTGAAAGAAACATCCGCCGACGAGGTCACACAGGGCCCCGACTACGAGATTCAGCTACGCGCACGCGCGTTGCAAGACCAACGTGTTTCATCGTTGTCCATGCTTGCGCACGGTATCGGATTCGTTGAAGAGGGGGATAGTTTCTCGGCGCCTACCACTCAGTGGGAACGATACCTTCAGCTCAAAGAATGGGGTTTCACGGTTCCAGATCAGACGCGTCTGCTGACGGGGCTCGATCAGATTGTTGCCCGTATCGGCGAGTTAGGGAAGCAACGCTCTCAGATGGACTACGGCATCGACGGTGTCGTCATGAAAGTGAACGATGTTGCCCTTCAAGAAAGCATGGGGTTCACGTCGCGCGCACCCAGGTGGGCGGTCGCGTACAAGTTCCCGCCCGAAGAGGTCCACACTAGGCTCCTCGATATCCGTGTCCAGGTTGGGCGCACCGGCAGGGTGACTCCGTTTGGCGTCATGGAAACAGTACTGGTTGACGGTTCCAATGTTTCGCGAGCAACGCTCCACAACGCCGAGGAAGTTCAACGTAAGGGCGTTCTGATCGGCGATATCGTTGTCCTGCGTAAAGCGGGGGATATCATTCCGGAAATCTTAGGCCCGGTGTTGGCTGCGCGAACAGGGGAAGAACGCGCTTTCGTCATGCCGACCGCGTGCCCTTCGTGCGGTAGCCCGCTCTTAGCTGAGAAGGACGGGGATGTGGACCTTCGATGTCTGAATAAGGCACACTGTCCTGCTCAGCTGACCGAACGAGTTGCCCACTTGGGTGCTCGTTCCGCGTTGGATATTGAAGGTTTGGGTGGGGAAGTTGCGATGGCTCTGACCCAACCTGAAAACCTCAGAGAAGATGTTGCTTCCGCACTTGTAGCGGGCCACGATGTGTTCTTAGAAGATGGAACGCGACTGCGTCTTGATAATGCTGACGATCTTTCTCCGGCGGATCAACTGGCCAGCGCGGAAGCTCTTCTGCCAGCCCCGCAGACTCCGGTGCTCCACGGCGAAGCGCAAATCTTTGACCTCAAGGCCGAAGACCTTCGTGACGTGTTCGTATGGAGGGCTGTTAAAGACGATGACTCCGATGTGTCACACTACAAGCAGGTTCGCTTTTTCTGGACAAAAGCATTCATTGCCAAAAAGGACAAGGACGGGGACACAACGTATGTACCTCGTGAAACGGAAGCCTCGAAGGGAACTCTTGCCCTTCTTGACGAGCTAGAAAAAGCAAAGTCCGCTCCGCTGATGCGAGTTCTTGTTGCCCTGTCGATTCGCCACGTCGGTCCGACGGCTGCCCGTGCAATTGCAGATCATTTCGGTTCGATGGATGCCGTTCGCAACGCCTCACTTGATGAACTATCAGGAATCGAGGGCGTCGGACCGGTCATCGGCGGGGCCCTGATTGATTGGTTTAGTGTCGATTGGCATCAGGAACTGGTTGAGCAATGGAGTCACGCTGGTGTGAAGATGGCTGATCAGCCACCGCAGCAGGTGTCGCAGGTTCTTGCCGGGCTCACGATTGTTGTCTCGGGAACGATGCCCGGTTATGACCGTGAAGGCGCGAAGGAGGCAATCGTGGCGCGCGGTGGTAAGGCAGCCGGTTCTGTTTCGAAGAAGACATCGTTGGTCGTCGCAGGTCCGGGCGCAGGGTCAAAGGCTACAAAGGCCGAGGCTCTGGGGGTGCCCGTGATCGATGAGACACGCTTTAATGACCTGCTGAACGGTGGGCTTGAAGCCTTGAATCTCGGATGAAAACGTGTCTGAGCGTTGCCGGCCGGTAGCTCAGATGGGTTTTAGACCATGAATTCAAAGGGATGCAGAAGATACTCGGTGATACGAGTGAGCATATTCCGGCCTTCCCATTCGCCGATCGTGTATTGACGAGCGGTGGTGAGGTCGTTGTCGAAGATTTCTTCCATGTGCTGGGCAAGCTCGCGCGAATGGAATTGCATATTGACTTCGTGGTTGCCTCGCATGGAGAGGCGGTCGATGTTGGCAGTACCGATCGTTGACCACATGCCGTCGATGCTCATCGTCTTGGAGTGAACCATGGCGTGCTGGTAGAGCCAGATCTCGATGCCTTCGCGAAGCAGGGAGCCGTAGTAGGGGCGTGCTACCCAGTCAGCCATGATGTGGTTGGAGTATTCGGGGATCAGAACCTTGACCTTCACTCCGCGTTTTGCTGCTGCGATCAGGGCTTGAAGAATCTCTTTATCGGGGATGAAGTAGGCGGTGGTAATCAGAATGTGGCTGGTCGCGCGCTCGATCGCGTCGATGTACATTCCACGAATCGGGTAGAGGATTCGCTGGGGTGCATTGAATGCGGCGGTGACTTCTGCATGCCACTTCTTCGCTCCGGCGTCGGGCAACTGGGGCGCACGATGGGGTTTGAAGTGATTCCAGAAATCGACGAACCCGTTTTCTAGCTCCCACACGGCATCGCCAGTCACGCGAACGTGGGTATCGCGCCATTCGTTGGCGAAGGGGTTGCCAATGTTGTAGCCACCGACGAATCCAACGGTGGAATCAACAACGAGGATCTTGCGATGGTCCTGGCCCGTGTTCCGCAGATTCAAAGTCAAGAGACCAGAACGAATCGCGGGGAAGCGACGAACCCATAGGTGTGGAATATCGGGGAAGAAATAGAAGCGTGGATCTTGATTGAGAACTCCAAAACCGTCGTACACGCAGTAGACGTTGACTCCACGTCGGGCTGCTGCGATGAGCGCGTCTTTAAAACGCTGGCCCCATTCGTCTGCGCGCCAAATGAATGATTCAAAGTAAATATGGTCTGTCGCGTTCTGGATTGCGTGGAGCATATCCGCGTATAGGGAATGCCCCTCCGTATAGGTTCGCACCATGCCACGTGGGATTTGTATGTCAGCTGGTTCGAGGGTCGGGAATCCGTGTCGGCCACCGGGGACACGTTGCTTACGCATATGGTCGACGGCGTGGACGGTGACGATGGCGGTTGCCTGTGCGATGGTGATGCCGATCGCCGTCTTCTTCATCAGTCCTAAGGTTTCGGCGCTGATGAGTCTTTTACGCGGGAATCTCATGAAGCTGATTCTACGGCCTCGTGTGGATTACGGCGTGGGCGCGAATCCCGCTTATTAGTGCTAGGCGCTAAGATTGCAACTATGTCACGAATCAGTACTGACGAGGTCGCCCGCGTCGCGGAGCTGGCCCGAATCGCATTGACTCCAGGCGAAATTGAACGTATTGCTGGGGAGCTCGACGTTATCGCTACTTCAGTTGCTAAGGTGTCCGAGGTCGCGACCCCGGATGTTCCCGCAACCTCTCACCCGATTCCGCTGACGAATGTCTGGCGTGAAGATGTGGTCACAGAAACTCTTGACCGTGATGAAGTTCTTTCGCAGGCGCCTGCAAGCGAAGATGGGATGTTCCTTGTTCCGCAGATCCTGGGGGAGGAATGATGAACGAACTGCTGAAGAAGTCCGCGCTTGAGCTGGCTGACATGCTGGCCGCAGGTCAGATCACGTCGGTTGAACTGACAACTGCGTGCTTGGACCGTATTGAGGCACTGAATCCTAAGATCAATGCTTTCCTTTTCATCGACCGCGAGGGCGCTCTGAAGACCGCGGCCGAGGTTGATGCGAAGCGCCAGGCCGGCGAGGAACTGCACCGCCTTGCGGGTATTCCGATTGCTTTGAAGGACAACATGGTGACCCGTGGAATCCCGACGACGTGTGCGTCGAAGATTCTGGGCGATTGGCGTCCTCCGTATGACGCAACGATCGTGAAGAAGATCCACGAAGCTGGTCTGCCGGTCGTTGGTAAGACGAATATGGATGAGTTCGCAATGGGCTCGTCGACCGAGCACTCCGCGTTCGGTCCGACCCTGAACCCGTGGGATATCGAGCGTATTCCCGGTGGTTCTGGTGGCGGTTCCGCTGCTGCGGTTGCTGCTTACATGGTTCCGCTGGCGCTGGGCTCTGACACCGGTGGTTCGATCCGCCAGCCGGGTGCAGTGACGGGCACGGTTGGTGCGAAGCCGACCTATGGTGCTGTTTCGCGTTACGGCCTGATTGCCATGGCCTCGTCGCTTGATCAGATTGGTCCGGTTACCCGCACCGTCGCTGACGCTGCAGTTCTGACCGAGCTTGTGGGTGGCTATGATCCGCTCGATTCCACGTCTCTCAACGAGCCTGTTGGGAACCTCGTCGACGGCGTTGAAACTGTCGCAGGCACCAAGTCCATGGCTGGCCTGAAGGTAGGCGTGGTGAAGGAACTGTCGGGCGAAGGCTACGAAGCCGACGTTCTTAAAGCCTTCAACGCGACCGTGAAGAAGCTTGAAGAATCTGGCGCAGAGGTGAAAGAGGTGTCGTGCCCGAGCTTCGACTATGCGCTCGCGGCCTACTACCTGATCATGCCGGCTGAGGTTTCTTCGAACCTTGCTCGCTTCGATGGTATGCGTTACGGCATTCGCGTTGAGCCCTCCGAGGGGCCCGTGACTGCTGAGCGCGTGATGGCTGCAACCCGTGAAGCTGGCTTCGGCGACGAGGTCAAGCGTCGTATCATCCTCGGCACGCACGTCCTGTCGGCCGGCTACTACGACGCCTACTACGGCAGCGCTCAGAAGGTTCGTACCCTGATCCAGCGCGACTTTGCGCGTGTTTTCGAAGAGGTCGACGTTCTTGTTTCGCCGACCGCTCCGACGACGGCGTTCAAGTTCGGCGACAAGATTGACGACCCGATGGCGATGTACCTCAATGACATTGCGACGATCCCGGCGAACCTCGCCGGTGTCCCCGCGATGAGTGTTCCGAATGCGCTTTCGTCCGAAGGACTGCCGATCGGCTTCCAGATTATTGCGCCTGCGCACCACGATCTGAAGATGTACCAAGCTGCTGCTTTGGTTGAAGCGCTCAGTGATGATGTGGCGGGCGCTTGCCCGGCGAGCTCTTGGGAGGAAAACTGATGAGTGAACTCATGGATTACGCGGATGTGACCGCGAACTTTGATCCGGTTCTTGGCATCGAGGTTCACGTTGAGCTCGGTACGAAGACGAAGATGTTCGATGCTGCGCCGAATGCCTTTGGTGGAGACCCGAACACCTACGTTACGCCGGTTTCGCTGGGTCTTCCCGGTTGTCTTCCGGTTGTGAACCACACTGCAGTTGAATACGCGATCAAGATCGGTCTTGCGCTGAACTGTGAAATCGCAGAGTACTGCCGTTTTGCGCGTAAGAACTACTTCTACCCGGACTTGACGAAGGCATTCCAGACGTCGCAGTTTGATGAGCCGATTGCTCACGATGGTTACGTGGATGTCGAGCTTGAAGACGGTAGTCTGTTCCGCGTTCAGATTGAGCGCGCACACATGGAAGAAGACGCAGGTAAGAACACGCACGTCGGTGGCGCTGAGGGTCGTATTCACGGAGCCGATCACTCGCTGGTTGACTACAACCGTGCGGGCGTTCCGCTGGTGGAGATCGTGACCCGCCCGATCGAAGGTGCGGGGGAGCGTGCTCCTGAGGTGGCTGCTGCCTACGTTCAGACTCTGCGTGATATTTTCCGTGCACTCGGTGTGTCCGAGGCTCGTATGGAGCGCGGTAATGTTCGAGCAGATATCAACGTTTCTCTTCGCGATACTCCGGAATCTCCTCTGGGTGTTCGTACGGAAACGAAGAATGTGAACTCGTTCCGCGGTATCGCTAGCGCTGTTCGCTACGAGATGCAGCGTCAGGGTGCGATCCTTTCTGCCGGTGGGTCGGTGAACCAGGAAACCCGTCACTTCCACGAGGAAGACGGTTCCACCTCGCAGGGCCGCGATAAGTCGGATGCTGAAGACTACCGTTACTTCCCCGAGCCGGACCTGGTTCCTGTTGCTCCTTCGCGCCAGTGGGTTGAGGAACTGCGTGCCTCGCTTCCTGAGCTTCCTGTTGCGAAGCGTCGTCGCTTGCGCGAAGAGTGGGGCTATGCCGATATGGAGATGCGCGATGTCATCAACGCTGGTGCGTTGGAGATTATCGAGGCCACCGTTGAGGCTGGTGTCGATCCTGCGTCCGCTCGTAAGTGGTGGATGGGCGAACTCAGCCGTCGCGCGAAGGAACGCGAACTGTCGCTCGAAGATATGCCTGTCACGCCCGCTCAGATTGCTGAGTTGCAGGGCTTGATCGATTCTGGTCGCATCAATGACAAGCTTGCTCGTCAGGTGCTGGAAGGCGTTTTGGCTGGTGAAGGCTCACCGACCGAGGTTGTCGAGGCTCGCGGTCTTGAGGTTGTTTCTGACGACGGTGCGCTTTCGAAGGCTGTTCAGGATGCGCTGGATGCCAATCCTGATGTGGTCGAGAAGATCAAGGGTGGCAAGGTCGCAGCTGCTGGCGCACTTGTGGGGGCTGTCATGAAGGCGACACGTGGTCAGGCGGACGCAGCTCGCGTGCGTGAACTCATCATGGAGATGGTGGGAGCCTGAAGCGTCGCGCTTGATTGAAGTGTCGCTGGGCGGTGGATGATAATCCACCGCCCAGCTTTCTATTCCCTCAGGCCCGTGAGTGGCCTCGTTGATGGCGAAAACTGAGCGTATGGCGCACGAATGACATGGCTGTAATTTGGTGAAAACCCTGGATTTCTGCGGGAGATAGATATCGTGCAGTCATTGAGTTTATGTCGTGAATTCAATATAACGGTTTAGTTACAGTTCGTGTAGATAAGGCTTTTTCGCCCTCCGCACAGTGCACACTATGAGTCATGGAAATGCGCCAACGGTGGTGACTTTCCATCACACAACTATCTGTCAACAGTTCAGCGGAGAACCAATGACCAACACACGTCGTGAGCGCATCGTCCTGGAGATGCGCAACATCACGAAGGTCTTCCCGGGTGTCGTCGCACTTGATGACGTCAACCTCCAGGTACGCAACGCTGAGATCCACGCGATCTGTGGCGAGAATGGTGCTGGCAAGTCGACCCTGATGAAAGTGCTGTCGGGCGTGCACCCGCACGGCACTTACACGGGCGACATTTTCTACGAAGGCAACGAAGTTCGATTCTCGAACATTCGCGACTCTGAAAAAGCCGGCATCGTCATCATTCACCAGGAACTTGCTCTTATCCCGCAGCTCAGCGTCGCTGAGAACATGTTCATGGGCAACGAGGTCAAGAAACACGGCGTCATCGATTGGAACGAAACCAAGCAACGCGCCCTTACGTACATGGCCGAAGTTGGATTGGATGAAAACCCAGACACTCTGATTAAAGACATGGGTGTCGGTAAGCAGCAGCTTGTTGAAATTGCCAAGGCACTTGCAAAGGACGTCAAGCTCCTGATCCTCGACGAGCCCACTTCGGCACTCAACGAGGAAGAATCAGCCCACCTTCTCGACCTGATGCGCAAGCAGCGCGAACGCGGCGTCGCGATGATCATGATCTCGCACAAGCTCGACGAAGTTGCTGCCGTCTCTGATGCCATCACGGTTATTCGTGACGGCAAGACGGTCGGCTGGATGGACGCCGACAAGGAAAAGATCGACCAGGACGAGATCATTCGCCTGATGGTCGGTCGTTCCCTTGAAAACCGCTACCCGGACAAGAAGTCGCATCCGGGCGAAGTGAAGTTCGAGGTCAAGGACTGGTGGGTACGCCATCCGCTGAACTCCGAGCGTTTCGTCTGCAAGGGCTCGTCCATCAACGTCCGTGCCGGTGAAGTGGTCGGCCTTGCGGGTCTGATGGGTGCCGGTCGTACAGAGCTGGCTCGTTCCGTCTTCGGTCATTCCTACGGTATCCACGAGGGTGGCGAAGTCTTTATCGACGGCAAGAAGGTGAAAGCGAACTCCGTCCCTGAAGCTATCGACGCTGGCATTGCTTACCTTTCTGAAGACCGCAAGATGCTGGGTCTCAACCTTCTGGAACTGATCCACCAGTCGGTTGTTTCAGCCAAGCTTTCGAAGATCCGCCACCACGGCGCGTTGAACATCGAAGAAGGCAAGAAATTCGCTGAAGAATCCCGCCAGAACCTGCGTATTAAAGCGCCCTCAGTGATGACGGGCGTGGGAACGCTTTCCGGAGGTAACCAGCAGAAAGTCGTCCTTGCAAAGTGGATGTTCACTGACCCCGAGGTTCTCATCTTGGATGAGCCAACCCGCGGCATTGACGTCGGTGCGAAGTACGAGATCTACACGTTCATCCAGGAGCTTGCCGCTCAAGGAAAGGCTGTTCTGGTGATCTCGTCCGAACTCCCTGAGCTTCTGGGCATCACAGACCGCATCTACACCATTTTCGAAGGCGAAGTGACGGGGTGCGTGCCCACCGAGCAGGCAGATCAGGAAAGCCTGATGCACCTGATGACGTCCACCTCATCCACTCCCACTGGCAGCAACGAAAACTGAAAGCTAAAGGCACTTCAATGAAGAAGAATCTCACAGCACTATTCGGAGGAGACTTCCGACAAATCGGAATGATCGCTGCTCTGGCGGCGATTGCCCTGTTCTTCCAGTTCAAGACGGACGGCAAGGTCTTCCAAGCACAGAACTTGATGAACCTGGTCATGGGTAATACCTACGTCCTCGTTCTCGCCATCGGCATGGTTCTGGTCATCATTGCCGGCCACATTGACCTGTCAGTCGGTTCTGTCGCAGCAACCGTCGGCATCGTCGTTGCCGTTGCTATGCGTGATTGGGCCCTCAGCCCCGTCTTGGCCATCGTTTTGGGTATCGGCGTCGGTCTGCTCATCGGCATCTGGCAAGGCTTCTGGGTTGCAAAGTGGGGAATCCCCGCCTTCATCGTGACCCTGGGTGGCATGCTCCTCTTCCGCGGTACTAACCAGCTGATCGGCAAGTCTTTGACGGTCCCGGTTCCCGAACTGTTCCAGACCCTCGGCGCTGGCTACCTGCCCGATATCGCTCCGGATGTTATTCCCTTCAACCTGCCGACCATGATCCTGGCTGTCATCGCAGTCCTAGCGATCGTCTGGAAGGAAATCTCCGGCGTGAAGGCTCGTCAGCAGTTCGAAGCTGAGCCGGCCCCGATGTGGGTTCCGATTGTTCGCATGGTTGTCCTCGGTGGCGCAATCCTGATCGTCGCCTGGATCTTTGCAACGGGTCGCCCCGGCACCTCGTTCCCAATCCCCGGTGTTATCGTCGTCATCCTGGCTCTGATCTACTCGTTCATCGCTGACCGCACGGTCCTCGGTCGCTCGATTTACGCCATCGGTGGCAACAAGGCTGCTGCAGAACTGACCGGTGTGAAGGTCATCAAAACGAACTTCTTCGTCATCTGCAACTCCGCATTCCTCGCCGCAGTTGCGGGAATGCTGTTCATCGGCCGTTCGACGGCCTCGGGTCCTGCTGACGGTAATGCATGGGAACTCGACGCCATTGCCGCCGTGTTCATCGGCGGTGCCGCCGTTTCCGGTGGTGTTGGCACGATCATGGGCACCATGGTTGGCGCACTTGTCATGGCCTTCCTGAACAATGGCCTTCAGCTGATGGGCGTGGGCTCCGACTGGACGCAGATCATTAAGGGCCTCGTCCTCTTGATCGCAGTCGCCGTTGATGTCTACTCGAAGCGCCAGGGCAAGCGTTCCATCATTGGCACCTTCCAAAATGCCTTGAGTAATCAAAAGGCAGTTCGGAAAAGCGAAACAAAGACTCCCTCCAAGTGATGATCGGGCGGTAAGGAGAAACCGTATCGCCATGTCAACAACGGGCTCAACAAACGTTGAGTCATCCACAAAGCGTAGATATTCCCAAGCAAGCCAGCTGGGGAACATCGAATGAATCATCAAGAATCACCAAACAAACACACGAAAGAAGAGACAATGAAGACTCTGAAGAGTGCGGTTGCCATCAGCGCAGCGGCAGCGATGGCATTCTCTATGGCAGCTTGTGGTGCCCGTGATACGGGTAGCGCATCGGGCGATCAGTCCGGCGCAGCGGCCTCGGCTGACAAGATGTCGGTCGGCATCGCAATGCCACAGAAGACCTCGCAGAACTGGGTTGAGGCTGAAGACATGTTCAAGGCCAGCTGCGAAGAGCAGGGCATTGAATGCACCATTCAGTTCGCAAACGGTGGCGTTGCTGAGCAGCAGAACCAGGTTGCAGCCATGATCGAAAATGGCGTGCAGGTTCTGGTGATCGGCGCAATCGACGGTTCGCAGCTGGGTACCCAGCTGAAGGCAGCCAAGGATGCCGGCATCAAGGTCATCGCATACGATCGTCTGCTGACGAACACGACCGACCTTGACTACTACATCGCCTACGACAACTTCGGTGTTGGTCAGCTTCAGGGCAAGGCATTGCTTGAAGGTCTCGAAGCCAACGCTGGCGAGAGCCCGTGGGATATCGAGCTCTTCGGTGGCTCACCGGATGACTCGAACTCCTTGAAGTTCTTCGGTGGCGCAATGGACGTCCTCCAACCGAAGATTGATGATGGCACGCTGGTTGTGAAGTCCGGGCAGACCGAATTCACGCAGGTCGCCACCCAGGGCTGGTTGCCGAAGAATGCGCAGGACCGCATGGCAGCACTACTGACCTCGACCTACCAGGGCGACGCGGTTCCGGATGGCGTTCTTTCCCCGAACGACACCCTTGGCCGCGCAATCATCACCGCTGTTGAGCAGGCCGGCAAGCCGGTTCCGGTTGTGACCGGTCAGGACTCCGAAGACGAGTCGGTCACCTGGGTCACCCAGGGCAAGCAGTACTCCACCATCTTCAAGGACACCCGTCCGCTGGTGAAGGCAACTGTTGATCTTGCTATCCAGCTCGCCAAGGGCGAGGCAGCCCCGAAGGTCGACGGCGCAACCCTCGACGATTCCCAGTACGAGTCGATGGAAGGCAACCCGGTCAAGTCCTTCCTGCTGACCCCGAAGATTGTCACCAAGGACAACGCTGCAGACGTCTACAAGGATGACTCGCACCGCATGGAGCTCGTCAACGCTGCCAAGTGATTGACCCGCTAGGTATCGCCTAGTTTTCTCACCTTTGGTTTCGCCCTCGTCGGTTTTTCGGCGGGGGCGAAACTCGTGTATGCCAAGGCGCTCAAGCGTCGTTCGCGCAAACACGTTGCGCGCCGTGACAGAGGGGATAACGGCCAGTTGGTCGCCGAAAAGAAGTGACGAGGCCGGGCGCGTTTACAGCGCGATATGTGAAGCGCCAGTGATAGCGGCTATGAGTTCGTCGGTTGAGGTATCACGCGAGTTGAAGGAACCGTTGTTGTGTCCGTGACGGAGAACTTCGACCCTGTCGGCACTAGCTTGAACGTCGGTCAGATTATGGGAAATGTAGATGCCCCCCATTCCCATATTGCGCAGGTGCTCAATCAGGATGAGTACTTCCGCAGTTTGTGCCACGGACATAGAGGCCGTGGGCTCGTCGAGGATCACCAGACGCGGGTGAGTCACCAGGGTGCGCGCGATTGCAACGCATTGACGCTGTCCGGCGGTGAGCTGGAAAAGGGGGACTCGCACGTCGGGGATATGCGAACCCAACTGATCAAGATATTGGCGTGCTTTGAGTTCCATGCCCTCGTCATCAAGGGCGCGGTGCGAGAACACTTCACGCCCAAGGAAAATATTCGATACAACGTCCAAGTTGTCGCAGAGCGCAGTTTCTTGGAAGACGGTGGCAATACCGAGTTTCAATGCGTGCTGCGGGGAATCGATGCTGATTTCTTCCCCGTCGAGCGCGATCGTTCCCTCATCCGGAGGAAAAACTCCTGAGAGCATGCGGGCGAGCGTTGACTTCCCTGCCGCATTGTCGCCGACAAGGGCAACGACTTCGTGACGGTTCACGATGAAATCAACGTTAACGAGTGCTTCAACACCGCCGAACGTTTTTGTAAGTCCCCGTACTTCAAGAAGGGGAGCGCCTTGGATCGTCATTGGTCCTCCTGGCGGTGAGTTGAATAACTGGGAACAAAAGCGTCTTGTGCAAGGATCATCGCGCCGATGGCTTCGGCATCAGCGCCGAGCTTCGACGGGTAGGCCGTGATTCCTTCGTCGCGCAGGTAGGGGCGTTCGAAGAGAGCGTTTTGAATAGGGGACAAGAATGTGTCTCCCGCATTCATCAGCTCACCACCGACAGCGACGGCTTCGAGATCGAATACCGTGACAAGGTCAGAGATGACTCGTCCGATTGCGCTTCCTGCGTCAGAAAGAACCTGCTGGCATCCGGGGTCACCTTCATTCGCGTGTGACAGTAGGTCACGCAGTGTCATGGGACCTCGTGACAGGCGAAGAAGGTCAACAAGGTAGTCCGCTCCAACAACCGTGTTCAGACAGCCACGAGCACCGCACGTGCAGATAGGACCGTGAGGATCAACGATGACGTGCCCGATTTCCCCGGCAATACCGGTGGCACCGGAATAGGCTTTTTCGTTGACCAAGATTCCCGCGCCGGTTTGATACGAGGCTCGGATATAGGCGCACGATGAGAACCCGCGTAGCGAACCAAATCGGTTTTCAGCGGCAACAGCAGCGTTCGCGTCGTTCATCACGATCGTGTCGCGTCCAAGTCTGCGTTGGAAGACCTCAGCAATGTTGATGTCTTCCCAGCCTCGCATGATTCCCTTTCGGGTCAGAGCGCCCGTTTTCGGGTTAATAGGGGCAGGTAAAGCAACACCGATACCAGCAAGATCATCCAGCGATTGCCCTGCCTGTTCAAGAAGGTCAAGAACCAGAAGCGTTGCTCGGTCGAGCGTCGTATCAGCCTTATGGTCGACCGGTAGTGGCAGAACTTTCGTGAATTCGCTGGTGCGGGACTCGTCGGAGATGTAAATATCCAGTGCCCTGCGTCCGATTGAGATACCCGCGGTAAGAGTTGACGATTGTGTGAGCGAAACCAGTTGAGCGCGCCTGCCCGAACGAATCGTTGACGTGAGTTCAACGCTTCCTTGTGCCGAGAGCTGTTTAATGATGTTCGAAATGGTTGCGGGAGCAAGACCTGTTGCTGCCGATAGCTCGACCTGGGTGATACGCCCGTACTTTCGGATCGCGTCAAGAACGCGCGCGGAATTTGCCTCGCGGAGCGAGGATTGAGATCCGGATCGGGC
Organism: Schaalia turicensis; assembly: GCF_019380255.1. Lineage (NCBI taxonomy): Bacteria > Bacillati > Actinomycetota > Actinomycetes > Actinomycetales > Actinomycetaceae > Schaalia > Schaalia turicensis. The sequence goes on from NZ_CP048928.1 coordinate 500,457, forward strand.
GTTCAAACGTGGCACGTTTCTAGGATAGTCAGTGAAGTGGGCTGATGCGTGGATGCCCGCTGGGCGAATCGGTTCAAAAATGTGCGTTGAACTGTCAAGATGGTGCACTATAGGAAAACAACACGAGCCTTTGTGCGTTCATATTCCACTCAACGAGGAGAGCGAAGTGAGCCGACTACCCTTTGACGCTTCACGCTTAGGTCAAGCGGGAATCATGGGAATCCTCGTTCTTGCCTTGATGATCTTCTTCCAGTTCATCACGGGATCGCACATGCTGGCGTCTGCGAACTTGCAGAATATCGTCACCGGTAACGCTCATATCTTTGTCCTCGCTATCGGCATGGTCCTGGTGGTGACGATCGGTCAGCTGGATTTGTCAGTTGGCTCCGTCGCGGCGTTCTCATCAATGTCCATGGCGATCATCATTGCCAATCTTGGCTTGCCCTGGTGGGTTGGCCTTCTTCTTGGCATGCTGATCGGAACTTTTATTGGCTTGATTCAAGGCCTGTTTGTTGCGAAGGTCGGTTTGCCTGCTTTTATTGTCACCGTTGGTGGAATGATCATTCTGCGCGGTGGAGTCCAGTGGGAATCTCAGGCATTGTCGGTGCCACTTCCTCACAGATTTCAAACGCTAGGTTCGGGTTATCTGCCTTCTTGGGGGAGCATATTCGGCATCGATACGGCAACGGTGATCGTGGGTGTCATTACTGCCGTGGTAGCGGTTACCTCGATTGTTCGTACCTATTTTCGCCGGCGCGCTCGGCTAGGACTGCGGGGAGTTGATTATCGACCCTGGGTGAAGTCCGCGATTGTCGTCGTGCTGGTGGGGGTCTTCACCTGGCTGTTTGGTACGGGACGTGAAGGAACATCTTTCCCCGTTCCGGGTGTGGTGGTTCTTGTTCTGATTTTCATCTACCACTTCATGTTGACGAGGACCCAATTTGGTCGCCATCTTCAAGCTGTCGGCGGAAACATTCAGGCAGCATCCCTTTCCGGTGTGCGCGTGACGAAGATTCAATGCCTTGTCATGGTGAATATGGGGATGCTGTCGGCGCTTGCGGGCATGATGTTCGCAGGCCGGGCGACGGCTGTGGGGCCTCAAGATGGTCTCTTATGGGAGCTTGAAGCTATCGCTGCCGTGTTCATCGGCGGAGCGGCAGTTGCCGGTGGTCGCGGGTCGGTTTTCGGTGCTGTCCTTGGTGCCACGCTGATGGCGGTTCTTTCAAATGGGCTGTTGCTTGTTGGACTCGGCTCTGATCGTGCTCAGGTAGTGAAGGGCATCGTTCTTCTTGCTGCTGTGACCCTTGATGTCTACGGGAAGAAACAGTCTCCGCTCCACGAGCTTTCGCGAACGCAATTCAGCTTCTAGAGCCTGTTCGTTTACGCCTCCGTCACCTTCTCGCCTGCTATCTCTGCCAAGAGCAACGATGAACGGGCACGTGTCGGTGTCATTGATTCGTTGGTGTGCCCGGCCTCGTGAATCGAGAGCTGTGCGTGCGGAACAGTGGAAACTCCTTTGCGCCCAACTAAAACGGGATGATCGCGAAGGTAGGAAATCACGCTGGCGTTACGTAGCTAATTGTTGACAATTGTCCACCTGGTGATGCGCACTATCCGTTCTGTCGGCACGTACGTACTATGGGAACAACGATTGATCTACGGCCAGCGCCGATCGAAAAGAGAGAGCACCATGCGAACTTCTCCGTCATACACCGCCTCATACCGCGTTGAAATCGACGAAGCGAAACTATCTATTGGATCGCTTGTCGAAGCGGTATCAAAAACCGGTGCTCAGGTGAGAGGCCTCGACGTCGCCGATTCCAACCGAGGCCGAATGGTTCTCGACCTCACCTGCGACCTGCGCGATTCGGAGCACCGTCGCGAGGTTCGCAATCTGCTGAAGGGGCTGGAAGGCGTCACACTGTCGTCTACTGCAGACCAGACTTTCCTTGCTCACGTCGGTGGCAAGATCGAAATCAACTCGAAGGTTCCGCTCCGTAATCGCGACGACCTGTCTCGTGCGTACACGCCCGGCGTGGCCCGCGTCTGCACCGCAATCCATGACGTTCCTCAGAAGGCTCACCTTCTGACGATCAAGGCGAATACGGTTGCTGTCGTTTCTGATGGCACTGCGGTCCTCGGCTTAGGAGATATTGGCCCGGAAGCGGCTCTTCCTGTCATGGAAGGTAAGGCAGCTCTGTTTAAGGAATTCGGCGGTGTGGACGCATGGCCGGTCGTTCTTGACACGAAGGACACTGAAGAAATCATTTCGATCGTTAAGGCGATTGCCCCCGCATACGGTGGTATCAACCTTGAAGACATCTCCGCGCCTCGTTGCTTTGAAATCGAAGAACGCCTGCGCGCAGAACTCGACATCCCGGTCTTCCACGATGACCAGCATGGCACCGCTATCGTCGTGCTTTCCGCGCTGATCAACGCGCTGAAGATTGTCAATAAGAAGATTGAAGACGTTCGCATCGTGGTGTCCGGCGTGGGTGCTGCAGGCAATGCGATTATTCGTCTACTTCTGGCGCAGGGGGCTAAAGACATCGTCGGTTACGGTCGCACGGGTGCACTTGCCGCCGACGATACTGAGGGCATGCACCCCTCGCGCAAGGCTCTTGCCGAGGCAACGAATCCGCGCCTCGTTCACGGAAATCTGAAGGAAGGTCTGAAGGGTGCCGATGTCTTCATCGGTGTCTCGCACGGCGACATTTTGGATCCCGGCGATATTGCCACGATGGCTGACGGGGCAATCGTGTTCGCCCTAGCCAACCCGACGCCCGAAGTTGACCCGATTGGTGCGGGGGAGTACGCGGCGGTTGTTGCGACGGGCCGCTCCGATTACCCGAACCAGATCAACAACGTGCTGGCATTCCCAGGTTTATTCCGAGGCCTGCTGGATGCAAAGGTCAAGGAAATTACCACCGAGGTTTTGCGCGTCGCAGCAGTTGCTATCGCTGACGTCATCGAGGAAGAAGAGCTGTCACCCAGTTACATCATCCCCGGCGTTTTCGATGGACGTGTTGCTCCAGCGGTTTCGCGCGCGGTCCGCACCGCGGTTCGTGATCTGCCGACGCTGAATATTCCCGTCCAAGAGGACATAGATGCTTGAGGGCCTACACGCTGTCGGCTGAACGTGCCTACAGCAAGGCGCTACAACGTGGATGTGCGTGTCACGTAGTGCGCGGCGCGTTCGCTGAATAATTGACGAGGCCCGGGTGGGCGCAGACATAAAGACTGCGCCCACCCGGATTGTTTTCGTCTATAAACCTGCTCTGACGTGCGCAGATTACCGGATAATCTGGCGAGACCTGCGTCGCTTTTTGTCCGAATTCTTGTGTGTTGCGAAACAAACGCAGGTCACATTTTAGTGTTTTGATGCTGGTGCTGGCCTGTATTCGTTGAAATTTAGGGATTTTTCGCGGTGTGGTGTCGCTCGGATTGAAGCGACGGCTGATTTGACGGTGTGGTGGGGGGTGGGTATTGTTTCTGTTGTTGCGCCGAGTGGTTGCAAGCTTTTGGGCCTGTTTGTGGTTTTGGGTTTGTGATTGTGGCGTGGTTGCTTCCTCCCTGTTTTTGATGGTTGCGGTTTTTTGTGGCTGTTTTGGGGTGTGTGGGTGTTGTTTGTGAACTCGATAGTGTGTTTGTTTTTATGCCTGTTTTTTGTTTTTGAGTTTGTTTTTATTGTTGGGATTGGCTGGCCGCGTTTTGGTGGTTGGTTTTTTCTGGATATGTTTTTGTTCGGAGAGTTTGATCCTGGCTCAGGACGAACGCTGGCGGCGTGCTTAACACATGCAAGTCGAACGATGATGCTCCAGCTTTGTTGGGGTGGATTAGTGGCGAACGGGTGAGTAACACGTGAGTAACCTGCCCTCTTCTTTGGGATAACGGTCGGAAACGGCTGCTAATACTGGATATTCACTCATTGGCGCATGTTGGTGGGTGGAAAGGTTTTTTCTGGTGGGGGATGGGCTCGCGGCCTATCAGCTTGTTGGTGGGGTGATGGCCTACCAAGGCTTTGACGGGTAACCGGCCTGAGAGGGTGACCGGTCACATTGGGACTGAGATACGGCCCAGACTCCTACGGGAGGCAGCAGTGGGGAATTTTGCACAATGGGCGCAAGCCTGATGCAGCGACGCCGCGTGAGGGATGAAGGCCTTCGGGTTGTAAACCTTTTTCGCTCATGGTCAAGCCGCAGCTTTGGGTTGTGGTGAGGGTAGTGGGTAAAGAAGCGCCGGCTAACTACGTGCCAGCAGCCGCGGTAATACGTAGGGCGCGAGCGTTGTCCGGAATTATTGGGCGTAAAGGGCTTGTAGGCGGTTGGCCGCGTCTGCCGTGAAATCCTCTGGCTTAACTGGGGGCGTGCGGTGGGTACGGGTTGACTTGAGTGCGGTAGGGGAGACTGGAATTCCTGGTGTAGCGGTGGAATGCGCAGATATCAGGAGGAACACCGGTGGCGAAGGCGGGTCTCTGGGCCGTTACTGACGCTGAGGAGCGAAAGCGTGGGGAGCGAACAGGATTAGATACCCTGGTAGTCCACGCTGTAAACGTTGGGCACTAGGTGTGGGGGCCACCCGTGGTTTCTGCGCCGTAGCTAACGCTTTAAGTGCCCCGCCTGGGGAGTACGGTCGCAAGGCTAAAACTCAAAGGAATTGACGGGGGCCCGCACAAGCGGCGGAGCATGCGGATTAATTCGATGCAACGCGAAGAACCTTACCAAGGCTTGACATGCACCCTGACGCTGCAGAGATGTGGTGGCATTTGGTTGGGGGTGTGCAGGTGGTGCATGGTTGTCGTCAGCTCGTGTCGTGAGATGTTGGGTTAAGTCCCGCAACGAGCGCAACCCTTGCCCTATGTTGCCAGCACGTTATGGTGGGGACTCGTGGGGGACTGCCGGGGTTAACTCGGAGGAAGGTGGGGATGACGTCAAATCATCATGCCCCTTATGTCTTGGGCTTCACGCATGCTACAATGGTTGGTACAGAGTGTTGCGATATCGTAAGGTGGAGCGAATCACTTAAAGCCAGTCTCAGTTCGGATTGGGGTCTGCAACTCGACCCCATGAAGGTGGAGTCGCTAGTAATCGCAGATCAGCAACGCTGCGGTGAATACGTTCTCGGGCCTTGTACACACCGCCCGTCACGTCACGAAAGTTGGTAACACCCGAAGCTCATGGCCTAACCGGTTTTCCGGGGGGAGTGGTCGAAGGTGGGATTGGCGATTGGGACGAAGTCGTAACAAGGTAGCCGTACCGGAAGGTGCGGCTGGATCACCTCCTTTCTAGGGAGCCCGTTTTTGGGGATGCGCATCATGGCACGTGAGTGTGTGTGGTGTGTGTTTCTTGTGCTCGCATTTGTTCACCGAGGGTTTTTCTTGGTGGGTGTGGGTGCGTGGGTGTTTTTTAGTGGAAAACAGGGGTGCAAGCTCCATGGAAGCAGACACGCTGTCGGGTTCACGTTCAACACCGTTTGAGCGTTTTGGCTCGCATGTTGCCGCCTCTCTTTTTTGTTGCGCCCTGTGTTTGTGGGGTGTTTGGGGGGTGGTGGTGTGTGTGGTGGGTTGTTTGTGATTTGTATAGTGGTTGTGAGCATCTTTATTTTCTTGTTGTGTGGTTTTGTTTAGTTTTGTTGGGCATTCGGTGGATGCCTTGGCATCAAGAGCTGATGAAGGACGTTGCGGCCTGCGATATGCCTCGGGGAGTTGGCGAGCGAGCTTTGATCCGAGGGTGTCCGAATGGGGGAACCTAACCAGGGTTGTGCTTGGTTACCATCATCTGAACGTGTATAGGGTGGTGGGGGGAACGCGGGGAAGTGAAACATCTTAGTACCCGTAGGAAAAGATATTCCGTGAGTAGTGGCGAGCGAAAGCGGAGGAGGCTAAACCGTGTGCGTGTGATACTCGGCGGGGGTTGCGTGTGCGGTGTTGTGGGGCTTGTTCGTCTCTTCTCTGCCGGGGAGGGGCTTGCGTGTGTGATGGTAGTTGAACCGTGTGGGATAGCGGACCGGAGTGCGTGATAGTCGTGTAGATGGACTGTTGCATGCGTAGGTGGGATAGGTGCCCGAGTAGTGCGGGACTCGTGAAATCTCGTGTGAATCTGCCAGGACCACCTGGTAAGCCTAAATACTTCTTGATGACCGATAGTGCATAGTACCGTGAGGGAATGGTGAAAAGTACCCCGGGAGGGGAGTGAAATAGTACCTGAAACCGTGTGCCTTTAAGCCGTCAGAGCCTTGTGGGGTGATGGCGTGCCTTTTGAAGAATGAGCCTGCGAGTCAGTGATACGTGGCGTGCTTAACCCGTGTGGGGTATGCGTAGCGAAAGCGAGTCTGAAATATGGCGCCTGTCGCGTGTTCTGGACCCGAAGCGGGGTGATCTACCCATGGCCAGGTTGAAGCAGAGGTAAGACTGTGTGGAGGACCGAACCCACCAGGGTTGAAAACCTGGGGGATGAGCTGTGGGTAGGGGTGAAAGGCCAATCAAACTCCGTGATAGCTGGTTCTCCCCGAAATGCATTTAGGTGCAGCGTTGTGTGTTGCCTGGTGGAGGTAGAGCTACTGGATGGCCGATGGGCCCTATGGGTTACTGACGTCAGCCAAACTCCGAATGCCATTAGGTTGAGCATGGCAGTGAGACTGCGGGGGATAAGCTTCGTAGTCGAGAGGGAAACAGCCCAGATCATCAGCTAAGGCCCCTAAGTGTGCGCTAAGTGGGAAAGGATGTGAGATCGCGGTGACAACCAGGAGGTTGGCTTAGAAGCAGCCATCCTTGAAAGAGTGCGTAATAGCTCACTGGTCAAGTGGTTTCGCGCCGACAATGTAGCGGGGCTTAAGCGTACCGCCGAAGCTGTGGCACTCACACATGAAAGAGCCTGGGCAGGGGACCTGCCTAAGGTTGTGTGGGTGGGTAGGGGAGCGTCCTGCGTGCGGTGAAGCCTGCTGGGAACGGTTGGTGGAGCGTGTGGGAGTGAGAATGCAGGCATGAGTAACGAATGGCGGGTGAGAATCCCGTCCGCCGATTGACTAAGGGTTCCAGGGCTAGGTTTATCCGCCCTGGGTTAGTCGGGTCCTAAGGCGAGGCCGACAGGCGTAGTCGATGGACAACCAGTTGATATTCTGGTACCGCGTTGTGACCGCCAAATACTGAAGCTTTTATGCTAACCACCCGCATCTGGACTGTTCATTCCTTCGGGTTTGATCAGCTTGGGTGTTGTGGGATCCTGATTGTTGTAGGTAAGCGTGTTAACAGGGGTGACACAGGAAGGTAGCTGCCGCGCACCGATGGTTGTGTGTGTCTAAGGTTGTGGCCCGTCTGCTAGGTAAATCCGGTAGGCATGTAGGGTGAGGACTGATGGGGGTGCCCTTTTGGGGTGTCTGGTGGTGATCCTAAGCTGTCAAGAAAAGCCTCGACGTGAGGGCATGACGCGCCCGTACCCTAAACCGACTCAGGTGGTCAGGTAGAGTATACCGAGGCGTTCGAGTGAATCATGGTTAAGGAACTCGGCAAAATTCCTCCGTAACTTCGGGATAAGGAGGACCCTGTGACGTCCCCCCTTTTTCTGGGTGTGTGCGTTGTGGGGTCGCAGAGAATAGGGAGAAGCGACTGTTTATCAAAAACACAGGTGCGTGCGAAGTCGTAAGACGATGTATACGCACTGACGCCTGCCCGGTGCTGGAAGGTTAAGAGGAAGGCTCAACCACCCTCGGGTGGTGAAGGCTTGAATTTAAGCCCCAGTAAACGGCGGTGGTAACTATAACCATCCTAAGGTAGCGAAATTCCTTGTCGGGTAAGTTCCGACCTGCACGAATGGCGTAACGACTTCTCCGCTGTCTCGACCATGAACTCGGTGAAATTGCACTACGAGTAAAGATGCTCGTTACGCGCAGAAGGACGGAAAGACCCCGGGACCTTTACTATAGCTTGGTATTGGTGTTCGCTTGGACTTGTGTAGGATAGGTGGGAGACTGTGAAGCAGGGGCGCCAGCTCTTGTCGAGTCGTCGTTGAAATACCATTCTGGTTCACGCGGTCATCTAACCTCGGCCCGTAATCCGGGTTGGGGACAGTGCCTGGTGGGTAGTTTAACTGGGGCGGTTGCCTCCCAAAAAGTAACGGAGGCGCTCAAAGGTTCCCTCAGCCTGGTTGGTAATCAGGTGGCGAGTGCAAGTGTACAAGGGAGCTTGACTGTGAGACCGACGGGTCGAGCAGGTGCGAAAGCAGGAACTAGTGATCCGGCCATGGCACGTGGGTGCGTGGTCGCTCAACGGATAAAAGGTACCCCGGGGATAACAGGCTGATCTTGCCCAAGAGTCCATATCGACGGCATGGTTTGGCACCTCGATGTCGGCTCGTCGCATCCTGGGGCTGGAGTTGGTCCCAAGGGTTGGGCTGTTCGCCCATTAAAGCGGTACGCGAGCTGGGTTCAGAACGTCGTGAGACAGTTCGGTCCCTATCCTCTGTGCGCGTAGGAAACTTGCGGAGGCCCGTCCCTAGTACGAGAGGACCGGGATGGACGAACCTCTGGTGTGCCAGTTGTACCGCCAGGTGCACGGCTGGTTGGCTACGTTCGGAAGGGATAACCGCTGAAAGCATCTAAGCGGGAAGCCTGCTCCAAGATGAGGTTTCCAACACCAGTAATGGTGTGAAGGCCCCCGCCAGACTAGCGGGTTGATAGGCCAGAGGTGGAAGCACAGCAATGTGCTCGCGAGCCGACTGGTACTAATTGGCCGACACTACACGAAACCACAAAAAGGCAACAAAAAGTAAGACTGCTTACAACCACTATACGAATCACACTCAACCCACACCCCCAGCAAGGGGGAGTGGACAACACAAGCGAGTGACCATTTTTGCGGTGGTCATAGTAGTGGGGAAACGCCCGGAAACATTCCGAACCCGGAAGCTAAGCCCACAAACGCCAATGGTACTGCACCCGACAGAGTGTGGGAGAGTAGGACACCGCCGCAACAACACTTCAACACTGAGGCCGTGAAAACCCAAAAGGGCTTTCACGGCCTCACTTGTGTTTGCTGGCAATCTCAGACGGTGCCAGCCAATTGCCGGCACAACAGTCGGCAACGTGTCCGACGCTACAAGCCGTCTGTGACGATAGACCGCCTTCTTTGATTCATTAGGGTGGAATGCTTGTTCTATGAGTGAAACGACCAATCAAGTGTCATCGGGCTACATTATCGAAGGTGCCCCCGAGGGCATTCAGGCTTACCGTTCGGCCGCCCATGATCGTCTTGCCCACCAGTCACGCGTGGTGTTGCGACTCGGTCAGATGTTCCTGGCAAGCGGTGCCAGTGCATATCGCGTAAAAAACTCAATGACAACGCTTGCCAAAGCAGTAGGTATCGCAGAGCATCACGCGCAAGTCACCTACACGGAGATCATCGCCACCGCATATGCGAACGGCACCTTCCGTACTGGTCTTGCTGAACAACGCCAAATGGGCGTCAATGCCGACCGTATCGACAGGCTTAACAACTACGTCGCTTCTATTAAAGGCAAGGCAGTTCTGGTTGAAGACGCTGAAAAAGCGCTTGACGAAATCGAACGGGTGAAGCCACTGTATGACTGGTTTCCGAACGCTGCAGCATCTGGACTTGCCTGTGCTGCCTTCTCATTCCTGAACAGTGGCGGCTGGGTTGAATGCTCAGCTGTTGCAGTCGCAGCATTCTTTGGCCAGGCGCTTCGGCGTCAGATGCTCCACCGTCACATGAACCACTTCGGTGTGTGGATGAGTTGTGGTGCAGTCGCGGCGCTCATCTACATCCTTCTCGTTGCCCCTGCACAGCACTTCCTTGGCCTTGAGCCTACGCACCAAGCTGGTTTTATTTCAGCAATGCTGTTCCTAGTCCCTGGCTTCCCGCTAGTGACGGGCATTATTGACCTGGTCCGACACGATTTCCAAGGCGGTCTAGGTCGTCTGACGTACGTCTTCATGCTCTTGTTGTCTGCGGGCGTCGCCACCTGGGTAGTGTCAACAGTCTTCCACTGGTCTGTCACTCCCGAATACAGCTACATCCTCACCCCCTGGTTGCTCTATACTCTGCGGTTTATCACGAGCTTTGTCGCGGCGTTTGGCTTTGCTGTCCTGTTTAACTCGCCAACGCGAGTAGCGGGAACGGCGGCATTGATTGGTGCTTTTATCAACGTTGGGCGTCTTGCTCTGGTTGACGAGCTTGATGTTCAGACGCCCGCAGCTGTCGGTCTTGCAGCCCTTGCTGCAGGCCTCCTTGCAACGTTTGCAGCGGAGCGCACGCGGTTCTCTCGAGTGACGTTATCTGTCCCGGCGGTGGTCATCATGATCCCAGGTGTTCCGCTTTACCGTTCGCTCACCTACTTGAACAACGGCCAGATGCTCGAAGCCCTCCAGTCGCTATTCACCGTTATTTTCACGATCGTGGGTATCGGCATGGGTCTTGCTGTGGCGCGAATGCTGACGGATAAGAACTGGCTCACGGAATCGGCGCCCGTTGTGCCTCTCCTGGACGAGGTCCTCCCAGATTCGTTCAGCCCTACAGACAGCGCTGACACGGTGGCCAATGACCACACTTCTGCCCAAGTACATGAAACAGTTGGAGCTGCTGGCGGTGAAGAGGCTCTGAGTGAGCAGTCGCTTGCCGAAGCAAGAACACCAGATGATACATCCTCAAACCAAGAATTGAGCGAGTAACGTAGCGTCCGACTTTTCATAGGTGTGGGGGTCTCAGGCACTGCCTGAGACCCCCACACCTCTGTCAGGACACCGTCTTATTTCGCTGACATAAACAGCGATGGAGTTGTGTAGAAGGCTGAGACCTCAAATATGCCCTGCTGCGCAGTTGCGTTCTCTTCATCAATCATGAAATTGAAGTATCCGGTTGCTGTTTGGCCGTCGCCCGGCATATCAATGATAGAGAAATCGCTGTCAGTGTAGGAATATTCGGCAAAAGCGAAGGAATCGTCATTGGAGTATGTCAGATCAAGATCGAAGGAATTGAACGTGTCTTCACCGTGGTAGGTGATGGTGACGGGAACACGAATCCAGACTTCGCCTGCATCAGGTTCCGTATAAAGGCTCTCGATACCTTCCTCCGTCAGCTCAGCAAGGATTGCCGGCCCTGCATTCCAGTCAACTGCACCGAGTTCGACGTTGATTGAAGTGACGGGAAGACCCGAGGAATCCACCTCACTGTCGTACATAGTCAAATAATGGAGTTGCGGGTCAGCGGGGCTTTTTGCGCTGAAACCGAACTTTTCTGTAGTTGTGCCGGACGGAAGCGAATCGGCAAGTGATGACCCGTCCTTCATTTTGACTTCGTTTGGTGTCTCTGAGAAGGCCGAGGTGGGCCAGCCTGGATCAGATCCACGCCAGGCCGTCGGATCCTCTTCGTCGTCCGGGTTCAGGATTCCGATCACTGCCAGGGCGATGGTGATAAAGAAGATTCCAACGACGGAGCCGAGGACAATCCCGACGGTTCGGTTCGTTGATGACTTCCTCTGAGCGTTCGCCTGCGCATAGGAGGGCATGCTTCCCCGCGCGAACTGCGTATACGGGTTCCCAGCGTCCGTTGGCGAACCAGCAGCTGGTGGCGTCGCCCATGGTTGGTTGGCGGCAGCGGGTGTCCGTGTCTGGGGTAGAGGAGCATTCTGCCTAGCACTATGGGGTGGGCTCGCGGTGGTCGTGCGCCCACTTCCGCCTGGCGCGTAGGGGGACGAGGCTCCAGCTGAAGCCGAGGACACAGATGCGTCGGACGAGAAGGCGCTCGGTGACGAAGGATCATTCCCTGGAATACTCGAAGGTGAAGCAATACCGTCATCGACCCACAGTTGCCAGCCCGCCGGTGCAGAACTCCACGAAGGATCGGGGCTCCACCCCGGCCCGGGAGTAAAACCGTCAGGCGGTTTCGGCCAGTTAGGTGGTGGATTGAAACGCAAACTCATGGAACGCTCCTCGAGCAAACAATGATGGGGCGTCACCATTCTAAGAGAGGGGAGCATCCAAAGGGGTTTGAAAGCGTAAGGCAAGCATGCTGGCGTTCATCTCGTCGAATTAAAGATAAAGATAAAGAAGCGGGCGGGCACCACGCACGTGGTGCCCGCCCGGCCTCGTCATTGAGAGAGCAGCGGAAGGTGAAAGGATCAGCTAAGTCCGCCGAGGATCTGGGCTACGAAGATCTTGCCGACCATTGCGACCGGGTAGATCAGAGCGTAACCAAGGGCAACGCGTGGATCCGAGTTTGTGCGGCCGTTGGCGAATGCCAGAACAGCAGGCTGGGTCTGCAGACCGCCGAGGAAACCGGACAGCTGCGTGCCACCCATCTTGAAGATCCAACGCATGATGACGTAGGTGCCAACTGCGAGGATCGTTGTGATGACGAAGCCCAGGATGAAGATCTTGATCCAGTCACCCGAGGTGAAGGCGTTCGCAATCTGTCCACCAGCGTTGGCGCCAGCCTGTGCGAGGAAGACCAACAGGCCGAACTCAGAAAGAACCTGGCAAGCGGTGAAGGGCAGAGCAGTGACCAGCGGTCCGATACGACCCAGACGACCGAAGACCAAGCCAACGATCAGGGTGCCTGCTGCCGAACCGATCGAGAAGTATTCACCGGACGGGGTCAGGATCGGGAGTTCACCGATCGCGATACCGAGCGCCATACCGAGACCCAGCGCGATCGGGTTCAGATCCGAAAGGCCACGAGCCGAGTCGCCGAAGAACTTCGTGATGGCTTCCATCTTGGAGGTAGGAGCAACAACGCGAACACGGTCACCCTGCTGAAGGATTAAGCCCGGCTCGGCAACCATGTCAACGTCACCGCGACGCACACGGGAGATCGTTGCGGAGAAGTGCTTCGCCATCTCTAGGTCAGCAACCGCGCGACCGGCAACCTTCGGATCGGAAACCGTCATGCGACGGAAGTCAAGGTAAGTGCGGTCTTGCATAAGGGAGTGTGAAGAAGCGTGACCCAGCTCAGTTGCTGCGCGAGCAACCAATTCACGAGGACCTATGACGGTCACCAAGTCACCCGGGTCCAGAGTGTCAGACATCGACGGGCGGGTGATCGGGCCGGTCTCACCACGACGCAGACGCGAGAATGTGACCTTCGACCCGAGCTTCTCGTAAATGTCGCCAACGAACGGGTGATCGTCGCGCTCAACGCGGATTGTGCGGTTCGCCAGCGGGGAAGGAGTATCGCGGTCGTTCTTGCCGTAGGAGAGCGCTGCGGCAGAAGCTACGAGCATACCGATCACACCGAACAGGTAGGCAATCGAGTAGCCGACAGTTGCGCGGTCCAACTGACCTGAGGCTTCGCCGGCGGCTGCAAGAGCGGGGGTGTTCGTGACCGCGCCAGCGAACGTACCCGAGATCAGTGCGATATCCATGCCGAGGGCCTTACCAACGCCAAGGCCAACGCCGGCCGCGACGACGTAGAGCACAACGACGGTCAAGATCGGGCCGACAGCGGTCTTCAAGTTATGGAAGAAGGACGCGCCGGAGTTGATACCGATAGCGAAGGTAAAGAGGGTCAGGCCGAGCGTTCCCAGTTGCGGGGTCACGCGAAGCTCGATGCCGTATGCCTGTGCCCACGCCGCCAAAATAATGGCGAAGAACAGAACGGCCGCAGCACCGAGACCGATGCCCTTGACCTTGATATGGCCAAACGCCATACCGATGCCAATGAGCAGGAAGAGGAAGAGAACTGGCTGCTCAGCCAGCAGAGCGAATACTGTTTCCACAGTTACGACTCCAATGTTGTGTTGACGGAGTAATCACGCCCATTATTGCAGGTTTGTCCGCAAAGGTAATTAGTTCATCGTCCTATCTGTGACGGATAAAGCGCCGAAAACCTATCGTTTGTGTCACGTATGCAAATGAAACGACAAAGGCGATGAGATTCAGATTCCGCAGTGTGAGATAAAAGGCGGGGCGAGGCCCTAGTGGGCATACGGTTTACCCGTGTTCAACATTCTCTCGGTTGGTATTTCCGTCCTGGTCATCGTACCCGGGCGTGCGAATCCTGCCGCGTGAAAACGGATGGATCGCACGCCTAATCCCCATCGCTATGACGCGGCTGGGGATTTTTTGTTGAGATCCACCCACACATAGAGAGGACCCAGCGGTGAAAGACACTGCTCCCACGCAGATGATGACCGGGGCGCAAGCGATTATTGCTTCCCTTGAAGCTCTCGGCGTGACCGACGTGTTCGGCATGCCCGGTGGCGCAATTCTTCCTACTTATGATCCGTTGATGAGCTCAAAGCTCAATCACATTCTTGTTCGTCACGAACAGGGTGCAGGCCACGCCGCTGAAGGCTACGCTCTTGCTACCGGCAAGGTCGGTTGTGCGATTGTCACATCCGGCCCGGGTGCAACAAACACCCTGACAGCGCTGGCCGACGCAAACATGGACTCCGTCCCCATGGTCGTGATTTCAGGTCAGGTGGGTGCCTCCCTGATTGGCACCGATGCATTCCAAGAAGCCGATATTGTTGGCGCCTCGATGCCACTGACGAAGCATGCGTTCCTTGTCACCGACGCTACAGAGATTCCATCTCGACTGGCTGAAGCCTTCGAGATTGCGTCGACTGGTCGTCCCGGCCCGGTCCTCGTTGATGTCACGAAGTCCGCGCAGACTGCCCAGATGAACTTCTCTTGGCCACCCGCCATGGACCTGCCCGGTTACAAAGAAGCTGCCAAGCCTCACAAGCGCCAAGTGCGCCAGGCTGCAGAGGCAATCCTTCAAGCGCAAGCCCCGGTGCTGTACGTCGGCGGTGGCATGATCCGTTCGGGTGCAACCGATGATCTTGCTCGACTGGTTGAGGCAACCGACGCTCCGGTCGTCACTACTTTGACCGCACGTGGTGCATTCCCAGATTCTGATTCACACACCTTGGGTATGCCTGGTATGCACGGAACCGTGGCAGCCGTCGGTGCTCTGCAACGCTCCGACCTGATCGTCACACTCGGTGCTCGCTTCGATGACCGCGTGACCGGCAACCTCGATTCTTTCGCGCCTCGTGCGAAGATCGTGCACATCGACATTGATCCCGCTGAGATCTCGAAGAACCGATTCGCGGACATTCCGATCGTCGGTAACCTCGCCGACGCGCTTCCGATGCTCGTTGACGAAATCGTCGCGATGAAGAAGAAGGACCAGGGCGAGGACATCTCCGGATGGTGGCGTTACCTCAACCGTCTGAAGGACCGCTACCCGATGGGGTGGACGAAGACTGAAGACGGCATGATGGCCCCGCAGGAAGTCCTGTCGCGACTGTCCAAGATCGCAGGCCCCGATGCTATCTACGTGACCGGCGTTGGCCAGCACCAGATGTGGTCGGCTCAGTTCATCCAGTCCGACAAGCCGAGGCACTTCATATCCTCGTCTGGTCTGGGCACCATGGGCTTTAGCATCCCCGCCGCCATGGGCGCCCAGGTCGGCAAGCCGAACAACGTTGTGTGGGCAATCGACGGTGACGGTTCGTTCCAGATGACCAATCAGGAACTGGCCACCTGCACGGTGAACAACATTCCGATCAAGGTCTGCCTGATCAACAATTCCGTGCTCGGCATGGTGCGTCAGTGGCAGTCGCTGTTCTACGACAAGCGCTACTCCAACACAACGCTCAACCCCATTGACGGAGAGCAGATCCCGAACTTTGAAATGCTCGCCACCGCCTACGGTATGGCAGCGCGCACCGTCCGTTCTATCGACGAAGTCGACGAGGCTATCGAATGGGCCATGTCCATCAACGACCGCCCTGTCCTGATCGACTTTAGAGTCTCGAAGGACTCCATGGTGTGGCCGATGGTCGCAGCAGGTGTGTCGAACGATGAAATCCGCTATGCCAAGGGTATGGCACCCGACTGGGATGTGGAGGACTGAAAATCATGGCACAAACACATACTCTGAGCGTGCTTGTTGAAAACAAGCCCGGTGTCCTGACCCGCGTCTCGGCACTGTTCGCGCGTCGCGCATTTAACATCACCTCGCTTACCGTGGGTGAAACTGAGCATCCCGAAATCTCCCGCATGACGATCATCGTCAAAGCAGAAGACCAACCCTTCGAACAGGTCACCAAGCAGCTGAACAAGCTGGTGAACGTGCTCAAGGTTGTGGAGCTTGAACCGGAAGACTCCGTGGAACGTCGCCTCCTCCTGATCAAAGTGCGCGCCGACGAAAAGCGTCGCACCGGCGTCCTGCAGGTCGTCGACCTCTTCCGTGCTCACGTCGTCGACGTGCAGACGGAAACGGTCGTCATCGAATCTATTGGCTCACTATCTAAACTCGAAGCACTTGTCCGCTCCCTTGAGCAGTACGGTGTGACAGAAATCGTCCAGTCGGGCGCTGTGGCGATCGGCCGCGGATCACGCTCGATCACGGATCAATTGAAGGAGAAATGACAATGACTGAGATCATCTACGACGACGGTGCAGATCTGTCGATCATCCAGTCCAAGAAGGTTGCCATCATTGGCTACGGCTCGCAGGGTCACGCCCACGCGCTCAACCTCAAGGATTCCGGCGTCGACGTGGTTGTTGGTCTGCGTCCGGGCTCTTCCTCATGGGACAAGGCTGAATCCGCTGGCCTGACTGTCAAGGACGTTTCCGAAGCTGTGGCCGAAGGCGACGTTGTGATGATCCTGGTTCCGGACCAGGTCCAGCGTTTCGTCTACGCAGAGCAGATCGCCAAGAACCTCAAGGACGACGCCGCACTGTTCTTCTCGCACGGCTTCAATATCCGCTACGGCTACATTACCCCCGAAGCCGGCCACGACATCTGCATGGTCGCCCCGAAGGGCCCGGGACACACCGTTCGTCGCCAGTTCCTCGAAGGTAAGGGTGTTCCGGCCCTCGTCTGTGTCGAGCAGGACGCATCCGGCCAGGCGCTCGCACTCGCACTGTCCTACGCCAAGGCAATCGGTGGCACCCGCGCAGGCGTCATTGAGACCACCTTCACTGAAGAAACCGAAACCGACCTCTTCGGCGAGCAGGCAGTCCTCTGCGGTGGCGTTTCCAAGCTTATCCAGTATGGCTTCGAAACCCTGACCGAAGCTGGCTACAAGCCCGAAATGGCCTACTTCGAGGTCTGCCACGAACTGAAGCTCATCGTTGACCTGATCAACGAGGGTGGCCTGACCAAGCAGCGTTGGTCCTGCTCCGACACCGCAGAGTACGGCGACTACGTCTCCGGCCCGCGCGTCATCGGCCCGCAGGTCAAGGAAGCCATGAAGGAGGTCCTTGCCGACATCCAAGACGGCACCTTTGCTAAGCGCTTCATCGCCGACCAGGACAACGGTGGCCTCGAATTCAAGGCGCTGCGTGCAGAAAATGAAGCGCACCCGATCGAAAAGACCGGCCAGAAGCTCCGCAAGGCCTTCGGCTGGACCTCGGCAGACGCCGACTACACCGATGGTTCCGCAGCTCGCTGAATCCCAGTGACGCTACGTCGCTAGACGTACACGAGCACATACGGGTGTGGCCCCGACCAACTGGTCGGGGCCACACCCGTATTCAGCTGAGCAAAGAAAAACCGATCACTTATCGGCGTTCTTCTGCATAGCTTCATAGATCAACGTGGTGTTCTGAGCCGTACGAATCATAGCAACCGCACGCTCAAGTCCCAGACGGACTCCAATCAGAACCGCAAGGGCAACGATCCATCCGAACAGAAGTACGATGAAGCCAGCTGTTGCATCAGCGCTAAAAGCGGCAATCATGCTCACAAACCACGACAGGGCGATGAGGCCGAGGCTGATGATGTAAATGAACTTCATAAACCCCAGCGTCACGTAGTGGCTGAAGGAGAAATCAAAAAGAGCCCTGATAAAACCGATGCCAGCCTGGGCAGTAGCGGAAGTAGCTTGAGGCACAGGAGCAGGCTGGGCCATTGCATACGGATTTGCCTGTTGTGCCGGAACAGTCGGCATCTGACCGGTGGTGTACGTCGGCATCTGAGTCGTCGACTGGGCAGAAGGAGCTACCGGAGGGGCCGGCGGCGGGAGAGGCATATCGTTCGCAGCGTTCGGATCTTGGGGTGCGTACGGGTTGGACATGGGATGTTTCCTTACAGTGTCGATGAGGATACAGATAAGCGTTGACGCTTATCGAGTATGTATCTCGTAGTTTATGGCATCTCCGACCTTCAAGGGGAGGGGTAGCGATTAGCTGAGTGCTGTCGTCAAACAGGTGGTACCTAGAGCAGGCAGACCAGTTGGTGGACGCTCTGAATGCCCACACAGGGGAGTACCCACAATTGAGCTATGACGACTTTGAAGCTTGCAGTTATTCCCGGCGACGGTATCGGTAAAGAGGTTGTTCCCGAAGGCCTGAAGGTTCTGACCAAGGTCCTTGAAGGTTCCGACCTGGAACTTGAAACGACTCAGTTCGATCTGGGCGCTGACCGCTGGCACCGCACCGGTGACACCCTGACCGACGAAGATCTTGAAGCAATCAGGGGAAACGACGTCATCCTTCTGGGTGCTGTTGGTGACCCGTCGGTTCCCTCCGGTGTCCTTGAGCGCGGTCTGTTGCTGAAGCTCCGCTTCGCTCTCGATCACTACGTGAACCTTCGTCCCTCGAAGTACTACGAAGGCGTTGCCTCGCCGCTACGCATTCCCGACAACACAGACTTCGTTGTTGTCCGTGAAGGCACGGAGGGCCTCTACTGTGGCAACGGCGGTGCCGTCCGCGTCGGCACCCCGCACGAGATCGCAACCGAGGTTTCAGTCAACACTGCTTTCGGTGTTGAGCGCGTTGTACGCTACGCGTTTGAAAAGGCCAACGCTCGGCCTCGTAAAAAACTTACTTTGGTGCACAAACACAATGTCCTCGTGAACGCCGGACACCTCTGGCGTCGCACAGTCGAAGCCGTCGGAGCCGAATACCCTGACGTCGCCGTCGACTACTGCCACGTTGACGCGGCCACGATCTACATGGTCACCGACCCGCAACGCTTTGACGTGATCGTCACCGACAACCTGTTCGGCGACATCCTCACCGACGAAGCGGGCGCAGTCACCGGTGGCATCGGCCTGGCCGCATCGGGCAATATCAACCCCGACGGCGCATTCCCGTCGATGTTTGAGCCCGTCCACGGCTCTGCGCCCGACATTGCAGGCCAGGGCAAGGCTGATCCGACTGCAACGATCTCCTCGGTCGCACTGCTGCTTGACCATATTGGCAAGCCGGAACTGGCAGCCAAGGTGGAAGCCGCCATCGAAAAGGACATGGCCGACCGCGCTGCCGCCGATAAGGCAGGCGCTCCGCTGGTTCGCTCCACCTCCGAAATCGGAGACGCGATCTGCGTGGCACTTGCCTGAGCGTATTCTCACCGACTGATGCTCGCCTAGGTTCACATGACGGAACCTTGGCGAGTATCGTCGTATCCACACATATCCTGGACGTAACGCCTACGAAGAGGAGAAATAATGGCGATCCAAGAGCATGTGCCTACTCAGCTGGAATCCTTGGCTGCTCAGCCGATTGGATCCGGTGACGAGCTTGCAGGTCGTTTCCCTCTTACCGTCAACCCGAATCCTGCGTCGCAGGCAGAATACGACGCGGTGATGAATGATCTGACCTTCGGCTGTCAGTTCACCGATCACATGGCCCACATGCGCTGGATCAAGGGTGAAGGTTGGACGGATCGTGGTGTGATTCCTTACGGTCCGCTGGATCTCACGCCGGGTGCTGCGGTTCTGCACTACTCGCAGTCCGTGTTTGAAGGCATCAAGGCGTACCGTCACGATGACGGGTCGATCTGGACCTTCCGCCCGACTTTCAATGCGGCGCGCATCAACCACTCGGCTCGTCGTCTGGCTCTGCCCGAGATGGATCGCGAAGACTTTGTCGCTTCCCTGGTTGACTACGTTCGCGCGGATTCAAAGTGGGTTCCCGAAGGCGATGGCACCAGCCTCTACCTTCGCCCGTTCATGTTCGCCTCCGAGGCATTTGTGGGCGTCCACGCCGCCCAGGTTGTCGACTACTACGTGATCGGCTCGCCGTCCGGCCCGTACTTCAAGTCCGGCCTCACCGGTGTTCCGATCTGGGTCGTGAAGGGCTATCACCGCGCTGGCCCGGGTGGCACCGGTGCTGCGAAGGCGGGTGGCAACTACGCTGCGTCCCTGATGCCGCAGGAAGTCGCTGCTGAAAAGGGCTTCTCGCAGGTCTGCTTCCTGGACACCTACGAGGAAAAGTATCTCGAAGAGCTCGGTGGCATGAACATGTTCGTCGTCATGGCTGACGGCACGATCCGTACGCCCGAACTGTCCGGTGTCATCCTTGAGGGTGGTACGCGTTCTGCAATCTGCCGTATGTTGCGCGAGCAGGGAACCGAGGTTCGTGAAGAAAAGATCGCTCTGGACGAACTGGTTGCGGGCATCCGCTCCGGCGCTGTTTCGGAGATCTTCGCGTGTGGCACGGCCGCCGTCATCACGCCGATTACTCGCCTTGCGAATGATGACTTCGATGTGGAGCTCCCCGTTGGTGAAAAGACGAAGGCTATCCACGCTGAGCTGACCGGTATCCAGATGGGTCACCGTCCGGATCCGTACAACTGGCTCTACCGTCTCGCTTGACTTTCACGTTTTTAACGTAGAGGCCTCGTTGATTTTTATCGACGAGGCCGCCTCCATATACAAGACTGGGCTGTGGGACTGAGTCCCACAGCCCTAAAGCCTTGTGAGGGGCGGAGTTGGATCACTGATCAGCCAGGCGTGCACCTTCAGTCAGTGATTCGAGCTTTGCCCATGCGATCGACGGGTAGACGCGGCCACCCAGGCCGCAGTCGGTCGATGCGACAACGCGTTCCTTGCCGACGATGTCGGTGAACTGGTGGATACGCTGGGCAACCAATTCGGGGTGCTCGACAACGTTTGTGGAGTGAGATACAACGCCCGGGATCAGGTACTTTCCTTCAGGAAGCTCGATGTCCTTCCAGATTGTCCACTCGTGAGCGTGGCGCGCATTCGCTGCCTCGAAGGTCAGGCCATTGGCGTTCACTGCAAGAGCGAGGTCGACGATGTCCTTGAACGGGATGTCCGTGGTGTGCGGGCCGTGCCAGGAACCCCAGCAGACGTGGAAACGGATGAGCTCGGGATCGATACCTGCAAGTGCGTGGTTCAGAGCATCGATACGGACTTGCTGGAAAGCGCGGTACTCCTCGAGTGAAGGGGCAACAGCGAACTGGTCCCAGCCCTCGGCAATATCCGGAGCGTCGATCTGAACGGTCAGGCCTGAGTCGGTGATGCGCTTGTATTCCTCGCGAAGAACATCAGCGAGTGCCCACACGACGGCCTCGTCATCTTCATAGAAGGCGTTGGCGACGCGGGCAGCAGAGCCGGGGGAGATAGCGGCGATGAAGCCATCCTTCACGGACTTTCCAACAGCTTCGAGGGCTGCTTTCGTACCGGCAATATCGGCGTTGACAGCGTCGGTGCCAATGTAGGTGAGTTCCGATGTGATCGTCGGGAAGACAACGGGATTCTTATTCGCAATGTGGATACCGGAATCCGGATCGGAGTAGGCGTCTTGGAAACGTTGCCAGTCTCGGCGCTCTGCGAAGGAAGAGTATGAAATGCGACCTTCGCGGCCTGCCGGAGGACGCATATCGAAACGAGCGGTCTCTTCAGCGGTCAGACCACCGAAACGGGAGAAGGAGTAGGTCCACCATGCGCCGTAGTCGACTGTGTCGAGCATCGCATGACCGTACTCGCCATCGTTAACGACCGAAATGCCGAGCTCAACCTGCTTGGCAATAACCTTGTTTGCTTCTTCCTGAAGAATCAGAGCAAACTCAGCGTCGGAGAGCTCACCCTTTGCGCGCTTCCAGTTCGCGTCGACAAGTTTGGGTGTGCGGGGGAGTGAACCCACATGGGTTGTACGGATAGTCACGTCGGTAATCCTTTCTAGCGACCGCGTCTTGAGCGAAAGATTACGTTTTGGGTACGAGGCGTAGGCCGAGGCGTCCATTGGGTAGGCGAATGTGACAAACTGTCTGTTCACTCAATGACCTCGTCGGACGCGCGTCAACCAATCCTCTTAGGCTTAACGCATTACCTAATTACTGGGAGGACGCTCATGAGCAGGCAGCTTCGCTCCGCGACTTCAACGCAGGGCCGCAATATGGCTGGTGCCCGTGCGCTCTGGCGCGCGACGGGTATGAGAGATAGCGACTTCGGGAAGCCGATTATTGCCGTCGTTAACTCGTTCACCGAATTTGTGCCTGGACACGTCCACCTTCGTAACGTTGGCAAGCTTGTCGCTGACGCAATCGTTGAAGCTGGCGGCGTTGCCAAGGAAATGAACACGATTGCCGTCGATGATGGTATTGCGATGGGCCATGGTGGCATGCTCTACTCGCTCCCCAGCCGCGAGGTCATCTCCGACTCCGTTGAATACATGGTGAATGCCCACTGTGCGGACGCCATGGTCTGCATCTCCAACTGTGACAAGATCACGCCCGGCATGTTGATCGCTGCGATGCGCCTTAACATCCCCGTTGTTTTCGTCTCCGGCGGCCCGATGGAAGCTGGCAAGAACATCGATCCGTCCGTGATCATTGGCGACGCAAAGACCGGCCACGGCAACCTCATCACCGTTATGAATGCGACGGCGAACGACGAGGTTTCCGACGATGCGCTGCTCGCCATCGAGAAGCTTGCTTGCCCGACCTGTGGTTCCTGCTCTGGCATGTTCACCGCGAACTCGATGAACTGTCTGACCGAGGCCCTTGGCCTGTCGTTGCCCGGTAACGGCTCAACCCTCGCCACCCAGGTTGCTCGCCGCGACCTGTTCGTGCGCGCAGGCGAAATGGTCGTTGACCTCTGCCACCGCTACTACGACGAGGAAGATGATTCCGTCCTGCCTCGTAACATCGCGAACAAGGATGCCTTCCACAACGCGATGACACTGGATATGGCGATGGGAGGATCCTCGAACACCGTCCTGCACCTGCTGGCAGTTGCGCACGAAGGCGGAATTGACTTCGACCTCGAAGACATCGCAGAACTGGGACGCACCGTCCCGTGCCTGTCCAAGGTTGCACCGAACCACAACGACTACCACATGGAAGATGTCCACCGAGCAGGCGGTATTCCGCGCATTCTTGGTGAACTTGACCGTGGTGGGTTCCTCACCCACACCGTCCACACCATCCACTCGCCGTCGCTGGACGAGTGGCTGGGAGCATGGGATCCGAAGTCGCCTACCGTCACCGACGAAGCGATCGAACTTTGGAAGGCTGCGCCTGGAAACGTGCGCACCACCGAACCGTTCTCTACCTCGAATAAGTGGGCTGAACTCGACCTCGATCAGGAAAATGGTTGCGTCCGCGATATCGAGCACGCCTACACCGCAAACGGTGGCCTGACCGTTCTCTTCGGCAACCTTGCCCCCGAAGGCGCCATCATCAAGGCAGCCGGTATTGACCCGTCTCTCTTCCACTTCGAAGGCCGAGCGCGCGTCATGGAATCCCAGGACGAAGCCATCGAAAAGATCCTCGACAAGACCGTCGAAGCTGGCGACGTTGTTGTCATTCGCTACGAGGGGCCCGCAGGGGGGCCGGGCATGCAGGAAATGCTCTACCCGACCTCCTTTATCAAGGGACGAGGCCTTGGTAAAGCCTGCGCCCTCATCACCGACGGTCGTTTCTCCGGCGGCACGTCTGGCATCTCCGTTGGACACATTTCGCCTGAGGCTGCTGACGGTGGTCTTATCGGCCTGATCGAAGACGGCGATCCGATCATCATCGACGTGAACGAGGGTCTTCTGCAGCTCGATGTCCCCGAAGAGGAAATCGAACGCCGTCGCGCCGCTCAGGAAGCACGCGAACACCCGTGGACTCCGCTGAACCGTGACCGCGTTGTCTCACCCGCACTGCAGCTCTACGCCGCAACGGCAATGAGCGCATCGAAGGGCGCAGCGCGCGACGTCGCGCGCGTCCTCCGTTGAACGTTGAATCAGTGGTCGCGGCCTCGTCGATTGTGATGAGGCCACCCACCCATATCTGAACGGTTAGCCCAACACGACCTGACCAGACCAAAGCGCACACGCGCTGAACTCGAGGGAGCTGGCAATGAGCGAACACGTTGCCCTGTACGACACGACCTTGCGCGACGGAGCCCAACAGGAGGGCATTTCCCTGTCCGTCGCTGACAAGCTCGCAGCACTACCCATTGTGGACGAGCTGGGCGTCGACTACATCGAAGGCGGATGGCCGGGCGCGATTCCGAAAGATACGCAGTTCTTCCAGCGTGCTCGCGGTATCCAGTTGCGTCACGCGCGCCTTGCAGCCTTTGGTGCCACCACGAAAGCCGGCGTTCGGGCATCCGAGGATCGCCAGGTTGCTGGGCTTGCTGAATCAGGCGCATCGGTCGTCACGCTGGTTGCGAAGTCGGATCCTCGCCATGTGACGCGTGCGCTACGAACAACGCTCGAAGAAAACCTGCGCATGGTGCGTGACACCGTCGAATACCTGACGGGCGAAGGTATCGACGTCATGGTCGATCTGGAGCACTACTTCGACGGGCTCGCATTCGATCCTTCATATGGAATTGAAGTGATGCTCGAGGCCGCGCGCGCTGGAGCCGTCGCAGTTATTCCGTGCGACACGAACGGTGGAAACCTGCCGTCGACTATCGGTGCGCTGACGGCGCGTTCGCGTCAAGCTTTGGATGAGGCCGGGTGCGGTTTAACGGTGCTCGGCATTCACGCTCACAACGACACCGGGTGCGCGGTAGCGAACACCATTGCTGCCGTGGAAGCGGGGGCGCGTCAGGTCCAGGGTACAGTCAACGGCTACGGTGAACGCACCGGTAATGCGAACCTGCTAACGTGTGCGGCGAACCTGCAGATCAAGTGTGGTTTTGATGTGATCCCGGACGATGCGCTCTCGTCGCTGGACTCCGTGTCCCACCGCATTGCGGAGCTCGTGAACATCACGCCGTTCGCGCGCGACCCCTACGTTGGAACCTCGGCATTCGCACACAAGGCTGGCCTGCACGCATCCGCGATCCGCGTCGATCCCGATCTGTACCAGCACATCGATCCCTCCCTGGTAGGGAACGGCATGCGGATGCTGGTATCCGAAATGGCTGGAAAGTCCTCAATCGAGCTGAAGGCTGAGGAACTCGGCATCGACCTGACTGCTCTTCCGAATGCCGCGGGCGTGCTGGCGGCAAAGGTGAAGGAACGCGAAGCTGCCGGCTACACCTACGATGCTGCCGACGCTTCTTTCGAACTGCTGGCGCTGGGCGAACTTGGGCAGATGCCACGCTTCGTCCGCGTCGAGTCCTGGAAGGTGACGACTCAGGAAATCGCCGAAGTCAAGGGCGATCCCTTCGCCGAATCGGAAGCAACCGTCAAGATTCACACGGAACGCCGTCACATTCGAACGGCCGAAGGAAATGGGCCTGTGAATGCTCTCGACCGGGCACTCCGTCACGTATTGACTCGCGATTACCCGGTGTGCGCGAGCTTCAAGCTCTCCGACTTCAAGGTGCGTATTCTGGACGAGGATCGTGCGGGCACCGACTCCACGATTCGCGTTCTGATTGAAACCACTGACGGACACCGCTCCTGGTCGACCGTTGGTATCGGTACGGATATTATCGAGGCCTCGTGGGAAGCACTCTTCGACGCCTACATGTGGGGGCTGTTGCATTCGGGCGTGGCGCCACTGTTGCGTGAGTGAACTTCAGCTGAAAACGCTGGCACGATTCGCATTGCGGGGCGTGGCGGAGGACAATTAAGCCATGCATGGAGAGTACAAAGTTCCCGGTGGCAAGCTCGTCGTTGTTGACTGCGACGTGGAAAACGACTCGATAGTGAATGTGCGCCTCTCTGGCGACTTCTTCCTTGACCCCGATGATGCGCTACTGCGTATGACGGGCGCGCTTGAAGGTGCCCCCGCATCACTGTCGGGTGTTGAGATCGCATCGCGCGTTGAAGCTGGCCTGGATCCCGATGACGTTCTCATGGGTGTTACGCCCGCCGCTGTTGGCGTGGCCGTTCGTCGTGCTCTGGGACATGCGCTCTCTTGGGATGACATCGATTTCGAGGTCATTCACGGTCCCGTTGTCGACCCGATGATTAACGTTGCCATGGACGAGACCCTGGTCGAAGATGTTGCGGCTGGTCGCCGTAAGCCGTTCATGCGACTCTGGGAATGGAACGGCCCGCAGGTTGTCATCGGTTCCTTCCAGTCCTACCAGAACGAGATCCAGCAGGATGGCGTCGAACGCTACGGCATTACCGTGTCCCGTCGCGTCACCGGCGGCGGCGCTATGTTCATGGAGCCCGGCAACTGCGTCACGTACTCGCTGGTTATTCCGACCGCTCTGGTTGAAGGAATGAGTTTCGAACAGTCATACCCTTTCCTGGACCAGTGGGTCATGGAAGTCCTGGCAAAGCTAGGCGTGAAGGCGAAGTACATTCCGCTGAATGACATTGCGTCCGAAGCGGGCAAGATCGGCGGTGCAGCACAAAAGCGCTGGTCAAACGGCTACATGGTTCACCACGTGACAATGGCCTACGACATCGACGCAGTGAAGATGAACGAGGTTCTGCGCATCGGCATGGAAAAGATCCGCGACAAAGGAACCCGTAGCGCTGTCAAGCGTGTTGACCCGATGCGCTCCCAGATCGGTCTGCCACGCGAGCAGATCCTCGACACCTTCTACGACCATTTCAAGACGAAGTACAACGCTACTGACGGTGAAATCACTGAAGCCGACATCCAGCGTGCGAAGGAACGGTGCGAAACGAAGTTCGCGACCTACGAGTGGGTGCACCGCATTCCGTGATTGGTCAGAGCTGATCCCCGCGGCTTGTCTCAGTCGCGAGGATGTTGTCAAGAGCCAGTGATTATTGAGAGCTGAGAGACGTACTCAATTCCTCGTAGGAAACTCCGTTCTCCGCCGACTTCTCGAATCAGATCAAGGGTGAGATAGACACGCGTCATGCTCATGTCCCAGTTTTGCATCTAGCCCAGGTTACGCGCCCCGAAAACGGCGGTGCCGACGCGGACGATTGTTGCGCCTTCGGCGATCGCCCAGTGAAGATCATTCGACATTCCCATCGACAGTTCCAGCTTGCTCATCGCGTACGAGACCCTGATTCGATCTCGGATCTTGCGAAGCAGTGCGTACGCGGAGCGAACATCAGCCTCGACAGGGGAATTCAGCCCAACTGTCATGAAGCCACTGAGCTTCAAGTGTTCTGACCTCACGACTGCCTCAACGACAGAATCAACGCCTGCCGGCTGGCACCCGTGTTTCGTGTCTTCACCGGACACGTTGACCTCGATGAAAACCGGCAGGGAAGTGGAAAGACGCTGGTCGATCTTCGCGGCGAGCGCTACAGAATCGAGGGATTCAATCAGATCGACGCACGCCAACGCTTGATTGATCTTGTTCGATTGCAGTGGTCCGATCAAGTGCACGTGAGAGCCTTCGACGCTACGGATAGCATCGACGGTATCTCGGGCTTCCTGAACGCGATTGTGGCCAAGCAAGATCGGCTGCCCAAGGTCTTTCAACAGCCGTGCCGCTTGCGCGCATTCCTCGGCGGATCGCGTCTTCACGGCAAGCTCGAGCGCAACTTTTTGCGATGCCCCATACTGGGTGCGCGCAACCTCAATCCGTTCCAACGCGTGCTGAATTCCCGCCTGAATGTTCATAGGTGAATCGTACGGCAGTCCGGCCTCGTACCCCCTGAATAATCCCTGACTTGCTCTGAACAACTGGCTTTCGAAGAGCGCGCCCAACGCGCATGCGAGATAATTGATGCAGCTTCACCAACGACTTCAAGGAGACTTCGTGCGCACGCTGCTCAACATCATTTGGCTACTCTTCGGTGGCATCTGGCTTTGGCTGGGATACCTGCTGGCCGGCATCATCGCGTGCGTTTTCATTGTGACGATCCCGGCTGGCCTGGCGTGCTTCCGTATCGCACAGTACGTGCTCTGGCCGTTCGGGCGTAGTGTTGTGCCTCTGCCACATGCGGGCGCGGGGTCGACTCTGATGAACGTCGTCTGGTTCCTGATCGCTGGACTCTGGCTCGCAATGGGGCACGTAGCAACAGCTGTTGCGCAAGCCGTGACGATCGTCGGTATTCCGGTGGCGCTTGCGAATCTGAAGATGATTCCGGTGACGTGCTTCCCGTTCGGAAAGACTGTGGTTTCTGATCCGCGCGCAGTAATCATCTGAGCAGGTGCATCCAAGTGGGGAAAAAGAAAGCGAATTCGAGTTCGCCGTCGGGTCCGACTCGTGCGATTGAAGCATTGAATAAGGCCGGGATTTTCTTCACCTTGCACGAATACGAGCATTCGCCCGAAGCTCGCACGTATGGTGGTGAAACGGTTGAGAAGCTCGGTGTTAATCCGGCGACTGCATTTAAAACGCTGATGGTTAAACTGAATACCGGCGAGTTCGTTGTCGGGATTATCCCGGTTCTTCATCATCTGTCGATGAAGCTGATCGCGAAGGCTGCGGGTGCGAAGAACGCTGAGATGGCGGATCCTGCTGTCGCGCAGCGTCGTACGGGATACGTGGTGGGCGGGATTTCTCCGCTGGGACAGACGACTTCGCACCGTTTATTTGTTGATGAGTCCTGTTTGGACCATGACACGATGATCGTGTCAGGTGGTAGGCGCGGCTATTCGGTGGAGTTGAGCCCGCTGGACTTTATCGATGTGTCAGGCGCCGAATGTGTTCCGCTGACTGCGATCGACTAGGTGAATACAGGCCCGGCGTCTGCTGAGCCGTTAGAGATGAAAACCCTGAAGCAGGCTTGCGATAGGAAACTCTCTCTTTTCTGCTGCCCGAGCAAGCTTCAGATCATTCGTGCAGAAAGTGATCTGAGTAGTGGGACTTGTCAGGATCGAAGCTGTTGCAAGGTGAATCGCATCGAGGCTCTTGAGCTTGCCGGTGAACTTCTTAGTGCGGGCCTACGGACAGTAGGGTCAGCGCGACTCCGTCTTGGCGATCGGATTCAACAAGGTCGATCAGGGCGACGAGGTGCCAGTCGCCATCGCCATTCGGATCAAGCAGTGTCTGAGTCGCCAACCAATACGTGTGGTCACCGTCCGCCTCGGCGCCAGCAACCTCAAGATCTGCGGGGGAAGGGTGCTCATTCAATTCGCACAATGAGGCCGACCGGGCTTCCTGATCGATCCCGATCCAGTCATACTCTGCCCAGTAGCGCTCCAACACGTGATCCCAACGTTCTTCATCCCACCCGGAATCGGCGTCCTCGCGCGCCAGAGCCTCAACCGCGTCGCGGCTCATCAGTTCTACACGATGGAACATCGCCTTACGCACTGCCGTACGGAATGCATGCTTGTTCGTCGTAAACGCGATCGTTCCGTCCTCGTCAGCGCCGAACGCAACCTCGTTTCCAACCGTCTGTGTAGCAGAATTCGAGGCCTTGCCTTCAGCCAATGCCTCCCACTCGTCCAACAAGGAGGAGTCAACCGCACGAATCAGGCAAGCCAGCCAATCGATGATCGCCTCGACCTCGTCCGTCATCGCATCATCGGGAATAATCTGCTTCATGCCACGATATGCATCCGTCAAATAACGCAACAGCACGCCCTCGGAACGTCCCACGTCGTAACGGGAAACAAGCTCCGTGAATGTCATCGCGTTCTCAACCATCTCACGGACAACTGACTTTGGAGAAATCTCAAGATTCCCGATCCAAGGATTCGCCTTCACATAGGTTGCGAACGCCGACTCCAACAGATGAGCCAACGGCATCGGCCACGTTACCGATTCCAATGCTTCCATACGTTCGTCATACTCCATGCCCTCGGCCTTCATCGCGGCGACGGCCTCACCCTTGGCTACAGAACGCTGGGCAAAGAGCAGTGGACGAGGATCATCGAGAACCGATTCCACAACGGACAGAACATCAAGCGCATATGACGGCGAGTCAGGATCCAAGAGTTCAATCGCAGCAAGTGCAAACGGCGACAGGGGCTGATTCAATGCAAAATCATCGGGCAAATCAGTTGCCGCACGGAGCCTGGGACGATGTTCCTTCAACGCTTGAGCGGTAGAGACGTGCTCGACTACGCCCGCCTGCAACAACGAGGAGTAGATGTCGCCCAAGCGGCGAAGATGTGGGTTCGAGTCCTGGGAACGGTCATCGTTGCCCACGGCCAGCTCCACCAAATGGGCTCCAGGATCACGCCCTGCAACTTCCGCTCCGGCAAGAACATTCAAGACCATCGAGTGCGTCATTGAGAACTGTGAACGCAACTGTTCGGGCTGCTCTTGCGTCAAACGCGTGAACGTCGCCTTTGTCCACGAGATCGTTCCGTCGCCAGGACCCTTACTCTTCTTCGCATGCTTCTTCTGGGCGCGCTTCAACTCACGCACGTCGCGAGCCGCTTCCTGGGCCGCACTGAGCTTCGCGCGCTCGCGGGCAGCCTCAATCTCATGCTCAGGAGCAAGAACACGCACATAGCCGACGGTGTCGAAGCCAGCGCGACCTGCACGACCAGCAATTTGATGGAATTCACGTGCTGATAGGTGACGCATCTTGTTGCCATCGAACTTCACCAATGACGTCAACAACACCGTGCGAATGGGCACGTTGATACCAACACCAAGAGTGTCAGTTCCGCACACGATGGGGAGCAAGCCCTGCTGTGTGAGGCGTTCAACCAGTCGGCGATAGCGGGGGAGCATACCGGCATGGTGAACACCAATTCCCTGGGTGAGTAGAGACCGCAGAGTCTGACCGAATCCCTTCGCAAAGCTCACGGTTGCAAGCTCGGCGTTGATCTTCTTCTTTTGGTCATCGCTGATCAACGTGCGCTTATTAAATGATTGCGCAGTTGAAACGGCATCTTTCTGAGAAAAATGCACGATGTAGACCGGCCAGCGGCCCTCGTTGAACAGGCGCTCGACCGTGTCATCCAAACGATCGACAACATATTCAAATTCAAGAGGAACCGGGCGCTTCGCATTATCAATTAACGCGACCTCGCGTCCGGTGCGTTCCTGCCACGTACGACGGAAGAACGCGGTGTCACCAAGTGTCGCAGACATCGCGACAAACTGAGGTTTCGTGAGCTCCAGCAGGGGAATCTGCCATGCTGATCCTCGCTGCGGATCCCCGTAATAGTGGAACTCATCCATCACGATCATGTCCGCATCCAAGGATGGGCCTTCACGCAGAGACTGATTCGCCAAGATTTCAGCCGTGCAGCAGATAATCGGCGCCAGAGGATTGAGGGACACGTCGCCCGTCACCATGCCAACGTTCTGCGCACCAAAAAGTGCGACCAGATCGAAGAACTTCTCTGAAACAAGAGCCTTCAGAGGTGCTGTGTAATACGAGCGCCCACCATTCGCCATCGACACGAAGTGCGCGGCCAACGCGATCATCGACTTGCCCGACCCAGTTGGGGTTGCAGCAATAATGTGCTTCCCGTCGAGGAGCTCAAGGAACGACTCTTCCTGATGCGGATACAGTGGCCTGCCCGTTGAGGCCGCCCACGAAGTAAACGCTTCGTAGAGCGCATCAGGATCCTTCAACAGGCCATCGTCTTCCAACTGGTCCAGAAGTTCATTCAAGCTCGCTGTCATGGTCCCATTGTCCCAGAAAGACGACTGCCCCCAAACGCTCGTTATTAAATGTTTGGATAGAAGGGACAGGCGATGTGAGCCTGTGAATAACTGCCTGTTTAAGGAAACGCGTTCAACGATGAGCCTCGTACCCCGACCGCCAACTGGAAGTGCACCCAAGTGGTCACGTTGTGGATCGAAAAACGGGGAAAGCAGATCATGTGCCATGCTTAGCGCGTCCCGTTAGCCGTAACCCACCACAGTGGTGGACAAGAAAGGAGTGCGACGTGGAAGACCTTGCAAATCAGATTCTGGCGGTCGCAGACTGGCTCACGTTACACGTGACAGTCTGGGTTCTCGTTGGCACCGGCCTTTTCCTGACCATCGCTTCTCGTGGTGTGCAACTGAGGCATTTCCCGTCGATGATTCGCGCTGTCACCGGCTCGCGTCAAGGCGCGAAGGGCGGCATCTCGTCCTTCCAGGCGTTCACGATTTCGCTCGCCGCCCGCGTCGGCGTCGGCAACGTGTTCGGCGTGGCAGCAGCTTTGCTGATGGGTGGTCCGGGCGCAATTTTCTGGATGTGGATCGTCGCCCTCGTCGGGATGGCGACCGCATTCTTCGAGGCAACGCTCGCGCAGGTCTTCAAAGTCCGCGTTGCTGACGGCACATTCCGTGGCGGTCCCGCGTACTACATTTCGCTCGGTATGAAGAACAAGGTACTTGCCTCAGTCTTCGCTGTCATCACCGTTGTCACCTGCGCATTCGTCATCACCTCCGTCCAGTCGAACGCCATCGCAGGAACCCTGCTCTCTGCACTTGGTGACGCCGGCTCTGAGCCCGTCATCGCTTCACTCACCCGGGCACAGATCATCATCGGTGCCCTGCTGTTCGTCTTCTCCTCCATGGTCATCTTCGGCGGTATCCGCACCGTCGCCCGCGTGACCGAATGGATGGCCCCGATCATGGCCACGATCTACGTCATCATGGTCGCGATCATCGTCATCATGAACATCGGCCAGTTCGGAGCCGTCCTCGGCCAGATCTTCTCCTCCGCATTCGCGCCCCAGCCACTCGTTGGTGGCCTCGGTGGTGGCATTCTCGCCGCCCTGATCAACGGCACGAAGCGAGGCCTCTTCTCGAACGAAGCCGGCCAGGGCACTGCCCCGAACGCCGCTGCAACCGCGACTGTTGCGCACCCCGTGTCCCAGGGGCTCATTCAGTCCCTCGGCGTTTTCATCGATACGGTCATCGTGTGTACCGCCACCGCGTTCGTCATCCTGATCGCAGGCCCGGATGTCTGGGGAGCCGAGGGTATCAGTCCCGCAAACCTGACCTCCGTGGCCGTCGCGAACGAGCTCGGTCAATGGACCATCATGCCGATGGCCGTCCTCATCTTCGTCCTCGCGTACTCGTCGATCATCGCCGCATACGTCTACTCCGAAACGAACATGACGTTCGTGACCGGCAAGAAGTGGGCAACCTGGACTGTTCGCGTTATCTCCGTCGGGTCCGTTGTCCTCGGTGCGCTGGTCTCGCTAGACCTGGTCTGGAACGCCGTCGATATTGCGATGGCCATCATGACCGTCACCAACCTGATCGCCCTGCTCTGGCTCTCGAAGTGGGGCCTGGGTGCCCTGCGCGACTACGAAGCTCAGCGCAAGGCCGGCGTCGAGATCCCCGTTTTCGTCGGCACGGACAATCCGCTACTTCCCGGCGATCTGCCGACCGACACCTGGGCCGAGGAAAAAGTCTCCTGATGCCGCGCGATTGGACTTCCCGTCCGCCTTCGAAGTTGCTTGCTGAAACGGCTTCGTATTGACGAAGCCCATCAGAAAGCCATCCTGACTCAACGCCGGTGCTCCGGGCTCATGCCCGAGGCACCGGCGTTTTACCACACTGTTCACCTTCAGATCGACGAGATCGCCACCGCTTTGTAGGCAATCCCCTCACGTTCAGACAATTGCGTGTTGTGTGGATTCCACCGACTACGTCGGCGGGGCCAACGCGCCACGCAAAACTTGCCCTCGGGGACAACCTGCCTCCGCGGTGGCATATTCTGCTGGCCACACGGTGCCCTGAACATTGCCAGCGTGTGCGCCCTGTTCCGACAAAAAGGCGCTCGCGGTTTAGGCTTTGACTATGAAGATCGTGCGTTTTTCTGACGGTGACTCACCACGTTATGGAGCCCTTGAAGATGGCTCAACCCGAATCGTTGTCCTGAAGGGCGACCCGCTGTTCAATCCGGTTGAGCCCGATGGGCGAATCGTTGAGCTTGATGAAGTTCGCTTGCTTTCTCCGGTCATTCCGCGTTCCAAGGTCGTTGCGATCGGTAAGAACTACGCCGATCATGCGCGCGAAATGGGAGGCGAAGCCCCGGATATGCCGGTCGTCTTCTTGAAGCCGAACACCTCTGTCATCGGCCCCGATGATCCGATCATTCGCCCGTCCTGGTGCGATGAACTGCATCATGAAGGCGAGCTCGCAGTCATTATTAAGTCCCTGGCAAAGGATGTTCCGGTTGAGGACGTCGACAAGGTCATCCTTGGATACACCATTGCAAACGACGTGACCGCTCGTGATATTCAGCGAGCCGACTCGCAGTGGACTCGCGCAAAGGGCTTCGACACGTCCTGCCCGCTGGGGCCCTGGATCACCGTTGACCCGAACTTGGATATCAACAACCTGCGGATCACGACCACGGTCGATGGCGAAGTTCGCCAAGACGATACGACCGCCAACATGATCCACACTGTTGCGGAACTTCTCTCCTACGTGTCGTCGATCTTCACGCTATTGCCCGGCGATGTCATCATCACCGGAACCCCCAAGGGGGTCAGCGAAATGAAACCCGGTCAAACCGTTGAGGTCACCATCGAAGGCATCGGCACCCTTCGCAACATGGTTCGAGACCCCGAATAGTAGCGCCCCTTTTGCCTGTTAGACCTGTGGGGAGCAGTTCAATGAACTGCTCCCCACAGGTCTGTTTTTAGGTGCTTGGCCCTGTCAATCGCCAGAAAGCCAGCCGGTTAAAAATCAGCCCAGACGTGCACCCGCGACCAAGGCGAGAACGCGGTCGATCATCTCCGCAATTGTTTCGTGCGAGCATGCCAGGTTGATGCGCGCCCAATCGGCGTAGTCGGCGCCCAGAGTCTTACCGTCATTGACTGCGATTCCGGCTTGCTCGCGCAGAGCGATCGCAGGTGAAGGATTCAGGCCCAAGCCCGCGAATCCCCACCACGACAAGTACGTGCCCTGCGGGCGAACGAAATCAATGGGGGAGTGTGCGATCGCAGCCTCGAGTGCATCGACGTTCAAGCGAATATAGTCGCGGACTTCGTCGAGCCACTCGACACCATTCTCGTAGGCTTCGATCGTGCCAACAGTGCCGATCGTCGAAGCGTGGACATGCAGTTTTTGACCCTGCTCATCCCAGCGCTCACGAAGCGCCTCGTCGGGAAGAATCACTTGAGCGGACGGAAGCCCCGCGATATTCCACCCCTTCGACGCAGCGGTCGCCGTCACCGTGTGCGCGGCAAAACGCGGATCAAGACGAGCGTAGGAGAGGAAAGGAACCTCGTCGAGGACCAGGGGAGAATGGATCTCGTCGCTGAACACGAGAGCGTCATACTGGCTGACCAGCTCGCCGAGCGCGCGAAGTTCAGCTTCGTCAAAAACACGGCCGGTCGGATTCCACGGGTTGCAGAGAATCACGAGGCCCGCTCCAGCCTCAAGACCTGTTTTGATGCCCTCCAGATCGAGCGCCCACCCCTTGTCACCGGCAGTATCGCCGTGAAGGGAGGGAACCTCGATAACGGGGTGGCCAGCCTCGGTGGGCATTGAAAGGAAAGGCATATAAGCCGGCGTCGGAACGATCACCGGCGTACCCGGGCGCATCAACTTGGTCATCGTCAGTTCCAATGCGGGGAGAACGGACGTCACTAGACGAACCTGGTCCGGGCGCAGATCCCAGCCGAAACGACGCTTTTGGAAAGAGGCGGTTGCTTCAGCAAGCTTCGGTGCCAACCACGACGGCTGGTAGCCCAATAGTCCATCATTGATGCAATCCGTCATCGCCTTCGCGACGCTGGGAGCAGTACCGAAATCCATCTCGGCAACCCACGCGCCGATCGTGGGGGAGCCATCCTTACGGGTTATCCCCGTCCATTTCAACGAGCCCACGCGATGAAGCTCAGCATCAGTAAAAGTACGAATTGGCACGATTGCTCCTTTATCGGGTCGCCGAAGCAGTCATCGATACCCTCTGATGCCTGCCGAGAAAATGACGTATTGGGAACAAGCCTAGCCCCGATGAAAAATACTGCCCGCCGGGGCGAGTAAGATAAAAGCATCATGAGTGAAACGACTGCTTCCGGCGCCGACGTGCGCGTTCGATTCTGCCCCTCACCGACCGGTACACCCCACGTAGGAATGGTCCGAACCTGCCTGTTCAACTGGGCATACGCGCGCCACACCGGCGGTACCTTCGTCTTCCGTATCGAAGACACCGACGCTGCTCGCGATTCCCAGGAATCGTTCGACCAGATCCTCGACTCCCTGGCATGGCTTGGCCTTGACTGGGACGAAGGCGTCAACAAGGGTGGCCCTCACGGCCCGTACCGCCAGTCCGAGCGCATGGACATCTACGCTGATGTCGCAGCAAAGCTCCTCGAAAATGGTTTCGCCTACGAGTCCTACTCCACCCCCGAAGAAATCGAAGAACGCCACCGCGCAAAGGGTGAAGACCCGAAGCTTGGCTACGACGGCTTCGACCGTGACCTCACCGAAGAACAGGTCGCTGCATTCAAGGCTGAAGGCCGCAAGCCGGTTCTGCGCATGCGCATGCCCGACGAAGACATCACGTTCAACGACCTTATCCGCGGTGAAATCACCTTCAAAGCAGGCTCGGTTCCGGACTACGTCATCGTTCGTGCCAATGGCCACCCGCTCTACACGCTGGTGAACCCGGTCGACGATGCACTGATGGAGATCACGCACGTTCTGCGTGGCGAAGACCTGCTGTCCTCCACCCCGCGCCAGATCGTTCTCTATCGCGCACTCGAAGAACTCGGCATCGCCAAGTTCATGCCTCGCTTCGGTCACCTGCCCTACGTCATGGGTGAGGGCAACAAGAAGCTCTCCAAGCGCGACCCCGAATCGAACCTGCTACTCCACAAGGAAGCCGGCATGATTCCCGAGGGCCTGAACAACTACCTCGCCCTCCTCGGCTGGTCGATCGCACCCGACCGTGACATCTTCACGATGGACGAAATGGTTGAAGCGTTCGATATTGCTCAGGTGAATCCGAACCCGGCGCGCTTCGATCAGAAGAAGGCCGTCGCCACGAACGCCGAGCACATTCGTCGCCTCGACACCTGTGATTTCACCCGTCGCCTAGTGCCGTTCCTGGCACGCGAAGGCTACATGAGCGCCGCAATCTACTCCGAGCTCACCGATACCGAGAAGGCAACCCTCGACAATGCTGCTCCGCTGGCGCAGACCCGCATTCAGACGCTCGGCGAGGCTGGCCCACTGATGCGCTTCCTGTTCGTCGGCGCAAGCGCCCTCGAGTACAACGAAAAGGCTGTTTCCAAGCTCAAGGATTCCGCTCCGGGCGTGCTCGCCGCCGCACGTGAGGTCCTTGCCGGACTCGATGACTTCAGTGCTCAGGCAATCAAGCCCGCGCTCGATGCCAAGCTGGTCGAAGAGATGGGTGTGAAGCCACGCTTCGCATTCGGCCCGCTCTTCGTGGCGATGACCGGCTCGAACGTGTCGCTGCCCGTCGTTGACTCGATGGCAATCCTGGGCAAGGAAGAAACCCTTGTTCGCCTTGATCGCTTCATCGCGACGCTCGCCTGATTTCCTCAACGCTTTCGTGCCAATCGGTTGCTACCGGCTGGCACGAAAGCGTTTGGGGGAGGCCAAGTGTGGCTTTCGGCATCTTCCGCTCTGATTCTCCGCTTTGTTTTCATCGTGAATGTGCGAGGTGCATCGCGGATCGCTGAACGTGAAAGACGTTGTTTCGATGCGCCATCTCCCTGATGAACGGGGAGGGGCAGGAGAATGTGAGTCGAAACATGCCCGCTCGATTTGGCATTAGTGCCACACTCGACTAATCTTTCTTTTCGTCGCAAGAAACCTCAGCGGTGACTGCGATTGCCAATGGGGTATGGTGTAATTGGCAACACAGCTGATTCTGGTTCAGCCATTCTAGGTTCGAGTCCTGGTACCCCAGCCATCGGAACGCATGTTTTCCGATAGGCCCCCATCGTCTAGCGGCCTAGGACGACGCCCTCTCACGGCGTTAACGCCGGTTCAAATCCGGCTGGGGGTACCAAACCGATTTTCTCGGTTTAACTTGAAGTTTTCACCATGAGAATTTCAGCGCCCCCATCGTCTAGCGGCCTAGGACGACGCCCTCTCACGGCGTTAACGCCGGTTCAAATCCGGCTGGGGGTACCATTTGCACTCATGCTTTGTGGCGTGGGTGTTTTTGTTTATCTGCCACCGGGCGCTGACAGGATCGCGACTAGATGGTGATCCCGGCCTCGTACCTGGGCGAGCGTGGAGCGCACTGAGGTAAATGTGAGCGGAAAATACTAACTTTCGACGCTCATAATTCGAGTGTGCGCCTATCTTTACGTAGACTGGTTCGGTGCGCACGCACAATCGGACGACGGTCCGAAATGAACGTCAGGAGTATCTGTGTCCCTCATTGACAAGATTCTGCGAGCCGGCGAAGGCCGTACACTCAAGAAGTTTGATCAGCTTGCCACCCAGGTTGATGCGTTGCAAGAAGACTTCGAGGCGCTCACGGACGAAGAACTCCAGGCAAAAACCGCCGAATTCAAGGCTCGTCTTGAAGAGGGCGAAACCCTCGACGACCTCCTAGTTGAAGCTTTCGCAACAGTCCGCGAAGCGTCCTGGCGCATCCTGCGTATGCGTCCCTTCCACGTCCAGGTCATGGGGGGCATCGCACTGCACAAGGGCAACATTGCCGAAATGAAGACCGGTGAAGGCAAGACCCTCGTCGCCACGATGCCCGCATACTTGCGTGCACTCACCGGCAAGGGCGTCCACGTCGTTACGGTCAACGACTACCTGGCAAAATACCAGTCGGACATCATGGCTCGAGTCTACAACTTCCTCGGCCTGACCACCGGCTGTGTGCTGGTCGGACAAAAGCCTGCAGAACGCCGTAAGCAGTACGAAGCTGACATCACCTACGGAACCAACAACGAGTTTGGCTTCGATTACCTGCGCGACAACATGGCATCCACCCTCGATGACATGGTTCAACGTGGCCACAACTACGTCATCGTCGACGAAGTTGACTCGATCCTCATTGATGAGGCCCGTACGCCACTCATCATTTCGGGCCCGGCCTCGGGCGACGTCAACCACTGGTACGTGGAATTCGCTCGCATTGCACGCATGCTTGAGCGCGACGTCGACTACGAAGTTGATGAAAAGAAGAAGACCATCGGTGTTCTCGAAGCAGGTATTGACCACGTCGAAGACCAGCTCGGCGTCGAAAACCTGTACGAGGCAGCAAATACTCCACTGATCGGCTTCCTGAACAACTCGATCCGCGCCAAGGAACTCTTCCACAAAGACAAGGACTACATTGTCACCGACGGTGAAGTTCTGATCGTCGACGAGCACACCGGCCGTGTCCTTCCGGGGCGTCGCTACAACGACGGTATGCACCAGGCGATCGAGGCCAAGGAAGGCGTCGAAATCCAGGCTGAAAACCAGACCCTGGCAACGATCACCTTGCAGAACTACTTCCGCCTCTACCCGGAGGGCTCCCGCGCTGGTATGACCGGTACGGCAGAAACCGAAGCAGCGGAATTCGCCTCCACCTATAAGATCGGCGTTATCCCGATCCCGACAAACAAGCCGATGATCCGCAAGGATCAGCCGGACTTCGTTTTCCCATCTGAAGCCGGCAAGCTCAAGGCAATCATTGAAGATATCGCTGAGCGCCACGAAAAGGGGCAGCCGGTTTTGGTGGGTACCGCTTCGGTTGAAAAGTCCGAACTGCTGTCCCAGTTGCTCAAGCAACGACACATTCCGCACCAGGTCCTGAACGCAAAGCAGCACGCGCGCGAAGCTGCCGTTGTCGCAATGGCCGGTCGCAAGGGTGCGGTCACGGTGGCAACCAACATGGCTGGTCGAGGCACCGACATTATGCTCGGTGGTAACTCCGAGTTCATCGCTCAGGCAAACCTCGCGGCCAAGGGACTTGACCCGAAGGAAAATGCTGACGAATACCGTGCGGCGTGGCCGATCGCCCTTGAAGAAGCAGATGCGGCCGTCCAGGCAGAACGCGAAGAGGTCCGTGAGCTTGGTGGCCTGTACGTTTTGGGTTCAGAACGCCACGAATCGCGTCGCATCGACAATCAGCTGCGCGGTCGTTCCGGACGTCAGGGTGACCCCGGCGAATCGCGCTTCTACCTGTCCATGGAAGACGACCTGATGCGCCTGTTCAACTCGGGTATGGCGCAACGCATCATGGCCTCGGGCGCATACCCCGAAGACCTACCACTGGAAAACAAGCTTGTTTCACGTTCGATCGCATCGGCGCAGCACCAGGTTGAAGCGCGCAACTTCGAAATTCGAAAGAACGTTCTGAAGTACGACGACGTGATGACCAATCAGCGTGAACTGATCTACGATGAGCGCCGTCGTGTCCTCGAAGGCGAAGACCTCGAGCCCCAGATGAAGAACTTCATGCGTTCACTGGTCACTGGAATTATCGATGAAAAGACCGGTGGTATCAGCCCCGCCGAATGGGACCTTGACGTTCTCTGGGATACGTTGCGTGGCTACTACCCACCGTCAGTGACCTATCAGGAAGTCGAAGAAGAACACGGTGGGGCAGGTTCACTGGTTCGTGAAGACTTGGTCGAAGAAATCTATGGTGACATTACCGCTGTCTACGAGGATGCGGAAGAAGCTCTGAAGGCCAATCCGCTTGCTCGCGGTCAGCTCGGTGAAGAACCGATGCGTGACCTTGAACGTCGTGTTGTTGTCGCGACCGTTGACCGTCTCTGGCGTGAGCACCTCTACGAAATGGACTACCTCAAGGAAGGTATTGGCCTGCGTGCCATGGGTCAGCGCGACCCGCTCGTCGAATACAAAGACGAGGGCGCTCAGATGTTCCAATCCATGATGGAGCGCATCAAGGAAGAATCGGTCCAGCAGGTCTTCTCTGTTTCCCACCAGTTCGAGCGTGCTTTTGAACAGGCAAAGGAACAAGGCCTCTTTAAAGATGATGAATCTGCGAAGGAATCGGCAGAAGAACCGGCCGCCCAGGCCGAGTCTGCTGATGCGCCTGCTCCGGCCAGCCCCGTTGCCGCTGCTAAGGCGCAGGTTGTCATCGGCGAAGCTCAGCGCCTCAACCTGGCGAAGCTCAGCTACTCATCGTCCGATGGGACGGCAACGCAGGGCAGGGCAACCTCGTCTGGCGCGTCGTCGAATCGTGCTCAGCGTCGCGCGTCGGCAAAGAAAGCGCGTCATCGAAAATAAGCGCTGGCTCTCGCCTTGGTGATTATCTAAGAAGGCGACGATAAAAAACGAAAACTTCTCCCCAGAAGAACATCGTCATTGATGTTTTCTGGGGAGAAGTTCGTTTACTTCAATCGCTGTGAACTTCTAAGCGATTTCAAGAGCGGTCGTCATCCAGCGACCTTTGAACTCTTGTAGGCGCAGTGCCACCGCATAGCATCGTGCAGCACCGCGAATAACGACGGACGCTTCAACTTTTCCGGGGCTGGGCTCGCTTGCTCGCCACGTGACGGGGATACACCCTGTTCGGGTTTCTTCGTCGCCTTCTTCCCGGAAACTCAGGTGTTTGAAAGCGTTGAAAAGTTGCGGAAGCATCCAGCGCTCCAGCTGACGTTTGTCCCTGAGATCAAGGACTGCCTCGATGGCTGCGCGGGCAAAACCTGCAGCCCACGGTCCCACGTCAGGAAGTGTGTCTGGATAGTGTCCGTAGGGAGTAGCCCGCGATTCGAGCCATGTCCGAGTGTCAGCTTGTTGCTTCGGAGGAACGTCGATTGTGAGGTCCCAGCGAAACATGCGACGTTCGGGCATGTACGGGAAGGAGGCTGGCATCGTTGCCATTGGTATAGCTCCTCTTATCTTGAGATTCTCGGTGTGTTTGACTGTGTTCATCGTCCGTCATGTAGACATGAAGGGCTGATTGTGTACCGCTGTATTTGCTACTCCCTTCCTTGCGCTGGGGATGTGGTGCGCGCGTTAAAAAGTGGCATCGAATGAGGTGCGATATTGCGACGCGCCGATATAGGTTTTTGTGTAAAGGTTGTTTATGAGTTATGAGTGTGCGGTCTGTGGGTGGATGCTGTCAATAGATTTCAAGTCCTGTGGATAACTTTTTACCCCTGAATGCTTTTCAACTGTTCTTCGTAACGACAAAAGCCCTAGAAGAGTTAAAAAATGGCGTTTTTTCAAAGAAAAATGATGAGTTTGAAGCGGCGCATCATCGCCTCATCAGCGTTATAGTGCTCGCATGTGTTGCGAAGAGAGGAAGCTATTTGCTTCAACGCGCTCAATGACAAGCAAGACACAAGGGTAAGTGTGGAACACTGAAGCTATGCGCGTATATTTCCCCGCTCTATCGTCTGATCTTGGCGAAGAACAGATTTCTTTGCGACAGGCCTTCGTAGCCGTTCCTTCCCCAGACATGGGGCGTGAGGACGTTGAAGTGCTTGAAGATGATGCGCAGGTCGAGGCTGCGTTGGCTTCGCTGATTCTTCTGCGCGATGCCCCAACGCATGCATATGCGCGTATTGTGCTTGCAACTGACATTCAAACGGACGCAGTGCCTTCTGGAACCGGAGTGCTTGAAGTCAACAATGTTCGGTGTGATTGGAACGATGTCGTTGCGATTCTTGCCGATGATGGTGAAACATCGGAGCAGGTTCGGCGCGTGATAGAAGCCGATGATCAAGACCAGGCAGACCACGCGATTAGTGATCTCTGGGAGTTTCCTCTGCAGTGGTTTGATGTGTCGGAACGAGATGCGCTGCGCGAGATTCTGAAGTAGGAATCTGTATTTACTGATGCCTGATGCATCGTGGGGGAGGGAGCGTGATCAACGCTAGCTCCCCACTCGATGAAGCAAGG
Source organism: Schaalia turicensis (assembly GCF_019380255.1). Lineage (NCBI taxonomy): Bacteria > Bacillati > Actinomycetota > Actinomycetes > Actinomycetales > Actinomycetaceae > Schaalia > Schaalia turicensis. Next base: position 543,170 of record NZ_CP048928.1, read on the forward strand.
CCTTTCCTTTCCTCTCTGACAAACCGTCTATTGAAACGGAAGGGGATAATGTATCGCCTGGAATCAGAAGTCGATCGACAAGCTTGAACCACCGTTTGCTTTGGGGCGAACATGGATCTGATCGCTGATCTGCTTTGACATCTCTTCGACGTGGCTGATGACACCAACGGTTCGACCACTCTGGCGCAACGCATGCAGGTGGTGCATGACGACATCACGCGTATCGGAGTCCAATGAGCCGAATCCTTCATCGATGAACATCGATTTGATTTCCGTGCCCCCCGATTCAGCAGTGACAATGTCAACCAACCCCAACGCCAGTGCGAGAGAGGTATAGAACGTTTCGCCACCGGACAACGTTTGGGTCTTGCGAATGTGGTCTGTTTCCAGATCGTGAATTGCCAACCCCAACCCAGACTTCTTTGAACGAGTGCCATCTTCTGGCCTGCAGATCAGTTGGTAGCGACCACCGGAGAATGCGTTGAGACGAGGATTCGTCGCATCCAAAACCTCATTGAGACGCGACACTAGCACCCATGATGATAGGGGAGTCGAACTGAGATTGAGAGATCCACCGTTGACGATATTCACAAGACGCTGGTACGGAGCAACTTCTGCTCGGACATGGTCGAGCTCTGCCACGGCGGTCTTAAAGTGCGTGTGAGCATCGTCAATCTGTCCCACAAGAGCACTGAGCTGACCACAGCGGTGTTGCATGGCATCGCGCGCAGCCGTCGCATTGGTATCCGCTTCTTCCAAGGCCGCCGTAGACTGCACACTTCGATCAGCAACATTGGCAAGACGTTTGTCCAGGAGTTGGTTTCGCGTTATCTGAAGATCACTCTGATGGGAGTCAATCTGGTCCTTTAATGCACGGAGCTCTTCGCCAGCGATGAAATGTGAATCAACGAAAGCGAGGGCTTCCTCGATGGAAGCGCACGGCGAATCAGTGAGAGCCTGCGTCAGCGCATTCGTTGTAGTTTCAAGGCGCGCATAGCTTTGATTCCACTCTTGGAGGTGCTTGTGATGCGTGCGAGCTTCAGTCAAAGAATCGCTGACATTCGCCAGATGCGCTTCGATTGATTCAAAGGTTCCACGGCCTTCTTCACACCGAGCCTGCTTCGTATCGATTGATTGGGCAAGCGAAGAGTGTTGTGTCTGCGCCTTGCCAATTTCCACCTTGGTTTCAGCGAGCTCGTCTTTCACACGGCTAATGTTCTGCTCAAGTTCGGCCAGAGCCTGATCAAGTTCCTTGATCGTTTGAGACAACGCTGAATGCTTGTCGATTCTTTCTTGAGCATTCTTGATTTCGAGTTCCAACGAAGCTTTATCCGCACGTGCAATTGTGTTTCCGCTCGCTATGGCTTGGTTGGTCTGAGCGTGAAGCATATGTGCTTCGTTCAATTCCTGCTCTGCTTTCGAACGCGCCTGATCGACAGCATCAAGGTCTTCGAGGGTGACAGCGTCCGTCTGGTCGATACGTGCCGGAGCTGGATGCTCCACCGAACCACAAACAGGGCAGGGCTTGCCGTCTTCAAGCTGGGTGGCAAGACTGCCACTGGCATGATCCATCCACCGCATATGTGCTTGGAGGGAAGCGATGTTAGCTTCTTGCGCCCGGCGACGAGCACTTTGAATGTTCTTAGCCCTGATCTTGAGGATTTCGATATGCTCAGCGACTTCACACGCAGCCTGGTAACGCGGTTGTAAGAGCGCCATGTCGCGTTCGCCTGTTGCGAAGAGCTCCAAGTCTTTCAACATGTTTTCGCGTCCCTGAAGGGCGCTTTCACGCATTTTGGGAAGCTGGGAAAGCTGGTCTTCAAGCTGGGTGCGTTTCTGGGTGAGTACAGCAAGTGAGGCTGTTAATGCCTCTTGTTCTTCGCGTTCATTACTGAGTTCGTGCTCGAGTGACGTGAGGTTCTCAAGAGTTGCTTTCTTGGCACTGAGAGCTTCCACAATGGTGCTGAGTTCTTCTAAAAGCTCGTCAACCATGTGAGAGGAAAGAGAATCTTCCTCAATATGCGAAAGGGTCGTGAACCGTGAGCGAAGCTGACGATGCGCAGTGAGAAGCTCGGTATTTTTGACTGACATATAGTCGCGAGCGTCGGTGAATTGACGAACCGGCCCAGAGAGCGAGGAAGCAATAAGAGCATCGGAATGACGCTTCTTGTACTGATCAATGATCAAAGCGTGCTCCATCAGCATCTCCAAGTGAGATTGGAGTTCCATGCGTTCTTCAACCAAGGAGTTCAAGGCGCGGGTAGCTTCGAGCTTGCGGTGACATTCTTCGGCTATATCGATCAACCCAGGGAGCTTGGCTTCTTCTTCATCGCATACGCGATGAGCACTCTGGGCGAGAGTGATCGCCAGCGTCGATGCCTGCTGTGAATCGGGGTCAAGAGGATCGACATCCGCAAATGATGAGGGGGAATCCTGTGAAGCTAAGAAAGCAGAATCGTGGGAAGAATCAGCATCTGCGGGGCGAATGAAGTCCTGAAGGTGTCCGTACAGGCTCTCTAGATCGCTGAAACGACGGGTGACCTCGCGTTCTGCCTCTACTACGTCATCTGAATGTTGTTTTGATACTTCAGCAAGCTTCTTTTGGAAGGTCGTAAAAAGATGAGTGTTGAAAATATCTTTCAGAAGCGCTTCACGTTGCTCTGACTTTGCCATCAAGAAATCAGCGAACTTTCCTTGAGGAAGAACGACGGTTTGAACGAACTGGTCTTTTGTCAGACCAACCGCTTGCGTGATCCACTGATTCATCTCGGCGGCGTTACGGCCGACGGGATCCCCATCAACGTAGGTAAAATGGCCATCGGCTGATTCGACGGGGTGTACCTGAATCAACGTCAGCTGCCCGTTACGCGCAGTCTTATTGCCCTCGGGGATATATGTGGGTTCTCGGTAGACCTTGAAGAAACCTTCGGAGACTTCAAAGACTAGTTCGACATAGGACTTCGCTTTGGCCGGAACATGGTCAGAACGCAAGCGATCCTTCGTTGAGTCGCTTCCGCGCGCAACAATTCCGTACAATGCAAATGTAATCGCATCAAGAATTGTTGATTTTCCAGCCCCGGTGGGTCCTTCAAGCAGGAACAAACCGGAGTCGTCGAATCGGGTGAAATCGATCGTTTCCTTTCCAGAGAAAGGGCCGATTCCTGCGAACTCGATACGAATCAGCTTCATATCAGGCCTGCTTCCTTACTTGTTCCCACGTGTCTTGAATGATGCCTCTCTCGGTGTCGGTGAGTTTTGCTCCGCCTAAGAGCTCAAAAAACTCGAGAGAGATTTCAGTATCGCTACGAGACGAAACCGCAGATACTCCCGTGTGAGACGGCGGAGTAAGCGATGACTCGTGCTGGATGATCAACGCGTACGGATAGATCGTTTTCAACCGTGGGATCATACGATCGGGTCGAAGATCATCGGTCACCGTGATGGAGCAATAGGATGCTTGATCATTCGGGTCAGGGTCGGTGATCAGCTGATCCATCGTTCCGCGTAGAACAGCAATCGAACGATGAACAGGAATAGCAATCGGTTGCGGGTGAAGGTATCCCGCTTCGTCCACTGCATCGGTGTCCAGCAAGTACACGCGCTTGGTTACCCGATATTCCGAGAAAGAATATGCGACTGGTGAACCCGAATAGAACACGGGAACAACGGTTCCTGAAATCTGTTGAGGACGGTGCAGGTGCCCAGCTGCGACGTATGCAAGGTGTGCCACCGGTGCGTTTTTCCCGCCAAGCGTGTCAAAGATTCCCGCCGGCACATGGGCAACGCCACCGACTTCGATATTGCGCTCTGAATCCGATGCGCTACCGCCGGTGATAAACGCATGAGGCATCGCAATCGCCGGACGCACATCACCCTGAGCGCGGCGTTTACGCAGGTCGTTATGGATTCGACGCAGTGCTGCCCCCATTACGGCTTCGTGTGAGCGCGCCAGGGGAACAGGCAGTGAGGTTTCTTCATCGATCTCTTGATCGGACAGGATCTGACGAACAAGGTCAGGTTCAAGATAAGGCACGGGATAGATCAACGCACCGTCGTCGAAAGTGCCGCACTCAATCGCAGTGCCGATTCGTTCCGGTTCAGTCTCTATGACAAGTGAATCACTGAGAAGATCAGAGAACATTCCCAAACGAATGGGGCCATCGTGATTTCCGGACGTCAGAATAATGCGTGTATGACCAGCCAAATCGGTCAAGTAGCGGGACAACTGGCGTACTGCATGAACCGGTGGGACGCTACGGTCAAAAACATCGCCACTAATCAGAACAACATCGACTTTGCGCTGGATAACCAGTTCCTTTAACCAGGTAAAGAAGGCATCAATGGAGTCAGATAGGGACTCGCCGTGAAGCGTGCGTCCAACGTGCCAATCCGATGTGTGAAGAATCTGCATGCTTCTAGTGTGAGGCATACCGTGTACAAACCGAATTGCACTCTCGACGGATTAGTCCTTTGGCCAGTGGAAATGATCAAGAATCTGGTCGTGAAGCAAGCCGTTTGATGCGAGTGCATTCGCTCCCCAGGGGCCTGCTACTCCGGACAAAGACGTAAAGCGCCCACCTGCTTCAGTCACAATTGGCACCAGCGCGGCCATGTCATAAAGCTCAAGCTCAGGTTCACAAGCGACGTCAACAGCGCCGGTGGCGACCAGCATGTAGCTGAAGAAATCACCGTAGGCGCGCGTGCGCCAAACGCGAGCGTGCAAATCAACGAACTCGTCGATCCGCCCAACTTGCTGCCAACCCGTCAGCGACGAATACGATAGCGACGCCTCCGACAGGGCATTGATTGTGGAAACGTGCAGAGTATGAGGGGCATTCGAGCCAAACTGTTCCCATGCTCCGCCACCTTGGGATGCCCACCAGCGTCGTCCCAACGCAGGCGCCGACACAACACCGACAACAACATCGGAACCATCAACCAGTGCAATCAATGTCGCCCACACGGGGACATTGCGCACAAAGTTCTTCGTGCCATCGATCGGGTCAATGATCCAACGTCGCGTCCCCGCCCCAGACGAACCGCGTTCTTCTCCGTAGATCGCATCATCTGGGCGGCGAGTCGCTAACGCAGTGCGGATCATGTCTTCGACACCACGATCCGCGTCTGACACGGGCGTGAGATCAGGCTTTGACTCAACAACAAGATCAGATGCTTGAAAGCGCGCCATTGTGATTTCATCAGCGTGATCAGCAAGATCCAATGCTATTTTCAGATCATCAGCGTAACGAGACTCAGGCATGTCTTCACTCTAGCGCGCATCGCGTGACGCTTGCTTTGCCGCGTTAACGGCATCAAGCAGGCGACGCGCTGACAGTGCCATAGCGTTGCGACGCGCAGAGTCTTCATGACAGACAGCCTCAAACGGGGCCTCGCCACGCACCCAAGCGTCGATTGCGCAACTCGGTTCGCCCTCCGCGTGGGAACAGAGGGGGAGGCACCACGAGGTTGCTTCTGCAACTTCCGGGAATACTCCCAGAACGTCTTCTTCGTCTACGTGCCCCAGGCCGAAAGAACGGACGCCGGGCGTGTCCATAATCCATCCGCCCTCGGGCAGTTCGAATGCTTCGGAGGAAGTGGACGTATGGCGTCCCCGTCCCGTCACTTCATTGACGTGCCCGACACTGCGGTGAGCATCAGGAACCAGCGCATTGATCAGCGTTGACTTTCCGACACCCGAATGCCCGACAAGCACGGAGAAATGACCCGCAAGCGCGCCCTTTAATGCCCCGAGCCCCTCAGTGGGAGTGGCCTTACCACCCTCAAGCGCCTGCGTAACAATAATGCGGAAGCCAAATGGAGTATAGGTCGCAAGAAGCTCGCTTGGGACGCCAAGATCGGACTTCGTGAGGCAGAGGATGGGGGTCATTCCGGCTTCATATGCGGCCACCAAACATCGGTCAATCATGCCGGTTCGAGGTGGCGGATCGGCCAGCGCGACGACGATACACATGGTGTCCGCGTTCGCGACAATCGCCTTTTCTCCGCGTTGGTCGGGTGCGTCTTCCAATGACCGACGAAGGATGGAAGTGCGTTCTTCGACGGCGACAATTCGAGCCAGCGTATCGACGCGTCCCGAAACGTCCCCGGTTACGCGCACGCGGTCACCCATGATCACCGATCCGCGCTTCAGCTCTTTGGCGCGAACAGCATTCAGAGTTGTCGCGTCCTCCATCCTGACGCGGTATCGCCCACGATCAATAGCAATGACGTGCCCGAGCGGTGAAGTAGACCAATCTGGGCGAATTTTTGTTCGTGGACGCTTTGACTTTCCTGCGCGAACTTTGACGCGCGGATCGTCGGTTCCAGTGTCACGCCTCAATGGAAGCCTCCTTGCTTGAAGCGACAAGCGATGCCCACATGAAAGGGAAATCGGGCAATGTCTTTGATGTGCACGCAATATCGTCCAGCGTTGTGCCCGGAATTCCCAATCCTAGGATTGCCGCGAAGGTGGCCATTCGGTGGTCGGCATAGGCGTGGTGGAGCGCGGGCGTTGGAGTGGTGGGGGGAGTGATCGCCAGATAATCTGTCCCCTCATCGACCTGGCAACCACATGCCCGCAGTTCTGTTGCCAAAGCGGCTAGACGGTCAGTTTCGTGACCTCGCAGATGACCGATACCTCGTAGAAACGAAGGTGAATCAGCGAAAACGGTGAGCGCAGCAATCGTCGGCGTGAGTTCCCCGACGTCTGCCAGATCCACGTCGATTCCGCGAATATGGCCGGCCTTCGCGCTCACAGTCAGTGCGCCATCGTGCAGAGTAACGTCGGCTCCCAGCCGTGGAAGAATGTCGCGCCATGCGTCACCGGCCTGCGTCGTTTCAGCGGGCCAATGCGGGATCGTCACCTTTCCGCCACACACCAGTGCGGCTGCGAGGAAAGGGCCAGCATTCGACAGGTCGGGTTCGATCGAATTGACGAGGCCGCGCGACCGTTCGTTGATGACATGCCAGGAATGGAACGCGGGGGCGCCTTCGTCTATTTCCTCGACATCGCATCCGCGCGCTCGCATGGTCTGACACGTCATTTCAATGTGGGGGAGCGAAACGACTTTACCGAGTGCACTGATCGTTACAGGATGGCTGAGCATAGGCGCAACCAACAGCAGAGATGACACGAATTGTGATGATGCGCAAGCGTCGACCGTGATTGTTGCTCCCGCCGGAAGGTGGAGTGGTCCTTGAATAGTGAAAGGCAGGAATCCTTCTTCGCCGTGGTAGGTGATCGTGGCACCACACTGCGCAAGAGCGTCCAGGAGTGGCTTGAGGGGGCGTAGACGAGCGCCCTCATCACCATCGAAATGAGTGATCCGACTGTTGAGCGCAGCCAAGGGCGGAATAAAACGCATCACCGTGCCAGAAAGCCCACAATCGATGGAGATCTCATCGGTGTGCTCTGGCGCTTGAGGATCAAGAGGGACAACGTGCGCCGAGGTGCCGGAAAACTCAATGTCAGCGCCCAACAGTCGAAGGGCGTCTATAAACAATCGAGTATCCCGCGAATCAAGAACCCCGGTCAGTGAAGAAGGAGAATCAGCGGTCGCTGCAAGATAAAGCTCACGAGCCGACAGCGACTTCGACCCGGGGATCTCAATAGTTGCATCTAACGTGCCCGATGCTACGGGCGCCTGCCATAGGCGGGAAGTCAAGCGGAAACCTTTGTCGCCAGAGCTTTCTCACGTTCTAGGGCACGGCGTGCCTGCCACTGATTGACTCGCCATGACACTGACGGGGCACCCACGCGATCCGTGCTGGCCAGCGCATATGCTCCAGCAAGTGCGAAACGGGATGCCATTCCAGAGGTCATTTCACGGCGCTCAGCGCGACTACGAGCAGTCCACAGCGGATGATTCACAAGAGCCATCGGAATCGAAATAGTCGCAAGAACCGTAGCGCTTGTCCGAGGAGCCTTACCAAGAGCAAAACATGTGGCTGCACCCAGCATCACGCCACCTAAAACCCGCGTCGCAACAGTCAGCTGCTCATCGGTGGGAGCGGCCTCGCCCGCCACCGTATCCATCAGCGGACGGACAACGTGAGCGCGCTCGACGTGCACTTCAGGCTCACGCAGAGCTGAAATGCCATCGAGGAGGGCGGGAAGCGCCAAAGCTGGCCTTGCACATGCACGAAGAAGATTCATGCTTCTATTGTCCGATGAAAAGCGGTTTTCGTGAGCCACAACGCGCTTGATTATGGAATACAAACCTCGTCCGCACGCGTTCACAGACGTATGAACCACACGATTTGGGTCTCCAACGCTTACCCTTAAGAGCGATGACTACTTTCGACAACGCTTCTCGTCCCTTTGTAGAAGTGGAACTAGATCAGACATTCGTCCGCGATGCCATCCCGTACGAAAAAATGCTCTTCCGCGCAGCACTGCGACTGACAGGTAACAGAACAGACGCTGAAGACCTCGTACAAGAGACCTATCTTCGCGCATATGCGAAGTTCCATCAATACGCCCAAGGCACCAATCTGAAAGCCTGGCTCTACCGGATACTGACGAACACCTTCATCTCCGAATATCGCAAAGCGCAACGCCGACCCAAACACTCGCCTAACGAAGACGTCGAAGACTGGCAGCTCATGCAAGCAGCTTCTCACGACTCAGTTGCTTTGGAATCGGCGGAAACCGAAGCTCTCGCTCGGATTCCGTCAACACAAATTCAAGAAGCATTACACAGCCTGAGCGACGAACAGCGAGCAGTTGTTGTACTCGCCGATGTTGAATCGCTCAGCTACAAAGAGATTGCCGACATACTCGACATTCCGATTGGAACCGTCATGTCGCGTCTCTCTAGAGGCCGAGCAAGCCTGCGCCGAACACTCGCAGACCTTGCCAAAGAATATGGAATTACAGGAGATAACAATGAGTGAAGCCATCGGATGCGACGCGTTCCGAGAAGCGCTCTTCGCCCTGGTGGATTGTGAAGAATGCGAAGAACGTCGCTCGCTCATTGATACTGGAACAGTCGAAGGCCCCTGCGAACGCGAACGCCTTGCCTTGATCGCGCATGCTTCTGGATGCGAGCACTGCGCCGAAGAATTAGACCGTGAACGCCATGTGCGAACCGCGTTGCGACACTTCTTCGATGACGAGCCTCTTCCCGAAGGATTCGAAGCCCGTCTGCTTGCTCGCCTCTCATCGGTTCAGGTTGAAACAACATCTGTGTATGTCGAAACGTCAGGGCAGTGACGTGTGTCGCTAGGACGGTCACCCTGTTGGCTTAACCGCTGTTTTTATGGGAAACTGTCAGGGTTGAATTCAAAACTTGAGGAGATCAACATGTCGAAGAGGGGCCGCAAGCGTCGCGATCGTAAGAAGCACGGTGCGAACCACGGCAAGCGTCCAAACGCATGAGCCGTCTTTAACGCAATGCCCGGAGGCTAAAGCCTCCGGGCATTTTGTTTTATCAGTTTCCTTCGCATTACTCGCGAGGCGTCGCACCCGTCCATTCGTACCACCCTGAATGCAGTACGAGCCACGCCATCAAGGCGTATCCGGACTGGCCGGGAAGCGTCAGCCCTGAATCCGTTCGCGCCCTCGAGGCTGCCATGTCTTCAAACCACTGATCGTGCGCAACAAGGGGAGTGTACGTATCAACGTAAGGAAGGCCACGGCGCTGGCATACTTCACTCATCGAACGGGAAAGCTGAGCAACCGACGAAGAATCACTCCCGGCAAGAGGTGGAGGTCCCACCACGAAGCAAGGAATCCCCAGCGAGGCAGCACGATCGGTGATATTCGCCAGATTCAAGCGCGAACGAGCCGAGCTTAAACCCGCTGAAATATCAGCGGTACCAACACCGACAATCAAACCGCGAGGTCCTTCGGCACTCAAGCGGAGCCCGACTTCCGATTCCCAACGCGCTGCCAGGCTATTCGTGGATTCCCCGGGAACGCCCAATGTCATCACCGTTGGAGCCGTTGCAAACTCTGATCGAGCAAGCACGCGACCAATCCAGCCGAGCGCTCGCGGGTCACCAGTTCCAGTGACCAGTTCGTCTCCGATAACGCAAAGTCTCATTGGGCTCCCTCGAGTCAGCGAGCAAATGCTGCTGCCATGAGTTCGGCGTTCTGCCGCTTGTGATCCGATCCTCGACCGGCTGCGGTTGTTGCCGATTCGGGGCGAGAGACAAGGCGAACAGGACGTTCAAACTCCATGAACATATTGAGTGCCAGGAACGGCCAGGGACCTTGGTTCTTCGGCTCATCCTGAACCCACATAATTTCTGCGTGCGGGTAGCGGGCAAGCTCTAAAGCAAGCTCCTGGGCGGGAAGCGGGTAGAACTGTTCAAGACGAATGATCGCCGTTGAACGATCGCCACGCGCTTTGCGTTCCTTAACAAGGTCATAGTAAATGCGTCCGGAACAGATCAAGACCCTGGTGACCTGCGTTGCATCAATCGACGGATCAACTTCACCGATGATTGGTCTAAAGGTCCCAGATGTGAAGTCTTCAATCTTAGAAGTTGCGGCGGCAAGACGGAGCAGTTGCTTGGGCGTGAAGGCAATCAGAGGCTTACGCGGGCGTCGATAGGCTTGCTGACGCAACATATGGAAGTGGTTAGCCGGAGTAGACGGCTGAACGATCCACATATTGTCCTGGGCAGCCAACTGCAGGTAACGCTCGATACGCGCCGACGAGTGGTCGGGACCCTGACCTTCGAAACCGTGGGGAAGCATCATCACCAAGGAAGAACGCTGGCCCCACTTCTGCTCGGCGGAGCATACGAACTCATCGATGACGGGCTGCGCGCCGTTTGCGAAGTCACCGAACTGTGCTTCCCAGACGGTCAGAGCATCGGGACGTTCCACCGAATAACCGTAGTCGTATGCGAGCACCGCATACTCCGACAGGGGAGAGTCGAAGATATCGAACTTCGCCTGCGTTGGGGTCAGGAACTGAAGCGGTGTGAATTCACGGCCGTTCGTGTTGTCGTGAAGAACAGCGTGGCGCTGGACGAAGGTCGCGCGACGTGCGTCTTCACCCGAGAAACGAACGGGCGTTCCCTCCATCAGCAGTGTGCCAAGAGCCAAGAGTTCGCCGAATCCCCAGTCAATGGGACGCTTCCCGTAGGCCATTTCTTGGCGTCGCTCGCAGAGCTGAGCCATCTTCGGATGCGGGGTAAAGCCGGGCGGGAAGGAAACGTGAGCGTCACCGATGCGGCGGATTTCTTCCGTCGTTGTTGCTGAGTGCCAGCCAATCATCATGCCGGAACCGGGCAACTGAGAGTCGGGCATCAACCAGCCGGCGCTTTCCTTCTCAGCATCATCTTGCGGTGCCCACCCGTTTTCGCGAGTTTCGGACAGGATGCGCGAGAGCTCGTTCTCGTACGCGGTCGCCGAAGCGAGGGCCTCGTCTTCTGTCAGTTGGTGACGACCAACGAGGTTCCGCGTGTAAACGGTGCGTGTCGACGGGATCTTATTAATCAATCCGTACATGACGGGCTGGGTCATCGACGGGTCATCACCTTCGTTGTGACCGCGACGGCGGTAGCAGACCATGTCGATGATGACGTCCTTATGGAACGTATTGCGGTACTCGAAGGCGAGTGCTGCCATGCGGACAACAGCTTCCGGATCGTCGCCGTTCACATGGAGGATCGGTACCTGGAGGCCCTTGGCAAGGTCGGTGGGGTAGCGGGTCGAACGGCCAGACGTTGGTCCGGTTGTGAAGCCAATCTGGTTGTTCACGATCACGTGGATCGTGCCACCGGTCTTGTAACCGGTCAGCTGGCTCATATTGAAGGTTTCCTGGACAACACCTTGGCCAATGAACGCGGCGTCGCCGTGAACCAGAACAGGGATAATTGGCAGGCTTTCATCGCCAAGCGCTTCCTGCTTGGCGCGGACAATGCCTTCTAGGACGGCGTCGGCGGCCTCGAGGTGCGATGGGTTAGCGCCCATGTACACCTTCGTTGCCACACCGTCTTCCAAGGTGTAGACGCCCCAGGTTCCTAGGTGATACTTCACGTCACCGGAGCCCTGAACCGACGAAGTATCTTGGTTTCCTTCAAACTCGGAGAAGATCTGCGCGTAGGACTTGCCAGCAATATTCGCCAGAACATTCAGTCGACCACGGTGCGCCATTCCGATCGCAACTTCGTGGATACCTTCTCGTGCCGATCGTGCAAGGACCTCATCAAGAAGCGGGATCAGTGACTCGCCACCTTCAAGGGAGAAACGCTTCTGTCCCATGAACTTGGTCTGAAGGAACTCTTCGAATGCTTCGGCGCGGATCAGCGTCGATAGAATTCGACGCTGTTCAACTGGAGTGGGAACTTCGTAGGGGAGTTCGATGCGGTGCTGGACCCACTGTCGTTGCTCGGGATCCTGAATATGCATGTATTCAATGCCGACGCTACGCGTGTACGTGTCGGACAGGCGAGTCAGGATATCGCGTAGCAACATTTGCTGTTGGCCACCGAATCCGCCGGTCGGGAAGGGACGATCGAGGTCCCATACGGACAGGCCGTACTGGGTGATATCCAGGTCGGGGTGGCGGCGCACGCGGTATGCCAACGGGTCCGTGTCTGCGGCAAGGTGACCGCGTGAGCGGAATGCGTGGATCAGCTCTACGATGCGCGCGGGCTTCCCCTTCTCACGCTCGACGTCGTACTCGTGGTCCGCTTCCCAGGCGTAGGGGTACTGGGGGATGTGAAGTGAAGAGAAAACGCGTTCGTAGAATCCATCCAGACCCGACAGCTTTTTATCGATGAGCGCGAGGAACTGGCCGGAGGCCGCACCTTGAATAATGCGGTGGTCGTAGGTCGACGACATAAACATGGTTTTGCCGATGCCCATTGCTGCCAGCTTGCGCGGGGAAACTCCGCGGTATTCGGCGGGGTAGTCGGTTGCGCCAACACCGATAATGAGGCCCTGCCCCTTCATTAGGCGAGGAACAGATGTTGTTGTACCGATTGTTCCAGGGTTTGTCAGAGTAACGGTTGCCCCTTGGAAGTCAGCGGTACCAAGATCGCCTGTGCGCGCACGCTTGACCAGATCCTGATATGCGTCAACGAATTCCATGAAGGTCATGGTGTCTGCCTTGTGGACGACCGGGACCATCAGAGAACGCCCGCCGGAGGCGTTGGTGACGTCAATTGCTAAGCCGAATCCGACGTGGGCTAGACGGTGGATCGCGGCCTTGGTGCCTTCCATCTGATAGCGGACGTTCATATCCGGCATTTCGCACAGAGCCTCGACCAAGGCGTAGCCAATCAGGTGGGTGAAGGAAACCTTGCCACCAACGGTGCGCGCCAAGTGAGCGTTGATCAGAGCGCGGTTTTCAATCAGGAGCTTCGCAGGTATCTGACGCTGTGACGTTGCAGTAGGAACAGAGAGGGATTCATCCATGTTCTTCGCGGTTGCGCGTGCTACGCCCTTGAGGATGTGGAGCTCGTCTTCCTCGGCAAGATCAGTGTTGAGTGATGCGGCGGTGTGGCCGTGCATCTGACGAGTATAGGGAGACGTTGCTTCCATGATGCGCGCCGGAGGAGCCGGGGGCAGGTCAGAACGCGTCACGGACTCCACGTTCGTTTCCGGTGCGTCCGCTTCGGGTTCCTCGAACACAGATTCAGCTAAGATACGTGCTTTCGGCTGTGCGAAGTGTGTCGTGGGGTGATCGTGGATCGACGAGGCCGCCGGCGGGAAAACCGCGGTCTGAACGGGGGCGGGGTGCGATGCGGCCGGAGCGGCCTCGGCAGTTGGCTGAGGAACACGCAACTGAGGAGGAGCGGACTCGGTCGCAAAAAATGCGCGCCACGAGGGATCAACCGAAGTTGGATCCGCCTGATACGCGCGACGCATGGTGTCGACGTACCAATTATTTGCCTGCGGCTGTGCTCCGTTGTCAGTTGCCACGAGAATCTCCGTTCTGTTCAGCCGTGAACCCTACGGCAAAGCATACGGACAGTCTGGGTCTTTAGGCCCGATTTTATAGAGATTGGATATAGCTTGAACGCGTCTTTGGGGAAAAGAAGAAGAATTTTTGGTGAAACTGGCAACAGAGTGGATTCTTGTGCTACACAGAGCACGAATCGGTAAACTGAACGGGTTATGGATTCTGATTTACCATCCAACAGTAAGGTCACGCAGTGATCGCAACTATTGCGATGCTCGTGCTTGGCATCGTTCTGACAATCGGCACATTTATTTTCGTGTCCGCGGAGTTTTCGCTGGTCGCGCTCGATCAAGCGGTCGTTGAAAAGCGATTCCAAGCCGGCGACAAATCCGCCGGAGAAGTCCTGAAGGCAACGAAAACACTGTCGACCCAGCTCTCTGGAGCCCAAGTTGGTATTACGCTGACCACGATTCTTCTCGGCTACACCACGCAGGTAACAATCGCTGACCTTCTTGAAACGGCACTCGGAAGTGCTGGTTTAGCGGCTGGGCTTGCCACGGGTATCGCCGCGATTGTGGCGGCAGTTTTCATTAACGCCGTATCAATGCTCTTTGGCGAGCTGGTTCCAAAGAACCTTGCGCTCGCTCACCCCTTAAAAACCGCGGGTCTTGTCGTTCCCTTTCATATGTTCTTCACTGCGCTGATGAAGCCGATTATTTTCGTTTTGAACGGGTCGGCGAACGCGGTGCTCAAACTGGTGAACATCGAGCCTCAGGAAGAGATCTCATCTGCTCGGTCAGCGTCTGAACTCGAAGCAATGGTTCGATACTCAGCCGAAGAAGGCACGATAGACACGTCGACCGCCTCGTTGTTGACGAACTCAATCCGCCTGTCCGAGTTCACCGCTGCCGACGTCATGACAGACCGCGGGCTGCTTCACTTCCTGCCGGACACCGCCGTCGCATCTGACGTTGTCGCCCTCTCACGAGAAACCGGGCACTCACGTTTTCCGATCGTCGGTGAGGATTTAGATGACATCATCGGCTTGGTTTCGTTGCGCCGTGCCATCGGAGTTCCTTTCGAGCGTCGCGACGAGGTCCCCGTTGTGTCTGCATCCCTGATGGCAGAGGTTCCATCGGTTCCCGAAACAGTCCCCATTGGTCCTCTGATGGTGCAATTGCGTGACGAAGGCCTGCAAATGGCAATCGTCGTCGATGAATACGGTGGGGTGGCAGGTGTTGTCACTTTGGAGGACGTCATCGAAGAAATCGTTGGTGAAGTGTCCGACGAGCATGATGGGCGTCGCCTCGGAATCCGTACCCGTGCCGACGGCGCTCTGCTGATCCCCGGAACCCTGCGTCCCGATGAGCTCTTCGAACGAACTCGGATCGCCCTTCCTGAAGACAACGCCTACGACACGATAGGTGGCCTCGTGATGGCCCAACTTGGGCGCATCCCAATGGTTGGCGACCGCGTTGACGTGCACTCAGTGATCCTCGAAGTTGAACACATGCAGGGTCGACGCATTATGCAGATAGCGCTCTATGTGCATGATCAGGAAGATGAAGAACCGGAGGTTCAGCTATGAGCGCCGGTTGGGGTCTTGGAATCACCGTTGTGTTGCTGGCAATGAATGCTTTCTTCGTCGCCGGAGAATTTGCGACGACATCGTCGCGCCGTTCGCAGATCGAGCCTCTCTGCGAAGAAAAGCGTCGCGGAAGCGCTCAGGCGATGTTCGCACTTGAACACGTATCATTGATGCTCGCTATCTGTCAGCTGGGTGTCACGGTCGCATCAACAACCCTCGGCGTCGTCGCAGAACCGGCGATCGCGCACCTCGTGGAGCATCCGCTGGTTTCACTGGGCTTACCTGCCTCGTCGGCGCACGTCGTTGGTTTTATTGTCGCACTGATTATCGTGTTGTTCCTGCACGTAGTATTCGGTGAAATGGTGCCGAAGAACGTGTCGATCGCAAACCCGGCACGACTCCTGCTGCTTCTTGCGCCGCCTCTGGTGGCAATTGGACACGTTGTCAGCCCGATTATCCACGCAATGGATTCATTAGCGAACTGGTTCCTGTCACTTCGTGGAATTGAACCTAAATCTGAAATTGCGGCAACGTTTACAGCCGAAGAAGTGGCCTCCATCGTCGAATACTCGACCGCTGAAGGAGCTTTGAGTGACGACTTTGGTCTGCTCTCGGGAACCTTGGAATTCTCGACCGAAACCGCTGGGTCAGCGATGGTTCCTTTGGGTGACCTGGTTACTTTGGAGCCCGATGTCACCCCCGACGAGGTTGAAAAAGAAGTTGCTCGAACAGGTTTCTCGCGCTTCCCGATCGTTGCTCAATCCGGTGAAATCGCTGGGTACATTCACCTGAAGGACGTACTCTATGCCGATGCTACGAATCGCACTCAACCGATTCCCGCCTGGCGTATCCGCAAGATGGAAACCGTTGCATCAACCGATGAAGTCGAAGACGCGCTCCGCGCAATGCAACGTTCGGGAACGCACTGTGCACTGGTGAAAAACCAAGCAGGAGAACGAATCGGCGTGCTCTTCCTTGAAGATGTTCTAGAAGAATTGGTCGGCGAGGTTCGTGACTCATTGCAACGCGATGTGATCACTCGCGACCGCGATGAGTTATGACTCCCACTTTCAACCAAACCTCTTTAACCGCCAGGCAATACGATGTAGGTTAGTAACCGTTGAACTCGGGCACTCACTTCGAGGGCAACTCCCTGAAATCAGCAGATGAAAAGGAACGTTCAGCGTGTCTGAAGCCAAGATTGAATGTCCGTTGCCGTCACGTCGGCAGATTCATGGACATAGCGATCTGGACGCGTCTACGCCTCGCAAAAGACAATCCCACGTTACTCGTCGTGTAGCTCGTGTCGGTGTTCTTGCTGTGCTAACGGCAACGACTGTCGCGATCCCGCTGTCGGGGTTTGTTGGCGCTCAGTCTTCTGTTGAACTTCCTGCGCGTGCACTTGGTGTCAGTGCCGGTGACGAGTCCTGGACAACGACAACGGTCGTCGCACAATCGCAGGCCCTTGAAGGGTCCATCACCGCAGCATCTCGCACACGAGTTCGCGCACCTTTGACTCTCAATGGGTGCTTGCCCTCTGCCCAGACAGCCGCGGGCAATCGAGATGTCCAGGTTCGATCCTCGGAGATCTACTGGCCAATGCCAGCAGGAACGTTCGAGATTACGTCGCCGTTCTCGATGCGCGTTTCCCCGATTTCTGGTCAGCTACAGATGCACGAAGGCGTCGACATGGCTGGCCCACTGGGGACTCCGCTACACGCCGTGTATGGCGGCGAGGTTGTCGAGGTCTCTGAGAACAGCCATTCCGGCGCGTTGGTGAAGATCAAGCACGTCCGTGAAGACGGAAGCATTTTCTATAGCGCGTACCTGCACCAGTACATGGATCAGATCAAGGTCCGTGTGGGCGACACCGTAGAAGCGGGACAGGTAATCGGTGCCGTTGGAAACAACGGTTGGTCAACTGGCCCGCACCTTCACTTTGAAATCCATAACTCCAACGACGAGCCCATCGATCCTGAAGCATGGCTTAAAGAAGTTGGCGCAGTTTATCTCGGAGAGCAGGCTTGTTCATGATCCCGGTTTCTTCTCGCGTCGGGCCGATCATTCTTGCCCACAGGGGAGGCAACGAGGTCGCGCCTGAAAACTCGCTTGAGGCATTCGCTGATGCACGTCAGCTCGGTATCCGCCACATTGAAACCGATGTTCATCTGACCGCTGATGGCAAGGTTGTTGTCCACCATGATCCGATGATCGATCGCGTATACAACGGTTCTGGTCTGATTGCTCAGATGACGTGGGATGAGTTGAAGACGTACACGAACGATCACGGTGATCGTATTCCGTTGCTGTCCGAAGCTCTTGAGACCTTCCCGGATCTCTACTTCAACATCGATGCGAAGGTTCCCGGTGTTGAGGGGCCTCTGTTGGATGTTGTCCGTCAGGCTCATGCTGAGGATCGCGTTGTCCTGGCATCGTTTAACGAGCGTCGGCTGAAGTGGCTCAGAGAGCAATCTCAGGGCCAGATTGCAACGTCGTTGGGTAGTCAATCAGTGGTGCGTTTGGTTGCGGCTGCAAAGAGCGCAACGAAGACGCGCACATGGCGGATTCCAGGTTCTCATCAGGGCGTTGTTGCCGCTCAGGTTCCGCTGTCCTTCGGCCCCGTGACCGTTGTGGATCGTCGTTTTGTTGCGGCGGCCCATTCGCATGGTTTAGCTGTCCACGTCTGGACGGTCGATGAGATTGACGATCTTAATCAGCTGATCGCTCTTGGAGTCGACGGCTTTGTGACCAATAAGCCGAAGTGTCTGCGCGACTATCTGATCGATCGCGGACTTTGGGAAGAGCTTCCTCCTCCGGGCGCGATGCGAGGTCAGCACCCGCGCGACTAAGCGTCGTGAGCAGAATGCGCCCCATGCGTTTATGTGCATGCAGGTGCGTTTTCTTTTGCGTTACGCGCGAGCTGGCAGGTTTGGGCGTGTGAGGCGACGTTGTGGGGTTTGCGTGTGGAGTGGATCCGGTTTTTTGCCTCGAATGACCTTCAGAGAGTGCCAGCGAGGTTCTGTATGTTTGATCCGCTGTTGACGTCGATGCTGACCCCATACTTACACACGCATTCGGGGTGTGCGCCGCGCGGCGCACACCCCGAATTGTCTTTCAAGCTGAAAGGTTATCGGTCAGCCACAACGTGGTGGTGAGTGATTACGGGTTCACGCTTTCCAGCTTCCACGTCGTTGGCGAGCTTTACTCGCCACACCATCTGAGCGACGAGGAGCGCTGCCAGTACCCAACCTGCGAGATGAGCGATCATGGATTCGGCAACGAAGATTAAAGCCATGGCAACCAATGTCGGAAGCAAGTCTTGGAACGCTTTCACAACGTATCCGCCGAAGGACGGCATATCGACGCCATCGGCGTCAGCAACTGACTTGACCATGAAGTTCGGACCATTGCCGATGTACGTCAATGCCCCGCAGAAGACTGCACCCAACGAAATCGGGACCAAGTAGTACTCGGGGACACCCGCGATCAGGGTTCCATCGCCACCCAGCGACTTCGCCATTTCGAAGAAAGTCATGTAGGTCGGGGCGTTATCCAAGATCGAGGACAGGCCGCCCGTGAAGATAAAGAAGGTAACGCGGTTCAGGGGGAGGTGCGGTGCAACCTGCTCCAAGAAGCGCAATGCCGGAGCCATCGTCGAGAAGATGCCGATGAACAGGGCTGCAACCTCAAGGATTGGGGCCCACGTAAAGGCATTGTCCTCGTAGCGGATCTTCTTAGAGCCCGCAAAGTAAGAGATTGCTGCGGCGCTGAGCATGACGATCTCGCGCCACGGCACCAGGTCTGCTCCATGCGCGTGGCCTTCAATGATCTCGTGAGCGTTCCACGAGGGGATCTTGGCAACGGCGACGATGACAATGGCGAAAAGAACCAGGTTGAAAGCACCGCGCAGGCGCAGTGGGGTGATCTGGGTATCGTCCCTGACGATTTGCGCTTGAGGCTCCGACGAGTAAAGCAGACGGTCGAGCGAGTAGTACATACCGAGCATCAGCACAAGTACGAACAACCATTCCTTCCACAGCTGGAATGTCCAGGTGAAGGGGACACCGTTCAAGAAGCCTAGGAACAGTGGCGGGTCGCCGAGAGGTGTCAGTATGCCACCGCAGTTAGCAACGATGAAGATTGTAAACAGCACGGTATGTACGCGGTGGGTACGTTCTTTATTCGTCGCAAGAAGAGGGCGAATCAGGAGCATTGCGGCGCCTGTCGTTCCGATGAAAGAGGCAAGCGTGCCACCGATAGCCAAGAAAACTGTGTTGTTCTTCGGGGTTGCGCGAATGTCACCTTCAAGGTGGATACCGCCGGAGATGATGAAGAGCGAAAGAAGCAGAGCAATGAACTGAACGTATTCAACACCGACGTCAATCAGCGCTTCATTTCCGATCATGTACACCATGAATGCCAGCGTGGGTAGGCCTAGAACGAGGGCAACCAGAAGCTGGCTGGAGTTACGTTCCCACCACTTGTGTGTGGCGGGGATGATCGGGAAGAGTGCAATGGATGCAAGCATTGCTACGAACGGCAGAAGAGACCACCATTGGAAGGTCATCGGGATCCTTGTCGTCGATTACTAGGGACAGGCACATATTCGTGCGTACCGTTTCAGCCTAACGTGAAACCGCAATATCTTGCCGAAGATGTCCGTTTTTGATGATTGTGAACACTTTGCCCTGAATGTTCGTCCAGATGTGATTGGGTAACAAAAAGTGCCCCGAACAGGATTCGAACCTGCGACCTTTCGCTCCGGAGGCGAACGCTCTATCCACTGAGCTATCGGGGCTTAACGCATTGAGTCTAGCAAAGGTTGATGGTGGGTGAAGAATGGCGCTTGACTGCTTCACTTTTGTGCATAGGCCGAACGCCCTGATGACGCTTGGGGTGAGGAGTGTCATACTAGGGGAGTTGATTCGCTGATACCCAAGGAAGGGACACAATGCGCGTTCATATTGGAACAGACCACGCTGGCTACGAGCTGAAGGAAAAGGTCGTCGAGCACCTCAAGGAAAAAGGTTACGACGTTGTTGACCACGGTGCCCATGAGTACGACTCACTGGACGACTACCCGCCGTTCTGCATTGAAGCAGCAGAAGCAGTGGTTGCAGATTCCGGTTCTCTGGGTGTCGTTATCGGCGGCTCCGGAAATGGTGAGCAGATGGCCGCGAACCGTGTGAAGGGTGTGCGCGCTGCGCTGGTGTGGAATGATTCGACCGCACGTCTTGCCCGCGAGCACAACAATGCGAACGTCGTCTCTGTTGGTGCGCGTCAGCACACCGTCGAAGAGTGCCTGGCATTCATCGATGCCTTCCTCGAAACCCCGTTTTCTGAAGATGAACGTCACCAGCGTCGTATTTCCGAAATGGATGATTACGACGAAGCGCATCGAAAGTGAGTGGTGTCGTTAGACGCTGAAACTCAATAGAATGGGGTCCCTCGGTTTTCCGAGGGACCCCATTCGCGTTGTCGCAGGGCAAGTAGCTCAGTTGGGCCTGCCCCTAGATGTCGAATCCGAAGTAGGGAGCTAAGGTCAGCGCCACAAGGAAAATGTTGAGTGCCACGATTGCGACGGCAATCAGAGTTCCACAAACCTGCGTGATCGTCGCATTCGAGTGCTCGCCCATAATCGAAGGCTGGCGCGTGTAGCGGATCAAAGGAAGAATCGCGAAGGGAATGCCGAAGGACAGGATGACTTGGGAGACGACCAATGCCCACGTCGGTTCTGCCCCTATGCCGAGGATGATGAGGGCGGGGATTAGCGTGATCAGTCGTCGCACAATCAGCGGGATCCGAATGTGAAGCAATCCGGCCATGATTTCTGAACCGGCGTATGCGCCAACGGATGTCGATGCTAGGCCTGACGCGAGGAGACCAACGGCGAAGATCATGGCAACGACCGGTCCAAGTGCACTGGCGATTGCAGTGTGAGCACCTTCAATGGTGTCTGTTCCGCTGACCCCTGATAGTGCGGATGCTGCGAGAAGAAGCAGACCGATGTTGACGATTCCCGCCAATCCGAGTGCCCACACGATATCAATCCGGGTTGCTCGCAAGTAATGTTTCAGGTCCGCGCGAGGAGCTTTTTCGTCGTGGTCGTTCACCAGCGAGGAATGCAGGTAAATCGCGTGTGGCATCACGGTTGCGCCAAGCATGGACGCTGCGACGAGAACCGAGTCCGTGCCAGCAAATCGGGGGACGAGGCCGGCCACAACTGACGGGCCGTCTGGCGGAGCAATGGCCAGTCCTGCAAGGAATCCGATTGTGATGATGACCAAAAGGCCGATGATGACGCGTTCAAAGATCTTTTGTGTCCCGCTACCTTGCAGGGTTAACAACAATGTTGAAACGACACCGACAATGATTCCGCCAGTAAGAAGCGGGAGCCCGAAAAGGAGGTGAAGTGCTAGAGCTCCGCCGATGACTTCCGCTAAGTCAGTTGCGGCTGCAACGACTTCTGCTTGAAGCCAGTAGCCAATGCGTGCGCGTTTTTTCAAACGTGTGCCGAGAAGAGCGGGCAGTGAAAGTCGCGTGACTAGGCCCAGCTTTGCGCTCAAGTATTGAATGAGCATTGCTGCAAGGTTGGATGCTAGAAGAACCCATACCAGCAGGTAGCTGTAGCGTGCGCCGGCGGTAATGTTTGCTGCAACATTCCCAGGGTCCACGTAGGCGATTGCCGCAACGAATGCAGGACCCAGCAGTGTCGCAAGCGACGGGTGATGGGTCTTTGACGTGCCTGGAGCATGCGACTGCATCTCCGTAGAATCAAGTTTCGGCATACCGGAACCCTAACGCGTTTTTATTGCGCTGTCACTCAAGAATGAAAAGCATGAACACGCCAAAGCAACGCTAGACCAGCGTGACCAGGGATCAAGATTCGCTCGAAGCCTCGTCAACCTGATCGGTGGAGAGCACGGGGTAGGTAGCGAGCACGCAGACGTACTGGGCGAAGGCAATCCCGAAGACGACGAACCAGAAAAGCAAACGGATAGCCCACGGCAGTGAAATTGATGCCAGCACAAGCGGTCCAGCCACAACGAGCAACGCCAACAGAGTCCGATGAAGCTTCGCCGCGGATGCCAAAAGCGCAGCGCTGGCCAAACGCGGAAGATCTTTGACGCTTACGCGTCCCCTGTATGCCAAACGGTGAGCAAACATCGGCCAGACCCACACGTGCGTAAACGCTGCAATCAGCACCACAAACACAATCAGCGCACGAACGATCAATGCCATTGAGTGGGAAGCAAGATGCGTCGTCACAGACCACTCCCACAACAGTAGGGAGAAAAGAAGACCTTCAATAAGTGCAAGGAGAATCGCGGGCAACGCTGCCTTGCGGATAACCTGAGCGACGGCCGGGGCAATCGCCGTGGACTCGGAAGCAATCAAACGCAACGAAACCAGGGTCATCACACCAAGACCCACACCGAAAGTGACGACGGGTAGCGAAATGAGCAAACCGACAACGTTCGCCATCACAAGCGCCGCAATCCACGACAGCACCTGAGCGATTGGCGAATCAGGCCCAAAACGTGAGCTCACTTGGCTTCTCCGCTCTGAACCAGGGGAGCGGTCGTGCCACCAGCATGAATCGTGGCGGGAACAAAGACGTGGCGGACCGGTGCGGAATCATTGATCTGCTCGAATAAGACATCGCAGGTCAAGCGAGCGATCTCAAGGGGAGGCTGAACGACAGTCGTCAGTTCAGGTTCGACAAACTGGCCGATCGTAATACCGTCGAAACCAATGATGGACATGTCATCAGGAATCGACAAACCCGCTTCGCGAATTGCGCGCATTGCACCAATCGCGAGAACATCCGCGATGGCAAAAATCGCGGTCACATCGGGACGCTCTTGAAGCAGGCGCTTCGCCAAGTGATATCCGTGTTCGTAGGTGTAGGGGTTCATCTGCTCGCGTGTTTCGAAGCGAATCAGATCGTCATCAAGCGGAATACCGGCATTTGAAAGAGCCTGTCGATAGCCGGTGATGCGCTGGGCGCCAACAGAAGCATCCCCTTCGGGAACGCCAAGGGCGGCAATCGTTGTATGCCCCAAGTCAATCAGGTGTTGGACAGCGCGGGTAGCTTCTTCTTGGTCATCAACGGCTACAGACGAATACGCCGAATCATCAACCTTGGGCAGACGTGACACCGTGGAAAGCACGAAAGGCACGTTGAACTTCTTGAAGACGGATGCTTCGTGGCGGAAAGAGCCGCCAAGGAAAATAGCTCCCGCCATCAGTTCTTCATCAACGATCTTCGTGGCCTCTTCGACTTCGTCAGCCCAGTGGGGGACCTTCACGACGGTCAGAAGATAGTTCTTTTCGCGGACGATAGCTTCCAATGGATCGAGAACCTGTTGGAAGAACGGATTATCGATACCCTTGATGATCAGGGCAATTGCAGGATTGTGAGAGAGCTTGAGGAAGCGAGCATGACGGTTGGGGCGATATCCCATCTGATCGGCGAGCGCCACAATGCGTTCGCGAGTGGAGTCGGAGATATCGGGCTTGTTATTGAGTGCACGAGACACTGTCACCACACCAACACCGGCGACTTTGGCGATGTCTTTAATCGTGGGGCGGGAATTCGAGGCTCGCATGATCGCCTTCGTTTCGCTCTCTAGAAAACGGGGGTTAAACGGTGCTCGCCCCTTATCGTGGGCCGTGTCATACCAAGTGCGGTGCGACGCATCTTCAGATAAGGGGCGAGTCCGTCATGAGTATGTTCAGCCCTTGACTGCGCCGGCGACGACGCCTTCAATGATGTGCTTCTGGCTGGACAGGTAGAAGATGATGATCGGAATGATCGCAAGAACGAGCATTGCCATCAACGCGCCCATGTCGTTTGAACCGCGCGAGCCGACCAGCTGCTGAACAACAACAGGGATCGTCTTGTACGGGGTCGACAGGCCAATAACCAAGTAGGGCAGAAGGTAGTCGTTCCAGACCCACATCGCGTTGAGGATCGCGACGGTGATCATTACGGGCTTCAGCATCGGCATAACGATGCGGAAGTAGTTCTGAACCGGACCGCACCCATCAATCATGGAGGCTTCTTCAATCTCCAGCGGAATTGACTTCACGAAGCCGGAGATGATGAAGACCGACAGGGGAGCACCAAAGCCCAGGTACAGCAGGATCATGCCGATTGGGTTGTCGAGGTGCAATATGTCAGCGATCTTGACGGTCGGGAACATGACCATCTGGAAAGGAACGATCATCGAGAAGACGAAGAAGAGGTAAAGCAGGTTCGTCCACCACGTCTTCACACGCGTAATGTAGTACGCGGTCATCGCGCAGAAGAAGACGATCAGAATCAAAGAACCAATCGTGATGAAGAATGACCAGCCTGCGGCGGCCAAGAACCCGGTCTGCTCGAGGCCTGTCACGTAGTTCTGAATACCGGCGAAGTAATCGCCCAGTGGCAGAGCAAACGGGTTATCAGAGATGAACAGACGGCCCTTGAACGAGTTCATCAAGATGAAGAACAGGGGGCCAAGGAACACCAGAGTCAGTGCGATCAAAACGATGTAGAGAATCGCCTTGCCGACGGGGTTAGAGCGTTCTTCCGTGGCAACGATGGGGGCAGCCGTTGTGCTCACGCTTCGACCTCCTTGCTACGGGTTGCGCGCAACTGAATGAATGCGATCACGGAAACGATGAGGAAGAAGATCACGGCCTTGGCTTGACCAACGCCCTCGAAACCGACGCGCGAGTAGAATGTGTTAACGATGTTCAGAGCAACCATCTCGGTCATGTCAAGCGGCTGGCCGTTCGTCAATGCGAGGTTCTGGTCGTAGAGCTTGAACGAGTTGGAAAGCGTCAGGAACAAGCAGATGGTGATCGACGGCATGACCATCGGGATGGTCACGTTACGAAGAATCGTCCATTTTCCTGCGCCATCGATTTCAGCTGCTTCAATGAGTTCCTTCGGAACACCCTGAAGACCGGCGATGTAGATGATCATCATGTAGCCGACCATCTGCCAGTTGATCAGGATGATCAAACCGACGAAGCCGTAGGTGGCATTGGTGACCAGCGTGGTTTGCCAGTGCAGCAAGAGTGCGTTCAGAATTGTCTGCCAGGTGTAGCCCAAGACGATGCCGCCGATCAGGTTCGGCATGAAGAAGACGGTACGGAAGAAGTTCGTACCCTTGAGCTTGCGGGTCAGTGCGTAGGCGATTGCGAATGCAAACACGTTGACCGTAATGATGGAAACAATTGTGATGGCGGCGGTGAAGATCAGAGCGGTAACGAAGCCCTGCTTGTCGCTGAATGCATCAATGTAGTTCTGAACGCCGACAAACGTCGCGTTGGTGACGGTCGTGAACTTCGCGAAGGACAGGTACAGACCGATTGCGAACGGGGCAAGGAACGCCAGCGTGTACGCAAGGAATGTGGGTCCGACGAAGAGCAACCCAAATTTCTTAAGAGCTTTAATCATGAAAAGTTCTTCCTTGAACTATGCGAAGGCGGGTGTGCGGGACCCGGTTGGTTCCCGCACACCCGTATTCGGCAGATTAGTGCGGAGCGTTAAGCTCAGGCGCCCTTTTCAGCTGCCCATCCGGTGGTGAAGGTTTCGACGACCTTGTCCCAATCCATCTGGCCTGCTGCGTACTGCGACAGGGCGGCACCGAAGTCATCCTTGAAGGTCTGGCTCGGGAAGGTGGTGAAGACCCACGGAATCGTGGCCAGCTCGGTGTTGGACAGGTAGGAAACAACTTCCTTTGCTAACGGGTCGGCCGGCTGCTCAGCATCGGTGAAGGTGTTGAACGGCGGGATGAAGCCGAGGTCTTCGACCATGTACTTCTTGCCCTTTTCGGAGTTGATCAACCAGTTGACGAAGTCGATCGAAGCCTTCTGCTTGGCCTCGGAAACCTGAGAGTTGATCGAGAAGAAGTTCTCAGTGCCGATGTTCAAGCCCTGGGTTTCTTCGCCCTTGTGTCCGGTGTAGATCGGGAGCATCTTGACATCTTCAGGCTTGACAGTGTTGCCTTCGATGTCAGAAATCTGGCCGTATGCCCAGTTGCCATTCTGAACCATAGCGGCCTTGCCGAGGGCGAACTCAGCCATGGAGTCGTTGACTGCCTTGGAGGAAGCGAGCTTCGGATCAATGGTGGAATTCTGCAGGTAGAGATCGAAGATGTTCTTGAACTCATTGCCGTGCGAGAAGGTCATTTCTGCCTTGTCGTCCACGCCGTCGTCCTGGTACTCGAAGTAGACGGGAAGGTCGGCGAGGTGCGTCTGCCAGCGCCAGTCTTCACCGGGCTTGAGTGAGGTTGAAGCAAAGACGCCGTCGATGCCGAGCTCGTCCTTGCGGGCCTGCATGTCCTCAACAACAGTCTTCAGCGTGGCGAAGTTGTTGATTTCTTCCATCGAGGTGGCCTTCGCGCCGGAGAGGGCGAAGTACTTGTCCATGATGGACTGGTTGTAGATGATGCCATAGCCTTCGACGACGTAAGGAACGCCGTAGACCTTGCCATCTTCACCCTTGACTGCCATTGATGGGTCAAGGAGAGCCTTGTTGAAGTCGGTGTCGGTCAGGTCGGCGGTATAGTCCTGCCAGTTCTTCAGGCCGATGGGGCCGTTGATCTGGAACAGGGTCGGAGCGTCTGACTTGGCGATTTCAGACTTAAGGGTCTGCTCGTAGGTGCCGGAGGCTGCCGTGACGACCTTGACCTCGACGCCGGTTTCCTCGGTGTACGCCTTGGCGATTTCCTGCCAGGTGGCATCGGATTCAGGCTTGAAGTTCAGGTAGTAGACGGAGCCGGTGGTGTCATCGGCTGAATCTGAACCTGACGAGCAAGCTGCCAGAGTAGAAAGGGTGGCGGCTGCTGCAACGGATGCTGCGGCGACCTTCATAAACTTCGACATCGCAGGTGTCCTCCTTTGGACGCTTCGAGTTCGTGACGCTACCTGAAGTGCGTCAAGTTGATGCGATAGCGGGGGCTACGTCTGAAGAATTGTTATCTCCGTCGGTAACGTTTCCGGTGATAGTGAGCATAGGACGATGAAGGTGTTTGCGTCCACATTTTTAAAAGATTGTCAGGTCACAATTTGGTGACGAAAAAATGGCTTGGTTGAGTCATTTAATGGCTGTTGGGTTGTTTTTAAATCATTTACGGATACGTTACCGGTAACGATTCCGTTCCTGACCTGCAGATTTGCTTTCAATTCGTCCTATTTCACCTCGGTGCGCGTAGCTAATCGGGGACGAAAACAACTACCCTAGAAGGCGTGACTCCAGAAGAACTTGCACTTGTTATTCGTCAGGCCATCATCGCTGCTATCGATAATGGTTCGCTTACCCTGAATGCTGAAGACGTTCCCGACCCTGTGAAGGTTGAGCGTCCGCGCAACCGCGACCACGGCGATTGGGCAACCAATATCGCGATGCAACTGGGTAAGAAGGCCGGCATGGCGCCTCGTGACTTCGCGCAGCTTCTCACTTCCGCTCTTGTTTCAGTTGAGGGAATCGACGAGGCCGAGATCGCAGGACCGGGCTTTATTAACATTCGGCTCGGTGCTGCATCTGCTGGTGAACTTGCTCGAACGATCATCGAAGCTGGCGATGCCTATGGCGCCGGAGACAAGCTTGCTGGCAAGCACGTGAACCTCGAATACGTGTCCGCAAACCCGACCGGTCCGGTTCACCTTGGCGGTGCTCGCTGGGCAGCTGTCGGTGACTCGCTTGCTCGTCTGATGGTTGCAGCGGGTGCGCAGGTAACCCGCGAGTACTACTTCAACGATCACGGTTCGCAGATTGATCGCTTCGCGCGTTCCCTCTATGCCCGTGCAATGGGTCAAGAAGCACCTGAAGACGGCTACGGTGGCCAGTACATCGCCGATATTGCTGCCCAGGTGCGTGCCGATGCGGCTACGGCCGCTCAGCCTGATCCTGTCACCCTCGAAACTGAAGAGGCTGTTGAAGTCTTCCGCGCTCGTGGCGTAGAGCTGATGTTCGGCGAGATCAAACAGCGCTTATCTGACTTCCGTTCTGAGTTCGATGTCTTCTTCCACGAAGACTCTCTCCACGAATCAGAGGCAGTCGCTCGTGCGATTGAAACCCTGCGCGAACGCGGAGAGGTCTTCGACCAAGATGGCGCCGTGTGGTTGCGCACTACCAAGTACGGTGACGACAAGGATCGTGTCCTCATTAAATCGGATGGTCAGGCCGCCTACTTCGCTGGAGACGTTGCCTACTACTTGGATAAGCGTCAGCGTGGCGCAGACGTCGCAATCTACCTGCTCGGTGCTGACCACCACGGTTACATCGGTCGCATGATGGCAATGTGTGAAGCCTTCGGTGATAAGCCGGGTGAGAACATGCAGATCCTCATCGGTCAGATGGTGAACTTGGTGAAGGATGGCAAGCCGGTTCGTATGTCGAAGCGTGCGGGCACGATCGTGACTCTTGATGACCTTGTTGACGCTGTGGGTGTCGACGCGGCCCGCTACTCGCTGGTCCGCGTTTCGATGGACTCCAACCTCGACATCGACCTTGACCTGCTGTCATCGCACACGAATGAAAACCCCGTCTACTACGTCCAGTACGCACATGCTCGTACTCGTAACGTTGCGCGCAATGCCGCCGAACACGGCGTGACGCGCGAAGCTGGATTCGAGCCCTCAGCTCTCGATACGCAGGCGGATTCGGATCTTCTGGGTGTGCTTGCCCAGTTCCCTGCCCAGGTCGCCCAGGCTGCTGAGCTACGTGAACCGCACCGTGTCGCCCGCTACCTCGAGGCTCTCGCTGCTGCATACCACACGTGGTACGGCCAGTGCCGCGTCACTCCTCGTGGAGATGATCCAGTCGATGCGGGTCACGTTGCCCGCCTCTGGCTGAATGATGCCGTGACGCAGGTTCTGCGTACCGGCCTTGGCCTGTTGGGCGTCGCTGCTCCAGAACGGATGTGACGTGGG
Organism: Schaalia turicensis; assembly: GCF_019380255.1. Taxonomy (NCBI): domain Bacteria; kingdom Bacillati; phylum Actinomycetota; class Actinomycetes; order Actinomycetales; family Actinomycetaceae; genus Schaalia; species Schaalia turicensis. The sequence goes on from NZ_CP048928.1 coordinate 572,558, forward strand.
GGAAGCGCCAGCATCGTTTGACGCCCGCCCCATCGGGGACCTGATTTGCCCAGAGCCCGATCAACGGCCCGACATGTGGCCTTGGTCGGCCAAGCGCCTTGACAATGGTGTTCTAGAAATCGGTGGAGTTTCTTTGACGGACCTTGCCGATGGCTTTGCCACGCCCGCGTTTGTCCTCGATCGCGCTGATCTTGCTGGACGCGCGAATGTCTGGGCGACCGCGATGGCCGAAGAATTCTGGGACGGCTACGGAATGAATGGCGGTGACGCCTTCTACGCCGGCAAGGCATTCCTTTCATCCGACGTAGTCCGTGTCGTCACGGACGCAGGGATGGGAGTCGATACGGCTTCCCTCGGCGAGCTGACAATGGTGTTGCGCTCCGGCGCAAACCCCGCCAAAGTGGGGTTGCACGGGAACAACAAGCTTGATAGCGAAATCGAACGTGCGCTGTTGGCAGGCAACAAAGAAGGTATCGAGCGAATCTTCATCGATTCCCTCTACGAAGTCGGCCAGATCGAACGCATCGCTCAGAAGCTGGGCGTCGTCGCACGTGTCATGGTGCGCGTGAAGACGGGTGTGCATGCGGGTGGAAACGAATACATTTCCACCGGGCACGAGGATCAGAAGTTCGGCGTTGGTGCCTTCGATGGTCAGCTTGACGAGGTCGTTGACTCGATTGCCTCCTCGGATCATCTTGAGTTGCGAGGCCTGCACTCGCATATCGGCTCGCAGATCATCGGCATTGACGCATTCGTTGAAGCGGCTACGATTATCTGCCGGCTGGCGAAGCAGATCCAGGAGCGTACCGGCCTGACAATTCCCGATATTGATCTTGGCGGTGGGGCTGGCGTTGCCTATACGGGTGATGACGAAACACCGACTTCGCCTATTGAGATAGCGCGCGCAATTGCGGGTGCAGTGCGTGACGTGTGCGCTGAGCTGGACTTCCCCGTTCCACACGTTTCAGTTGAGCCTGGGCGTTCGGTTGTTGGACCCGCGATGGTGAGCCTCTATCGCGTTGGGGCCGTAAAAGACGCGACCCTAGGAGATGGCCTGAAGCGTCGCTACATCGCGGTCGATGGGGGGATGGCTGACAATATTCGACCGGCTTTATACGGGGCACGCTACACGGCGACGCTCGCGAATCGTGTGTCCGATGTCGAACCAGTGCGCTCGCGAATCGTGGGCAAGCACTGCGAGAGTGGCGACGTTATCGTCTGGGATGTTGATCTTCCGAGTGATGTGCACGCCGGGGACCTTCTCGTTATCCCGGTGACCGGCGCCTACGGTTATTCGATGGCATCGAACTACAATATGCTGACCAAACCGGGTGTTATTGCTGTTGAAAGCGGTCAAGCGCGTTGGATCATGCGTCCTCAAACCATTGATGACCTGCTGGAACTCGATACTGGACTTGCCAGCCTTGCCACCGCCAACGACACGTAGGGGCGAATTCTTCAGCGTATGTCGTTCATGTTTTTCCTTAAAGAAGATCAGTTCACTGTTGAGTCACGCACGTGAAAAGGAAAGGATGCGCAGTGCGTTCATGATCGGCCTATTCAACGTCTGCTACGACGGTTTTCAATCCCGATTTCACCATGTGGTGGTGCGAGTCATGCCTGCGCCTCGTTGAGCACCTTGAGTGGGAATTATCGACGAGGTTTCGCGCGCGATGTCGGCTTCGCGCTCATCGGGTCTTCAGGCCACGGATGCTTGGGATAACGACCCCGTAGCTGGGATCGCACCTGCTGGTAAGGCCCTGCCCAAAAACTTGCGAGGTCTGATGTGACGGCAGTGGGTCTGCCCGCGGGGTCCGTCAAGTGAATAAGAAGGGGAAGACGCCCGTTGGCGAAGGTGGGCGTTACAGTCCAACCGAAGGCTTCCTGTACCCGCAGTGTCACCGTTGGAGTGCCAGTTGACCAGTCGATTTTCCTTCGCTCTCCGGTGGGAATCTTAATGTCGGCGGGAGCCCACTCGTCGAAAGAACCCGCATGCCGCCAAGGGATCAAGCTCCTGATGAGCGACGCAGTGTCAATCCTGGCGATCGATTCACCCTCTGCCAACGCGGAAATGAAGGGAGCGCACCACGAGTCAGCGTCGGCAATCAGCGCAACATCGCTCACGTCGGGCCACATATCGGGCGCTACCGCGTGCAACGCTGAGAGACGAGCGCGCATATGTGTCGCAGACTCAGTCCACTTCAGCATTGAAAGACCGTGGGTGGTGAACTCATTGGTGAGTAGACGCATGACATCCTCAGGGCTGGGCTTCACATTGCGTGGTTGCCCAAGTGCAATGACGCCAAGCATTGTGGTTGCGGTTGCGCGGATTCTTCGACCGCTGAGCGTGCAGTCCGTGCGCTCCGTGATGAGTGAGTGTCCTAGGGATAGTGCGTCTTCGGCGCTAATCGGAACAGCCGCTCGAATGAGACCATCGGCTCGGCCGACACTGCGCGTCACATCCGTGATTGCCAGCCAATCGCTTCCCGCCAGCGGAGACGAAGGTGGGAGGGAAGCTCCCTGCCCGTCAGCAAAAAGATAGGTTCCGCTTTGTCCACCTCGCGCGCGAGCAATCCACGTTGGGTGAGCAAGCCCAGCAACGAGGCCAATCGCCTCTTCGTCAGAGAGCCTGCCGGGGTCGGAATGGGGATCCGCCCAGCGTTCGAGGCGCTTTGAAGACTGACGTACCCGACGGGCAATATCGGCGTGCCCCGCCTTCAATCGTCGAGCAAAATGTGCCAGGTCACCGTTGCCAACTCGAGGATTCTCACCGAGAAGAGCGACAAAGTATGCGGCGCGTTTACTCCCGATCAGTGGTGAAGCGGCAATCAAAGCCTTCCCGAGGAAAGGGGAAACAGGCATTCGAGCAACGCGACGACCAAGTGTCGTCGGAGAATAATCGTCGTCCACAAGGTCTGCGGCGTGGAGGCGCTCGTGGGCACGCTTTAACGCTCCAGGCGGGGCTGGGTCAATAAGCGCCAACGCATCCAAACCGCCACTGGTCCAGCAACGCGCTTGAAGCTCAGCGTCTGCAAGATCCGTCGACAGGATTTCCGGGGTGATCTGGTCGGGTCTGCGCGCGAAACTCACCTGATCAAAGCACCGATAAACCGTGCCCGGCCCGAGTCTGGCAGAGCGCCCAGCACGCTGATCACAACTCGCGCGAGGCGCTGGAACTGTTATCAATGAACCTGCATCGCGTTGAACGTCATACGACGGAACGCGTGCAAGACCAGAATCCACAACACATCCAATGCTCGGCACGGTCAAAGACGACTCTGCGATCGACGTTGTAATAATGATCCGTCGGACTTTCTGACTATCGTCGACGCTCAGAATCGCGTCTTGCTGTCCGGGAGCGAGGTGCCCGTGCAGGCCCCGCACATCCATCATGACCCCGCCCACTTCGTGGAGGCCGAACCCTCCTAAAGCCTGGGCGGCCTCGTCGATTTCTTTGGTGCCGGGCACGAAAACGAGGATGTCGGAATTGGTCTGGCTGACCGCTTGTCGCGTGACTGACGCGATGTGCGAGATGAACTCACGCGCGACCACCACATTCCCGCTACTTGTCGTTGCAAGAGGTTGGGTAGACGGCGCCATCCAATGCGTCGTGATCGGATGCAGTGCTCCGGGAACATCAACAACGTTGACCTCATTGAGGACGCCGCCAAGGAACGAAGCTAAACGATCAGCATTCAAAGTTGCTGATGTGAGAGTCAGGTGAAGATCTGGGCGTAGGACGCTCATCGTGTCCACGATGAACGCAAGCGACAGATCCGTTTCAAGATGGCGCTCGTGGAACTCATCGATGACCACGGCGCCAACGCCTTCAAGCTCCGGATCGCCCTGTAGGCGACGAAGCATAATACCGGGCGTGACAAATTCGACCCGAGTACGGTCGGAGACCTTGACGTCGCCTCGTACTCGATATCCGGACGTGTCACCCACCTTTTCGCCGAGGAGCCAAGCAAGACGGCGAGCAGCACTACGCACCGCGATCTGGCGTGGTGCACACACGATCACACGAGTATCGAGGATCGCTTCAAGAAGAGGAGGAAGCAAAGTCGTCTTACCGGAGCCAGGCGGAGAAGAAAGAACTAGGGCATGACCTGGCTTGATTGAAGGTGCAATGCGATCCAAAGCGTCGGCGATAGGCAGGCGCGGTAGGTTAGCCAGAAGGGGATCGCACGCACTCATGGGATAAGTATGACGTGAAGTCGCTAGACTGTGGAATACGAAGAAAGAAAGGGAGCATCAGTGACAGACCCTGACGTTGCGCGAATTGTCGCATCAACCCGTCACATTTCAATCCCTGCTGACCTTGATCCTCTGATGCTGCTTGGTACATCAGATCAGGTGTTGCGCGCTCTGGAACACGGTTTCCCGCGCGTGAACTTCCACGTCATCGGCCGCGATATTTCGCTCACCGGCTTTTCTGCGGATCTTGGTGTTGCCGGCGACTTGATCGAAGAACTGATTTCTTTGGCGAAGAAGGGGCAGCCACTGGATGCGCAGGCAGTCGAGCACGCCATCTCACTGCTGACCCGAACATTCGCAACGCCCGCTGTTTCCGACGAAATTCTTTCCGTCCGTGGTCGTTCTATCCGCCCGAAGTCTGCTGGTCAGAAGGCCTATGTTGATGCGATTGATCGGTCGACGATAGTCTTCGGACTCGGCCCGGCGGGTACGGGTAAAACCTATCTTGCGATGGCAGCCGGCGTGCAACGTCTGCTTTCCGGGCAGGTCAAGCGCATTGTGCTGACACGTCCTGCGGTGGAAGCGGGGGAGAACCTCGGTTTCCTGCCCGGTTCCCTGACCGACAAGATCGACCCGTATCTGCGTCCGCTCTACGATGCGCTGAAAGACATGCTCGATCCCGAGGTTCTGCCGAAACTCATGGCTGCGGGCACAATCGAAGTCGCCCCTCTGGCGTACATGCGCGGTCGCACGCTGAACGACTCCTTCATCATCTTGGATGAGGCGCAGAATACGACGCCGAACCAGATGAAAATGTTTTTGACGAGGCTCGGATTCAACTCTCAGATTGTTGTTACTGGCGACGCGTCTCAGGTGGATTTACCGGGTGCTGGTCAATCCGGTCTTGCGGTCATCTCGAAGATCCTGAGTGACATCGACGGAATTGAATTCTGCTACCTGACCAGCGCAGACGTAGTGCGTCATCAGCTGGTCGGAGTAATCATAGACGCCTACGAGCGTTGGGAAGACCGCCTGAGCGCTCAACGCTCCATATCTGGGCGAACACGTACGAATGTTTCGCGCTCACGCGCAGTTCGGACGGGCAGGCTGTCATCTGATCGATCACGCACTGGTCACTACCGGGGAGGAACCGATGACTGAAGTCATCAACGAAACTGATTTCGTCATTGACGGGAGCGAATTCGCAGCTCTTGCTGACCACGTGCTGACGCAGATGCACGTTGCCACCGACGTTGAACTGAACATTCTGTTCATCAATCCAGAGCCGATGGAAGACCTGCATTTGCGCTGGCTTGATCTTCCTGGACCGACCGACGTGATGAGCTTCCCGATGGACGAGCTCCGCCCGGGAAGTGCCGACAACCCGACTCCGTCGGGAACGCTTGGTGATATCTGCATTTGCCCGCAGGTCGCCCAGAAACAGGCACTTGAAGCCGGTCACGCGATGGTTGAAGAAATGCTGATGCTGGCCACCCACGGCATGTTGCATCTGCTCGGCTACGATCATGCAGAAGAAGATGAAAAGAAAGTCATGTTTGACCTGCAACGCAAGCTACTGCTGACTTTCCTGGCAACTCGATGACCTCTTCTGCCACCTCACTTCCTCTTCCTGCTCTGATCATCATTGCGGTTGTCGGGCTTTTCTTAGCTGCGATGCTTCAGTCGATCGAGGTTGCGTTTTCTCGTATGTCGATTGCGCGTGCAACGGATCTGGTTGAAGAAGAACGCCAGAATGCTTCCGCACTGTTGGCTCTGCTGAACCATCGCAGGCGGGCGACGCTTGTTTTGCGTGGTTTTCGCACGTTTTTCCAAGTGATTGTTGCCGTCTCATTGACGCTTGCGTTTTCTGCGATGTCGTTGGCGTGGTGGGCGACAGCTCTCGTTGCTTTACTAGCGATCACCTTCGTCCATTTCGTCTTCATTTCGCTTGCTCCCTCCCGTTGGGGACAGCGCAGTCCAGAGAAGATTGCTCTGTCGGGAGCACCGTTGGTCTCTTCCCTTGTTACTTTGACAAGATTCCTCGACCCTCTTGTTGAAGCCATCCGTGGGCGTCTTCCCGCATCTGGCCTGACGGAAGCCGAAGCACGCGCCGAAATGGCAAATGACCTGCGTGAAATGGTCGACCAGGTGGGTGAAACCGAAGGACTTGAAGACGAGGATCGCGCAATGTTGCGGTCCGTTCTGGACCTGGGGCATACGCTTGTCCGCGAAGTGATGGTTCCCAGAACTGAAATGGTGACCGCCCCGGCGGATCTTCCCGCTCATAAAGCCTTGCGCCTGTTTGTCCGCTCGGGCTTTTCACGCATTCCTGTTGAAGGTGACGATGTCGATGACATTCGTGGCATCCTCTACTTCAAGGATGTTGTTGCCCGCTTGCAGAACTACGGGGCGGACATGGACCAGGTGGCAGAGCAGATGATGCGCCCGGTCGAGTTCACCGTCGAAATGAAGCCCGCAGACGATCTGCTTCGTCTGATGCAAGCAGACCACTTCCATATGGCGATCGTCATCGATGAATACGGTGGAGTAGCGGGGCTGGTGACCCTTGAGGACCTCATTGAAGAAGTCGTCGGTGACCTCACCGACGAACATGACAAGGGAATTATTGAGCCCGAACAACGTGACGACGGATCGTGGCGTGTACCTGCACGCTATCCAATCACCGAGCTCGGCGAGCTTTTCGACCTTGAACTTGAAGATGACGACGTGGACTCTGTCGGTGGTTTGCTTGCAAAGGCATTGGGGCGCGTCCCTCTTCCCGGGGCGCAGGGTGACGCATTAGGCATCCACATGCTCGCCGAAGAAGCACGAGGACGCCGTCGCCAAGTTGGTACGATTGTGTGTTCGCTACTCGTGGCGAGCGATGAATCGACCGAAGAAACCAGTGAGGACGCATAATGCATTTCCCCAGTGATGACGAGCTGATGGCAGGCCCGAACGCGTTCGAAAGCGATGAAGTGTGTGTCGATGACAGTGATATTGATGCTGGCGAACTACGCGCATTGGGGGACGAGGTCGCGCACACCACTGAGTTCGATGACGTTGATGACGCGGACAGCCAGGCCTTCGATGACGTCGATCTCGACGACGCAAGTGACATTGACCCCGAAGATGTGTTCGCTGTCGTTGAGGGAATGAAAGCCCTGCGCGACGAAACGAACGTGGGCACCGGCCTGATGATCCCAGACTTTCCAGAGGACTTCCGTGCGGGATTTGTCTCTATCGTGGGTCGTCCGAACGTAGGTAAATCAACTCTGACAAACGCGCTTGTCGGCCAGAAGATTGCGATCACATCGGGTCGTCCTGAAACGACGCGTCACAATATTCGTGGCATCGTCCACGGTGAAAAGAGCCAGCTGGTTTTAGTTGATACCCCCGGATATCACCGTCCGCGAACGCTTTTGGGTAAGCGCCTGAATGACATGGTTCGCGAGGCGCTCGCGGAAGTTGATGTCGTCGTCTTCTGTTTGCCTGCTGACCAGCGTATTGGTCCTGGCGACAAGTTCATTGCCCGCGAATTGAAGGACGTTCGTCGTCCGATTATTGCTGTTGCGACGAAGTGCGATCTGGTGAGTCGAGAGCGCCTGATGAAACACCTGCTGTCGATTGACAAGATGGGTGATTTCGCGGCGATCGTTCCCGTCAGTGCTTTTGACGGAAATGGCATTGACCAGTTGCTTGATGTGCTGACGAAGACGGTTCCGCTCTCCCCACCGCTCTACCCGGATGGGGATGTGACCGATGAATCGCGTGACACACTGATTGCGGAGTTCATTCGCGAAGCTGCACTTGAAGGGGTCCGTGATGAGCTTCCGCACTCGCTTGCAGTTCAGGTTGAAGAGATCGTTGCCAGGCCTCGACGGCAGGGTGATACTCGTCCACCGCTCATGAACGTGCACGTCAACGTTTATGTTGAACGCGATTCTCAGAAGGCCATCATCATTGGTAAGAAGGGATCGCGCCTGAAAGAGATTGGCTCAAAGTCGCGTCCTTTGATCGAGGACTTGCTGAAAGCGCGTGTGTATTTGGATCTGCATGTGCGAACGGCGAAAGACTGGCAGTCAGATCCGAAAATGTTGGGACGTCTCGGGTTCTAGATGAAGAGCGATTACTCTTCTAGTTCCGCGACGGTTGTTGCTCTAGGAGGTAATGCTCTAGGGCAGACACCCGACGATCAGTTGCACCTGTTGCGTCAGGCTGCGCCAGTCTTGGTGAGTTTGGCTGATGCGGGCCCTCTTGTGATCGCTCACGGGAATGGACCCCAGGTTGGTCAGATCACGCGCGCGTTTTCACTGGGCGTTGCAGCTGACCCCGGTGTGCCCGACGTTGATCTTCCAGAGATGGTTGCGATGAGCCAAGGCTACATCGGCGAGCACCTGGTGCGTTCAATCGACGAGGCTGGGGCGAGGCGCGGATATTCCGGCAAAGTAGTCGGTCTTCTGACTCGTGTGGAAGTCGATCCCAATGATCCAGCATTTGCTGACCCGACCAAACCGATCGGTCAGTTTCTGACTCGGGAAATGGCAGAACAGCGGATGAAGGAAGAGCCCGGATCCGTGTACCGCGAGGATGCTGGGCGTGGATTTAGGAAGTATGTTGCCTCTCCATTGCCACATCGGATCGTTGAAATTGAGGCGGTTCAAGCTCTGACAAACGCCGGCTTCATCGTCATCGCTTCAGGCGGTGGCGGTATCCCAATTATTCGCACCGACTATGGAATGAAAGCCGTGGACGCGGTTATCGACAAGGACCGAAGCGCAGCTCTCATGGCTGATGAGTTGGGAGCCTCTGCTCTGGTTATCCTGACTGCAGTTCCGGCGGTTGCCGCGGGGTGGGGAACACCAATGCAACACTGGCTTCACCACATTTCTTTGGATGAAGGGCGTGCTCTGATTGAGTCGGGGGAACTTGCTGAAGGTTCTATGCGCCCCAAAGTTGAAGCAATCGTTGACTTCGTATCGAAGGCCCCGGCTGGTACGGTTCGCCGTGGTGTCATTTGCGCGTTGGCGGATGCTGATAGAGCTCTGAGCGGTGAAGTGGGAACAACCATCACCTCGGTGTGACCAATGGTTAAACGCGCGTTGCTACGATGCTCGGGACAATAGAGCCATAACATCTTTGACGATTATTGGTCTTGCTACGACGATCTTTACACTCTTCTGCACTGTTTCATCTTCTATGTGGAAGCCTTTGCCTGGGAAGGGTCGCCCCCGCGCGTTCATTCTTCGGCGATAGCGCTGAAGAAACGCGAAAGTACGCGTTCTACGCCTACAACCAGGGCACGTTCCCCTTGATTGCGGTGGCCGGCCTCGTGATTGGGTTGGTGATCTGAAAGGCGAAAACGTCCACATAACGAAGCGGACGCGTACGTTTACCCCCGTCTGTCATACGCTACGAGGCATGAGCCGAGAATGGATGCTCCTGCTTCTTTGCCGTGACGAGGCCTGAAAGGGTCGAAACCTCGCCACGGCTCAACGTGTTTCGACCCGACGCCCACCGATAACCGGGCGAATCAGGATAGCGAAGAAAGAAACACAATGAAGACGACTGGAAACGTCCCCACTCCTGCTGGCTCGCACATGCCGATTGTGAAGTACAAGCCGTTCCTCGACACGAACCCCGTTGTTCTGGACGACCGCAGGTGGCCCTCGAATCGGATTACTCACGCACCTCGCTGGATGTCGACGGACCTGCGCGACGGTAACCAGGCACTGATTGAGCCGATGGACCCGGTTCGTAAGCGCAAGATGTTCGACCTGTTGGTCAGTCGCGGATACAAGGAGATCGAAATCGGTTTCCCCGCAGCATCGCAGACTGACTTTGATTTCGTGCGATCCCTGATTGACGAAGATGCCGTGCCGGACGATGTGACGATTTCGGTTCTGACCCAGTCTCGCCCTGAAATCATCGAGCGCACCCTTGATGCCCTCGTCGGTTTCCCGCGCGCGACCGTCCACCTGTACAATGCGACGTCGCCACTGTTCCGCGAGCTCGTCTTCGGCAATGACAAGGCGCAAACGATCGACTTGGCTGTCTTTGGTGCACGCGAAGTGGTGGCGCAGGCAGAAAAGCGTCTGGGCGATGAAACGATCTTCGGCTTCGAATACTCGCCCGAAATCTTCGTGGATACCGAACTCGACTTTGCTCTCGAAATCTGCGAATCCGTCATGGATATTTGGCAGCCCGAAGACGACCGCGAAATCATCTTGAACCTGCCAGCAACCGTTGAACGTGCAACGCCGAACGTTTATGCCGACCAGATCGAATACATGGCACGCAACCTCAGCCGTCGCGACAACATTGCGATCAGCGTGCACCCGCACAACGACCGTGGAACCGGCGTTGCTGCGGCTGAATTGGCATTGCTCGCCGGTGCAGACCGCGTGGAAGGTTGCTTGCTCGGCCAGGGTGAACGCACCGGTAACGTTGACCTGTTGACCCTGGGGCTCAACCTGTTCAGCCAAGGCATTGACCCGGGTGTTGATCTGACGAATATCGATGAGATCCGTCAGACCGTCGAATACTGCACGTCGATGGAAACGTCACCGCGTGCGCCTTACGTGGGTGACCTTGTCTACACTTCTTTCTCCGGATCGCACCAGGATGCGATTAAGAAGGGCTTCGTCGCCCGCAAGAAGAAAGTTGGAGAAGCTGGCGGTGACGAAAATGCAGTGGTGTGGGAGTTGCCCTACTTGCCGATCGACCCGCACGATGTGGGTCGTTCCTACGAGGCCGTTGTCCGCGTGAACTCGCAGTCCGGCAAGGGTGGCGTCGCCTACCTCATGTCGACCACTCACAATCTGGAACTGCCACGTCGTCTGCAGATCGAGTTCTCTCGCATCGTTCAGCGACACACGGACTCCTACGGTGGCGAGATCGACGGCGATACCCTCTGGCAGATCTTCGCCGATGAATACCTGCCGAACTCGGCAGCGAAGAACCTCACCGCCTGGGGTCGCTTCGAACTCGGAACTTCTCACGTGACGACTAACGCCGACGAGCAGGTTGATCTGAAGGTGATACTGAAGGATCAGGGTGAGCCCGTCGAGGTCAAGGCACACGCCGGCGGTCCGATCGAAGCATTCGTCAAGGCACTCGGCCAGTTTGACGTGGATGTCCGCGTCCTCGACTACTCCGAACATGCGATGAGCCAGGGCGGTGACGCGAAGGCAGCGTCCTATGTTGAAGCCGCCGTCAACGGCCAAATCCTCTGGGGTGTCGGTATCGATTCGTCGATTACGCGCGCAACCTATAAAGCAGTTATTTCTGCGGTGAACAGGGCTTTGCGCTGACATACAGGGGAGAAACGGGGCGGGTACGACCACTTCGTTCCCGCCCCGGCCATTTTCCAGTCGCCGTTTTCTCTCTGCAATTTCAGCCAGGGACTCGACAGTCGCCTCGTCCCCGCATTGCATAACGCGCCATTAATGCACCGAAGTGGGACAATTTCACCGTGATGAGAACGTATCGAGACGAAGCGATCGTGCTTCGCACACACAAACTGGGGGAGGCCGACAGGATCATCACACTGCTCACCGCGAATAACGGTCTGGTTCGCGCAGTCGGTAAGGGCATACGCAGAACAACGTCGAAGATGGGCGCACGTCTTGAACCATTCGGCGTGATTGACGTGCAACTCCATCGCGGGAGGAACCTCGACATCATTACCCAAGCTGAAGTCATTACCCAGTACGGTGACGCGTTATCGAAAGATTTTGAGCTGTATGCCCGCGCATGTGTCATGATCGAGATCGCAGAGAAACTGACTGCTGATTCTGATGATGGAGTGCGCTCCCAACATCTTCTGCTGATCGGTGCTCTCTACGCTCTTGCACACGTGCGTCACGACCCCAATCTGGTGCTCGCATCGTATATTCTCCGCGCGCTTGCGATAGCCGGCTGGGCACCTTCGTTCTTCGATTGTGCCGTGTGCGGAGCCCAGGGGCCACACGCTGCTTTCTCCATTCAGGAAGGCGGTGCCGTCTGCGAAAACTGCCGACCCGTCGGAGCGTCAGCTCCCTCTTTCGAAGCAATGGAATTGATGGGGGACCTGCTGTCCGGAGAGTGGGGCCGAGCCGATAACTCGCCGGATTTCGCTCGCATTGAGGCATACGGGCTTGTCAACGCCTATGCTCAATGGCACGTTGAACATCGCATTCGTTCATTGCGGGTCCTTGAAAGGAACAGTTGATGGCACCTGAAGCGAATCTGACACCGATGGATCGAGCCGGCGGTGATCCCAGCGCGCCTCTGACCGGGCCGGGTCAGTGGCATCAGCCTGTTCCCGAATTTACTACTGGGGAAGTGCCCGCGCACGTTGCGCTGATCATGGATGGTAACGGCCGTTGGGCGAATTCACGAGGCCTCGCGCGCACCGAAGGACACCGCGCCGGTGAATATGCGCTGATGGATACGATCGCGGGTGCCATTGATGCGGGAGTCCGCTACCTGTCGGTGTACACGTTCTCCACGGAAAACTGGAAGCGGAGCCCAGCAGAGGTCCGTTTCATCATGAATTACGCGACCGACGTTCTTGCTCGCCGTACCGATCAACTGAATGACTGGGGAGTCCACGTGCGCTGGAGTGGGCGTGAACCCCGCCTATGGAAGTCCGTCGTGAAGGCCCTGTCGAAGGCAGACGAAGCCACGAAAGATAACTCCACACTGGACCTCATCATGTGCGTGAACTATGGCGGTCGTGCAGAGATCGCTGATGCTGCGCGAGATATCGCTAGGCAGGTCGCAGCGGGGAAGCTCCGCCCAGATGGCGTGACAGAAAAGTCATTTGCCCATCACCTGTATCTGCCCGATGTTCCTGACGTTGACCTGATGATTCGCACGTCGGGGGAGAAGCGCATCTCCAACTACCTGCTCTGGCAGATGGCGTACTCGGAAATGATGTTCATTGATACGCCGTGGCCTGCGTTCGATCGTGAAGTGCTGTGGGACTGTCTGCTCGAATACGCAGGGCGTGACCGCCGATTCGGGGGAGCGATCGATCAGGTGGGGTCGGCCTCGTAAAAACGAGTCAGTCGACGCGGACGGTAGCAGGCTCGCTGGAGGTGCGCTTGCGCCATGCAATGACTCCAATGGCAACAGCGGCGATGGCAAGGCCTCCCGTGCGACCCCACCAGGAGCCAGCAACTGTGCCAAGCAATGCCATCCAAATAGCCAGCAGCCCCATGCCGTACAGGATTGCCCATGCGATGCAACCAGGAATCATCGCTAGTGTGTACGTGCGCCACTTCATGGAGACTAAGCCGGCACCGGCGTTTACCGCAGTTTGGATACCAACGGTCAGGAAACACAGGGGAATGATGATCAACCCCCATTTGTCCAACAGCTTCGCACCGCGCTTCGGCGTAGGGCCGTTAAACCAGCGGGCAATCGAACCCCGCACACCATCTTTTCCGGCGCCAGCCAACGCGCCACGCGCGGCACCTCGACCCAACCAATAGGTTCCCTGGGCTCGGCAAAAAACGATCACGAAGAGGGCAATAAAAAGCGTCGAGCCGTGATCGGCCCACGAGGGAATCACTGAGCATCCTTAGACGACTGAGCGCCCGCAGGGCCCTCATCATCTGCCATGCCAGCCGAACACGTCTGGCATAGGCCAAACAACTCAACGGAATGCTCGACAGCCGTAAAACCGTGCGCGGACGCATTATCGCGAATCCACTTCTCGGTCATATCCAGTTCGATCTCTTCAGTATGCCCGCAGGTGCGACAGACCAAATGATGGTGGTGCGTTGATGAATGGCATACGCGGAACAAGGATTCTCCATCGGCGCTACGCAACACGTCCACATCGTGCTCGTCGGCAAGAGCCTGCAGGTTCCTGTAGACGGTCGCAAGACCGACCTTGAGTCCCTGCTTGTGCAGGTCTTCGAAAATCTGCTGGGCGCTACGGAAATCAGGTACCCGAGTCAGCTCGGCAAAAACCGCCTGACGTTGCTTGGTCATGCGTTGCATTTTCGGACCTCCAGTTTTGCGTCGAGTCAATCGGGTGGATGGGTGGCTCAGGGGCACAGCCTGAGCATATCGGTTCGGTTCGTTTCTGTCCGACCGTGATAGTGGCACTGTGTCTGATCAAAGCCGGGTACGGGAGCGATTCTGTTGTGTTGAGTGGTTGTCTTGGTGTTCGGGGTGAGCGACGTGGGCGCGCACATTCGCCATTTTTGACGCACGCTGGCGCCTGTCGACCAGTCCCTTGATGATGAATCCGATCGCGTACAGGGCAATCGCGAATACGACGATGGATGCGCCCGGGGACAGATCGATGAAGTATGTGAAAGACAGTCCCGTGATGCAGATGATTGCGCCGAAAACCATGGCCCATGCCATCGTTGATCGAAATGACTGTGCCATCAGTTGTGAGATGGCAACGGGAATGATCATGAGTGCGGACACCAGTAGCGATCCCACAACGCGCATCGCAACAGCTACGGTCAAGGCAGACAGGATGGCAATAATCATCGACAGTGTCTTCGTGGGTAGTCCGGTTGAACGCGCGAAATCTTCATCGTTCGTCACTGAGAAAAGAGCTGGTGCAATACCGACTCCCACTGCCAAGATGAGGATTCCGAGGACTGAAATCAGCGTGATATCAGTCCATGTCACGGTTGCAATCGAGCCGAAGAGGTAAGAATTCAGCTGGGCTGAAGTGCCACCGGCAAGACCGATAAGAAGGACACCGCCGGCAATGCCACCATAGAACAGCATCGCGAGCGCCACGTCAGCAGACGTGCGCCCAGACTGGCGGACTAATTCGATCGTGATAGCTCCCACAAGCGAAATAATCATCGCCCCTGGGATCGCCCACGAATCTTGTGGGTTCGCGTTCGCCATTGTGCCGGCAAGCCAGCCGAGCGCTACGCCGGTCAGCGAAATATGCCCGATTCCGTCACCGAGCATTGCAAGTCGGCGATGCACTAAGTAGGTGCCGACAACGGGTGCTGACAAGCCGACGATGAGAGCGGCAAGAAGTGAGCGTTGCATGAGGGACGAGGTCAGCAGTGAAGTGAGTCCGTCGATAATTGTCGTGATCATCATGCCTGCCAAATATCGTCGACGAGGCCTGGCCCGGCCTGCGGATGTGGATGCCCGTGATGATGGCCGCCACCATCGGAATGCTGTTCATGGTCGTCACTGATGTGAGGTGGCCCGTCGTAGGTGACGTGTCCGCCACCGATGTGGAGTTCCCTATCGAGAAGCGGACCGAGTTCGCCGAGCTCGTGGAGTACGACAAGAATCGTTGTTCCCTCAGCTTTTGCTTCGCTAACGATTCGTGCGAGGCGTTCTCGAGATGTCCGGTCGATGCCGGCCATGGGTTCGTCCATGATCAGCAAATCGGGATTGCGGACGAGTGCTCGAGCGATGAGGACTCGCTGTTGCTGTCCACCCGAAAGAATCGACATCGAGTCTTTGGCGCGGTGTGCCAACCCGACTCTCTTCAGTGCAGCCATTGCCTTCTTTGTATTTCCGGGAAGGCTCCACCACTTCTTTGAGCCAAGAAGACCTGACTTCACAACTTCCAGAGCACTGGACGTGACTGCGCCACCAACGCTGATGCGCTGAGGGACATAGCCGATTCGATCCCAGTTGACCGCGCGACGCTGAGTGTTATCAACACCGAAGAGGTGAATCGATCCGCGGGTAATCGGAGCGGTACCAAGAATGGCGTGGAGAGTCGTGGACTTTCCTGATCCATTCGCACCCGTCAGGGCAACAGTTTGCCCGGGGTGAACATCGAACTCGATCCCGTGGAGAACGAGGTGAGAATCCCACGCAACGTGGACATTATCCAGTGAAATGACGGGAGCGGATATCCCCACCCCAGGGACATCCGCTTCCGAGTTTTTAGTGTTGCTCACTTGCAGGACAGAGCCGTCTGAAGAGCTGTGATGTTGTCACGCATGACCGCTGCGTAGTCCTTGGATGAATCAACCTGGCTTTCGATCGGATCGAGAACCGCGGTCTGGATTCCAAGATCGTCAGCAAGAGTCTGCTCAACCTTTGGGTCGATGAGAGCTTCAGTGAAGATCGTCGTGATACCTTCCGACTTCACGAGCTTGGAGATTTCTTCCAGGCGCGCCGGCGAGGGCGAGGATTCGGGATCCAGACCCGAGATGCCCACCTGGGTCAGGCCGGTGCGGTCTGCAAGGTAGCCGAATGCGGTGTGAGCAGTGACGAAGGTCTGGTGCTTGCAGGTTGCTGTTGCGTCAACGAGTTCGGTCGACAGATCTTTCATGTTCTTGGTGAGTGTCGCAGCATTGGATGTGTAGGTCTGAGCATTCTTAGGATCAGCCTTGGCCAGAGCCTGACCGATAGCCGTTGCTGCCTGGCCCATGCGTTCCGGATCCAGCCAGAAGTGAGGGTCAGTCGTCATGTCGTGGTGGTGGTGATGGTGCTCAGCTTCTTCACCGGACTCAGCGGTTTCGCTCGAGGCCATGTGATGGGCGTCGTCATGATCTGCTTCATGATCGTGCGAATCAGACTCGGTAGCGTCGCCTTCTTCTTCCGCTTCAGCCGGGTGATTGCCGTCTTCTGCAACATCAACAAGCTGAACAGCCTTAGCGACGTCGATAACCGTTTCCGGGCCGTTGTGCTCAACAGCTTCGTCCACTGCGGACTGGAAGCCCCCCAGATAAACGACAGCATCGGCCTTGCCAAGCTGGTCGACGGTGGCGGGAGAAAGCTCAAGATCGTGCGGTTCGGCACCGTCGGGGGTTAACGAGGTGACCTTAATAAGGTCGCCACCGATTTCTTCGGTCAGATACTTCAGTGGGTAGAAGGACGCCATCACATTCAGAGGTGATGATGAACCAGATGCGGAGGTATCTGACGCCGACTGGGTGGTCGTCGTGCCCGAGCATGCGGCCAAAGCGAAAGAGCCAGCGAGCGCGCTAGCGATAACAACAGAACGAGACAGCTTCATGTTTCAAGTTTCACCCTTAATGGTAATCATTGCCAATAGTGGGAAGGGGGGTGTGCGTCACACTGAGCCTGTCAACGAAGCCGTCGCTAAGTTCGATAGACTCCCACTATCGCAGGCTGCGCCAGCCAGGTGTGGCCGCCAAAACAAGGAGCACAAAGTGGCAGCGCCTTCTCGTCTTGATTCCGTTATCTCCCTAGCCAAGCGTCGCGGATTCGTCTTCCCATGTGGCGATATTTACGGTGGTACTCGCTCAGCGTGGGATTATGGTCCGCTCGGCGTTGAACTGAAGGAAAACATCAAGAAGCAGTGGTGGCAGTACATGGTTCGCTCCCGCGAAGACGTCGTGGGTCTGGACTCCTCCGTCATCCTTCCTCGTCAGACTTGGGTTGCTTCCGGTCACGTCAAGGCATTCACCGATCCGCTCGTTGAGTGCACCTCCTGCCACAAGCGCCTCCGTGCAGATAATCTGCAGGAAGCTCACGCTGCTAAGCACGGCATCGACAACCCGGATGACGTCCCTCTCGGAGACGTCGCATGCCCCAACTGTGGCACCCGCGGTCAGTTCACCGAGCCTCGCGCATTCTCTGGCCTGCTCAAGACCTATCTCGGCCCGGTCGACGACGAGTCCGGTCTGCACTACCTGCGCCCCGAAACCGCTCAGGGTATCTTCATCAACTACGGAAACGTTGCGGCAGCCTCGCGCAAGAAGCCGCCGTTCGGCATCGGCCAGATCGGCAAGTCCTTCCGTAACGAAATCACCCCCGGTAACTTCATCTTCCGTACCCGCGAATTTGAGCAGATGGAACTCGAGTTCTTCTGCGCACCGGGCACCGACGAAGAATGGCACCAGTACTGGATCGACTACCGTCGCGACTGGTATACCGACCTTGGCATCAACCCCGACAACCTGCGCTTCTACGAGCACCCAAAGGAAAAGCTCTCGCACTACTCCAAGCGCACCGTCGACATCGAATACCGCTTCGGATTCCAGGGCTCCGAATGGGGTGAACTCGAAGGCATCGCAAACCGTACCGACTACGACCTGGGTGTCCACTCCGAAGCCTCCGGCTCGAAGCTCGACTACTTCGACCAGACCACCGGCGAACGTTGGACTCCCTACGTCATCGAGCCGTCCGCTGGTCTGACCCGCTCGCTCATGGCATTCCTCATCGAGGCCTACCACGAGGACGAAGCCCCCAACACCAAGGGCGGCGTCGACAAGCGCACCGTTCTGCGCCTCGACTCGCGTCTTGCCCCCGTGAAGGCAGCTGTCCTGCCACTATCGCGTAAGCCCGAGCTCACCGGCCCGGCACGTGAACTTGCAGCAGACCTCCGCTCCATCTGGAATGTCGAATACGACGATGCGGGCGCCGTTGGCCGTCGCTACCGTCGCCAGGACGAAATCGGCACCCCGTACTGCATCACCTACGACTTCGACTCGATTGAAGACAAGGCAGTGACCGTCCGCGACCGCGACTCGATGGTTCAGGAACGTATTCCGCTTGAGAACGTCAAGAAGCTCCTCATCGAAAAGCTCGGAGCTTGCTGATTTGATTCCATCCGAATCAACGCTTGGCCCGACCTTAGCTCTTGAGGTCGGGCCACTGCGCGTATGGTCGCCCATCGTTCTTGCCCCGATGGCGGGAGTAACCGATGTGCCATTTCGGCGTTTATGTCGACAGATGGGCGAAGAAGGACTGCCGGATTGGTTGAATCCTTCCAGCTCGAACGCTCAGGTCACTCCAGAAAAAGGCGTGGACGCACTCGCCGGCCTATACGTCTGCGAAATGGTAACGTCGCGCGCCCTCGTTGAAGGTAATGTGCGCACATTGGAAATGGTGCGCCCAGACCCCGCCGAACGCGTGCGCTCCATCCAGCTCTACGGCGTCGATCCAGCAACGATGGCTCAGGCTACATCGATCCTTATTGACCGCGACCTGGTGGATCACATTGACCTGAACTTTGGGTGCCCGGTTCCGAAAGTGACGAAGAAGGGTGGGGGAGCTGCCCTTCCGTGGAAGCGCGACCTGTTCGACGATCTTGTACACGCGGTTGTTGGTGCTGCGGACAGGGCCGGAGCAGCAGCTGGTCGCGATATTCCCGTCACAGTGAAAATGCGCGTTGGTATCGACGACGATCACATTACGTTCCTCGACGCTGCGAAAGTGGCTGAAAATCGCGGTGTCGCAGCGGTTGCCCTCCACGCGCGCACGCAAACCCAGCACTACGCGGGTCACGCTGACTGGACGCAGATCAAGCGTTTGAAAGACGCGATGCGTATTCCTGTCTTCGGCAACGGCGATATTTTCTCCGGCGCAGATGCGCAGCGAATGATGGATGAAACCGGTTGCGATGCAGTTGTCGTTGGTCGAGGATGCCAGGGGCGCCCCTGGCTGTTTACCGACCTGACTTCGACACTGATGGGTGGTCCTGCCTTTAGCGACCCGAGTCTTTCCGATATCGCGGACATCATCGAAAAGCACGCCGCATGGGTCATTGAAGACCAGGGCGATGAACTGCGGGCCCTCCGCGAAATGCGCAAGCACGTCGGCTGGTATCTGCGAGGCTTCGCGATCGGCGGGCCGACTCGTCACGCGCTCTCAATGGTGTCGACCCTCGAAGAACTCCACGATCTTCTCCACATGCTGGACCTCGATCAGGAGTATCCGCAGGCGGCGCTGGGAGCTCGCGGTCGCGCCGGCGGTGAAAAGACGCCACGCCTACCCGATGGGTGGTTGGACTCTCCCTATCTGAGCGATGCTGAACGCCAGACCCTTCATCTTGCTGAATCCGATGTCAGTGGAGGCTGATATGTCGAATCCCTGCGATGATTGCATCCCAACTGAAGTGACGATTGGTCATGCGTCGACTCCGCGAGGAATGCTCAACATCGGAGGGGGCGCTCCAACGGCCGTCATCTCTTCGCTGATGAGCGCCTCACTGGAATCGCTAACAAGCGAGATCACGGATGTCGCCGGCGCTCAGCCCGACCTGATTGAATGGCGCGTTGACCCACTCCTTGCCTCGGTGCAAGCGAGCGAGCGTGAAGGCCTATTACGCACTGGACTCAAGCTCGTGACGGATCAGAGCCCGCTTCCTCTGTTGGCAACAATTCGCACAGTCGCCGAAGGGGGCCTCGTTGATCTTTCTGACGCTCAATACGCGGACTTTCTTGCCATTCTGGCCACCTTCGCCGACGCGATCGACCTTGAAATTTGTCACCCGGGTGCAATCGACATAGTTGAAGAGATTCACGAGGCCGGTAGCATCGCCGTGGCGTCGCACCATGATTTCACCCGAACGCCCCCCGCCGTTGACATTGATCGAGTATTCGCATCGATGGCAAAAGCTGGCGCCGACGTGCTCAAAGTTGCCTATATGACTCATCGGCCCGAGGACGCGCTGAGGATCATGGACGCGCAACTAAGAGCGTCACGAACCTATGCCCTTCCTGTTATCGGCATTGGAATGGGTGAATTCGGTGCGATCACCAGGATCTGTGGTCACACATTCGCCAGCGCGGCAACATTCGCTTCAGCGTCGTCCTCCAGCGCCCCAGGTCAGCTCAGCGTTGAAGAAACCCGGCGTGGCCTCGTCACCCTTCAACGCTGAAAAGGCGCGCACGAAAGCGGAAACCGAAACGGTGGTCGTGGATCCGTCAGCCAGAGAACTCGGCGGTCGGTGCCGGCTGGATGCGGGCGACACTTACCCACGCGCACGACCTGGGAGCGACCACACCATGGCTACTCTGGGAACTCGCCACAAGGATCTGGGAACCGGGCGGAAGAGCGAGAGGTTGATCGGCGGTGTTCACAACGATCATCACGTCGGAGTTCAGATAGACAAGAGTATCGGGGCGCGCCCACTCCAACCCGTGCAGTACGCCCAGCGCGTGCGTTCCCAGCTTGCGTTCGGATCGCAGGGCAAGCGCCGTTCGAATGTACGAGGTCGCACTGACCTGCTCGACCACGTTTTCTTCACGAAGGCGACCGTGGAACACACCCGGCAGACCAAGCGCAAGTAGCGTTAACGCACGATCCGCATCCGACTGGCGATCGGCGGGCAGACAATCAACGTTCCATGGAGCAACCGCACCAATACGATCGCGGATAGACAGCGAATCTGAAACAACCAACTCAAGGCTTGGAGCGTCAAAAGAAGCAGTTCGTAGCGCATCATCGTACAGATGATGGAACCACTCGTCTTCAAGGTGAGACATAATGGCGGGAGTGTCAAAGCCGGACAGGCGTGCCGTCACAATCGGCTGAGAATCAAACGTTGCACACTCTGCTTCAACCTGGCGGACAAGAGCAGTGAAACGCTCTCGCGCAAGCGCCCTGCGGATCGGGGAGTCTTCATACTCTTCGGCGCACACGCCCAAATCAACACCATCCGCGCCAGCGTTGAGGGCACCGCGCGTCCTCAGAAGGAGCGTCGTGACGCGGTTTTCCATATCCGCTCCGCGCGCCCCCAAAGACACGAATGTTTCATTCGGGATACGCACAATCACACGCTGGCGGCGCGCTTTCAACTGATGAATAAACTCCGGCAACGGCGACTTCGGATGAACCAGCAGAATCGGATCATCAAGAGTGACAAGAACGGTATCAAAACCGGCATCTTGTAAAGTCAGTGCATCAGTGGAAATCTGAGCAGCGTTATCCGCAGACAGAGAAGTAGGGATCGTCGCGAGCGCACAGGAATGCCACCAGGGACTAGGACCGCGCCTGGATCGGTGAACGAGCAGGGTGCGGACGGCGTGTGGGCGAGGCTCATGGTGTTGCACCCTTTCATCGTGTCACAGATGTGGATAACTCGTCTGCCCATTCCCAAGGGATAGGCTTATATGGTGAATGAAAGCCCTGAAATGACTCGGAGTGCCATGGTGCTCGTGCCCGTGTATTCGTCCCAGGATCAGTCACGTATGTGGCCTGAACCTTCGAAGTCAGCGATGCGGACAGCGTTCGAACGTGACAGGGCTCGAATTGTGCACTCGTCGGGTTTACGTCGTCTGGGTGAGAAGACTCAGGTGTTAGGCCCGGCCACTGACGACTTTGTTCGTACGCGGCTGACGCACTCTCTTGAGGTTGCGCAGGTTGGTCGTGAACTGGGTAAAGAATTGGGCGCGAATCCTGACGTGGTGGATGCAGCGTGCCTGAGCCACGATCTTGGACACCCGCCGTTTGGGCACAATGGCGAGAGGGTTTTGGATGAGCTTGCCGGCGATTGCGGTGGTTTTGAAGGAAACGCGCAGACCCTGCGTCTGGTGACCCGACTTGAGCCGAAAGTGCTGACCGATGATGGGCATCCGGCGGGGTTGAATCTGACGAAGGCGACACTGGATGCGATCTGTAAATACCCGTGGGCGAAAGGCCAGGGGCCGGATCCGATGAAGTCAGCAAAGAAGTTCTCTGTCTATTCAGATGATGCTCACGTTTTCGAGTGGATGCGTCAGGGAGCACCCGTTGGTCGACGTTGCTTGGAAGCGCAGATCATGGATCTCTCAGACGACATTGCCTACTCCGTGCATGACGTTGAAGATGCCATCGCAACGGGTAAATGCGACGTTGCATCCCTCAGCGATGAATCGACACTGAATGAGATTATTGACTCGACGATTAACTGGTACGGGACAGGTGTTGCCCGCACCGATTTGGAACTGGCGATTGAACGTCTGCTTCGTATGCCCGAATGGCCACGATCCTTTGATGGTTCCTATCGTGCGCTCGCGGAATTGAAAGATTTCACATCCGAACTGATCGGACGTTTCTGTGCCTCTACGGTCAGCGCGACTCGTGTTGAGTTTGGTGCCGGTCCGTTGGGACGATACCGTGCGGATCTGGTTGTTCCTCCCGAGGCTCGTGCAGAGATCCAGATCCTGAAGGGGCTGGCTGTTCACTTCGTGATGAGCCCGCGTGAGAACGAGCCGGTGTATTACCAGCAGCGCACGCTTTTGGCGGACTTGGTGGATGCTCTTTTCGAAGCTGGACCGTCGGCTTTGGAGCCTCTTTTTGCTGAAAACTGGCGTCAAACGAACGATGATAATGAGCGTTTGCGCGTGGTGATTGACCAGGTTGCGTCGCTGACGGATGCGTCCGCATCACGCTGGCACGCCCAGTGGTGTGGCATGCTTTCAACCCAATTGTGAGCGTGCGCTAAATGGTGAACGGATCGGTAGACTAGCGTCTATGGCCGGACGCATTCTTGAAGAAGACAAGGAACGCTTACGACAGGCAATTGATGTTGCTCGTGTCGTAGGTGAACACGTCACTTTGCGTAGCGGCGGAATGAACTCTTTGAAGGGGTTGTGCCCTTTTCACGATGAGCGCACTCCGAGTTTCACCGTTAATCCGACGACGGGTCTCTGGCATTGCTTCGGGTGTGGAGAAGGCGGGGACATCTTCGCTTTTGTTCAGAAGATCAATAATTTTTCCTTCCCAGAGACTCTTGAATACCTGTCTCAAATGACGGGTGTCCCTCTTCGCTACGAAGAGGGAAGCTCTCAGACGGTGCGTGAACAGCCCGGCAGGCGCCAGCGTCTGATCGACATGCATCGAATTGCTGAAGAGTTCTATCAACAACAGCTTGAAACTCCAGAGGCCTTGCCTGCCCGTAAGTTCTTAGGCAACCGCGGGTTCGGACCTGCAGAGTGCCGGCATTTTGGCGTCGGTTACTCAGCCGATTCCTGGGACACTCTGACGCGCATGCTTCGCTCACGTGGTTTTACCGATGAAGAGATTGAAAAGTCCGGTTTGGCGTCGCGTGGGCAACGAGGTCTGATTGATCGTTTCCGCGGTCGCGTCATGTGGCCGATCCGGGATATCACGGGAACAACCGTTGGTTTTGGCGCCAGGCGTTTGAACGACGAAGACAAGCAGAGCCCGAAGTACTTGAATACCCCCGAAACTCCGCTGTATAAGAAGTCCACGTTGCTGTATGGGCTGGATTTGGCGAAGAAAGAGATTTCCAAGAACCGTAAGGTCGTCATTGTCGAGGGATACACGGACGTGATGGCTGCTCATATGGCCGGTGTGACCTGCGCGGTTGCTACCTGCGGTACGGCTTTCGGATCCGAGCACGTTCGCGTTGTCCGCCGACTGCTGGGCGACTCAGCGGATTCTGCTGCCGGGGTTGTCCTATCCAGTGGGCAGGCACGAGGTTCCGAAGTGATCTTTACCTTTGACGGTGACGAGGCGGGCCAAAAGGCTGCTCTTCGTGCGTTTAAAGAAGACCAGAACTTTGCGTCTCAAACGTTTGTTGCAGTTGATCCTCAGGGGATGGATCCGTGCGACATCATGATTAATCGTGGGAAGAACGCGGTTGTTGAATTGATTCGCTCGCGTATTCCACTGTTTGAATTCGTCTTGCGTTCGATCCTTCGCCAATCGAACCTCAATTTCCCCGAAGGACGCGTTCGGGCTTTGGAAGCTTCTGCTCCCATCGTTGCTGACATTAAAGATCGCGCATTACGGATGGAGTACGAACGCCTGCTAGCCGGCTGGCTTGGCATGGATCCTCGTTTCGTTCACAACCAGATTCGTTCACTATCACGCGGGAGATACCAGCGTTTCGACAGTGCGCAGAATAACCACATGGCTGGAGCTGGTCGCCCGCAACCTCAAGCGCGCCCCGAACCCGAAGATCTCGTCTCGCGCGTGGAACGCCAGGCGTTGGAAGCGGTTTTGCAACAGCCGATTTATTTCATTGGCACGCAGTTCGATTCCATCGATGGTGCGACGTTTACTCATCCAACGCGCAGAGCCGTATTCGATGCGGTTAAAGCGGTTGGTGGCGTCGATGCGTTTGCTCGTCAGCTGAAGAAAGCACAGGACGAAACAGGCGATAGTGTCTATGCACAAGAGGTGGCGACACGTCGTTTCGTGGATGATATTCGCCAAGAAGCAGGCGAATTGATTGAACCGATTATCACCAAACTTGCAGTCGTCGAACTTCCTCAGGATCGCGAAGACGAAATGCGTTCCTACTGCAAGGGAGTTGTGAACGCACTGGTTCGACTGGACCTGAATCGCAAAACAGCCGACATTCGCTCTCAGCTTCAGCGTATGAATGAAGACGACCCGAAGTATCAAGAAACATTCGAATACCTGGTCACTCTTGAACAGCGACGACGTTCTTTGCGTGAACGCGACTAGATTGTTGATCGTTTCTCGCACTGGCTACCCCGGTGCCGTGCTACCGACATGTTCGACCCCAAGGAGGAGGCCACCATGGCTGAAGTTGAGAGCTTCGCGCTGGATCACACTGCAGTGAAAGCACCCTATGTTCGCCTGATTGCCGTTGAACACGGCCCGAGGGGGGATGCGATTTCTAACTTTGATCTGCGTTTCGTCCAGCCGAATGAAAACGCGATCCCAACCGGTGGTCTGCACACGATCGAACACCTGATGGCATCCCTTCTGCGCGACCGCATGGATGGAGTGATTGACTGCTCGCCGTTCGGTTGCCGAACCGGTTTCCACCTGATTACGTGGGGCACCCCAAGCATTGAAGAAGTCACACGAGCCGTTGTCTCCAGCCTTGAAGCAATCGCTGACCAGATCACTTGGGATGACGTTCCCGGCACCGACATCGTGTCCTGCGGTAACTACCGTGATCACTCACTGTTCTCCGCCAAAGAATGGGCGCGAGCCATCCTGGATAAGAAGTTCTCCATTGATCCTTTTGTGCGCACTCTGCTGGACGACTAGAGGCGCGTTGTAGCGACTGAAAAACGTGTCGGCGAGGTCACAGACTTCGCCGACACGTGTATTACTGGGGAATAGACCTAATCGAGGCCCACGCTCTCACGCAAATCGCGTTCGAAGGCATCTGCTTCCTTCTGGGAAGCCTCGTCAAGCGGGCCAAGCGCAATCAGAACAGAAAACAGCTTTCCGTCTTCCGCGCGCCGAATCCATGCCGCTACTTGCGTTCCATTCGACACCTTCAAGGCCTTGTGAATCACGATCGAATGATTGACGCGGTCACTGATGGTCCGCATCAGAACGTGCGGATCTTCAGACACTGTCGTCAGCGTCCAATCCGGGCGTTGAGGATCAACCCAGGTGACCGACAACTGACGAGTTTCAGCCTCCCATTGAGCGGTCGCGGCCTCGTACCACATTGCGGAGTCGATGATCGCGGTGGCGGAAGTCAGGATCAGCGCATGAGCGCCGGCGACAACCCAGAGGTCATCGCCTACTTGCTCAGCGACGGGGTTGCGATCACTATCGGGGAGTAGGCTAAGAGCAGACGCGGGCAGAACGGTAGTCATGGGCTCATTGTAAGCAAACGCCATCTGCCCGGCTGGGCGAGGTGGCGTCCTGCGAAAAGCGGGCTTCCAAGACGGACAGTTAGTTGGTCTGTCCGGATTCGGTGTGTGCAACGGATTGAGATGAGGGGGAGTCGTCAGTGCCCTCGGCGGGAACGGGGGTCGGCAATGGAAGAGAGCTCATCGCGGCAACACCCATCCATGAGCGAATATCATCGAGGGCTGCCTGAATGCCGATTGTCCGCAGGCTTTCGTCAGACGTATTCACCAAGTGAAGGTCGGCTTCAATCAGAGTCAAGAAAATAGCGTCAGCGCTGGACGTATCGATTGAACACCTCATGGCGCGCGTGTCCGTTGCACCATTCTTTAATGTTTCATCGACGCGGCTGAATAGTTCATCGGCTTTGATGCTGGCATCAGAAATGACTTGGTTCTTTAACTGAGCAGTCGGCAGTGACTGAGCAACACAATCCCAGCGTGCGACAGAATCGGAGAGCTCCGTGGAAGCTGCAAGCTTTTCAGCTGTTTCGTCGCTTATTTCGAGCGTGGTCAACATCGTGCCATTCTCAAGGGGTTCCTGGTCAATTCCCCATGTTGACAGCGCCGCGAGCTCCCTATTGTCTGTTTTCATGCTGAAGCGAGAGTTGAGAGTCTGGAGGCTCTGACTCTGCATGCGTGTACCAATCCCGTACGTCAGAGCAAGCCCCTGA
Source organism: Schaalia turicensis (assembly GCF_019380255.1). Classification (NCBI taxonomy): domain Bacteria; kingdom Bacillati; phylum Actinomycetota; class Actinomycetes; order Actinomycetales; family Actinomycetaceae; genus Schaalia; species Schaalia turicensis. Next base: position 599,691 of record NZ_CP048928.1, read on the forward strand.
GTATCGGCGTAGCGACTCAAAGCCACTTGAGTGAGGGCAACGGCTTGTCCGCCGTCAAGAGCCTCGGGATTTGATGCGGTTGCAAGATCTCGAAGAGCAGTTGTTTCGTTCCACGCGATGAATTCGTCAATCGAAAGTGGCGCGTCGGCAATATCCGGAACGTTCTTGGCATTGTCTGGCACCTGAGTTCCCCACGGCTGCCAGACCCCACCCAAGGAATTTGCGCGTCCCTGAGCCTGCGTAGAAAAAGTTGAAAGCGCAGTGGCACATGACTCACACGATGAAGCAAGGGAAGCGAACCCCTGAGCGCGAATCGCTGCTGCCTGATCAGCGCGCGCAGCGCGATCGCGAATGATGTCGGTGTCAGACATTGACGGGATCTGAAGTGTTCGCGTCAAAAATGGGATATTCGTTGACGTGCAGGCGCTGAGGATCAGGGCAGAAGCGATACTGATGCTCACCGAGGTGGCGATTCGGCGACGCCGAAGTGGTCGCGACGAAGTGGCTCGGTCAGTCTGAGTGTGATGATCAACAAGATGCACCTTCAAATCATGTCATGTTTCAAGGCGGGTACGATGGGGAGCTAATGCCGTGTTGGACACGTAGGAGGAATGGTGGCGAAGCCACAACATCACTTTGAGGCGCTTGAAGAACGCTTAGCGCCTATCGCTTCAGGGTTCGGACTCGAACTCGATTCCGTTATTGGAGTCAAAGAATCCGGAATGCAGATTGTTCGAGTGATCGTCGAAGCAATCGAGCCCGGCGCCAGCGTCGATTCGGAAGCTCTTGCCGATATGTCACGTGCAGTCAGCCCGATTATGGACGAAGTCGATCCCGTCGATGGCGAATACTTCCTTGAGGTGTCAACACCGGGAGCTGAGCGTGAACTGGTCACCCCTCGTCATTGGGGGCGCCAAATTGGGCGCCTTGTCGCCGTCAAACTCAAAGACGCTACGAAGCTGGTCGGACGTGTCGAATCCGCCACTGATTTCCATGCTGTGCTGAACGTCGATGGAACGCCTACTACCATTGAATACACCCAGGTTAAGAAGGCGCGTCCGCGCGTCGAATTCGGTTCGGAGGAATGAGACGCATGGAAATCGATATGACAGCACTGCGCATGGTCGAGCAGGAAAAGGGCGTGTCCCTAGACCGGCTCGTCGATGCCATTGAAGAAGCCCTTCTCAAGGCCTACCACAATCTTCCCGGCGCCATCTCTCAGGCTCGAATCGAAATCGATAAGAAGACCGGTAGCGTCGCAGTGATCGCCACCGAAGAAGACGAAGAGGGCAACCCGATCGGCGAATTCGACGACACCCCGAAGAACTTCGGTCGTATCGCCCAGACGACCGCTCGTTCGATCATTATTGCGCGCCTGCGTGATGCAGACGATCAGAAGGTTCTCGGCGACTTTGCTTCCCAGAAGGGACAGGTCGTCACCGGCGTCGTTGACCAGTCGCGCGACGGGCGCATCACCATCGTCAAGGTCGGCGATGACTTCGAAGCAGTTCTTCCCGACTCGGAAAAGGCTCCCGGCGAAACCTACCGTCACGGAGACCGCATTCGCGCGTTCGTCGTCAACGTTGAACGCACCGAAAAAGGCGCACGCATCACGCTTTCGCGCACTCACCCGGGCCTCGTTTCCGGTCTCTTCGAGCGCGAGGTCCCCGAAATTCAGCAGGGCTTGGTCAAGATCAAGTCGATCGCACGCGAAGCCGGACACCGTACGAAGATCGCCGTTGCACCGACTCGTGACGGCATTAACGCCAAGGGCGCATGCATCGGTCCGATGGGTGCACGTGTGCGCGCGGTCATGAACGAACTCGGTGGCGAAAAGATCGATATTGTCGACTGGTCGGCAGATCCGGCACGCTACGTCGCAAACGCTCTGTCGCCTGCACGCGTTGCCCGCGTTGTCGTTCACTCGATCGACAATCGCACCGCAACCGCGATCGTCCCGGACTTCCAGCTATCGCTGGCGATCGGTAAGGAAGGCCAGAATGCTCGCCTAGCCGCGCGTCTGACCGAATTCCATATCGACATTCATTCTGATACGGAAAACGGTGAAGAAGCAGACGTTTCGCGCACCTCAATGCCTGATGACGTGACCAGTCGCTCATGCGTGGACGACGAGGAATAAGCCCAGCTCGATTAAACTGATCATGTGTCGCATCCTGCGCTGAACCAGATTACCGTGCCACAAGGCGCGGTAATGGTGCGTACGTGTGTGGGATGTTCACGTCGAGCGTTACGCGCGGATCTTATTCGCGTTGTTGTTTCGAAAAATGGGGTGTGCACCGTAGACCCCACAAGCGCGCAACCCGGTCGAGGTGCGTGGATTCACCCGGATCCAACGTGTATCGAAACCGCCCGCAAGCGTCGGGCATTTCAACGCGCACTCTCATGCGAGGGTGACATTGACGCCCACATGTGGGACCAGCTTGGCCAGGTTGCCTCATCACGAGCACACAGTGCTCTCGTCGAGTAATGAAAGCGGGTTGGAAGCCGATGGGCACCCGATGAGTACCCAGCGATGAGCTGCCAGCAATACAAGTAACGCGTCTCCGTCCGGAGGCGCTTCCGGACAGGAGAAAAGTGGCAAAGTTGCGTGTCCACGAGCTCGCCAAAGAGCTCGGAATCACCAGCAAGGAACTTTTGACGTACCTCAACGACCACGGTGAGTTCGTCAAAGCCTCAAGCTCAGCATTGGAATCGCCAGTTGTGCGTTCCGTGCGCGAGCACTACGGATCGAAGGGCCCGGCTGAAGCCCCTTCAACGAAGAAGACCGCTACCAAGAGCGAAAAGAAGCCCGCCGAAAAGAAGACTGCCGAAAAGAAGACTGCGGCATCGAAGGCTTCTTCTTCGCAATCTTCAGCTCCGAAGCCTGCCTCACCGAAGGCAACAAAGAGCGCTGAGAAGACCTCGGCCCCCAAGCCGGGTGCTCCCAAGCCTGCAGCCCCCAAGCCGGCAGGCCCCAAGCCGGCAGGCAAGCAAAAAGCTGAAAGCAAGGACGACGCTAGCGCGCCACGTCCTTCTGCACCTCGTCCCGGTCCTCGTTCGGGTGGCCCACGTCCGGGTAACAACCCGTATGCGTCCAGCCAGGGCATGCCTCGGCCGGGTGGTACCGGTGGCCCGCGCCCCGGTCCTCGTCCGGGCCCGCGCCCCGGTGGCAGCCGTCCGCAGGGTGGTAATGATCGCCCGACACGCGGCAATTCCAACCGTTCCGGTAGTCCTCGTCCGAGTGGTAACCGTTCCGGTGGTGCCAATCGCCCGAACCCCGGCATGATGCCAGGACAAGCAAACTTTGCTCGTAACGCTTCCGGCGCCGCCCCCGCAAATGATCGCCCCGCACGTAACGGTGGTGGCCGTGGTCGTGGTGGCGCACGTCCCGCTGGTGGTCGCTCTGCGGGCGGTCCCGGCGCAAACGCCGGTGGCGGTTTCGGAGGTGCTCCCCGCGGTGGTGGACGTGGTGGACGCGGCTCAACTCCGGGCGCATTCGGTCGCGGAGGCGGTCGCAATCAGCGCGGACGCAAGTCGAAGCGCGCAAAACGTCAAGAGTTCGAACAGCAGAATGCACCCGTCATTGGTGGCGTTCAGATTCCTCGCGGAAACGGCAAGGTTATCCGTATCCGCCAGGGTGCATCCCTCGCAGACTTCGCCGAGAAGATCGAGGTCAATCCCGCAGCACTGGTCACCGTTCTGTTCCACCTTGGTGAAATGGCAACCGCAACCCAGTCGCTCGACCAGGACACCTTTGAAACACTCGGTGCAGAACTCGGTTACGACGTTAAGGTCGTTTCTCCCGAAGAAGAAGACCGCGAACTACTGGAGTCCTTCGATATCGACCTCGAGGCCGAAGAACTCGACGACGTCGAAAACCTCATGCCTCGTCCGCCGGTCGTCACCGTCATGGGTCACGTCGACCACGGCAAGACCAAGCTGCTTGACGCGATCCGTCACACCGATGTGGTCGATACCGAACACGGTGGCATTACGCAGCACATCGGCGCCTACCAGGTCAACGTTGAACATGAAGGTCGCAAGCGTCCGATCACGTTCATCGATACCCCCGGTCACGAAGCATTCACCGCTATGCGTGCCCGCGGTGCTCAGGTCACTGACATCGCGATCCTGGTTGTCGCAGCCGACGACGGAGTCATGCCACAGACGGTTGAAGCAATCAACCACGCTCAGGCAGCAAACGTTCCGATCGTTGTCGCGGTCAACAAGGTCGATAAGGAAGGCGCAAGCCCGGACAAGATCCGTGGCCAGCTGACCGAATACGGTCTGGTCGCCGAGGAATACGGTGGCGACATCATGTTCGTCGACATCTCGGCAAAGCAGCGTACCGGTATCCGCGAACTGCTCGAAGCAGTTCTGTTGACCGCAGACGCTGCTCTGACCCTGGAAGCTAACCCCAATACCGCAGCACGTGGCGTTGCCATTGAAGCGAACCTCGATAAGGGTCGTGGCGCCGTTGCAACCATGCTGGTTCAGCGTGGCACCCTGCGCATCGGTGACGCACTGGTCGTCGGTTCCTCCTACGGTCGCGTCCGCGCCATGTTTGATGACACGGGGGATGACGTTTCTGAAGCCGGTCCGTCGCGTCCGGTTGCTGTCCTTGGTCTGACCTCCGTTCCGCGTGCAGGCGACTCCTTCTTGGTTGCCTCCGATGACCGTACTGCTCGCCAGATTGCTGGCAAGCGTGAGGCAGCAGAACGTCAGGCAATGCTTGCCAAGCGCCGTAAGCGTGTCTCCCTTGAAGACTTCGATAAGGTCCTCAAGGAAGGCGAGGTCGATACTCTCAACCTCATCATCAAGGGCGACGTTTCCGGTGCCGTCGAGGCCCTGGAAGATTCACTCCTCAGCATCGATGTGGGCGAAGAGGTCGCACTGCGCATCATCCACCGCGGTGTTGGTGCAATCACGCAGAACGACGTCAACCTGGCAACGGTCGACAACGCCGTCATCATCGGCTTCAACGTTCGCCCCGCAGAACGCGTGGCAGAACTGGCCGACTCCGAAGGCGTCGAGATCAAGTACTACAACGTCATCTACTCGGCGATCGATGACATTGAGGCCGCTCTTAAGGGCATGCTCAAGCCGATCTACGAAGAGGTCGCACTCGGTAGCGCAGAGATCCGTCAGGTCTTCCGCTCCGGCAAGTTCGGTAACATCGCAGGTTCGATCATCCGCTCTGGCACGATCAAGCGTGGAACCAAGGCTCGCTTGGTTCGCGACGGCGTGGTTGTCGCAGACAACCTCGAAATCGCGTCGCTACGTCGCGAGAAGGACGATGTCACCGAGGTCCGCGAAGGCTACGAATGTGGTATCACGCTGGGCTACAAGGACATCGCCGAAGGCGACATCATCGAAACCTGGGAAATGCGCGAAAAGCCGCGTGACTGAGGCCGTGATGGTCCGCTTGTAGGACATACGTAGTGTCGGGTGGAAGCGAGTTTCGTTTCCACCCGACCTGTGTGTTCCAAGCAGCTAACGCGTTTGGATAGGTGCGTTGAACGTGAGGTATCCACCAGCATTCAGCCGATGAGGGGTAGAGCCTCTACGATGGGATACCAGCAAGTACGCCAGTTCGACTGAAATCATGAGCCACTGAACGGGTGACAGAAGAAAAAAGGGGAGTGCCATGGCAGACGAAGCACGCCAGCGCAAAGTTCAAGACCGTATTCACCAGACCGTCGCGCGTATGCTCGGCCGTCGAATCAAGGATCCACGTCTCAGCTTCGTCACGATCACCGACGTGCGAGTGACCGGCGACCTTCAGCATGCTTCGATCTTCTACACAGTCCTCGGCGATGATGCTGACCGCGCAGGCGCCGGTCGCGCATTCGAATCTGCAAAGGGCATTATTCGCTCCGAAGTGGGTAAGGCTCTAGGCATTCGCCTGACCCCGACCCTTGAATTCATCCTGGATGGTCTGCCCGATTCTGCGGCAGCTCTCGAAGACGCGCTGGCAGCAGCGAAGAAGCGCGATGAAGAGATCGCGGCCTCGTCGATCGGGGCTACCTACGCTGGAGATGCAGATCCCTACCGTCGCGACGATGACGATGAAGGTGGCGAGGAAGCCGACGGCTTCGACGAAAATGACCAGGACCTCGCCTGAGATGGCGAAAAAGCCTGACACTTCCATCCCAGGCATCGTTATTATCGATAAGCCAGCTGGGATGACCAGCCACGATGTCGTGTCGAAGATGCGACGCGTGGCGCATACTCGTAAGGTCGGCCACGGAGGAACCCTTGATCCGATGGCGACCGGCGTTTTGGTAATCGGCATCGGTCAAGCAACGCGACTGCTGACCTACATTACCGCCGGATCGAAGGCTTATGATGCGACGATTCGTTTCGGCGTTGCAATGACCACGGATGATGCGCAAGGCCAGCCGATTTCGATTGCCGGATGCGAACAGCTGGACCGAGAAGCGCTCGAATCTGCAATGGCAAGCCTGCGCGGTGAGATCATGCAGGTTCCTGCAACGGTCTCGGCGATCAAGGTCGATGGCAAGCGAGCCTACGCGTTAGCACGTGAAGGCCGCTCTGTTGAGCTGAAAGCGCGTCCGATTACAATCCACGCCTTCGAACGACTGGGCGATCCGCGCATTCAAATGGCGGAGTATGCGATTGCTACAGATGATGATTCGGCTGAAATGACGGCTATTCCAGTCAGTGTCGTTGATGTTGACGTTCACGTCGATTGCTCGTCTGGCACGTATATTCGTTCCCTCGCCCGCGACCTCGGGCAGATGCTGGGGTGCGGCGCGCACCTGACGGCATTGCGTCGTACGCGTGTTGCCTCGTTCACCCTTTCGGGCGCCCACCAGCTGGCTGATCTGCAAGCGGAAGCTGAAGCGCGAGGGGAGTTTTCGCCAGGCGCGCCCTCGTTGCCGTCTCCCGGCCTGATTCCGATTGCCGAGGCCGCGACCTCGTTGTTCCCCTCCATTGTTCTGAGCGCGGAAGAAGAACAGCGTTTCTCCCATGGTCAGGCACCGACGCGTGACGCGCAGGAAGTCATGGCATTAGGGAACCCCGGCGATGTCATCGCAGCATGCAATACATCTGGAGTGCTCTGTGGGGTGCTGGCCATTAAGAATCATTCTTTGAAGACTCTCAACGTATTTTCTGGAGAAACACAATGAAGGTCTGGACCGACCTGTCTGAGATTCCCGGCGACGAAAAGTCGGTGGTCACCATCGGTAACTTTGACGGTATGCACAATGGGCACCGCCGAGTCGTTGCCTCGTGCGTTGAGCGCGCACGCAAACGCGGTGTGGATGCCGTGGCGATTACTTTCGACCCGCATCCGACCCAGGTGCATCGCCCGGAAGTAAACCTCCAGCTGATTTCGCCGTTGCGGGATCGACTTGATGCCATGGCCTCGTGCGGACTGGATGCGACACTTGTGGAGCACTACGACCAAAGCGTGTACACGCTGGAACCCGAAGATTTCGTCACCGAGTTCCTCGTTGATCGCTTGGGTGCGGTTGAAGTTGTTGTCGGTGAAGACTTCCGTTTTGGCGCCCACAACGTAGGCACAATCGATACGCTTCGGGCGCTGGGACGCACCTACGGTTTTGATGTTGTGATGGTCACCGATATTCAGGCTCCCGAAGGGCGTCGCTGGTCCTCATCGTGGGTGCGTGAACTGCTCGCTGAAGGCGATGTCGCTGGCGCTGCCCGGGTTTTGGGGCATTTGCACCGAATCCGTGGCACGGTCGAACACGGTTTTAAACGAGGCCGTTCTCTGGGATTTCCGACCGCCAATTTGCGGGGAGGAATTGAAGGCGTTGTGCCTGCTGATGGCGTGTATGCCGGCTGGGTTGTGCGTACCGTTCCGGGAACGCAGTCCGCAGAATTCTTGCCCGCAGCGATCTCGGTGGGAACGAACCCACAGTTCGATGGGGTAGAGCGCACTGTTGAAGCTCACGTGCTGGGGCGATCCGACCTGAACCTCTACGGCGAGAGAATCGCGGTCACCTTCGTGTCACGCATTCGCGAAATGATGACCTTCGATTCTCTCGATGAACTACTTTTCCAGATGGATAATGACCTGCTGAAGACCGCGTCCGTGCTCGGAATCGCCGTGGCGAATCGCGTGGATCCCGATTCGGTGACCGCCGTCTGAAAGCAACGGGTTTCCCTCGGGTGTGATTGTCCTTTCACAAGGTGAGTCTGCCCACGTAGATACGGGGAAAAGCCCGCATCATGCTAACCTTGAAAAGCCGTCAAACGGCCGCGGATCCGATGCTGTAAAGGAAAGCTTTACAGCTCCGCGCAACGAATGAAGCAAAGGAGACGCCTGTGCCGCTGAGCAAGGACGTTAAAGACCAGATCATCGCCGAGTACGCGACCCACGAGGGCGACACCGGTTCCCCCGAGGTTCAGATTGCACTGCTGACCCAGCGCATCAAGGATCTGACCGAGCACTTCAAGTACCACACGCACGATCACCACTCACGTCGCGGTCTTTTGCTGCTCGTTGGTCGTCGTCGTCGCCTCCTTGGCTACTTGGCTTCGGTCGACATCGAACGCTACCGTTCGCTCATCGAGCGTCTCGGCCTGCGTCGCTGAACTTGTGCCGGCCCGATCCCGTATGGGACCGGGCCGGTTCACTACGTGTGGCGTTTTCACCCACACACCCACACACCCAATAGGAAAGAACCACGAACGCGTCGCCGGTTTTCGACAGTGGTTCACGGACCCCCGCTTGTTTGTCGGGTGCGACGCCGTGGACTTCGATCGAAGGCCGAAGCGTGACGTGAGTTCTTCAGTTGAGAATCACAAAGGAGAATCCCCATCATGATGGAAGGTTCAGACATCACCGCCGCAGAGGCGATTATTGATAACGGCCGTTTCGGCAAGCGCACCGTGCGCTTCGAAACGGGTCGCCTTGCCAAGCAGGCCGCCGGCTCCGCTCTGGCATACCTGGACGACGAGACCACCGTCCTGTCGGCCACCACCGTCGGCAAGTCGCCTCGCGATCAGTTCGACTTCTTCCCGCTGACTGTCGACGTTGAAGAACGTTCGTACGCTGCGGGTCGTATCCCCGGATCGTTCTTCCGTCGCGAAGGTCGCGCGGGCACCGAGGCAATCCTCGCAGCCCGCCTGATTGACCGCCCGCTGCGCCCCGGCTTCGTCAAGGGCCTGCGCAACGAGGTCCAGGTTGTCGAGACTGTCCTGACCGTTCACCCGGATGACGCTTACGACGTTCTGGCAATCAACGCAGCATCCATGTCTACCCAGATCGCGGGTCTGCCCTTCACCGGCCCGATCGGTGGCACCCGTCTTGCTCTGATCGACGGCCAGTGGGTGGCATTCCCGCGTTGGTCTGAGCTCGAGCGCTCCGTCTTCAACATCGTTGTTGCCGGTCGTATCGTGACCGCTGAAGACGGCACCGAAGACGTCGCAATCATGATGGTTGAGGCCGGTGGCGGAAAGAACCAGTGGGAACTCATCCAGGGCGGCGCCATTGCTCCGACCGAAGATGTTGTTGCCGATGGTCTTGAAGCAGCAAAGCCCTTCATCAAGGTCCTCTGCGAGGCCCAGATTGAGGTCGCCAAGACCGCTTCGAAGGAAACTGCAGAGTTCCCGCTCTTCATCGACTACACCGATGAAGAATACGCAGCAGTCGAGGAATGGGTTGGCGACAAGCTTGCCAAGGCGCTCCTGACCGAAGGCAAGCTGGCACGCGACGAAGCCGTTGATGCTGTTAAGGCCGAGATGCTCGAGGCACTGCTTGCGCGCTTCGACCATGAAGACGCTGAGAAGGAACTGAAGGCAGCCTTCCGTTCGCTCGAAAAGTACACGATCCGTCAGCGCACGCTGCGTGAAGAAATCCGCATGGATGGTCGTACCCCGCGCCAGATCCGCTCCCTCTCCGCAGAGGTCGAGGTTCTGCCTCGCGTCCACGGTTCCGCCATCTTCCAGCGTGGCGAAACCCAGATCCTGGGCGTCACCACACTGGCAATGCTTCGCATGGAACAGCAGCTCGACAACCTGAGCCCCGTCACCGCGAAGCGCTACATGCACCAGTACAACTTCGCTCCCTTCTCGACCGGTGAAACCGGCCGAGTGGGTGCCCCGAAGCGCCGCGAAATCGGCCACGGTGACCTTGCAGAGCGCGCTCTGATCCCGGTTCTGCCGTCGCGCGAAGAGTTCCCCTACGCAATCCGTCAGGTCTCCGAGACCATGGGCTCCAACGGCTCGTCCTCGATGGGCTCCGTCTGCGCATCGACCCTGTCGCTACTCCAGGCTGGCGTCCCGTTGCGCGCACCCGTCGCCGGTATCGCCATGGGCCTCATGACCGGTGAAGTTGATGGCGTTCAGAAGGCTGTCACCCTGACCGACATTCTCGGCGCCGAAGACGGCTTCGGCGACATGGACTTCAAGGTAGCCGGCACCAAGGACTTCATCACCGCCCTCCAGCTCGACACCAAACTCGACGGTATTGATTCCCAGGTCCTGCGTGGCGCCCTTGCTCAGGCCCGCGACGCTCGCCTGACCATCCTTGATCTGATCAACCAGGCTATTGACGGCCCTGATGAAATGAGCCCGAACGCTCCTCGCATCATCACCGTCCAGGTTCCCGTGGATAAGATCGGTGAGGTCATTGGCCCGAAGGGCAAGATGATCAACCAGATCCAGGAAGATACCGGCGCAGATCTGACGATCGAAGATGACGGCACCGTCTACATTGCTGCCGCTGCCGGCGAAGCCGCTGAAGCTGCACGCCAGATGGTCAACCAGATTGCTAACCCGCAGATGCCTGAGGTCGGCGAACGCTTCATCGGCACGGTCGTCAAGACCACGTCGTTCGGTGCATTCATCTCCCTGACCCCGGGTAAGGATGGCCTGCTCCACATTTCCCAGGTTCGTCGCCTGGTCGGTGGCAAGCGCATCGAGTCTGTCGATGACGTTCTGCAGGTTGGCCAGCAGCTTGAGGTCGAGATCGCTGAAATCGGCGATCGTGGCAAGCTCTCCCTGCACGCTGTCCTTGATGACGAAGCTATAGCCGCTGAAGCTGCCAATGCTTCCAACTCCGAGTCCGAAGGTCGCCCCGAGCGTCGCGAACGCCGTGACCGCTCCGAGCGTCGTGAGCGTCGTCCGCGCACCCGCACGCGTCGCAAGCGTGAGGACGAGGGTGAAGCAACCCAGGCTCCGTCTGAAGACTGATAGTTCTTCATAACCTCGTTGGGCCGGTGGCAGAGCCACCGGCCCAACAGTATTTTTCAGTCAATACTGCTCTGCCTGAACGTCTCCAACCGGTTGAGCATTGAGCAAGTAGACTCACACACGTGGACGTTTTGAACCTCCGCCTGAACAATCGGGGGAACATCACGTTAACGGCCAGAAGAAAAGGAAATGGAAGACTCGTGAGCGAACCGATCGAACTGACACTCGATGCGATCGACAATCAGCTACTGGATGACACTGATGGCGATCTGCGACGGACAGTGACTTCGTTTGGTACGCGTATCATCACCCAGCACATTCCTGCCACGCATTCTGCTGGAGTCAGCATGTGGGTTCCTGTGGGATCTCGCGATGAAACCCCCGAAGTCGCAGGTTCGACCCACTTCCTTGAACATCTGTTGTTTAAAGGGACGGATACTCGCTCCGCTTTTGACATCGCCGAAAGTTTCGACCGTGTGGGCGGAGAAACGAATGCGGAAACCGCGAAGGAACACACTGCATACTGGGCTCGCGTCGTTTCGACCGATCTCACAATGGCGGTGGGGACGATCGCTGACATGTTGACCAACTCGCTCTTGGATCCGGCAGAGTTTGAAATGGAACGAGGGGTCATCCTCGATGAGCTCGCGATGTCAAAAGACTCTCCGACCGAGAACGTCCACGAAGCATTCCAGCAGGCAATTCACGGTGATACTCCGCTTGGTCGCCCGGTGGGTGGCACCCCTGACATTATTAGCGCTGTCAGTCGTGACAAGGTGTTCGAGCACTATCACCGCCACTATGCGCCGAACAACTTGATCGTTGCGGTTGCCGGCGATATCGAGCATGAAGCAGTCGTGAACATGGTGACCGATGCTCTGTCGGCATCCAATTGGGCATCACAGCTGAAATCATCCAGCCGGCCTCGTCAGCGCCGCTCGAAGCTCGCAACCAACGAAGGCGTTCAGTCGGCGGAAATAGTGAGGCGTCGCGATGTTGAACAAGCTCACGTTGTGATCGGCACCAGGGGGTTTCGCGCACTCGCTGATGAATTCCCGACCTTTAACGTTTTGCTCAATGTGCTGGGCGGATCGATGTCGTCGCGCTTGTTCCAGGAAGTTCGCGAGAAACGAGGCTTGGCCTACACGACCTACGCTTTCGGTTCGTCCTACGCGGAAACCGGTAGCTTCGGCATGTACGCGGGCACATCGCCGGCGAAGGTAGACGAGGTCGAAAAACTCATGCGGAGCCAATTGGAGTTGCTCGCAAGCGAAGGCCCGTCCGCCTCAGAGATGGAGCGCGTACGAGGCCAAGTGCGAGGCTCCGTCGTGCTGGGCCAAGAAGATAACTGGTCGCGCATGATGCGTATTGGTCGCGCTGAAGTGTCTGGCCGATACAAGTCCATCGAACAAGCAATTGACGCGATCAACCAGGTGAACGCTGAAGATGTGAAGGCCATGGCCACCGACCTTGCACGCCGTGATTTCTCTCGTGCTCTCGTCCTTCCGAACAACGCCTAAAGACAAGAAGAGGAACTCATCATGATTCACGTAGCAGTCATTGGCGCTCAAGGCCGTATGGGCGCGACCGTCGTTGAAGCCGTGAACGGTGCAGACGACATGGAGTTCGTCGCTGGTCTTGATGCTTCGGATCAGATCACCGCCAGTAACCTTGGTGGCGCCGAGGTTGCCGTCGATTTCTCAACGCCGTCTGTTACTGAAGCAAATGTCCACGCACTGCTGGACGCTGGGGTGAACGTCGTTGTGGGCACAACGGGGTGGAGTGATGAATCCTATGAGCGTGTGCGCGTCCACGCTGAAGAATCTGGCCGTTGCGTCCTGATCGCACCGAACTTCGCGATGTCTGCCGTGCTGGCGATGAAGTTCGCTGCGCTGGCCGCCCCGTATTTCGAGTCCGCTGAGGTTATTGAAATGCACCATCCGAACAAGGTGGATGCGCCTTCCGGTACTGCGGTTGCCACTGCGAAGGGGATCGCAGCGTCGCGCGGAAAGGCCGGATGTGGTCCCATGCCTGATGCCACCCAGTCGGATCCACTGGGGGCCCGAGGGGGAGTCGTAGACGGCGTGCCTGTCCATGCTGTCCGCCTGCGTGGCCTGACAGCCTCGGAAGAGATCCTGCTGGGCAACCCTGGTGAACAGCTGGTGATTCGCACGGATTCCTTCGACCGTTTCTCTTTCATGCCCGGCGTTTTGTTGGGCGTGCGTGAAGTGAGCAAGCATCCGGGTCTGTCGATCGGCTTGGATACTGTCCTTGACCTGCCGGGGCTTCTATGAGCATCGACCTTGGTATGCCGGGAGCAGGTGCACCTCAGTCTGTTTCGAAGGTGCCCGACCGATCGGTTCGCCCCGCATTGGCTCAGGATGCGCCACAGATCGCGCGTATTCAGGCAGCCTCGCTCAAGAGGCTCTTCGGCGCGAGCGCACAGGTGGGCGAACAGGTTCTTGTGCAACAGTGGGCAACAACATTGACTGCTCCTGCTCCCGCTGGGTGCTTCACTCTTGTTGCCCTCCACGCCAACGTGGTCGCCGGTTATGCTCTGGTTGTTCCCGCCGATGATTTCACCGCCGGTGATGGTAGCGCCATCACGGGCTCCTCGTTAATTGCCGAAATGGACGTGGACGAAAGTTTCCGTCGAAGCGGACACGCCTCTCGCTTGGTGCAGGCGTGCGTCGATGTTTCGCGTGCGACCGCCCTCAGTACGTGGATTGATTCAAGGGACGAGGCCCGGATCCGTTTCTTCACCTCGTGCGGGTTTGGGCCGGCAGGGGTGAGGCGCACATTCCCCGACATGCCTGATGTTGTCCAACACCTGTGGTGGACTTCGACGCAGACACCTGACGAGTGATAGGCGTTCACCTAGTGAACTTTGGGCTGTTTCGATGCCTCCGCGTCATATGCTCAACCCATGAGCTACACCCCGCGCCGTCTTTTCGGCTCCCTTGCAACCGCAATGGTGACCCCGTTTCACGCTGACGGGTCAATCGATCTCGACTCCGCGGTCCGTTTGGCGAAGAAACTCGTTGACGACGGGTCTGACACAGTTTTGCTGTCTGGAACGACTGGCGAATCTCCGACGACCCATCAGCCGGAGAAGGATGAACTGACGGTTGCTGTGAAGGAAGCGGTGGGTGACCGCGCGTTTATTCTCTGCGGTGCGTGCTCGAACGACACCGCGCACGCTGTGCGTATTGGTGAAGGGGCGCAGGCGTCGGGGGCTGATGGTCTGCTGGTTGTCTCCCCGTATTACAACCGTCCCTCTCAGATGGGTCTGCGTGCCCACGTTCGCGCTATTGCGGACGCAACTGATCTTCCCGTCATGCTCTACGACATTCCGGGACGTACCGGCTTGGCGTTCAGTGATGAGACACTGGACGACCTTGCCACCCACCCGCGTATCAAAGCTGTTAAAGATGCCACAGGCAACGTTGAACAGGGCGTCGAACGAATGCACCGAACTAAGCTCGAGTACTACTCGGGTGATGACGGCTTGAACTTCGCTTGGATGACCGGCGGAGCCTCCGGTTTCGTGTCGGTCGTGTCACATGTTGCCTCGTCGCACTACCGGAAGATGATCGACCTGCTGGATGCCGATAAGGTCTGGGAAGCCCGCGAACTTGCCTACTCGCTTCGCCCGCTGGTGGCTGCCATCATGGGCGGAGGACAGGGGGCTGTCATGGCAAAAGCAGCCCTGTACCTGCAGGGCGTCATTGAAACGCCGGTTCTGCGTCTGCCGTTGGTGGGAGCCTCGAATGACGAAATGGAATCCTTGAAGTCTGCGCTGAAAGTGGCCGAACTGCTCTGACTTGGGTCTGAGTGTTCACGGATTTCCCCTGAGGTCGTGGCACACTTAGACCTATGAAGTCCCTGTATGAGAACCTTTCCGAACCCGCACCCCTAGAAGAGGGCGCCATTCGCATCATCCCACTTGGTGGCTTGGGTGAAGTGGGCCGCAACATGAACGTGCTGGAGTTCGACTCCAAACTCCTCGTTGTCGACTGTGGCGTTCTTTTCCCTGAAGAAACCCAGCCGGGTGTTGACCTGATTCTCCCGGACTTCTCTTGGATTGAAGACCGCATGGACGACGTTGTCGGCATGGTCCTCACCCACGGTCACGAAGACCATATCGGCGGTGTTCCGTACCTGTTGAAACTCCGCGAAGACATCCCAATCTACGGTTCGGAACTGACGCTGGCATTTGTCGAACCGAAGCTTCGTGAGCACAAGCTGACCACCGACAACCTGCATGTCGTAGCAGAAGGTGACCGAATCACTATTGATGACTTCGATCTTGAATTCGTCTCCGTGACCCACTCGATCCCCGACGCTCTGGCTGTCTTTGTCCGCACCCCGGCAGGAAAACTGCTGATCACCGGTGATTTCAAGATGGATCAGCTTCCCCTTGACTCTCGCCTGACCGACCTTCGTGCCTTTGCTCGCTTCGGTGAAGAGGGCGTGGACCTGTTCATGGTTGACTCCACGAACGCTGAGGTTCCCGGCTTCATCACTCCCGAACGTGAAATCGGCCCTGTCCTCGATCGAGTATTCGGTGAAGCTCCGGGACAGATCGTCGTTGCATCCTTCGCCTCGCACGTCCACCGCGTCCAGCAGGTTATTCAGGCTGCGGCGCACCACGGGCGGCACGTTTGCCTGGTGGGGCGCTCAATGGAACGCAATATGCGCATCGCTCAGGAAAAGGGCTACCTGACTATTCCCGAGGGCGTTATTGTCGACGCGCGCACCATTGAAATGCTTGAACCCTCCAAGCGTGTCTACATGGCAACTGGCTCGCAGGGTGAACCAATGGCCGCGCTGTCCCGTATGAGCCTTGGAACTCACCGTAGCGTCTCCATTGAGCCCGGCGACATGGTGGTCCTAGCGTCCTCTCTGATTCCTGGAAACGAAAACTCCGTCTACCGCGTCATCAACGACCTCATGCGCCTGGGCGCACGCGTCGTGCACAAGGCGAACGCGAAGGTTCACGTATCCGGCCACGCCGCTGCAGGCGAGCTGATTTACTGCTACAACATCGTGCAACCCACCAACGTCATGCCGATTCACGGCGAGGTCCGCCACCTGGTCGCTAACGGACAACTTGCCGTGAAGACCGGTATCTCACCCGACAACGTGGTGCTGGCAGAAGACGGCGTCTGCGTCGACTTAAAGGACGGCATGGCACGCGTCAGTGGAGCCGTTCCCTGCGAATACGTGTACGTCGACGGTCGCTCCATCGGCGAAATCTCTGAACACGAGCTTGAAACTAGGCGCACGCTCGGCTCCGAAGGCTTTATCTCCGTCTATGCCGTCGTTGAACACGATTCAGGTATGGTGCTTTCTGCGCCGATCATCCGCGCAATCGGTATGGCAGAAGATGATTCGGTCTTTGAAGAGATTCAGCCGGACGTCGAAGTAGCGCTCGCGGAAGCGGCGGCTCCCGGTGGAGTCGACCCCTACGTTCTCCAGCAGGCAATGCGTCGTGTGATCGGTCGTTGGGTGGCGCGCAAGCTCCGCCGTCGTCCGATGATCGTCCCAGTCGTTGTAGAACAGTAGAAGAGGCACACGTGGGGATCTCTTCACCGCACGAGCGTTTGAGGGTGTCCCTATCGCGTACTCTGGTGTCAGCAACCTCAACGAAGAGCCTCAAACTCAAAGAAGCGTGGAAGAAATGACAGGTCGTTTTATCTCAACCCACTCGGTGGTGCTTGTTCTTCCGATGCACATTTCACATTCACCGGTTCGTGGCGCTTCCATCCATGCCGATGCTTCTAGCTCGCGTCCCGGGGGTGGTTTTACAACCCTATCTGCGGTGGCAGCTCTCGGTATCCCGGCTGCGCTGGCTTCCCCGTTAGGCACTGGACCGAACTCGTTCACTGTTCGTCGTCAGCTTGTTGAAGCTGGAGTTGAGGTTCTTATTCCAGAACTGGTGGGTGACATCGGCGTCGCAATGCAGTTGATCGAACCCGATGGGTCGATGACCTCGATTGTGACGTCCGGTGTTGAGTCAGAGCCGTCGCGTACAGCGTTGGACTCTCTTGTTCTTACCCCTGGCGACTTGATCCATATTGCTGCCTCTGACTTGACGAATCCTCATTCTGCGAAGGTCCTTGCGGGATGGGCTGCAGCCCTGCCGTCATCTGTCACTCTTGTTGTGGCCGTTTCCCCGGCAGTTGAGCAAGTTCCCGTAGAACTATGGCGCCAGCTGTTGCATCGTGCTGACGTCGTGACAATGAATGTCCGTGAATCGAACACCTTGGCGTCGATCCTCGACTCTTTTGAGCCCGGCACGGGAGTGCGTCACCTCATGCGACCCGAAGCTGCGCTGGTCCGTCGCACGGGCGCGTCGGGGTGCGAATTGCAACGCACACAGACTGATGAACCCGTTATGATCCCCGCCTACAAGACGCACGTCGTCGACACCGCTGGTGTCGGTGATACACACATCGCGACAATGTGCGCCACTCTGATCACCGGCAAAGACGTTGCGGAAGCATGTCGTATCGCGAACGCGGCTGCCGCAATTGCGCTCTCTCATGAATCTGCTCTTCCTGTTCCCTCACGCGAACAGATTGATATCGTCATGGAAACGGGAACAGTCGAGAGCCTCGCGGCACTGTAGAGACTGCACGTGCGCCTCTTTCTTCTATTCGCAGACGTGTCACGAGTGTGAGATCCGCGTGAGACTGCGCTTTAACGGCGCGCCGATCACGATTCGCCAGGTCTACGGGTAGCGTTTTGATCATCATGGCTAAA
Source organism: Schaalia turicensis (assembly GCF_019380255.1). Taxonomy (NCBI): domain Bacteria; kingdom Bacillati; phylum Actinomycetota; class Actinomycetes; order Actinomycetales; family Actinomycetaceae; genus Schaalia; species Schaalia turicensis. The sequence goes on from NZ_CP048928.1 coordinate 617,646, forward strand.
AGCAACCCATCTGCCCGAAATGGCTCGAACGCCAAGTCGCGCCAGCGCACGTCGAATCAGAAGCAGGCTCAACCCGAGATAACGGAGAAGCCGGGGCTCCTTGCCTCGTTCTTCTCAGCAATCGGGCGTGGCATTGCCTCGATGGTTCGCGCGTTCAATGCAGCTGATGTGCAAGTAAAGCGCGACGGCCTTGCGTTTGTGCTTCTTGCGCTAGCGATCGTTGTCGCCCTGCGCGAGTGGTTCCACATTTCCGGCCAGGCTGGGGATGTATTGCACCACGGGGCAGCCGGCCTCGTTGGTCTATTCTCTGTCGTTGTTCCACTGGCACTTGTCGCACAAGCCGTAGAACTCTTCCGCGCGCGCTCCGGAAACCATGCCTTGCCACACCACACTGCGGGTGGCATTGGGTTGACGGTTGCCCTGACCGGTTTGGTGCATATCAGTCAAGGAAATCCGGCATTCGATGACCTAGCAGCTATTGAATCGGCCGGTGGCATTATCGGCTGGTTTATCGCGCGCCCACTGACGCTTCTGCTGTCAGGGTGGGGGGCTGGCGGAATCCTCATTCTTTTGGGCATTTATTCGATCTTGCTGGCAACTCGTACGCGTGTTGCCGATGCTCCGGCTGCTCTCGCCTCCTTCTTCCGTTCGCTGACCCACCGCGGTGGAGAGGAAGAAATGAGCGATGAAGAACGTGCACGCGAACGCAGGCGTCGTGCGCGCGAGGATCTTGCTGCCGGCGATGATCCTTTCCTTGAACAATATGACGGTGATGAGTCGTTCCGTTCCCCACAGATCAGCGATGACCCGACGGTTGTCCTTGAGCAGGATGCGAATACGGAAAAGTTTGTTGATAAGCCGGCGCGCAAGTCTCGGTTTGCGAAGAAGGCTGAGCTTTCCCCCGATCCGCAGGACATGCCAACTCAGGTGATTTCCCTGCCTGATGCGACTGCTGGCATCGATGGGCTGACCGCTGATATAGCGACCTCCGAAGTCGATGCGCGTGGGGGAGCGACAAATATTCCTGCTCCGCCGATCACCGATCCTCCTGCTCAGCCCGGTTTCCAGCCGAACTTGGACGATGCAATCACGTACACGCTTCCCCAGGCCAGTCTTCTTGTTGCCGGCCCGCCGCACAAGACGCGCTCCGAGGTCAATGATCAGGTTGTCAATGCGCTGATGCAGGTGTTCGCTGACTTCAACGTTGATGCGAAGGTCACCGGTTTTTCACGAGGTCCGACAGTGACGCGCTACGAAGTTGTTCTTGGTGCCGGCGTCAAGGTCGACAAACTGATGAACCTGACGAAGAACATCGCGTATGCGGTGGCTTCAGCTGACGTGCGTATCCTTGCTCCGATTCCTGGAAAGTCAGCGATCGGCATTGAAATTCCGAACGCTGACCGCGAAAACGTGGCGCTGGGTGACGTATTGCGTTCCGGCGCTGCTATGCGTAACCAGCATCCGCTGGTCGTCGGCGTGGGTAAGGACGTCGAAGGCGGGTACGTTGTCACGAACCTCGCAAAGACTCCTCACATGCTGGTCGCTGGCCAGACGGGTTCCGGTAAGTCGAGCTTCGTGAATTCGATGATTACGTCGATCATGATGCGTGCGACGCCCCAGCAGGTGCGCATGATCCTGGTTGATCCCAAGCGCGTGGAACTGACGATTTACGAAGGAATTCCGCACCTGATTTCGCCGATTATCACTGATCCGAAGAAGGCTGCTGAGGCTCTCGAATGGGTCGTGCGCGAAATGGATGCGCGTTACGATGATCTGGCTGAGTATGGCTTCAAGCACATTGACGATTTCAATAAGGCTGTGGCGTCCGGTCAGGTTCAGGCAAAGCCCGGTCTGCAACGCACGCTTCACCCGTACCCGTATTTGCTGGTGGTGGTTGATGAGCTCGCCGACATGATGATGGTCGCTCCGCGCGATGTTGAAGCCTCGATTCAGCGCATCACTCAGCTGGCGCGTGCCGCTGGCATCCACTTGGTGCTGGCGACGCAGCGTCCGTCTGTTGACGTTGTGACCGGCTTGATTAAGGCGAATATCCCCTCGCGTTTGGCGTTTGCTACCTCGTCCCTGACTGACTCTCGCACGATTCTCGACCAGCCGGGTGCTGAGAAGCTGATCGGTCAGGGCGATGCTCTCTACCTTCCTGCCGGCGCTTCGAAGCCGTTGCGCGTCCAGGGCGCGTGGGTCAGCGAGTCGGAGATTCACAAGGTTGTCGCGCACGTGAAGTCGCAGATGCAACCCACGTACCGCGAGGATGTGGTTGCGCCGGCGAAGAAGGTCAAGGTCGCCGAGGATATTGGCGATGACCTCGATGATCTGTTGCAGGCAGCTGAGCTGGTTGTTTCCTCGCAGCTGGGTTCGACGTCGATGCTTCAGCGCAAGTTGCGTGTCGGTTTTGCCAGAGCAGGTCGCCTGATGGACCTGCTCGAGTCGCGTGAAATCGTCGGCCCATCCGAAGGGTCGAAGGCGCGCCAGGTGTTGGTTGCGCCCGAGCAGTTGCCTCAGGTGCTTGCCATGCTACGAGGCGAAGTAGAGACGCTAGACGAAGCAACAGAGGTCGTGCCTTCCATGGGTGACGAGACCGCGTCAACTGGTGATGGCGTTCCCGGCACCGATGTGCGCACTGGTGCGGTCGATGGTGCTATGTCGGCACCGGACCCATATTCAGGACATGATTATGGTGGGAATGCACCACAATGGGTAGATGAAGAGCCCGACGATGATGAGGACGCTTGGCAGCTGACCGGTCGCTAAGCCAAAAAAAGGGGTGCTATGGGAAGTAATGTTTCTCGTGTTGATCATGAACACCATGTTTCTTTATGGAACGTGCCCAATGTTTTGACCGTTTTCCGTCTGGTTCTGGTCCCGGTATTCATTTGGCTGATGTTCCTTGAGGCTTCTGCTGCGCGCTGGTGGGCTGTTTTAGTCTTCATGGTTGCTGCCGCAACAGATCAGCTTGATGGGCATATTGCGCGTTCGCGAAATCTCATCACAGACTTCGGTCGTTTGATGGATCCGATTGCGGATAAGGCGCTTACGCTGGGTGCATTCATCGTGCTCTCGATTGCTGGATTGTTGCCGTGGTGGGTGACGATTCTGATTGCTGTTCGCGAGCTTGGTATTACGGCTTTGCGTGCAGTTTTGTTGCGACGTGACATTGTTGTGTCGGCAAATAAGGGTGGCAAGCTGAAGACGGTTCTGCAGATTTTCGCGATCTGGTTGCTTCTGATTCCGTGGCAGTCTCTGGGTGCTTCGTGGCCCGCATATGCTTCGCTGACCCACGGAATGCTGATCTTCGGTTGGGTTGTCGCAGGCCTGGCATTGGTGATGACTGTCTGGTCTGGTCTGGTTTATGTTGTCGAGGGCGCGAAGCTCTGGAAGGCAAGCTCACCTCAAGTTGAGTCAAAGTGACTCAACTTATTTAATGGTGAGACACACTTCGCCTTTCGCGTCTTATCGTTGAAATTTCGCGGATAATGTCCGCATTTCTTGTGCTATCCAGTCGGTGGGTTGGTCTTATCACGTGGTCTGCACGCGCATTTCTATATGATGGGGGATACTCTTTTCTTATGAATGCTTCACTGACTACCGCACCTTTATTGAGGACTGAGCTTGGCGACGTCCTGCGTGGTATCCGTCAGCGTCAAAAGCGCACGCTCAGAGAGGTCTCTGCCGGCGCTCAAGTTTCGCTGGGATATCTGTCAGAGGTAGAGCGCGGTCAGAAGGAAGCGTCGTCAGAGTTGCTTGAAGCTATTTGCGAGGCCCTCGATGTCCCGCTGTGGTTTGTTCTGCGTGAAGTCTCTGACCGCCTTGCCGTTGTAGATGGCGTTGTCGTTCCGGATACTGTTCCGGATGATCTTGTCCCTGTTACCTTGATTAGCTGACGCGTGAAGGTATCTGAATTCTGGGAGGGCGTTGACGCTGTCTTTGGGGCGACGCTCGGTCGTTCATACACGTCTGACCTCTATCTCACTTCGCTACGTGGAACGTGCGAAGAGGCTCTTGATCGCGGGGTTGCTCCTCAGGAAGTGTGGGATGCGTTGGTCGATGAAGCGGGTGTTGATCCGTCTATGAAGTGGATTCATCGACTGGATCAAAAAGAGCGACGTAGGTCTCGTTCGTAGCTTTCGGCGCGTCGCCCGAAGGTGTAGAACATCTGTTCCATATATCATTTCTTATAGATGGCGCATTTTGCCCCCACTTATCCACAGGTAAGCAGGTGTGCAATGTGGTTTGCCCATGGTCAGGCATATCGTCATTGTGTGTCCTCGGAGAGGGGATCACACTTCAAAGGCCAGAATAATCGTCAGCCGGTGAGGCTCGGATCTTAAGAAGGACATCATGGCAGGTCGCAAGAATGCACCCGTGTCTGCTCCCAAGGGAAATGACCGCAACAAGGCGCTCGAAGTAGCGCTTTCTCAGATTGATAAGCAATTCGGTAAGGGCTCTGTCATGCGCTTGGGCGACGACTCGCGTCCGCCGGTACAGGTGATTCCCACCGGTTCGCTTGCTCTGGATGTTGCTCTCGGCATCGGTGGCTTGCCACGTGGTCGTGTCATCGAAATCTACGGACCCGAATCCTCCGGTAAGACCACCGTTGCTCTCCATGCTGTCGCCAGCGCTCAAAAGGCTGGCGGTAACGCAGCGTTCATTGACGCTGAACATGCTCTTGACCCGGTATATGCAAAGGCACTGGGTGTGGATACGGACGCTCTGCTGGTTTCTCAGCCCGATACCGGTGAACAGGCCCTTGAAATTGCAGATATGTTGATCCGCTCCGGTGGTATCGACATTATTGTTATTGACTCGGTTGCAGCCCTCGTTCCTAAGGCTGAAATCGAAGGCGAAATGGGCGATTCCCATGTTGGTCTTCAGGCTCGCCTGATGAGCCAAGCACTTCGTAAGATCACGGGTGCGCTTTCTGCCACTGGGACCACGGCCATTTTCATTAACCAGCTACGTGAAAAGATCGGCGTATTCTTTGGTTCTCCCGAAACGACAACGGGTGGCAAGGCTCTGAAGTTCTACGCATCGGTTCGCATTGATGTTCGTCGCATTGAAACCTTGAAGGAAGCGGGAGCCCCGGTCGGTAACCGCACGCGTGCCAAGGTCGTGAAGAACAAGATGGCGCCACCCTTCAAGCAGGCCGAATTCGACATCGTCTACGGCAAGGGCATCTCGCGTGAAGGTTCGATTATCGACATGGGTGTTGAGGCTGGCGTCGTGCGTAAGTCGGGATCCTGGTTTACTTACGGGGACGATCAGCTTGGACAGGGCAAAGAAAACGTCCGTCAATTCCTGATCGATAACCCTGAACTTGCCACAGAGATCGAAAACAAGATTCTGGCAGCCCTCGGAATCGGTGAACCACTTGAGTCCGAAGATGAAAACCAAGATCTTCCTGACATTGATCCGATGGAAGATGCAGGTTTCTAACACCAATGGTTCGTTATCTGGATCCTGAAGATCATCCGGAGCTCGAACGAACGTGCAAGGCGCGCTCCTCAGTCGGAGAGCGTCTTGCACGCTTAAAAGAGAAGAATGCTGCTCTGACGGGCACTGAAGCGATCGAAGCGGCGCGTGAAGTTGCTCTTCGACAGCTTGATTCTCGGAGTCGTTCGACTGGCGAATTGCGTAGCGCTATCGTCGCAAAAGGTTTCTCAACCGAGACTGCCGACGAAGTGATCGATCGCCTTCAACAGGTTGGGTTGGTTGATGATGCTGCTTTTGCTCGCATGCTTGTTCATGATCGTTTTGAACTTGGTGGGAAGACCGGGCGAGCACTCGTTGAAGAACTACGACGTAAAGGACTGTCGCGCGCTGACATTGAGCAAGCACTTGCTTTGATAAAACCTGATGATGAAGCGAACAAGGCATTCGATCTTGCCATGCGAAAGCGCAGGTCAATGGGCAATGTCAGTCGCCAAGTTGCCTATCGTCGGCTGGTTGGTATGTTGAGCAGAAAAGGGTATTCGCCTTCGGTTGTCTCAAGTGCCGTCTTGCAGGTGCTTGCTGATGACGTCGAAGCTGAAGACAACGAATAGCACACCATGCTTTGTGGCTGTGCGTTGAGTGGAAGAATCTCATGCCTGTAGAAGAAGCAGTTGAACTGATTCAACAATGCTCACTGAATCATGTCACCGTCAGCGTTGCTGAATCACTGACCGGTGGAAAACTGTGCTCCACATTGGTTGATGTGCCGGGAGTATCAGCTGTCCTTCTTGGCGGAGTGTGCACCTATGACACCAAATTAAAAGCTCAGATCCTGGGTGTTGATCCCAGCCTGTTACAGTCATTCGGTCCCGTTGACCGGCGCGTTGCAATTCAAATGGCGCGCGGAGTCTGCGAGCTCACTGGTTCAGACCTTGGCATTGCAACGACGGGGGTTGCTGGTCCCGGACCGCAGGGACTTCATCCTGCCGGAACCGTGCATGTCGCCTGCGTGATGGGCGCTGTTGAGCGCCATCGCCTCTTCCACTTCATGGGGGACAGGGAAGCAGTACGCAACCAGAGTGTCAGTGCAGCTCTCAGCCTTGCCCACAATGTTCTTCACTTCACCCGAACCGATGGGAATGATTAAACTGTCCGCGATGGAAACGAATGTAGACGAAGCATCTCAGGTAGCTCTTCCGCGCACCTATGCGATTAAAACGCTGGGATGCCAGATGAACGTTCACGACTCTGAGCGTATGGCTGGCTTGCTGGAAGAAGCTGGACTCATCCCGGTTGACCGTGTTCCTGCAGCTCAGGCACGAGCAACTGATGCCGGTGACATGGGTGCCGACGTTGTTGTTATCAACACCTGCTCGGTTCGCGAGAACGCCGCGACGAAGCTGTATGGCAACCTCGGTCAGCTCGCGTCGGTAAAACGTGAACGTCCGGGCATGCAGATCGCCGTCGGTGGATGTCTTGCGCAACAGATGCGTGACGGCATTATCGATAAGGCTCCATGGGTTGATGCAGTGTTTGGAACACACAATATTGATGTGCTCCCCGCCCTGTTGAAGCGTGCTGAACACAACCGCAAAGCTGCTGTCGAAATTGAAGAATCGTTGAAGGTCTTCCCATCGACTCTGCCCACTCACCGCGAATCCGCGTACGCTGCGTGGGTTTCAATCTCCGTGGGTTGCAACAACACGTGCACCTTCTGCATCGTTCCTCATCTGCGCGGTAAAGAACGAGATCGTCGTCCCGGAGAGATTCTGTCCGAAGTTCAGGCGGTCGTCTTAGAAGGTGCGATCGAAGTGACGTTGCTGGGACAGAACGTCAATTCATACGGTGTCGGTTTCGGTGAACGAGGCGCATTCGCCTCTCTCCTTCGCTCAGTGGGGCAGATCGAGGGTCTCGAACGCGTACGTTTCACATCACCTCACCCGGCTGCCTTCACGGACGATGTGATTGCGGCGATGGCTGAAACTCCTACCGTGATGCCCAGCCTTCATATGCCACTTCAATCTGGCTCCGATGCGGTGCTTCGTCAGATGCGACGCTCCTATAGGCGCGAAAAGTTCATGGGTATTCTCGAAAGAGTCCGCGCCGCGATTCCCGATGCTGCGATTACGACAGACATCATTGTTGGCTTCCCCGGTGAAACCGAAGAAGACTTCCAACAGACGCTGGACGTTGTCGAACAGGCTCGATTCTCGTCAGCGTTCACGTTCCTCTATTCCCCGCGTCCGGGTACGCCAGCTGCCGATCGTGAAGACCAGGTTCCCGATGATGTCGCACTGGAACGCTACAAGCGCCTCGTTGCTCTTCAAGAGCGAATTTGCGCGGAAGATAATGCTGCATTGGAAGGCACCACGGTCGAGGTCCTGATCTCTGAGGGCGACGGTCGTAAAGATGGTGAAACACTGCGCGTGACCGGGCGAGCCCGCGATAATCGCTTGGTGCACGTTGCTTTGCCGGAGGGCATCAGCGAAGCAGATAAGCCACGTCCTGGCGACATGGTGACCGCTACCGTCACTCACGGCGCCCCGCACCACTTGATCGCAGATTCGGCTCTGACAGGTGGTGGTCTATGGACTATGCGCCGTACGCGCGCAGGCGACGCATGGGAGCGTCGCCAAGCTCATGAGGAAGACGAACGCGTGTCGTTGGGTATTCCGACGATCCGCGTGGGACGACCTCACTGAAACTGCTGTTCCCTAATAGACGCATAGCAGGTGTGCTCCGCTCGACGAGCGATGCACACCTGCTATTTCGTTTCGCGAATCGCGCACCAATCGTGTGCGCACTGATCAAGACTTACGCGTGGGCCAGCAAAGCCGGCATTTCGTTCAATGCTTGCAGTGTCACTCCCAGTCCGCGACGCACCATCGCATGGATCTGACGGTCTGACATTCCCTTGCCAGCGAAGAAACGGGTCGCCAAGATAACGACCTTGCTATCTTCAGTTTCAAGAGCGAACGTGGTCGGCTGAAGATGGTCGACGTTCCACTTATTGGTGAGTTCGTTCAGGCGAGGCATGTCGAGCTTAGCTGCTCTCTCAGCGTCGAGTTCCATGCGTGCTTCGATCTGAATCCACGGAGAATCTGCTGGTTCGCGGTGAATCTGGATGCGAGCACCTTCAACATCAGTGATAACAACGAATTCGTTTGAGCCGTGGGACAGTCCATCTCCAGCAACAACGTTTTCAATTCGTTCAATGCTGACCTCAGAAACCTCGGTACCCCACTTTTCAGCGGCTTCATCAGCTTCCATGCCCGGTGCCGGCGTAGCGGTCTGGGACAGGTGCTGGATCGGTGACTCGGTCAGTGGTGAGGCGCCGTCACCCATCGAAAACGACTTCCATTCAGGCATTGGAGGCCTCCTTTGTCCACGGGTCAACGTACATCTGGTCAAGACGGTTTTGAACCGCGATGGATGCGAGCACGAACTGCTGGACCTCTTCTGTCAGCTGCTCATGAGTCGCCCCAGCTACCCAGTTGAAGCAGTGGAAGAGGCGGATACCGATCATCCCTTGCTCGCTGGTGTAGGTTGTCGCCTTCGGCACGTATGTTGAAGCGTTCAACGTGCGCATTGTTTCAAGCAGAGCTTGCTGGTGCGACGGGTGGAAGAAGCGGGGGTAGTCGACAACGCCCTGTGCTGGAGACGTGGGCGGGACGATGAATCGGATTGTGCGGTTTGGAAGCAGAGCAGCAACTTGATCCTTGGACGAAATGAAGGGGAAAACGCCCATGTCTTCAAGTGCGCGTGCAATGCGGTCGATGGTGACCGGATCTGTTGTTGTCACACTCATACTGCTACCTTACGGGGTTTGGTAGACGGCGGGAAATAGGAAGTGCCATTTAGACTGAACCCATGGCTGACACTCATTCTTTAATCCCAAGCGCTGATGCGCGCTGCACCACGTCTGATGCTCAGGTGGGGGATTGTGAGAGCCAGGCGATGACTCTAGCGAATCCGTCGCAACTGATTGTTGCTGTTGTTGGACCGACAGCGTCGGGCAAGTCTGATTTGGCTCTGGATCTTGCCGAAGAATTGGGCAGATGCTGGGGAGCAAATGGCGGTCAGATCGTGAGTGCTGATGCACTTCAGCTGTATCGGGGCATGGATGTTGGCACGGCGAAGACGCCGCTGGAGGAACGTCGCGGGATTCCTCACTATCAACTCGATGTTCTCGACATCAGTCAGGAAGCGTCGGTTGCCCACTATCAGACGCATGCGCGAGCGGACCTAGAGGCGATCCACGGCGAGGGAAGCGTTGCGATCGTTGCCGGCGGCTCGGGTCTTTATCAACGTGCGTTGCTCGATCATATTGAGTTCCCTGGAACAGATCCGAAAGTACGCTCTGCACTGGAAGAAGAAGCGGAAGGCCCGCTGGGCAGTCGGGGGCTTCATGGCAAACTCGAGGCCCTCGATCCGGTGTCTGCTTCTCGCATTGATCCGCACAATGCTCGTCGTATTATTCGTGCCCTCGAAGTCATTGAACTGACTGGCAAACCCTATTCGTCGCATATGCCGGTCAAAGAGTTCGTGAAGCCGTCTGTGATGATCGCGATCCGCCGTGATCTCGATGAATTGGATCGACGCATTGTTCTTCGCACCCAGATGATGTTTGATGACGGTCTGATTGAAGAGACTCGCGCCCTGATCGATCAGGGCTTGCGCGATGCGAAGACGGCGTCGAAGGCGACGGGGTATGCCCAGGCAATTGCGGTGATCGATGGGCAGATGAGCATCGATGAAGCGAAGGAATCGATCGCTATCGCGACCAGGCAGTTGGCCAGGCGTCAGATCAAGTGGTTGCGCCCTGACCATCGCGTGATCTGGATCGATGCCGAAGACGGAACCTCGAAGAACGACCTGCTGGACCGGGCACTGAAGATTGTCCAAAAAACGGCGGATGACTACGCCGGCGCGCAGACCCACTAGCGTTAACGATATGACTGCTCTACGTCCCTCAACTCGTATTGCGAAAGCCCACGGCACTGGGAATTCTTTCGTTGTCTACACAGATGCCGATGACACAAACGATATCGATGCTGTAGAGGTGCGTCGTCTCTGCTCGCCTGCGTTCGGTATCGGCGCTGATGGGCTGATGCGTGCCGTCATGAAGGATGGTCGCTGGTTCATGGACTACCGCAATTCCGACGGGTCGATCGCGGAAATGTGCGGCAACGGTATCCGCGTCTTTGTTGATCATCTGCGCCGCGAAGGCCTGATAACCGATGAGGAAATTGAGGTGGGCACCAGAGGGGGAGTTCGCACTGTCCGCGTTATCGATCAGGGGGGCGAGGCCGAGGTCCTGTACCGCGTTGACATGGGTCCGGCTCGATCCAGTGGAACGGCCGACATTGACGTGACGATCCCGGGCATTGAGCAGACCCTGCGCGGAGTATATGTGGATATGCCGAACCCGCATACGGTTGTCGCGCTTGCGAGCGAAGAGGAACTCCACAACATTATCTTCCCGGCCACTGATGCGTCCGAAGCCCCCGAGGTTATGCGCCCCACCTATGCGCCCTCGAATGAGCGCGGTACAAACCTTGAAGCCGTCGTTGACCTGACCGGCCCGGAGGATCAGAGTGGCCACATTCGTCTGCGCGTCCTTGAACGCGGAGTGGGTGAGACCCTTGCGTGTGGCACGGGATGTTGTGCGGCGGCCCTTGCAACGGCTATTCGTCGAGGTGAGGGAGCACCGGCCTCGTGGATCGTTGACGTGCCGGGAGGTCGCGTGTGGGTTGATCTGGACGATGTCCTGAGCTGGGAGAACGGTCAGCCACATGTCACCGACGCTTCAGTGATTCTGACCGGTCCTGCGACTCGCGTTGCTACATTCGAACTCGTCTGAGCCTGTTTCTCTCGCTCAAAGGTCTGCGTCACCCGTAAAAAGTGGGGGCAGAAGTTCAGGCGCCCGAGCGAACCTTGATAATGCGGTAACCCTTCTTTGACGCGTACTTTTCAGCGCCGTATCCGCGGCCATTCAGCCATGAAATGAGGGAATCGGCGCCAAGGTTTCGCTGCACAACAAGATAGGCGACACCCGTGGGGCTCAGGCGGTCGAGCCATCGCACCAGCAGAGCATGCAGAGCCTCTTTGCCGATACGGATCGGCGGGTTTGACCATATGACGTCAAAACGAACGTCATCGGTGGCCACGGCTGCAAGGGCCTCGTCTTCGCTCATCGCGCGCACATTGGTGCAACCGTGAGACGTGGCGTTCCGGCGCGTGAGATCAATCGCCCGATCGTTCACATCAACAGCCCAGACGGTAGCTTCAGGCGCTTCCTTTGCCATTGCCAGAGCAATCGGACCCCAACCGCATCCCACATCAAGGAAAGTGCCGGTGGCGGGAAGGCAAGGAGCTTCGGCAAGAAGCTGGCGAGTTCCTAAATCCAGACGGCTGGTCGAAAACACCTTCGATGAGACGGACATGTCGAAGTTATGGCCTCGTACGCTGTAGGTCAGCTTCGATATCTCGTCGGCGCGAGCAGGGCTGGAATGAGAAAAATACTGTTGATTCACGCTCTTTAGCCTAGCGGGTTGACTGCCTGGCAACGAACGCACTGAGAGGGGCGTAGGTCGCACGCCGACCGAATAGGTGCCACACTTAGAGGGCAGACATACGCGGAAGGAACTGAATGGACAATCCCGGATTCTCGGCTGACGACGAATTGGCACAACAGCGCGCGAATGACGTTGTTGCACGCATTCTGGCGCGTCGAGGCACGGCGCTGGAATCCACCGCCGGTCAAGATCACTCCGCAGATGCTGGCGATCTTGAACGAGAGGCACGTGCCGGTACCCGTCGTATCCAGGGTTATGCCAACGATCGTGAGGAAATCTCCGAAGTCGAATACCGCCAGGTTCGCCTCGAAAAGGTTGTCCTTGTCGGTCTGCGGACGACGCAGACCGAAGAAGAAGTCGAGACTTCGCTACGTGAGCTTGCTGCGCTCGCGCAAACCGCCGGATCTCAGGTCCTCGATGCGGTCGTGCAAAAACGGGTGAAGCCGGATCCTGCCACCTATCTGGGGTCAGGTAAAGCGAAAGAGCTCGCGGGGATCGTGCGCGCCGTTGAAGCCGATACCGTCATTGTTGATGAGGAATTGGCCCCTTCCCAGCGACGCGGACTGGAAGATGTTGTCGACGCAAAGGTCGTTGATCGCACCGCTCTCATCCTCGACATTTTCGCTCAGCACGCGAAGTCGCGTGAAGGTAAGGCGCAGGTCGAGTTGGCTCAGCTCGAATACTTGCTTCCCCGTCTTCGTGGCTGGGGCGATTCGATGTCCCGTCAGGCGGGTGGTCGAGTCGCGGGTGGTGCGGGTATCGGTTCACGAGGTCCGGGCGAAACGAAGATCGAATTGGATCGTCGTCGCATTCGCACGCGCATGGCGAAGCTCCGCGAAGAAATACGAAAGATGGAGCCTGCCCGGCGCACTCAGCGTTTATCGCGTCGTCGCGGAGCTGTCCCTTCCGTCGCTATTGTTGGCTACACGAATGCTGGTAAGTCCACTCTGCTCAACCAACTGACGGGCGCAGGGGTCCTGGTTGAAGACGCTCTGTTCGCCACCCTTGATCCGACGGTGCGTCGGACCCAGACAGCGGATGGTCGCGAATACACGCTGTCAGACACGGTTGGTTTTGTTCGGAATCTTCCCACCCAGCTGGTTGAAGCATTCCGCTCTACCTTGGAAGAAGCGGGCGAAGCCGACCTGCTCGTTCACGTTGTGGATGCCGCGCACCCCGATCCGGTGGGACAGGTTGAGGCTGTCCACCAGGTGTTGGGTGAAATTGAGGGGGCTCTCGCTATCCCCGAAATTATCGTGCTGAACAAAGCCGATCTTGCATCTGCAGAGCAGTTAGCACTGCTTCGCACCTACTTCCCGTCGTCGGTAGCAGTATCCGGATACACGGGCTTTGGAGTCGATGAACTTCGCCATCGCATTGAAGAAGCTCTACCCAGGCCTCGTATTCAGATTGACTGCGTGATCCCATATTCGCGTGGCGACCTGGTCCATCAGATCCACGAGGATGGCGAAGTCGATCACGAAGAATATGTTGCCGAAGGAACGCGCATTCGAGCTCGAGTTGATGAGCACCTTGCAGCGCTCATCCGTGACGTGGCGCTACCGGTCGCTACCGAAGGTGCCCCCTATACTCGCCAGGACAATGGCGAATGAGTGAGGAAGTAGGACCGGGAAACTCCGAAGCCAGCAAGGCCATCGAGGTTCTTGATGCGGTGATCGAATCAATGGGTGGCACGCAACGTGATGGCCAGCGACGAATGGTCACCGATATCAGCGAGGCCCTGAATTCTGACGGTCATATTTTGATCCAGGCGGGCACCGGTACGGGTAAGTCGATTGGCTACCTCGCGCCACTTCTCAGTCACTGCGTTGCAACTGGCGAGCGCGGCCTCGTCACCACCGCGACTTTGGCACTCCAGAGGCAGATTCTGACGAAAGACGCGCCTGCGGTCCAAGACGCAGTTGCGAAAGTGACGGGTATTCGTCCCACTGTCGCTGTGCAAAAGGGCTGGTCAAACTATCTGTGTTTGAACCGTGTCAACGGTGGGTATCCGGACGAGGGCACACTGTTCGACCCGGCACATGCCCCGTCGGCACACTCGTCGACTTCCGCGCTTGGCAAAGAGGTTCTGCGTCTTCGTCAATGGGCGAAGGAAACCGATACTGGTGATCGTGATGATCTGGTCCCCGGTGTTGATGACCGAGCGTGGAGGCATGTCAGCGTCGCCAAACGTGAGTGTTTAGGCAAGACCTGCCCCTACGTTGATGACTGTTTCGCCCAGCAGGCGCGGGAGGCAGCCGGAGAGGCTGACCTGGTGGTCACGAACCATTCTCTATTTGGCATCCATTGCACGTCGCCGAACGATCTGTTTGAAGACATTGGTCCAGTCGTTGTCGACGAAGCCCACGAACTTGCTGAGAGAGTACGAAGCCAGGCGACGATGACGCTATCGCAGGCCATGATTCATCGCGTATCACGCAGGCTTCGAACCAACGCGAAGCTTGAAACTGATGCTCTTGATATGGCTACAGTCGATTTTGTTGCCGCTCTGACCCCGTGCGGGGAGGGGCTGATGGGCTCTCGTCCTCAGGCGCTTGTCGGCGCATTAGCGCTGCTCGATAATGTCTCACGCGAACTCGGAACTCAGCTACAGGCGTCATCTGCTGATCAAGCAGACAAGATACTTGCGCGCGGGTCGCTGGACGAATTACGGGACTTTATCGCCGGATGGAGTGAGGACCCGGCATCGATGGCGACTTTTGTGACGAAAGATGACGCGGGGAATATGTCGCTGAATCTAGCGCCCCTTGACGTTGCGCTTCCCGTTGGGTCCAAAGGGTTCTCAGGTAGGCCGGCAATCTTGACCTCAGCGACTCTGACGTTGGGTGGTTCTTTCGACCAGATGGCACGCGATTGTGGATTCATGGTGTCGAAGCAGCCGTGGACGTCGCGCGATGTGGGCACACCTTTCGATCCGGCGCGCCAGGGGATTCTCTATATTGCTTCCGGCTTGCCAGATCCTGGGCCGGGTGGGTTGTCTGACGCTGCTACGGATGAATTGGTGGCCCTTGCCCAGGCCTCCGATGGGGGAATGTTGGCGCTGTTCAGTTCGTGGAAGGCAGCGAATCAAGGGTACGAGGCTCTGAAGGATCGGACAGAACTCACCGTGTATCGCCAGGGAGATGAAACCTTGAGCGTGCTGGTTAACCGATTCCGTAGGGAGCGCGATGCGTGTTTGGTTGGCACCTTGTCGTTGTGGCAGGGTGTTGATGTTGTGGGCGACTCGTGTCGACTGGTCGTCATCGACCGCATTCCATTCCCGCACCCCGATAATCCGGTGACGAAGGCTCTGTCCCAGGATGCCGATGCGCGTGGTATTGGAGGGTTTTGGGGTGTTTCTCTTCCTCATGCCGCGCTTCTGATGGCGCAGGGGGCTGGGCGTCTGATTCGATCGGCGTCGGACAGGGGAGTGGTGGCGATCCTTGATCGTCGTGTGGACACGAAGTCCTATGGTGGATACCTGCTGAATTCGTTGCCGAGAATGTGGGTCACACGCGATCAGGAGGTCGTGAAAGGGGCCCTAAGTCGCTTGTCCAAGGTTAATTGTTAACAATGTCCTGAAATTGGGTGACGTAGTTACCTTGAAGCAATGCGAAATCGAGATAATGTGATTCAAATTTGAGACTATGAGACCACTCAACGAGGAAGGAAGGCATCGTGCCTGGACGTGTGAATAGCTTGTATCCCCCGAAGTCATCGGGTCGTCCGTCAAAGATCGCTGTCGTAGGGGCTGGGGCCGTTGGCACGGCAGTCGCCTACGCGTGCGCAATGCGCGGTGATGCTCGAACAATCGTTCTTCAGGACATTAACAAGGCCAAGGTTGAAGCCGAAGCTCTCGACATGGCACACGGTATTCAATTCACTCCGTGTGGCAGTGTTGAAGGCTCAGATGATGTTGAAATCGTCCGTGGGTCTGACCTTGTGATTGTGACCGCTGGTGCCAAGCAGAAGCCGGGGCAGTCGCGCCTTGAACTTGCTGGTTCAACTGTTGAACTGATGAAGAAGATTGTTCCGAACCTTCAAAACGTTGCGCCAGACGCAATCTTCATGTTCATCACGAATCCCGTGGATGTTGTTACCTATGTGGCGCTGAAGCTGACCGGTCTACCACGCAATCAGGTATTTGGATCTGGCACTGTGCTTGATACGTCGCGTTTGCGCTACCTGGTGTCGCGTGAAACCGGCGTGGCTACCCAGAATATTCACGCCTACATTGCTGGTGAACATGGTGACTCAGAAGTTGCACTGTGGTCCTCCGCTGAGATTGGTAATGTTCCCCTTGAGCACTGGGGGCCAACCTTGGAGGGTAAACCGTTCGATATTGGATTGCGTAAACGCATTGCTCAGGATGTTGTTGAGTCTGCCTACAAGATCATTGAAGGCAAGGGTGCGACAAACTACGCAATTGGTCTTGCCGCATCGAATATTGCGAGTGCCGTCCTTAGAGACGAAAATCGTGTTCTTACCGTCTCTAGCCTGCTGGAGGACTGGGAAGGCATCTCGGATGTCTGCATGGCTGCGCCGACAATCGTTGGTCGTTCGGGTGCGGGCAGGGTCCTGAATCCGCCGTTGACGCTGAATGAACGCGATGGTCTGACTGCCTCTGCGACGCGCCTGCGTCAGGTGGCAAGGGACTTGGGCTTCTAAGTTCTGTATCTGTCCAGTGTGGGGAGTGCCCGTTGGGTGCTCCCCACACGTGTGTGCTGTGCGAGCAGGGGTACGAGGCCGGGGCTACGCCCCGGAAGCGACTATGCCAAGGAACGCAGGACGGTGACCACCTTGCCCAAAATGGTGGCTTCATCGCCTGGGATGGGGGCGTAGGATTCGTTGCATGGCAGGAGCCAAATATGGCCGTCTGTCTTTGAGAACACCTTGACCGTAGCTTCGCCGTCGATCATGGCGGCAACGATTTCTCCCTGGGATGCGTTCGATTGGGAACGAACAACGACGAAGTCGCCGTCCAGAATGCCAGCGTCCACCATGGACTCTCCGCTGACCTCCAGCATGAACATTTGCCCGTGGCCGGTAAGTCGAGTGGGTAGCTCGAAAACATCTTCCACGTACTGCTCTGCTGTGATCGGAGCGCCCGCGGCAATACGGCCAACCAGGGGGATTGACGAACTGTCTTCGTCAACGTGTCCGGCTGGCAGGTCAATGGTGACCACGTTCGTGACTGTTTGAGGTGCCGGAGTAGTTGGCGCGTCCACGCCGAGCTCCTGTTTCGCTGTTACGGAGAGTTCAAGGGCGCGCGGTAAGCCGGGGACTCGTTGGAGGTAGCCGGCGCGTTCCAGTGCGTCCAAGTGGTACTTCACGGTTGATGGGGAAGCAAGGTGTGCGCGTTGGGCAATCTCTCTGACAGAGGGAGGAAAACCGTGCGCGCTGACCTCTTCGTGAATGACAAGAAGGATCTCTCGCTGGCGACTAGTCAGCGTTGCTTTGTCTGTCATGAGGTTCTCCGTGAGGTTGCGTGCAATTCGGTTTCTACATGGTTGCTGATGCACTTGTTAGGTCAGATTATCTGATTCTGACGCGAAAATGAAACATTTGTTCGAATAAGTCTCGACTTTTGTTTGAAGACCTGTTATCGTACAAGTGTTCGACGAACATATGTTCGATATGTTGTGAAGGAGATCCTCATGAATGCATGTGCCGGTGCTACTCTTGCCCACGACGCTCATCCACACCTGCACCTTGTTCAGGGGATGGCTGATGGCGCCGATGTGGTCTCGATTGAGTCTGCTCCTTCCGCTCGTCGGCGCAAGGGCGTTCTTCGTCAAGATGATCCTGCAACGCGTCGTCGTCCGGCTTGTCGCCACCAATCGGTCGTGGTTCAATCGACCATGTCGATCGGACATGTCGTTCGTGGCGTGTGTGCGACGCTCGCTCTCAGCGTTGTTGCGGGCCTGGCTGGATTCGCCCTGGCTCCCGATGTCTATTCAGGTCCGACCATTGAACATGCTGTGACCGGTGGGGAATCGGTCTGGTCGCTGGCTCAAGGCGTTGATACCGATCGCAACCTGGAAGATGTTGTGACAGATATTCAGCGTTTGAATGGCATCGAAGGTGGCTTGCAGGTGGGGCAGAAGGTTATCCTTCCGCTGAACTAACACTCAGGTCCCCCCACCTCATGCGCGTTTCTTTTTCGTCTTTCTTATTTGCCGTGTAGCGTTAAAGGCGTGCATTGCCCTTTCTGTCATAACCCAGATTCACGAGTCGTCGATACCCGCATCGCAGATGATGGTGCCTCGATTCGTCGTCGTCGCGCGTGCACATCATGTAAGAGGCGTTTCACCACGCTTGAAACATCCTCGTTCCAAGTCGTGAAGCGCGCCGGTGTCGTCGAGCCTTTCTCGCGCAACAAGGTTGTTTCCGGTGTGAAGAAAGCATGCCAAGGGCGCCCCGTTTCTGACGACGATCTCGCAATCCTGGCGCAACAGGTTGAAGAACAACTCCGCTTAACCGGAGTTTCAAACGTCTCTTCCGATGAAGTTGGAAAAGCGATTCTTCCCTTCCTCCGTGACCTCGACGAAATCGCCTACCTTCGTTTTGCTTCCGTCTATCGAGCCTTTAATACCCTCGAAGACTTCGAAGAAGCCATCCGCATCCTGCGTGAGCGTAATAAAGACAATGCCTCCGCATCCACTTCGGGCTCACACTCTTCATCCAAGACGAAGAAGGCGCTATCGAACCGAGAGATTCTGGATTCTCTACTCGACTCGTGATTAAACGTTTCGGCGTCACCGTGACAGCTAGTCGTTCTTTCGATTCGTAAACTGGCGAATTTTAGTTGTCGCAGAGTCGGCGACCTCCATTACCTGTTCGCGAACACGCTTACGCATGACCTTTCCAAGCTGGGAGCGAGGAAGCTCCGTCATCACCACGAGCTGGCGTGGTAGGGCATAGTGAGCAATAGACTTTTCGGCCCACTGGCGAACATCAGCAAGAGTGATCGAAGCGCCGGCTTCAAGGACAATTGCTGCGACGACATCTTCGCCGGTCGAGCCGGCAGGAATACCGATAACCGCTACGTCGCGAACTCCTGGCATAGAGCGAACAGCGTTCTCAACCTGGCTGGGGTACACGTTAAAACCAGAGGCGTTAATCATTTCCTTACGACGATCGGCCATGTAGATGAAGCCGTCGCGCACCTGGACAAGGTCGCCCGTACGAAGCCAGCCCTCTTCGGTGAAGATCTCAGCTGTTTCCTCCGGCTGCTCCCAGTATCCGGAGAACACCTGGGGGCCTCGTGCAATGAGTTCGCCAATTTCACCGTCTTCGACATCCTTCGTCGGATTATCTTGGTCGACAATGCGGATTTGCGTGGACGGATAGGGAACGCCAAGAGCGCCCGGGCGACGGTTCTTTGCTAGAGGGGAACCTAGGAGGATCGGTGAGGCTTCGGTCATGCCATAGCCTTCAATCATCAACCCGCCAGTCTTTTCTTCCCAGCGTGATGCCAAGTCAGCAGACAGTGGCATAGCGCCCGAAAGTGAGAACGTCATCGACGTCAGATCGACATCCATGGTGGCTGCCGTAGTCAGCAAACGTTCGTACATTGGTGGAACACCAAGGAAGAACGTACAGGGAAGACGCTTCTGGCTGGTCAGAATCATGGTTGTGTCGAATTTCGGAAATAGCGCAATTGTGGCACCCAAACGCAAGCCCGACAACAAGCCAATGGTGAAGCCAAACGCATGGAACAGGGGAAGAACGCAGTAGAACACTTCAGCGTTCTCGTGCAGGATCGGTACCCATGCGATCGACTGGGCAATGTTCGCCATCAAATTACGGTGTGTAATGCAGGCAGCCTTCGGAACACCTGTCGTACCGCCCGTATGAATCAGTAGCGCCGGATCGTCAGGACTCGCAGGGCAAGAAGTGGTCCAGCGTGGAGCTTGATCTACAGCCTGGTCCCACGAACGAGCCCATGATGGGGGACGCGTCGACAAAGCGTCACGCTTCGTGCGAGCAGACTTGATCGGAAGCTTCAAAAGCAACTGGCTCGGACCGGGAAGAGCCTTCGTCAGGTTGACAGCAAAAACCGTGGTCGCACGATCAAGGAACGTCAGCTTCGACAGGGTCTTTTCCCATGCGATGACAACGCGTGCGCCGTGGCGGTTAAACTCCTCGTGAATTTCGTGGTCAGGAGCCAAAGGATTGTGCTCAACCACGATTGCGCCAAGGTGCATCGTCGCAAGAATTGCAACAACATGCTGAGGACAGTTTGGCATCGCTAGGGCAACTCGATCCCCCTGGCGAACTCCTGCATTGGCCAGCACAGTTGCTGCCCTGCGTACGCGCGTCATCAGTTGCGCGTACGTGGTTGGGCGCGAGAAGAAGTCCAGAGCAATCTGATGCGGATAACGTTTCGCTACCTCTTCAACCATCGCAGGAATGGTCTGATCCGGCACCTCAATAGTTTCAGGGACGCCGGGGGCATATTGGGCTCGAAGCTGGTCAGTAAGAGTCACGTTGTCCTCCGATTCTTTACTACCTACGATACCGTAGGTTAGTTGGGACCAGGCCGAGAAAAGACCACATAAGCGTTTTTCCTACAGGGTCGTCGTAATCAGACGAATAGTGTCCTTCATCGAGCGAATCTTCTCGATCGCATCGATCGGAAGTTCGGAAGAAATGTCGGT
Source organism: Schaalia turicensis (assembly GCF_019380255.1). NCBI lineage: Bacteria > Bacillati > Actinomycetota > Actinomycetes > Actinomycetales > Actinomycetaceae > Schaalia > Schaalia turicensis. The sequence continues at coordinate 638,335 of NZ_CP048928.1, forward strand.
CAGCACATAGCCGGTTGATCCTGCAGTTCCCAGAATCTGACCACCAACATTCGCGCCCATCTCGGCAAAGGTGTGGTTGATATTCGCCAGAACACCGGGAGTGTTCTTGTGGATCAGACGAATCCTGTAGCGAGACTCTTGCGAAGCATTCAAGCTGAGGTTCGGCAGGTTGATCGACATGTCGGTTGAGCCGGTGTCCTGGTAGTCACTGATTTTCCCCGCGACGAAACGACCAATATCGTACTGAGCCTCTTCCGTCGAACCACCGATGTGTGGAGTAAGAATAACGTTATCCAGCTTGATCAAAGGTGAATCAAAAGGATCGCCATTCTTCTTCGGTTCTTGGGGGAACACGTCAACGGCAGCGCCGGCCAAGTGACCCGACACTAGCGCATCATGCAGGGCATCAATGTCGACGATAAAACCTCGCGACAAATTGATGAACAGCGCACCGGGCTTCATCATCGCGAACTCACGAGCGCCAAACAGATTGGAATTTGTTTCCTGACCATCAACGTGGATCGACACGATATCCGCTTCGCGCAATACGGATTCCATCGTCGGCATCTGGGTGGCGTTGCCCAGAGACAGGCGCTCGGCCATATCGTAGAAGATAACGTTCAAGCCCATTGCTTCAGCAAGCACGGACAGCTGAGTGCCGATATTGCCGTAGCCAATAATGCCAAGCGTGTGACCGCGAACCTCGTGTGCACCATCAGCGCTCTTGTCCCAAATGCCACGGTGGAGGCGAGAATTCTTCACGGTGACGCGACGCGACAGGTCAATGATTTCGCCGATTGCCAGTTCCACAACGGAACGCGTATTCGAATACGGAGCATTAAAGACCGAGATGCCCAGCTCGGTGGCTGCTTCCAGGTCGATCTGGTTCGTCCCAATGCAGAAAGCGCCAATCGCTTTGATCTGCGGGTTGGCTTCGAGAACGCGTCGCGTCACTTGGGTCTTCGAGCGAAGACCCAAGTACTCCACGCCCTCGAGGGCTTTAATCAGCTCATCTTCGTCCAAGGCACCCGCGTGGCGAGACACATCAATCTCGTTCTTTGCGAAAACCTCGTCAGCAACCTTATGGGGATTCTCAAGCAACAGTGCGCGTGTCATGCCACCATAGTGCCAGAAAAACACCAAGCGATTGCAAAAGTGTTCGTGCTACGGATAGAACCGTCTTACCACTGATCCATTCCCCTGGGAAGATCGCTCGAAGTGATAGCAACCAAATCATGCGTCGCACGAGTCAAGGCGACGAACAGGTCACCAACACCTTCAGCAAAGATCTCGCCGGGCTCAACCACGATAACGGTGTCGAACTCAAGCCCCTTGGAACTCGAGGCACTGAGCAAAGCAATCCGCGAATCAAGTGCGCTCTCACCTGTGGAATCGGCATGCCATGCGTGGCCTCGTGAATCTGAAACCAGAATCGCGACCCTGCCGCTTCCTTCACCCGAAGTGGCATCAAGTCGCTCACACGCCTGCGATGCCGCCTGAATTGCTGCCGCCCACGCCGGCGAATCCTCGCGTGCGACCATATCCGTATCTGCTTCAACAGTCACGACGCGGTAGCAGTCCTCAACGTCGCGGACCGCGCTCATCGGGTGAATGACAGGCTTACCTGCGCGTGCCATCACGGCCTCAGCGATGGCGGTCAATGTCGCCGGAGTACGGTAGGACACCGTCAGAACAAATTCATCGCTGTAGGCTCTGCTTGCCGGCCCCAAGGCTTCAACCCACGTCTTCGGACGCTTCGATCCGCGTCGCTGATCCAAATCACCAACAATCGTGAACGACCGCGACGGACAACGACGCAACAAACTACGCCACGCCATCGGGGAGAGATCCTGAGCTTCGTCAACGACAATATGGCCGTATGCCCACTTGCGATCGTTGGCTGCCTGCTCAGCAAGGGGAGTCCACATTCGCTGAGACAATGTGGACTCGGCAAGCTGCTCAGCATTCACGATGCCTCCGCCAAGCCCCTGGCCTTCGATCGCAGCTCGTGCGCGTTCAATTGCAGCACTTTCTGATTCTGAGGATTCGATGCGTGATGTGGGCATCGGTCCAAGCAATTCTTCGAGCTCGTCTAACAGGGGAATATCGGCATCGGTCCACTCAGCACTATGACGCTCAACGAGTGGCAACAGGCGGGGTGAAACGGGGCGGCCTGCTCGATCGTTAATATGCGCCAACAGTTGGGGACGCGCATAGAGACGACGAAGAAGAGTCTTGGCGGACGTTGGCATCCACGCAAGATTGATCGCGCGACGCGCATCAATGGAGTCGCGGATTTCGCTGATCCACTCCGCTTTATCCTCGTTGGAAGCAAGTACTCCACCGGCCGACGAGGCATCGGAGGCTAGGCGCTCTGCCAGAACCTCCATCAGCTCCAGAGCAAAACCTTCGCGCGCCTGATTGTGAGTGCGACGCGTATGCCGTGCATGGCGGATCGCTTTCGACACGTCATCCGGCGTCAGTGTCACCGTGCGACTCCACACCTGCAACGTGGTCGGTGCCGATAATTCGCGTGGCAACATTTTGACCGCTTGCTTCAGTAGCTGCGCCCAGCCGATATGACCTTTCGCTTGGGCAACGCCCAGTGGCTCCGTTCCACGTGCGTCTACGCCGGGCAACAGGTCGCCCATGGTCGTCGAAACGACGCCAGTTTCACCCAGTGAGGGAAGTACCTGTTCGATGTATCGCAAGAAAATGCGCGACGGCCCGACCAAAAGAACACCGGAACGCTCTAAGCGCTCACGTTCGGCATACAGCAGGTAGGCAATGCGGTGCAGGGCGACGGCTGTTTTACCGGTTCCCGGACCGCCTTGGACGACGATCGCGCCGTCGCGAGGAGCACGAATGATGGCATCCTGTTCGGACTGAATTGTCGCGACAATATCACCCATGCGACCGTCGCGAGCCTTATCAAGGGCGCTCATCAACGCGCCTTCGCCTTGAAGATCCATACCTTCGGCTCGCGACGAATCCAGCAGTTCATCCTCAAGCGCGACGACGGTGCGCCCGTGAGTTGTAATGTGGCGCCTTCGCACGACACCCTTTGGGTCGACGGCAGTTGCTTGATAGAAGGGCATCGCTACGGGAGCTCGCCAGTCGATCAGGAGGTGCTCGCCGTCGGCGGTCGATAGGGCAACGCGACCAATGTGGTGGTGGTCGCCGTCAGCCATGTCGAGGCGACCGAATACAAGGCGGTCTTCAACGGCCTCGAGGCGTGCTGCCATATCACCAAGGTGAGCCGAGAGTGCTTCGCGTTCTGTCCAGGCCTGAGGATTTCCTGCGCCGTGGATTGCGTGCGTTCGCGCCTGCTGGTCACGGTACTTTTTTCGAAGCTCATCCACCCTTGCATACGCGGCGTCGACATGGCGTTGCTCCGGTATGGACGCCGGCGAAGCAGAAGTCGATGAGTCAGTCATGCGCGTACTTTCGAGGAATGGACAAGATAGCGACCATCTATTGTGCCTGAAAAACTGCGACCAGGTGCAACTGTCCGCGATCTGCGACGCAGGGGAGATAGATTCACGAGGCCGACTATTCGCCCAAGGCGAATATCAGTGGGCCCGTCGGGCGCTCCGGCCTGTTTCCGAGTAGCGTTGATAGTACGAATTGTTCGTCGAGTTGAATTGACGAGCATGGCATTGGACAGAACAGAAATGAAAGGGCATGTGAACGTAATGAAACCGAATGATGCCCTTCTTTTCGAGCGAGGGCCGGCCAGTGAAACTCATTCGCGCATCCTAGTGATGCACTTCTACGGAAGCATGGATGCTGGCGGAGCCGGTCGTATGGCAGTTGCTGAAATGCTTCGCGCCCTGCCGAACGAACGTGTTGCGACTTTTGATTCCGATCAGTTCTTGGACTACCGCTCTCATCGTCCGATCATGACGGTCCGTGATTGGGTCAGCGAAGAAATGGTGACTCATGAAATCGCAATCGACAGAGTTCGCGATGACTTGGGGAACCCGATTTTGCTTCTGCACGGTCCTGAACCGGATGCAAAGTGGGAGGCATTTGCGCGCATTGTTGCTGACTTTGTGAAGGAAGCTGGTGTTGAGATCAGCGTGTCCTTCCATGGCATTCCTTCGAGTGTTCCACATACTCGTGCAACCCCGGTTCACGTGCAGGCCACGGATGCTTCTTTGATTCCGCCTCAGCCGAAGATGGCGGGGTCACTGCAGTTCCCTGCACCGGCAAGTTCCTTCGTTCAGCGTCGTCTTGCTGAACGCGGTGTGAATGGTATTGCTCTTCTTGCTGCGGTTCCGTTCTACATGGCAGAGTCTGGGTACCCGGCGGGCTCCTCTGCGCTGTTATCCAGCCTGTCTGATTTTGCTGATCTGTCGTTGCCGGTTGGTAACTTGGAGTTAGGAGCAGCTCAGGATCAGGGCACGATTGAGCAATTGATCGAAGCAAATCCAGAGATCATGGCGACTATTACGTCCCTTGAAGAGCATTATGACGCGTGGAGTCCTGGCGAATCTTCCTTTTCCTTGAACTCTTTTGGTACTCAGACTCCGCTGGGTCATACTCCTCAACAGGACAAGGACATTGGTGATGTCATTGAGCGCTACTTGGCGAACTTGTCGCAGAGTGAAACAGTATCTGACGATCAGCCGAGCGCCGACGACCAGAGCGTAGAAATGGTGGAAGAAGATCCCCTGACCGCGGCGCTCAAGCGTGTTCACCTGCGTGCAACAGATCCAGAGGCCGTTCGTGCCATGACTCCTCGTCACCGTGCCGATAGCGGGGATGACGCATCGCTGCATGTCGAAGAGCACACCACCGATGAAACCGATCCAAACGAAGAGGCGGATAGCGGAGAAACAGGCGCCATCTGAATCAGGCCTTTGCTCCACGTTTGAGTGTCTTTTCGGCTTCAGCTCGCGCCAGTTTCCTTATATCCGATGTCGGCGTCGCGCAGTGCGGGTGTGCCTGCACGCCACTTCGTCAGATTCGCACCGTGCGTCACCCGAGCGGGTAGAGGAAGGCGCCTCAGTGCGCGGTCAAGGTCTTCAACCGGATAGTCAGCTCCGACATACCCGATGACGATAATGTTGCCACGCCTACCGCTTCGCCCCACCTTCGGATCCTGGATGCTCATCACCTGGCCGAAAACCTCGGAAATAGCGGCAATCTCAGCGCGAGCATCACTGTCGCCACCGTGAGCGCTGTTGAGGATATAGAGTCCGCCGTCCTTCAACTTTTCCCGCGCAATCTTCGCGCACTCGAGAGTCGCAAGATGCGCTGGAACCTGGCCGTTAGCGAAGGTGTCGCGCACGATGACGTTGAATGTGGAATCGCGGAACGAGCTCATCACTTCCCGCCCGTCTCCAATACGTATCGATAGTGCCGGAGATTTCGGCAGATCAAACACACGTCGCGCCAAATCGGGAAGATCCGGATCGATCTCGACAGCGGTCTGCTTCGACTTTGGACGAAGGTAAGACCAGGCGAGTGGCAGAGTGCATCCCGCGCCACCAAGGTGGAGCGCGCGGACTGGGGCGGCCTCGTCAATCACGCAATCGAGAGCGCACGTCGCATGCTGCATATACTCAAACTCGAGGCTGGTCGGATCGTCCACATTCGTGCACGATGACTCGATACCGTTCAAATACAGCGTCGCAAGCGCACCATCCCAACGGATCTCAACCCTCCCAGAGGGGATCTCAAAGAATTCGCTTCCGCGCGCAGTTTTTCGGCTCACGCGTCACACTGTAGTCAGTGAACGAAAGCAGAGTCGACCGCGCTCGCACTGAAGGAGGAGCAATGTCGAACGCTCCCCGCGACGGGCGTGCCCGAAAGTTCTGGGGTGACGACGATTCCCAGACTCCCATCCTGCACGTCGACATGGACTCGTTTTTCGCCCAAGTAGAGATCGCGGAAAATCCAGATTTACGAGGCCGACCAATCATCGTCGGGCATCTCGGCGGACGAGGGGTCGTCACCAGCGCCACGTACGAGGTCCGCGCTCGCGGTGTGCGAGCCGGAATGCCGAGTGCTCGCGCACATGCGCTGTGCCCGGAAGCGACTTTTGTGTTCTCTGGTAGGGGCGTGTATTCCGAATACTCACACAAAGTGATGGCGATCCTGTCGGAAATCACTCCCGTCTTACAGCAAGTGAGTATTGATGAGGCATTCCTTGATGTGTCAGGGTCGCGTCGGCGCCTCGGGTCACCAACCGAAATTGGAAATCTGATTCGATCCCGCATCCATGCCGAAGTCGGTTTACCCGCATCGGTTGGAATCGCAGCCACAAAGTCGGTGGCAAAAATTGCCTCGTCAAACGCAAAACCTGACGGGCTACTGCTGATTCCTCGCGATCAAACGATCCCATTCCTGCACGGGCTCCCCGTTGGAGCACTCTGGGGAGTGGGCGGAAAAACGGGGGAGAGGCTTGCTCTCGCTGGCGTTGACACAATCGGTGATCTCGCGAACCTGGACATGACGTTCCTGACGCGACTTGTGGGCCTTGCAAGCGCGCGCCACCTGCACAATCTTGCCTGGGGCATCGACCCGCGTCCCGTTCGCGGTGGTCGCGAAGTAAAGTCCATGAGTACCGAACGAACGTTTGAGTCTGATATTCACGATAGGAGTGAGCTGGAGGCCTTCCTGCTACAGGCGTCTCACGAATGTGCGGCGCGTTTGCGCAGAGCCGACATGGTCGCATGGGGGATCGGGCTGAAACTGAGGGACGCCTCGTTCCACACGATCGCTCGATCTGTGAAGCTACACGCTCCGACAGATGTGGGACGACAAATCTACGCGGCTGCAAGCGAGCTCTTCGCAAAAGAGGTGATGCCGGCATCTGGGATTCGTTTGGCGGGCGTGAAGGTTGAAGTCCTTCAACCGCGATCGGCTGGCGTTGCGATAGCTCTTGACGATGATGGAAAACCGTTGGCTTCGGAGCGAGCAATGGACCAGATTCAGGGGAAATTTGGCAGGGATGCTCTACGGCCAGCAACTTTGTTACCGCAGGTCAGCGGGCACGAATCGCAATCTGCGCCCCCAACCCGTTAGACTCGTCACTAACGGATAGCGGAAAAGGATGCGTCGTGGCTCTATCTGACTATGAAAAACAAGTACTAGAAGAGATGGAACAGGAGTTCCGTCGTGACGAGCCACGTCTTGCCCGTCAAATGGAGCAGGAAGAAGAAGCTCCAGCTTTGCGGCTTTCAATCCGACGCATCGCTCTTGGAATTTTCGTTTTTATCGCAGGTCTGAGTGTCCTGGTTGGCGCAGTTTCCCTTGGATACTCAGGTATTTCCATCGTGATGGGCGTGATCGGTTTTGCCATCATGGTTGGTGGCGTCTGGTATGCGATCTCTTCGCCCGAAAAGAAAGCCGCTCCGCTTACACCTGAAGAACAGCGACGAAACCTCGGTTCGTGGTCGCGTTTTATCGAGGACCAAGAACAGCGGTGGGAAGAACGAAAGCGTCGTCGCGATTTTTAAAGAGATCGTCTTCCACCTCGCCTCGAAAAACGTAAAGAAAAGCCCATGTCCTACGGTCATGGGCTTTTCTGTTGTGTCATCTCTTCGTGTCTTCTAGATGTCGGTGCCTGGCTGAGTCTTTTCTGTTCCCGGGTGCACTTGGTGCGACGGATGTGGGTCTAAAAGCTTGGATTTGTCGCGTTGGGTGTAGTTGGTGCCGTGTGTGGGTTGGTTTTTTGTTCCCGACTGCACTTGGTGCGACGGATGTGGGTCTAAAAGCTCGGTTTTGTCGCGTTGGGTGCGGTGGGTGATGTGGTGGTGCGATTGGGGATGAGGATCCTGCCTTTTCTAGCCGAGGAGCTTGTGATGTGGCAGGCCTCGTCCTCTCACTCTCAGATGCAGGAGTAGCGGGCGGAGAGGGGCTCGTGCAGGAATAATCGGCTAGAACTAAAAATGTGCCCCACTTTTCACCACTAGATATTTTCTCGCAGAAAATCAGACTTTTTAAGAAGAGAAAGTGTTCGAAGCTGCCTCTAAATGGTACTAAAAGTAATAGGTGTGGGGTAAAGTGGTGGAAGTGGGAACCAAGGAAAGGTGGTGAGACATGTTCACTGGTACGTTCGAGCCGAAACTCGACGACAAGGGACGTGTTTTTCTGCCTGCAAAAATCCGTGAAGACATGGGTGAGCAACTTGTTCTCACAAAGGGACAGGACCGTTGCATTTACGTCTACCCGGTTGAAACCTTCAATGAGCGCGCGCAGTCGATCATTTCTGCGCCGACCTCGTCGAAGCAGGTTCGAAACTGGCGACGCGTTTTTATGGCGAGTGCGTTCCAAGAAGCTCCAGATCGACAGGGTCGTATATCCCTCCCTGCAGAACTGCGTAGCTACGCCGGACTCGGCCGTCAGCTCACCGTCATCGGTGTAGGTGATCACGCTGAAATCTGGAATTCCGAAGCGTGGGAGGAAGTCCTCACCGTCGAAGACGACGCGTTCTCGGATACGAACGAAGAGATCTTCCCAGGAATGTTCTAGTTCGTCCCTTTTGGTCTCCACCCGAGGCCCCGACTTCACTTCCCCGATGTCGGAGATCGGTGGGGGACCAAGAGGGATGAAAAGCACTCACATCATCTGCAGGAAAGGGGGCGACATGGAGCTCACCAAGCAAACGTCCGAGCGTCATATTCCCGTCCTCCTGGACGAATGCATGGGCATGATGTCTCCTGCCCTCACTGACGATGGTGCTGTTCTCGTTGATTGCACCCTGGGAATGGGAGGTCACTCCGAAGCTGCCCTCAAGCGATTCCCGAACATTCACCTGATCGGTATCGATCGTGATCCTCAAGCAATTTCGCTTGCTTCCGAGCGTCTTGCGCCGTTCGCAGATCGTTTCACCGCGGTTCACACGACCTACGACCACGTCGACGAGGTCGTTGCGACATATGCTCCGGCAGGAAAAGCTGATGCGATCCTGATGGACCTAGGGGTTTCCAGCTTTCAGCTCGACGAAGCGGAACGTGGTTTCTCCTACTCTGCTGACGCTCCGCTCGATATGCGAATGGATCCGACTAGGGGGCAGAGCGCTGCCGAACTTCTGGTCAGTGCAACTGCTCAAGAGATCACACAGATCTTGCGCGTATACGGTGAAGAACGCTTTGCCTCTCGAATTGCGCGTCGCATCGTGGAAACGCGTGAAACGCAACCTCTGACCCGCACGGGGCAGCTTGCTGACATCGTTCGCGCATCCATTCCTGCTGCTGCGCGTCGTACGGGCGGAAACCCTTCGAAGCGCACTTTCCAGGCCCTTCGCATCGCAGTGAACGACGAACTCAATATTCTCGAACGTGCTTTGCCTGCGTGCTTTGCCAGCCTGCGCATCGGTGGCCGTTTGGTTGTTGAGTCCTACCAGTCGCTTGAAGACCGCATCGTCAAGGACCTGTTCCGACGTGCGTCTACGGTGGATGTTCCCCAAGGTCTTCCAGTTATTCCAGATTCGATGGCACCGAGCGTCGAACTCCTCACTCGCAAAGTGCACCAAGCTGATGAAGCCGAACGCGCACATAACCCTCGATCCGCATCTGTGCGTCTGCGTGGCGCCCAGCTTGTTCGTGAATGGAAGGAACTCTCATGAGCAGTGCTGCAGCTTCCCGGCGCCCGGTTTCCCGTCCGGAACGTCACGAGTTTGAACTAAGAAGGGAGTTCCGAGTTGTCGAGGGGAGCAAGCCCACCCGCTCGCTTCTGATGTTGGGAATCGTCTCTATCGTCGTGATCATTGCGACGGTTCTTGCTTCGATGGTTCTTCACACTCGCATGGCTCAAACGGCGTTCGAAATCCGTACTCAGCAGATTGAGCTGAATGAGCTTGAAGCTCAGGCGTGGTCGATGCAAGCCCAAATTGAAAAGGCAGCATCGGCTTCCGAACTTGAGAAAGCTGCCACCGCTCAGGGAATGGTGAAAGGTGGTCGGACTGGCTTCATTAATCTTGGAGCTGGCACCATTGAAGGCGGAACGGCCGGACACTGACAGGAGATCGTATGACTCAGCGTTTTGGGCGATCTCTTGCCATCCTCATCATTTTCTTCTTCGGCCTGATGGCCTGTGCGATCCGCTTAGTCGATTTACAGATCATCAAGGCGCCCATGCTTGCAACCGAAGGCGAGGCCGTTCGTACGTCGCAGACGGGCATCGCCGCTAAACGAGGCTCAATTACCGACGCGACGGGCACGATCCTCGCGGACTCGATTCTGACCTACGACATTGCCGTTAATCAGATCAACTTGCGTTCTTATGTTCACTCAGAAACGACGAAGGAAAACGGGGTTGAAAAGACGAAGGTTGTGGGACGAGGCCCGGTCGAGGCCGCCCGCCAGCTGGCTCCGCTTCTGCACATGAGTGAAGCTGAGCTTGGCGGCTTGTTTTTGGGTGACTCGACCTACACGTATGTGAAGCGCAATGTTGATGCGGTGACGTATCGAGAGATTCGTGCTCTGGATATTTACGGCATTGAGTGGGAAGCCACCTACGAACGGACGTTCCCCAATGGGAATGTTGCTGCTCCGGTGATTGGTACGGTCAATGCTGAAGGCGTTGGCTCGTCGGGCATGGAATCGCAGTTCAATACGTTGCTGACGGGCACGCCTGGCTCGCAGCAGTATGAGATTGCTCCGAATGGTGCGATTATTCCTGGCGCGAAGAAGACAACGGTTGAGCCTGTTGACGGTGGTTCCCTGCAACTGACGTTGCATGCTGACTTGCAGCATCTTGTTCAGGACATGCTGGATGCTCGCGTGGAGCATCACAAGGCCGAATGGGGCACCGTTGTCGTTGAAGATGTGACGACCGGTGAAATTTTGGTGATGGCGGACTCTGAGTCGACCATCCCAGATAACGCGAATCCTCAGCCTGTGGCTTCGGTGCAGTATACGGTCGAACCTGGTTCGGTGGGCAAGGTGGTGACGTTCGCGGCCGCGTTGGATGCGGGGACGATCACTCCCACGTCGGTCTTTAATGTGCCCTATTCTTTGGATCTTCCCGATGCGGGTGGTCCGATTACAGACTTCCACGAGCACGATGGTGAAACTCTCACTGCGACGGGTATTTTGGCTGAATCGTCGAATACTGGCACCGTTCTGGTTGGTCAGACTCTGTCGAATGAACAGCGCTACGACATGATGAAAGCCGTTGGCTTTGGCGACCTGACGGGCGTGGAGCTTGCTGGCGAAACGACAGGTATTCTTCGTCCTCCAAGCGAGTGGGCGGGCCGTGATCAGTATGTGTCGATGTTCGGCCAGTCCTATTCGGTTTCACCGCTCCAAGAGACCTCGTTCATGGCCACAATCGCGAACGGTGGAGTCCACATTCCTCCCCGATTGGTCAAGTCGTGGACGAACGCTGACGGGACCGTTGAAACCCCCGAAGAGCCCAAGCCAACGCAGGCCATGAAAGCTGATACGGCGCAGAATCTGATGCTGATGATGGAGTCCGTCGTTGAAGATCATCTGGGTACTGCAGGGGCTGCGAAGGTTGATGGGTATCGCGTCGGTGTGAAAACCGGTACGGCAGATATCGTCGTCAACGGTCAGCATGGCATTGTGTCGACGACCGCCGGCCTGCTTCCCGTTGAAGCGCCTCGGCTTGCTATCTCTGTTGTTCTTTACAATCCTAAAGTTGCCTACATTTCCTCTGATTCCTCGGCGCCACTGTTCGGTGAGGTCGCGCAAGCGTCAGTGCGTAATCTAGGTATTCCAGCTTCGACGACGCCGGCAACGCTGTTCCCGACGACGCCGACTAACTGAGACGATGAAGTGAAGTCGTATGAATCGTAGAGGAAATAGCATGTACAGGTTAGCTGGGTGGATTGCTGAAGCAGTTGCAGGAACCCTGAACGGTGCTGACCGTCAGGTTGTGATGAACCGTGTTGTTACAGATTCGCGCTTGGCGTCAGCTGGTTCAGCGTATGTCGCACGAATCGGCGAGGCCAGCGACGGTCATGACTACGTCAAACAGGCCGTTGACAATGGTGCGGTTGCACTGATCGTTGAACACCTCGTTGATGTTCCCTCGTCCATTGCGCAGATTATTGTCGAGGATTCGACCTACGCTTTGGGTCGCCTTGCCCATGCTCACCTTGAAGACTTGCGTGAGCGTTTTGGGCTGGATGTTATCGCGATGACCGGCTCGGCTGGGAAGACGACAACGAAGGATCTGCTTTTCCAGATTATGAGTACTGATGCTCCCAGCGTTGCCCCTCAGCTCTCCTTCAACAACGAGGTTGGACTTCCTCTGACGGTTCTTCAAGCTGATGAAACAACCCGCCATCTGGTTCTTGAAATGGGTGCGTCTGGCATCGGACACATCAAGTATTTGACAGATATTGCGTCGCCGGATGTTGCCATTGAACTGATGGTTGGTCACGCTCACCTCGGTGGCTTCGGGGGAGTCGACGGGATTGAAAAGGCGAAGGGGGAGCTGATTACAGGTTCGCGCCCCGGTGCTCCGGTGGTCTTGAACTACGACGATCCGCGCGTCATGAATATGACGAAACTGTCGACAGGTCCGATTACGACGTTCTCGCCATCAGGCAAAGAGGGAGCCGATTTCCGTGCTCTCGACGTGGACGTTGACCACCTTGGCCACGCACACTTCACGCTTGAAGCCCCCGGTGGTCGTGGCCTCGTGAATCTGAATATCGTTGGCGTGCACCACGTGGCGAACGCACTGGCCGCCATCGCTGGCGCGGTACAGCTTGGTCTTGAACTCGATCAAGCGATTCGTGCGATCAACGAGGCTCGGGCGCTGTCTCCGCACCGAATGGATGTCGTTGAATTAAGCATTGACAGTATGAAAGTCACGATGATTGACGATGCCTACAATGCGAACCTCGATTCCATGAGAGCCGCTTTCGCTACGCTCACTTCGATCGGTGAGGGGCATACGAAGATCGCTGTTCTTTCCGAAATGCTTGAACTCGGCGACGAGTCTGCTGACATTCACCGCCAGGTTGGTCTGATGGCGAAAGATGCCGGAGTCGAGTCGCTGATTCTGTTGGGTCAAGACGGTCCCTATTACGCCGAGGGTGCTGGTGACACCATCGATGCGGAACACGTCGGTAGTGTTGATGAGGCTGTCACGGCTGTTTGTGCGAAACTAAAAGACGATTGTGTGATTCTTGTGAAGGGATCCTTGTTCTCATATTCGTGGAAGGTAGCGGACCAACTCCGCGAGAAGGGAGTCCAGCGATGATTGGCCTTATTGTCGCCTTCGTCATTGCACTGGTGATTTCCCTGTTGGGAACCCCTTTGCTGATCCGATTCCTGATCGCTCACCAGTACGGGCAGTTCATCCGTCAGGACGGACCGACCCAGCACTTGACGAAGCGCGGTACACCCACAATGGGTGGTCTGGTTTTCATTCTGGCAACCATTATCGCGTGGGTGATTGGGGCGTCGATCGCAGGATCCGGACCCTCGTGGTCCGGATGGACTCTGGTTGTTCTCTTCGCAGGTCTTGGCTTTATTGGCCTTTTGGATGACGGCATCAAGATCATGCGTCAGCGCTCCCTTGGTCTGCATCCGACCGGGAAAATTATCGGTCAGATCGCGGTTGCCGCAGTTTTCGCGTGGATGTCACTGACCCGCCCCAATGCCTATGGGACAACGCCGGGTACGCTTCACCTGTCCTTCATTCACCTGTCACCCATCACGCTCGGGTTTGCTGGCCTCGGATTGGGGGTTGTCCTGTATTTGATCTGGACGAACCTGATTGTGACCGCCTGGTCAAACGCGGTGAATCTAACCGACGGCCTCGATGGCCTTGCCACGGGCTGTTCCATTTTCGTTTTCGGCGCATACACGTTTATCGCCTACTTCCAGAAGATTCAATCCTGCTTCCCGCAGGGGCAGGCGACAACTCTCTGCTATCCGACGCGTGATCCTCTGGACCTTGCAGTTTTCTGCGCCGCGATCATCGGTTCGCTTGCTGGCTTCCTCTGGTGGAACGCTTCGCCCGCTCAGATCTTCATGGGGGATACGGGCGCGCTGGCACTCGGTGGTGCGGTCGCTGGCCTGTCGATTCTGACGAACACCGAGTTCATCGCAATCGTGATTGGTGGACTCTTCGTTGTCATCGTGATGTCCGACGTCATCCAGATTTCGGTCTTTAAGGCAACGCATAAGCGTGTCTTCCGCATGGCACCGTTGCACCACCACTTCGAGTTAAAAGGCTGGCAGGAAATCACGATCGTGATTCGCTTCTGGCTGATTGCCGCGTTGTTTGCAGTGGCCGGTGCGGGCATTTTCTACGCTGACTGGGTGACAACGCTGTGAGTGATCGTTACGCCGTCATCGGCCTGGGCAAATCGGGCAAAGCAGCAGCAAAAGCTCTGTTGAAGCGCGGGTACGAGGTTCTTGCTTTCGACCAGCGTTCCGGTACTCCCACAGACGAATTAGGTATTGACGTTCATGTTGTTCCCGATGCTGGGGATCTCGCCTGCGCCGTTATTGACGCTGGTGTTGACACGATCATCGTGTCTCCAGGAATTCCTGCGCACGCCCCTATCTTTGAACGCGCTCAAGCTGTCGGGATCCCGATCTGGGGTGAAGTTGAATTGGCGTGGCGTCTTCAAGAGCAAGGCCCCCATGCGGGTCGCCCCTGGCTGACTGTGACGGGCACGAACGGCAAGACAACGACTGTGGGCATGCTTGCGTCAATTCTTCGGGCCAACGGTGACGACGTTCTTGAGGTTGGCAATATTGGCACCCCCATCACCGAAGCAATCGACTCAGATGCCAGCGTCTTCGCTGTTGAACTCTCCAGCTTCCAACTCCATACCTCCTACACGATTTCGCCTTTGGCGTCCTTGTGCTTGAATGTGGATGCTGACCACCTGGATTGGCATGGAAGCGAAGAAGCATACGTTGCCGATAAGGCGCGCGTATACGAGAACACTCAGGTTGCCTGCATCTACCCGGCCAATGACCGAGTGGTTGAAGCGATGGTTGAAAACGCAGACGTTGTGGAAGGGGCGCGTGCCATTGGGATCACGCTGGGCTCGCCTTCGGTGTCGCAACTGGGCATCGTTGAAGGTGCGCTTGTTGACCGCGCCTACGTTGAAAACCGGCACCGTGAAGCTGCCCACCTGGGTGATTTGAGCGATTTGAGCACGGTCTATGGGGAGAGTCTTTCCCCGGCTGTTGTGATGGATGCTCTTGGCGCGGCAGCACTTGGACGCGCATACGGTGTGCGTCCGCATGCGGTTCGTGATGGCCTGCGCGTTTTTTCTCCAGCAGGACATCGCAGAGCTGTTGTCGGGCAAGTCGCTGATGTCACGTGGATCGATGATTCGAAAGCGACGAACGCCCACGCTGCCAAAGCATCCCTCTATGGGCTTCCTCCTCACTCGGTTGTCTGGATCGTTGGCGGGGACGCCAAGGGACAGGACTTTACCGACCTTATTCGCGACGTTGAGCCGGTTCTGCGCGGTGCGGTGATCATCGGCGAAGACCGTTCGGACCTACTCAAGGCTTTCCGTGCGAGCGCACCCAATGTTCCGGTCGTTGACGTCGGTGGCCATGAGGATTGGATGTTCTCCGTCGTCAATGAGGCTGTCGCTCTTTCGCGCCCCGGTGATTTTGTTGTTCTTGCTCCGGCCTGTGCGTCATGGGATCAGTTTGATAACTACGGTCAGCGTGGCGACGTGTTTGTGAACGCTGTTGAACGTTTGCGTGACCAGTGGAGTGCCAAGTAGATGGCGAAGATCAAGAGCGCCATTGATAGTGTGATCCGTCGTCTTCCGCGTTTTGTTTTTGGTGCGGATGATGAACACTATGAGATTCAACCACTGACGACGTACTACATGATTATCGTCCCCACGGTGGTTCTGACTATTTTTGGTTTGATGATGGGCTTTTCAGCTCAATCGGTGACATCAATCGCCAAGGGCGCCAACCCGTACATGGCGTATTTGCGTCCCAGTGTCATCATTGTCATCGCCCTGATCATTGCCTTCGTTGTTCATAAGATCCCTCGCCATATTTTTGTCCGTTTTGCTCCCCATGCTTTCGGGCTGGGATTGATTGTTCAGGCGATGGTCATTACCCCTCTTGGCCGTTCTGAAGGCGGCAACGCGAACTGGGTGTATTTTCCCGGTATTCCCGTCCTTGTTCAGCCGTCAGAGTTCTTGAAACTCGCTTTGATCGTCTTTCTTGCTTTCATTTTGACCGGACCGAATAGGGATTTTTCAAACTGGCGTCAGATGAGTGTTCTTGCGGGGCTACCCGTGGTTGTCACGCTGATCGACGTCATGCTGGGTCATGACTTGGGTACGTCAATGATTGTGACGGCCGCCGCCATGGGAGCATTGTGGATTGCTGGTTTGCCGAAGCGCTGGTTCGGATACGCGTTCGTCCTAGCTGTTCCGCTTTTGGTGTTCTTGGTCATTCAGAACCCGACGCGTCTTCGTCGAATCTTGGTTGTTCTTCCGGGTTTTGCTCCCAAGCGTGATTTGTCTGCCCCCGAACAGATTGATCATTCGCTGTGGGCTTTTGGCTCCGGTGGTGTTTCTGGACTGGGTCCGGGGGCCTCGCGTGAGAAATGGAATTATCTGCAGGCGGCACACACGGACTTTATTTTCGCCATCGTTGGTGAGGAGTTCGGATTGATGGGTACGTTGGCAGTGCTTACGGCTCTTGCTTTGTTGGTGTGGGGAATGTTCCGACTGGTTCGTTCAACGTCCGACCCGTTTGTCGCTATCGTCGCTGCCGGTGTGGCAACGTGGATCGGCTTCCAGGCTCTCGTGAATATTGCCTCGGTTACTCAGCTCGGCCCGGTTATTGGTGTCCCACTGCCTCTTGTGTCCTATGGTGGATCATCGTTCCTGTTCACCGCGCTGGCCATCGGCGTTGTCGCGTCCTTTGCGCGTAGTGATGCTGGTATGACTATGTGGAGATATTCTGATCCTGCTACTCGTCGTCGTGATCCTCGGGTTACTCCGAAGCTTCGACGAGCAGGTGGATCCAAAGCTCGAAAGTAGGCAACATGTTGGGCAAAGTCGTTTTGGCTGGTGGCGGTACCGCTGGGCACGTGAATCCGCTGTTGGCCACGGCGACGGTTCTTGCCAAACGTGGATATGACGTCGAGGTCCTTGGAACAGCTCAGGGCTTGGAATCAGATTTGGTTCCCGTTGCAGGGTTTCCTTTTCATGTGATTGAAAAGGTTCCTTTCCCACGTCGACCTTCCCCTTCGATTCTCACTTTCCCATTCCGCTGGCGTAAAGCAGTGAACCAGTGTCGTCTGGCGATTCGTGATGCTGATGTGGTTGTCGGCTTTGGCGGATATGTTTCAACTCCCGCGTACTGGGGCGCACGAGGCGCCGGCGTCCCGATTGTCATTCATGAACAGAATGCCAGGCCCGGATTGGCAAATAAGGTGGGGGCGCGCTACGCCAATGTTCTTGCGTTGACGTTTGCGAATACTCCGTTGAAGGCACGCAGGGGCATCACGCAAGTAACGGGTCTTCCTTTGCGTCCTGCTATCGAAGAGCTTGCGTTGGCGCGCCAAGATGCCGACGGTGTCCGTGTTGCGCGCGAGCGTGGGGCGAAGAACTTGGGCGTAGACCCCAAGAAGACGACCCTTCTTGTTACCGGCGGATCTCTTGGAGCTCTCCACCTGAACGATGCCATGATTGATGCGCTTGACGACTTGCCTGACAATGTGCAGGTGATTCACTTGACCGGCAAAGGAAAAGACGCCCCTGTGCGGAGCAAGGTTGACGAGTGTTCGGTGGGCGATCGCTACCTGGTTCTGGATTATCTGACGACCATGGAAGATGCTCTTGCCTGTGCAGACTTGGTTGTCTGTCGTTCGGGTGCAGGAACGGTTGCCGAGATGACGGCTCTGTCGTTGCCGTGCGTGTATGTTCCGCTGGCTATCGGTAATGGCGAACAGAAGCTGAATGCGCATGACCATGTTGCCTCTGGCGGAGCGCTCTTGGTTGATGATGCGTCATTCAACGCAGATACGGTGCGACAGAAGGTTTTCCCGCTACTGACTTCACCGGAACTGTCCGCTATGGCGACAGCATCGGCAGGATTAGCAAAGATCGATGCTGCCTCGCGTTTAGCTGACCTGGTTGTTTCACAGATCGCGCGCTAGGGGGAGAACGTGGAACCTATCGAAGGACACTTCCATTTCATCGGTATCGGTGGAGCGGGAATGAGTGTTGTTGCTGAACTGCTTGCTGCGCGTGGCGCGCGGGTGACTGGTTCAGATTGTGCCGATTCGGATGTTCTTGCGCGTTTGAATGAAAAAGGAATTCGCGCATTCGTCGGCCACGATGCCACTCATGTTGATGATGATGCGACGGTTGTTGTGTCAACTGCGATTCGTGAGTCGAACCCAGAGCTGACCAGGGCGCGTGAATTGGGGTTGGATGTCATTCATCGTTCGCAGGCGTTGGCGCTTGCTGCCAGTGGAATGCGTTTTGTTGGCGTTGCCGGCGCCCACGGGAAGACGACTACGTCTGGGATGATTGCGGTTGGTCTGCGTGGGGCTGGTCTGGATCCGTCGGTCGCGGTGGGTGGAATTGTTCCGCAGTTTGGTTCCGGTGCGCATTTGGGCACGTCGGACGTGTTTGTTGCCGAAGCTGACGAGTCTGATGGCTCGTTCTTGAACTACACTCCGTCGATCGAAGTTGTCACGAACGTTGAGCCCGATCACTTGGATCGCTATGGGACGCGCGAAGCGTTCGAAGCTGTTTTCGTTGACTACGCAAAGTGTCTGGTTCCGGGTGGTCTTTTGGTGTGTTGCGCTGAAGACGCGGGGACTGCCCGCCTGAGCGAGTCGGCGCGTGAGCTGGGTATTCGCGTGGTGACCTACGGGCGCTCCGATAAGTCCGTGGTGGATGCTGACGTGACGATTTGTGATGTAGAGACGACGCCTTCTTCATGTCGTGCACGAGTCAGCTACGGCGATATCAGCGCGGAGCTTTCCTTGGGTGTTCCGGGCGTGCATAACATTCTTAATGCTGTTGGCGCGTGGATTGCCGGCGTGGAGCTTGGCGTTGAACCTGGCCTGATGGCTTCGTCGCTTGCTGGTTTTACGGGGACAGCTCGCCGTTTTGAGCTCCGTGGAACTGTGGGGGACAGGCGCGTTTTTGATGATTATGCGCATCATCCGACAGAGGTTTCTGCCGCGATCGAACAGGCGCGATTGGTTGCCGATGGCGCTGATGTGACCGTGGTTTTCCAACCTCACCTGTATTCGCGTACGCGCTTATTCGCGGATCGTTTCGCCAAGGCGTTGTCGGGCGCGGATCATGTGGTTCTTGCGGATATTTATGCTGCTCGCGAGGATGATGATCCCGCCGTGACTTCCGCTCTGATTGCGGATCAGATTAAGGGTGCTGAGTGTGTCCACGATATGCACGAGGCCGCCCGAATCGGAGCGCGTCAGGCTGGTTCGCGGGGCGTTCTGATCACGATGGGTGCTGGTTCAATCACCCAGTGTGCAGATGATGTTATCGATGAGTGGCAACGCATGGATGCCTCGTGAAGCCACCTCAGCCGCGTCGAACGCCACCCGGATCGACTTCTACGCAACACCAGACGACGTCCACTTCTCGCTTGTCGTCAAAGGGATCTGCTACCCAAAAGTCTTCTTCTGAAAAACCTCCATCACGTCCGGTTGTTGCCCGACCAAAGCGACCGCATAGGGATACTCCAGAGTCTGGGCAACCCCCAGAGCGTCAACAGGCAGCACACAAGCGAGGGGCAAGGAAATCTTCGTTGCGTTCTGCTCGTGTCACACTTGCCCGGCCGGTGGGGCAGCAGGATGCCGCTGCTCTCTTAGGTGGTGAAAAGCGCAACGAGCGTTCTGAGTTTGATCTGCGTCGCCAAGAGCGAGCTCGGGCGCGTCGGATTCTCTGCATCAAGACGATGGCAATGATTGCTGCGGGACTAGCGTTTATCGGTGGTTTGGTGTGGGTATTGCTGTTTTCGCCTCTGCTTGCTTTGAGCGCGTCATCGGTGCACGTTGAAGGCGCAGATGAAACCTTGATCACCGCGGAATCAGTTCTTTCGTCAACTGCGCCGTACGTGGGCACCCCGTTACCTAGGGTTCCGACTGCGGCGATCGCTGAATCCATCGAATCGAATGTCGTTGTCGCTTCAGCTGAAGTGGAGCGACAGTGGCCAACGGGTTTGGCAATTACAATTACTTTGCGAACTCCTGCGATGATCGAGGGAAGTGCGGGCGCGTTCCGCCAGGTTGACGATGAGGGAGTGAGTTTCGCTGATGCTCCTACGTTGATCGAGGGGCTTCCATTGGTGAGCCTCCCGGAGACTGATGAAGAACGAGCCGAAGCGGCCTCGGATGTTCTTTCCTTGTGGTCAAACCTGTCTGAGGCAACAAAAGCGCAGGTTTCGGGTGTGAGTGCCGATGGTAAAACTCTGTCGTTTACGCTGACCAACGGTGCCCAAGTGAAGTGGGGAACTCCTGATGATGGGGCGCTGAAAGCACAGGTTTTGGACGTGCTGTTGGCTCAAAGGAGCGTCCGTGTGTATGACGTTTCATCGCCGACTCATCCTGTCACGTCATAGTCGATTGTTCGTTCAGCGTGTCGCCTTGAAGAAGGTCTACTCAATCCCTAGCTTTCTTCCGAACGAGAGCAGGGTGAAGTTGAACCTTCAACCTGAAGTTGAGGGTTTGATATAGAAAGAGTGACCAATGGACGAACCTCAGAAGAACAAGGCCATAATCAAGGTCGTTGGCGTCGGCGGTGGTGGCGGAAATGCTGTCGATCGCATGATCGAAGCTGGCATGGGTGGTGTCGAGTTCATCGTTGTGAACACGGACGCTCAGGATCTTCTTCTGTCGAACGCTGATATCAAGATCGACATCGGTCGCGAAATTACCCACGGCTTAGGTGCAGGTGCTGACCCTGAGGTCGGACGTAAAGCAGCCGATGACAATGTTGACCTGATCGCTCAGGCTCTCGAAGGCGCTGACATGGTGTTCGTTACCGCAGGTGAAGGCGGTGGTACAGGCACCGGCGCAGCCCCAGTTGTTGCGCGTATTGCTCGCGAACAGGATGCGCTGACCGTGGCTGTCGTCACCCGCCCGTTCTCTTTCGAGGGCAACCGTCGTGCATCCATGGCAAATAAGGGCGTCGAAGCGCTTCGTGAAGCCGTCGACGCTCTGATCGTCATCCCGAACGATCGTCTACTTGAGATTCAGGATGAAGATTTCCCGATCACCAAAGCGTTCGAAGCGGCAGATCAGGTTCTGCACTCCGGTGTTCAGGGCATTACCGATCTGATTACCATCAACGGCATGGTCAACGTCGACTTCAACGATGTGAAGTCGGTGATGAAGGATGCCGGCTCGGCCCTCATGGGTATTGGCCAGGCAACCGGCACAGATCGCGCAGTCGACGCAGTCGAGCGCGCAATCTCCTCGTCGCTCCTCGAATCGACAATCGATGGTGCGCGTGGCGTCCTCCTGTTCTTCCAGGGCGGCTCGAACCTGTCCCTGCAGGAAACCGCACGCGCATCGAAGCTTGTTCAGGAATACGTCCACCCCGAAGCCAACATCATCTTCGGTGCGGTCATCGACGAGACACTGGGCGACCAGATCATCGTCACCGTCATCGCCGCTGGCTTTGACGAGCAGGATCCGCAGACCGACATCGCGTCGCGTCCCAGCGTTATCGGAACCCAAACTCCCGCGCAGTCCACGACACCTGTTGCTACCCCGGCTCCCGTAGCTGCTCCGCAGGAAACTCGCGCGCTCGGTGAGGTTCCGTCCGCTCGCCCAGCCCATCGTGCACCTGTCCAGGTGCCGACCCGTACGGCAACGATTCCAGTTGCTACCCAGCAGCCGGTGCAAGAAGCTCCCTCCGTCGCAGAGGAACCCTCTTTGGAAGTTCCTCGTATCTTTGATGAGGAATCTGAAAGCGCAGCGGATCTGGATATTCCGGACTTCCTGCGCTGAGCGATGCTCACCCAGCTCAACGGTGCCTCGATCCATCTCGTCCAGGCGGGTCGAGGCACCGCCTCGTTAAGGAACAATGTTGCGCACCACGTGGGTGACGACTTTCAGCTGGTGAAGGAGCGAAGGCAGCTTCTTGCCAGCGAGTTTGAGCGCCCGATCCTCTGGATGAATCAAACCCACTCTCATGTGATCGGCCTCGTCGTCATGACAGCAGACGGGCACCCAACGTTGAATCTCGATACCCACGCGTCGACGCTGAACCTCAGCGACCCGATGGACACTATTGAAGCCGATGGCGTCATCATCGATGCGCGAGGCTGGCAGGACGCTCCCGGGATTGCAGTCATGACAGCGGACTGCCTACCGATTGTCCTTTCAACGGCGGACGGAACGATCGTGGCAGCCGTGCACGCCGGAAGAAAAGGCTTGTTCGACGGCATCATTACTCGAGCAGTGACTCTCATGCGTCGTCTTGCTCCAAGCCATGACATTGAGGCGTATATTGCTCCCGCAATCTGCGGTGACTGCTATGAAGTGCCCGCCCAAATGCGTGACGAGTGCGCCGTAGAGCGCCCTGAAAGTGCCTCGCGTACATCGTGGGGAACGCCCGCTCTTGATCTTCCGCGCGCAGCTCAAGCAGAACTGCGAGCGCTTGGGTGTACCCGCATTGAAATTGACCCGCGATGCACTCTCGAAGACCCCACGTTGCACTCCTATCGGCGTGACCGTGAGTGCGGTAGGAATGCCACAATCATTTTCCCGGCGTAGCGCATGTGTTGACCGACGCAGGCAGTGGCATGTCGCGCGGTGATAAAGGCTCTTGAGTCCCTTGCGGCAGGGGCGTAATCGGAATTATCCACTCTGTTTTTTCGACATACCGGCAAGGTTGCGCCGTAACGGACAGTGCGGGCATTAACGTTGCAGAGCCGACACAATCAGGAGGACACAATGGCGGATGGTTTCGGAGCTCGAGCTCGTAAGTTCATGGGCTGGTACCCGGCTGACGAAGTCGAGGATGAAGCCCAGGATTTTGATCTCTACGAAGATGAAACTACGTACGAGACTGAAATTCCGCAGAAAGAGATTTCCTCCGTCGTCACCCCTCTGCACCGTGAGGACCTTGAAGTGAAGACAACGTCTGACCTTTCGCGCATCGTCACCGTCCACCCGACCGCATACTCGGATGCCAAGACGATCGGCGAAGCCTTCCGCAACGGAACGCCCGTCATTATGAACGTCACTGATATGCGCGAAGAAGAAGCACGCCGTCTGATCGACTTCGCAGCCGGCCTGACCTTCGCTCTTCGCGGTGGTTTTGAGCGCGTGACCAACCGCGTCTTCCTGCTGTCGCCCGCAACCGTAGAGGTCACCGGCGATGTGATTGGAAGCCGTCGCGGAACCCTCTTCAACCAGGGCTGATTAGCTTTCGATGACAGCACTTGTATACGCCGGCTGGGCGATTTACTGGCTTGCGAGCATCTACCTGCTGTTCGCGTTCATTCGACTGGTCTTTGATTGGCTTGAGTTTCTTCTGCCGAACTTTAGACCGCGCGGAATCCTGCTTGTTATCGCGAATTTCGTGTACGTGCTGACAGATCCGCCGATTCGATTCCTGCGTCGAAGAATTCCGCCACTGCGCATCGGTGCCGGTTTGTCGCTGGATCTTGGATTCTTGATTGTTTTTGTCGCGCTGATCGTGTTGCAACGAGTAGGAATTTCTCTGGCAACAATTGGCTGACTTCGTGGGTTAAAGGTCGCTGATGTTGCTGGTCAAACGCTGTTATTTGACCGCAATGGTTGTTTTGAACCGTTGGAGAGGTGCCTGACTGGCCAAATCTCGCACGCATAGATTGTGAGTAATGTGTCATGTCATGTGTTCATTGTTGCGTGTGTGACTATTGAGTCAGATATGATAATCCATGATGTGTCGATGGACAGTTGTCCGGCGACTGTCCTGATGCGCAACCGACGTCAATCGCTTGGGATCGCATCGACCCGACGATATTGAGAGGCGAACACATGGCTCTGCTGACTACAGAGGACGTTCTTAACAAGAAGTTCCAGTACGTAAAGTTCCGCGAAGGTTACGACCAGGTTGAGGTTGACGAATTCCTTGACGAAGTCGTTTCGACGATCTACACCCTGAACGTCGAGAATCAGGATCTGAAGGAAAAGCTTGAAGCGGCCGAGCGTCGTATCGCCGAGCTCTCCTCCGGTGCTGAAATTGTCGAGGCTCCGGTTGCCCCGGCAGTCGAGGTCGTAGAAGAGGCTCCTGCTCCGGTTGAACAGACCGTTGAGGAGGCTCCGGTTGCAACCGTCGTCGAGACCCCTGCCGAAACCGTAGCGCCCGTCGACACCGAGTCGGCTGCTTTTGCTACCAACATGCTTACACTTGCTCAGCGCGTCCACGACGAATACGTGCGCGACGGCAAGGAAGAATCCGAGCGTATCATCGCCGAAGCTCACGCCAAGGCCGACGAGATCGTTGCAGACGCTCAGAACCAGCACGAAACCATCCTTGCGAAGCTTGACGAAGAACGCACTCGCCTTGAGGGCACCATTAACGAGTTGCGTTCCTTCGAGTCGGATTACCGCTCGTCGATCCGTGGTCACCTCGAGACCCTGCTCTCCCAGGTCAACCCGGACACCCAGCAGGACTGATCTTTTCATCAGATCTGATCTTCACATCGGTTAAATGGCGGTGGTACCTCTCAGGACCACCGCCATTACCATGTGAAAAGCTAAGAACCATCATCCTTGGCTAGCAGATAGGGCCTCGGGGCGCGTTCACTACGATAAGGCAAACACAAAGAACCCAGAAAGGAGAACCTGACATGAATACCTCCCAGTCAAAGTCTCGCTATGTTATCGCGGGAGCGATTGCGATTGTCGCAGTGGTCCTCGATCAGGTGACGAAGTTCTGGGCGTTGTCAGCATTAGCTGATGACACTCACCCGATTCCGATTATCGGCTCGCTGCTTTCTTTCCAATTGCTTCATAATTCGGGTGCCGCGTTTTCTTTGGGAGAAACGTCCACGTGGGTTTTCACCGTCCTCTCGGTTGTCATCATCGGCATCCTGATTGTTGGACTGAGTCGCTCTGTGCGTGTGAGCGCGGCGGCCTGCCTTGGTCTTCTGGGTGGCGGAGCGATCGGTAACTTGATCGATCGTCTGATCCAGCCCCCGGGCATCGGCGTTGGACACGTCGTTGACTTCATCAACTACAACGGCTTTTTCGTTGGCAATGTGGCTGATATTTGGATTGTGATTGGCGCGATTTGGTTGGCGTGGGAGTTCTCCCGTGATGGAGCGTTCTCCGGTGAAGACAACGCAGATGATGCACCTGTCGTGAATTCATTGAGTGACGAGGCCGCGCATGAGTGATACGCGTTTGCTTCCTGTTCCTGACGCGCTGGTAGAAGAACGCGTTGACGTGGCTCTTGCTCGCATGCTCGGGATGTCGCGTGCGCAGTGTGCGGGGCTTGTTGAAGATGGAAACGTCCTGATTAACGGCGTGGTTCCTTCAAAGTCGACCAAGCTCGGTGCGATGGATCTGATTGAAGTCACTATCCCAGCGCCCGATACAACCCCACCACCGGTCACCGGCATGGACATTCTTTACGACGATGATGACGTGGTTGTCGTTGATAAGCCCGTGGGCGTTGCTGCGCATACGGGGCCAGGCTGGAGTGGCCCGACGGTTCTTGGAAACTTGGAAGCGGCCGGTTATCGCATTACCTCGTACGGTCCCCCCGAGCGCCAGGGGATTGTGCACCGTCTCGATGTGGGAACATCGGGGGCGATGATGGTGGCGAAGTCAGAGCTCGCCTATTCGGTGATGAAGCGCGCGTTCAAAGAACGAACCGTGACGAAGATTTATCACGCGGTCGTTGCCGGTCATATGGATCCGCCGTCGGGCACGATTGATGCTCCTATTGGTCGCCACCCGTCGCGGGAGTGGCGCATGGCCGTCATCGATGGTGGGAAGCATGCGGTGACGCACTATGACACGTTGGAACTGATGGCGGGGGCGTCTCTGCTGGAAATCCATTTGGAGACCGGGCGAACCCACCAGATTCGTGTTCACACCGCGGCAGTGGGGCATCCGTGTGTCGGAGACGTTTTCTATGGGGCTGATCCAAAGAAGGCCAAAGAATTGGGCCTCGTGCGCCAGTGGTTGCATGCCGTTGAACTGACGTTTAACCACCCGCGTACCGGTCTGCCCACAACTGTTCGCTCACCCTATCCCGCTGATCTGCAAGCGGCTTTGGAATCGTTGAGGATCGCCGACTGATACCGCAATCATCGTAGCGGGCACCGGCAAACCACGCCGGCATGTTGTGTACTGAAAGCATATCCATGCACCCCTCACGAGTGTGCAATCTTTGGTCGCCTGATGAAGAAGGCAGGTGCGTCAATACGCCGAAAACTGCTGGTCGAGCTTGTGAATCTGCGTGATTTCAAGGAAAGCTCTCACGCTCCTTCCGGGGTGCTTAATCACCCGATGACGGCTACCATCAAGACCATGGCTGATTCCTTCGTTCACTTGCACAACCACTCCGAGTACTCGATGCTTGACGGCGCAGCAAAGACGAAGGCGATGGCTGAAGAAGCGGCTCGTTTGGGTCAGCCCGCTATTGGCTTGACCGATCACGGCTACCTGTTTGGCGCATACGACTTCTACTCGAACTGTAAGAAGGCCGGGGTCAAGCCGATTATTGGTTTGGAAGCCTATGTGACTCCCGGTACGTCGCGTTTTGACCGTCAAAAAGTGCGATGGGGAGAACCCTGGCAAAAGAGCGATGACGTGTCGGGTTCGGGTTCATACAACCACCTGACGCTGCTCGCCTATTCAACCGAGGGCATGCATAACCTGTTTCGCCTCGGTTCCTACGCCTCAACTGAAGGACAGTTTGGTAAGTATCCTCGCGCGGATAAGGAACTACTCTCTCAGTTCCACGAGGGCTTGATTGTGTTTACCGGGTGTCCTTCGGGTGCTGTTCAGACGCGTATGCGCCTTGGCCAATGGGACGAGGCAGTTCGTGAAGCAGCCGAGCTCCGCGATATTTTTGGCGCAGAAAACTTCTACGTTGAGCTCATGGACCACGGCATCGAAATGGAACGTCGCACCCAGCTCCAGCTACTGGAATTGGCGAAGTTGATGGATGCTCCGCTTGTCGTGACGAATGACGCCCACTATGTGAAGAAGGAAGACCGTCAGATCCAAGACGCTCTTCTTTGCATCAACTCCGGTTCGCGTATTTCTGACCCCGATCGATTCAAGTTTGATGGCGACGGCTACTACATTCGTCCCAGTGAAGAAATGCGCGAGCTGTGGAAGGAACTCCCACAGGCGTGCAACTCGACTCTGGAAATCGCTGAACGTTGCGAGGTGCACTTCACAACCACCGATGACGGCGCAAACTACATGCCCGACTTCCCGGTGCCCGAAGGTGAAGACAAGACCTCGTGGTTCATCAAAGAGGTTGAAAAGGGCCTCAACTATCGTTTCCCGAACGGTATTCCCGACGATGTCCGTAAGCAGGCGAAATACGAAGAAGATGTCATTATTTCGATGGGCTTCCCCGGTTACTTCCTGACGGTGGCAGACTACATTAACTGGGCGAAGAGCCAAGGTATTCGCGTTGGACCTGGTCGTGGTTCGGGCGCAGGATCAATGGTTGCCTACGCCATGAAGATTACAGAGCTGAATCCTCTTGAACACGGTCTGATCTTCGAACGCTTCTTGAACCCAGAACGTATCTCGATGCCCGACTTCGACGTCGACTTCGACGAACGTAGGCGAGATGAGGTCATTCAGTACGTCAAGGCCAAGTATGGCGAGGATCGCATTTCGCAGGTTGTCACCTACGGCACGATTAAGACAAAGCAGGCCCTGAAAGACTCTGCCCGTATCTTGGGTAAGGACTTCAAGGTGGGCGAGCAACTGACGAAGGCTCTACCGCCGTCCATCATGGGCAAGGACATTAGCGTTCACGGCATCTTTGACAAGGATGACAAGCGTTACGCCGAAGCTGTCGAGTTCCGTAAGTACTACGAAGAAAACCCGGAGACTCACGAGGTCGTTCAGTACGCGCTCGGTCTTGAAGGTTTGACCCGCCAGTGGGGCGTTCACGCATGTGCGGTCATCATGAGTTCGCATACGCTGACCGACATTATTCCGATTATGAAGCGTCCCCAGGATGGCGCGATCATCACTCAGTTCGACTATCCGACGTGTGAAACACTCGGCCTGCTGAAGATGGACTTCCTGGGTCTTCGTAACCTGACGGTCGTCTCGGACGCGCTGGAAAACATTGTGCTGAACGGCAAGGAAGAACCGGATCTGGAACACCTGGAGTTCAACGATCCAAAGACATACGAACTCCTGTCTGCCGGTGAAACACTGGGCGTTTTCCAGCTTGATGGTGGCGGTATGCGTGACCTTCTGAAGCTGATGAAGCCCGACAACTTCGAAGATATTTCCGCTGTCGGCGCCCTGTATCGTCCAGGTCCGATGGGCGCGAATTCGCACACGAACTACGCGCTACGTAAGAACGGGAAGCAGGAAATTACGCCGATTCACCCCGAATTGGCTGAGGCACTGGAATCGATTCTGGGTACGACCTACGGCTTGATCGTGTATCAGGAACAGGTCATGCAGATCGCGCAGAAGCTGGCGGGCTACTCACTTGGCCAAGCAGATATTCTGCGTAAGGCAATGGGTAAGAAGAAGCCCGAGGTTCTGGCAAAGCAGTTCGAGGCATTCCAGCAGGGAATGCTGGACAACGGCTATTCGAAGGAATCAATCCAGGCTCTCTGGGATGTCGTTGTTCCCTTCTCCGCCTACGCATTCAACAAGGCGCACTCGGCCGCATATGGTTTGGTGTCCTACTGGACCGCGTTTTTGAAGGCGAACTACAAGACCGAGTACATGGCGGCTCTGCTGACGTCCACGAAGGACAACAAGGACAAACGTGCGCTCTACTTGGCTGAAGCCCGACACATGGATATCACGGTTCTTCCCCCCGACGTCAATGCGTCGCAGGGTAACTTTGCGCCAGACGGTGAAGCGATTCGTTTCGGTCTGAACGCGATCCAGAACGTGGGAGCGAACGTGGTTGAAGCCATCGTTGAGACCCGAAAAGAAAAGGGCCCGTTTACTTCCTTCCAGGACTTCTTGGACAAGGTGCCTCAGGTTGTGTGCAACAAGCGCACGATTCAGTCGCTGATCCGTGCAGGTGCGTTTGACTCGATGGGCTACACGCGTCGTGCAATGCTGTCGTGTTGTGACGAGGCCGTTGAAGCAATCACCGATGTGAAGCGTAACGAAGCGATTGGTCAGTTCGACCTGTTTGGTGCGTTGGGTATGGATGCCGGCGCTGATAGCGGTTCACATGCCCTGGGGGTCACTATTCCGGATATCCCTGAATTCGACCGCAAGTTCAAGCTGTCTCAGGAACGCGAGATGCTTGGCTTGTACGTGTCGGATCATCCGCTTCGTGGCATTGAAGGAGCGCTGGCTCGCTATCAGGATCACGAGATTGCGCAGGTCGTCGGATCTGAGGATTCAATGTCGAATCAGACGGTGCGTATCGCGGGTCTGATTTCGAATGTTCAGACGAAGGTGACGAAACAGGGTAGTGTGTGGGCCGTTGCGACCCTCGAGGACTTGTCGGGGTCGGTTGAAGTTCTTTTCTTCCCGCGTTCTTACGAGACGATTTCAACGCATCTTGCCCAGGACATTGTGGTTCAGATTGAGGGTCGCGTGAATGTCCGCGATGAGGGCATGTCGATTTATGGCCAGTCGATGACGATTTTGGACTTGCGTGAGGACGG
Source organism: Schaalia turicensis (assembly GCF_019380255.1). Classification (NCBI taxonomy): domain Bacteria; kingdom Bacillati; phylum Actinomycetota; class Actinomycetes; order Actinomycetales; family Actinomycetaceae; genus Schaalia; species Schaalia turicensis. The sequence continues at coordinate 668,109 of NZ_CP048928.1, forward strand.
CGATACTCCGCTGGAGCTTCAGCTTCCTGCAACGCGGTGTACGGCGGAATTGCTGGGCGAGTTGAAAGATGTCCTTCAAGCGTTCCCAGGTGATTCTCCTGTTCGTTTACATATCCGCGAGCGCACGGGCACGACGATCGTTGAGTTGGATCAGCGTTTGCGCGTGTCGCCGACGGGACCGTTCTTCTCACATGTGAAGGCTATCGTGGGCATCGACGGAGTCCTGAGCACGCACTGAGCTACTTCGGGGGCTCGTGCTAAGAGGACGAGGCCGACCAGCGTTGTTGGTCGTTTCTCGTGTGTCGGGGTCGAATGATGGGATGGCGTGGCCTTGGTTGTTGCGCCTCAGGCTTAGTCGATCTGTGCGACGATGGCGCCATCTGATCCCATGGGGGAGTTAACCTCTACGACGTCACCGTCTGTGAGCTGACGACCTCGCCTGGTTTCAACTGTGTGGTTGACGTACACGTCGCCACCCTGGATGAGCTCGCGTGCGAGTCCCCCGTCTTCGGCAAGGTTGGCGAGTTTGAGGAACTGTCCGAGTCTGATGACTCCGCTGACTTCGATGGTGGGGAAGTCTGACATGGACGTTTCCTTTCTGGCGTTTACGGGCTGCGGGTGAGTTGTCCGCATTGTGTGCTTCTATGTTCGCGCGTTGGGCGCCGAAGAACCAAATGTGTGTGCCCGCCTATGCTTGGGGTATGGATACTCTGATGCAACGACTGGATCTTCGTGGAACTGTTCTTGAAACGACAGATCTTGCTCATGCGTTGCCTCGTGCTGCGCTGGATACGTCGAAGGCCGCAGATCAGGTTGCTCCGATCTTGAAGCGTGTTCGTGAAGAGGGCGCGCCCGCGCTGTACGACTTGGCTGAAAAGTTTGACCGTGTTCGCCCGGCTTCGCTTCGTGTTCCGGCTCAGGCAATTGCTGATGCTTTGGTGAATCTTGACCCGAAGATTCGCGAGGCGCTTGAGATGTCGATTGCGCACAACCGTATGGGGCATACTCAACAGTTGCCCGCGCCTGCTCAGGTGCAGATTATTCCGGGCGGAACCGTGTCCCAGCGTTGGATTCCAGTTGAACGTGTGGGCCTGTATGTTCCCGGTGGTTTGGCTGTCTACCCGTCGTCCGTCGTGATGAACGTGGCGTGTGCGCAGGTTGCGGGCGTGGAGTCTATTGCGTTGGCGTCTCCTCCTCAGTCAGAGTTCGGCGGTCTTCCTCACCCGACAATTTTGGCGGCGTGCGCGTTACTGGGCGTTGATGAGGTCTGGGCGATTGGTGGAGCTCAGGCGATTGGATCCTTTGCCTACGGTGTGACCGATGGTGATGACGTCTTGAAGCCCGTCGACGTGGTGACCGGACCGGGCAACATTTTCGTTGCCGCAGCCAAGCGCCTTGTTCAGGGAACCGTCGGCATTGACGCCGAAGCGGGAACAACCGAGATCGCAATCCTCGCCGATTCCAGTGCTCACCCGGCATTCGTTGCCGCCGACCTGATCAGTCAGGCGGAACATGACCCGGCTGCAGCCTCGGTCCTCGTGACCTCCAGCGAGGAACTGGCTGACGAAGTGGAAGCTGAAATCAAGGTGCAGGCGCAGGCGACAACGCACACTGAGCGTATTCTTACCGCCCTGTCAGGCCCACAGTCCGGTATTGTCCTCGTCGATGATGTGGAAGACGGACTGACTGTCGTGAACGCGTACGGCGCAGAGCACCTGGAAGTCCAGACCCTGAACTCCCGCGATGATGCTCTGAAGGTGAAGAACGCGGGTGCCATCTTTGTTGGGTCGTACACGCCGGTTCCGCTCGGCGACTACATTGCCGGCTCGAATCATGTGCTGCCCACCGGTGGCACAGCGCGCTTCGCATCGGGATTGAATGTCATGCAGTACCTGCGTTCCCAGCAGGTCGTGGAATACACGGCCGAAGCACTGGATCAGTTGAGCGACAAGCTGAACACGCTTGCGATCGCGGAAAATCTGCCGGCACACGGTCAAGCCGCCCTGATCCGCCGCACAGCTGCTAAAGACGGAGAGTGACACCATGACGATTCTTCCGATTCGATCCGATCTTAAAGGACTCTCGCCCTACGGTGCTCCGCAGCTCAACGTTCCGGTGTGCCTGAACGTCAACGAGAACCCGTATTCGCCCTCCGAAAACGTGATTGCCGATATCGCTGAGTCCGTTGCCAAGGCGGCTGCGGGTCTCAACCGTTACCCGGATCGCGACTTCATGGAACTACGTGGCGCGCTCGCGGACTACCTAGAAAAAGAATCCGGTGTTCGTCGTCGTCCTGAACTGATGTGGGCAGCGAACGGCTCAAATGAAGTGATGTTGCAGATTCTGGCAGCATTCGGTGGCCCTGGCCGGACGGCCGTCAGCTTTGCTCCGACGTACTCGATGTACCACGAGTACGCGCGCGACACGAATACCGCGTGGGTGCAGGGGCGTCGCGATGATGACTTTACATTGAACCGCGCGCTCGTTGAAGAAACACTGAAAGCGCAGCGTCCTTCTGCTGTTCTGCTGGCCAGCCCGAATAATCCGACGGGCACCGCGTTGCCGTTCGAGGACATTGAGTGGATCCTGGACATCGCGCGCGAAAGTGGCCCAGAGATTGATGGCCAGGCGTCTGCGTCGATCGTCGTTATTGACGAGGCCTACGGTGAATTCCGCAGAACCGGCACACCGTCATCTCTTGAACTCTTGGACGCGAATGAGCACCTCATCGTCAGTCGCACAATGTCGAAGGCCTTCGGCATGTCGGGCCTGCGCCTCGGCTATATGAGCGCCTGCCAAGAAATCATCGACGCGATCATGTTGGTTCGCCTGCCGTACCACCTCTCAACTCTTACGCAGGCAACGGCGCTTGCTGCTCTGCGCCACACGGATGAACTGATGGCACAGGTGGCCTCGTTGCGCGCCGAACGCGACCAGCTGGTCACGTGGCTGAAAGACAAAGGCTTCGACGCTGTCGATTCGGATGCCAACTTTGTCCTCTTCGGACGCTTCGATGACCGCGAAGCCATCTTTCAGGCTCTGCTTGATCGCGGAATTCTGATCCGAGTTGTCGGGCCTGAGGGCTGGCTTCGTGTCAGTATTGGAACACCTGAAGAAACCGCCAGCTTCAAAGCAGCACTTGAGGAGATCACGAAATGACGAACACCTTTGCTACTCCGCGTACCGCCGTCATTGACCGCGTGACGTCTGAGTCCTCGATCCACCTCGAGCTGAACTTGGATGGAACAGGCAAGAATGACATTTCCACGTCCGTGCCTTTCTACGACCACATGTTGACTGCACTGTCGAAGCACTCGCTGATTGACCTGACGGTGAAGGCGACGGGTGATATTGATATCGACGTGCACCACACGGTTGAAGATACGGCGATCTGCCTGGGTCTTGCGCTGAAGGAAGCGCTAGGGGACAAGCGCGGTATTCGTCGTTTCGGCGAGGCGACTGTTCCGCTCGACGAGGCGCTGGCTCACGCGGTTGTTGACGTCGCGGGACGTCCCTACATTGTGCATGCGGGTGAACCTGCCGGTCAGGAATACCACCTGATTGGTGGTCACTACACTGGTTCAATGACGCGTCACGTCTTCGAATCCCTGACCTTCAATTCCGGAATTTGCCTGCACATGAACGTGCTTGCTGGTCGCGACCCGCACCACATCGTCGAGGCCCAGTTCAAGGCGTTGGCACGAGCGCTTCGTGCTGGCGTTGAGCCGGATCCTCGCGTCGACGGAATTCCATCGACCAAGGGTGCGCTCTAAGCCGAGTCGAGCGTAGGTAGCAGGGGAGAGTTATGTTGCGTCGTGATGACGACTTCGATGCCGAGTTCGCGGATCTTGTCGCGTCCCTTGACGGCGAAGATTTAGGCAAGGAAACGCTTGATGGCGAAGCGTATGCCGACGATGTACTGGCGGCACACAATCTGGGAGAAAAGCCCGCTGGCGCAGATACGACGAGCGAGACAGACAACAGGGACGCATCGACCAAGGCGTTGAAAGATCCTGACGATGTCCCGGTTGATGAATCCCTCCATCTTGACGGTGGCAAGCTGTCGGTTGGTTTGGTTCTGGCCCCGATTCCATCGCCTGGCGCGCTTCACTCTCTTTTGGCTCTGTCTGGTTTGAAGCTCAGCGTCGTCCGTTTGAAGCCGTGGACGGCGATCTGGCAGCGCGTGGAAACTCAGCCGACTGACGAAGAAGAGTTGGATGCGTTGCTTTCCGGCCAGCGTCCCATGCCCGCTCCCATCGACGAGGCCGCCCGCGTTGTTTCACGCCTGTCCAAATATGGGGCGGTTGCTGTCATGTCGTGGCTGGTTGAAGGCGATGGGGTTGAACCCGGTGTTTCTGGTCGGATTACAGCCCAGCGTTATGTGAACGGACAGCCGGAGGAAACGATTCCTGCGGGTGTTTTACTTGGTGCAATGCCACAGGCAACCGAGGATCTACTGCTTGGACGTTCGACCCCCGAAGACTACGAGGACTCCGTGTCTGCGGATGGGACGAGCCGTAAGCGTCCGGGCGGTTTCTTTGGCGGATTGTGGAAGAAGTAGACGATGACGCACGTAGTTGTTTTTGACTATGGTTCGGGCAATGTACGCTCTGCGTGCCGAGCTTTGGAACATGTGGGCGCCGATGTTGAACTGACTGCAGACCGTGAAGCAGCATTGAATGCTGATGGCTTGCTGGTGCCTGGCGTGGGCGCGTTCCATGCGGTGATGCGCCAGTTGCGCGTAGCTGACGGCGAAAACATTATTGACATGCGTCTTGCTGGTGGGCGCCCGGTGATGGGTATCTGCGTTGGCCTGCAGATCATGTTCTCTTCGTCCGAAGAGAAGGGTGAAGGCGAGGGTCTTGGCCAGTGGCCGGGCGTGGTGAAGCGTTTGGACGCTGAAGTGGTTCCGCACATGGGCTGGTCGCCGATTGAGGCGGCTACCGGTTCGGAGCTTTTTGCGGGAGTCGAAGACCAGCGCTTCTATTTCGTTCACTCCTACGGTGTCCATGACGATCCGACCGCGGCGCTTGCTGGGGGAGTGACCACCCCACCGTTGACGTCCTGGGCACGGCACGGAAATTCCCGCTTCGTTGCAGCCGTAGAAAACGGCCCATTGAGTGCAACTCAGTTCCACCCGGAAAAGTCAGGAGATGCCGGTATGACGCTACTGGCAAACTGGCTCGACACACTGAAGTAACTTCACGCAATAAACGATTAAAGGATTTCCATGAACGACCTGATTCTTCTTCCCGCCGTTGACGTTGTCGATGGACAAGCCGTTCGCCTGACCCAGGGTGAAGCTGGTACGGAAACACACTACGGTCATCCGATGGACGCTGCGCGCTCTTTCGCGGATGCTGGGGCAACGTGGCTGCACCTCGTCGATCTGGATGCCGCATTTGGACGTGGGTCGAACGCTGCGCTACTTGCTGAGATCACTGCGAACGTGGATATGAATGTCGAACTGTCCGGTGGCATTCGCGATGATGAGTCGCTCAAGCGCGCTTTGGGAGCCGGTGCCCGTCGCGTGAACCTTGGTACTGCAGCTTTGGAAAATCCAGAGTGGACTGAGCGAGTCATTAAAGAATATGGTGATCAGATTGGCATCGGCTTGGACGTGCGTGGAGATACCTTGTCTGCCCGCGGATGGACCCGCGATGGAGGCAATCTTTGGGAGACAATCGAACGCCTGAACAAGGCTGGTTGCGTGCGCTACGTGGTCACTGACGTGACGCGCGACGGCATGCTGTCGGGACCGAACGTTGATCTGCTTGCCCGCGTCTGCGGCGCGACCGACGCCGCCGTTGTGGCATCCGGTGGAGTGTCAACGCTGGACGATATTGCCACCCTGCGAGGTCTCGTTGGCGTTGGCGTCGAAGGTGCAATTGTTGGCAAAGCCCTCTACGCCGGCGCGTTCACGATTGAAGAAGCCCTGAAAGTTGCGCGGGGGCTTTAAACGATGAACGAAACCATGGATTCTCGCCCAATCCCAGCTCTCGATGATGCGCAGAAGAGCCGGCTTGCTGCTCGGTTGAAGATGTCGAATCGCGATCGTGGTGACTCGGGTCAGATTCTCGAAGCGACGAGGCGTGCGCTGGCTCTTGAAGCGGATAGTGATAATGGCGCAGCCAGATTGGAAGCCCTCGCCGATGCTTTGGCTCACGATCGCGTGATTGTCCCGATTGCTGTTGAAGAGGATCCTCGTGTCACCGGACACCACGGAGGAATTGACGGCGACGGACAGGCGCCGACGGACTTTATTCGCGTTGACTGCCTGGCAGGCAAGGCGATTGCCGTATTCTCTTCGGCCGATCAACTTCGGGCTTTCGATGCTTTCGCCAGACCTACCGCTCTCGCATTCCGGAGCGTTGCCCTTGCTGCGCTGGTGGAAACCGGAGGCCGAGTTGTCATGGATCCTGCCGGGTCCAACGTTGTGATACCACGTCCCCTTGTCGCGGCACTTGCGCAGGGAGACACGTGGTTGCCAGCCTGGAAAGACCAAGAACTCGCCGAAGAGTTGAAGATGCTCGCGCAGGTAAGCCATAACGGAACCTCGCCGATCGTTGACGTGCAGCTGACCTGCGGGGCAGTCGGAAACGTGACTGTCACCCTGTTCGTCAACGCCAATGCTGATCAGCGTGGGCTTAAAAAGTCGCTGATGGAAGCGGTGTCTGCTATCGGAGATTCAAAACGTCTTCAGGTATCAGCCGACAGGATTGAGATCGTTCCACGTTGGGTGAGCGTCGCATAGCCTGCACGTCGCATAGTCCACGTGTGTGAGCGATCCCATCTGCGCCGAAGTCACTGAAATTGGTGCGCTATCAGCGCAGATGTTAAAGTTGAAGCAACCGTCTGGGCGAATGCCTGGAATGCAAGCGGAGTTTCCTCCCACCTGGATGCCCGCCTTGGCTTGCCAAGGTCCACGCAATTGGCGTGACGTGAAAGGGGATCGGGTTCTTCGGTAGACGTTTCGGCGTCTGCCAAATGGGCTGGCCTCCGTGCGCATGAAGTGCAACGGAGGCCATTTTCGTTGCTCTTCACGAAGTACCGTGGAAGGAGCCACTCATCAGCGAGACTCGCATTAACGAGCGCATCCGAGTTCCTGAGGTTCGCCTCGTGGGACCCGGAGGGGAACAGGTCGGCGTCGTTTGTGTTGAAGACGCCCTGCGCCTGGCCGAAGAGGCCGGCCTTGACCTGGTAGAGGTTGCCCCCGACGCTAAGCCGCCGGTTGCCAAGCTCATGGATTACGGCAAGTTTAAGTACGAAGCCGCCCAGAAGGCTCGCGATGCTCGCCGTAATCAGGCGAACACCCAGCTGAAAGAGATCCGCTTCCGCTTGAAGATTGACGACCATGATTTTGGCGTTAAGAAGGGACACGTTGAGCGTTTCCTTTCCCAAGGCGACAAGGTCAAGGTCATGATCATGTTCCGCGGACGTGAGCAGTCCCGTCCTGAAGCTGGCGTTCGCCTGCTTCAGCGTTTGGCTGAAGAGGTTGGTGAGCTCGCAACAGTCGAGTCGATGCCTCGCCAGGATGGTCGCAATATGACCATGGTTCTCGCGCCTACAAAACGTAAGTCTGATGCTTTGAACGAACAGCGCAAGCGTCGTGAAGCAGAGCGTAAGGAACGACGCGGTAAGCGTCAGGAACGCGCAATCAAGGACCAGGCACGTTCCGCAAAAGCGGACACCACGGACAAGAACTGACATTGACGCGTAAGCGTTGATGGAACAAAGAAGGAATAGCAAATGCCGAAGAACAAGACGCACTCCGGTGCGAAGAAGCGCTTCCGCGTGACCGGCTCGGGCAAGATCATGCGCGAGCAGGCCGGTGCACGCCACCTGCTGGAGCACAAGTCCAGCCGTAAGACCCGCCGCCTCGCCACTGACCAGGTCCTTGAGAACGCAGACGTTAAGCGCGTCCGTCGTCTCCTTGGCAAGTGAGCTTCGCAAAAGGAGATTTGAAACATGGCACGTGTCAAGCGTTCTGTTAACGCCAAGAAGAAGCGTCGTACAGTCCTCGAGCAGGCGTCCGGCTATCGTGGTCAGCGTTCCCGCATGTACCGCAAGGCCAAGGAGCAGGTCACTCACTCCTTCGTCTACTCCTACCGCGACCGCAAGGCCCGCAAGGGTGACTTCCGTCGCCTCTGGATCCAGCGCATCAACGCTGCCTCGCGCGCGCAGGGCATGACCTACAACCGTTTCATCCAGGGCCTCGGCCTTGCTGGTGTTGAGGTCGACCGTCGCATGCTCGCCGAGCTCGCCGTCAACGACATCAACGCGTTCAACGCGCTGGTGCAGGTTGCCAAGGATGCTCTGCCGGCAGACGTCAACGCCCCCAAGGCCTGACATACGGTGACTTTTCAGTCCGAGCGCCCGTCCATGCTCGCCAATCCTCACGCTGAACGCGTGAAGAAAGTGGCAGCGTTGGCCGGGCGCTCGGCACGTCGTAAGACGAATCTTCTGCTTGTTGAAGGACCACAAGCAGTCCGCGAACTTCTGGCTTTTAGCGGCCAGCATGTTCGCGATGTGTACTTCACTGACGGTGCAGCGAGTCTGCATCCCGACGTGCACGCCCTGGCTTCTTCCGTGACCCGCTGGTGCCATATGGTGACCGATGAGGTCGCTTCTGCGATGAGCTCTGATGCTCAGGGCATTATTGCCGTTGCAACACGTGACGCAGTGGTGTCCACGTTGCGCGATACTGCGCCTCGGCAGACATATGTTGTGCTCGCCCAGGGGCGCGATCCGGGCAACGTTGGTACCATCATCCGCACCGCTGATGCGATGGGATGCGCTGGTGTCATCGTCGTTGCGGGCACCGTCAATGTTGCCAGCCCGAAGGTCATCCGTTCCTCCGCAGGCAGTGTCTTCCACCTTCCGCTCATTGCTGTTCCGTCGTTCGACGAGGCCGCCCGGTTGCTCAAAACGCGCGATGCGCGCCTGCTGGGCACCAGCGGCGGAGTGGGCACCGAAGACCTTGGGCAGCTGATGACTCAGGCAATCGCTGGGGGAGCGGGTCCTCTTGCCTCATCTCATGCGTGGGTCTTCGGCAATGAAGCGAAGGGCATGAGCCAGGCTGAACTCGATGCGTGTGACACTCTTGTCCGCATCGACATGACCGGTCAGGCCGAGTCCCTGAACGTGGCCTCTGCAGCCTCAATGTGTCTTTTTGCTTCTCAGTGCGCGCGCTTGTCCAATGAAGCGCTGAAATAGTGTGCGCGGCCTCGTGAATCAATGACTGAATCAGGCGTCAGCTGTCCTTTTGTCGCCACGAACCAACTAGGCTTGAACCATGACGTTGGTAAGTGAATGCTCGGAATCTGAACTCATTCGTCGCTATCAGGAAGTTCTTCCCGTTGGTGAACGCACCATGATCGGAATCGGTGACGACTGTGCGCAGATTGCAACCCCTGAAGGATCGTTCGTCGTATCGACGGATGTCATCGTCGAAGACCAGCACTTCCACAGGTATTGGTCCGACGCTTACCAGATTGGTGCTCGTATTACCGCGCAGAATCTTGCAGATATTGCCGGTATGGGTGGGTACACGTCATCGATCGTTATCTCTGTTGTGCTCACTCCTGACACCGAAGTCGAATGGCTGATCGATGTGGTTCGAGGTATCGGCGATCGTGCTCGCGAAGTCGGTGCCGGCGTCGTCGGCGGTGATATGTCGGCGGGAGAAAAGCTGGTGCTGTCGATGACCGTCATGGGCTGGTGCGAAGGCGATCCCGTGGTGCGTTCGGGAGCAAAACCTGGTGATGTGATCGCGGTGAGTGGTCGAGTTGGCTTCTCGCACGCCGGCTTGGATCTGTTGCTGGGCGAGCACATTGACCCTGCAATTCGTGACGACGAGTCAATGGGGATTATGGCTGAAGCCCTCAACATGTATCGCGCTCCCGAGCCACCGTTGGAGACTGGGCCAGCTGCTGCGCGCGCCGGTGCCCACGCAATGATGGACCTATCTGATGGCATTGCCATGGATGGCACGCGTATGGCGAAAGCGTCTGGTGTGATCATTGACCTCGACCCGACTGCGTTGGAACGCGAAGCAGATCCGTTGCGTCAGCTCGCCGAGATCTGCGGTGTGAACCCGGTGGAATGGGTCGTCTTCGGCGGTGAAGACCACGGCATGATCGCTGCCTTTGGGCCAGATGCGACCATTCCCGAAGGATTCCGCATTGTGGGACGCGTCCGCGAGGTCGGTGAAGGGGAAAACGCGAATATGTTCCTGAACGGCCGCCCCTTGCGTGGGAAGTGGGATCACTTCAAGAACGAGTAAGAGGCACTCGAGGTGAAAAAGTCTGGCTCGCAAGGGCATCCTTGCGAGCCAGACTCATAAAGTGTGGTGACCTTTTAAAGGTCATCCAACAGGTGTGCGGCTATCAGATAGCGCGCTGAACCTTGTCGGATTTCAGGCACTTGGTGCACACGTTCAGGCGCTTCGGGGTGCCCTCAACAAGGGCGCGAACGCGCTGAATGTTCGGATTCCAGCGGCGGTTGGTGCGAACGTGAGAGTGTGACACGCTCTTGCCGAAGCCGGGTCCCTTACCGCACACGTCACAAACGGCAGCCACGATGATCTCCTCGGTTGTCAAAATAGGTTATTCCCGTTTTCACAGGACAGTATTGAGCGGTGTAGTCCACCGCAGGCAACTATGAAAGATTAACGGATTAACGCCTTCAACTCCAAGTTTTGCGCCCTTTGTGGGCTGTCAGGTAGCCCACATTCGTTGATAGAGCGCGGATTGTGTGCGGCTCGCGGCAGGGCCGCGTAGCGGCTTGAAGGCTAGAGCGGGGCGTGCAGCATCCTAGTATTGCAGTGTGGTTTCTACGACGGTGATGCAAGCGACGGCTCAGTAGGTGGCGAGCTGTGCGGTCTGGGTATCCGTCCGTGCATTCCTCGTCCATGGCAAGGCCCTGCCTGCAGTTCCGGTCGTGTGAGGCGACATTGTGGGCTCTGTGGGAAGGGGACTGTCGCCTCGTATAACTTGGGGGAGCTAGGCATTCAAAAACTAGTGTGAGCCGTGGAGTACGAAGCGATAAAAATGCAACGATTGTCGGGCTTAGATGTGTCTGGCACGCCGAACGCTGATCCCTGAACGATAATGAACGCAAAGCTAAACGGATGGAGCAAGAGTGGAACTGAATGCTGGGACTGTCGCCTCCCTGTTGCGGGTGGCAGCACATGAATCTGCCACGCTTGCTCAGTTCCTGAACGACCTCGACGGGTGGGACGGCTCAGACTGCGATACCGGCACGAACGCTGCACATACGCTGGCCTCCATGGCAAGCGCCGTCGAACGTCTAGATCCGGTCTCGTCGTTTGCTTCCGGGCTTGAAGCCGCTGTTGACGCTGGCATCATCCTTGCCCAAGGGCATATTGGCGTCATCATTACTGCTGTTCTTTCCGCATGGTCACAAGCCCTCAATGGTCCAGGTCAGATCACGCCGATTCAGCTTCGTCGCATGCTGTGTACACCACATGCGATCCAATCCGATTCCCATGTCACTGACGTTTTGCGTCGAACCCACCTGTCGAATGCGATCGTGATGGTCTTGGATACAGCCAGAACCGCCGCCACTGATTTGGGCGACACGATTGAAACAAACGAATACCTGGTCTCGTGGTACTCACTCGCAGCTCAAGAAGGCCTGATTGGCGCCACGAATGAGAGAACAGGGCGTATCGACGCAGGCGCATCCGTCCTGACCATCCTCTTCGCCTGCTTTGACTCGGTTGTTTCAGGACAAACATCAGTACTCGAGTCGCTCGCTCATATGCTCAGCGAATTAGCGGAAAACAACGGTGATATCCCCAGTCAGAACATTCCCGCCCCGAACCGCGCATTCAGTGTCGATATCGTCTGGCAAGCGACTGCAACAGACGCAGACCACTTTTTCACTTCCATTGAACTCATGGGAGCACGCCTTTCCTGCGTTGGAACGCTTGATCCATTCGGCGTAGGAATGTGGCGCCTACACATCGATACGTCCGCCCCTCTTTCAGTACGCCCCAAGACTGGATGCCTTATCAGATTCCAAGTCGCTGACGCGCGTCCAGATGAGATGCTCGGCGTCGACGAGCTCGCCGAAGAAGGCATTACCCACCGCGGTGTTCGCCTTCTCGAACGGCGCCCCATGCGACGAGTCGAACGCGCCCGAGTCCTTGTATGCACCCGAGCTCCCGGATTGATTGAAGATGCCGCCAGAACAGGTGCAATCGTTCTATACAATCCCAGCGCCCAAGACGGGGCGGGAATCATGGAAATTGCCACGTCCTCATCGACGGGCGTCAGTCTGTTCGTGCCGTGTGACGATGAGTCTTCAACACTCGGCACTATGCTTGCCTCTCGTCTGAACGCGCCCCAATCTCCGTTTGACCCCGAGCCTGCAGGCGCCACCTCGTCAAACGACGCCATCATTGTGGTGGCGCAGTCGAACGACGAACTGTCAGCGTTCTACGTCGCGCAAACATGCGCCGGCTACTTCGTCCCGCAACCCGGCGGGCACAAAGTGGGGCCAACAATGGAACGCCTACTCACCCAAGGGGCGACGCAAGCGCTTGAAAACCAGGTGACCTATTCGCTCGACTCAGACGATGACCTTGCTATTTCGCAGGTGGTCGCCGACATCGCACGCAGGAACCCCACGCAGTTCCGCCTGCTCCTGTCCGCACACGACGGTCCGGATTTGGTTGGACTTCTCCGGCAATTGGTGATGCACGCTGACTGTCTCCTCGATGACATTGATGTGATCGATGGGGGACAAGCGGGTCGAAGCCTCATAGCGGGCATGTGGGCATGAGCGAACTCGATACCCCCCTTTCTCTTCGCCTCCCTGCGTCAACCGCGCGCAAACTCGCAAAAGCAGGGTTTGAAACCGTTGAAGACCTGCTTCTTTGTGCGCCTCGTCGCTACTACCACTGGGGCGCACTGACCCCGATGTCGATGCTGCACGAAGGCGAAGATGTCACGATCCTCGCTCAAGTTGCACGAGCACACCTCGTTGCAAACCGAAGCCGTCAGGGCGTTCGCCTCGAAGTACAACTGACCGACGGCATCACCACGATGAACGCGACCTTCTTCGCGCACAATGAATACAAACTCGCCGTCCACCAGCGCCTCTTGAAACCCGGAGCCTCGTTTCTTTTCGCCGGAAAAGTCGGATCCTACCGCGGTACCCTTTCACTGGTACATCCCAGCTTCGAAGGAATGGATGACGCCAGCGACTCAGCAGAAGAACGCTCCCAACGGCCCATCCCGATCTACCCGACAAGCGGGGGGATCACCAGCTGGATCATGGCACGTAGTATCACCATGATTCTCGATTCTCTGGACGATGAATCGATCGACGACGTGATCCCGGCCGACATCCGAGAACAACGAAAACTGCCCAATCGTGCCACGGCTTTGAGGATGCTCCACCAGCCATCTACCGACGACGACTACAAACAGGCGAAAACCACATTCGCGTTCGAGGAAGCTTTCACCCTTCAGTGCATCCTGGCCGGACGACGCTACGGGGAACGCTCTTTAACTGCGCCTGCGTGTCCGCTCACCTCATCGCACGCAGTCAGTGAATTCATTGCATCGCTTCCCTTCACTCTGACCGACGCCCAATCACGCGCGCTCAAAGAAATCGACGCCGACATGGACCAGACCGTCCCCATGCAACGACTCCTTCAAGGGGATGTGGGTTCAGGGAAGACCGTTGTTGCGCTCGCAGCATTGATTGCGGCGGTTGACGCTGGACACCAGGGTGCCCTGGTGGCGCCGACTGAAGTGTTGGCCAGCCAGCATCTTGAGTCGATGCGCGCGTTAGTACAGGGTGTCATGGTCGATGGGAAACCAGTTGATATTCGTCTGCTGACCGGTTCGACACCGCCTGCCGCGCGTCGCGAAATAAGCGCGCTCATTGAATCGGGGGAGCCACTGATCGTGGTGGGGACTCACGCTTTGTTCTCTGACAGTGTTGCTTTCAAAGACCTCGGCGTTGTGATTGTGGATGAACAGCATCGTTTCGGCGTTGAACAGCGCGACACATTGCGCACCAGCGGTGATGGGCATAGCGCACACCAGCTGGTGATGACGGCGACTCCGATTCCTCGTACGGTCGCGATGACGGTGTTCGGTGATCTGGAAGAGACGCGCATGGCGGGGATGCCTGCTGGTCGTATGCCGGTGCAGACGTTCCTTGTTGATAGCGCGAATTCGGTGTGGATGGAGCGCTTGTGGACTCGAGCGCACGAAGAGATTGAGCGCGGTGGGCGTGTCTACGTTGTCTGTCCGCGTATCGACGAAACGGATGAGGTCACCGACGTTGAAGGAGAGGGAGCGAATCGCCCCCCGCTTGCGTCGGTCGAAAAGGTCAGTCAAACCCTGCGCCGTCTTCCTGCTCTTAGAGCGCACCGGATTGAAACGTTGACGGGCCGCACTCCGACGGCGGAAAAAACACAGATCATGGAGCGTTTCGCATCCGGAGAATCGCCGATTTTGGTTTCTACGACCGTCATCGAAGTGGGCGTGGACGTCAAGAGTGCGACGATGATGGTGATCGTTGACGCCCAGCAGTTCGGCTTGGCGCAGTTGCATCAGTTACGAGGCCGCGTCGGCCGTTCGTCGATGCCATCTGTGACGATGGCGGTTCATCGTAGCGATTTGAATCCGAACTCGATGGCGCGTCTTGAAGCATTTGCATCAACGACGGACGGTTTTGAGCTCGCAGAAAAAGATGTTCAGCTCCGTCGTGAGGGAGATGTGTTGGGAGCTGGGCAGTCCGGTCGCAGTTCGCACCTGCGTTTCCTTTCTGTTCGACGTGACGAACGGATTATTTCTCACGCTCGCAGCGATGCGTTGCGGATTATCGAAGAGGATCCGAAGCTGATGAATCATCCGGAGTTAGCATGTGCTTTGAGGCGCTTGTCGGCTGATTCTCTTGCTTGGATTTCGATGAGCTAAAGGGTACTACCGTGGTGATCCCTGCAATCTGGGCATTGTGCTTCGCCCGTTAGACTATGGGGCATGACTCGAATCGTTGCAGGCTCAGCCAAAGGTCGCGTGCTGAAAGTTCCCGCGAAGGGGACGCGTCCAACATCGGAACGCGTCCGCGAGGCGCTGTTTTCTCGCCTGGAACATATGAACGTGGTTGAAAACTGTCTGGTTCTTGACCTTTATGCCGGTTCGGGAGCATTGGGGTTAGAAGCCGCGTCACGAGGTGCCTCGCGCGTGGACTTGGTTGAAAAATCGGCACCGACAGCGCGAATCATTGCTCACAACATCCGCGCAACCGGTCTGAAAGCGCGGGTTCATACTGCCTCGGCGACCACTTTCTTGAGGGCGCGTGATTTTGAGACGCTCAGTGGAGAGTTTGATCTTGTGTTGCTTGATCCTCCCTATGACGTGAGCGAAGAAGATGTGGCGGAGGTGCTCTCACTTCTTGGACCGTGGATCACCCCGGATGCGCTTGTCGTTGTTGAGCGTTCCAGCAGGTCACCGGAGCCTTTGTGGCCGGATTTCCTTGTGAAGGAAGATCAGCGGACGTGGGGTGAGACCGTCGCATGGTTTGCCGGTCCGCCCGTGAAAGCCGAAGAAGAGAGCGACTGAGATCTCGGATCAATTCATTGAGCATCATCGGTAATCCCACCGAGCAACGCTTGGGGGATACTATCGACTTCAATATCCTCGAGCTACTAGAACAGGACGACAATGCGAGTTCTTTTTGCGGGATCATTTGATCCCATCACCATCGGCCACGCCGATATCATCACCCGCGCTGCCTCCTTCGCCGACGAACTGGTTGTTGCTGTGGGCATAAACCCTAAGAAGAAATACATGTTCGATCAGGACAAGCGTGTCGACATGGTGAACGCTGTCGTGGCTCAACTGGGGAACGTGCGCACCGTGAAAATGGAAGGGACGCTGATCGACTGCGCGAAGTCGAACGATGTTTCTTTCATTGTTAAGGGCGTTCGTAGCCAAAGCGATGTTGATACCGAGCTTGCCCAGGCCGCGGTGAATCGTGACCTTGGAGGGGTGGAAACTCTGTTTATTCCCTCCCTCCCAGAGCTTTCGCTGGTGTCCTCATCGATGGTTCGTGAGCTTGTCCACCTGGGATTAAGCGTTTCTCGGTATGTTCCGAACGAAATTGAGCCGTTCGTAGCGCAAAATAGAGCAAAGAAAGGTCACTGAGACCGCTTCAACGATCTGGAGGACACAATGTCGGATCCCGTAACGCCTGAACCCAGCGAAAACGAGACGTGGGATGAGAACACGGTTTACGGACCGTCGACCGTCATTGCTGCTCTCGATCAGATTGAGGCCCTCGTCGAAGATGCCCGCGCTGTTCCGCTTTCGGCAATGATCATGCTGAACCGCGCGGAGATCCTGGATCTTCTGGACCAAGCACGTGAAGCGTTGCCGGAAGATCTGGTTGCTGCCGACGCTGTTGTTGCTGATGCCGATGCCGTTTTAGGGCGCGCAGACACCGCTGCCGAAACGACTATTGCTGAAGCTAATTCTCGTGCTCAGTCAACTCTGGACGAAGCCGAAGAAAAGGCGAAGCACATCGTCGATTCTGCGAACGAACAGGCTGAACGCACGGTTGCTCGTGCGAACGAAGAAGCTGAGGCTTCCGTGAATCAGGCTCGCTCTGAAGCTGAAGCGATCCTGGTCGATGCTAACGAGCAAGCGAAGCGTCTGGTTTCCAGCGAGAACATTACTCGTATGGCCGAAGATCGTGGTCGTGAGATTGTTGGTCAGGCTCGTCAGCAGGAAGAAGAACTGCGTCTGGGCGCTGACGACTATGTTGCGAAGTCGCTGGCTGAGCTGTCGGGTATGTTGGCGGATCTGCAGCGTCGCACCGAGGCCGGTCGTCGTGCCATCGCAGAGCGCCAGGGCATCGACGTGACTGACATTGACCTCGACAATGAGTGACTCTCCTCTTGTCATCTCGTTGGTGACACTGTCGCGTCAGATTGGTTCTTTCCGCCACGAGGATCTGCATTGGGTTGCGCCCGATGATTTGGGGACTCCGTCAATGGGGGTTGAGCCGGGCACTCCTTTAGATTTTGGGGTTGATCTGACCAGCGTTGATGATGGCGTATTGGTTCGCTTGACCACCAGTGTTGACCTAGTGGGCGACTGCGTGCGCTGTCTGGATCCGGTCAGTGTTCACCATGATATTGATACGTCGGATGTCTTCTTTGAAACGGCTCCCGTGGCTACAGATGAGGACGACGAAGCCGATGACGTTCGCTTGATTGGTCAGCGTGACACGATCGATCTGGAGCCGATGATTCGCGATTCGATCGTGACGCTGGTGGATGATCGTCCACTGTGTCGGCCTGATTGTGGAGGCTTGTGTGACGTGTGTGGGCAGAAGTGGGATGAGCTCCCTGAAGATCATGAGCACTTCCAGGTGGATCCGCGTTTGGCTTCTCTTGCTTGTCTTTTGGATCAGGCCAAAGACAACTAGGACTACTATCGGTGCCCAAGCACGCTAGGGCGGCTCCTCACCGCACAATTGTACGAACAGAAGTTGAAGACGGACGTATGTCGCATAAGAAGAAACTCCCAGTTCCCGCCAATACGGACTACGACCAGCTCATGGAACGTTGGGGATCGAGTGTCGATCCTGACCTTCTGCTACTTGCCCTGACTCACCGTTCATATGCGAACGAAGCCGGGGGGTTGCCGAATAATGAACGCCTCGAGTTCTTAGGGGACGCGGTTCTGTCAGTAACGACCGCGGATCGTTTGTTCCACGACTACCCGGATGTCACGGAGTCGTCTTTGTCGCAGATGCGCGCTTCAACGGTTTCGCAAACTCCGCTGGCGCAGGCTGCTCGTCGTATTGGGCTTGGGGATTTTATTTTCCTCGGTAGAGGAGAGGCCGCTTCTGGTGGCAGTGACAAGGATTCGATCCTTTCCGACACATTCGAGGCGCTGATCGGGGCGACGTATCTGACGCACGGTATGGAGCACACGCGAGCCGTTGTGCTGGCCAATCTTGAGTTCCTTTTGAGCCAGGCCGAGGTGCGAGGCTCTCATCATGACTGGAAAACCTTGCTTGTCGAATATGCGAAGGCGCATAACCTTGGTGAAATTCGCTATGAGGTTGAAGGTTCGGGCCCGGATCATAACCGTTCTTTCACTGCGACCGTCTTCGCGTCGAATGTTGAAGAACCTTTGGCTGTTGCCAGCGCATCGTCGAAGAAGCACTCCGAGAGCGCGGTTGCGCAACAGGCTATGGAGCTTCTTTACTCTCGCCTTGGTGACTAAGAGGCGACCAAAGGACGAAGAATCATCGCAATTTAACCGGTTCTTTGCGACGTCTTGCCCGACCGTTTGATATAGGACCTAGGGCTTGTCTAGGATATGACTGTGACTGAAAACCCCAAGAATGCCAAGACTACTCGCGTCATGATCATCGATGATCATGAGATCGTTCGACGCGGTATTGCTGAGATTATTGATCGCGATGATGCCCTTGAGGTCGTTGCTGAAGCAGGTAGCGTCGCTGACGCCGTGCGTCGCGCAGATCTGGTTCGCCCAGACGTTGTTCTGGTTGACCTTCAGCTTCCCGATGGTACGGGTATCGATATTCTGAAGCAGCTTGCGGTTTCGCATCCGGAGATCCTGCCGATCGTGCTTACCTCGTTCGACGATGATGAGGCTTTGGCTGAATCTCTTGAAGCTGGTGCGCACGCTTACGTGTTGAAGACCGTGCGCGGTGCAGAAATCACGGACGTGATTAAGGCTGTTGCTGCTGGTCGTATTCTGCTGGACGAGCGCACGATCACGCGTCGTCGCGCTGATCATGATGATCCGACTGCTGACCTGACTCCGTCAGAGCGCAAGGTTTTGGAACTGATTGGTGATGGTCTGTCGAACCGCGAGATCGGTGAGAAGCTGGGCGTTGCAGAAAAGACCGTGAAGAACCACATCACGTCGCTTCTGTCGAAGATGGGCTTGCAACGTCGCACTCAGGTGGCAGCGTGGGTCGCTGGCCAGCGTGCGGCCGCGTGGAGGAACTAAAGCTTCGTTCTTTCTTACTGGTTACGAGGCCGGGGCGCAGTTCGTACGAACTGCGCCCCGGACCTGCATGAAGGTGGAACTTAGGCTAGCGGAGCGCGGAAGGTGATCCTGGCGCCGAGGCCTCCGATTCCGATTCCCTGTTCGAAGTTTCCACCACGGATTCGGGCGCGCTCGGACATGTTGGACAGGCCAGAGTTTCTGGTGTGGTTCGGGTCGATGCCTCGTCCGTCGTCGGCGATTGAAACGGTGACGTGCCCGTTTTCTCCCGTTCCCATGATGTCAACGGTCACCGAGCCCGCGGTGGCATGTGCATGGCGTGCGATATTGGATAGGCCTTCGCGCACGATGGCGACAATGTCATCTCCCAAGTCGGGGTCGATGCGATTGTCGATGGTTTCGATCATCAGCTGTTCGTCGTCTGCGACTTCGTTAATCGCGTGACCATCCAATGTGATCAACAGGGACGGGGCAAAACCAAGGAAGGAACGTGTCAGTGATGCTTCGCGTCGAATACGTTCCACCAGTGCCACTGATTTGTCGGGTTCACGTAGGTTGTGGACGATTGCTCGGATTTGGCGCACAGCCTCGTCGATGGAGGCCAGAGCACGGTCCAGTGTGGCAGTGATGGCCTCAGGATTCGGGTGTCCGCTTTCTACTTCCACCTTGGCGGCATCCAGTTGCATGCCGGTGGCGAACAGCTGTTGGATCGCGAAATCGTGCAGGTCGCGTCCGATACGATCTCGCTCGTCGAGCAGTGTGGCCACGTCTTCAGCGTGCTTGGCGGAGGCGAGCTCCAGTGCCAAGGCAGCTTGAGATGCGAGTGATTCAGCCAAAGACAATTCGGATAGATCAAATTCTGGCTGTCCGATGCGACGAAGCAGGATCAGAATGCCAGCGGAGTTACCTCGCGAACGGAGGGGCGCGTAGAGCGCCGGTCCGAAGGCCGCAAGCTGAGGAAGACGCATGGTTTGTGCCCGCGCCATGGAGTCGACGATCATGCCCGTTCCTTCGTGGAGCACGCTCATCGCGCGACCCTCGGGCGGGAAGACAACGCCGAGAAGAGTATCAGCCAGGTAGCCGTCAATGATTTCGGCAGCCCAGGTGTCACCAACGGAAGGCAGAACGATGATTGCCGTATCTGCACGTGAAACCTCTCGCACGGTCTGTGCGATCAGTTCAAGGGCTTCTTCTTCGTCGGTGCCTTCAAGCATCGTGGTTGTCAGCTGCTGGGAAGCGGAAATCCAGCGTTCCGTTCGACGCGAGTCCGCGTACAGGTGAGCGTTTTCCACTGCGACGCCCGCAGCGGGAGCAAGCATTGACAAAACATCGGCGTCAGAGGCTGTGAATCCGCCGTTCTTATCGGTCAGGAAGAGACGTCCATACACCTGCTCGTTGATCAGCACGGATACGCCCAGGAAACTGGTGATTGATGCCGGAGGAATGTCCTCGCATTCGCTCATGTCGTTGATCAGTAGGTGACCGGTAGCGGGGATCTGGCTGATCAGTTCTTCTGGCATTGAAGGCGAATGTGGCAGTGCTTCGCTGGTGTGTTCGATCAGCTGGGATGCTTCGCCCCATGTGTCAAGGACGATCAGGGCGCCGTATGGTGCGTGGGTGAGCTTGCATGCTTGGTCGACGAAGCTGGTCAGGGCCTTGCGCAGGTCGAGTGTGCTGGTGAGGTCAAGGGCGGCCTTCACCAGGGCATGTTCTGAACCCCATGGCATTAGTTTTCCTCTTCCTGGCCGACGGCCCAACGGTAGGCCTGAGATGTTTCAAGAAGGTCGGCGTGTGTGCCTCGTGCAATCAAT
The DNA here is from genome assembly GCF_019380255.1 of Schaalia turicensis. NCBI lineage: Bacteria > Bacillati > Actinomycetota > Actinomycetes > Actinomycetales > Actinomycetaceae > Schaalia > Schaalia turicensis. The sequence goes on from NZ_CP048928.1 coordinate 688,957, forward strand.
TCTGCTTGGGTTCCTTCGCCGCCTGATCGTCCGAAGAACAGGATCTCGTCGGCGTTTTCGAGGGCGCTCAGGCGATGCGAGATGAGCAGGATGCCGCGCGTCGGATCCGAGAGTAGGTCGGAAATGAGCGCGTCAGCTGTCGACGCATCCAAGTGCTCGCCGGCCTCGTCAAGGAGTAGCAGGGGAGCGGGTGAAGCGAGGCCTCGTGCGATGAGCAGACGTCGACGTTCACCGCCGGACACTGTCGTGCCATCTGAACCGATCATGGTGTGGATCCCATCGGGCAGTGCTGCAAGCCAGCTGGCCAATCCAACGCGTTCAAGTAGAGCGATTGCACTGTCTTCGCTGAGCTCACCGTTGGCGACTCGCAGGTTTTCTAAGACGGATGCGGCGAAGATATGCGCGTCTTCGGTCGTGACATTGACGATCTTGGTGAGTTGTACGCGGTCGGCTTCCCACGCGTCCACGCCGTTCACCTGCGCAGATCCAGCCTTCGGCGGAATCATGCCAGACAAAGTCAGCGCGAGCGTCGTCTTACCGATACCCGACTCGCCCACGATCGCGATGGACTTGCCCGGGTGCAATTCCAGATCGATCGAATCGACGAGGCTGGGGCCGCTTGGCCATCCGATCGTCAGGTTCGTGGCGGTAAGTGACGGAACGTCAGTGTGCGGAACGGGGTGGGTAGCGACTTTGATGGATTCGCCGAGCATCTCGTCAATACGGACTGCCGCGGTCGCTGACTTGACCAGTTGAACGCCTGCAGGGGCTAGTTCAGCGGTTCCTTCAAACGAGGACAGGGGAGTGAGAACAAGGACTGCGAGAAGCAGGCCGGTAATCATGCCACCTGTTGTTTGAGGAATGCCGATCAGCAGTGCGGCAACAACGGCTGCTCCCATTGCTGCTCGGTCAATCCCGGAAGCGAGAGCAGCCATCCGCGCACTACGGTGTGAGGCTTCAACGAGCTTTTCTTCGGTCTCATCAATCGATGCTCTAAACGCCTCAAGTTCGCCGGACACCTGGAGTTCAGAGGTTCCCTCCATGACGGTCAGGATCTGCGTCGACAGGGCGGTGCGTGCGCGAAGCGTATCAATTTGAGCGATTCGTGCAGCGTGCATCGACAGTAGGGGGGCTCCGACCCCCGATACTAAAAGACAGAGCGCAACCAATAGCGCAGCGGGAACGGAAATGAGTCCAAGACCAATGACCGTACAGATTCCAACGATTACTGCCACGCAGGTGGGGAGCAGGGTCTTGACAACCAGATCGCCCAAATCATCCACGTCTGCGCCCGTACGAGCAAGCAGATCACCGCGCTTCATCGCGGTCAAGCGGTCGATGGGATTGTGTGCGAGGTGCTGATAGAGGTTCTGGCGCAGGGTGTCCATGCCACGCAAAGCAACGCGGTGGCTGGCCAAACGGCCCGCATATCTCAGGAGTGCGCGCGATACGCCGAATGTGCGTACGCCAACGGCAGCGACGGTCAGGAACAAAACCGGTGGGTGCTCTGATGCCCTAGCGATCAGCCAGGCAGCAGTCGCACCAAGGGCAATGGCAGCACCAAGAGCACCGGAGGCAAGCAGAACAGAGAAGACGAATGCTTTGATATCGACCTCGATGAGGGGGAAGACTCGTTTCAGAGCACGCTTTTCTTCGCGAGTAATGAACAGCATCAGTTCACCGCCTTTCCGGGTCGGTATCGGTCGCACTGACCGTCAAGATTCCTGGCAGATCAACATCGACGCTGGTCTGTGCCCAGTCATTGACCCCAAGTTGCGGATACTCTTCGATGTCTTGGATGGTAGCGGGTGCACTTTCAATCAAGATGACCAGATCGGCAATCGTCTTTAGCGCCTGGCGGTGTGCGATAACCAGAACCGTTTTCCCCTGTGCTTTAAGAGCTCGAATAGCCCGCGTGATCTCTTCTTCGCTGACAGCATCAAGATGCGCTGTCGGCTCGTCGAGGATCACCAGCGGTGAGTCATTCACCAGTGCGCGCGTCAGTGCAAGACGCTGACGCTGTCCAACTGACAAGCCAATGCCACCCACGCCAACCTTTGAATCCCACCCATCGGGCATCGCTTCAACAACGGTGTGGAAACCTGTTGCCTGCGCGGCTTCGACGAGGCTGCTTGTCACGGTTTTCAGCGCCATATTTTCAAGGAGCGTGCCGGGAAGGATCGTCGGAGCCTGAGGAACCCACGTGATTTGCGTCCACCATGAGTTTGCATCGCAGTCGCTGACGTCGCAGGGTGGCGTAGCCCCGTCAAGAGGAGCAAGGACAACGCGCCCCTTTGTCGGAGTCAGCAGGTTCAGAATCGTCAGAACAGTTGTTGACTTACCGGCCCCTGACGCACCTTCAAGAACGGTCAACTGTCCCGGCTGAATCGAAGCTGAAAGATTGTGAGGAGCCCACGTACCGCGAGCCGCCACGCTCAGATTTTCCAGCTCAATCGTGCATGATGAAATTGGGGGAGCTTGGCGCAAAGAAACAGGTGAAGTGCTGTCCCCATCCGTCCCTGAACTGGGGAAAGAAGTTGAAGTGGTGAGCGCAGCCTCGTTACTGGGGGAAGAAACGAGGGGTGAAACGATACGCGAAGCCTGCGGGCGCTCGGTCTCGATGATCTCGAAGGCACTTTGTGCGGCGGTCACACCGTTCGCGGAAGCGTGGAATTGCGCGCCAACCTGACGAAGCGGTTCGAAGACTTCGGGGGCCAACATGATGACGGCGAGGCCGGTAAAGAGGGTGACGTTGCCGGCGACAAGGCGCATACCGACCTCGACGGCAACAAGAGCAACCGACAGGGTGGAAAGGAATTCAAGGGCTGCACCCGACAGGAACGCGACGCGCAGGGTTGCCATTGTGGTGCGCGTGTTTTCTTTGCCCAGGGCTTCAAGGTGTCCGCGAGGTCCATTCTCGCGACCCAGACTGCGCAGGGTAGGCAAGCCCGCCATGAGGTCAAGAAGCTGCGAGCCCAGACGCTCCATCGCGACTAGCTTCGCCTTCGACGAATCCTGAGTAAAACGACCGATCAACGCCATGAAAATTGGAATCAACGGAATGACGAAGAGCGCGATGACGCCCGACCATGCGTCCAAATAGAGCATGACAGCCAAAGCCAAAGGAGTTGCCGTCATCGTCAGGACAAGCTGAGGAAGGAACTTCACGAAGTACGGGCCCAGATCATCTAAGCCACGCGTCAAAAGCGTTGTCGTGTCGGCGCCGTGAACTGCGCGCCAGCGGGGACCGAGTTCTTCGGTCGCACGCAAAACCTCGCAGCGAAGATCTCGGATGGCACTGTCTGCAGCGCGCTGACCGAGCGAATCGCGCACCCCAACAAGCAACCCGCGAATAATGATCACGATCACCAGCGCAACAATGAAACCTGCAACGTCACCAAGACGAGCGTTGCCGGTGATCACAGGGGAGAGCGCTGCCGAGATCAGTAGGGACTGAGTGATGACGACGATGGCAATCAGCGTGCCGATGAGCCCCGTAATAATGATGGGCATTCGTGCAGAACGCGCGTATTTCAAAAGCCGTGGATCGAAAGGTCGCATTGAACTATTTTGCCGTAATTTCTAGGGGAAGCGGTAACTGAAAAAACAGTGCGGACACGGCTGGAACGCGGGGTGAATCGAGGTGCGAAAGACCGGTATCCAGATGGTGGTGAATGTGGCACTGCAATCGTGGTGAAACACAACGGTGGCCCGGCACTGACGCACCGGGCCACCGAAGTGTTTTAAAGATCAGCCAGCAAGGAAGTTCTCACCAAGACGGATCTTGGAGGGAATCAAGCCAGGGTTCTGATCGACGTCGCCAACCGACACGCGCTTGCGGAAAGCCCAGTAGGACCATGCCGTGTAGATCAGGACGATCGGCGTGAAGATCAGAGCAACGATAGACATGACAACCAGGGTTGCCGGTGAGGACGATGCTTGGTCGATCAAAAGCGAGTACGCCGGATCGATCGAGGACTTCATGACGGCCGGAGCCATCGCCGAGAAGACCCAGGTGACGGTCGAAGCGATTGCGACAGCCATCAGGATGAAGGACAGGCCTTCGCGACGCAGTGCCTTCTGGCTGAATGCGGTCGAAGCAATGATCGCGAGTGCTGCGACGAGCAAGGGGATCCATGCCAGGACGTTAGCCGAGTAAGCGAACTGACCCCAGATCAGGAAGATTGCGGCAACGACGGTTGCTGCGATCGACAGGGGAGCTGCTAGGCCGTTTGCGCGCTCACGCACATCGCCTTCGGTCTTGAGCGCCAGGAACTGTGCACCGACTGCCGTGCAGACGGCCAGGATTGCGACGCCACCGAGGATGGTGAACGGGGTGAGCAGTGAGAAGAAGCCACCGGTCAGCTGGTGCGTTGCGGTTGCAAGCGACTGAGTGACCATATCGGGTGTGACAACAGCGCCGGTCATCTCATCGACGACCTCGATCTTCATGCCCTGAACGAGGTTTGCGAATGCAACACCGAACAGAACGGGAACCAGGACAGCGGTCACGGTGTGGATGGTGTCCCACGTGCTACGCCACTTTGCCGTTGCGATCTTTGCGCGCCACTCAAGAGCGGAGATGCGCAGGATCAGGCAGAAGAGGATGAGGAACAGAGCAAGGTACATGCCCGAGAACATCGTGGCGTACCACTCTGGGAATGCTGCAAAGGTAGCGCCACCGGCGGTGAGCAGCCAGACCTCGTTGCCGTCCCAGTGGGGGCCAATGGTGCGCAGCATCTGCGTGCGTTCTTCGTCGTTCTTGCCGATAACTTTCAGCAGGATGCCAACGCCGAAGTCAAAGCCTTCGAGGAACAGGTAGCCGGTCCAAAGAACGGCGATGAGGATGAACCAGAGGATTGAAAGTGTCATTGCAGTTTCGCCGCCTCTCAGTATCCGAAGGACAGGTCGCCGGCGGGAGTGTCGGTTTCTGTCTTCTTAGCGGTGTGGATGCCCTCGCGCACGTAGCGACGCATGAGCAGGAACCAGATAACGCCCAGCAGAGCGTAGAGCAGCGTGAAGCCGATCATGGTTGCAAGAACCTGTCCGGCGGGAACTGCCGTTGAAATACCGGTGTCGGTCATCAGCATGACGGAACCGACCGGATCGCCGTTCGAAAGACCTGCGATGTTCGGGACGACAACCCACGGCTGACGACCGATTTCGGTGAAGATCCAGCCGAAGGATGCTGCCAGGAACGGCAGAGTCAGGTTGATCAGTGCCATCGTCGACAGTGACTTCGAACCGGGGACGTTGCCCTTGCGGGTAGCCCAGAGGCCCCAGAGTGCGAAGAGCAGGGAGAGTATGCCAAGGCCGATCATGAGGCGGAACGACCAGAAGGTTGCCATCTGCGGGGGAACGAAGTTGTACTGAGCTGCATCGCCGTACTTGGCGGTGAAGTCAGCGTTCGAGTTCAGCAGTTCGACCATGCGCGCCTGCTCGTCAGCGACACCCGCGGAGGTTGCGCTGAAGTCATTGTGCGACATGAAGGAAGCAACGCCGGGGACCTCAATGAACTTGGTGGGTGCTTCGCCGGAGGAATCCAGTGGGCAGGAACCGAACTGGGCGACGGTGAAGGCAGCGCCATCGGTGTCGACGCAGATGCCTTCGGCGACTGCCATCTTCATCGGCTGAAGCTTGACCAGTTCCTGGCCCTGGAAGTGGCCGGTGCCCATGACGCCGAGAGCGCCGACAAGCATGGCGATCAGGCCGAAGCGTGCAACGGGATGCCAGACGTTCTTTGCCTGGCTGGTTGCTTCTTCGCTTCCTTCGCGCTGTGCGCGAACCATCCACCAGATGGAGATGCCGGCAACTAAAGAGCCTGCGGCAAGCCATGCGGTGGTGATGACGTGGGTGTATTCCCAGATGAGCGCCGGGTTTGTGAGGAGCTTGAAGAAGCTCATGGAACCGTCGAGGACTGCGCGTCCAGCTTCGGGGTCGTACTTTGCGCCGACCGGGTGCTGCATCCAGGAGTTTGCGCCGAGGATCCATGCGGCTGAAACGGCGGTGCCGATGGCGACCAGCCAGATTGTAGCCAGGTGCATGCCCTTCTTCAGACGACCGAAACCGAAGATCCAGAGGCCCAGGAAGGTGGATTCCATGAAGAATGCAAGGAGTGCTTCGACTGCGAGCGGTGCACCGAAGATGTCACCGACGTAGCGGGAGTATTCTGACCAGTTCATACCGAACTGGAATTCCTGGACGATACCGGTGGAAACGCCCAGTGCGAAAGAGATGATTAGGAGCTTGCCGAAGAAGCGGGTGGCGTGGAGCCATTCCTGCTTTCCGGTCTTGTGCCAGAACGTCTGCATAAGTGCGACAAGGAGTGCCAGTCCGATGTTCAGTGGAACCAGCACGAAGTGGTAGACGGTAGTGATACCGAACTGCCACCTGCCGAGCATGACAGAGTCGAGCGCTGCCTGCGCGAGGGTCATTGTGCTCGCCTTCCCTCAAATAGTTCGTTGATGGATGGTGCGCGTAGTGACTTTGGGCCCAACAAGCGGGACTATCGTCACGTGCTTACCTGTCAATTTAGCCCATGATTGTTCTCTTTTGAGTTGATTTTTGTGAAAAAGGCCGTTATCTGACAGACCCGATACTTTCGTCATTATTTGGGCTGTTTTTTGGCTCGAAAGTCCCGTCTTGCCAGTTTTCAGATGGTGCTTCGGCAATGTTCAAGTGGGTATTTAGCTCACAGTTGGTTTTATAAATTTACGAGGACGAGACGCGTCGTATATATGCGCCGTATATAACTGTGCCCCTTTAAACGGCTCGGGTAAAAATGTGGCAAACTTGAGTGTGTATCGGACATTGCGGACACACCTTCGCAATGAGATAAACGTCGAAGACGCCTCATGCGCCGACGTTTCGACCGCGATTAGCGGTAACCGTCAGGATTTCCGCCCCTAGAGGGCGAGGCCGAGGGCTGGCCCGGTGTGGGACCGTGCCCTCACAAATGGAGAATTGTGACCACTGAGAATGCCTCTTCGGCACCTTCAGCGCCTGCAGCGTCATTGCTGTTCCAGCAGCCTGCGTTCCAGGCTCCCGTTTTTCACGCACCTGTCGAGCAACCCGCCCCGGCTCGTTCGTCGCGCTCGCAGTCTCGTTCAAACGACGAGGCCCCTGCGGAAACCCCCACGCGTGAAAAGCGTTCTCGTAAGACTCGTAAGACCGCAAAGGCTGATGCCGATACCGGTGAAGCCCAGGTTGAAGAGGCAACTGATTCTGCAGAAGCCTCTCAAGCTCCTGATACGAAACGCGCGCGTCGTCGTACCAAGTCGAATGACACGGTTCAGACAGATGCGGACAAAGGTGAAGAGGCCCAGGCGGAAGACGCTGCATCGTCGGATGCTACGCAGTTAGAAGACGATGGGGAAGAGACCTCAACGCGCCGTCGTCGCCGTCGTCGCACACGTTCCACCGCGTCCGACGATGGTGACGTTAACGACCAGGTGAAGGCTCTCAAGGGGTCGACTCGTCTGGAAGCGAAGAAGCAGCGTCGCAAGGAAGGCCGTCGTGAAGGTCGCCGTCGCCACGGTATTACTGAGTCGGAGTTCCTGGCTCGTCGCGAGTCCGTGAATCGTCAGATGGTGATCCGAGATCATGATGGTCTGGATCAGATCGCGATCCTCGAAGATGATCTGCTGGTGGAGCACTACGTTGCTCGTCGCACCCAGAAGTCGATGGTCGGCAACATCTACCTCGGTCGCGTGCAGAATGTGTTGCCCTCGATGGAAGCCGCATTCGTTGATATTGGCCGTGGTCGTAACGCCGTCCTCTATGCCGGTGAAGTGAACTGGGATGCCGTTGGTCTTGAAGGCAAGCCGCGTCGCATCGAGTCTGCTCTGAAGTCGGGTGACCCGGTTTTGGTCCAAGTGACCAAGGATCCGATCGGCCATAAGGGCGCGCGTCTGACCAGTCAGATCACGCTGGCGGGACGTTACCTGGTGCTGATCCCGAACGGCTCCATGATGGGTATCTCGCGCAAGTTGCCCGATCGTGAGCGCACCCGTCTGAAGAAGATCTTGAAGCAGGTTGTTCCCACCGGTTCGGGCGTCATCGTACGTACCGCAGCTGAAGGTGCAACCGAAGAACAGATTCGTGACGATGTCGCACGCTTGAGCGCGCAGTGGGCGTCAATCGAAGAACAGCAGAAGAATACGAAGACCGCTCCGACGCTGTTGCGTGGCGAACCCGAGCTTGCTGTCCGCGTTGTCCGCGATATCTTCAACGAAGACTTCTCTAAGCTTGTGATTGAAGGAAATGAAACCTTCGAAACCGTCAAGTCTTACGTGGATGAACTTTCACCGGAACTGTCTGACCGCGTCGAAAAGTGGGTGGGCACCGATAACGTGTTTGCTGCTCACCGCATTGACGAGCAACTGTCGAAGGGTATGGACCGCAAGGTCTGGTTGCCGTCGGGAGGCACGCTCATCATTGATCGTACGGAAGCGATGACGGTCATTGACGTCAACACCGGTAAGTTCATTGGCGCCGGTGGCACGCTGGAAGAAACCGTGACGCACAACAACCTTGAGGCTGCCGAAGAGATCGTTCGTCAGCTGCGTCTACGTGATATCGGTGGCATCATCATCGTCGACTTCGTTGACATGGTGCTCGAATCCAACCGCGATCTGGTTCTTCGCCGTCTGGTCGAGTGCTTGGGTCGTGATCGTACGCGTCACCAGGTCACAGAGATTACTTCTCTCGGTTTGGTGCAGATGACGCGTAAGCGCGTGGGTGAGGGCCTCGTCGAAGCTTTCTCAACCCCGTGCGAAGCGTGTGAAGGCCGTGGCTTCATCGTTCACGAGCATCCGGTTGAGCTCTCGGGCTCGCAGTACCACACGGGGTCTGCTCCGAAGTCGAATAAGCGCAAGAAGGCTGAGCGCATCGAAGACTCCGCCGAGCACGAAAAGGCCAAGCAGGCCCTGTCCGCTATCGCCGCCGCATCGCGCAAGTCTGATGAATCCGACGCGTCTGCCTCCGCTGATTCTCCGGTCAACGAGGCCGCCTCCGCGGGTGAGAAATCTGCTCCCGAATCAAAGGGTGCTAAGGGACGCAAGCGTGTGCACGAAAAGGCCGGTTCGACCGTCGCTGACTCTGCTTCACCTGCTGTTGAAACGGGCGAAAGTGAACAGGAACAGCCTGTGAAGAAGCGTCGTCCGCGTCGCGCAGTCCGCGTGTCGTCAGAAGAAACACTCTCCTCTTCGACTGAGGCTGAAAAGAGCGAATCGAAAGCTGATGCCACCGCTCAGGTCACACCGGTTGAGTCCGGTTCCGCGGGCCAGACAGACAATAAGTCTGAAAAGACTGCGCGGCCTCGTCACCGTCGTAGGGCAGTCTTGATGGATTCTGCCCAGCCGGATGTGAGCGAGCCCATAGCACATGCTACGCCGGCGAACGAGCCTGAAGCTCAGAAGGCAAGCGGGTCCAAGACTCGCGCGCGATCGGCGTCGGCTCACTTAGCACCGTCCGCATCTACGCCTCGAAAGACGCGCAGGCGTGTTGTCACCACACCAAGCGTTGAACCGGAAAAGACGGCTCCCGCTCTGGTGTTGGACTTGCCCGCTAGGGTAGAGGCTCGCGCAACAGTGATTGCCCCCACGATGACAACGGATGCGTTGGCTTTACCTGAAGCCTCCACGTCTAGCGCTTCCAAGCCGAAGCGTCGTCGTCGCGTCGCCACCCAAAGCGGCGACGCGACTGCCTGATTTATCTAAACTAGGGTGACTCGGCGTGTCGCCAAAAGTTGCAGGGTGTGGAATCGCACAGCGTAAAACCCCTGTTTTTGGCTCATCCAAGTTGCCCTCAGATAGGCAAATCAGCTAAATTTGATCGTCGGCGCGACCAGCGCCAGCGGGATAAATATTGAAACGCTGTTCAAGCGAATCCCGTTCCGTATATCTAGAAGAGATGAGCTACACGTGGTCTACGCGATCGTCAAGGCCGGCGGCCGTCAGGAGAAGGTCTCCGTCGGTGACGTCGTCGTCGTCGACAAGGTTTCCGAAGAAATCGGTTCCAGCATCGAGCTTCAGCCGCTGATGCTGGTTGATGGCGATGCCATCACCGTCGATGCTGCCAAGCTTGGCAAGGTCACCGTCAAAGCAGAAATTGTGGACGCAACTAAGGGTCCGAAGATTTCCATCATCAAGTACAAGAATAAGTCGGGCTACCGTAAGCGCCAGGGACACCGTCAGAAGCTGTCGGTTGTCAAGATCACTGAGATCGCCTGACCTGAGACCGATTCGAGCAGAAAGTAGTTTCTGATGGCACATAAGAAGGGCCTTGGTTCCTCCCGTAACGGCCGCGACTCGAACGCTCAGCGACTGGGCGTTAAGCGCTACGGCGGTCAGCTTGTGAACGCAGGCGAGATTATCGTTCGCCAGCGTGGCACTCACTTCCATCCGGGCGACGGCGTTGGTCGTGGCAAGGATGACACCCTCTTCGCCCTGCGTGCAGGCGCCGTTGAATTCGGTGTGAAGCGCGACCGTAAGGTTGTCAACGTCGTTGAGCCGGTCTCTGCCTGAGACCGATCGCTTGAAGGGGGCGTCCGGCACATGCCGGGCGCCCTTTTCACATAGCTTTGATGTGCAGAGGTTTGTGCACAGATCCTCGGATCGCTTTAAGGAGACGAAATGGCAGACTTCATTGATCGCGTGACAATCCATGCTGCTGGTGGCAATGGCGGTAACGGTGTTGCCTCGATTAAGCGTGAGAAGTTCAAGCCTCTCGCTGGCCCAGATGGCGGCGACGGCGGCAATGGCGGTTCCGTCATCCTCGAAGTTGATCCGCAGGTGACGACGCTCCTGACGTATCACCGTGGTCCACACCAGAAGGCGAGTAACGGTACGCCCGGCATGGGTGACTTCCGTCAGGGTAAGAACGGCGAAGACATTATTCTTCCCGTTCCCGACGGCACGGTTGTGAAGTCCCCGTCCGGTGAGTTGCTTGCTGACCTCACTGGTGCAGGCGAGCGTTTCATTGTTGCTGAAGGTGGCCGAGGTGGCCTAGGTAATGCTGCGCTTGCTTCGAAGGCACGTAAGGCTCCTGGCTTCGCTCTGCTGGGGGAGCCCGGCGAAGAACGCGATGTTGTGCTTGAACTGAAGTCGGTCGCAGACGTTGCTTTGGTCGGTTTCCCGTCGGCTGGTAAGTCGTCGATTATCGCTGCGATGTCGTCTGCCCGCCCGAAGATTGCGGACTACCCGTTCACTACGCTGATCCCGAACCTTGGTGTTGTGCAGGCTGGCGATGAACGCTACACGATTGCTGACGTTCCCGGTCTGATTCCTGGCGCTTCTTCCGGTAAGGGCCTCGGCCTTGACTTCCTGCGTCACATTGAACGCTGTGGTGTGATTGTGCACGTGCTGGACACCGCCGCCTACGAATCCGAGCGTGAACCCCTGTCTGACCTGAAGACAATTGAAGCTGAACTGGCCGCCTATCAGGGCGATCTTGGCCAGATTGAAGGCTACGTTCCACTGATGGAACGCCCGCGTGTCATCGTCCTCAATAAGGTCGATGTGCCGGACGGTCGCGACTTGGCAGAGATTACGCGCCCCGAACTCGAGCAGTTCGGCTGGCCGATCCACGAGGTTTCTGCCGTCACGCACGAGGGCTTGAAGGAACTGTCCTTCACGCTGGCCGCCCTGGTGAAGAAGCACCGCGAATCCCTGCCTGAACGCGAAGCGCGGCCGGTTATTCGTCCGAAGGCTGTCGGGTCGCGTGACACCGTCACTGTTGGACGCGTCCAGATGGATGGTGAAGAGGTCTTCCAAGTTCGTGGTGATAAGCCTGAACGCTGGGTTCGCCAGACTGACTTTGCGAATGACGAGGCGATCGGCTACTTGGCTGACCGTCTTGCTGCCGCAGGCGTTGAAGACCAGTTGATGAAGGCCGGTGCCTTCGCCGGAGATACCGTCGTCATTGGTCCGCTGGATACCGGCATTGTCTTCGATTGGGAACCGACGCTTACCACCGGTCCGGAACTGCTGGGACAGCGTGGCACTGACGTGCGTATTAACCAGTCGGCTCGCCCGACGCGTAAGCAGAAGCGCGAGATCCACCATCAGGTGATGGACGCGAAGACTGCGGCGCGTGAAGAACTATGGACCGAACGCCAGAAGGGCGTGTGGACCGACCCACATAGCGAAAACTGAACCACTTATCCCTAAGGCAAGGACTCGAAGTGACTCCTTCGTGTGACGGCCGTATCAACGATGCGAACCGTATTGTCGTCAAAATTGGATCCTCGTCGCTGAGCCGCGATGATGGTGGCCTGGATCTGAACCGTATTGATTCCGTAGCGCGCTTGGTCTCGAAGTGGAAGACGCCGGGTAAAGAGATCATCATTGTCTCTTCCGGTGCGGTTGCAGCGGGTCTGGATCCGCTGGGCTTCAATTCGCGTCCGCGCGATCTGGCAAGCGTTCAGGCTGCTGCCGCGATGGGGCAGGGGCTCCTGGTTGCTCGCTGGACGGCAGCATTTCAGGCGCACCACCTTGATGTCGCTCAGTTGCTGCTCACCACTGAAGACGTCATGCGTCGCGAACACTACACGAACGTGCGTTCTGCGCTTGATCGCCTGCTCAGCTGTGGCGTTGTTCCGATTATTAACGAGAATGATGCGGTCACTACTCGCGAGCTTCGCTTTGGCGACAATGACCGTCTGGCCTCGTATGTGGCGCAGATGGTTGCAGCCGACGCGCTGATCCTGCTGACCGATGTTGATGGGCTGTATACCGCGCCTCCCAGCCATCCGGGTTCGCAGCTCATTCGCGAGGTTCATTCGACCGACGACCTACATGCTGTCTTGGTGACGGGCTCGGGATCAAAGGTGGGCACCGGAGGCATGGTGACGAAGGTTCAGGCTGCGACGATGGCTGCGACCTCCGGCATTGGGGTGGTCTTGACTAGCGCGGATGAACTGGGGACTGCACTGTCGGGGAGCGCGACGGGTACATGGTTCGCTCCTTCATCGGTTCGTCCGGCATCACGTCGCCTCTGGATTGCTCATGTTGCTCATTCTCGTGGCGAAATCATCGTCGACGAGGGGGCGGGTCGTGCAATCACCGCAGGCAAGAAGTCTTTGCTGGCTGCCGGCGTTGTTCGCATCATCGGACACTTTGATTTAGGCGATGTTGTAGATATTGCTGGCCCAGCTGGCCTGTTGGCGCGAGGCATCGTCTCCTACGACTCCGATGAGGTCGCACACATGGCGGGCTTGTCTGCTGAAGATCTGCGTCTTTCGGGTTGGGAGCATCCGCGCCCGATCGTGCATCGCGACGACTTGGCACCGCTGGTCTAGTACTGCTCAGCGCTCCAACCTGTGGGAAAATGGGGACATGACTGACCAGATTCCTGATATTTCAGATCTGACTACGGTTGCGCGCACGGCCTCCTTGTCGCTCGCCGTGGCGACAGCTGGTGTGAAGAATCGCGCGCTGGAAGCAATTGCGATTGCCCTTGAAGAACGGTCCCGCGAAATCTTGTCTGCGAACCAGCTGGATTTACTGCGAGGTCGCGAAAACGACATGTCCGCTGGGCTCTTGGATCGTTTGGCGTTGGACCAGTCGCGTATCGCGTCAATTGCTGATTCTGTTCGCGAGGTCGCCAGCTTGCCGGATCCGGTCGGCCAGATCCTCCGTGGAACCGTGAATGAGCTGGGTCTTCGTATCCGTCAGGTGCGCGTGCCTATGGGCGTTGTCGCAGTGATTTACGAAGCTCGTCCGAATGTGACGATTGATGCGACAGTGCTTGGCCTGAAGTCCGGTAACGCGGTTATTCTGCGCGGTGGTAGCGCGGCGTTTAACTCGAATCAGGCGATCATCACCGTGATGCGTGATGCTCTTGAAAGCGTTGATCTGCCCGCTGATTTAGTTCAGACGGTTGACCATCTGGGACGTCCTGGTGTGACGGCTTTGATGCGTGCTCGTGGTGGCATCGATGTGCTGATTCCTCGCGGTGGTGCGGGCTTGATCCAAGCTGTCGTCGAAAACTCGATTGTCCCTGTTATCGAAACAGGCACGGGTAACTGTCACGTTTACGTTGATGAGGGCGCAGACCTGGAAGCTGCTGAACGCATCATTATGAATGCGAAGACTCAGCGTGTGGGTGTCTGCAATGCAGCTGAGACTCTCCTTGTGCACGAAGCCGAAGCCGAGCGTTTCCTGCTGTCAGCGCTGACTCGTTTGGCAACAGCTGGCGTTACTCTGCACTTGGATCCTGCTTCTGCCCAGATTGCTCGTCAGACCCCGTCGATTGACTCCGATATGTGGGTTGAGGCAACCGAAGAAGACTGGGCAACCGAATACCTGTCGATGGATTTGGCTGTGCGGGTTGTCCCCTCGATTGATGAGGCCATCGCCCATATTCGTCGCTACTCAACCGGTCACACTGAAGCGATCTGCACCCGTTCCCTTCAATCCGCGAACCGTTTTCAGACTGAGATTGATTCGGCTGCCATTGCGGTTAACGCGTCGACCCGTTTCACCGACGGTGGCCAGGTTGGATTGGGCGCAGAGATCGGTATCTCGACTCAGAAGCTTCATGCTCGGGGTCCGATGGGCTTGGCTGAACTGACGACAACGCGGTGGATTATTGAAGGCGATGGGACGGTTCGTCCATGAGCGACCAGACTTGCGCGCAGGCCAGTAGCGTCGATGGTGTCGAGGCGCCCGATGATGCTCTGACCACCAGTGCAGCTAAAGAGTTTTCAGCCGGTCGGCCTCGTCGATCCATCGGGATCATGGGTGGAACTTTCGACCCCATTCACCACGGCCACCTTGTCGCGGCGTCGGAAGTGATGGAAGTCTTCCAACTTGACCAGGTTGTGTTCGTCCCCGCGGCGATGCAACCGTTCAAGGCCGGGCGCAAGGTGACCAGCGCCGAACACCGCTATCTGATGACGGTTGTTGCCACGGCATCGAACCCGCGTTTTACCGTGTCTCGTGTCGATATTGACCGTGGTGGGACAACGTACACGATCGATACGCTGACCGATCTTGCGGCGCAATACCCGGAGGATACGGACTTCTACTTCATTACGGGCGCAGATGCTCTGGAACAGATCGCCCAGTGGAAGGACGCGGATAAACTGTTCGAAATGGCGCATTTCGTCGGCGTTACTCGTCCAGGACATCAATTGGATGCGTCGGGTTTGCCTAGTAATTCGGTGTCGTTGGTGGAGGTCCCAGCAATGGCGATCTCGTCAACGGACTGCCGTAAGCGCGTTGAAGGTGGGCATCCGGTCTGGTATTTAGTGCCCGACGGTGTTGTCCAGTACATCAAGAAATACGACCTGTACACGGATCAGTGACGGGCATAGAATCCGCCGATTGTTGGCGTGAAGAGAGGGAAAACCACGTGAGTGAAGCGCAAAAGGATCTGCGGGACGTCATCGTAGAGGCAGCGATCGACAAGTTGGCGACGGATCCGGTGGCGGTGGACGTGGGGAATCGTCTGGCGTTGGCTGAGTCATTTCTGATTTTTTCTGCTCCTACGGATCGTCAGGTGCGCGCGATCGCTGAAGAAATCATGGATCAGACGGCGAAGCAGCTGGGTGTGAAGCCCGATCGCATCGAGGGGCGTACAGGTGGCACGTGGGTACTGATCGACTACGGTGAGCTGATCTGCCACGTTCTGACCGATGAACAGCGCGAGTTCTACGCTCTGGAAAAGCTCTGGGCAGACGGTAAGGTGACGCACCTTGCTCCCGAGGGAGAGGCCGCACGCGTTGCCGGTTTTGTTGTGGCGCCGGGCACGGTGGGTGCTGGGGTCGGTACTCCGATGTCGGCGGCTGAGGTTGTTGCGTCGATGGGTGATGCACGAGGCATGGACTTAGCGTCAGCGATTGCATCAGGCGCGATGGATTTAGCCGCCGATTCTGACGCTGAGGAAGACTGATCATGACCGAGCCTGCTACTTCTTCACCCGCTACTGTCACCGCACCTGCCAGCGACACTAACTTTGCTGTTGAGACACACGATGACGGCGCGAACCGTATTGTGTTCGTGCGTCACGGACAGACGGACTATAACGTTGAGCGGCGTTTCCAGGGCGTGATTGATCGTCCGTTGAATACTTGTGGTCGTAAGCAGGCTGAGCGCGCTGGCGAGGTTCTAGCGAAGCGTGTCCTGTCACGGAGTGCTCAGGTTGGTGTGAGTGTTGCTTCCCAGACCTCGAATAAGGTTGTGATTGTTTGTTCGCCTCTGTCGCGGGCCTCGGAAACTGCTGAGCTGATGGCTGGAGTGTTTCGTGCCCAGGGCGGCGATGTTGAAGGGCCGATCGTGGATGAGCGCCTGATTGAGCGCAACTACGGCCTGTTTGAGGGACTAACCCTGCCGGAGGCTCGCGAAAAGTATCCGGATTTGGTGGATGCGTGGCGTCAGACGGGCGAGAGTGGCGAGGCGTCAATTGAGCCATCGGATGTTGTGGGGGCGCGCGTGCGGGATGCTACTTTTGAGGCGGCTCGCCAGGCTCCTTCGGATGCGACTGTCATTGTGGTTGCTCACGGTGCAGCAATTTTGCGCGGTCTAATTACCTGCATGGGCTTGAACCCGCTTGAATTTGATGCGATGCGTGGCTTGGATAATTGTCACTGGTCAGAGCTTGTTCGCGTGGGTGGGGGAGGTTCCGGTGCGTCGGGTGCTCCGTCTTTCCGTTTGGCTGCACACAATATTGGATACCGCGAGGATGTGTTGGGCGCGTAAGCATCGCGCATCTGCTTGTCGCGTGGATCCTGTGATCGCGGCTGGTGTGATGGCCTGCACGGGGTTTCGATTTTACGAACCGGCTGGCGTTCCGTTATGCTTAACGGGTCGCAAGTGCGATGAACTGAATACGGGGCTATGGCGCAGTTGGTAGCGCGCTTCCATGGCATGGAAGAGGTCAGGGGTTCGAATCCCCTTAGCTCCACCTGAGGGGGAAGTGTCGAACTCTCGCTTTCGAGCGTAGGTTCGCACTTCCCCCGCTCTGTGTCCGCTGGACAGCGCTTCTTCTAGGTCCTCGAACTCGATGGGTGCCGTGCTGTCGTGGAAGTACGAGGCGATGACGATCTGCTCGCGACCGATGAACACCTTGTCCACGAAGTACTCGAAAAGCTGGTCGCGGGTCTCGGGCGTGTCGATCGTGGCCTGGGCGAAGCGCTCGTAGAACGAGCTAATGGAAGCTTCATCCTCAAAGAGAGGGCGGTTTTGACGTTTTCTGTTTGGATGGCTTGATTGAGATCGCGTTTTTGTTCTTCCAGTGCACGCATGGCTTCGGCAGTGGTGTCATTGAAGATGCCTTGGGATATTGCTTTGACGAAGTTGGCGAGTTGGATTTCTACATCTTAGCGGCGGGTTTCTAGGGCTTTGAGGACTTCATTTCCTTGGCCGTGTCCTTTCCTGTAATGGTCTGCCATGTCTACTGCTAGTGAGGCGAGCATTTCAGGGTCGCTGAGGAAAGACTCAATAATCTCTTCGATGCGCGTTTCGATTTCTCCTTTACTTCTTCAACCAGGCCATTACCGCAGCCAAAATCGCTTCGGTGCCGGTGGGTAGCGTGGGCTGCATAACCGGCCCAAACTTGGGGTTGTGGTTGGGATACTGGGGGTCGCCCTCATTGAAGCCGCCTAAACCCCAGTAAGTATAGGGAATCCCGAAGGCATCAGGGATGGTACTGAAATCTTCCGAGGCCGATACTTCGCCGCAATCACAGACGCGATCCGACCCGAAATGTGCCATAAACGCGTCAGTCACCTTCTGGGTGGTTTCGGCATCATTATTGGTCAGGGGATAGGAGTCGTAAAGCTCAAACTCGGCAGGCGCGGGGGCTCCGGCTGCTTTGCATTCAGCGTTCACCATCCGTTTTATTGCTTCCAATAGGTGTTCGCGCACCTCTATGTCGTAGGCGCGGATATTCAATAGTAAAGTGGCGCGGTCAGGAATGATATTCGACTTGGAACCGGCCTGCAGCGACCCCACGGTCACTACTGCCATCTTGAAGGGGTTGATTTCGCGGGAAACAATGGTTTGCAGCCGCATCACTATCGCAGAGGCGAGCACCACGGGATCTACTCCCATGTGGGGCATGGAGCCGTGCGAACCTTTGCCATGCACAATAATTTTCAAGGAGGCGCCGGTCGAGAGAATAGCGCCGGAATGGGTGCCGACTGAGCCGGAAGCCATGGGCCCGGCGAGCACGTGCTGTGCTAAGGCCACATCGGGGTGCGGAATTTTGTCAACCAAACCGTCTGCAACCATGGACTTTGCGCCCTCGGCGGTTTCCTCGCCAGGCTGGAAGAGGGCGATATAGGTGCCGCTCCACGCCTGCCGGTTTTCGGAAAGTATCCGGGCAGCACCCAGCCCGGCGGTGACGTGAAAGTCATGTCCGCAGGCGTGCATAACCGGGACTTCATTTCCCTGAGCATCCCGACGCGTCACCGTAGAGGCGTAGGAAAACCCGGTGTCCTCTTTCACCGGCAAAGCATCAATGTCGGCGCGGAACAGCGTGGTTTTGCCCTCGCCGTTCTTAAGTACACCCACAACACCGCCACCGATTCTCTGGGTTACGTACCCAAAGTCTTTTAGCTGTTTGTCAATAAAATCGCAGGTTTCGGTCTCTGCCATAGAAAGCTCGGGGTTTTGATGCAACCACAAATAGGTTTCTTCTTGCCACGAACTGAGCGCTGCTACCGCGCCCTCAATATCTAAATCGGTCATATCTTTATTACCCTTTCTTTATTTCCTAAAATCATTGCGCGACCAGGAGCACCAGCTATCCGCTGTAGATGAGTAAGGTGTACCTTACTTTACGCGATAATCCTCAGTTTTATTTTTATCAATTGGTTATTTGAACGTTGAGGTCAGCATGAGAAAAACATAAAAAACATGAAATAACTTAGTGGGTGGCGCGCTTTGCTTGTCGGTAAAAGTACCGGGTTGCTTGCGGTGGGCGTTTTGGCCCTTGAAGGGCGATTTGGATCGAAGGGGCGCTGTGGTTGCTGGGGGTGATTTGGGTTGGGCGTTTATGAAGTGAGGAGGTGAGGGGTGGCATTTTCACCCTCCCGGTACAAAATTACCCTCCCGCGACGTACCTTATGTATTTTGAGTGCGAAGGCGGTGTGGTGCCTCATTTAGTTTGGAACATATGATGTGTCGTTGTCAGGTTTGGAGGGCCTCAAAGCAAACGACCTGACAGCCTCTAGAAAGAGCAGTCTTCGCGATGATGCAACGCTAGAGGTTACAGATAATACGCCGAACATCTTTGTCGACCTGGTAAAGGCTCAGTTCCTGACGATTCGTGTGAAGGTTGACGGTAGCAACATTCCTTCGGTTAACGATCCTTCTGCGGAGAAGACTCTTCCGGAGTCAATTCGTGACCTTGTTGTCACGCTGACTTCACAAGACGGTGAGCAATACAAGTCCAGCGCAGATGCAGCACATTGGGTAAGCGGAGGTGCATACTCAGTTGCGCAGAACTTTGATCTAGAGATGCTTCCACTGGGCACTTACACAGTGTCGATTTCTGGCCTTGACGACCTCGCTAATGATGATCTGAAAGTCAAGGATGATAGCGTGATTCGTGAGGGCGCAACGGTAGAAATCACGGGTAACACTCCAGACCTCTTCATCGAGTTTGAGACTACTGATAACAAGAACTTCGAGCCTGAGTATCAGGATGGTTCTGGTAAGCCTGGTGTGGATTCGACGGTTCCTGGTCCTACGTTTAAGGACAAGGACGGTAAGGAAACCAAGGCTCCTGAGGGTACTAAGTTCACTCCTGGTGAGGGTGCTCCTGAGGGCTCTAAGGTTGATGAGAACACCGGTGAGGTAACCGTTTCGGTTCCTGAAGGTGAGAAGCCGGGCGACAAGATCACGGTTCCAGTAGTTGTAACATACCCGGATGGTTCGACCGACACGGTTGAAGTAACCGTTACCGTCGGAGAACCTGACCCTGCTGATAATGGCAAGGATTCGGATAAGTGCCAGCCTGAATACCCGAATACTACTGGCAAGGTAAATGACAAGACTGAGATTCCTTTGAAGCCCGGCGACCTGCCAGCAGACACTAAGTGTGAGGTTGATCCAAGTAGCGTGCCGTTAGGCTGGAAGGCTTCTGTGGATAAAAACTGCACTTTGACCGTAGAGCCCGGCAAGGATGCAAAACCAGGACAGAAGGCTGACATTAAGGTGAACTTCACCTACCCTGATGGCAGCATTGACACGGTGACTGCCCACTTCGAGATTGCAAAATCTGATGCGATCCAAAAGTCTAAGCTTGCACGCACCAGTGCGCAGGTAGCAGGGTTCGCTGGTATCGCAACCGCAATGGGCGTAGCAGGCCTTGGCCTGGTGCTCGTGCGTCGTCGTCGCGAAGGCGAGGAGAACTAATCGCCTAGCCGACGAAACATCGGCATAACAGTACGGGGGTGAGATCTTAAACGGTCTCACCCCCGTCACTAATTTTCAAACAAAAACTAGAATTTCTGGGCTTATAGGTCATTTCGTGTTGGTTTTTCGTGGACTTTTTGTTGTGTTGGTGGGGGAAAGTCGGGTTTGAAGTCGGTTGAATTCGAGGATGGGAAATCCTCGTTGTTTAGTTTGTGGTGGATCAACACATAAGTGGGGCAAGACTGCTGCTGGTCGAGTCAGGTTTAGGTGTAGTAAGTGTGGAGCGAGTCAGTCGCGTCGCAATGATATTCAAGCGCGGTATTTCGCTGTGTTTTTAGAGTTTGTCACTGGCCGGTTACGCTACCAGGATCTACCTGGTGGGGGTCGTAGTGCTCGGCGCCATTTTGAAATGGTTTTGGCATTTATGGCATAAATGCCCACTGGTGGATGAGGTTCATCATGTGGTGTTTGTAGATGGGATTTATCTAGCCCGTAACGTGGTGGTTTTGATTGCCTGCACTAAAAATCACGTGTTGGGCTGGTATGTGGCCAAAGGCGAGTAATCCGGAGCGTGGCAAGCCTTGTTTGATCGCATCGCCCCACCAGATGTCGTGATCTGCGATGGGGCAGGGGGATCGCTAGCGCCTTACAAGCTAAGTGGCCTACCACCAGGGTGCAAAGGTGTACTTTTCATGCTTTCAGCGCGGTGAAACGTAAAACTATCACGCGTCCTCGCACCCAGGCCGGAGTGGAACTCTACGGGCTAGCAAAGCGTTTACTACACATAAAAACCCCAGCTCAAGCCACCCAATGGTGAGTAGACCTAGCTGCTTGGAACACTACTTACAAGGCCTTCCTAGCCCAAAAAACAAGACTCGAAAACGGGGCCATAGTCCCCACCCACCGGCGGTTAATAGAAGCGCGTAACTCCCTTAACAACCTCGTACGCAAAGGCGCTCTATTTATCTACCTAGACCCCCACCTACACATCCCCACACAACCCGTCCCAGCCACCACCAACCACATTGAAGGCGCCATTAACCCCCAACTAAGACCACTACTGCCCACCCACCGGGGAATGCCTCTCAACCACCGCGTAAAAGCCGTCCTGTGGTGGTGCTACCTACACACTGAAAACCCCGCCACCCCCGCACAAATACTCACCAACACCCACACAGATCAAGAAATCACCCAACTATTCGCAACCGCCCAACACCGCGCCCAAAACAAAAACAACTACAAGGCTGGGGCACAGCCATCAACTGGACCGACCTCCACCACTCCCACCCATGGAAAGAAACCTACTAAACAAAAACCAACACGTTTTGTCCTATAAGCCACCGTTTAGCACCCTGTAAGTAATACAATTACTCGCAGGGTGCTTCTTCGTGTAATAGTTGGTTCACCATGCAACGAAGCTCTAAAAGCGCTGGTCAGAGAGGTTTTTTTGGAGGCTGATGAGCCTGTTGTCACTTGTGTGTCATCTATATAGATTCAAAGGCTCGGATACCAGTTCATTGGCTGTACCATGCGCTCGAATCAGTTATGATGAGGGATAATCTAGTAGTTATCATGGCAAGTTTTCCAAGTTACTTAGCCACGCTTTACCTTGACTAATGCGCAATTGGTACTGTGCCGTGTGCTTAGCAGGAGGGGCTGGATGCCAGAGTTATTAGGTCAACACGAATCGATAGCTCAAGACTTACACAGTCGGATTATTGAACTGTCCAATGGTACCTACTCTGGACCACACGTGGTGGTGCTTCGAGGGGCATCCGGTGTTGGCAAGACGGCAATTATTCAGCGTCTATATGAGTTGCTACGATTGGACAACTTTAATAACCCTTGGCATGGGTATGGTCAGTATTGGCCTGAGCTCAATAGCGTAGACAATAGTTCCAACCCGCTGAGAGATCGAGCATTACTCTCCCCTGAGCTGGATTCCTTTGTTTGGGCGCAGGACACGCTTCCCACGTTTGGATGGTGGTCGTTTAACTGCGAGGAGTTGCGTAATAGTCAAAAAATAGATGTTGTGGCAATGGGAAAAGAGCAGATGGCGACTCATCTGGCACCATTGTCGCTTGCGTGGTGGGAAGCATCGGGAACTCTCGCTCAAATCGGAAGTGTACTCTCAGAAGTAACGACTCGAGTGCGCAAAGATCTACAATCAGATGTTGCAGATTCATTACTTGAATCCTCCCTCGAAGCTCTGAGCATTGGGATACCGCTTCCTGCTACTCTCACATCATGGGTTACTGACATATTACGTTGGGTTGGGAAGAAACGTAAAGACTCCATAAATCTTCACCAAGATGTTTATATGGGAGAACAACAGGTTAAGGCTAAGAAGGATGCCGGTAAAGAACTGGCTGAAGCGATCAAATCCTTAACAGCAAAACGCCTGCCTGGAATTGTTGTTGTTGAAGATATGCACCTTATGGGTTCAGAACTTCGATCTCTATTGAATGCGCTAAGTGAACGCGATAATCAACGGCCCGTCATGGTAATTGGTACTGCCTGGCCTGAGGGGATGACTCAGGATGACTTTATGTTATGGCAATCAGAGATGAAAGCAAAGTCGGACGACCAGATGCGACTCATTGATGTTGACGTGCCGTCATTGCAAGAAGAATCTCTTGTTGAGCTTTTGCTTCGCTACGCCCCAGAAACCTCAGAAGATGTCGCAACAAAAGTGGTGGAGAAACTGAATACCCCTTTGTTCCTTCTACTCTGGATTACAGAACCCAATGTTGCACTAGAAATTCGACTGGCAGGAAACAAAATCCTTCTATCAGATAACTTCAAACTACCAGATAGCGTAGAGCAGGTAGTGGAAAACCGCTGGAATGCCTTGCCAGACGATGTAAGAAATGCCCTGACTACAGCAGTGGCTGGAAATCCATCAAATCCAGATATGGACAAACTGAATCGATTCGTGCCAGCTGTAATTTCAGAAGTCTTTAAGGAAATCTATCAAGTCTCGGAAGAAACCACTAAAGAGGCAATCCAAAAAGCCCGAGATCCCATCGGGTGGTGTAGAGGATCAATCGAAGTGACAAATTTCTCTGATCCCCTGCTGGCTAGGCATGTACGAAAATCCGTACAGGGTTTGTCGACTTTGAAGACGCATATGCGAAGGATTACGCAACAAGCTTGTACAAATTGGCTAGACGAACATCGTGAGCACCTTGACTTACCGAACACTACACAGGTCGAGGCAGTGGTGGACTGGTATCTCAAGTTTGCAGATGACGAATCACCACTTACTTTTGCTGCTGCGCAAATACATGTCGCAAGACGCAACATGGAAGCATACGAGTTTTCCAAGGCAATCGAACACTACAATGCGGCTTTCAACGCGATTGCAGAGGTTGCTGGGGACCGAGACCGTACCATGCTACTCCGACAGATTGCGAGTTGCTATTACGCCATATCTGAGTATAGTGATGCCGAAGCAATCATAATGGAACTGCTTCCTATACAGATTAGGCTGGATGGGCACTCACATCCAGATACCCTGGCCGTCAAACTTCTTCATGCAAGACTATTGATGAGGAGCGGGGATCCGCTAAGAGCGATGCCAGTCTTGCTTCACATCACAGAGATGTTACAGCAACATTTCTTTGGCAAGTCGATTCCAGAGAATGTAATACAAGAGATTTATATTCCGTTGGTAACACTCAAGGGAGATTTGTCCTTTGAAAGTCATGCTAATGACGATGCCATAGAATTTTACGCTCATGGTTCAGAAGCATCAGCGAAGATTTATGGTGAGCGATCCCTGAAAACACTCATTCTTCAGTTGAAACGACTACGCGCAGTACACGCAAAGACTCCCGAAAGTGAAGTCGCTTTCGACCAAGGAACCGAGTTGTTAACAAAAATTCGAGAAGTCAGCGGTGGACAATCGGCTGTGGCCCTTGAAGCAGAATCGAACTTGATTTTTTGGGGATACAAGGCACAACAGATTGAAAATGTAGAGGAAGCGTTTCGAGATTTAGATTTAAGGATTCCCAAGTTAAGAGATTATGCCTCACTTCGAGCAGATACTTATTTGTGGGCCGGGGACATCGCACTTGAAGAGCAGAGATTTGCTGATGCTCAGCATTGGTTTTCAGCTTGCTTGTCCGTGGTAAATGAGCACCACGGAGCTTATGATCCATTAAGCCTGCGTGCAGCACACCAGCTAGGCGTCACATTACTGAAACTCGAGCAATATGACTCTGCGCGGGAGGTTGTTGAGACTTTGACTGAAAATGCGCGCATTGTGGTTGGCCCTACTGGAAGTAGCGCGGTGCGTGCGGAAGTCCTCCTCTCGTTGATTTATCAAATCCTGAGGAGAGATGATGAAGCGATCAAGCGGCTTACTAAACTTCGTGCAGAATTTGTTAGTGATTCGAATGCTGACATCGAACTTGTTGAGTTGGTCGATGCCCGCTTGCGTAAGCTTAACTTGGGGGTGAAATTCACTGACTTTTACCCGCTGGTTCAAATGAAGAACGGGCGGTTTGGACGCCTGAGAGGAACTGGTGTTGACGATGATCCGCTTTGGTTCATTGAAGGTGATAGGGAGTTCCCCGAAATCACCAATCAGTTGATTGTTATTGGGAATACTGAAAATTTTCTTGAGAGAGCCCCGGAACATTGGGCCTATTACCTAAGCGTTCTTAGTCGTGCTTATCTGAATCTGGGATCATGTTACTGGAGGTCAGGCAAGATAGATGAGGCGGACCAGGCATTTGGAGCTGCCGACAAGTGCGTGAATCTGTATTTCTCTAGAGCAAGCAAGACTGGTGATATCCCTCCTGACCCGGAAATGGCTGAGATGGCTTCAAGGAGGGTGGCGCTTTCCATCAACATGGTGGGTATGCTGGTTGCCCTCAATCTAACTTCTGATATGAGAGAGGTGTTTGATAAGAACAGAGAGCGAGCTTTTGGTCTTTTGAGTCAGCTTAATAATGAAACTCAGGAGAACCTTAGGAACGTGAACCTAGAGTTACTCGAGCAGGTTCTAGTTGAACTAATACCTGAATAGAAAAGTAGACATGAGTCAGGAGCAAAAAGTTCATAAAAGCATGTGTCGAGGCTGTTGATGGAAATGTGTTCTAGAGATATGAAAATACGCCATTCTAACTATTACTTGAATTAGAAATAAATTGAAAGTCAATAGTTAGAAATGGCAGTTCTACCTGTTTCGGCAAATTGTTCATAAAACATGGGCGAGATGTAAATGGATTATTGCAGTGTTTACTCCAAGACCCTAATTAACTTATTCGGGATGTTTCAGTGACTGTTGCTGGTTCGATCTTAGTTGACCGGGCATGTACAATTCCCAACTTTGAAAATGCGGTTGAATACCCCAAATCACTAGAGTTAATATACAGGTTGGCTTAGCCCCTATTCCAAAATCTCAAACATGGCATCTAAACTCAACATCAATCTGCCCGTCAGTGGCAACCAGAATCTTCTCGGTGATGAGGTAGAGTAGGGCTTTGTCCCAGTCGAGCACGGGACTGCGGACGAAAAGTTGGGCCTTTGGGTCTGGTTTGGAGTTCGTATGTCTTCTTTGGTTGATGGGTCATGTGCATACGCTGGTGTGGTTCCTCAAGCTACCATTATAGAAGTAATTGACGACGAAGATTCGCGCTACGGGGTGGATTGGCGACAAAGAGGTCGTTATCAAAAGATCGCCAGTAAGATTGCGAAAGAATACGGGTGGCGAGAACCGTGATGATGCCATGTAATTGCATACTCTGCGGCTATTACGATGCCATGATGTTGGGAAACGAACCCTTGTTAAAATATTCTCTTCAGGCAAGGTGATACTGAGATGAGAGAAGTAGTTGAGTATCTCGAAGATAGGGGAGTCGAGCACCTCGTTCATTTTACTCCTATTACAAACTTAGGGGGTATCAAAAAACGCGGTATTCTCCCTCGGAATGAGATTGAAGGCTTCCCAGATGTCGTATTTGAGGCACTGGATGAAGTACGGCTCGATGAGCGCACAGACATGTCATGTTTCTCGATCTCGTTTCCGAACTTCTTGATGATGTACCGCTACAGAACTAAGCTTTGGAGTCGGGAAGAGGATGTTGCACTTCTATTTATCCCGATTTCCGTGTTATCTGACCTCGAGTATGACCAAGTAGTGTTTTGTCCGTCTAATGCTGCCTCAAGAGAGTGCAGACGTGCTGATCCACAAGACTTGCTCGGTCTCGCAGCAGCCGAAAAGTTGTTTGTTGAAGAGATGACTACAAGATCTGGGGTTGTATTCTCTCGACAGAGCGAAGGCTTACCAGATTTTCTAACTACGAACCCACAAGCAGAAATCCAGATTGCTGCTACGATTCCATGGGAAAAAGTGTCCTTCGTAGTTGTTAATGATTACGAAACAAAGCAATCTTTGTTGCAATCCGGAATACACAGGAATGTCTACGCCAAGTGGGCAGTCAACAATGATTCATCTTTAAATGTATTTAAGTACCCCAGTTATTGGCGAGCATGGGTGGACGCTGCGGGGGATTTGCATGGCTAAGAGACCAGTCTTTCTTGTTTTGGACCGCCTGCCGTACGTTGATGAGCGGGAGACTGAATTTACGTTCCACCCCGGTTTTTCGATACAACAAAAGCAGCGTTCGATTGCTAGCCTGCATGATTCTTTTCATCTGTTGGAACCAGATCATGCGGTTTTGGAAGTCTCATCTAAAAGTCCTGACAGCCTGGGTGTTGAATTGAGCGCATTTAATCTAATGATCCATCATCCAGGCTACGGCGAGTATTCAGTTGAATCGGCATTTCAAGCTTCGAAGGTATTTTTACGAGGTGGGCCTTTTGCTGACTTATTTGAGGTCTCAAGCCGTGAGTCAAAAAGCGATCCCCGCTTGAAGGATAGTGGTCAATTGATCGGCTTTCGTTTTTTCTCGCGGGATTTCCCGTTAGAGCCAAAAACTTACTTTTACGATTGGTTATACGCATCTGCTCTGATTCGTAAACCTGATTTGCTTTCAGCAGTCGTCAAGTATGATGCCTTTACTGACATCGAGTTTAATCCGAACAAATCAATTAACTGCCAGGCACGATCGGTTGCTAAGGCTGTTGGCCTGTGGAGGCAGAATCTGCTGGCTCAAGCCCTATCTTCCCCGGAGATTTTTCTGGAAATAGGCTACGGGCAGAAAGGCTCGGACAGCGGTGTTCCAAGGAAGCCCGAAGGAGTGCAGGTTCAAGATTTTCTTTTCTGACCTGAGCTGAACCCAAGAAATGTCGTTCAACTAATCTCATAGAACACGATAACTCTATAGTCGGTTGGGATGTTTTGCACCCACCTGTTTGGTTTTGCACCCACCTCTGGCGGTCGTGCACCCACCTAGTGCCTAAATGCACCCACCTACACTTCCGTATCCCTTTCAACGTGAAGGCAACAACCAGCCGGACTACTTCGCAGTCCGGGTTTTGTTTTGGCTGGGAGTCAGCGATACTTGCCCTTCGAAATCGCGGGGAGACTAAGGAGTTCTTGCGCAACTTCCGCGGTAGTAACAAGAGCAGTTGGGATCCCTGAACGACACACGGCGTGGATTGCTTCTGTCTTTTGTGTTCCGCCAGCAACCATCAGGACGTTAGGGACCTTCAAGATTTGCTCGACGGTTATGGAAATACGGCGATCGTTCAGGGAGAGATTGAGGTAGTTGCCGTCGGCATCAAAGAAAACGCCACTGGAATCGGCCACCGCACCACGCTGATCCAAGACTTCAATGTCGCTCTGAGGAAGCACTTGCTCAAGCTGGGTGACGCGAGAATCCCAAGCGCCGACAGATAAGACTGCGATGTCAATGTCATCGAAGAGCTCAAGGATGCGAGCAACAGCTGGTTCTTTCCTCTGAACCTTCGCCGTTTCAGCTGAAGAACTGAACAGGGGAGCGATAAGCATTCGCCCTTCAACGCCAGATTGCTGACTGATCTGTCCGATCAAAGTGATTGGAGACTTTGAAGGATCGTCACCAAGATTGCGACGTCGAGAAAACGGGGAGGCTCGGAATATTCACCACCTGAGGTGAGCTCTACGAGCTTTTCTCAAGGTGAGCAGTGTACGAATGGAGAGCACCTCAGCAACACTGATGAGGCTCGAAACCCATCGTGGCTGACGTCGTCACCAGGGATGGTGAACGTACAGACCTTGATACGTCGAATGTCGTCATGACAAGGCATCTCCTTACCGCCGTCATTGTACTGAGCCAACGAGGCCACGGTGTGCCAGAGAGACAATGCGACAGGAGCTTTAGCGCGGCGAATCATAGTGAGAAGCAACGCAAAATTCAGATATTCATTCGCGTAAGCCCTCACACACCAAAGTACGAACAGGCATCTCCTGAGCCCGCTCGTTCATGAAAGCCTTTTCAGCTTCCGACAGCCCAAAGAAATCAGCCAACTGCGAATCAATCACTGGAACTAAAGACCCCCAATCGATGCTCAAATCAGCCGGAGCCTTGCTCACCAAGTTCGGCACATTCGCCCACACCGCGCGCTTGTTATCCTGCGTCACCTTCAAAGACCCAAGAAGAAGCCTCGCGAACTTCGTATGCAAAAACGTCGCTAGTTCTTCAGCTTCCTTACGCGTCCCAAACGCGCCGATAGAAACGAATGACTGCGTATGAGCGAAACCAGGGGGCAACAGAACAGGAGGAGCAAGAACCTCACCCAACTTGCCCGCGCCATTCGACTTCGCCAGCGCAACTTTCCACGCATCCAAATTTGGATGATCGCGCACGTAACGACGATCGACACACTTCACAAGCCGGCGATTATTCTGCCGGCCAAGCACTCCGATCATTCCCCTGTGGGCAACATCGTGAAAAATCTCAGGCAACACATCGAAACAATTCGTCGTCATATCAAACGAATGCCCCGCAGAAACACGTTCAATCGTCTGTGGATGCTCGACATGCAACACCGAAGTGAACCGGTAGCTCTCGGGAGCAAACACAATCTGATCAAGAAAACTGTCAGCGACCGCATGAACTCGAGCAACAATCGAACGCAACTCATGGTCAGGAATGAACGAGCCGATCGGGGTCAAAGAAACGTTCGTATCCCGTAGCGTGACAGCGATCCCGCCCTTCACTTCAGCAGCAGGAAAAACGCGTCGACTATCCGCCTCAAACAAAGACACGCTCACATGCGGGTCTGAAAGAACCTGACGATTCCACTTCTTCGAAGTCTTCCCAGCATTAAACAGGAAGCGAGCCGGCGTTACGAAACACGCCAGAGGAGACACCCTAAACGCAAAATCCATGAAGTCCGGGTAAATCTGACGATCGCTAGTGTCAGCCATCGCCTTCTGATACGGCGGATTGGCGACCGTAACGTCAAAGGAGTCAACAGGAAGAACAACATCCGCCCCAGACGGAGACTTCAACGTCAGCCCATCCATCTGCCAGACGTTTCGGGCAATTGCATGAGCTACTTCGGTCAGTTCGTCTGTGACAAGAGAACGCCCAAGCAGAGCCGATGTTGCTTCATCAAACGAAGCCAGAAGATTCAGGCGCGCAAGCAACAAAGAATCACCCTGAAGCTCGAATCCAAAGGTCGCCCTCAATGCGCGCAACGCCCAATTAAGCGTTGCGGCCTCGTCACCCAATGAAACGGGAATAGCTGCCAACTTGCGGTCTAAAAACCCAACGCGCCCACCAAGGCCAATCGGTTCGCCCGTCGTAGCGTCATACCGGCTGGTCAAATACGGAGCCTCGCCACACGCGATTTCAAGTACCCGACGATCCACGTAGTTTTCCCACGCTCTGTCAGACATATCGTTGAACGCGGGGAGCGTTGGTCGGAGCGGACGCAATATGCTGGCAGACGCATCCAGGATCGCATCATCACAAGGCTCGTGGCCTCCAGACCACGCATGATCCACGACATCATTTTGAAAGTTCACCAGCCACGCCGGAGTGAAAATCTCAGCGCGTTCTTTCGTCCGAACAGCCTGAGCGTCACGCGCCTTCGTTGTGCGCGGAGTAATCAAGCCAGGATTCGCGTTCAAAACATCAAGGGTGATCTGCTGATCAGCATGGATTCCCAGATCCTCATAGTCTTGAGTCGCCCACACAATATTGCGCGAGAAGACACCGGTATTGCTACCGTCGGCGCCAGCAGGTGTATCCGCGTCAGTGGAAGTCGCATAATCTCGAAGCAAAAGTGGCAGTAGATCAGCGAAACGCGCGGACAGGTCAAGGGCCTGCGAGCGTTGCATCGGATCACCTCACGAATTGGACGGGACTTCCCTCATAAGGCTACCGTCCGAGATACTGATGCGAACCACCTCTCCGCTTCAGAACGTTCTCTCCGCTTCTCAACGTTGTTGAGAGGAGACATCATGATCCAACGAATGGCCTCGGTCTTCCCCGGGATCTTTCTGCTGATTATCGTTCTTTCTGCTGATTATCGTTGCGACAATATCCAGCGTTGAAATCGATGTCATTCTTCGGCCACATCCCGCACTGTGAGTGCTCTTGATTGTCTCACCAGCAGATCTCATCTGGTCTTTAATTTCAATTCGGCAGCTACGACCGAGTACTTCCATGGTGTCACGCGTCGGAACGCGCTGGGGCGACCGATTAGTGTTCTTGACGCCAGATTGTGTCTATGTGCGTGACGCGTGTGGCAGTTCTTGCAACTTCGAACGCCAAGGATTTGCAGGGGGACTGGTGTGGAGCTCGTCAATCCCTGGGACTAAGACTCGTCAATCCTTGGGACTAAGAACAGCTATTTCTGCCAGAGTGTGTGCCCGGCCTCGTCCAGGATGAGGGCGTGAGCGGTTCCGGCCTCGTCGATTGACAAATGGACATCCACGAAGGTGGAATCATCGCCTGGGGCGCATGAGCGGTAGGAGTAGCTCGTGTTAGCGACAGCGACGGTTGTTGTGAGTGCACGGGTCAGCCACGGACGCTTTCTACGTAGCCAGACCAGCGACCTCAATGCCTGGTAGGTTGTGTGCCCAAACCCTAGCAATTCGCCGGGAGATGCGGGCAGGGGAGGACGCACCGCGTCATCGCCGAACTGGCGGTCTTCTTTCACCCCCGTGAAGCCCTGCTCATCGCCGTAGTAGATCGACGGTGTACCACCCAGCGTCATGATGATCGCCTGCGCCACCAGTCCGCCATCGGCGCCAAGCAGAGACGAGATGCGCGTCGTGTCATGATTGCCCACGAACGTCTGCGGAACGAACGTCTCTAAGAATTCGCCGTGGCGTTTCAGCGTCCAATCGAGCTCAAAGAAATTCTTATCCGTGATCGACGACCACATTGCCTTCCACAATTCGTACTGCGTGACCGTATCAACGTGGGCATCCCCAACGAACGCGGGGTAGTCACCGTGAATGACTTCGCCGAGGAAGAAAGTATCGGGGTGCGAGGCCCGGACTCGGTCGCACACGTCTGCCCAGAACTCAGTTGGAACGGAATATGCTGCATCAAGTCGCCACCCATCGATGCCACGGGCACACCAATACTCCATTACCTGCTGAACAAAATCCTTGACGCACGCGTTCGTGTGGTCGAAGCGCACGAGGTCCTGGTTCCCTTCAAAGAACCAGGGGTAGGGGCCACCGTCGGACTCCCAATCAATGTGGAATAGGGGAGCATCAGGGGAATTGGGCGTTCCGAAAACGGGATCCTTGCCGGCTTCAAGAACCGCGCGCAGAGGCTGATACTGGTCGCTGACGTGCGAAAATACGCCATCGAGCATGATGTTCATTCCGTGAGCATGGCATGCCTCAACCAGCGCGTCGAAGTCTTCGACACTGCCCAGACGCGGATCGATACGGAAATAGTCGAGCGTGTCGTATCCGTGCGTCGCCGAATCAAAGATCGGGCCGAGTAGCAGTCCCGTCGCACCAAGCTCGGTGGCATAATCCAACCAGTTGATCAACATTCGCAGGCGCGGGGTTTCTGTCCGATCACCGTCGCGAATCGGCGCGCCACACGCTCCCAGCGGGTACACGTGCCACCATATGGAATCTGCTCCGGGCGTGCGATCAGAGGGTGAAACGCTGTGGGTCATAGGCAAACTGTAGCCCGTGACGCAGGGGAATCGAGGTGGAACACAAGGTGGAGCACAAACGGACAGTGCGGGTGCAGGCGTGACCTGATTGTGCGCACGCTGAACTTTAAGGGTGCGACTGTGACCAAGCAATCGCGGGCAAGTTTGCGCGCCCACAACGCACAATGCGACCCTGGATGTATGAGTTCTTCTGAGCGCGACATGACCGCCAGACCCGAAGGCGTATCTTCGTCGACTGGTGTGAAGCCACGGCGCGTTTCCACACTGTCGACCGTGATGGCGCTGGTTGCTGTCCTCACGATCTCACCCTCGATGCGCGTCGGAGCAACATCGCTCGGGCCTGTCCTGACTGGTGTCCAATCCACTTTTGGAGTGGGAGCGATGGCGGTTGGTCTGCTCTCCGCGTTGCCGTGTATTGTCTTTGCTCTCATTGGCGTACTGGCAGTTCCACTGTCAAAGCGCTTCGGACTGACGTGCGTCGTAACCGTCGCAATGGCCGTGACAACCATCGGCTTGGGTGTGCGTCCCCTCGTGTCGAACTACTGGGCGTTCCTCCTGCTCAGTGTTGCTGGACTTGCTGGTCCCGCCGTCGCTAATGTCATCGTGCCAGCGTGGATCAAACTGCACAAAGCTGGTCGCACGGTTCTGCTTCTGACGGTCTACGGTAGCGTTCTCCCGCTGGGTGGCGCGGCGGGTTCCTTCCTCAGCGCGCCGATTGGGGGGCCTGATTCATCCGGCTGGCGAACCGCGCTGTTCATCTGGGCACCGTGTGCACTGTTGGCAGTGTTCGTCTGGCTTCTCGTCTGGAAGAGTGTCGGTCGAGACACTCCGCCACTCGCTCACTCTTCTGGGCCCGTACCTGAGTCTTCTACGCTGCTGACAGGGGACGAGGCCCCCCAGTCGTCATCGCCCTCAGCTACCAACAGGCGGAGCCTGATGACGTCACCAACCGCCGTGGCGTTGATGGTCGCGTTTGGCCTTCAATCTTTGAATGCCTATGTTCAATTTGGTCAGCTTCCAACGATTCTCACAATGGTGGGAGTCGACCGAACAAGCGCAGCTGCGATGGTCGCAGCCATCAACCTGTGGACACTTGTTGGTGGCTTGATTATGCCGAAGATCGTTGACTCGGTGAAGAACTTGCCTCTTGTCTCTCTGCTCTTCGGGGTGCTGACTGCTTCCGGTTATCTCGGCCTCTTGCTTGCTCCAACCTTCTCTCCCTGGCTGTGGGTGACGCTGCTGTCGATCGGCGGCTTCATGTTCCCGCTCTGCGTCACTCTGATCCCTGCGCGCGCTCGCACTGCATCGATGACCGCGCGCCTGTCGGGTATGACTCAGCCTGGCGCATATATTGTCGCAGCATTCGGTCCGATCATTGTTGGCATGGTGCTTCAAGCAACCGATTCGACTACTCCTGTTCTGATCTTCCTGACGATCATGGCTCTCTTGATGGGCATCATTGGCATGCGAGCATCCGCTCCCGTATTCGTTGACGACGAAGTGTAAGAGCAGGCGGCCTCGTACCTGAACGGTGGCCGAATGACGCAAAAGTGGCTGGCATTTGCATCCGCCCAATCTCATAACGCACCAACATGCCACTCCTGATGGTGGTACAACGGAGAAAAGTGTTCGCGGGGAGGAATGACGATGCAAGGAAGCGTCGAAGAAGCAATCGACATTGCGCGCGGTGGTCGAATTCTGGCGGTGACTGGCGCGGGAATGTCCACCGACTCGTCCCTGCCGGATTATCGAGGCACCGGCTCAACCCCTACAACCCCAGTTGATGTCGACATGTTTACGTCCGACCCCGTGTGGTATCGCTGGCTCTGGTATCGCAATGAAGCGACGTGGAAAATCCTCGAAAACTGCCAGCCCAACGATGGGCATCGGGCGCTTGCCACGATGGAAGCATCCGGACATCTGCTGGGCGTCTCCACGCAGAACGTCGACCGGCTGGACGCGCGCGCTGGAACGCGTAACGTCTGGGAGCTCCACGGACGTTACGACACGGTTGAATGCCTGAGCTGTGGATCCGTCACGCCCCGCGCAGCATTGTCCGTGCGGTTGCGTGCGTTGAATCCGGACCTCGTCGAAGAAACCGATCCCGCGCACGTCGATATCACCCCCGATGCCCGTCGCGACTTAGCCGAAGTCTGCACGTTCACTCCCGTGTACTGTGAACGCTGTGGCGGAATGCTGAAGCCGTCCATCGTCATGTTCGGCGAAGGGCTGCCCGAGTCCGCGTTCGGTCCATCCCTCGATATGGCCGCGTCGTGCAATGTTGTGTTGGTCGCGGGCACGTCACTCGCCGTCTCCACCGGCTTGTGGGTTGTTCACGAGGCCATGCGTGCAGGTGCTGCCCTGATCGTAGTGAATAGGGGAGTGACAGCCGTGGATCGCTTCGCCGACGTTCGGATTGAGGCAGGCACGTCTGAGGTACTACCTCAGATTGCTAGTGCGCTCGCCGGCTGAACCCGTCGAGGCGTGGCAGGTTGCCCACGTTGTGCGCGGTTGAAGAACATCTCAGGTGTGACAGGGTGAAGGTAGCTGCTTGTTCTCTCGAGCACCACATGCGTGCAGTCGTTCAATCAATCGTTGACTCATATCCGAAAGAAAACACGTGTGCGAAGACAATCGCAGCACTGGTCGAGCTGAGACTCGGTTCTTCTTTGTCGACCGATGAGATCGCGTACCTGACACTTCATTGTGCACGCTTGTCGATGCCGACTCCGGCTCAGTGACGATGCTACGAAGCTGAGGCGACGTATTCTGCGCTAGTCATCACGAGGTGCAGAGTGGAAGGGGCCCCGAACCGTAACGGTTCGGGGCCCCTTCCTTCAGCTTAGAGACCTGAATCAGACGTCAGCCTTCTGAGCTTCAATCTGGCGGCGAGCAACGTCAACGCGCTCGCGGATGATGCGAACCAGAGCAGCGGACACCTCGGTGTGCGACGCGATCCACTCTTGCCCGGCAGCGACGATGTCCACGCCTTCGGCGTAGCCAGCAATGTCGGTCGGGAACATGAGGATCGCGATGTCCTCAGCAGTGTGGAATGTATTCTCTGCCCACACGCGTTCGATCAGGTTGAAGTAGTCGGCAACGAACTGAGTGTACAGAGCCGGGTTTGTGCGAGCCTGCGTCCAGAAGCCGGAAACCATAGCCCAGCGAGTGTCATTCGGGATCGACAGATCCGTCATGACCGCGTCGAAGACGTTGCGCTTGACGGTTGCGTCTTCCACGGCTGCGCGAGCACATGCTGCGTTCTGGTGGCCGGTCATCGTGCCATCTTCAGCTTCGAGAGCCACGATCTCTGCTTCGCCGGCAAGACCCAGGCGAACCAGTGCGATCAGCAGTACCCAACGGCAATCAAGGTCAAGATCGAGGCCTTCAAGAACCTTTTCACCTGCGAAGATTGCTCGGAGTTGCTCGCCTTGCTCGGCGGTGGTAGCACCGTGAGCGGCTGCGCGGATCAGTATGTTTTGTTCGTCTGATGCCGGAGCAGCTGCAACAGCAAGGTCCAGAAGTGCGCCACCAACTTTTTCGAGGGCAGCCTGACGCTCGGCCGGAGCAACAAAGGTACGAACTGCTTCTTCGATGTGACGGATCGTCAGCTGGAGCATCGACATATTCGTCTCACCCGGGATCGCCGCAAGAGCAAGATCCAAGTAGGAGCGTGCCGACATCTCACCATCGCGGGTCATATCCCATGCGGACGCCATGATGACGCCACGGGTCAGCGAATCGGTGATCGACGCAATGTTCTTTGTTGCGAACTCGAGGGACTCGGCGTCCATGCGGATCTTCGCGTATGCCAGGTCACCGTCGTTCAGCAGAATCAGCTGGGGACGAGCAAGGCCAGAGGCAGCAGGAACAACGGTGCGTGCGCCGTCAACATCGAGCTCTTGCCGGAAGACCTGCTTCAAAGAACCATCTTCAGTGGCCGAGTAACCGGCGACGGCCATGCGGTGCGGGCGCAACGAGGAACCTTCAGAGAAGGATTCCTGCACAACAGCGAGTTCGGAGATTGTGCCGTTGTCGTCGACGTTGATTTCGGGGCGGAGCAGGGTCACGCCTGCTTCTTCCAGCCAGACCTTCGACCATGCCTTGAGGTCACGGCCTGAAGCCTTCTCGAGTTCACCCAGAAGGTCGGTGAGCGTCGCGTTCGCGTAGGAATGAGCGGTCAGGTATTCGTGCAGACCGGTGAAGAATCCTTCGCGGCCAACGTAGGACACCAGCTGACGCAGAACGGATGCACCTTTTGCGTAGGTAATACCATCGAAGTTCACCTCAACGTCCGCGAGGTCACGGATTTCAGCTTTAATCGGATGAGTCGTGGGCAGCTGATCCTGCTTCAAGCCCCAGTCCTTGCGGAGCATGAAGCCTGTCCATGCATCGGTGAACTCGGTGCCCTCAGTGAGAGCCAGGTGGCTCATGAACTCAGCGAAGGATTCGTTCAGCCAGAGGTCGTTCCACCATTTCATCGTCACCAGGTCGCCGAACCACATGTGGGCGAGCTCGTGAAGAATCGTGTTGGCTCGGGTCTCAAGCTGAGCAGCAGTCGGGCGAGTACGGAACACGTAGGAATCGCGGAAGGTCACGCAGCCCGCGTTCTCCATTGCGCCAGCGTTGTATTCAGGAACGAAGATCTGATCGTACTTCGTGAAGGGGTAGGCGATGCCGTACTGCTTCTCGAAGAAAGCGAAGCCCTTGCGGGTCGTGTCAATGATGCGATCAGTGTCGAGGTGCTCGACCAGCGACGCGCGAGAGTACACGCCCAGATCAATTGTGCGACCGTCAGAGGACACCAGTGAATCGGTAACGCCTTTGTACGGGCCAGCAATAATCGCGGTGATGTACGTCGACATCTTTTCAGTTTCAGCGAAACGGTAGATCCACGTCGTGCCATCAACCTCGGGCTTAGGAGTCGGAGCATTCGAGAACACCAGCCAGCCAGCGGGAGCGCTGACGGTCAGAGTGAAGGTTGCCTTCAGATCAGGCTGCTCGAAGGTCGTGTAGACGCGGCGAGCATCCGGAACCTCAAACTGGGAGTAGCAGTAGTCTTCGCCGTCAGCCGGATCGGTGAAACGGTGCAGGCCTTCGCCGGTGTGCATGTACTGGCAGTCAGCTTCAACTTCAAGAACGTTGTGCTTAGCCAAATCGTCCAGCGCGATGCGGTGGTCAGTGTGAGCCTCGGTGGGGATTTCCTGACCATTCAGACGAATCGAACGGACGTTGTTTGAAACTAAGTCAGCGAAGGTCGAGGCGCCGGCGGTCGCATCGAACTCGATGCGCGTCGTGGAACCAAAATCAGTGGCGCCACGCGTCAGATCCAGCGTGATGTCGTAGTGGTGAACGGACAGGATCTCCGCGCGTGTCGCTGCTTCTTCGCGGGTAAGGTTCAATCCCGGCATGATGCCCTTTCAATTCAGAGGAACGTAAACAAAGAAATACTTGATCCTATCTTTTCACTGAACGACCTTTGACGCACATTTGACAATGAAAAAGCAAGCATGACCCGCCAGAGTGATCAGTCGTGAACGGGGAATAGTCCCAGACCGATGGCTGTTCGCCACGGTAGAAATGAAGCGGAGTTTTACCAGATGTGAACACGCTGTGAGGGATCAAGCCACATGTGATCGCCCTGACAGACATCGAAGGCCTCGTGGAACTGATCCATATTGCGTGCAATCTGATTGCATCTAAACTCTGCGGGCGAGTGAGGATCGATCGCCAGCATCTGCAGAGCAAACTCTGGGCGTGACGCGGTTCGCCACGCTCGTGCCCACGCGTAGAAGAAGCGTTGGGCTCCGCTCAGACCATCAATCACCGGGGCAGAATCAATAGTTAAGCCTTGTTCACTCAACGTGGCAACCCACGCATTCCATGCAATCGTCAGACCAGCAAGGTCGCCAATATTCTCGCCCAGGGTCAGTGCACCATTCACCGTTGGAACAGGTGAAGACTCTTCTTCCACCTGCGTATCTTCGCCGGCATCCAGATCATAGACCGCAAGTTGAGCCAAATCTAGGGGAGTGAGTGTGTCGTACTGTTCGACCAGTTTGCTCGTGATCTGCTCGAAGAGCTCGCGGTCGGTGTCACTCCACCAGTTTTCAAGGTTGCCCTGAGCGTCATACCGTGAGCCCTGGTCATCGAAGCCGTGCCCGATCTCGTGTCCGATAACTGCGCCGATTGCACCAAAGTTCACTGCATCGTCAGCTTCGGGATCGAAGAACGGTGGTTGCAAGATCGCGGCAGGGAAGACGATTTCATTCATCGCAGGGTGGTAATAAGCGTTCACCGTCTGAGGAGTCATCAGCCACTCGTCGCGGTCGACTGGCTCATCGAGCTTACGTAGTTCTCGCGTGGTCTCGAACTGGTAGGCCTTTGTCACGGCGTCAACCAGAGAATCACCCTGTTCAATGACGAGCCCCGACATGTCGCGCCACTTCGGTGGATACCCAATCTTCGGGCGGAAGGTTGCGAGCTTTTCAAGCGCCCGCTTCTTTGTCTCTTCGCCCATCCAGTCACATGTAGTGATTGCTTCGCCGTAGGCATTCAATAGCCCTTCGACCAACTGATCCATGCGTTCCTTGGACTCTGGCGGGAAGTGTCGTGACACCCAGATGCGCCCCAGCGATTCGCCGGCAACAGATTCAACGAGGCCGAGTGCACGCTTCCAACGAGGTCGCAGTTCCTGTGTGCCTGACAAGGTACGGCCATAGAAATCAAAGTTTTCTTCGACAAACTCCGAAGAAAGCAGACCGATCCGCGCATCCAGTACGGAGAGCTTTGACCAGATCTTCAGATCCTCGATCGGAGTCTGGCCCCAAATCTGCGCCGATCCGGCAAAGAAATCGGGTTGAGACACGCTGATCTGGGCCTCGTCCCCGATCTGCCAACCCAGGCCGCGCGCCCACGCATCCCAATTGAACCCAGGCGCACTGGCAACAAATTCGCGCCACGTCATCTGGTTATCAGACAGGAGGGGATTGCGGTTATCCACGGCACTGCGGTGATGCGAAGCAAAACGCGTTTCGAGATCCATAATCAGGCGCGCAACCCGGGCAGAGTTTTCACCAATACCGGCCAACGATGCGAGTTTCTCGAGGTGAGAAACGTAGGCATCGCGGATGGGTGCATATGAATCTTCGCGATAGTAGGCCTCGTCCGGAAGACCTATTCCGCCTTGGACAAAGGTCATAATGCGCGCATCGGAATTATGCGGATGCGTACCGCTGTAGGCCCCAAAGAAAGAATCGGCGCCACCGGCCATCAACGTGCCAGTCAATTCATCAAGTTCTTCGCGCGTAGTTACGTGATCGATGGCCTCGAAGAAGGGAAACAGGGGAGTAATGCCTGCTTCCTCAATCGCGTTTTCATCCATAAATGCACCCCAGAGGGTAGCAATAAGAGTGGCGTCCGTGTCATCAAGAGTGCCGGCAAGAGCATCGTTGCAAATATCCCGACCACGTTCTTCGGAAAGATCACGCAACGCGTGGAAAGCGCCGTCGATCGGCCGGTCAGCGGGGATTTCATGCGTTGCAATCCAGTGTCCATTGACGTGACGATAAAAATCGTCCTGCGCACGGACGTTGGAATCGATGTTTGCGGTTTCTAGGACTCGCGCCAGAATCTTTTCGCTCATGCGCTAACTGTATGGCAGAGCATGTAGATATCGCTTTGCGAAAACAGGGGAGTGGTCGGAGGGGCCATGTGCCCCCCAGCTCTTTCCTGGCAGATCCGAGTGCGAATTCCGAATCATTCGTTATGTGAAAATCTGTCATTTCACACCTGAAAAGCGCAGGTTTCCGGCGTTTCTCTACGAATGGAAAATGAGGTACGCCTAAGTTGTGAACATTTGTGCATAGGGGTTGAACAATGCAATCAAATGAGGGGAGGCAAGGCACTATTGAAGAGGCGAAGGGGCTAGCTGTGTGCAAGCCCGAAGCGAAAATGTGAAGGGAACGAATGGTGAAGACGATCAACACTGACGTTGTCGTCATTGGCGGTGGTTCCACCGGAGCCGGTGTCGTCCGTGACGTTGCAATGCGAGGGTTTAGAACCGTCCTCGTTGAACGATTCGACATCGCACAAGGTACCTCTGGCCGCTTCCATGGACTGCTCCACTCTGGTGGACGCTACATCGCGTCCGACCCCGAGTCAGCAACCGAGTGTGCAGAAGAAAACGAAATCGTTAAGCGCATCAACTCAAACGCAGTTGAAGCAACCGGTGGCCTGTTCGTGGTTACCTCGCAAGACGACGAAGAATACGCAGATAAATTCCTCGAGCGCGCTGCCGCGGCAAAAGTGCCGGCACAGGAAATCAGCGTCGCCGAGGCACTGAAGCGTGAGCCTCGTCTTGACCCCAAGCTCAAGCGTGCATTCGAGGTCCTCGACGGCTCCGTCGACGGCTGGCAGATGGTCTGGGGCGCAATCCGTTCCGCAGAGGCTTACGGCGCACAGGTGATGACCTACAACAAGGTCACAAAGATCGAACGCGAAGGTGACCGCATCAGCGCAGTCATCGTCCACAACGTTCGCACCGGCGAAGACACTCGCATCGAATGTCAGTTCGTTTTGAACTGTGGTGGCCCCTGGGCCGGTCAGATTGCCGCGATGGCTGACTGTCACGGCGTTGACGTCGTCCCCGGCGCCGGCATCATGATTGCAATGAACTTCCGCCTGACCCAGACGGTGCTCAACCGCTGCATCTGGCCAGCCGACGGCGACATCATCGTTCCTGACCACCCGGTGTGCATCATCGGCACGACGGACCTCAAGGCAGACGACCCGGACAAGCTGACGATCCCCGCCGATCAGGTTCAGCAGATGTTCGATGCTGGCGAAGCAATGGTTCCCGGCTTCCGCAAGGCTCGCGCGGTTCACGCGTGGGCAGGTGCCCGACCGCTGGTCAAGGATTCGCGTGTTGCAGCAACCGACACGCGCCACATGGCTCGTGGCATGTCGGTCATCGACCATAATTCGCGTGACGGCGTCTACGGCATGCTTACCATCGCCGGTGGCAAGCTCACGACCTACCGTCTGATGGCAGAGCGCATCGTCGACATCATGTGTGAAGAAATGGGCGAGAAACGCGAGTGCAAGACCGCCGGTGAAGCAGTCCCGACCGCATCGCCGAAGCTCTACACCATCGGCCACCGCCTACACGACATCGAGCACAAGAACGCGGCCCCCAGCCACGATCAGATCATCTGCGAATGCGAACTGGTCACCCGCAAGATGCTCGAAGACACAATGGATGCTTTGCCGGGCGGTCAGCTTGATGACGTTCGTCGTCAGGTTCGCCTCGGCATGGGCCCCTGCCAGGGTGGCTTCTGCTCCCAGCGTGCAACCGGTATCGCTCACGAACGTGGAGATATCGATTCCGAGAAGGCAAACGAACTGTTCAAGACCTTCTTGAAGAACCGTTGGATTGGTCTATGGCCGATCACCTACGGCAAGCAGCTACGTCAGGCAGCGCTTGATAACTGGATTCATGAAGGCATGCTCGATGTCGAGCACCTGCCGATGGCGCAAGGCGAGCCTGGCGAGGAATTTGTCTTTCCTGCATCAGCTTCCGAGAATAAGGAGGACGCCCGATGAGAGACGCCGTTGTTATTGGCGCTGGCCTTGCCGGTCTTACCGCAGCTCTTTATCTTGCTCGCGGTGGCGCTTCGGTCACGGTTGTAACGAAGGGGCTTGGCGGTTTGCAGCTTGGCCAGGGCACCGTCGATATTCTCGGATACTCCGAGTCTCGCGTGGATGCTCCGATCGCTCAGATCTCCGAGCACATTTCCTCGCGTCCGACGCACCCGTACACGCACTTCACTCCCGAGTTCATTGCTCACAGCGCGAACTGGTTGAAGGATGTCCTGGGTCCTGACCTTTTGGTTGGCGATCCCGAAAAGAACGTTGTGCTTCCGACCGCGATCGGTGCGCTCCGTCCGACGAGCCTGTACCAGCCCTCGATGGAAGCGGGTATTCCTGCAGACGGAGCCTCGTACCTGATCGTCGGTCTGCGTCGACTGAAGGATTTCTACCCGACCCTCGCTGCCGAAAACCTCTCGCGCCAGACCACACCGAATGGCGAACCGATCAAGGCGCGTTCGTTGATCGTCGACGTCGAGATGCGTGCAGACGAGGCCGATACGACCGGTACGAACCATGCGCGCACATTGGATCGAGTCGAGAAGCGCACCAAGCTGGTTGAGGCCATCAAGCCTCACGTTCGCGAAGGTGAAATCATCGGCCTTCCCGCCGTGCTTGGTCTCGATGACCTGAACGCCTGGAAAGACATTGCTGACCAGCTCGGACACAAGGTCTTCGAGATCCCGATGCAACCGCCATCAATCCCCGGTATGCGTATGAACCAGGTCCTGACCGCTTTAGTGAAGGCTGAAGCGCGCTTCATTCTCGGGTCTGCCGTGAAGGGCATCGAAACTGACGGCCAGAATGTCACCGCCGTGACGATCGGGACCGCCGGTCACTCGACGCGCATCGAAACGAAGAATGTCATCCTCGCTGGTGGCGGTTTCGAATCCGGCGCACTCGATATGGATTCCTACGGGAAGGTCACCGAAACGATCCTCGGCCTGCCGGTTCTCGGCGCTGAGGGCCAGCTTCTCCACGGTGACTTCTGGGGTAGCGACCAGCCGATCTTCCTCGCCGGCCTTGACGTTGACGATGAGATGCACCCGCTGGACGCAGCCAAGAAGCCCGTCTACACCAACGTTTACGCAGCCGGCGGAAACCTGGCTGGCGCAACCCGTTGGCGCGAAAAGTCAGGTGAAGGCATTGCCCTTGCCTCCGCACTCCGCGCCGCCGATTCGATCCTTGGGAGCCTGAAGTGACCATCGAAGAAATGAACGTACTGTCCCTGACCGACGAAGACTTCGGTCTGCGCTCCACCCTCGACTCCTGCGTCAAGTGCACGATCTGTGAAACCCAGTGTCCGGTCATGCGCGTGACCGATCTGTTCCCGGGCCCGAAGTACTCCGGCCCGCAGGCAGAGCGCTACCGCAAGGCAGGGCAGATCGTCGATTCGTCGATCGATTACTGCTCGTCGTGCGGCACTTGCACGCTGGTCTGTCCGCAGGGCGTGAAGGTCACCGAGATGATCCACCACGCTCGCACCGACATGAAGAAGGAAAAGGGCATTCCGCTTCGCGATCACCTGATTGGTCGTACCGGTTTCATCGGTACCGTCATGACCCCGGTTGCTCCGATCGCGAACTGGGCGCTCGATGTGAAGCCGATCCGTATTGCCATGGAAAAAGTCATCGGCGTTCACCGCAGCGCACCGATGCCGAAGGCCGCCGGTCGCACCTTCGAAGGCTGGTTCAAGAAGCACACGCCGCTGGAAGGTTCTGGCCGCAAGGGCCAGGTCATCTTCTTCCACGGTTGCGCAGGCCAGTACTTCGAGGTCGAAACGTCGATCCACTCGGTCCAGGTTCTCGAGTACCTCGGGTACGAGGTTCTGGTTCCGCCACACGGCTGCTGTGGTTTGGCATTGCAGTCGAACGGCCTGTACGACGAGTCCCGCAAGTACGTCTCGAAGCTGACAAACGATCTGCGCAAGGCCAATCGCAACGCGCCGATTATCTCCGCTTCCGGTTCGTGTGCGGGCATGCTCCGCCATGAGGCAAACGAGATCCTCGAGATGGATACTCCGGAGCTGAAGGACGTGGGCTCGCGTATGTGGGACATTTGCGAATTCCTCATGCACCTGCACGAAAAGGGCGAGTTGGATCTGAACTTCCAGCCGATGGACATCACCATCCCTTACCATGCACCGTGCCAGCTGAAGTCTCAGGGTCTCGGCCTTCCGGCCGTCGAACTGATGGAACTGATCCCCGGTGTGAAGGTCAAGGAATCGAACCAGCCTTGTTGCGGTATTGCTGGTACCTACGGCATGAAAAAGGAAAAGTACGACATTGCCCAGGCAGTCGGAAAGCCTGTCTTCGACTTCATCAAGCAGGTCAACGTTGAACTGGCCGCGTGCGACACGGAAACGTGCCGTTGGCAGTTGCGCACCGCAACGGGTGCGAACGTTGTTCACCCGATCTGGCTGATCCACAAGGCGTACGGCTTGCATAGCTGAACGTTGAATACAGGCGAGTGAGGCGGTGCGAACCCACGTGGTTCGCACCGCCTCACTGCAATCAGGGCTTAATTTCCTTCAGATACGGCACCGTTTCTTCGTAGCGACGATACGATGAAAGACCACACGACGCTAAGGAGGAGTCATGCCCCCCCCGTTTTGTCCGATCCTCGCAGACAACGCGAAAGCCATTAGTCGCCACCGCCCTTGTAGCGATAACAAGTCTGCTTTTAGCCGGTTGCGCAAGCTCAACGATGAGTTCTGACTCCAGTGGGGCGCCCGTGGGTCAGAATTACGAGTATGGCACCTCTTCGAGCGAGGCGAGTAACTCAGACTCTGACTCTTCGTATGACTCGAACAGAGAATCGCAAGGAACAACGGTTGAAGCTC
This sequence comes from Schaalia turicensis, assembly GCF_019380255.1. Taxonomy (NCBI): domain Bacteria; kingdom Bacillati; phylum Actinomycetota; class Actinomycetes; order Actinomycetales; family Actinomycetaceae; genus Schaalia; species Schaalia turicensis. The sequence continues at coordinate 733,864 of NZ_CP048928.1, forward strand.
AAGTGATCGTCACCGGTAATATGAGCCTCGATGTTGCTGATCCCGCTGAAGCGTTAGCTCATGCCTCCACTATCGTCACTGAAGCGGGTGGCTCAGTTGCTCATTCTTCCCTGAAGGGAGAATCGGATTCACCGTGGGGCAACGCAACATTCAAGATCCCAGCAAATAGCTTCGAAGAAACTCGTCAGAAGCTTGCAGAATTGGGGAAGGTCACTGATCAATCGACTGATACTGCCGATGCGGGGGCTGAAGTCGCTGACCTTGACGCTCGCATCACAGCGTTGAAAGCATCCATCGCCCGCCTTACCACTTTGATCGATCAGGCAGAGACTACATCGGATCTCTTGGAAGCAGAACGCGAACTCACAAGTCGTCAGGAAGAACTCGACAGTCTGAAAGCGCAGCGCGCCTGGTATTCCGACCAAGTGTCGTATTCAACTCTTGAGGTTTCTTTCCATTCGACAGCGATCACTCCGGTTCCCTCAAGCTCGGCATGGGAAGAATCCTGGCAGGCGTTCTCTCAGGGAATCGCAGGACTTGTGTATGGACTGATCATGTTCGTCCCGTGGCTTATCGTGATTATTCCGATCACGCTATTTTTCGTGTGGCTATATCGCCGTAGAAGGGCTCGCCGGCGCGCGCGAGGGGAGGCAACGCCTACCATGTCTACGGAAACTGAGCCCGAGGCTCAGGGGGATCCCGTTGCTCAGGCAACGAATACGCTGGTCGCACGCAACATGTGACCGGGCAGACTAACCGCTGATGTTGAACTCTCGCCGGAGGGATGTGAGGGACAAGCCACGTGGGCTGGCTCGGCTCTCAGTCGTAATTTCAGCTACGATAAACACCAACGTTGATCCGGCCTGCGCTACACGGCGCGGGGTATCACCGGGGAGTTTTCGGAAGAACCGGGCGCGCTCGCAGTGCGCCCACAGTAGAACCGAACGGGTGAGCCCGTTACAGCGAATAAAAGAAGCGGCTTTGCTCCTGCGGCGCGCACGCATCGGGGTGGTAGAGCAAGCGGGGTGGTACCGCGGGTCCCAGTGAAGCTGGTCCTCGTCCCTGTGAATCGAACAGACGAGGACAACAATGACGAAGCACGGCTTTTACCCGCGTCACCGCGACAACGAGGTGGACGCAAGCCCGTCCTTCCCGCAGATGGAAGGCGAAACCCTGGCCTTTTGGGCCGATAACGATACCTTCCGTAAGTCCATTGAGGCGCGCCCTGCTGGCGAAGGCGGTCAGAACGAGTTCGTGTTCTACGACGGCCCACCCTTTGCCAACGGACTTCCGCACTACGGTCACCTTCTGACCGGCTACGTCAAGGACGTTGTTGGTCGCTACCAGACAATGCTCGGCCACCGCGTTGAACGCCGTTTCGGCTGGGACACGCACGGTCTGCCCGCTGAACTCGAGGCGCAGCGTATCCTCGGCATCGAAGATGTCACTGAGATCACCCGCGAAGGTGGCCTCGGCATCGAGAAGTTCAACGAGGCCTGCCGTTCGTCTGTTCTTCGTTACACGAACGAGTGGGAAGACTATGTCACCCGCCAGGCTCGCTGGGTTGACTTCTCCGACGACTACAAGACGCTCGACCCGAACTACATGGAGTCGGTCATCTGGGCATTCAAGACTCTCTATGACAAGGATCTTGCCTACCAGGGCCACCGCGTTCTGCCGTACTGCTGGCACGACCGTACCCCGCTGTCCAACCATGAGCTCAAGATGGATGACGATGTCTACCAGGATCGTCAAGACAACACGGTCACCGTTGGTATGCGCCTCGAAGAGCCTCTTGTTGAGGGCTCTGACAAGGGTGAACTGGTCCTGATCTGGACTACGACCCCGTGGACCTTGCCGTCGAACGAAGCTGTCGCCGTTGGCCCGACCATCGACTACGTGGTCGTGCGCGTTCCGGCTGACCTCGAGTCCCCGGTTGCCGGCCAGGATGTCGTTGTCGCTCAGGGGCGTCTTGGCGCATACGCGAAGGAACTGGGCGAAGAACCGCAGATCGTGAAGACCTTCAAGGGGAGCGAGCTTGCGGGCAAGCATTACTTCCCGATCTTCGACTATTTCGACAACGCCGATCACCGCGCCAAGGGTGCGGCTCCCGGCCCGGACGGCTGGACGATCATCCCCGGCGATTACGTGTCGACGGAAGACGGCACCGGCCTGGTCCACATCGCACCCGCATTCGGTGAAGACGACATGTTCGTCTGCCAGGAACGCGGAATCCTACCGGTCATCCCGGTGGATGAAGGCGGTTGCTTCACGTCTGAAGTTCCCGACTACCAGGGCATGCAGGTGTTCGATGCGAATAAGCCGATCACCGTTGACCTGCGCGATGGTACTGGTCCGCTGGCCCGCGTTCCCGAAGAAAAGCGTGCCGTTCTGGTTCAGCAGAAGTCGTATGTTCACTCCTACCCGCACTGCTGGCGTTGCCGTAAGCCGCTGATCTACAAGGCTGTGTCCTCGTGGTTCGTGCGCGTCAGCGCTATCCGTGATCGCATGGTCGAACTCAACCAAGAGATCACCTGGGTTCCTGAGCACACCAAAGACGGCATCTTCGGAAACTGGCTTGCCGGCGCTCGCGACTGGTCGATCTCGCGTAACCGCTTCTGGGGTGCGCCGATCCCGGTCTGGCGTTCAGATGACCCGAACTACCCGCGTGAAGACGTCTACGGTTCTTTTAAGGAACTTGAGCGCGACTTCGGCGTGAAGGTGGATAACCTGCACCGCCCGTTCATCGATCAGCTGGTTCGCCCGAACCCGGATGATCCGACGGGCAAGTCGATGATGCGCCGTATCCCGGACGTTCTCGACTGCTGGTTCGAGTCTGGTTCTATGCCGTACGCGCAGGTTCACTACCCGTTCGAGAACCAGGAATGGTTCGAGTCGCACTACCCGGGCGACTTCATCGTCGAGTACATCGGCCAGACGCGTGGCTGGTTTTACACCCTGCACGTCCTGGCGACCGCTCTGTTCGACCGCCCGGCGTTCACGAACGTTGTCTCGCATGGCATCGTTCTGGGTGATGACGGCCGCAAGATGAGCAAGTCCCTGCGCAACTATCCGGACGTCAACGGCGTGTTCGACACCTACGGTTCGGATGCGATGCGTTGGTTCCTCATGAGCTCGCCTGTCGTCCGCGGTGGCAACCTCATAGTGACCGACACGGGTATCCGTGACACGGTTCGCCAGGTGCTACTGCCGATCTGGAATACCTACTACTTCTTCACTCTGTACGCGGGGGCAGCGAATGGGGGCAAGGGGTACGAGGCCACGGCCTGGGACCTCAACGACAAAGCGGTGGTTTCCAGCTTGTCGAAGATGGACCGCTACCTGCTGGCACGCACGCGCTCGCTCGCAGCCGATGTCAAGGCTGACTTGGATTGGTATGACATCGCGAAGGCATGCGAGCACGTCCGCGATTACCTGGATGTTCTGACGAACTGGTACGTGCGTACTCAGCGCCAGCGTTTCTGGGAGGAGGATTCGGCTGCGTTCAACACGCTGTACACCGCTCTTGTCCGTCTGTCTGAGATTGCAGCTCCGTTACTCCCGTTGCTCAGCGAGGAAATCTGGCGCGGTCTGACCGGTGGTGAGTCTGTCCACCTGGTTGACTTCCCGGTGATCTCGGATCTGGTTGCTGACGACGCACTGGTGTCCGCAATGGACGAGGTCCGCGACGTTGTGTCGACGGCACACGCCCTGCGTAAGAACCATCACCTGCGCGTTCGTCAGCCACTTGCCGGCATGACGATCGTCTCTGAGCAGGCGGGTGCGCTCGGCCAGTTCGCTGACCTTGTTGCATCCGAGGTCAACGTCAAGGACGTTCGCTTCCGAACGCCGGAAGAATCCGGTTTGCGTGCGAACATCGAACTGTCGCTGAACCCGCGCGCCTTTGCTCCCGAGCTCCGTAAGCTGACGTCTTTGCTGTTCAAGGCGCAGAAGTCGGGCGAGTGGACCGTGAACGAAGACGGTAGCTGTGTTTTTGCGACCGTCCAGCTTAATGGCCAGCCGGTTGTTCTGACCGGCGAGCAGTTCTTAGTGGCCACCACCGTGGACGCTGAAGAAGGCCAGGCGGCGGACGTCATGAGCAATGGCACGGTGGTCCTGCTTGATACAGAGCTGACCGCGGAGCTGGAAGCTGAAGGCTACGCACGTGACGTGATCCGCGCCGTGCAGGATGAGCGTAAGAACGCCGGCCTGCATATTGCTGACCGCATCACGCTGAACCTCGTTGTTCCTACTGATCGCGTGGACGCCGTGAACGCGCACACTGAAATGATCGCCCACGAAACGCTCGCCCTTCAGGTGAACGTGGAAGCCGGCGAGAAGCTCACGGTGAGCGTCGCAAAGCACTGATCATTTGATCGCGTGACTCGGGGCTGGGATCACATCACTACGAAGTGCTCCCAGCCCCGAACCGTATAAAATAGGCGGGTCGCTTTTTAACTGCGCGCACTTTCGATGCGCCGGGCAACATGTGCTCTGGAGGCCCTCATGTCGAACGATCACTCCGCATTCTTTGGCGATAGCGAGGAAGAAGCGGTTGCAGGCTCAATCCCTGCGGATCTGATTCCCTACCTTGAAGCGGCTGACGAGCCCGATGAGGTGGCATTGACTGACGGAACGGATCACGGGCAAGATGCCGAAGAGGCTGAACTGCAAACTGCTCTGCGGAACCTCGTCGAATCCTCCTTGCTACTTGGCCCCGATCCTTCGATTCTCGCCGAGCTGGAAGGCGATATCGACGAAGACTTCGCCGACGACGCCGAGGCAGCGCGCGCAGAACACGAAGAAGCTCTCGCGAAGGCTGCAGATTCGGTTGAGCTGGATGCTGCGGTGGCTAAGATCTACGAATCAATCGTCGAGCGCGCACCCGAACACGACATTGAGCCGAGCTTGGATCGCATCCGGATGCTGCTCGATATCCTGGGCGATCCGCAGAATACATTCCCGACCGTGCACATTACGGGTACGAACGGCAAGACATCGACCGCACGCATGATCGATGCGGTGCTGACTGCGTTCGGCGTGCGCGTCGGACGATTTACGTCTCCGCATTTGATTGATGTGCGTGAGCGAATAAGTATCGAAGGCGCACCAATTTCCCGCGAAGCCTTTATCGCAGCCTGGAACGATATCGCGCCCTACGTCGAGATGGTCGACACGAAGTCGGTTGCTGACGGAGGAGTACGCCTATCGTTTTTTGAGGTCTTTACTGCTCTAGCGTTGGCAGCGTTTGCGGATCACCCGGTCGATGCTGGCGTTATCGAGGTCGGCATGGGTGGAACGTGGGATGCCACGAACCTCATTGAGGCCGGCGTTTCTGTGATCATGCCGATCGATCTGGATCATACGAAGTGGCTGGGCTCCACGATCCGTGAAATCGCAGAAGAAAAGGCCGGGATTATCAAGCCCGGTCAGATTGTCGTGATCGCCGAGCAACCCGAAGAAGCACTAGAGGTCCTATTGGACCGCGCCCGCGAAGTCGATGCGATCGTCCGCCTTGAAGGCCGAGACTTCGAGCTCCTTGATCGCCAGATGGGTGTTGGCGGTCAGCTGGTTACTGTCCGCACTCCTTCCGCCACCTATACTGACGTTTTCGTTCCGCTCTTTGGCGAACATCAGGCTCACAACGCCGCGGCAGCTCTGGTTGGTGTCGAAGCGTTCATGGGCGGTCGCGCCTTGGATGCGAAGATCGTCGAAAATGGCATGATGACGGCGACTTCGCCGGGACGCCTGCAGGTTGTGCGCACATCCCCGACAATTCTTGTCGACGCTGCACATAATCCCGCAGGTGCTCGCGTCCTTGCCGATGCGCTTGACGATTCCTTCGCATTCGCTCACGTTGTCGGCGTCTATTCGGCGATGGGAGACAAGGACATCGAGTCCGTTCTGGCCGAAATGGAACCGCATCTGGATTCGATTGTCATCACCGAAATGCCCGGCGAACGTGCTGCGAATATCCAGCAATTGCGCGAAATTGCAATCGATGTCTTTGGTGAAGACAGGGTGGAAGTACGCGACAATCTTGGCGAAGCGGTCGATCGTGCGGCGACACTTGCTGAAGCCACCACTGACCCCGCAGACAAATGCGGCGTGGTCGTCTTTGGCTCGGTCGTTCTTGCAGGCCACATGCTTGATCTTGCTGGCATTCGTCCATAGGGGGCAGCGAGCCGTCTTTTTGCTAGTCGAGTAGCAAAAGTCGTGGCACCATAGTCCCAGAGCATGACCGCTCTGTTTTGATGCAAGGAGGCACGATGAAGAAGCTGGTCAATGACGTCCACAACGTCGTCAAGGAAACCCTCGAAGGATTTGCTCTGGCGCATGCGGATATGGTGGAGGTTCACCTCGATCCCGATTTCGTTACCCGCGCAACCCCGAAGGCTAACGGCAAGGTCGGTCTGGTTTCCGGTGGTGGCTCTGGTCACGAACCGTTGCACGCAGGCTTTGTCGGCCTGGGCATGCTGGATGCTGCCGTTCCTGGCGCCGTTTTCACGTCCCCGACCCCGGATCCGATCCTCGAAGCCACAAAGGCTGCCGATCGCGGTGCAGGCGTCCTGCACATCGTGAAGAACTATACCGGCGACGTCCTCAACTTCGAGACCGCCGCCGAAATGGCTGAAATGGAAGACATCGAGGTCCGTTCCGTTGTCGTCAATGATGACGTCGCGGTCGAAGACTCGCTGTACACTGCAGGCCGTCGTGGTGTTGCCGGCACCGTCTTTGTTGAGAAGCTTGCCGGTGCAGCTGCAGAACGTGGCGACGACCTTGACAAGGTCACCGAAATCGCTCAGCGTGTGAACGACGAGATGCGTTCCATGGGCCTCGCACTTGGCCCGTGCACGGTTCCTCACGCAGGCACCCCCTCCTTCGATCTTGGCGAAGACGAGATCGAGCTCGGTATCGGTATCCACGGTGAACCCGGTTACCGTCGTGGCAAGATGGAAACCGCTGACGCACTGGTGGAAGAGCTCTATATCAAGGTTCGTGATGACCTGAAGCTTGAAAAGGGCCAGCGTGTGATCACCCTGGTCAACGGAATGGGTGGCACACCTTCGTCCGAGCTCTACATTTGCCATCGTCGACTGGCTCAGCTGCTGGAAGCAGACGGCATTAAGATTGCTCGCACAATGGTGGGCAACTACGTGACCAGCCTTGAAATGCCTGGCGTTTCTGTCTCCCTGCTCCGTGTGGATGACGAAATGCTTGAACTGTTCGATGCGCCGGTGGCAACACCGGCATGGAAGTGAGGGACTAGATGGCGCTAGATACTGCATGGGCAATGCGCTGGATTGCGCTTACTCGCGTAGAGATTGGTGCTCAGCGTGAATACTTGATCGATCTGGACCGCCAGATCGGCGATGGTGATCATGGTGAGAACCTCGATCGTGGGTTCGGCAAGGTCATGGAAGCCTTCGAAGCAACGCCTCCGACTAGCGTTCAGGACTGCCTGAAGATCGTTGCGAAGACTCTGATGTCGACGGTCGGTGGGGCTGCTGGTCCTCTGTACGGAACAGCTTTCCTGCGCGCAGCAAAGGTTGCTGTCGACGAACCTCTGACCGCTGAAGCTGTTGCTGCCCTGATCGGCGGTGCTCTCGCTGGCATTCAGGCTCGTGGCAAGGCAGAGCGTGGCGAGAAGACCATGGTCGATGCCTGGGGTCCGGCGTATGACGCAGCTAAGGCTGCTGCAGAATCTGGCGCCACACCTGAACAGGTTCTGGCGGTTGCTTCCGAGGCCGCTCATAAGGGTGCTCTTGCCACTGAACCTCTTCAGGCAACCAAGGGTCGTGCTTCCTACCTGGGAGAGCGTTCCAAGGGACATCTTGATCCGGGTGCTATGTCGTCCGCGATCATCCTTGCGAAGGCGCTTGAAGCAGCTGAGGAGGAATGATGGCGCGCGTTGCATTTGTCATCGCAAGCCATTCGGATCTTCTGGCTCGTGGCGTAGTCGAACTTGCCCGGCAGATGGCTCCCGAGGTTTTCTTCCAAGCCGCGGGTGGTACTGATGAGGGCGGGATCGGTACGTCCTTCGACAAGATTGATGCTGCTGTCAGCGCCTGCCTCGATGAGGTTGGCGATGGCGATGGTGCAGGTGTCTTGATCCTGACAGATCTTGGTTCAGCCACGATGACGGTTGAATCGGTTCTGGATTTTGCTGACGATCCCGATCATCTGAAGTTCATTGAAGCTCCGCTTGTTGAGGGTGCTGTCGCGGCTGCGGTGCGCGCTCAATTGGGTGATTGCCTGAATGACGTTGCCGATGCTGCGCGTAATGCGATCGGACCAATGATCGAGCTTCACTCTATGCATCAGGATCGCCAGACTTCTTCAGCTCCAACCGATGGTGTCACGGACACGGCAGTTGTTGCTGATCCGGTTGGTCTGCATGCTCGTCCGGCAGCTCTTCTGGCTCGTCTTGCAGCCACATTTGATGCCGAGATTCTTGTGAATGGAACAGATGCCGCTTCCGTTCTTGAAATCATGGCTCTCGGTGTGAAGCAGGGCGAAACGGTTGAACTGCGGGCTACTGGTCCGCAGGCAGCTGAGAGCATTGTTGCTCTCAAAGAGATGATCGAAAACGTTTCGTGATGCGGTGTGGCTGTGGTGGATATTCATCCGAGTACCGCCACAGCCACGTCGTGTGAACGATGATGCGATCATCGGTTACGATATTGATTCCTTGAACAACGTGTAATGAAAGGAGGGCGAATGCCAACTCCTGATCTGCTCGACCCGAATAAGGAACACACTCTGATCCTGGTCAAGCCCGATGGGTTTGCTCGCGGTCTGACTGGAGAGGTTCTGCGTCGCATCGAAGCGAAGGGCTATGTCCTGAAGGGCCTGAAGATTAAGAAGGCCTCTAGGGAACTCCTTGAAGAGCACTACGCGGAGCACCGTGAGCAACACTTTTTTAACGGAATGGTTGATTTCATGAGCTCGGGCCCGCTCGTTGCCATCGTGGTTGAAGGTGACCGCGTGATTGAGGGTATGCGTATTCTCATGGGCACAACAAACCCGACCTTGGCTGCTCCTGGAACTATTCGTGGCGATCTTGGACGCGACTGGGGTTCGAACCACGTGGAGAACGTTGTTCACGGTTCAGATTCCCCGACTTCTGCTGAGCGTGAGATCGCACTGTGGTTCCCTGAACTGTGTTGCTGAGACTATCTTGTATGAGCGTGAACCTGTCCGAGGAGCACGCATGACATTATGAAAAAGTGGTGTTTGCATCTGCAGGCGCCACTTTTTCTTATTCTTCCCACAGTTTCCACGTATCCTTGACCCGTGCACTTAAAGAACCTGACGCTACGCGGGTTTAAGTCTTTCGCGTCTACGACGACGTTGAAGCTTGAACCCGGGATCACCTGTGTCGTGGGTCCGAACGGTTCGGGTAAGTCGAACGTTGTGGATGCACTTGCCTGGGTGATGGGCGAGCAGGGCGCGAAGAGCCTGCGTGGCTCTAACATGTCGGACGTTATTTTCGCCGGCACATCGGGACGTCCGGCTTTAGGGCGTGCGCAGATTGATCTGACGATCGATAACTCAGATGGCGCTCTTCCCATCGAATACACGGAAGTAACGATCACCAGGACACTGTTCCGCGGTGGGGGCTCCGAATACGCAATTAACGGTTCACCTGCTCGACTGCTTGATATTCAAGAATTGCTGTCCGATACGGGCATGGGACGTCAGATGCACGTCATCGTGGGGCAGGGGCGCCTCGACTCGATCCTTCAAGCAACCCCGGAAGATCGTCGCGGGTTCATTGAAGAGGCTGCCGGTGTGCTGAAGCATCGCCGGCGTAAAGAGCGTGCGCTGAAGAAGCTCGCTGACATGGATCAGAATCTCGTGCGTGTTCTGGACCTGACTGAAGAGATCCGACGCCAGTTGGGTCCTCTTGCGCGCCAAGCGAAGCAGGCGCGCAAGGCCTCGTTGATCCAAGTACGAGTGCGAGACGCGAAAGCTCGCTTGCTCGCCGACGATCTTGTGAACGTGCGCGAGAAGCTTGAACGTCAGTCGCATATTGATACCCGTCTCGAAGAGCTGAAGCGTGCGCATGAAACCAAGATTGCGGATCTGCGGGCATCAATTGAGGAAAGCGAACGCAATCAAGAAGCTCGCGCTCGCAATGCGAATGACGTGACGCGAGTCTGGCAGGAAGCGACCAGCGTCCATGAGCGTGCGAAGACGACGCTCGCAATCTCTGCCGAGCGCGTCAAACAGTATTCGCGCCCCGAAGCTACACCGACGGGTGAAGACCCGGATGTCTTGGACCAGAGGGCATTAGTTGCTTCGAATGAGGACGGGGACCTTCTCCAGCGTGTTCAGCAAGCCCAACGTGAATTGAGTAGCCTCGTACGCGCCAAGGAACAAGCGGAAGACGAAGATCAACGCGCAGCCAAAGAACTCGCCAGGGTCAACGCACTCGTCGCTGACCATCGTGAGAAAGTGGCGCGCCTGACGGGTGATGTTGGGAGTGCTCACGCCCGATTGGAAGCCGGTGAAGCAGAAGCCGGTCGTGCTCGTAGCGCGCTCGAAGCTGCACTCGCGCGAGCTGAAGAAGCGAAGAAAGCCGTTGAGGACGCGCCCGAAGAATCGGGTGGCGATTTCGATGTGAGTCGCGCGCATGCGCAGGCGGGCATCCATCGTGATCAGGCACGAGCAAAAGTTGATGCCCTCCTTGCCGCTGAACGCGAAGCTCGCGCCGATCGTGCTCACTGGGAAGCGCGTCGTGATGCCCTGACCCAGCTTCTTGCGCGTGACGATGACACGGCTCACCTGCTCGATCGTGACCACGTGCTGGGTGCCGTCCAGGATTTCGTGAACGCCCGCCAAGGAACCGAGAACGCGATCGCGACGCTACTTGGCCCATTTGCGGACGCCGTCGTCATGGATTCCCTGGATTCTGCGCTCACTCAAGCGCGCGACGCCCAGGAGTCCAATAGTGGCCAGTTACGGATGATGATCGCGAATGGGGACGAGGTCGCGCCTGCCAAGCAGAAACTACCCGAGGGCCTGACGTGGGCGCGAGAGTGCGTGACACCAGACCCGAAAGTCGCAGCGAGCGTTTCAGCCTTGCTTTGTGGCGCAGTAGTTGCCAACGATCTTGATGCTGCCCAACGTGGCATTGCGATCGACACAGTGGACGTTGCCGTTACATTGAGCGGAACAATGGTGACTCGTTCAGGTGTTATAGCAGCCGGACAGACAGCCGACTCATTACTTGCCATCAAAGCCCAACACGAAGCAGCCGCTACGAAGGCCGAGGCAGCACAACACACGTGCGATGCCCTCTCTGATGAACTCACGGCAGCGAATATTGCGCTGGACCTGGCAATACGCGGAGCGAACGAAGCCCTGAAAGCTCTGCGTGCCCACGACGCCCTGCAGGCTGAACGCGCTCAAAAGACTGCGCGACTCCAGTCCGCACTCGCAGCCAGTGAAGCTGAGGTAGGCCGTGGACGAGAAGCGCTCAAACGTGCCGAGGATCATGTCGAATGGGCTAAAGAACGCGTTGAAGAAGCGCGATCGAAAGTCGAAACACTGTCGGAGAGTCCCTCTGAAGACGTCGACGCAGCGCGCGATAAAGCTGAGGGTGCTGCCAGAACGGCGAAAGAAGCCCGTGAAGCGGAAACCTCAGCGCGCCTGGCATTGCGAGCATTAGAAGAACAATCCAGGCAGGCTGGTGCGCGTGCCCGAAACCTTCGCCAGGCAGCAGCAAAAGAGCGCGAAGAGCGTGGCCGTTATGCGAAGCGCGAAGCTCAACGCCAGGTTGCGTTGCGTGCTGCAACGGAGATTGAGGCCGACGCGCGTCAGGCAGTGAACGAGGCTGCCCAGCTACTTGCTATCGCCTCGGCCCGCCAGACGGCGGTTGCTGAAGAAACTCGGCAGGAAAATGAGCGCGTTGGTGCCCTGCGCTTGGCCGTGGATGAAGAAATGAAGCGCCTAGCCGACGTTACTGGCGAGGTTCAACGTGACGAAATTGCGCGCACTCAACTGGAATTGCAAGCGAGTGATGTTGAGCGTCGAGCAATGGAAGAGCTTGCGCTCGATGCTGACACTTTGATTGAAGAATACGGACCCCATACCCTGGTACCCGTTTTCCCATCGGACCCGGATGAAGAAGTCAGCGAAGAAGGCCAGCCTTTTGTTCGAAGCGAGCAAGAAAAGGCTTTTGAGAAAGCTTCAAACGAGCTGGTGCGCCTGGGGCGCGTGAACCCCCTGGCTTTGGAAGAACACGATGCTCTGGCTGCTCGTCATGCATTCTTGATGGAACAGGTAAAAGACCTCAAAGAATCAAAAGCCGATCTGATGAGCATCATTACCGATGTGGATCGACTGGTTGAAGAAGCATTCGTTTCCGCATTTGAAGACACGAAGAAACAGTTCGCGCACACCTTTGACGTTTTGTTCCCCGGCGGTACAGGTGATCTGATTTTGACCGACCCAGATTCGCCTTTGACCACGGGCATTGAAATTGAAGCTCGCCCCGCCGGCAAGAAGGTCAAGCGAATGAGTTTGCTGTCGGGTGGTGAACGCTCACTCGCAGCTATTGCTTTCCTCGTCGCGATCTTTAAAGCTCGTCCATCTCCGTTCTACGTGATGGACGAAGTTGAAGCCGCACTCGACGACGTGAACTTGTCGCGTCTTCTGGCAATCTTTAAAGAACTACGTGAAGAATCTCAGCTGATCGTGATCACGCACCAGAAACGCACTATGGAGATCGCCGATGCTCTCTATGGCGTCTCGATGCGTGATGGTGTGACAGGAGTTGTTTCCCAGCGTCTTGCGCGCTCATAAATAATGCCGTGTTAGTGTGAGAAACCCGTGTCCGCATCTTTATGTTTTCTGCCCGCGCGATAACAAAGACAATGGGTACGCCAGATGGCGTACCCATTGTCTATTCAGTAGTCGTGGCGTGGTCAAAGAGAACCGAGACAGCAGATGATCAGTTGTCCTTGTTCAGGAAGTGACGTTCGTCGAGGATCGAGGCGCCCGACAGCATAAGGGCGTCAAGGTTTTGCGTCGCGTGGTGGGCGCAGAAGAACAGTTGGAAGCCGGATGGCATCGTGGCACGCAGCCACGCCTTCGCGCCACACTTGTCGCAACGGTCGGCGGCGTTGAGAACCGGGGCCGTTGAGGTTTCTGGCTGAAGTGAAAGCGTTGTCATGTTTCAATCACACACTAAAGAGTCGGTAATGTCGCGTTCAAAAGCGATTGTTCACCCTCGGCGCAATCCGTACGCGAGTGTGCTCATCATGCGAGCAAGTGGAACACGCGTCATCTGGAAGAATACGGCGAGGTGAAATGGCGCTCATTCAATGATTCTTTAAGATAAGCGGGTGACTTCTTCATCTGACTATTCGGCACGGCACCTCAGCGTCCTTGAAGGACTGGAAGCTGTTCGTAAGCGCCCCGGCATGTACATCGGTTCCACGGACCACCGCGGTTTGATGCACTGTCTCTGGGAAATTATCGACAATGCCGTTGACGAGGCTCTTGAAGGTCACTGCGACACGATCAATGTGCGCCTGCACCCTGACTATTCTGCGTCGGTGGCTGACAACGGTCGAGGTATTCCGGTTGACGAGGTCCCCGGTGTCGGTTTGTCAGGCGTCGAGGTCGTGTACACGAAGCTTCACGCTGGTGGTAAGTTCGGTGGCGGTTCCTATGCGTCATCGGGTGGTCTGCACGGCGTGGGTGCGTCCGTTGTGAACGCGCTGTCCGCGCGTCTTGACGTGCAGGTTGACCGCGGCTCAAAGACATGGGAAATGTGTTTCCGTCGCGGTGAGCCCGGCGAATTCGACGATTCGAAGCAACGCACCCCGAATTCACCGTTCACTCCGTTTGAAGAATCTTCACAGCTGAAAACCGTTGGCAAGGTAAAGAAGAATGTCACCGGTACACGCGTGCGTTTCTGGGCTGACTTTCAGATCTTCCCGTCAACCGAAGGATTCTCATGGGAAGCTTTGTGTGCGCGTGCACGCCAGACCGCATTCCTTGTTCCCGGCCTGACCATCAACTGCTGGGATGAGCGCGCAGAAGAAGAGCTTCACGAGTCATTCCGCTACGACGGTGGCGTCGTTGACTTTACGAACTGGCTGGCCAGCGATGGTCCTGTGACTGACACGTGGCATATTCAAGGTGAAGGAACCTTCACCGAAACCGCTCAGGCACTCGATCCGTCAACGGGACACCTCGCTGCGACCGAAGTGGAACGCACGTGCCAGGTGGATTGCGCCTTGCGATGGGGGATTGGCTACGATACTTCACTGCAGTCATTCGTCAACATTATTGCGACCCCGAAGGGTGGCACACACGTTGCCGGTTTCGAGCAGGCTGTCTTGAAGGTGTTGCGCGCGCAGATTGATAAGAACGCGCGCAAGTTGAAGGTGGGTACCAAAGATGGGCGTCCCGAAAAGGATGATGTCCAAGCGGGTCTGACTGCCGTTGTCACCGTCCGTTTCCCCGAACCGCAGTTTGAGGGGCAGACCAAGGAAATCCTGGGTACACCACAAGTCCGTACGGTCGTGTCTCGCGTTGTCACCGACTGGCTGAATGCGAAGTTTAATTCCTCAAAGCGCGACGACAAACAGCAGACGTCTTCGTTGATGGAAAAGGTTGTCGGCGAAATGAAAGCGCGTGTTTCAGCGCGTATTCACAAGGAAATTTCGCGTAAGAAGAATGCGCTTGAAACATCCTCTCTGCCCGCGAAGCTCGCAGACTGCCGAATGGAAGATGTCTTAGAAACCGAACTGTTCATCGTCGAGGGTGACTCGGCACTGGGCACGGCAAAGGCGGCACGCAACAGCCAGTATCAGGCGCTCTTCCCGATTCGAGGCAAGATCCTGAACGTCCAAAAGGCATCGACAGCGGATATGCTGGCGAACGCGGAATGCGCGAACATTATCCAGGTCATTGGTGCAGGATCAGGTCGAACTTTCGATCTTGATTCCGCCCGCTACGGCAAGGTTATTTTGATGACCGATGCTGACGTCGATGGCGCGCATATTCGCACGTTGTTGCTCACCCTGTTCTTCCGCTATATGCGCCCCATGGTCGAAGCTGGCCGAATTTACGCTGCTGTTCCACCGTTGCACCGCATTGAAGTGAGCGCTAAGGGACGCAAGCCTCGCGAACTGATTTACACGTATTCCGAAGATGAACTCCACAAGAAGCTTGCTCAACTGCGTAAGGCGGGGCGGACATGGAAAGAACCGATCCAGCGCTACAAGGGCCTGGGTGAGATGGACGCGGACCAGTTGGCTGAAACCACCATGGATCGCGCGCATCGTTCCTTGCGACGCATCACCCTTGATGATGAAGACGCTTTGCGCGAAGCAGAAGATGTGTTCGAACTGCTGATGGGTTCCACGGTGGGACCGCGTAAGGATTTCATTGTCGAAGGATCCTCTGGCATCGACCGCATGCGCATCGACGCCTGAAAACTCCCTGTCGCCCCATCCGTGTTGGGCCTCGTCTTTTCGCACCGTGTGTATTGAGCACCTGGCCGCTGAGACCTAGCGCAGAACCTTCCCGCGTATGTGACCAAAGACCCGATGCGCACGTACACTAGGATCTATGACTGGACTTGCGCAACGTTTGAAGCCACCAGCCTCAGTTTCGTATCCGGGCACCCACATCGGATTGAGGTGGCGTTCGATGATCGCCTCCGACGCTCCGGGTGTTTATGACGTGATTCGTCAGGTTGAGGCTGCTGATGAGATGCATCATCGTATGAGTGCATCCGACATCGCCGACATGGTGGAAGGTCGCACGCAAGATTTCTGGATCGATGCGCTTGTCGGTATCGATTCGGACAATCGTATTTGCGCAGTCGCAGCCGTTCGAGTCCTCACTTCGCTCTCAGATCATGCTGCCGCCGAGGTCAACGCCTACATTCATCCGCATTGGCGTGGACGTGGATTGGGTCGAGCTCTCCTCTACTGGCAAGATGGCCGTGCCCGTCAAATGCTGGTCGAAACATTCGGAGCGGACTCGAAGGTCCCCGCATCAATTTTCAATGTCGTTGACGCCCACATGACGGATCGTCGTCGTTTGTATATTGCGGCGGGCTTCTACGCGAAGGCTACGTTCCAAGTGATGTACCGCGAGCTTCTAGGGGCTGAAAAGGCTCGGAAGCCTCGCCACGGCTATTCGATCATTCCGTGGTCCGATGTTGATATGGGGAGCGCGAAAGCACTGTACTTGCGTTCTTTCGCTGAGCACACCCTGCCCTACTTGCACGAGGCCTGGTGGGAAGAATCTACCTCGAATTTGGATCCTCGCTGGTCGTTCGGAGCAGTATCTGAGCAGGGTGAGCTGGCTGGCTGTTTCGTCGTGGGACGCCCCGTTGAACGGTGGGCCGCGACCGGTAAGACAGAGGCATACGCGGAACTTCTGGCCGTTGATCAATCGCATCGTGGGCACGGGCTTTCAACCGCGTTGATTGGTGCAGCGGTGGCGGCGGCCGCTGAATCGGGAATGTCCAGGATCGGATTGGATGTGGATACGAAGAATACGTCGAACGCCCATGCCATCTACGAGCACCTCGGTTTCCTTGACGGGCCCGCGCAGGTTTTCTATTCGATTGACCAATAAGGTGTCCTGCGGGTTAGCGTGCCCGTGGGCGAATACGGGGACGTGAATATCTCACAATCTGGTGTTGACAAGAAAGGACGCGCATGGCTGACAATGCGTTGACGGGTGAAATCCCGCTGGCTCGTCGTACAGGCGCATCCGACGACGTGCCATTCCCGCCGTCCCATCATGGGATTGTCTGGGAAGAGCTCAGCATGAATCGCCTGCATGAATTGGCGACGCTGATTGCGCGCATGGAAGCGCAGGATAATCCTCCATATCGCACCAGTGTCGACGAA
This sequence comes from Schaalia turicensis, assembly GCF_019380255.1. NCBI lineage: Bacteria > Bacillati > Actinomycetota > Actinomycetes > Actinomycetales > Actinomycetaceae > Schaalia > Schaalia turicensis. The sequence goes on from NZ_CP048928.1 coordinate 750,756, forward strand.
GTCGAAGAGATGCTGTCGGCTGAAGGCTGGCGTGGGCTGGCCGGTATGACGACTCGTGGTATCGCGAAGGGACGCATGGTCGCTTACGGTCGCGTTGCAATGCGCCAGAGTGGTCGTGTGGAGTGCCTGTGCGACGGAGGCGTTGACCCGTCGTTCCGTCGCATTGGCTTGGGCAGTTCGCTGGTTGAATGGCAGGAAGCAGTTTCGCGTCAGATGCTTGCTACAGCGGATACGGATGCGCCGGCTCAGATCACCATGCTTGTCGAGGCGGGTGAAAATGAGCTGGAAGAGCAGCTTCAGTTGCGTGGCTTCCACTGGACCCGTTCGTACTATGAACTTCGCGCGGATCTGTCCCAGATTCCTCCGACTCCGGATCTTGGCCGTTATTTGACGATTGAACCTTGGTCGGATGAGTGGGATGAACCGGCGCGTCACGCCGCGAATCGGCTCTCCGAGATTGAGTGGGGTAGTCCTGCCCTCACTCGTGAACAGTGGCTGATGGGACGTACTTCTTTCGTCCCACAGTGGTCGTTCGTTGCCGTGGACCGCAGGGGTGACCGTCCGCGCGTGGTTGGTTTCCTTCTTGCCTCGAAGTACGTCCAGGACTGGGCTGCTCTTGGTTGGCGCGAAGGCTATATCGACCAGATGGGTGTCTTGGAAGAGGCGCGTTCGGATCGCGCCGTCGATGCCCTGATTACGTCGTCGATGCGCGCGATGGCAGCCGATGGGATGGATCGTATCGGCGCTGGGCTCGGAAGCGCGAATCATTCCAGAGCGCTTGCCGTCTACGATTATTTGGGTTTTGCGACGGTGGGTCAGACGCGCTTGTACGCGATCGATGTGTGACGAGGCCACGCTGGCACTTTCGCACCGGCGCGAACCGTTGTAGCGCCTTAGCCGATGAGGGTGATTGGAAGAACCACGGGAGTACCTGACCCATCGCGACGTTCGTCAACGTCGGGCAAGTCAACGGGGGAGCCATCAGCTGAGGCGCCTCGAGGTCGACGGTCACCCACCCACGCCAAGTCAATGCGATCCTCACCGCGCAGGAAACGCTGGGCGCGGACGCCTTGACCACCGCGACCCTTGACCGGGTAGAACTCCAGCGGAGTTACCTTAGCTGTCGTCTGACCCGTTCCCGGCAGTGCTCCTTCAGCTGCTGCGACGGTGACGACGAAGGAGTCTGATGATACTGGCAGAGCCCAGAATCCGAGTGCTTGGGCACCATCATTAAGCTTCATACCAGCCATACCAGCGGCGGTGCGACCCTGCGGTCGTACCTTCGATGCCGGCGTACGAAGAAGCTGCGCGTCGGTTGAAACAAAGACAAGATCGTAGTCGTCGGCACACGGTCCGAAACCAACTAGACGATCACCGTCATCCAGTGTGATGACTTCCCATTCGTCACGGGCAAGTACATCCGGCTTCAAGCGCTTCACGGTGCCGTGGGCAGTACCCATCGCATACACCTGGTCTGATGCGGGATCAAGCAAACCGATCGCGGGAGAATTCGTGTGCAAGAGCAGAGATGCGGGCGTGGCTGCGGCCAGCGACAATCCTGTATCGAAGCGGGGGAGCGCGGGTAGGTCCACGACCTCCATGCGGTGAGCAACACCGTCTGCTGTAACAACCGCGATCTGAGAACGTGCGGTCGACGACAATTGTGCTATCCACCCGTCGTGGCTGGCACGAGGCCCCGGTTCTAGCGGGTCTCCGCCTTCAATTCGAGCCAGACCACCGTTCGATGACAGCACAACGACGCACGGGTCATCAGGGATCTGCAGGTCCATTCCCTTGCCGGACTTCGATGTGGCCGGCAACGTAGCAGCCAAGGCGGCGCCACTCGTCGCCTCGTTCCCCGATTCGGCTCCGGCAGACGACAGCAGCAGAGTCCGCCGGGGAGTAGCCAGACGCTGAGCAACATCGCGCAACTCAGAGATGACCAGGCCTCGCAACATCACCGGATCGGAAAGAATCTCTTCAAGATGTGCGATCGTTGCTTGGAGTTCATCGCGTTCGTTCTCTAGCTCGATGCGCGAGAACTTGGTCAAGCGACGCAGGCGGAGCTCCAGAATGTAGTTCGCCTGAATATCGGTCAGGTCGAAGGCAATCTTCAGTCGTTCGCGAGCGGTTTCCACGTCGAAAGACGAACGAATAATCGCAATGACGTCATCAATATCGAGGACTGCGATCAACAAACCTTCAACCAGGTGAAGGCGATCCTGAGCCTTACCCAGACGGAACTTCGTGCGTCGCGTTGTCACGTCAAGACGGTGGTTGACGAATACGCTCAGCATGTCTTTCAAACCGAGGGTACGAGGCTGACCATTGACGAGGGCAACGGCGTTGATCGAGAAGGAATCTTCAAGAGGTGTGCGCTTGTACAGCTGTTGCAGGACCGCTTCGGGGTTGAAACCGTTCTTGATTTCGATGACCAAACGCAGGCCGTGGATACGGTCAGTCAGGTTCTGAACCGACGAAATACCCTTCAGCCGCCCGGCGTTAACGTTTTCCTTGATCTTTTCGATGACCTTTTCGGGGCCGACCATGTAGGGCAGTTCGGTGACGATCAACCCCATCTTGCGTGCGCTGACGCGTTCGACTCCGACCTTTGCGCGAGTCTTGAAAGCACCGCGACCAGTTTCGTAGGCGTCTTTGATTCCATCGAGTCCGACGATGACGCCACCTTCAGGCAGGTCAGGCCCGGGCACGAAACGCATCAGGTCGGCGACGGTGGCATCCGGATGCTCAATCAGGTGAATGGACGCTGCGATTGTTTCAGCAAGATTGTGCGGGGCAATATTCGTTGCCATACCAACAGCAATACCGGAAGCGCCGTTGACCAGAAGCTGGGGGAATGCCGCTGGGAGTACCTCGGGTTGCATGAACTGGTTGTCGTAGTTCGGCACGAATTCAACCGTGTCTTCATCCAAACCGGTGACAAGATCCAACGCGGAGGGAGCCATGCGGGCTTCGGTGTAACGCGCGGCTGCGGGGCCGTCATCAAGAGAGCCAAAGTTGCCGTGTCCGTCGACTAGGGGAAGACGCAGGTTGAACGGCTGAGCGAGGCGCACGAGAGCCTCGTAAATTGCCGAGTCACCGTGCGGGTGAAGCTTACCCATAACCTCGCCGACAACACGCTGGGATTTCACGTGGCCCTTGTCGGGGCGAAGTCCCATCTGATCCATCTGGAACAGGATGCGTCGTTGCACGGGCTTGAGGCCATCGCGTGCGTCTGGGAGTGCGCGAGCGTAGATGACAGAGACGGCGTATTCCAAGAAGGAGGTTCGCATCTCTTCGGAGACATTGATTTCACTGATGTCTTCGTCCGCAACGGGCAGTGGTTCTACGAGGTCCTTCTTAGCCATATTCGCGATTATCACGGGCGAAAGAACCTCTGTTCGACTCCCACGCCGAACGCGGGCACAATTAGAGGGTGAACACATGGGATCGAATCAATCGAACGGGCTTTTTCCCCCAGCTTGTTACCGCATCTTTGAAGCGCGCGTTGGGTGGTCAGACGCCACGCGCCACTCTTTGCCAGGTGGATGCTGCTTTTGATCAGGGGTCGGTTTTCCGCCACCTGTCATTGGCGACTCTGACTGACAGTGTGCTGATTCATATGCATGTTGATGAACTCGAAGATGGCGGAGCCTCCGTTGGCACGGGGATCTTCCCCCTTTCCCGTTTGGGGACGGTGTCGTCGATTGAGGTCTATCGTGAGGCGATGACATCGATGTTTCCTGCGGAGCTGACCATCTCGGTTGATCTGGGGGCAATGCGTCGTAGCGAAGTTGAGCCCGCTCAATGTGGCGATCCCTCGTGCACAGCGGAACACGGTTACACGGTCGCATCTTTCCCCGATGATTTGAATTTCCGTATCAGCGTCGACGCTGATGGCGTGGATGCAATGACTGAAGCCAGGCAGTTCGTGGATCTGCTTTCATCTGCTACTCGAGATCACCACTGATCGCCATGGCCACTTCACCCGTTTCGGTTCCCGCATGGGCAGATGTGCCTTCGCAGGCTGGCCCGTGTTTGGCTGATGTTTTTGGTGCCGCTTTGGCATGTGCCGGTCTGCCTCTGGGGAACGAGGCCGCTCGGGCTCGTTTGTCGCTTGACCGTGAAGAAGGGCAGCTCCTGATCATCTTGGTCGATGGCTTGGGCTATGTTCCCTTGATGTCTCACCTTGGGCACGCGTCGACCTTGCGGTCGGTGCGCGATGACATTGTGAACCTTCACACGATCGCGCCGTCGACGACAGCCGCTGCGATTACCTCTTTTGGAACGGGGGAAAAGCCTGGGAAGACGCGGATGGTGGGCTATGCGGTTGCCCGGGGGGATTCGGTGATGAATCTTCTGGCGTTTGAGAATGGTCCAGATCCTCTGGCATGGCAAGAATGTCCGACTTACTTTGAGCGCCTCAGCCAGCAGGGGGTGAAGTCCGCAGTTATTTCTCCGCCGACGTTCGCTGGTTCGGGCTTGACGAAGGCTGCCTTAAGGGGCGCGCGCCACGTGGCTGGCAAAACCTGGGATGAGCGTGCCAGTGCGGCTCTGCGAGAGCTCAAGAAAGGCACGCAGGTCGTCTACCTCTACTGGTCAGAAATCGACCATACGGGCCATGGGCATGCAGTGAGCTCTTGGGAATGGTCCGATGCTCTTGAAGCCTTCGACGCCGGATTGGGGCGCCTGCTTCGTAGCCTGCCCCGCAACGTGCGTACGGTACTGACTGCTGACCACGGCATGATCGATATTGACCATGGTGCGTTGATTGATCTTGCGGATCGTCCAGATCTTGCCGACGGTGTACGGATCCTTGCCGGAGAAACACGCGCTGTTCACATTCATACCGAAGCTGGCCGTGAATCCGAAGTGATTGACCGTTGGAAGCATGAACTGAACGACGTCGCGTGGGTACTCGGTTGCGATGAATCTGCGAGCCTCTTGGGTGAAGGCCCAGGTAATCGCGAAATTGGCGCGGGTATCGCGTTCTTTAATGGACGCGCAGGCCTCGTTGATTCCAGATCACAAAAGCCGGAAATGATCGCGATGCCTGGAGTCCACGGTTCCCTGACCGAAGCTGAAATGCGAATTCCGCTGATCCGGCTTTCCTGAACCCGAGCCGTCAGCAAAAAAACGAAAAACTCACGAGCATCATGTGTCGTGGGTTTCTCGTTTGAAAACGACTACTTCGACTTTGAACCGAAGACGATCTCGTCCCAACTGGGAACAGAACGACGACGAGACTTCGACTTCTTCGCGCTAGCTGGCGCTGAAGAATGAGGCTCTTCAACAAGGTTTTCAAGACCTGGCAACGACTGGTCATCGTAATCAGCATCCGAATCGGTGGACGCTTTTTTCGCGGGCGCAGTCTTCTTTGCAGAAGGAACCTTCGTGTCCTGGGTCTTCGAGTTGGGAGCTTCCTTGTCCTTTGGTGAAGAAGTAGACGCGCTCGGGATCGGCGTCGATGCGGACAGTGCATCGAGAACAGGGAACTCGGAGTTCTGCGAAGGGACCTCTTCCTCTTCCTTCGTGCGAGCATGTGCCAAGGAATAGATGCGAGCCGAAATTGAAGAATCGGTCAGCGTGGCCTGTTCGAACTCTTCGGGGTCAAAATCCTCGTCATCAAGGTCATACTCGATGTCCTGAGGCTTTCCGCGGCTCGCATTCAACTGATCAATGATCGCTTCACGTGCGCGAACTTCTTCGAGGTCTGCAGGATCCAACGCATCGGGTGCGTTCGGCTGCAGGGGAGTGAAGATTGAAGCCGCAGGAGTCGACGACTGGGTTTCAGTCAGCCACTGGGCTTCCTGATCAATAGCTTCAAGAGGACCGGTCTTCGGCAACAGCCAATTGGCGGCGTGTTCTGACGCCGACTGGATGAACGTCAAGCAAATCTGCCAGGGGCCAGCACCTTCGCGACTTGCATTCCATTCCAAAGTTGACGGATCAACACCGCGTGCGGCCAATCGATCAATGACAAGCTCACCCATCTTCGGGCCGTCCGCTACCGAGCCAATACGCATATTCTGCGCGCGCTGGAGTGCGTATTCTTTTTCAGCCTGGATGGGGCTTTCGAAGGAACGCACCATCTCGATATCGCATGCGTGGGATGTGGCGATTTCTTCGGGAGTAGCGCCGGCACGGAGCAGGCTCTGAATCTCGCGGGGAGAGATCTGCTGACGCGCTGGGCTGGGTGCTGGCTCGAGGTGCATACGATGACGACGGATTGATCCGCGAAGCTCGTCAGTAATAGAGACTTGGTAGCGTTCCCCGTTTGGATCGGTAAAGACCAGCGTTTCGCCGTCTGCGCCGATACCGAGCAAATCGAGCTCGATCATGAGCACCTCCTACAGTTCATCAGCGAAATGTTCTCAAACTGTAGGCACTAATCGTGATTGAACGCGCCGCAAAGTCCTAAGTGGTGGCATTCGTCTCTTAACAGTGTTATATTCCCTCCGCCGATACAGTTCATGATCAGATCATGAAATAACCCGCCCGAAGGACGAAACTCATGGCTACCGATTACGACGCACCTCGTAAGAATGACGATGATGTTGCCGAAGATTCAATCGAGGAACTGAAGTCGCGTCGAGGTGACGCTGGTTCCGCTGAAATCGAAGAAGACGAGACCGAAGCAGCTGAGAACTTTGAGCTCCCCGGTGCTGACCTGTCGAAGGAAGAACTGACCGTTCACGTTATTCCCCGTCAGGATGACGAATTCACCTGCTCGTCCTGCTTCCTCGTCCACCACGCTTCTCAGCTCGCCTACGTTGACGACGCTGGGCTGCCGGTGTGCACCGAGTGCGCGGGCTGAGGCGCTATCTTGTTTTTCTCTCGAAAGAAAAAGGCTGAAGCAACCGATATTCCCGAGCTTGGAACGCAGGTAGCACCTGAAGAAACCGTTGACCCGATTGATTTGCCGGGCCCTCGCTCGGTTGGCGAGTGCGATACGTCCAACGGCTACATCGATATGGGCTCCTTGCTTCTTCCATCCGTCCCCGGTGCCCAGTTGCGTACCCAGGTCGGCGATGACGGTCACTCCGTTCTCAAGGTTTTAATCGTTATCGGAGACTCCGGTCTGCAGATTTCTGTTGCTGCAGCACCTCGAAGCGGTGGCGTGTGGGATGAAATCCGCGAAGAGATCCGTGCCGGATTGCTGAAGGATTCTGCAACAGTCATTGATCGCGATACGCGTTACGGGACTGAGCTCCAAGCTGATATTCCAGTCTCCCTTCCGGATGGCCGGCAGGGGACCTCGCGGATGAGGATCATCGGACGTGAAGGCGACCGTTGGTTTGCGCGCATTGACATTCTTGGCCCTGCGGCTCTGAGCAATGAGGCAGGCAAAAACTTCGAGTCGATCATTGACCGAATCGTTGTCGTTCGCGACGATCAGCCACGCGCTCGCCTTGGGTTGCTTCCTCTTCACCTTCCGAACGAAGAAGTCGAGATTCCTCGTGTCTAAACACAGTTCGCGTGCGTCAGGCTTCTGGAGCGCACTCGCGCAACATTTCTCGACGGACAGTCGTCAAAAAGACGAGGCTCTGGATGAGGAACAGAGGCGAGCGCGCCGTGGAACCACTCCAATTCGTGACGTTCACAATCGTCAACACGTCACGCTTTTTGGCACGCTCATGTCAATGACCTACCCGCCTGAAGGATCACATTTCATGCTGGTTGGAACCCTGTATGACGGGACGGCCTCCATTGAACTGAGATGGCCGGGACGCGTGTCAATTCCGGGGCTGAAAGTCGGCGAACACATTGAGGTTGAAGGCACAGCAGGAATGCAAGGAGACGTGCTGACAATCATCAATCCGCTCTACCGCATCATCGCTTCGGAGAACATGTGAGCGCCTTAGATGAACACGATGAATCCACTGGCGTGACCGAGTCTGGTCCGACCTGGACGCGTCAACTCAACGAAGAATCGTTTTCTTTTACCCAGGCGGTCGGAGGCTGGCGCGGACTCACTGAATCCGTAGTGCCAGCCCTTCTCTTCGTTGTCGTTTTCATCATTTTCCACTCGGTCGTCGGCGCATCGGTCGTCGCGGGTGTCGTTGCGCTACTCGCCGTTGGCATCCGTCTTGTTCAGCGTCAGCCACTGACACAATCGCTTTCAGGCGTCATCGGTGTAGGAATCGGCGTGGTCTGGGCTCTTGCTTCGGGCAGGGGAGAAAACTTCTACACGTGGGGCCTGATCACCTCGGCAGCTTTCCTTGTTGGCTTCCTTGCGTCGATCGTCGTAAGAAAGCCACTTGTCTCCCGGGGCGCTGGGATGTTCTGGGAACTGGAAGCTGACTGGTATCGCAAAGAAGAGTGGGCCGGCCTTAAGCGTCGAGGCCTTCTTCTTACGTGGCTTTGGACAGGGCTCTTCGCACTACGTCTTGGCATTGAGCTTCCCCTATGGCTTGCTCACATGGTTGGCCCATTAGGTATCGCGAAGCTTGTCCTAGGACTGCCACTCTTTGCCCTCGTCACATGGCTCACCTGGATGGGTTTAAAACCGTTCTCTCCAACAAAGGCGGATGAGCATTCAGCCCAGGCCTCGTAGCGACGAATCGCGAATCGGGTGAAGGCGGAATTATTCTTCCGACTCGGCTTCCTCTTCGTCGGCCGCTGGCGGAACTTCCACCAACGCTTGGAGAGTCGACAGAGCATTCTTCTCCGTATCGGAAATCAACAGCAACAACTCGTCACCGGACTCAAAAAGATCATCATCCGATGGCGTGAGTGGGCGACCATCACGGAGCAACGACGTCAATACGGTGCGCGGAGGCAGATCCGTGTCAGAAATGCGTTTGCCAACGATCGGGGAGCCCTCGGGCAAAACGATCGCGTACATCGATACTTCAGCAGAGTTGAACGAGAACAAACGAACCGGAATACCCTCGGACACGGCTTCTTCCACGAGAGCCGTCATAATGCGTGGGGTCGACACCGAAACATCAACGCCCCACGAGCCATTGAACAGCCACTCATTGTGAGGATTGTTCAGACGAGCAACCACTCGCGGCACCGCGAACTCGGTCTTCGCTAGCAAAGAAATAACCAGATTAGCCTTGTCATCGCCCGTCGCGGCAACCATCACGTCAGCTTCCGCAAGACCTGCTTCACGCAAAGCGTCGGGAGAACAGGCGTCAGCGAGAACCCAGTCCGCGTCAGCAACCGATGCAACGCGTAACTTATCGGGCTGCTTATCGATCAGAGTGCACTCGTGACCGTGTTCGAGAAGTTCAAGGGCGACGGAGCGACCAACCGAGCCTGCGCCTGCGATAACGATCTTCATGCGTATCAGTCCTCAAAGTTCGGGGTGGCCGTCAGAATAGAACGCAAGCGCGTCGACTCTGCTCCACCGATCGCAAAGTACAGCTGGTCGTGTTCTTGCACCACGAAGTCTTGGCGCGCTGGAACGATAGTCCCCAAACGGGATACGAAGGCAATACGCTCGCCGGTAAGTTCTTCAACTGTCGGGAAAGAAACGCCGTACCACGATGTCTCGGGCGTCGCCGTAACCAAGGAAACCTCGCCCGTGGGGTGCGTCCATGTGACCGCCGCATCCGGGGGAAGCATACGGCGCAGAACTGATTCTGCCGTGCGCTTCACGGTCGCAACCGTTGGGATGCCGAGACGCTCGTACACGTAGGCGCGTTCAGGATCATAAATTCGTGCGACAACGTGTGGCACGTGGAAGGTCTCTTGGGCGATACGCGTCGAAATAATGTTCGAGTTATCACCGCTGGAGACAGCTGCGAACGCATAGGCGTCTTTAATGTCAGCTTTCTTCAGGGCCTCGCGATCCATACCCAAGCCGGTGACGCGCTTGCCGGAAAAATCTGACGGCAGACGCGAGAAAGCTTTCGGATCAACGTCGATGACTGCAACTGAATGCCCATCAGCATCCAAAGCGGTGGCGAGGAAAGAACCAACGCGACCGCATCCCATAATGACGAAATGCACGCTCCTAAACTACCCGCATCAGCGTGCTTTCGTCACGTCTGAAGGGCTGGCCTAGAGCACATGTTCTCGGTATCACTTAAAGAGTTGCCCCAAGGAGTGCTGTTTTGACGCTAATAGGGCTACGCTTTAGCCCGTGCTGTATAACGTTTTCGCCAGAGCAAAACGTGTTCTGATCGGTCGTCCGATGCGTTCGGACGCGATGGGACACCAGCTTCTGCCTAAGCGCATTGCGCTACCGATCTTCGCCTCAGACGCGCTGTCGTCGGTCGCCTATGCCCCCGATGAAATCCTGCTGACCTTAGCGTTGGCGGGCGGTTTGGCTGCCCTGCAGTCGATTTGGGTTGGTGTCGTCGTCGCTGCGGTTCTTGCAGTTGTCGTGTTGTCATACCGCCAGACCGTGCATGCTTACCCGTCGGGTGGCGGTGACTACGAGGTTGTCACAACGAACCTTGGTCGCACGTGGGGTCTGGTTGTCGCATCAGCTCTGCTGGTCGACTACATCCTGACGGTCGCTGTATCGATTTCGTCGGGTGCTGCCTACATCACGACTGCTTTGCCGTCGCTTGCGGGGCACGAGGTTCTGATCGCAGTTCTGCTTGTCATCATCTTGTCCCTGTTGAACCTGCGTGGCACGAAAGAAGCAGGTGGCGCATTTGCGATCCCGACATACATTTACATGGGTGCGATCGCGCTGATGGTGATCGTCGGCTTTGTGCAGATGGCGACAGGACACCTGGGGAGCGCACCGACAGCGCAATACGAACTGGTTGCTTCCGATCAATTCTCCTCTGGTCTGGCGGGCCTTGCGGGAGCGTTCCTGCTGATGCGCGCGTTCTCTTCCGGTTGCGCCGCTTTGACGGGCGTTGAAGCAATCTCGAACGGCGTGCCCATGTTTAAGCGTCCCAAGTCGAAGAATGCTGCTTCGACGCTTGCACTGCTCGGCTTGATTGCCGCAACAATGATGCTGTCGATCCTGATCTTGGCGCGTGCAACCGGTGTGAAGATTGTCGATGACGCCGTCGAACAGCTGACACTTAACGGCCAGCCCGTGGGTGAAGAGACGGTTGTGTCTCCCGCAATTGGTCAGATTGCTTCGGCTGTTTTCGGCCATGGATCAATCCTGTTCCTCTTGGTGACGACCGTGACCGGTTTGATTCTGGTTTTGGCAGCAAACACTGCGTTTAACGGTTTCCCGACTCTTGCGTCGGTTCTCTCCCGTGATTCCTTCCTTCCGCGACAGCTCTACAAGCGTGGCGATCGCCTTTCATACTCGAACGGCATCGTTGTTCTGGCTCTTGCAGCGATCATCTTGATCGTTGGATTCAAAGCCCAGACGACGCGCCTGATCCAGCTGTACGTGCTCGGTGTGTTTATCTCCTTCACACTTTCGCAGCTGGGCATGATTCGTCACTGGAACCGCGCTCTGCGTATGCGCCAGACCGGCTCAGAACGAGGCGCCGTATTGCGCTCGCGTGCGGTGAACATCATCGGTTTTATGATGACCGGCTTGGTTCTGCTGATCGTTTTGGCCACGAAGTTCACGCACGGTGCGTGGATTACGCTGATCATGATTGCGGTCGTCTTCTGCGTCCAACTCGGCATTCAGCATCACTACACGCAGATTCGCTCTCAGCTGCGTGTCGACGATTGGTCGGCGAAGCGTGCGCTTCCGACCCGCGTTCGTGCCCTGGTACTGGTCTCTAACCTTTCTCGCCCGTCTATGCGAGCTATTGCTGCGGCCCGCGCCTCGCAACCCTCCGCTCTGGAACTGGTGAGCGTCGTTGCCGACGATGACGAGGAAGCCCACATCCGCAAGGAATGGAAAGAATCTGGTCTACCGATCCCGTTGACCCTCCTGTCGAGCCCGTACCGCGACCTCAACCAGGTTGTGTTGCAGTACGTGCGCGGGCGTCGCCGTCGCGCTCCGGAGGAAATGCTGGTCGTGTATATGCCCCAGTTCCTTGTTCGTCATTGGTGGGAAAATGCAATGCATAATCAGACTGCATTGCGTCTTCGTCGTGCCCTCCTGTCCGTTCCCGGTGTAGTGATTACGACCGTGCCGTGGAAGCTAGGCGAAGATGACGAAGTGGAAGGTCGTCAGTTGATTAACGACCCCTTCAAGTCCGATGAGCACCATTCGAGTGCCCACGAAAATAGGCGACCGCCTTCGTTGACGACGAAATAGAATCGTTTCTTCACATCCAACTCGCTCCCGTGAGGCTTTATCGCCATCGGGGATTATCAAAGGCTTCATATGAACAAGCGCCGTTATCATCACCGCACTGCCACTCCACGCAACGAAGAGATTATTGAGTTGCGTGTTGGTGAGCCGGCTCACGGTGGCGCGTGTGTTGCCCGCGACGTTTCCGGGCGCGTGGTGTTTGTCCGTCACACATTGCCCGGCGAAAAGGTGAAGGCACGCGTGACGTCGGTGCAGAAGAACCTTGCGTGGGCTGACGCTGTAGAGATTCTTGAGGCATCTGCCGATCGTGTGCCGTCCGTGTGGCCACAGGCTGGCCCTGGTGGCGTCGGCGGTGGCGAGCTCGCTCATGTGGCGCCCGCGGCTCAGCGCGCCTGGAAAGAGACGGTTCTGCGTGGTCAGCTTCGTCGCGTTGGCGGCGAGGCTCTGTCTGCCCGCGTTGAAAATCTTGGCGGTGTTACAGTGCGTCCAGCTCCCGGGGACGAGACCGACCAGACTTTATTGCACCGTCGAACGCGCATCGAGGTCGTCATTGATCGCGCTGGCTTGGCCGGTATGCACACCTATCGTGGCAAAGATGTCATTGCTCTAGATTCGATGCCATTGGCTTCAGAATCGATTGAACGATTGGGCCTGTGGGGTGCGAATTCGCAATGGGCTCCTTTCTTCAAGCCTGCTGATCGTGTGCGCGTTGTCGCGCCTGACGGTGACTCTCCAGTCGTCGTGACTCCTCGCGGAACATTCAACTCACTGGGTGAAAAGATCAAGGAAACGCGATTGCCTTGGCGCCTCTGGGTGAACGGTGAGCCACTGGAATACCGCGTCCGCGTTGGAGGCTTCTGGCAGACGCATGTCATGGGTGCTGAAGTTCTTGCACAGGCAGTCATGGACGTTGCCTCTCTGTCTGAAGGTGACCGGGTGATGGAGCTGTATTCGGGTGCTGGCCTGTTCAGTGTTCCGATGGCAAAGGCTGTTGGTGCACGCGGTCGCATTGTCACCTTGGAAGGTTCTCAGGGCGCGGTTGAGGACGCAGGCGAGAACTGTGCGCCCTTTGGCTGGGTTGAACCCTATGTTGGGAATGTTGACGCTGAAGGTGTGAGTGAACTTGTAGAGGGGTTAGAAGGGCGCCCGGACGTCATTGTTCTTGATCCTCCGCGCGCGGGTGCAGGTCGTGAGGTGACCGAGGCTATTGCTCAGTGTGGTGCATCGAAGATTGTCCTAGTGTCATGTGATCCTGCTGCCGGTGCTCGTGACATGCGCTTGCTCACCGAAGCGGGGTATGAATTGGCCAGCCTCCATGCGTGGGATTTATTTCCGCATACGCATCACCTAGAGACAGTTGCTTTGCTTCAACGCGTGAATTGACTTTGTCGGTTCTTCCCCCAGATTGATCTTCGTATCGTACGCGCTGGCATCGTTTCGTTGATCCTCGTCGCGGTTTGGCCTTGTCTCTTCTGGTAGCTGAATCGGCCACTTCGCGTTTTGGCGCTACTGTAGCGGTGCGGGAATGGGGAAGAAGTAGCCGTGAAAGTGTGGAGCAGATGGAACTCATTATTAGAGCTCGTTGAATGAAGAGTCATCTTCTGCGTGTCGCTGACGAACCCCATCTTTTTTGAACTGTGACCAGTCACTCGCCGAGGCGTCGGAAGCATACACTAGAGCTTCACGCGCCGGTCAAACGATATATGGAGCTTCATGCAACTCTTGCTTGCAGTCATTTACGTCGCCTTCATCAGCTTGGGTCTGCCAGACTCGCTGTTAGGTGCGGCGTGGCCGTCGATCTATCCGCAGATTGATGTCCCTGTTTCGTACGCAGGCATCATTTCGATGCTGATTGCAGCGGGCACCATCGTCTCCTCCCTGAACTCCGATCGCCTGACCCTGCGTTTTGGTACCGGCAAGGTGACAGCAACGAGCGTCGCGATGACCGCTGTTGCCCTTCTCGGCTTCTCCTTCTCAACGTCATTCCTTGAGCTTTGTCTTTGGGCGATTCCTTACGGTTTGGGCGCGGGTAGCGTTGACGCATCGCTGAACAACTTCGTCGCTCTTCATTACAAGTCGCGACATATGAGCTGGTTGCACTGCATGTGGGGCGTAGGGGCCAGCCTTGGCCCGTACATCATGGGGTACGCGCTCACCGGGCATGCTGGTTGGGCTGGTGGCTATCGAATCATTGGCCTGATGCAAATCGGGTTGGCGACGTTGCTCTTTATCAGTCTTCCCCTATGGAAGAAAACACCTGTCAATACCGGTGTGAGTGACGCCAACTCCGCGCCCACACATCAGGCGGATGCTGATGATCGTCAAGCGCGGCCTCGTACCCCTTTGACCCTGGCGCAGATTCTTCGCATCCGTGGTGCAAAAGCAGTTATGCTCACATTCTTCTGCTACTGCGCGATCGAAGCTACAGCTGGACTCTGGGCTGCCAGCTACCTGAACCTTCACTGTGGAGTATCTGCTGAAGACGCCGCTTCGTACGCAGCGGCATTCTTCGTTGGTCTTACGGTGGGGCGGGCACTCAGTGGTTTCCTGACCATTCGATTCAGCGACGATCAGATGATTATTGGTGGTGAAGCCTTGATTGTCATCGGTATCGCCACCACGGTGATCCCAGGCCATAACATCATCGCGTTGATGGGGCTTGTGGTGATTGGCTTGGGGTGTGCTCCGGTGTATCCGAGCATCATCCACGCAACACCTGCGCGCTTCGGAGCGGACAAATCGCAGGCGATTATCGGCGTCCAGATGGCAACCGCCTATGCGGGCACCCTCGCCATGCCACCGTTTTTTGGGTTGATTGCGAACCATTTTTCTGTCGCGTTATTCCCGTACTACCTCATGCTTTTGCTGTTCGCGATGGCCGCTAGCCACCGCCTGCTATTGTGGATCAGCGCTACGCATGCGGACGAGGATACTGCCTAGCGCGATCCCCATCTGGGCGAGTCATCGTTTCGTTTCTATGAGCGCATGGGCTATGCGCTCATCTCAACCTTTCATCAATGCGGTTTCACGTCTGACCGGAGGTAGACATGGCGTGGATGGAAAGAATGATTGGCTCGCATGAATTGCTGGCATCTTTTGTGTCTTTTTGTTCACTGAGAACCAACATCCGCGGGTTTTTAGTACACCGATGTTGTTGATTTCTGAGGCGAGTGTTGTGTGAGGACTTCCTGCGCCACCTGAGGGGAAGCCGAGAATTCGCCGAAAAGTCTGAATTCAACGAATCTGTCCTATTTCTACTTGCGGACACCGCGTCAGCAAGTAATCTTGATATCAAGATACTTAAGTGCGTGCGCAACAGTGGAGGAGAGGTCATGGCATCCGTGAACTCATTCGGAGCACAAACCACCCTGAGCGTTGATTCTCAGGACTACACGATTTACTCGCTTGACGCGGTCGATGGCCTCGACAAGCTTCCGTACTCACTGAAGGTTCTTGCGGAAAACCTGTTGCGCACCGAAGACGGAGCAAACATCACCGTCGAGCACATCAAAGCGCTCGCATCGTGGGATCCAGACGGTGAGCCTGACACCGAAATCCAGTTCACCCCGGCCCGCGTCATCATGCAGGATTTCACCGGCGTTCCCTGCATCGTGGACCTCGCAACGATGCGTGAAGCAGTTGCTGACCTCGGTGGCGACCCGACTCTGATTAACCCACTGGCCCCCGCTGAAATGGTCATCGACCACTCCGTTCAGATTGACGTTGCCGGTACCTCGATCGCATTCGAACGCAATGTTGAACGTGAATACGAACGCAACCAGGAACGCTACCAGTTCCTCCGCTGGGGGCAGGGCGCATTCGATAACTTCCGCGTTGTCCCGCCGTCAACCGGCATCGTTCACCAGGTCAACATTGAGCACCTCGCCCGCACGGTTTTCGTCAAGGATGAAGCCGACGGCTCGAAGATGGCCTACCCCGACACCTGCGTCGGCACTGACTCGCACACCACGATGGTCAACGGTCTCGGTGTGCTCGGCTGGGGCGTCGGTGGTATTGAAGCCGAAGCTGCCATGCTTGGACAGCCCGTTTCGATGCTGGTCCCGCGCGTTGTTGGCTTCAAGCTGAAGGGTAAAATCCCCGCTGGCGCAACCGCCACAGACGTCGTGCTCACGATTACGCAGATGCTGCGCGCACACGGAGTCGTCGGCAAGTTCGTTGAGTTCTACGGCAGTGGCGTGGGCGCAGTTCCGCTCGCGAACCGCGCAACGATCGGCAACATGTCGCCGGAGTTCGGCTCCACCGCCGCCATCTTCCCAATCGACGAGGTCACGCTTGACTACCTGCGCCTGACGGGTCGGAGCGAAGAATCGATTGCCCTCGTTGAGGCATACGCGAAGAAGCAGGGTCTCTGGCACGATCCTTCACGCGAAGCCCGCTATTCCGAATACCTTGAACTCGATCTGTCGACGGTTGTTCCGTCGATTGCAGGCCCGAAGCGCCCGCAGGACCGTATCGAGCTGTCGGACTCGAAAGATATGTTCGAGAAGACGATCGGCACCTATGCGCCGGACGGTCCGCGTGAGGATGTTGAGTTGATGCTGGCCGATGGGACGAAGACTCGCCTGAACCACGGTGATGTGGTGATCGCGTCGATCACTTCGTGCACGAATACGTCGAACCCATCGGTCATGTTGGCGGCCGGTCTGCTGGCGCGTAACGCTGTGAAGCGTGGTCTGACGTCGAAGCCGTGGGTGAAGACGTCCCTGGCACCCGGTTCCAAGGTTGTCACCGACTACTATGAGAAGGCAGGCCTCTGGGACGACCTCAATGCTCTGGGCTTCAACCTGGTTGGCTATGGGTGCGCCACCTGTATCGGTAACTCTGGCCCGCTGACTCCCGAGGTTTCTGCAGCGGTGAACGACAACGACCTCGCTGTCGTGTCGGTTCTGTCGGGCAACCGTAACTTCGAAGGTCGCATCAACCCCGACGTGAAGATGAATTACCTGGCGTCCCCCCCACTTGTCATCGCCTACGCGTTGGCTGGCACGATGAACTTCGACTTCGAGAATGATCCGCTGGGAATCGACCCCGCAGATGGTTCTGAAGTGTATTTGCGTGATATCTGGCCGGACGCCGACGAAGTACAGAAGACAATCGACGCGTCGATCGACCGCTCCATGTTCGAAAACGACTACGCGGATGTCTTCGCTGGCGATGAACGCTGGCGCTCTCTGAACACCCCCGAAGGCCATGTATTCGCATGGAACGGAGAATCCACCTACGTGCGTAAGCCCCCGTATTTCGAGGGCATGGGCTTGGAGCCTGCTCCAGTCTCGGATATCGAAGGTGCTCGCGTTCTGCTGAAGCTCGGCGACTCGGTGACAACCGACCACATTTCGCCGGCTGGCGCTTTCAAGCCGGAAACCCCCGCGGGGCAGTACCTGATGAGCCACGGAGTCGAGCGCAAGGACTTCAACTCCTACGGTTCTCGCCGAGGCAACCATGAGGTCATGATCCGCGGTACGTTCGCGAATATCCGTATTCGTAACGAGATGCTTCCCGGTGTTGAAGGCGGTTTCACGAAGAACTTTGCTCACCCGGGTGCACCGGTTTCAACCGTGTATGACGCCAGCGTCGACTATCTTGCCGAGGGCACCCCCCTCGTTGTCCTCGGTGGCAAGGAATACGGTTCCGGTTCGTCTCGTGACTGGGCAGCAAAGGGAACCTCCTTGCTCGGCGTGAAGGCCGTGATCGCTGAATCCTTTGAACGCATTCATCGCTCGAACCTGATCGGCATGGGTGTCTTGCCCTTGCAGTTCCCCGAAGGGCAGACGCGTGACTCGCTGGGATTGACTGGTGATGAGGTCTTCTCAATCCACGGTGTCACTGCTTTGAATGAGGGCATAACCCCGCAGGCTCTGACGGTCGAGGCCCTACGCGAAGACGGTACCTCCGTTACCTTCGATGCGCGCCTGCGTATCGATACGCCCGGTGAGGCTGACTACTATCGACACGGTGGCATCCTGCAGTACGTTTTGCGGGGCCTCGCTCAGCGTGACTAAAAAACGCGCGCGGTAAGACGAGTGGGGAGGCACGGTGCGCTACCAAGTTGGTAGTCGCCTTCAAGATTTTGCGAGTGAATTATTCACGAGGCCAGGATGCCGCGTACCACGCTGCACCGACGATGCCGGCGGTATTACGAAGCTCAGCCGGGACCATCTTCGTCTTCAGATTAAGCAACGGCATGAACTTCGCGTGGTTCTTCGACACGCCACCGCCGACCACGAACAGGTCGGGGCTGAACAACATTTCAACGTGGCTGTAGTACTTCTGAAGGCGCTTCGCCCACTTCTTCCACGACAGATCCTGAAGTGTCTTCTGACCGGACGAGGCGCGGGTCTCGGCGTCGTGGCCGTCGATCTCAAGGTGGCCGAGCTCAGAGTTGGGGACGAGCGTGCCGTCCATGATCAGAGCCGAACCGATTCCTGTACCGAGCGTCGTGACAATGACCAGACCCGGGACATCCTTCGCAGCACCGTAAACGACCTCTGCCAGACCAGCAGCATCAGCGTCGTTGAGTGGAACAACCTTGCGACCAAGGTGCTTTTCCATCAGGTCAATGACATTCACACCAACCCACGAATCATCCAGATTCGCCATAAAAGGAATAACGCCGTGAATCACTGGAGCTGGGAAGGTAATTCCGACAGGAATATCGGAGGCAACCTCAAGACCTTCAAGAAGCTGACGACAAACATCAGCAACTGCATCAGGGGTTGCAGGCTTGGGCGTTTCAATGCGAATACGTTCGCCGATGAACTCACCAGTCTCCAGGTCGACCAACGCTGCTTTCACGCCAGATCCACCAATATCGATTCCACATCCAACGGTCGTCATTGTGCGAATGATCCCTTCCGAAACGTCATTGTTCGACTCAGTCGCTATCGTATCGTAGCGCCGAGCAACAAGGCCACGCGAACAGTTACGTCCGCGCGACCTCGTCGATCAGCAAAAATGTGCCAGCCTCAGACTCACGGAAGAGTCAAAATCTCCGCACCGTCTTCGGTGACAACGATGGTGTGCTCAAACTGAGCAGTACGTGAACGGTCAGCGGTCACAACGGTCCAGTCATCGTCCCACTGCTCCCAATCAATGCCACCAAGGGTCAACATCGGCTCGATCGTGAAGACCATACCGGGCTCCATCATCGTCGAATACGCGGGTGCAGCATCGTAGTGAGGAACAATCAGACCGGAGTGGAAGGCCTCGCCCACACCGTGCCCCGTGTAATCGCGGATTACGCCGTAGTCGAAACGCTTCGCATAGCGTTCAATGACACGACCGATCACGTTGATTTCACGACCCGGACCAACAGCCTTAATGCCACGCATCATCGCTTCACGCGTGCGTTCAATCAGAAGGTGCGATTCCTCGTCGACCTTGCCAACCTCGAACATCGCGCAGGTATCACCGTGAACACCATCAACATAGGCGGTGATATCAACGTTCACGATGTCGCCTTCTTCCAACGGGCGATCGTCGGGAATGCCGTGGCAGATGACCTCGTTGATCGACGTGCACAGAGACTTCGGGAAACCCATGTACCCCAAGCATGACGGGTAGGCATTGTTGTCAATGAGGAACTCGTGGCCAATACGGTCGAGTTCGTCGGTCGTCACACCCGGTGCGACGCTCTTGCCCACAGCCTCCAGAGCCTGAGCAGCAATACGGCCCGCGTGACGAATACGCTCGATCGTCGACACGTCCTTAATATCCGACGCAGTCACGCGCTCCGGACCCTCATGGAACATGTATTCAGGACGATCAATATGAGACGGGACTAAACGAACAGGGGAGATAGTTCCCGGTTTCAAGGTTCCAAGTGGCGCACGCTTGGCTAAATCAGATATATGAGTCATACCTTTAAGACTAGTCCTTTCGCTCACCTCGGGCAGATGGCCAGGCGACGAGGCTCCTTTATGACGCTGACTGTGCAGACAACGAAGATATGAACCCAGCGTGAGTGACCCCATGTGGACGACAAGGCAGTATCTTGCAGGCTCGGACTATCATGGCAAGGCATATAGTGCGTTCAAAACGAGACCTAATTGGAGGAAACAGGACATGGCCCAGGAAGCCCCTGACCTCAATCCACTGGATAGCGCAGCCGTCGACGTCCTCGTCACAGCTGCACTTTCAGATATTGAAGCCGCATCTTCACTCGAAGAACTCAAAGCCACAAAGCAAGCGATCCTTGGCGACAACGCCCCGCTGGTGGCAGCCAACCGCATCATCGGTTCCCTCAAACCCGCAGACCGTGGCACTGCAGGTAAGAATCTCGGTGGTGCTCGCGGCCAGATTTCGAAGGCTCTCGCCGTCCGTCAAGAGGTGCTTGAAGCTGAGAACGAGGCGCGTGTTCTTCGCGAAGAATCCGTCGATGTGACTGCCGGTGGGCATCGCACGGTGACGGGTGCGCGTCACCCGATCGAGACTCTGATTGAAGAGATCGAAGATGTGTTTACATCCATGGGCTGGGCTATCGCTGAAGGCCCCGAAGTTGAACACGAATGGTTTAACTTCGACTCCCTGAACTTCGACATCGACCACCCGGCTCGTCAGATGCAGGACACGTTCTACGTTGACGGCACTTCTGCTGGTGGCCAGAACGCCGATGATGGGCACCTCGTGATGCGTACTCACACGTCGCCGGTGCAGTCGCGTGCCATGCTTGACCGCGGTGTCCCTCTGTACGTCGCATGCCCGGGCAAGGTGTTCCGTTCTGACGCTCTCGACGCGACGCACACCCCGGTTTTTCACCAGGTCGAAGGTTTGGCCGTTGATAAGGGCCTGACCATGGCGCACCTGAAGGGCGTGCTCGATCACTTTGCTCAGGCAATGTTTGGTCCTGAAGCGAAGGCGCGCCTGCGCCCGTCGTTTTTTCCTTTCACTGAGCCCAGCGCCGAACTCGATATTTGGTTCCCACAGAAGAAGGGCGGCGCCGGCTGGATTGAAGTCGGTGGTTGCGGCATGGTGAACCCCAACGTTCTCAGAGCAAACGGAATCGATCCGGAGGTCTACACCGGTTTCGCATTCGGTATGGGTATTGAACGCACCCTCATGCTCCGGCACGGAATTGCTGACATGCACGACATCGTTGAAGGCGACGTTCGTTTCAGCCAGCAGTTCGGTTTGATTGGAAAGGGACACTGACATGCCAATGGTTCCGATTTCTTGGCTCGCCGATCACGTCGAGGTCCCTGCTGATCTTGATGCCGCGCAGCTCGCAGCAGCGCTGGTGAAGGTTGGTCTGGAAGAAGAAGCAATCCACCCCGCAAAGGTCACCGGTCCGCTGGTTGTTGGCAAGGTTCTGACCCTGGTGAAGGAAACTGCCTCCAACGGCAAGACTGTCAATTACTGTCGCGTCGACGTTGGTCAGTACAACGACCAGCCGGGTGCCGGTAAGGAACCTTCGGATCTGCCAAGCCGTGGCATCATTTGCGGTGCTCACAACTTCGTTGAGGGTGACCTCGTTGTTGTTTCCCTGCCCGGTGCAGTTCTTCCCGGCGATTTCGCGATTGCAGCGCGTAAGACCTACGGTCACATTTCCGATGGCATGATTTGCTCTGCCCGTGAACTGGGACTGGGTAACGATCACGATGGCATCATCGTGTTGCCGAAGTATTTCCCAGACCGTGAGATCCCTGCTCCGGGTTCTGATCTGCTCGGTTTCCTTGGCTTGGGCGAAGAGACTCTTGAGATCAATGTGACCCCCGACCGCGGGTACTGCTTCTCAATGCGCGGTGTCGCACGCGAATTCGCGCACTCGACGGGTGCGAAGTTCACGGATCCCGGTCTGGTTGGAAACCGTGTTGCTTCGGTGCCCGAGGCAACCGCTGACGGATTCGAGGTGCGTATCGCAGACGACGCGCCGATCCACGGTAAGCCCGGTGCGGACCGTTTTGTCACCCGCATTGTTCGTGGCGTGAACCCTTCGGCTCCCAGCCCGCGTTGGATGGTCGAGCGTCTCGAAGCAGCAGGAATACGTAGCCTCTCCTTGGCCGTTGACATCACCAACTACGTGATGCTCGACCTTGGGCAGCCAATGCACGCCTACGACCTGAATGCTCTTGAAGCTCCGATCGTTGTCCGTCGCGCACGCGCCGGTGAGCGTCTGACAACGCTGGATGAGGTCGATCGGCAACTGGATCCGCAAGACCTGCTGATCACAGATTCTCCGAACGGTGAAGGATCACGCATCATCGGCATGGCCGGTGTTATGGGTGGTCAGTATTCAGAGGTCGAGCATTCCACGACGGATATCCTCCTCGAAGCCGCTCACTTTGATGCGGTGTCGGTTGCCCGTACCGCACGTCGTCACCACCTGCCGTCTGAAGCGTCGAAGCGCTTCGAACGTGGCACTGATCCCCAGCTTGCTCCTGTCGCAGCTCAACGAGCTGTTGACCTGCTGGTTGAGTACGGCGGGGGAACGGCAGATGCAGCAGTGTCCGACTTCAACGAAGTCGCGCCGGCCTCGTCAATTCGTTTCCCGTACACCGATGCCGCCCGCTTGATCGGCGTCGACTACTCGAAGGAACGCGTTGAGGAGCTTCTCACTGAAATTGGTTGCACGCTCGACGAAATCGAAGACGGAATCTTCAACGTGACCGTTCCGACGTGGCGTCCCGACCTGACTGGTTCTGCCCACCTGGTTGAGGAAATTGCACGTCTTGACGGTTTCGACACTATTCCGTCGATTCTGCCGTCGGCTCCTGCCGGTGCTGGTTTGACTGATGCGCAGCAGGCGCGTCGTCACGTTTCTGCGTCGCTTGCAGCTTCTGGTTTGGTTGAGGTTCTCAGCTATCCGTTCGTTTCGGATTCCTTCGATCGTCAGCGTCTCGCTCAGGGCGATGAACGTCGTCAGGCTCTGAAGCTTCGTAACCCGCTTGCGGATGATGCACCCCTGTTGCGCACCTCGATCATTGATACCTTGCTTGACGCTGCCGGACGCAACGTTGCACGCGGTAGCGACCGCGTGGCGCTGTTTGAAACCGGACTTGTTGTTCGCCCTGCAGGCACAGTTCCTGCCGATCTTCTGAGCGCTGAACAGCGCCCGACTGATGAGGAACTTGCTGGACTGCGTGCTGGCACTCCTGCTCAGCCGTGGCATGTGGGTGTTGTCCTTGCCGGTCGTGCCTCGGCTTCGCCGGTTGTCGAGCCTGCTCGCATGTTCGCATGGTCGGATGCTCTTGAGACGGTCGAGAATATTGCGTCTCTTCTGGGCGTTCGCATTGAGGTCACTCGCGCGTGGGATGCCGACTACAAGAAGGTGCCCGGTCCGCTGATGCCTGAACCTGCATCGGATCCGGCTGATGTTGCTCCGTGGCATCCGGGTCGTGTTGCTCGCGTATTCGTCCGCCGTGGTCGCGATTTGATTGATATCGCGATGGCTGGCGAACTTCACCCCGGCGTGTGCAAGTCGTTTGGCTTGCCGGCCCGTTCGTGCGCCGCAGAGGTTGATCTGTCTGCTCTGATTGAGGCGATGAGCGGTGAGCCGACGCAGGTGAAGCCCGTCTCGACTTACCCGATTGCGAAGGAAGACATCGCTCTTGTTGTGTCGAAGTCGATCCCTGTTGCTCGCGTCGAGCAGGTTGTTCGCCAGGGCGGGGGAGCGTTGCTTGAAGAAGTGACGCTGTTCGACATTTTCGAATCCGAGACACTTGGCGCTGACGTTCGCTCGCTGGCGTTCGCTCTGAAGTTGCGTGCGCCGGATCGCACGCTGAGTGCCGACGAAGTTCGTGAGGTTCGCGAAAGTGTCGTCGCGAAGGCGGGCAAGGTGCTGGGAGCACAGTTGCGCTCTTAGTTAACGAGGCTCCTGACGGGGCACGATGACCGATAGAACAGCCGGGCTGGAGTCCGCGCCTTGTGTATCTTGACTCAGTACGAGATGTCAGCGCGACTCCAGCCCGGCTTTCTGCCACACTTATAGCTATGCATATCCTTGTCACTGCTTCTTCAAAGCATGGTTCAACGAACGAAGTTGCCGACGCGATTGCGAGGCGACTCGAAGATGCCGGTCACACGGCTGATCGCATCGCGCCGGAGGATGTTACTTCTGTTGACGCTTATGACGCTGTGATTTGCGGTTCGGCTGTTTATATCCTGCAGTGGATGGATGGAGCGCACGATTTCATGGATCGTTTTAGCGCCCAGCTTGAAAACAAGCCCGTGTGGGCATTCTCGGTTGGTATGAATGGTGTTCCGAAGCATGCCCCTCAGGATCCGACGCGTATCGGTCCGCTTCTGACTCGCGTCAGTGCTATTGATCTTCATTCTTTTGCTGGTCGCTACACCCCATCGTTGCTTTCGTTGCGTGAACGCTCAGTTGCACGTCTTGCCGGTGTTGTGGAAGGCGATTTCCGCAACTGGGATGAGATCAACGAGTGGACTGATTCGATTCTGAAGGATCTCGAACAGCGCTGATTGGGGGCGCCTCACGCCATTGTGCAATTTATACATAGTTATGTATAATCATGCATATGGGAGATCGAAGCACACAAACGCCCGCTGCGCGACGTGAAGCAATTCGTTCAATTCTTGCTTGCGGATCAATCGGTTCGCAAAAGGATCTTCGCGATCTGTTGCGTGAGCAAGGTATTGACGTTACTCAGGCAACTCTGTCGCGTGACCTTGTCGATATGCGTGCGACAAAGATTCGTGTGGCTGACGGCACTCGCATCTACTCCGTTCCCGATATTGACGGGGGAGCAACCCACGAAGGCGAAGCTGGACACGAACGCTTGCAGAAATGGTGCCAGTCGATCCTCGTTACCTCAATCCTTGTTGACCATCAGCTGGTGCTCAGGACAACGGTTGGAGCAGCCAATCTCTTGGCCTCAGCTATCGATGCTGTTCGTCTTGATGCGGTTGCGGGAACAATCGCGGGCGATGACACAATCCTTGTGATTTGTCGATCTTCTGAAGATGCGCAGCAGACCCAATCGTATCTGATGGATCTTGCTGAGCCCGGATCTTCCGCTCACTGAGCCCACACTTTTCTTATTCACTCCACTCTCACACTTTCATCGGAGAAGGAATACAACATGGCAGAGCACAAGGACCGCGTTGTCCTCGCATACTCGGGCGGTTTGGACACCTCCGTTGCTATTGGTTGGATCGGCGAACAGACCGGTCGCGAGGTCGTTGCGGTTGCAGTTGACGTGGGGCAGGGCGGCGAAGACCTCGAGGTCATCCGCCAGCGCGCGCTCGACTGCGGTGCGGTGGAAGCCTACGTTGCAGATGCTCGCGACGAGTTCGCCAACGAATACTGCATGCCGGCACTGAAGGCGAATGCCCTCTATGAAGGTAAGTACCCGCTGGTTTCAGCTCTGTCCCGTCCCGTGATCGCCAAGCACCTGGTGAAAGCTGCGCGCGAATTTGGCGCACACACTGTTGCTCACGGTTGCACCGGCAAGGGGAACGACCAGGTACGTTTCGAGGTTTCGATTACGTCGATGGCCCCCGACATGGACTGCATCTCGCCGGTTCGTGACCTTGCGCTGACGCGTGACGTTGCTATCGAATACGCCGAGAAGCACCACCTGCCGATCGAAACGACGAAGCATAACCCGTTCTCGATCGACCAGAACGTGTGGGGTCGAGCAATCGAAACTGGCTTCCTTGAAGACCTGTGGAACGCGCCGACCAAGGACGTCTACGTTTACACCGATGATCCGACTTACCCGCCGCTTCCGGATGAGGTCGTCATTTCCTTCGAAAAGGGCATCCCGGTAGCCATTGACGGTCGCGCAGTCACCCCGCTTGAAGCAATCCAAGAGCTGAACCGCCGTGCAGGCGCTCAAGGCATCGGTCGTATTGACATGGTCGAAGATCGTCTGGTTGGCATCAAGTCACGTGAGATTTACGAGGCTCCCGGTGCTCTCGCTTTGATCGAAGCACACCAGGGGTTGGAATCCATCACCCTCGAACGCATGCAGCGCCGCTACAAGCGTGGTCTTGAGCAGATGTGGGGTGAATTGGTCTATGAAGCCCAGTGGTACTCACCGTTGAAGAAGTCCATGGATGCGTTCATTGAAGATACTCAGCAGTATGTGACCGGTGATATTCGTATGGTCCTGCACGGTGGCCGTGCAACTGTGAATGGACGGAGTTCCGAGGCTTCACTGTATGACTTCAACCTGGCAACCTACGAGACTGGCGATAGCTTCGATCAGTCCTCGTCGCGTGGATTCATTGATATCTACGGTCTGCAGTCGAAGCTTGCGGCTGCTCGTGACGTCCGTCTGGGTAACTCGCAGGGATACTGAGCAGACGTTCGTTTGGTCAAACAAACACTGATATGCACGTGTGCCCAAGGCCGATTTCCTTGGGCACACGTGTTTTCTTTATCTAAGTGTGCCCAATGGACACCGGGGCGTGGCACGTTCTTTCGCTAGAGTGGTCACGATGAAAGAATCGGTTGAGTTTCTACGCAGGTATGGGGCGAAGACGACGCCTGAGCGTCGAGCCTTAGATATCGTCACCATTGCAATCTTCTTTCTAGGCTTCGCAGGCCAAGGCGTACGTAATATCGTTGGCTTCTACGGGTCTTCGGTTGTCATGGTGGCATTATTTGTTGCTTTGGCGTATCTGATGCATCTCAATCAGATTCGTTTCACACAGGTTGCGTATCCACTTGCCACACTGCTGTTCGTCATGTGGTGCGCTTTATCGGTCACATGGTCGCAATATCCGCATTATTCTGCGATGTTTGCCGTCGTGACAATCGGCGTGTCTCTTACAGGTTTGGCGATTTCTGCCTGTTACACGTTTACGGAAACAGCGAATCTTCTCATCGTTTCGTTCAAGGTCATTCTGATTGTTTCCTACGCTCTTGAGCTGTTCACCGCTCTTATCTGGAAACAGCGCTTGGCTCCGATTCCAATGATCCGCGCTGGGGAATCCGTGCCCGATATGTCCTATTGGGTTTATGGAGATCTTTTTAATGGTGGCCCTATTCAAGGCTTCCCCGGTAATCGGAATCCGCTTGCGTTTATTGCGTTGCTGTTGATTCTCTGTTTGCTTGTCAAATGGATGTCAACGTATAAAAACACGACGTCAACGATTATCTGGCTGATCATTTCGATTGTGACAATTGCTCTGACGCGTTCAGGAACGGTCACCGTCGCGGTCATCATCTGTATGGCGATCGCAATGTCCTTCGGTTTGGTGAAGTCGGTGACGCGTCCTCATCGTCCCGCCCTGATTTCTTTGATCGTCTCGCTGACTCTGACAGGAGCGGTGATCGCACTGTTTAACCGTTTGGCGATCACTGATTTCCTTGGTCGTTCCCCGGATTTTTCAGGTCGTGGTGACATCTGGAAGGCGCTTCTCCCCATGTGGAGCCAACATCCGATTCTCGGATGGGGCTTCACCATTGGCTATCAAGGTGATGTGCCTGTTTTTTCGAATTTCATTCGTCGTGGTGATGGAACTCCGACAACTCAGGCTCACAACTCGTTTATCGAGGCCCTTTTCCAGACAGGCATTATCGGAGTCTCAATTCTGAGCGTCGCCGTTGCGACAGTATTCTTCGGCACGTTCATTTACGCTGTGCGCCATATCGATGAATCCCGCAGGGTTGTAATGCCAGCAATGATTGCTTCAGCATTGATTATTCAGTCAACGGTTGAATCCCGTCTTTTGTTTGAAGGCAACTGGATTCTTTTTGTCATCTTGGCAGCGTGGGTGGCGAAAAAACAACCTTTTGCTTCACTGTTTGCAAAATATGGTCCGTTTAAACGTCTCGCGAATTGGAGTTTGTCGCGAGGGCAAGGAATGATGAACCCGTGACTTCGCAAGAGACAACAACACCGACTGCTTTGTGGGGTGGCCGTTTTTCCGGTGGTCCTGCGCAGGCGCTCGCAGCCCTTTCAGTTTCTACCCATTTCGATTGGCGTCTCGCGCATGTGGACATTGCTGGTTCTCATGCCCACGCTGACGCGCTGTACGAGGCTGGCCTCTTAAGCGCTGATGAAATCGACGCGATGCATGCCACGTTGGCGCAATTGGATGCCGATGTTGCGTCGGGTGCGTTTGTTCCATCGCCGGACGATGAGGATGTCCATACGGCACTCGAGCGTGGTTTGCTTGAGCGCGCGGGGAGTGAGCTTGGCGGAAAGTTGCGTGCGGGGCGTTCGCGTAATGATCAGATTGCAACACTGATTCGCATGTACCTGCGTGACGAGACGCGCCATATTGCGAGCCGCGTCGTGGATGTTGTGGACGCGATTTTGTCGCAGGCTGCACGTGCTGGTGACGCTGTTATGCCGGGGCGTACTCATATGCAACACGCACAACCCGTTTTGGTGGCGCATCATCTGATGGCACATGCATGGCCTCTGATTCGCGACGTTGAACGTTTTGCCGATTGGGATAAGCGTGCCGCGATTTCTCCCTATGGTTCGGGCGCTCTGGCAGGTAATACTCTCGGCATGGATCCGCAGGCTGTTGCTCGTCAGCTCGGCTTTGATGATTCGGTGGATAATTCGATCGATGGAACCGCGTCGCGTGACATCGTTGCGGAGTGCTCTTTTATCCTTGCGATGATCGGCGTTGATATCTCTCGCCTCAGCGAAGAAATCATCATGTGGAACACCAAGGAATTCGACTACGTGACTCTTGATGATTCCTTCTCAACAGGATCATCGATCATGCCTCAGAAGAAGAATCCCGATGTGGCTGAACTCGCTCGCGGTAAAGCCGGTCGCCTGATCGGTGATCTGATGAGCCTATTGACGGTGCTCAAGGGCATCCCGCTGGCATACGATCGCGATCTTCAAGAAGACAAAGAACCTGTCTTCGATCAGCTGGATACGCTCGATGTTTTGCTGCCCGCTGTTTCGGGAATGGTTGAAACGATGACCCTTAACTTGGAGCGCATGGCGGAGCTCGCACCTCAGGGATTCTCGCTTGCCACGGACATTGCAGAGTGGCTTGTGCGTAGGGGAGTACCTTTCCGTAGCGCGCACGAAATCTCTGGAGCTTGCGTCAAGATGGCAGAGCGACGTGGCGTCGAGCTTGCTGATCTCAGCGATGAAGAATTGACCTCGGCCTCGTCGCTTCTGACCCCGGATGTCCGCGAAGTCCTGAACGTCGCAGGATCTGTATCCGCGCGACTGGGGAAGGGGGGAACTGCTCCTGTTCGCGTTGAGGAACAACGACAAGCACTTGCTGTCCGTATTGCTGGATGCCGTGAGTGGGCGTCCACCTCAACCCGCTAAGATAGCCTCGGCTACTTCGAGCCGAAATGGAAGGAATTTAAAGTGACCGACATTCTGGATGACCTCCAGTGGAGGGGTCTCATCGCCCAGCACACCGACATTGATGCTCTTCGCGAGCACCTGAACGCCGGGCCGGTCACCTTTTATTGTGGCTTCGACCCGACCGCAGCTTCTCTGCACCACGGACACCTTGTTCAAATTCTTCTGATGCGTCACCTGCAGCTGGCTGGTCATAAGCCACTCGCACTTGTTGGTGGGGCAACCGGTCAGATTGGCGATCCGCGTCAATCGGGGGAGCGTCAGCTACAGCCGACCGAGGTCGTTCGCGGTTGGGCAGACAATCTGCGCAACCAGATCTCGCGTTTTCTCGATTTTGAAGGACCGGCCGCGGCGACGATGGTGAACAACCTCGACTGGACTGAGGAACTGAGCGCCATTGATCTGCTCCGCGGTATCGGTAAGTACTTCCGCGTTGGCACGATGCTCGGTAAGGACATTGTTGCGCGTCGTCTGGCATCGGATGAGGGCATTTCCTACACGGAGTTCTCCTATCAGATCCTGCAGGCGAACGATTTCCTTGAACTGCATCGTCGTTACGGTGCCACTCTCGAGACCGGCGGTAACGATCAGTGGGGCAATATGATCGGTGGCGTTGATCTGATTCGTAAGGTTGACGGCGAGGTGTCGCACGTGCTGACGACTCCGATTATTACGAAGGCTGATGGTACGAAATTCGGTAAGTCCGAGGGCGGTGCGATTTGGCTCGATCCGACGATGATGAGCCCGTACGCCTTCTACCAGTTCTGGCTGCAGGTTGAGGACGCCGATGTTGTTCGCTTCCTGAAGATCTTCACCTTCCTTGACCGTGCTCGCATAGAAGAGCTTGAGGTTGAGGTTGCAGAGCGTCCTCATGCGCGCGCAGCCCAGAAGGCCCTGGCGGCTGAGGTGACGAAGCTTGTTCACGGTGAAGAAGAGTTTGAGCGTGTTCTTGGCGCAACCAACGCCCTTTGGGGTGGTGGAGATCTGCGCGCAATCGATGCGGATACCTTGGCTTCTGCTACGTCGGATCTTCCTCGCGCAACTGTGAAGCTCGGTGAGGCAACGATGGTTGACGCGTTGGTTGAAACCGGTTTGGAAAAGGGACGAGGCGCCGCACGTCGCACGATTGCTTCCGGTGGTGCGTACCTGAACAACGTCAAGTTTGAGGACGCGGAAGCTGTGTTCACGGCTGACGACGTTCTGGCTGGTCATCGACTGCTGATCCGTAAGGGGCGTCGCAACCTTGCTGTCATCGAATTCGACGACTGAAGCGTCCGTATGGGAATTGCATTGATTTCCTGATTGGACTCACCTGCGGGGCGGAAACACTACGTTTCCGCCCCGCAGTGCGTTTCTAACAGGTCATTGCATCTCGATATTGGTGCTGTGCTGCGTGGTGTTCTTAGATGTATTGGTCGCCGTGTACGTACGCAATCGCATGTATGTGGCGACGTGTAGGCGCCGTGTGACAGTCGGCGTTTGCTACGGAGATCTGAGTCGCAATCACGGTCTAGTTTTGTGGTCTGTAAAACGCTGACAGATCACAATTTTAGTGTTTCCTTGCTGCTCAGAGCCACTTTTCGGCGAAATACTGCGAATCTGCTGGTGTGCAAGAGGTAGGAATTGAAGCTTGCGCTGATTTGACGGTGTGGTGGGGGGTGGGTATTGTTTCTGTTGTTGCGCCGAGTGGTTGCAAGCTTTTGGGCCTGTTTGTGGTTTTGGGTTTGTGATTGTGGCGTGGTTGCTTCCTCCCTGTTTTTGATGGTTGCGGTTTTTTGTGGCTGTTTTGGGGTGTGTGGGTGTTGTTTGTGAACTCGATAGTGTGTTTGTTTTTATGCCTGTTTTTTGTTTTTGAGTTTGTTTTTTTGTTGGGATTGGCTGGCCGCGTTTTGGTGGTTGGTTTTTTCTGGATATGTTTTTGTTCGGAGAGTTTGATCCTGGCTCAGGACGAACGCTGGCGGCGTGCTTAACACATGCAAGTCGAACGATGATGCTCCAGCTTTGTTGGGGTGGATTAGTGGCGAACGGGTGAGTAACACGTGAGTAACCTGCCCTCTTCTTTGGGATAACGGTCGGAAACGGCTGCTAATACTGGATATTCACTCATTGGCGCATGTTGGTGGGTGGAAAGGTTTTTTCTGGTGGGGGATGGGCTCGCGGCCTATCAGCTTGTTGGTGGGGTGATGGCCTACCAAGGCTTTGACGGGTAACCGGCCTGAGAGGGTGACCGGTCACATTGGGACTGAGATACGGCCCAGACTCCTACGGGAGGCAGCAGTGGGGAATTTTGCACAATGGGCGCAAGCCTGATGCAGCGACGCCGCGTGAGGGATGAAGGCCTTCGGGTTGTAAACCTTTTTCGCTCATGGTCAAGCCGCAGCTTTGGGTTGTGGTGAGGGTAGTGGGTAAAGAAGCGCCGGCTAACTACGTGCCAGCAGCCGCGGTAATACGTAGGGCGCGAGCGTTGTCCGGAATTATTGGGCGTAAAGGGCTTGTAGGCGGTTGGCCGCGTCTGCCGTGAAATCCTCTGGCTTAACTGGGGGCGTGCGGTGGGTACGGGTTGACTTGAGTGCGGTAGGGGAGACTGGAATTCCTGGTGTAGCGGTGGAATGCGCAGATATCAGGAGGAACACCGGTGGCGAAGGCGGGTCTCTGGGCCGTTACTGACGCTGAGGAGCGAAAGCGTGGGGAGCGAACAGGATTAGATACCCTGGTAGTCCACGCTGTAAACGTTGGGCACTAGGTGTGGGGGCCACCCGTGGTTTCTGCGCCGTAGCTAACGCTTTAAGTGCCCCGCCTGGGGAGTACGGTCGCAAGGCTAAAACTCAAAGGAATTGACGGGGGCCCGCACAAGCGGCGGAGCATGCGGATTAATTCGATGCAACGCGAAGAACCTTACCAAGGCTTGACATGCACCCTGACGCTGCAGAGATGTGGTGGCATTTGGTTGGGGGTGTGCAGGTGGTGCATGGTTGTCGTCAGCTCGTGTCGTGAGATGTTGGGTTAAGTCCCGCAACGAGCGCAACCCTTGCCCTATGTTGCCAGCACGTTATGGTGGGGACTCGTGGGGGACTGCCGGGGTTAACTCGGAGGAAGGTGGGGATGACGTCAAATCATCATGCCCCTTATGTCTTGGGCTTCACGCATGCTACAATGGTTGGTACAGAGTGTTGCGATATCGTAAGGTGGAGCGAATCACTTAAAGCCAGTCTCAGTTCGGATTGGGGTCTGCAACTCGACCCCATGAAGGTGGAGTCGCTAGTAATCGCAGATCAGCAACGCTGCGGTGAATACGTTCTCGGGCCTTGTACACACCGCCCGTCACGTCACGAAAGTTGGTAACACCCGAAGCTCATGGCCTAACCGGTTTTCCGGGGGGAGTGGTCGAAGGTGGGATTGGCGATTGGGACGAAGTCGTAACAAGGTAGCCGTACCGGAAGGTGCGGCTGGATCACCTCCTTTCTAGGGAGCCCGTTTTTGGGGATGCGCATCATGGCACGTGAGTGTGTGTGGTGTGTGTTTCTTGTGCTCGCATTTGTTCACCGAGGGTTTTTCTTGGTGGGTGTGGGTGCGTGGGTGTTTTTTAGTGGAAAACAGGGGTGCAAGCTCCATGGAAGCAGACACGCTGTCGGGTTCACGTTCAACACCGTTTGAGCGTTTTGGCTCGCATGTTGCCGCCTCTCTTTTTTGTTGCGCCCTGTGTTTGTGGGGTGTTTGGGGGGTGGTGGTGTGTGTGGTGGGTTGTTTGTGATTTGTATAGTGGTTGTGAGCATCTTTATTTTCTTGTTGTGTGGTTTTGTTTAGTTTTGTTGGGCATTCGGTGGATGCCTTGGCATCAAGAGCTGATGAAGGACGTTGCGGCCTGCGATATGCCTCGGGGAGTTGGCGAGCGAGCTTTGATCCGAGGGTGTCCGAATGGGGGAACCTAACCAGGGTTGTGCTTGGTTACCATCATCTGAACGTGTATAGGGTGGTGGGGGGAACGCGGGGAAGTGAAACATCTTAGTACCCGTAGGAAAAGATATTCCGTGAGTAGTGGCGAGCGAAAGCGGAGGAGGCTAAACCGTGTGCGTGTGATACTCGGCGGGGGTTGCGTGTGCGGTGTTGTGGGGCTTGTTCGTCTCTTCTCTGCCGGGGAGGGGCTTGCGTGTGTGATGGTAGTTGAACCGTGTGGGATAGCGGACCGGAGTGCGTGATAGTCGTGTAGATGGACTGTTGCATGCGTAGGTGGGATAGGTGCCCGAGTAGTGCGGGACTCGTGAAATCTCGTGTGAATCTGCCAGGACCACCTGGTAAGCCTAAATACTTCTTGATGACCGATAGTGCATAGTACCGTGAGGGAATGGTGAAAAGTACCCCGGGAGGGGAGTGAAATAGTACCTGAAACCGTGTGCCTTTAAGCCGTCAGAGCCTTGTGGGGTGATGGCGTGCCTTTTGAAGAATGAGCCTGCGAGTCAGTGATACGTGGCGTGCTTAACCCGTGTGGGGTATGCGTAGCGAAAGCGAGTCTGAAATATGGCGCCTGTCGCGTGTTCTGGACCCGAAGCGGGGTGATCTACCCATGGCCAGGTTGAAGCAGAGGTAAGACTGTGTGGAGGACCGAACCCACCAGGGTTGAAAACCTGGGGGATGAGCTGTGGGTAGGGGTGAAAGGCCAATCAAACTCCGTGATAGCTGGTTCTCCCCGAAATGCATTTAGGTGCAGCGTTGTGTGTTGCCTGGTGGAGGTAGAGCTACTGGATGGCCGATGGGCCCTATGGGTTACTGACGTCAGCCAAACTCCGAATGCCATTAGGTTGAGCATGGCAGTGAGACTGCGGGGGATAAGCTTCGTAGTCGAGAGGGAAACAGCCCAGATCATCAGCTAAGGCCCCTAAGTGTGCGCTAAGTGGGAAAGGATGTGAGATCGCGGTGACAACCAGGAGGTTGGCTTAGAAGCAGCCATCCTTGAAAGAGTGCGTAATAGCTCACTGGTCAAGTGGTTTCGCGCCGACAATGTAGCGGGGCTTAAGCGTACCGCCGAAGCTGTGGCACTCACACATGAAAGAGCCTGGGCAGGGGACCTGCCTAAGGTTGTGTGGGTGGGTAGGGGAGCGTCCTGCGTGCGGTGAAGCCTGCTGGGAACGGTTGGTGGAGCGTGTGGGAGTGAGAATGCAGGCATGAGTAACGAATGGCGGGTGAGAATCCCGTCCGCCGATTGACTAAGGGTTCCAGGGCTAGGTTTATCCGCCCTGGGTTAGTCGGGTCCTAAGGCGAGGCCGACAGGCGTAGTCGATGGACAACCAGTTGATATTCTGGTACCGCGTTGTGACCGCCAAATACTGAAGCTTTTATGCTAACCACCCGCATCTGGACTGTTCATTCCTTCGGGTTTGATCAGCTTGGGTGTTGTGGGATCCTGATTGTTGTAGGTAAGCGTGTTAACAGGGGTGACACAGGAAGGTAGCTGCCGCGCACCGATGGTTGTGTGTGTCTAAGGTTGTGGCCCGTCTGCTAGGTAAATCCGGTAGGCATGTAGGGTGAGGACTGATGGGGGTGCCCTTTTGGGGTGTCTGGTGGTGATCCTAAGCTGTCAAGAAAAGCCTCGACGTGAGGGCATGACGCGCCCGTACCCTAAACCGACTCAGGTGGTCAGGTAGAGTATACCGAGGCGTTCGAGTGAATCATGGTTAAGGAACTCGGCAAAATTCCTCCGTAACTTCGGGATAAGGAGGACCCTGTGACGTCCCCCCTTTTTCTGGGTGTGTGCGTTGTGGGGTCGCAGAGAATAGGGAGAAGCGACTGTTTATCAAAAACACAGGTGCGTGCGAAGTCGTAAGACGATGTATACGCACTGACGCCTGCCCGGTGCTGGAAGGTTAAGAGGAAGGCTCAACCACCCTCGGGTGGTGAAGGCTTGAATTTAAGCCCCAGTAAACGGCGGTGGTAACTATAACCATCCTAAGGTAGCGAAATTCCTTGTCGGGTAAGTTCCGACCTGCACGAATGGCGTAACGACTTCTCCGCTGTCTCGACCATGAACTCGGTGAAATTGCACTACGAGTAAAGATGCTCGTTACGCGCAGAAGGACGGAAAGACCCCGGGACCTTTACTATAGCTTGGTATTGGTGTTCGCTTGGACTTGTGTAGGATAGGTGGGAGACTGTGAAGCAGGGGCGCCAGCTCTTGTCGAGTCGTCGTTGAAATACCATTCTGGTTCACGCGGTCATCTAACCTCGGCCCGTAATCCGGGTTGGGGACAGTGCCTGGTGGGTAGTTTAACTGGGGCGGTTGCCTCCCAAAAAGTAACGGAGGCGCTCAAAGGTTCCCTCAGCCTGGTTGGTAATCAGGTGGCGAGTGCAAGTGTACAAGGGAGCTTGACTGTGAGACCGACGGGTCGAGCAGGTGCGAAAGCAGGAACTAGTGATCCGGCCATGGCACGTGGGTGCGTGGTCGCTCAACGGATAAAAGGTACCCCGGGGATAACAGGCTGATCTTGCCCAAGAGTCCATATCGACGGCATGGTTTGGCACCTCGATGTCGGCTCGTCGCATCCTGGGGCTGGAGTTGGTCCCAAGGGTTGGGCTGTTCGCCCATTAAAGCGGTACGCGAGCTGGGTTCAGAACGTCGTGAGACAGTTCGGTCCCTATCCTCTGTGCGCGTAGGAAACTTGCGGAGGCCCGTCCCTAGTACGAGAGGACCGGGATGGACGAACCTCTGGTGTGCCAGTTGTACCGCCAGGTGCACGGCTGGTTGGCTACGTTCGGAAGGGATAACCGCTGAAAGCATCTAAGCGGGAAGCCTGCTCCAAGATGAGGTTTCCAACACCAGTAATGGTGTGAAGGCCCCCGCCAGACTAGCGGGTTGATAGGCCAGAGGTGGAAGCACAGCAATGTGCTCGCGAGCCGACTGGTACTAATTGGCCGACACTACACGAAACCACAAAAAGGCAACAAAAAGTAAGACTGCTTACAACCACTATACGAATCACACTCAACCCACACCCCCAGCAAGGGGGAGTGGACAACACAAGCGAGTGACCATTTTTGCGGTGGTCATAGTAGTGGGGAAACGCCCGGAAACATTCCGAACCCGGAAGCTAAGCCCACAAACGCCAATGGTACTGCACCCGACAGAGTGTGGGAGAGTAGGACACCGCCGCAATTTTAACTCACGTAAACCCCTTGGAGCACCCCTCCAAGGGGTTTACTACTGTGCACAAAGTGCCCTTCAGTCAAAGCTCGGCAACGCATAGCGGTAGACGAGTGGACTCACGCACAATGTGGCAGTTATCTGGCGGATTATCGCCGTGAACCGGCTATGCTTTTTAAAGTAGAAATGTAGCTATCAGGGCTAGAACGCCCACGTTTGAAAAGCGCAACCGCGCAGGAATAGAGGAAGAAGCCATGGCAGAAGAACAAGGATCACGTTTTGATAAGGGTCGTGGTGGATTCCAACGTCGCTCACGGTGGAGCGACCACAATCAATCCCGCGCAAACAACAACCGTCGCGAAGGTGGATACGGCCGTCGCGACGATGACCGCCGTGAAGGCGGATACGCGCGACGTGATAACGATCGGCGTGACGGCGGTTATGGTCGTCGTGATGATAATCGTGGTCGTGGTTTCGATCGTAACAATGATCGGCGTGACGGCGGATACGCGCGACGTGATAACGATCGGCGTGACGGCGGTTATGGTCGTCGTGATGACAATCGTGGTCGTAGCTTTGATCGTAACAATGACCGCCGTGAAGGCGGATATGGGCGTCGTGGTGATGATCGTCGTCAGGGCGGTTATGGGCGTCGCGATGATAATCGTGGTCGTGGTTTCGACCGTAACAACGATCGCCGTGAAGGCGGATACGCACGACGTGATAACGATCGGCGTGACGGCGGTTATGGTCGTCGTGATGACAACCGAGGTCGTGGTTTCGACCGTAACAATGACCGCCGTTCGGGCGGTTTTGACCGTAACAATGAGCGTCGCGGTGGCGATCGCCAGCGCGGTGATCGCATGCCTCCCAGCCATAACCAAGAGCAGTACCAAAACTACGCTTCCACTGACGAGTACGTCTCGCCCAATCCGAATGAGCCCACGATTCCCGCAGGTGTGTCCGCTCAGGAACTTGATGCCGCAGCACTGCGCGCACTTACTACACTTTCCGGCCCGAATAAGGACATCGTTGCCCGCCACCTCGTGATGGCCGGACAGCTGATTGACCTTGATCCGGAACTTGCCTACAAGCATGCTTTAGCAGCATCTGCGCGTGCCGGTCGCGTCGATGTTGTCCGCGAAGCAAGTGCCTTGACCGCATACGCATCCGGTCGCTATGACGAGGCGCTCCGTGAGGTCCGCGCCGTCCGTCGTATGCGCGGTGACAACTCGCTTCGTGCAGTCGAAGCCGATTGTGAACGTGGCCTGGGACGCCCTGAAAAGGCTGTCGAAATCATCGACCAGACTGAAACCAAAGGCATGGAACTGTCTGAGCAAGTCGAACTGATTCTGGTTTCTTCCGGCGCTCGCGCCGATCTTGGCCAGAGCGAAGTTGGTCTGCTCATCGTCGATGATGCGTTGGCTGTACTGCCCGCAGACACGGATCCCTTCCTCCTGCGTCGCTTGAACGAGGTCAAGATTGATCGTCTGCGCGAACTTGGACGCGATGTTGAAGCCGACGAACTCGAATCCCAACTTCCTGAAGAAATCGAAGACCCCGATATCGTTGATATTTCGCTCTATGCGGATGCTGACGTTGACAATAAGCGCACTCAGCTTCGTGCAATGTCAAGACCGCTGGTCGAAGAATTCGATGTTGCCCTCTTTGATCTCGATGGCACCGCATGGAATGGTGATGAGCCGATCGAACATGCAGCTGACGCAGTGAAAGAAGCACGCGAAGCCGGCATGAAGACCGTGTTCGTTACGAATAACGCGATGCGTAGCCCTCGCCAGGTTGCCGACAAACTGAACACGATGGACTTTGAAGCAGATCCGTCGATGGTGATGACCTCCGCCATGGATGTTATTGCTTTGATGAAGGAACGTATCGAAGACGGTTCGAAGGTCTTTGCTATCGGTGGCGACGGTCTTCGCGTTGCACTGACTGAAGCGGGATATGAGCTTGTTGATTCCGCTGATGATGAGCCGGTTGCCGTTGTTCAGGGCCTCGACAAGGACGTGAACTGGGTGCTCATGTCGGAAGGCGCATTTGCCATTCAACGCGGTGCGCGCTTCTTCGCAACGAACCTTGACACAACTCTTCCACAGGAACGTGGCTTTGCTCTTGGCAACGGCTCTCTTGTCGCCGCCATTGAACATGCAACGGGCAAGCGTGCGTTTGCAGCGGGCAAGCCGGAACCGGGTATTTACCAGCGTGCTGCTGCGCTGGTTGGCGGAGAGAAGCCGATCGCTGTTGGCGACCGCCTTGAAACCGACATCCTGGGTGCTATTCGCGCAGGCATGCCGGCAATGCATGTTCTTACCGGTATTCATGACGCACAAGCCATTGTGACGGCTCCTCGCGGCCAGCGCCCCAGCTTCCTTGCCCTCGATATCCGAGGCCTTCAGGAAACTCATCCGCGCGCTAAGCACCACCTGGATAACTCCTGGACCTGTGGCGTCTCTCAGGTTGTCCGCATCGCACGTCACGGTGGAATTTTCGTCGACGATGTTGAACTGGCCGCGGATGAGATCTACACGATTACGCTCGACACCTACCGTGCAATGGCGGCAGCAGGCTGGGATTACTCTGACGAAAACGCCGGAGAGACCCCGCGTTGCCCCAAGCTCACAGTCGTTCCGAACGACGATGAGTCCGGAATCGTTGTTGCGCCGATTGAAATCTTAGAAGACGCAGAAAGCGACGAGGGCTTCACCTCCTCTGACGAACTGCTTGCAGTTCAAGCAGATGAACTTGATGAAGCATTGGAAACTCCTGCGTTCCTTCCCGGCGAAGAAGAACTCGAACGTCTTCTTGCCGAAACTGAAGACGATGACGAAGCGGGCGAAACTCAAGGCGAGTGATGACTAATCTCAGTGACGGTTCTGGGGCGGGCGTGATGCCGCCCCAGAACCGGAGCCTTCGCAATGATGATGCTCACCAGGCTACGAATTCAGGACAGAATGCCCAGTCTGAAACGGTGAGCATCGAAGAACTTGAACGCGAGATCGTTCGTTTGAAAGAACGCGACGTTGTTCTACGCACGCGTCTATCCGGTCCGGAGTTCTTGTGAAACTGCGTCGAATTGATTCGGAGCTTGTGCGCAGGGGATTGGCTCGATCTCGTACCCACGCCCAAGAAATGATCGCTGACCAGCGTGTGAAGCTCGACGGAGAAATCGTTCTGAAGCCCGCACGTCAAATGGATCCTGCACAGGCGATCGTGATCAGCGAGGCACTAGAGATTGAATACGTCTCTCGTGGTGCGCATAAACTGGCCGGTGCCCTAGATATTCTGGGCGATACTGCTCCCACGATTGCGGACACAGTGTGTATGGATGCCGGCGCTTCAACCGGTGGATTCACTGACGTGTTGTTACGCAGGGGAGCCCGCCAGGTGTTTGCCGTTGACGTTGGTTACGGTCAGCTTGCTTGGAAGCTCCAGTCAGATCCTCGTGTCGTCGTGATGGATCGTACCAACGTACGCACGATGAAAGACGGCGATCTGGATCCGAAGCCACAGATCGTTGTTGGCGATATGTCCTTTATTTCACTGACGCTTGTTATCCCGGCTCTCGTTGCAGTTGCAACCGATGACGCTGATTTCCTGCTGATGGTGAAGCCGCAGTTTGAGATCGGCAAAGAACGTCTCGGCCACGGTGGCGTTGTTCGCAACCCGAACCATCACGTGGAAACCGTCGAAAATGTTGCGCTCTGCGCCATCGACAACGGTCTGACAGTCCGCGCAGTCGCAGCTTCGCCTCTTCCGGGGCCTTCTGGGAACGTTGAGTACTTTATCCATATGTCCGCATCTGGCTCAGGCGGAATTGATGCTGATGAGTTACGCTCACGTATCAAAGAGGCAGTGATCGCTGGCCCCGCAGATTCGAAGGGACTTCAATGATTCGTCGCGTCATGCTTGTCTGGCATAAGCATCGTCCTGACGCGCAGACAGCAGCATCGGTCATGATGAGCGAGCTCGACTCTCTTGGCGTAGAGGTCGTCGAAGAAGCGCGCCCAAATTCTGCCGATCTTCTTCTTGCCCTCGGTGGCGATGGAACGATCCTTGCGGCAGCTGAATATGCTCGCCGTTGCGATGTCCCCCTTCTCGGAGTGAACCTCGGCCACATGGGCTTTCTCGCTGAGGCAACCGATCAGGGCTTCGACGAACTGGCACAACGCATCGCGAACGAAGATTTCCATCTGGAAACCCGCATGACGTTGGACGTTGTTGTTCGCCAACCCGATGGGACAGTCATTACTGACTGGGCGTTGAACGAAGCGGTCGTTATCCACACGGATGTTGCCCATCCGGTGCATCTTGCGCTGGCAGTCGACGGACAGGACGTTTCAACGTATGGCGCTGATGGCATTGTTTTGGCGACGCCAACAGGCTCAACCGCATATAGTTTCTCTGCCGGTGGACCAGTTGTATGGCCCGATATGGAGGCGATCGTGATGGCGCCGTTGGCGGCTCATGGATTGTTTACGAGGCCGCTTGTCGTGGGTCCATCTTCCAAGCTTGAAGTGGGCGTGCTCAGTGAAAACTGGACCTCGCCAGAACTATGGTGCGATGGCAAACGACGGAACAGTTTGCCTTCGGGCTCGAGTGTGACCACAACGGTTGGTCAGTGGCCGGTGAGACTTGTCCGTCTTGATGACACTCCATTCTCGACTCGTCTGGTTCAGAAATTTAATCTTCCGACCCGCGGTTGGAGGAACGGACGTAACAGGTCGGTCGGGAAATGATTTCAACGATTGAAATCTCCGGGATCGGTGTGATTGACCGCGCCACTCTTGACTTCGGTGAGGGGCTCACGGTCCTTACCGGCGAGACGGGTGCCGGTAAAACGATGGTGCTCACATCGGTCAATCTTCTATTGGGCTCGCGGGCAGAGCCAGCCTTAGTGCGCGAAGGACGATCTCGCGCGCAAGTCGATGGTGTCTTCATTCTGGATGAGCAACACATAGCTCCTCTGGTCGAAGAGGGAATTGACGTTGAAGATTCGGAGCTGATTGTTTCGCGTACCGTTCTAGCCCAGGGGCGCTCGCGCGCACACGTCGGTGGGCGAATGGTTCCAGCATCGGGGCTTGCCCAGACGGTTGCCCCTCTGATCACAGTGCACGGGCAGGCCGAACAAATGCGTTTAAAAAACCCGAACGCGCAACGTGACCTCGTAGATTCCTACGGCGACCAAGCGCACCAGGATCTGCTGGCCGAATACGAGAAAGCTTGGAAAGAAGCGGTGAACGCCAAGCGTTCTTTCGACGACATTACGAAGAACGCAGATGAGCGTATCCGAGAAACAGAATCGCTAAGCGCAGCTCTTGAAGCGATTGATGCTTTCGACCCTCATGAAGGTGAGGACGAAGAGCTACGACTTGAAGCGCGTCGCCTGATGAGCGTGGAAGACCTCCGTCGGTTTATTGATACTGCAACAGCTTTCATCCGAGGAACTGACGATACAGATGGAGCCTCGAGCCTTCTTCGACACAGTCGCGACCAGATTTCTTGCGCGCGCAGTCTCGACGAGTCGCTCGCGTCTCTTGAACGACAGGCAGAATCGATCGCAATCGATGTTGAGACTCTGGGGGATGACCTGGGAGCCTACGCTCGTAGCCTCGACGCTGACCCCAGTCGTCTTGCATGGGTTCATTCGCGACGCGCTGATCTGAAGAAACTTCTTGAAGGCCGGGCCGATGATGCGACTGGCCTCATTGAATGGGCGCAACGCGCACGTAGGCGTCTTGAAGAGCTTGTGACCAGTGGAAATAATCCTGAGGTCGCCGAAAAGAAACTGAAGGAAGCTCAAGCGCGTGTCCTCGAAGTCGGTTCACGGCTTCACGATTCCCGCGTCCGATGCGGTTGTGAGCTGGCGGAAAAAGTAACGGGGGAGCTGCACGCGCTTGCCATGGCAGACGCGAAGCTTATTTGTATCGTTGAAAAGACAAAACCTACGTCGCATGGCCTCGACGACGTCACTATCCTGCTTCAACCGCACTCGTCGGCCACACCACGCCCACTTGGGCAAGGAGCCTCCGGTGGCGAGCTGTCCCGCATCATGCTGGGACTCGAAGTCGTCTTGGGTGAAAAGAGCACCACGAAGACCTTCATTTTCGACGAAGTTGATGCGGGAATTGGCGGGCAAACGGCGACTGAAGTGGGTGCCCGTTTGAAACGCCTGGCGCAAAACCGGCAGGTTATTGTCGTCACTCACCTCCCGCAGGTCGCTGTCTTCGCCTCGCACCACCTAGTGGTGACGAAGAATGACGGTCTCACCGACGTGCACGTGGTGGAAGGTGAAGCCAGAGAGGCTGAATTAACGCGGATGATGGGTGGAGATGCTCACTCTCCGGCGGCGCGCCGACACGCTATCGAAGTCCTGACTTCAGCCGTGCCACAATCACAGGGATGAGTAGCGAAAAAATCCAGTCCGCTTCAGGCGCGACACAAATCACGGGTATCGTACGCGTTGACAGTCGTGTTCGAAACATTACTGCTCGCATGGAACCCGGTGACATTGCAGTAATCGATCAGGTTGACCTTGATCGTCAAAGCGCGCACGCTCTCGTGTCGCGTGAACCGAAGGCCGTCCTTAATGCCGCGCCTTCGTCGTCAGGTCGCCAACAGGTGCGCGGACCTCGTGTACTTCTCGAAGCAGGAATCATCGT
This sequence comes from Schaalia turicensis, assembly GCF_019380255.1. Taxonomy (NCBI): domain Bacteria; kingdom Bacillati; phylum Actinomycetota; class Actinomycetes; order Actinomycetales; family Actinomycetaceae; genus Schaalia; species Schaalia turicensis. The sequence continues at coordinate 793,989 of NZ_CP048928.1, forward strand.
CATCGATGATCTTGGCCCCGACGTGATGTCCCTGCGTGAAGGTGACACCATCACAATCGAAGATGGTCGTGTTCTTCGCGACGATGAAGTCGTATCGACAGGTCGTCTGCTTTCCCTGCGCGATTTGGAAAACGACGAAGTCGAAAGCCGACAGCTCATTTCAACGCAGATCGGTTCATTCGCAGCCTCGATCGAAGAATTCCTTGATCGTGATGGAGGCGTCCTACGAGGTGTTGGCGTTCCGACCTTTAAGAAAGACCTCGAAGGAAAGCCCGTTGTTGTCGTCCTTGACGATTCCCAGACCAAACAACAGCTGAAGAACCTGAAGCGTTGGATCGGCGATGCGTCTCCGATCATCATCGGTGTTGACGGAGGTAGTGATCTGGCGCGTTCTGCCGGGTTTAAACCTCAGATCGTTGTCGGTGACATGGATCAGATCAGCGATAAGGTTCTTCGTGGAGCAGGCCGTAGGATTCTTCGACGCGGTCACGACGGTATCGCTCAAGGAAGCGAACGACTCAACCGCATGGGTCTGCACGCCGACGTTGTCGAAATGTCGGGTTCGTCCGAAGACGTTGCCCTGCTGGTAGCTAAGCATTCGGGCGCCTCGTCGATCGTTCTCGTCGGTGGTCATCACGATCTTGACGATTTCGTTGACCGTGGTCGCTCCGCGATGTCGCCCTCATTCTTTACTCGACTCGTTGCCGGGGATGAACTCGTTCAGGCTCGAGCAGTTGCCGCCAGCCACCGCCCACGACTCTCAGGTTTCTGGATCGTGCTACTGGCGTTGGTGATGATTGGTGGAATCGGTGTTGCTCTCTGGGCGACGCCGTGGGGCAATGATTTGTTCTCATCGATTATTTCGCTTGCGAGCCCGTCCACCCCATTGTCCCCTGACTCTTTGACGAACCTCAACTGAGGAGATACAAAATGATGAATTTCCGTTACCACCTGGTATCGCTGATCGCAGTGTTCGTGGCGCTTTCGATCGGTGTCATCCTCGGTTCTGGTCCGTTGCAGTCCCGAATCTCTGGGGCTCTTGCAGATAAGAATGCAGCATCTTCCGTTGCCGATGCCCAGGCTCTTGCTCAGGCTCAAGCTTTGGCAAGCGCTGAAGCAGCAGGTCTTGATGCGATTGCATCGAACAAGCTTGATGGCACTCTGTCCGGCATGAAGGTAACAACAATTGGTCTGCCCGGAGCTACGGCTGAAGACATTACTACGGTCAGCGATCGCCTGTCCGCCGCTGGCGCCGAGGTAATCGGCCATGTCTCGCTGACGGACAACTTTGATAACGCTGGAATGTCTCAGTACCGTGAGACCCTTTCAAGCCCCCTTTCGAGCCATATGTCTAATCTGCCCTCATCTGCATCGGGCGAAGCAATCATCAGCTTCGGCATCGTTGCAGTCTTGACGACTACGGGTTCTGAAACGGACCTCGTGAAGGAGATTTTGACTGACGATTCCACTCCGATTATGTCGATCGCCACGGATCCGGCCGGAGCAACAGAAGCCATCGTTGTCGTCGGCCCGCGTGCTTCGGCAACTGTTTTAGCTCAGAACTCTGCAGATTCTTCCCAGTCTGGCGTTGTGGAACGTGCTCCTCAGGCGTGGTTGGGTCTTGCTCAGGCGGTTACTTCTGTTCCGAAGTCTGCGGTTATCGTCGCCGATGCTTCGACGGATTCGTCCATGGGACAGGTTCTGCGCACTCAGGGTGCCCAGGTCACGTCAATCGATTCGCCTGGCACGACGCTGTCGGCAATCTCAGCCGTCATCTCCCTGAAGGATGCGTCCGCAACTGCTCGCGCATACGGCGTTCAAAATGGCGCCACTGCGGTTATACCTGAGCTTCCGTGATAGGAGCTATCGTTTCGCCTCAACGTTCGTGACAGCGAGCCACTAGCGCTTCCACCACGTGGCGTTTCCAACTGTGCGGTGCGTATCATCTTGGCCTTCTGAGTCGAGGTGATACGCACCGTTTTGTTATGCTGGAGTCCCATGGTGATGTCTTCAACGCGCGCTATGGGCGCAGATCAAATGGTAACCAAGCAGATTTTTGTTACTGGCGGTGTCGTCAGTTCACTGGGTAAAGGGTTGACCGCTTCAAGTCTTGGTCGTCTTCTTCGTTCTCGTGGTCTTTCTGTTGTTATGCAGAAGCTTGATCCGTACATTAACGTCGATCCGGGCACAATGAACCCCTTCCAGCACGGTGAAGTTTTCGTGACGGAAGATGGTGCTGAGACCGACCTCGATATTGGTCACTACGAGCGTTTCCTTGATGTTGCTCTTTCGGGTGACGCAAACGCGACAACCGGTCAGGTCTACTCGACGGTGATCGCGAAGGAGCGTCGTGGTGAATACCTTGGTGATACCGTCCAGGTTATCCCGCATATTACTGATGAAATTAAACGCGTGATGCGTTCCCAGGCTCGTCCTGATGCCGAAGGCAACACTCCTGACGTGATCATCACGGAAATTGGTGGCACCGTCGGTGATATTGAATCTCAGCCGTTCCTCGAAGCTGCACGTCAAGTGCGCGCCGATCTTGGTCGCGAGAACGTTGCCTTTGTTCACGTTTCGCTGATTCCGTTCCTGCCGGCTGCCGGCGAACTGAAGACGAAGCCGACGCAGCACTCTGTTGCTGCTCTTCGTTCGATCGGTATTGCTCCCGATGCTCTTGTGCTGCGCACGGATCGTCCGCTTCCTGAGGGGATTAAGGGCAAGGTCGCGCTGATGTGCGACGTTGACCGCGATGCCGTCATCGAGTGCAAGGATGTGTCGTCGATTTACGAGGTTCCGCCGACGCTTCACCGTGAGGGACTTGATGCCTACTTGGTTCAACGTCTTGGATTGCAGTTCCGCGATGTTGATTGGACGGAGTGGAATGGCTTGCTCGAGCGGGTTCATTCCCCGAAGTACCGCGTTGAGGTTGCCCTGGTTGGCAAGTACATTGATCTGCACGATGCGTATCTGTCGGTTCAGGAAGCCATCAAGCACGGTGGCTTTGCAAACAATGCTCGCGTTGATATCCGCTGGGTCGCGTCCGATGGTTGCGAGACGCCCGAAGGTGCCAGTCGTGAACTTGCCGGTGTAGATGCGATCTGTGTCCCCGGTGGTTTCGGTGTACGAGGCATCGAAGGCAAGCTTGGTGCCCTGCGCTGGGCACGTGAACACGGCGTTCCTACTCTGGGCCTCTGCCTTGGCTTGCAGTGCATGGTGATTGAAGCATCGCGTAACATGCTGGGTCTGGCTGGCGCTTCTTCGACGGAGATGGATCCCGAGACTTCCGATCCGGTTGTTGCCACGATGGCTGACCAGATGGACATCGTTTCCGGCGAAGGTGATCTTGGCGGCACGATGCGCCTTGGCTCTTACCCTGCAAAACTCACCGAAGGTTCCATTGTTGCTCAGGCGTATGGAACGACCGAGGTGACCGAACGTCACCGTCACCGCTACGAGGTCAACAACGCCTATCGCGATCGCCTTGAAGCGGCGGGCCTGCATATTTCCGGTACTTCGCCCTCGGGTGATCTGGTTGAGTTCGTTGAGCTTGATCGTTCCGTGCACCCGTACTACGTGGCGACCCAGGCTCACCCGGAGTTCAAGTCGCGTCCGACGAACCCGCATCCACTGTTCGCGAGCCTCGTCCACGCTGCCCTGGAACGCCACAAGGGACGCTACTCGTCGAACCAAGACACTCATGTCGTTGAGGAATCGGCGAAATGACCTTGCGTGAAGTTGCGGCCTCTCAGGCGAAGGCCGAAGGCGACACTCCAGCTCAATTCGAGGTCATTGAACACCGTCATCTGTGGGATGGTCGGGTCATCGGGCTTGAAGAGGATGAAGTTCGTCTGATTGAAGACGCTGAACCTGTCCTTCGCCAGTACACCACGCACCCAGGTGCGGTCGCTGTCGTGGCGTTGCGGGGCGAAGCTGGCAACGAAGAGGTACTTCTTGAACGTCAGTATCGTCATCCGGTGCGAGCAAACCTATGGGAAATTCCCGCGGGATTGCTCGATATCGAAGGGGAAGACTATGTCTGTGCCGCCCAGCGAGAACTGGCTGAAGAAGTTGATCTTCAAGCCAATCAATGGGATGTTCTGGTCGACTACTTCACATCGCCGGGAGGATCTGTTGAATCGCTTCGTATCTTCCTCGCGCGTGATCTGGTCGAGCTTGATCAGGAGTTCGAACGTCTGGACGAAGAGGCACTCATGGTGAGTTCCTGGGTGAAGCTTGATGACGCTGTGGACATGATCTTTGCTGGCAAGTTGCACAACCCATCTGCGGTAACTGGAATTCTTGCAACCTGGAATGCGCGAGCACGTGGTTGGAAGAACCTCCGACCTGCGGATTCACCCTGGATGCGCTGAGGAAACGTGTGGCGTTTTTGACACGTCTGAATTTCGATAAGCATATTGTGCGTAAAAGGACGTAGACTCTGACATAGATTCCCATGTGAACAGATGATCGGAGGCCTTGTGGGCGAACAGCTCGATGCGCGAACTCGCGAGCAAGTCCTCGATTTGATCGTCGAAAAAGGACCCGTGACTGCAACCGTCATCGCTCGAATTCTTAAGCTGACTACCGCAGCCGTGCGCAGGCACATCACCATCTTGTTGGATTCGAAAGAAATCATGGAGATGGAACCGGCGCAGTTGCAAAAGCGCGGTCGTGGACGCCCGGCTCGTCACTATGTCGCAACACCGAACGCGCACACGAAGTTGCCTGACGGATATTCCGAGCTAGCTGTCAAAGCCCTCGGTTACCTTGGACAGGTTGGCGGTGGGGAAGCGATTGATTCTTTCGCGGCCTCTCGTTCGCGTGAAATTGAGCGTCGCTATGCGCCTATCGTGCGCGAAGCTGGCTCAGACCCGAAGGTCCGTGCTCAGGCTCTTGCCGATGCACTGACTCAAGACGGTTATGCTGCGACGGTTCGAGACATCGGTAATGGCAATTTTGCTATTCAGCTATGCCAAGGGCACTGTCCTATTCAGGAAGTTGCCGGTGACTACCCGCAGCTCTGCGAGGCAGAAACCCAAGCGTTTAGTCGACTTCTTGATGTTCACATTCAGAGGCTTGCAACTCTTGCCGGCGGTGGTCACGTCTGTACGACTCACATTCCCGTGGGCGCACCCGTGCTTCGTTCGGCTTCACGAGCCACTCGGCGTAAGTAGAGCGTGCTTGAAATTAAGAATGGAAGGTTGACACCACTATGACCCAGTCACCGCAGGTCACTGACCTCGATGACCGTCACATGAGTGATGATGAAATCATCGACTCAATTGGCGCGTATGAGTATGGATGGCGCGATAGCGACGAGTACTCAAAGAATGCTGAATACGGCATTAATGCGGACGTTGTTCGTTCGATCTCGGATCATAAGAATGAGCCGGAGTGGATGCGTGAACGTCGTCTGAAGGCACTTGAAATCTTCGATCGCAAGCCGATGCCCACATGGGGCCCGGATCTTTCGGATATCGACTTCGATACGTTCAAGTACTACGTCAGCCCCACCGACCGTCAGGTGAATGCGTGGGAAGACCTTCCCGAGGAAATTCGCAATACCTACGATCGTCTGGGTATTCCGGACGCTGAAAAGAATCGCCTGGTCTCCGGCGTCGCTGCCCAGTACGAGTCTGAGGTTGTCTACCAGCAGATTCAGGAAGATCTTGAACGCCAGGGTGTCATCTTCCTCGATACCGACACGGGTCTCCGTGAGTATCCAGAAATCTTCCAGGAGTACTTCGGCAAAGCTGTTCCCTCCGGTGACAATAAGTTCTCCGCACTGAACACCGCCGCTTGGTCGGGTGGTTCCTTCGTCTACGTGCCACCAGGCGTTCACGTCGACATCCCGCTTCAGGCCTACTTCCGCATTAACACTGAGGCTCTTGGCCAGTTCGAACGTACGCTGATCATCGCTGATGAGGGCTCCTACGTTCACTACGTCGAAGGGTGCACCGCGCCGATTTATGACGAGAACTCACTGCACTCAGGTGTTATCGAAATCTTCGTCAAGAAGGGTGCACGCGTTCGCTACACGACGATCCAGAACTGGTCGACCAACGTTCTGAACCTCGTGACCCAGCGCGCCATCGTCGAAGAAGGCGGAACTATGGAGTGGGTCGATGGCAACATGGGTGCCGCGATTACCATGAAGTACCCCGCCTGCTTCCTCATGGGCGAGCATGCCCGTGGAGAGACATTGTCCATCGGTTTCGCAGGCCCCGGTCAGCACCAGGACACTGGCGCCAAGATGGTCCACATGGCACCGCACACCTCTTCTTCGATCGTGTCGAAGTCCGTGTCTCGTGGCGGTGGCCGTACCTCGTACCGCGGTCTGGTTCAGATCAACGCCCGCGCACGGCACTCGAAGTCCAACGTCCTGTGCGACGCGCTTCTTGTCGACAAGGTTTCACGTACCGATACCTACCCCTATGTTGACGTCCGAACCGATGACGTCGAAATGGGTCACGAAGCAACCGTTTCGAAGGTGTCGGCAGACCAGCTCTTCTACCTGATGAGCCGTGGCCTTGATGAGAACGAAGCAATGGCAATGATCGTTCGTGGTTTCGTTGAGCCGATCGCGAAGGAACTCCCGATGGAGTACGCGCTCGAACTCAACCGCCTGATCGAACTGCAGATGGAAGGATCCGTCGGCTGATATGACGACACAAGAAGTGATGAATAAAGCGCACTCTCACGGCGGCGTCGAAAAGGGCGGCCACGCCAGCCGCGCAGACCGCCCGGTTTCCTTCGATCTCGATGCAATCCCGACCCCGCACGGTCGCGAAGAAGACTGGCGTTTCACCCCGATGCGTCGCATCGAACGTCTTTTTGAGGTTGAAAACTATGACCAGGGTGATGCCCCGGTCACCGTTGAGGCTCCTGAATGCGTGACAGTTGAACAGGCTGATCGCTCCGATTCTCGCTTGGGTACTGTTCTTGCTCCCGGTGATCGCACAGCGGTTGTCGCATGGAATCAGTATGGTGAGTCGACAATTGTTTCTGTTCCTGCCCAGATGCAGGTCAGCGAACCGATCCGTCTGAACGTTGACGCTGTTGAAGGAACTCGCGCCCAGCACATCTTCGTTGAGGTCGGCGAACTCGCCGAAGCGACGATCATCCTGAACCACCGCGGCTCTGAAGAAGCAGCTGTCAATCAGACCGTCGAAGTGAACGCAGGGGACGGCTCGAAGGTCACCTTCGTTTCAATCCAAGAATGGGATGACACCACACTGCACGCCTCAAACCACCGACTGGCACTGGGCAAGGATGCTTCCCTGACGCACATCGTTGTTACTTTCGGTGGCGACCTGGTCCGTATCTCTTCCGATACTGATTTCCGAGGCCCCGGTGGTGAACTCAACATGCTGGGCCTGTACTTCGTTGACGGCGGTCAGCACCTCGAGCACCGCGTGTTCGTTGACCACTCCCAGCCGAACTGCTACTCGAGAGTCACCTACAAGGGTGCTCTGCAGGGCAACGGCGCACACTCGGTGTGGATTGGCGACTGCCTGATCCGGGAAGTAGCCGACGACACCGACACCTACGAACTGAACCGCAACCTGGTCCTCACCGAGGGCGCCAAGGCCGACTCTGTTCCGAACCTCGAAATTGAAAACGGTGAAATCCGCGGAGCTGGACACGCATCCGCAACCGGCCGTTTCGATGACGAACAGCTCTTCTACCTGATGAGCCGAGGAATCAGCGAACACGAGGCACGTCGTCTTGTTGTCCGTGGTTTCTTCGCCGAGCTCATTAATCAGATTGGTGTGCCCGAGGTGGTTGACCACCTCATGGAGGCCGTCGAGGCCGAACTCGCCAAGTCCCGAACGAACTGACCCTGCGCGCCATGTGGCGCACCAACTATTGCGGCCTCGCGCCGACAAGGAGAAACAATGTCGACTTTGACGATCAAAGATCTGCATGTCACGGTTGAAACCGCTGACGGCCCCAAGGAGATCTTGAAGGGCGTGAATCTGACCATCAAGTCCGGTGAAATCCACGCCATTATGGGGCCGAACGGTTCGGGCAAGTCCACGCTTGCCTATGCACTCGCCGGCCATCCCGAATACACCATCACCCAGGGCGAAGCATGGCTCGACGACAAGCTCATTACTGAGATGAGCGTTGACGAGCGCGCCAAGGCCGGTCTGTTCCTGGCCATGCAGTACCCGGTTGAGGTTGCGGGCGTTTCCGTTTCCAACTTCCTGCGTACCGCTAAGACCGCCATCAACGGTGAAGCACCGCAGATCCGCCAGTGGGTCAAGGACGTGAAGTCCTCTATGGAGCACCTGCGTATGGACAAAGACTTCGCTGAGCGTGACGTCAACGTCGGCTTCTCCGGTGGTGAGAAGAAGCGTCTTGAGATCCTCCAGATGGAACTCCTGCAACCGACCTTCGCAGTCCTGGATGAAACCGACTCCGGCCTGGACGTCGATGCTCTGCGCATCGTGTCTGAGGGTGTGAACCGTGTCCATGACACCACCGGCTGTGGCGTCATGCTGATCACTCACTACACGCGCATTCTTCGCTACATCAAGCCGAGCCACGTTCACGTCTTCGTGAACGGCCACGTTGCCGCCGAAGGTGGCCCCGAGCTTGCTGACCAGCTTGAAGAAGAAGGCTACGACAAGTACCTGGGTCTCTGATCAACATGAATTCGCTTCTCGGAGCAGACTTTAGCGCTGTAGAGCTCGAAGCTATCCGTTCGGATTTCCCGATTCTCGCTCGACTGGGGCGCGGAGGGAAGCCGATCGCGTACCTTGATGCCTCTGCAACGTCTCAAAAGCCTGCCAGCGTCATTGATGCGGAAGCGAATTTCTACCGTCGTTCGAATGCTGCTGTTCACCGCGGAACCCATATTTTGGGGGACGAAGCGACCAGCGCGTTCGAAGACGGACGTAGTGCGCTCGCCTCGTTTATCGGTGGGCGCAGCGATGAGATCGTGTGGACCAAGAACGCGACCGAAGCCATCAACCTTGTTGCTCTGTCTATCGGTCATGCGTCTGTTGGCCGTGGTGGCACGGCTTCGACTCCACTGAGAATTGGGCCAGGAGACACGATCGTCACCACTCGCTCAGAACACCATGCGAACCTCGTTCCGTGGCAGGAATTGTGCGCACGAACCGGCGCTGAACTCAAATGGTTGGATCTGACTCCTGACGGTCGCATTGACCTTGAGACACTCGACGTCATTACGCCCAACACTAAGCTGGTTGCTTTCACTCACGTGTCGAACGTGACGGGCGCGATCTCTCCCGTCGATGCGATTGTCGCAAAGGCACGCAGTGTCGGAGCTCTTGTTTTGGCTGATACCTGTCAGTCGAGCGCGCATATGGCGATTGATGTTCGTGCCATGGACGTGGATTTTGCGGTCATGTCATCGCACAAGATGCTTGGTCCTACCGGCGTCGGTGCGTTGTGGGCCAGGCGGGAACTCCTCGACATGATGCCTCCGGTTTTGACCGGCGGATCAATGATCGAATACGTGACGATGGAGGAATCGACGTACATGCCCGCTCCCGAACGGTTTGAAGCGGGATCTCAGCCCGTAGCTCAAATCGCAGGTTGGACGGCTGCGCTTGAATACCTGAGCGCCATTGGTATGGATCGCGTACACGCCCATGAGAAAGCCCTCACGCAGCGTCTGCTTGATGGGGTTGCCTCACTCGACGGTGTGAAAGTCCTTGGCCCAACAACCGATGTGGATCGTGTGGGCGTCGTGGCATTCGCAGTCGATGGTGTCCATCCGCACGATGTCGGTCAGATTTTGGATGCTGATGATATCGCGATTCGTGTCGGTCATCATTGCGCGATCCCACTTCATACGTTCTTCTCTGTTCGATCGTCCGCACGAGCATCCGTTGCAGTGTCGACGACTGAAGAAGAAATCGATCGTCTGGTCGCATCCCTTGGACGCGTGAGAGAGTTTTTCGGAGGATTCTGATGTCAAGCTTGGATCAGCTCTATCAGCAGGTCATCTTGGATCATGCCCGCGCCAAACACGGCCGAGGCGATGTGGAAGAGGTCGCGGCCTCGTCGCACCAAGTAAACCCCACGTGCGGCGACGAAGTAACCCTTGGCGTTACTCTCGCTAACGACGGCTCGATTGAAAAGCTTGTGTGGGATGGCGATGGTTGCTCGATTTCTCAAGCATCTCTGTCCATGCTGAACGACCTGGTCGCGAACCACTCGATTGAGGAAGCACGCATAGCATATGCGTCCATGGAATCGATGATGCATTCGAGGAACAGGGGAGTGCCCGACGAAGTCCTTGACGCTTTGGGGGATGCAGCGGCTCTTGAATCCACTTCTCAGTTTGCCAATCGCGTGAAGTGTGCACTGCTCGGCTGGTACGCCTTGCGTGACGCGCTTGCACAGCTCGGAACCGACATCGCAGGAGGGAATAAATGAATAACCCCATGGCAGCTCCGGAGCCTGTGGAGCAGCGTTTCGGCGCACCACCGGCACAAGAACAGCCTGAGAATATTCGCCAGATTGACGGCACAGACATCGTTGAAAACGGTTCTTTGAAGGGTGAAGATATCCTCGAAGCACTCAAAGACGTCATCGATCCTGAACTTGGCATTAACATCGTTGACCTTGGACTGGTCTACGGCGTGAACATTGCTGAGAACGACACAGTTGTTCTCGATATGACACTGACCTCTGCTGCCTGCCCGCTGACGGATGTCATCGAGCGTCAGGCACAGTCCGTTCTTTCCGCATTGACGCCTGAAGTGACTATTTCTTGGGTGTGGATGCCACCGTGGGGGCCGGATCGTATTACTCCGGATGGTCGTGAGCAACTCCGCGCAATTGGTTTCAACGTCTGAGCTGGTTTCAACGTCTGAGCGTGATCAGTGGTGGACTCGCGACGCCGGCACGGTTGAGGACACGCCGATCAAGGGATGGCTGGGATCATGGCAGGTTCGCTTCTGCTTCTTTCCGGAGGCGTGGTGCTCAGGCTACGAAAGCAGAGCATCATTCAGCGACCGTCTAGTATGTCTGGTCATCCCACAGGTCAGATGAGGCTGGGTGTGCCCCTCGTGCGATAATTATTCGCGCACGAGGGGCACACTCGTGTGTACACCGGGGCCGAACACGCAGTTGGATACGACGGTCATGGAGTGGTTCAAGGCATCCTCGTTATTCACAACCGCGTAGGATGACCTAAGGAAATATCGCGATCGGTCAATATAGTTAAGTCGATCAAAGCGTGACTGTATGAATCAACAGGGGAGGCGACGAATGGGAGCCAATACCACATTAGTCGCCCGCACTTTTGACATTGTTCAGATGTTTGCATCGGGAGCGACTTCTTCAGCTGTTCGTTCCAGCATCGACATTGAGGAAGAACCCCTGTCACATCTGGTTGACTACCTGTCCGCTGTCGATGATGTCCCGCCCACAACTCAAATCGCGATTCTGGTTGACTCTGACTCATACGACAGACGCCCAGCCTTCACGAATTTTTCTACGTGGCAGAGAACCGCATGGGAGCAAGGGTACGGCGTTCGCGTGCTCACCGATATCGACCAGGCGATCTTCGAATCTCTTATCATCATTGACGCGAATCAGACGAACACCTTGCCTCACAGCACGATCGAGCACCTAGCAGAAAGCGGCAACCAGGTCCTCCTTATTGCTCCTTCAACCACGCAACCTTCAGATTCCGCTTTCGCGAAGACCGCCGGAGTTCAGTTCGAGGGGGAGTCTCACCTTCAGAGGCTCGACGAAGCCAATGATGCAACGTGGCACCTCGTCGGTCGCCTCACAGAACCATCACTCAAGCATGCCGGAACGCATCTGAAGACTTCGACTGCTCCCCTGAAACTTACCGCGACTGATCCGAGCCTTGAACGAACACGTCAACTGATGAATGAGCCTCGGCCAGCATTGCGCGCAGCAAACTGGGCACGTGTCTTCACCCCGGGTGACTCGACCACCACGTTAGCGAGCGTTGATGATCCACTCAGTGAGCTTGATGGTCGCCCGATCATCACCAAACGTGCCGTCGCAAACGCACACGGGGAAGCGGGCGGAAACGTGTGGCTTGTCGGCGCTGATCTTGATGCATTCACCCGAGCAACACTGCTCAGACTCATCAGCGTTCATGCGCGTATCCGGCCAACGAACCTACAATTCCCGCGCGGTATCGAAGTCGTCCAACGCGCTCACATGACGTTTATTGTGAATCACGGTAGCACGATGGCAGAACTCTCCAACGTTCATGGATTAGATGTCATCAGTGGTAATACGTGCACGGGGCACGTTGCTCTTGCCCCGCACTCGGTCATGGTCGTCGTCGGAGAATAACAGCCGTTGAGTCGTTATTTCCTGAGCCTCATATCGGATTGATGAAATGAAACAGATAAAAAACTCGGTCATCACCGACCGTGGACGCCGTGATTCGATTATTGTCGCCGCCTTGCGATTGGGATATCTGATTGCGTTCGGAGTCGTCCTTGTGTGGCTTGGAATCCAAATTGGGAACTATGCGACTGGCGGTCGTACTATTTCGCTTCTTATTCCGATCATCGCCTGTCTTTTCGTTGCGACCTTCGCCGGCGTTGAAATCGTATATGGTGGCAAGGTCGCCCGTGCGGAAGAAAAACGTATTCGTCGCGATCTTCTGATGCGTGTGTTCAGCTCAACCAGTGAAGAAGCATCTGATCAAGCGCATGTTGTTCAGCTGGCAACCGACAATACGGAACGTGTCACTGAATTTCGCCAGGTCTACTTGGGCCCGACGATCGCGACGATTGTGGCGCCGTTCCTCACTCTCGGATTTGTCGCCGTTGCTTTTGACTGGGTTCTGGGGCTGGGAATCATGATGCTTTGCCCGCTGATTCCTTTGCTGCTTGGTGGCTTCCAGAAGCTTTTCCGTCAGCGTTCATCGGAGTCGCGAAAGCAACGAGGCCAACTGGCTGGCCGTTATCTTGATGCGATCCGAAATCTCATCACTATTCGTCTGTTCGGGGCTGGCCCACGAATTGAAGAGGATCTGCGCGTTCAGGGCGAGAAAAACCGAAGCGCAATCATGAAATTGCTGGCAGGAAACCAGATCGTCATCATTGTTCTAGACGGGTTGTTCTCGCTGATCCTGATCTGTGCCACGACTGCACTGACAATCGCACGATTTAATGCGGGTGCTGTCGACCTCGGACAAGCGATCGCAACGATGCTTCTGACCGTACTGCTCGTCGAACCCTTGGTGCAGGTCGCCGGCTTCTTCTACATCGGAATGGGCGGTATTGCATCGCAGAAAGCAATCGGGCGTTACAAAGCGACCCATGACCGCGCCTCCCATGTCGTCAGCCACGCTTCGATCGCGAACGACGGATCGATCAGTGTTGATGCTGTTTCCTACGACTATGGTCGCGGTGAAGTGTTGCACGAGGTCTCTTTGAAGGTCCCAGCTGGTCATCGCGTGGCAATCATCGGTCGTTCGGGCGGGGGCAAGACTACTCTTCTTCGCCTGCTACGCGGTGACTTGAGACCGCAGTCCGGCTCCGTTGCTGTTTCGGGCAACTCTTTGGCATCTCTGTCGATCGATCAGGCGCACGCTTTAAGCGCCTCGGTTGCGCAATCAACCTGGCTTTTCACCGGTTCGATCGCTGACAACTTACGTCTTGCACGCCCCCATGCCAGCGAAGAAGAGATGTGGCAGGCCTTGAAACAAGCGCAGGTAGCTGATGAGATTGAGCGGATGCCCGAAGGCCTTCATACCCAGATTGGAGAGCAGGGTGGGCTGATCTCTGGTGGGCAAGCGCAACGAATCTCGATTGCTCGGGCTCTTTTATCCGGACGCACAATTCTGCTTCTCGATGAGCCCACGTCTCAGGTTGATATTGAATCCGAGAAGAAGATTATTCGAGCGATTTCTGAACTTGGACGAGAGTGGACGATTGTGGTGGTGACACACCGTAAGGCTCTGCTTGCACTTGCTGACTTAGTGTATGAGATGCGCCAAGGGGAACTGCACCGCGTGAATGCAAACGAACACACAATTGGCCAGGAGGTTCTCTGATGGAATCACAGCCGAGCGTTCTTCAGCTGGTGAAATGGCTGACTTCGCATACGCGAGACGTCCACAAGCCCCTCTATGTCAGCACCCTTTTCCGCCTCGTCAATCTGTCAATGGATATTGTGCTCTTTGCCCTGGGGGCAGGGGGACTCGTCGCAGTGGTGGCGGGAAATGGAAAATGTGCCACGATCCTGTTCTGGCTAGTCGTTGTTGCCCTGATCAAAGCTAGCGCCTACTACTGCGAGCAATTCACCGGTCATTACGTCGCTTTCAAGGCGCTGGAACTACTGCGCACGATGGTGTTTTCGCGACTGTGGCCAAAGGCCCCCGGGATTGTGTTGCGTTCGAAGAGTGGCGATGTCCTAGCGTCACTGACGCGCGACGTTGACCGGATTGAAGTCGTGTATGCTCACACGTTCGCGCCGGTCGTTTCAGCCATTATCGTTCCGCCCGTATTTCTTATCGGTGCTGGCATTGTGTGGGGATGGCAGATCGTCGCTGTTCCGGCACTGTGCCTCCTGATTGCTCTTGCGGTTGTCCCGTTCCTGGGGGCAAGGAGCTCACTCGAGGCAACCAAACACACACTTGAACTTCGCCGGCACCTGGCTCAGCACGTCACGGATTCTGTCTTTGGCGCTGAAGAGGTAGTGGGATATGGGCGTGTGAATGAACGCCTTGAAGAGATGGACGCTATCGGCTTTCGTATCTCATCGTCGGCGAGTGTTGCCAAACGCGCTAATGCGTTGCGTCGCGCGTTGAATGCTGCACTCACACTTATCAGTACTCTCGCAATCGCCTGGTCAGCAATGAATGCCGGCTATTCTCCCGTCATCGTCGCGATTCTGACCGCTGGAACGCTACGTCTTTTTGAAGGGCCTCGTGGCGTTGAAGATGCGACCGGATATCTGGATCATTCACTTTCTGCTGCGCGCCGTCTCTGGGAAATATGCCATGCGCCCGCGAATGTGGATGACGGCGATGAGGAACTCACCCTTGACCATGCTCCGACGCTAACTTTCGAGAACGTTACTTACACATACCCGTCAGTGAGCGCCCCTGCTCTGAAAGATGTCACTATTTCGGTCAAAAGTGGCGGACACGTTGTATTGGCTGGACCATCAGGGTCTGGAAAATCAACGGTAATGACAATGGTGTTACGCTACGACAACCCCGATTCGGGGCGCGTTCTGATCGACGGCATCGATGTTTCAACGTTCACTTTGGATAGTTTGAGACACAGCGTGGTCGCTGTTTCGCAGAAGAACCAATTGCTCAACACGACTATTCGCGACAATGTCACTTTGGGTGCGCCGAACGCCAGTGATGAACAGGTTTGGCGTGCTCTTGAACATGCATGCGTTGCTGATGAAGTACGAGCGATGCCACAGGGGCTTCATACGCGCGTCGCTCAGGGAGGTAGCGCTCTGTCCGGTGGCCAAGTCCAGCGTCTTAGTCTTGCACGCGCACTGGTGATGAACCCGAAGATTCTGATCCTCGATGAAGCAACCGCACAGCTGAACTCTGAGTTGGAAGCCCAGATTCGTCACAACCTTGACACCTTGGATATGACGATCATCGAAGTAACGCATCGTCTTGACCTGATCGATGGCGCAGATCAGATCGTGCTTCTTGACCGCGGTCGGATTGTCGGCGTCGGAAGCCCATCAACGATCCGCTCCGAAGGGAGCTCCCTTGAAGAGTTCTTCACGAGGAACGTCTAGTTGAGGAAGCATGAAGCCGGCACTCACGTATGAGTACCGGCTTTGGTGCACTGAGGAAGGGGATCAGACGGTCTGGCGGGCACTCAGTTGCTCGGTTCAGACTGCGTCCAACACCAAACCAATGGATCGTACCGATATCGGCTACTCAGCGCCCACCACGGGACCTGAGACGACCAGAAACCGACCGTACTTGTTCGTTGAAACTCATGAGTGCACCACCCTCGTTGACCCCCCTGCGTATTTACCCAACATATCTGCGCGGAAGACTTCAAAGTTACCGTTGTCGATGGAATCACGAATCGCATCAACCAGTCGGACGGTGAACCACTCGTTGTGGATCGTAGCCAGGGTAGAGGCAAGGATTTCGTGTGCCTTGAACAGGTGATGAACGTAGGCGGCACTGTAGTGCGTGCACGTGTAGCAGCCACAACCTTCGACCATCGGGTTGAAATCCCTCTTGAATCGAGCATTCGTAATGTTGAAACGCCCATTGGGGGAGTAGATGGCAGCGTTACGGGCAACGCGCGATGGATTCACGCAGTCAAACGTATCGGCGCCCGCCTCAACACCTCGGAAGAAATCGTCAGGTTCGGATATACCCAGCAGGTGACGCGGACGATCCTCGTCGAGTTCTTCGCTGACCCACGACACAATCGTGCCGAGGTTTTCCTTCTCTAGGGCACCACCGATTCCGAAACCATCGAAACGCGTGCCGTCTTCATCCATATCGTTCATTGTGCGGGCTGCGAGCCTACGCAGATCCTCGTACTGAGCGCCCTGGATGACGCCCCAGAGCTGCTGATACGGCTTGTCTGCACGCACTTTAGTCAGGCGTGCGTGTTCGCGCAGGCAGCGCCTCGCCCACTGATGCGTGCGCTCCAGCGACGTTTCCTGGTAGGAACGCGGGTGGAGCAGGCTGGTCAGCTCATCGAAAGCAAACATGATGTCTGAGCCCAACTGATGCTGAATGTTCATCGATACTTCAGCGGTGAAGCGGTGCTTCGTACCGTCGATGTGCGAGCTGAACACGACACCGTCATCGTCCACGACTGCAGTGGATGCTTTCACGGCCTGCATGTGGAGCTTCGGGTCGTTCGGGTCGGCTGCACCGGAAAACTCTTGGGAGAGCACCTTCTTGAAACCAGCACCCAGCGAAAGAACCTGGAAGCCGCCGGAGTCCGTGTAGGTGGGTCCCGGCCAGTTCATGAATTCGCCGAGTCCGCCGGCCTCGTCAACGAGGTCAGAGCCGGGCTGTAAATACAGGTGGTAAGCGTTCGCGAGTACCGCCTGGGCACCCAAGTCCGCGACCATCTCGGGGACGAGCGCTTTTACATTCGCTTTCGTCCCGACGGGAATGAACGCGGGGGTGCGAATATCGCCGTGGGCGGTGTGCAGGATTCCAGTACGCCCGAGACCGCGTCCACTTTCCAGACGCGACCCCACATCGAAGCCACGGTCCGGTGAACCGGGTTTAGCCCCCAGAGGGCGTTCATCGGATGGGGGAGCAGCAAGCCATTGTTCACTCATGCGGCAAGAACCTCGTTCGACGTTAGACCTTCGCGATTACGGACGAAGGCAATGACACGGTAAGTAATGGGCAGGAGGACGATTTCAACGCCCACCTTGTAGACGTATCCGGTGATGATGTAATTTGCGAATTCGGCCCCTGGAATGACACCGATGAAGGCGATCGTGCAGAAGAGGACGGTGTCGAAAAGCTCGCCGACGACGGTGGAACCGACGAGGCGTGCCCACAGGTGATCCGCACCCCAGCGTTCGCGAATTTTCACGAGGACCAGCGCGTTGATCAGTTGGCCTGCTAGGTAGCCGATGATCGAGGCGGCCACGATACGAGGCACGAATCCAAGGACCGCTTCGAATGCAGCCTGATTATCGTAGCCGGGGCCAACCGGTGCGACCTGAACAAGGAGGAAGGTGAGTGAGGCCAGTACTGATGCGACGAATCCGAGGACGATGACGCGACGAGCACGACGGAAACCGTAGACCTCGGACAAGACATCGCCCAGAACATAGGTCAGCGGGAAAAGGATTGCTCCACCGTCGAA
Source organism: Schaalia turicensis (assembly GCF_019380255.1). Lineage (NCBI taxonomy): Bacteria > Bacillati > Actinomycetota > Actinomycetes > Actinomycetales > Actinomycetaceae > Schaalia > Schaalia turicensis. The sequence goes on from NZ_CP048928.1 coordinate 811,811, forward strand.
AACAAGATGAATCGGTCCCGCATCAAGCGCCGTGACCTTGGTGCCTGCAATATTCGAAATGAGAAGGAAAGCCACGAACATCACGGCAATAATGTCGAAGATCTTTGGTGTGCGTGCTGATTCTTCTGGCGAAGTCAATGAAATACCCCTACCTCTGTTTCAGATGTACGCCTTCAATTGTGCCTGCCCGTAGGGCGTATCACCTTATTTGACTAGGGTGTACCTGCCCACAACCACTAAAATTGTCGGGTGATCAACGTACAAGACTTCTCCCTCAGCATTGGGCCAAGAGACCTTGTGAAGAACGTGTCCTTCAGGATCGATAAGGGAATGCGTATCGGCCTTGTCGGTCGCAATGGTGCGGGAAAGACGACGACCATGCGTCTTCTTGCCGGCGAATCAGATCATGGTGCTGCTGAGTACTCCGGCACGATTACGAACAACGGAAAGATCGGGTACCTCGCTCAGGACACTCACATCGGTGATCAGTCCCTCACTGCTCGCGAACGCATTATCTCGGTGCGTGGAATCGACCAGATCATCGCAAAGATCCGTAAAGCCGAACACGAGATGTCAACGACTGAGGGCAATCGCCAAGTGAAAGCGATGGAGCGCTACGTGCGACTCGATCAGGCATTCACGAACGAGGGCGGCTGGGCCGCGAACGCTGAAGCGGCACAGATTGCCCACTCACTGGGCCTCGAAGATCGTGTCCTTGAACAGAGCCTCGACACTCTATCTGGTGGTCAGCGCCGACGTGTTGAACTCGCACGCGTCCTATTCTCCGGAGCTGACGTGCTTCTCCTTGACGAGCCCACAAACCACTTGGATCACGATTCGATCATGTGGTTGCGTGACTGGATCAAGACATTCCCCGGTGGCGTCATGATGATTTCCCACGACGTAAAGTTGCTGGGGGAGACCGTCAACCAGGTCTTCTACTTGGATGCGAACCGTGCCGAGGTCGATATCTATCACCTGGGCTGGGATGCCTACCTGAAGCAACGCGAAGAAGACGAACGCCGTCGTCGCAAGGAACGCGCAACCGCTTTGAAGAAGGCTGAACAGCTGAAGGCCCAGGGCGAAAAAATGCGTGCGAAGGCCACAAAGGCAGTGGCAGCTCAACAGATGCTACGACGCGCTGAAGAGCTTTTTGCTCAGGCGGGTAGCGAGGAAGTTCAGGAAAAGGTGGCGCGTCTACGTTTTCCAGAGCCTCTTCCATGTGGCCGAGTCCCGCTGACTGGCGAAGGCCTGTCGAAGTCCTTTGGATCGTTGGAAGTGTTTACCGGTGTTGATCTTGCAATCGATAAGGGAGCAAAGGTTGTTGTCCTCGGTTTAAACGGTGCCGGTAAGACCACCCTGCTACGAATCCTCGGTGGCATCAGTGAACCTGATTGTGGCGCGATTGTTGCAGGTCACGGGTTGAAACTCGGCTACTACGCGCAGGAACATGAAACCTTGGATAATTCCAAGACTGTTTTCCAGAACATGGTTGATGCTGCGCCGAACCTTGACGATACTCACGTCCGCAACGTCCTTGGTCAGTTCCTCTTCTCGGGTGACGATGCAGACAAGCCGACGTCCGTTTTATCCGGTGGTGAGAAGACCCGTCTCGCTCTGGCAACACTCGTTGTTTCCGGCGCGAATGTCCTTCTCCTTGACGAGCCGACGAATAACCTCGACCCTGCGTCTCGCGAAGAGGTCTTGAATGCACTCGACACGTATGAAGGTGCGGTCGTTCTGGTGACACACGACCCGGGCGCTGTCACCGCGTTGAATCCCGATCGTGTTCTGTTACTCCCGGATGGGGACGAGGATCTCTGGGATGACTCTTACCTTGATCTCGTCACCCTCACCTGATCTGACATTGCTACGCGCTGGCTGACTGCCCTGCGTAGCACATATGGGTGTGGGCCCAGCGATTTCGCTGGGCCCACACCCATCTCAGGATCGTGTGTGAAGCAGGAGCCTCGTACACCGCGTCAGAGCACCTTCGAGAAGAATTCCTTTGTTCGCTGTTCTTGCGGATTGTCGATCACGTCAGCGGGGCTACCAGCCTCGACGATAACTCCCTCATCCATGAAGACAACCGTGTCAGCGACCTCACGTGCGAAGCCAATTTCGTGCGTAACTACAGCCATCGTCATGCCCGACTGTGCAAGATCCTTCATGACCTGCAGAACTTCGCCCACCAGCTCGGGGTCAAGCGCCGACGTCGGTTCGTCGAAAAGCATGATCTCCGGATCCATCGCCAGAGCGCGAGCAATCGCCACACGCTGCTGTTGACCACCGGAAAGCTCCGAGGGATAGTGATCCGCACGATCCGACAATCCGACGCGTTCAAGCAGTTCAAGCGCACGCTGTTTCGCCGTTGCCTTATCCACCTTCGCAACATGGATCGGTGCTTCCATGACGTTTTCCAACGCGGTCTTATGTGGGAACAGGTTGAAACGCTGGAATACCATGCCAATGCGTGAACGCTGGGCGGCGATGACCTTGTCAGCCAGCTCGTGCAACTGGCCAGCATCGTCCCTGCGGTATCCGAGAAGCTCGCCATCAACGCTCACTTCACCAGCACTAATTTCTTCGAGCTGATTCAGACAACGGAGCAACGTCGACTTTCCCGAACCCGACGGACCCAGAATTACGCACACCTCGCCGGACGCGATCTCAAGATCAATGCCCTTGAGCACGTGAAGGTCACCAAAGAACTTGTGGACGCCTTTGACGCTCACCATAGGAGTTGAAGATTTCACGGTGTCACATCCAAGAATTGAGTCGAGGTTGAAGCGGTCGCGTTATCGCGACGATCAAAGCCCTTACCGAAGTAACGTTCAATGTGTGCCTGGATCCACATCAAAATGCTCGTGATGAACAGGTACCAAAGAGCAGCCGCAATCAACAGCGGAACCGGCTGGAACAGGGACTGGCCCTTTGTCGATGCAACGAACGTCAGTTCCAACGTGAACGGAATCGCCGAAACAAGCGATGTCGTCTTCAACATGGAAATCGTTTCGTTGCCGATCGGCGGGACAATCACGCGCATCGCCTGGGGCAAAATAATGCGACGGAAAATCATCGAACGAGGCATACCAAGAGCGGTGGCAGCCTCCCACTGACCCTTATCAACAGACAGTAAGCCGGCGCGAATAATCTCAGCAAGGTAAGCGCCTTCGTTGAGTCCCAGACCGATGAACGCCATCCAGAACGGTGTGAAGTACGTTGCCGTGTCGAAGGAAACGAACGGTGGAGCAAACGGAATGCCAAGCTCAATCTGCGGGTACAGCGTGGGTAGCAGTGACCAGAAGATCAACTGCGTGTAGATCGGGGTACCTCTAAAGAACCAAATATAGGCTGTGGCAACCCAGCGTAGAACCGGGTTAATCGACTGGCGCATAATCGCAAACGTGATGGCGAGGATCGTGCCAATTGTCATCGCGATGACAGTCAGAATCAACGTGTATACAACGCCTGAAACGATCGTCTTCGAGAAAAGCCATTTGCCAACGACATCCCACTGGTAGTTGTCATTGGTAATGAAACCCGTGGCGAGGAGCAGAGCAAAGATCGCAACGATCACTGCGCTGATCCACCGTCCGGGCCGCGGTACCGGTTTTGCATCAATGAGGGTGATGCCGTCTTTAACGTGTGCCATATGTTTACCTTGCTCAGTATGGGGCTCGCGCCATATGGTGCGAGCCCCATACGTTGAGTTCAAATCAGAGGCCGGGGTTCAGTTCGGCCGTGGTGAGACCGGCATCCTCGGCGCCGTAGACTGCGAGAATCTTGGTCAGGTAGCCGTTATCCATTAGGTACTGCATGGCCTTTTGGATTGCGTTGGCCAGTTCAGTGTCGTTCTTGGCGACAGCAATACCCTGAGGCTCGGCCTCGATGACGTCACCAACCTGCTCGAGCTTGCCACCGGAGAGTTCAACCGTGTAGCCGATTACGGTGGAGTCAGCCAGAGTGGCGTCGTACTGGCCGCCGATGACCTTGGTTGCAATGTCGGTCTGAAGGTCGAGGGGCATAATCTTGATTGCTTCGTTGCCACCAGCAACGCATTCTTCGGACAGATGCTCAGCGTATTCCTGCTGGTACGTGCCGTTCTGAACGCCGATTGTGGTGCCGCAAGCGTTGGCGGGATCGAAGTTCTTCGGGTTGCCTTGAGCGACAGCGTATGCGGAGCCGACCTCGACGTAGGAGATCATGTTGGTCTGAGCAAGACGCTCTTCGGTGATGGTGAAGGAAGAAGCGCCGATATCAAACTTGGAACCGAGACCCGGGATGATGGTCGGAAACTCTGCGTGAGTCGTGGTGCCTTCTTCAAGACCCATCACCTTTGCCAGAGCCTTGACGATATCAATGTCGTAGCCAACGGGGGTCTGACCGTCTTCAGCGCGGAACTCGGCGGGGGCGTAGTCAGCGGATGTGCCGTTACGTAGGATATTTCGTTCCTTGACTGCGACGGGGACCAGAGCGGCGATTTCATCGACGGTTTCGATCGACGAGGTGTCGAATGATTCAATCGCGGTGGCCGATACTGCCCCCTCAGCGGACTGAGAAGTCGAAGAGGTTGACGGGTCGGAGCATGCGGCGAGTGCCATCGATGCGGTAGCAGTCAGGAGGAGTGCTGCAGGAAGCTTGCGCATGGGAGTACCTTTCGGAGATTTTCTCTCTACGCATATAAGTATGCACCCCTATGCATATTATGCATAGGGGTGTCTCGGTATTTGAGTCGAAACTCTCAGCGGCCGCGCATCGCCCTGCGGTTCGGGCGAGCCTTCATCGGATCAATTCCCTTGGGAATCGGCAGAGCATTGGACTGCAACGCATTCAAACGATTCGAAACGGCAGGAACCTCTTCCTTCGTCAGAATCTTCTTGAAACCACGCAACTTGCCCTGCAGCTTCGCAAGTTCCAGCTGGCCTTCATCGTGGCCAGTCTGGATAACGTGAACAGGAACGTTCTTCACAACGCGTTGAACCTTCTTACGCTCAGCTGAAAGAAGTGGCTGAACGTGGCTGGAAGGACCTTCGGAAATAAGAACAACACCGGCGCGACCGATAATTCGCCAGATAACATCCTGCTCGCGCGTGACGTTAATCGGCTGTTCGGGAATGATCCAACCGGACTTGATCTGCGACAAAACAGCGTAGACAGAGCCGACAGTGCCATCGATCTGATCGTATAGAGCACGACGCACCAAGAACGACAGCAGTGACATCGCGATCGTGCTACCTACCAAAACGCCCAGAATTGCCCAGACAATGTAGTTCGCGTGCATCAGGGCGGCGATCGCCAGTGCAAGACAGATCGTTAGGATCCATGCTCCGGCAAGTGCCCATCCGATCCACGGATAGGAGCGCTTTGTAATACGGTATGCGTCCGCGAGGTTGTGGTACCAGCGACGCTTCTTGGGGGCAGTGTTCTCACTCATAGCGAACCTATTCTACCTGTAATGGCGATATTCCAATGCATGGGATCGCAGTTATCCACAAGCTTAGGCAAGGCCGGTCGCTTTCAAGAAATCTGGACCGCACAATGCGGCTATGACTATGCATTCAGATCGCCTTGGAACGATTGCATTTATGACCTCCAACGGTCCGCTGTGGGAGGTCACTCGTGACAATGAAGCACTGTTGATCAGCGTATATAGCTCTGATATCGCGCGTGATCAGATGCAGCGTTGGATTGCATGGCGTGGCCTCGTGCACCCGAATGTGGCAGAGCTGGTGGAAATATCGTCCCAGCCGGATGGTCGCGTGAGTCTTTCTCAGCGTCGGTACGCCGGGCAAACCTTGCAGGCGCTACTCGATAGCGGTCAGCAACTGAACGACAACCAGCGCCGACGTATCGTCGCCGATGTGCGTGCTGGCGTTTGTGCGCTACATGATAGGGGAATTATCCATACCGATATTGCGCCATCAAACATTGTTGTCAGCAGTGATTTTCACGCGACGCTGATTGATATTGCCATTCCCGCGCAGGCCGGTGAAGGAACCCCCGGTTTTTCTCTGTCTGCAACAAAGGACCAGCGCAGTGACGATGCCGGAGTTGAAGCCATCGCATGCGCATTGAATATTGATCCACTCGGACTTAACCCCACGCGCGTCGAGCAACGCCCGCTACAACAGACAGCTGATTCACGCTGTGATAATCCGTCTCAGAGGAACGATGTAGTCACGTGGCGAAAGGAACACCTTCTCGATAAACATCCACGGGGATTGCCAGCGACTCAGGGGTGGCGACGCGGTGCGCTGGCGGGGATCATCATCGTTCTCCTTAGCGTCATCTATGGAATGACGAGGCCGCCCACACTATCAAACGCGTCCTTCACAACGGGCGGAATTAAGGCGCAGTCGGTGCCCTCGAGTGGGGGTATTGAACGATCTCGACATCCAGATGCCACGCAATCTGCGCCACTGAGTGAAAATAGGCAATCGGGAGAGACTCAAGAAGAAACTAAGCCGGCAGATCCGATGAAGGGAATGGACCTGGGACAAGGAATCCAACCATTTGGTCGCAATCAGGTTGCTTCGATCGACGACTTCGCAATCGATGGCTGCCCCGACGTCAGCCAGGCGAACGACATCGTCTCCACTTTTATGCATGCGCGAGATCAAGCAGTGATGGATCGTAATATCGCTGACCTGGACAATTTTATGGAAGGGGATGCTCTTCGAGCCGAAGCTGAAAAGATTGCAACCCTTCGCCGCTTTGATGCGTTCGTTAAACATCTGGAATCCGAATCGCACGTGGTCAACCAACCACACTGTTCGGACACGGAGCTCACAATCGAAGCAACGGTGACACAAAGTGAATACCAACGCTGCGAAGGGGCAAAGTGTGTGACTCTTCCTGCTAGTAGCTCACAAGACGTAGTGATGACTTTTATGCGTCTGACGGGACGAGTTTCACGAACCGCTCAGCAAGACCCTTAGGCGGATCTGGTAAACCCCCAGTTCCCACCGGTTTCCCGGCACGAACTGGGGGTGCCTGAACGTCAGATCGGCAGATTACTTTGCCAGATTGGTTCTACTCAGAGAGCAAGGTCAGCGTCGAAGTTTGCTTCTTCAAGGCGCTTCTTGACCTCCATGAGGTAACGAGCCGCGTCGCCACCGTCAACCAGGCGGTGATCGTACGACAGCGACAAGTACACCATCGAGCGGATCGCAACGGACTCGGAACCGTCGGCTGCCTTGACAACCATCGGACGCTTCACGATCGTGCCAACACCCATGATTGCGGTCTCGGGCGAGTTCAGAACCGGAGTATCGAACAGTGCGCCACCGGAACCGGTGTTCGTGATCGTGAAGGTGGAACCGGTGAGTTCTTCCGGACCAACCTTGGCGTCGCGGGTACGAGCGGCAAGATCGTTGATCGAAGCTGCGATACCCGGGATGTCCTTGGTGCCCGCATCCTTGATCACCGGAACCAGCAGGCCACGCGGGGTATCAACTGCAATACCGATGTGCTCATGGTCGAAGTAGGTGACCTTGTTGTCATCAATGGTTGCGTTGATCTTCGGGTGGAACTGAAGAGCCTCGGTTGCGGCCTTCACGAAGAAGGGCAGGAAGGTCAGCTTGGTGTTGTGCTTGGCGATGAAGGCATCCTTCGAGCGTGCACGCAGAGCTGCAACCTTGGTGACGTCAACCTCGACCACGGTCGTCAGCTGAGCAGAGTTCTGCAGGGACTCCATCATGCGACGAGCGATCGTGAGACGCAGACGCGACATCTTCTCGGTCGTGCCACGTAGTGGTGACGGTTCACGCTTCTGTGCAACCGGAGCTGAAGCAGTCGGAGCCGAAGCTACGGGTGCCGGGGCAACAGGAGCCTTGGCAGCTTCGCGGGCTGCAACAGCATTCTCGATGTCTTCGCGACGGATACGGCCACCAACGCCGGTGCCGGTGATCGTTGCAAGATCAATGTTGGCCTCGCGAGCAAGCTTGCGAACGATCGGGGTTACGTAGCCGGTGTTTGCCACTGCTGCCGGAGTCTGCGATGCGACCGGGGTTCCGGTCGGGGCGGCGGTTTCAACAGCATTGCTCAGTTGATCGAGGGTTGCCGGGACCGGAGTCGGGGCTGCAGGAGCAACAGGCATTGCCGGGGCAACCGGAGCCGGAGTGGCTGCTGCCGGAGCTACAGGAGCAACAGGCGCTGCCGGGGCAACCGGAGCCGGAGTGGCTGCTGCCGGAGCTACAGGAGCTGCAGGAGCTGCGCCCGGAGCCTCAGACGAAATGACGGCGACAACGGTGCCAACTGAAACGGTCTGGTCTTCCTCGACGCGGATTTCAGCGAGGAAACCGGCTGCGGGGGATGGAACTTCGGAGTCGACCTTGTCGGTGGAAACCTCGAGCAGAGGCTCGTCAGCTTCAACGGCGTCGCCAACGGACTTCAGCCACGTGGTGACGGTACCTTCGGTCACGGACTCGCCTAGGGCGGGCATGAGGACCTCGGTGCCGGAAGCGGGAGCAGAAGCGATGGGTGATGCAGGCGCAGGAGCTACAGGCGCTTCGGCAACGGGTGCTGGCGCTGTGGGAGCTTCGGCTACAGGTGCTGGAGCGGAAGTGGCCTCGGATGCGTCACCGATCATTGCGATCGTAGTGCCGACCTCGACGGTTTCGTCCTCGGGGACGAGGATCTCGAGCAGCACACCCGCCACGGGGGATGGAACTTCGGAGTCGACCTTGTCGGTCGAGACCTCGACGATGGGTTCGTCAGCTGCGATCGTGTCACCGACGTTCTTCAGCCAGGTGGTGACGGTGCCTTCAGTGACGGATTCGCCTAGGGCGGGCATTGTTACTGCGGTTGCCATGGATGTTCTCCTTGAAAGACGGGTGTGCTAGTTGTGGGCGTGCAGGGGTTTACCGGCGAGAGCCATTTCCGTGGAAACCGACGATCGGTCCATTTTCAACGCTCACGAGCTTGATGAAGCCTTGGGTATTCAGGATATTAGACTTTCTGTTGCCCGCAAGGTTGTATTCGACGGTTCTGTAGCGGGCGGTGATGTCGCGTCCGTCAACGGTGAGGGTGTTGGCACCAGTCAGGCGACCCCAGCCCTTGACGACCTTGACGTTGTGCGAGGACAACAGCCCCTGAAGGCCCTTGTCAAGCTTGGTGATGACTGAATCGCGGTAGGTACCGGCTATCGCCATGTCGATGCCTTCGAAGGTGGAACGAATGGCGAATGTTTCGGATTCGCAGGCAGCGTCAGCGGTTTGAGCTGCGTGCAGAGAAGCCTTCGTGGGGATGTAACCGCGGTGGAGGCAGGTGCCACCAACCTTGTCTCCATCGATCAAGGCAGCTTTCATTCCCAGTTGGGAAGCACGTAAAGCGGTGGCGTATCCACCGGATCCGGCGCCCAGTACGACGATGTCGTATTCTGGTTCGCTCACGTCTGAGACTCCTTACGTCGTGTTTTCTGCTAACAGTATTGTGAACCATCTAGGCCTATTGTCCCACTTGCGGGCAATGATGTCCGCGCGCAGACGGATGAGATGAGGTGGAACCGGCCACACCGAACATTCGTGCGAAGTGAGGATGATGGTGGGCGCAACGTATGATCAACCTATGAATGAATCCCCGCAGCTTTTGGAGGGCGCCGACGTTTCCGGCAATGGCAAGAGTGTGAAAGATAGGCGCCCGCGAGCGCTTGGCCTTGGTCGTCTTGTTATGGCTATGTTCTGGGCGCTTGGGGCTTGGGTGTTCGTGACAGCGATCGTTGATCTGTTCCATCATCAGAACGCCCTCCCGTGGGGTCCTCAAATTGTCGCGTTGATTGCGGGAATCGTGTATTTCGTTGGTGCGGCGGGCTTGACGCACAATGGCAGGAGAATGCGCATTATTGCCGGCTACAGCATCGGTATTAGCATTGCGGCGCCGATCATTATCGGTATTGCAGGCTTTGATGTGCCCGATCTGATTGTGGCTCGTTCGGCGTGGAGCCGGTGGGGTGCGGACTTTTACTATCTGCCACTCATTATTTCCATGATTGGTGTGGGGTGGATGTGGAGGTCGAATCCGCGCCGGATTGTGGAGTTAGCTGAGCGCCTTGAGCGGCCTCGTTCGTAAAAATGGCGGTGGTGAAAATTTCAGCCTCGCCCCAACGTACGGGGGAGGAGGCCGATTGTGCTTTGTGAAGCGGAATATCGTGTGGAGGTCGTTTTAGATTCCTCCTGGGAAACCGAGTTGGCGCCACGCTTCGTACAGAACAATCGATGCTGAGTTGGCCAGGTTGAGAGAGCGGAGTCCCGGTTGCATGTGAATGCGGACGCGATCTTCGATACGGGGGTGATTCATTGCGTCTTCGGAAAGGCCGACGGATTCTCGGCCGAAGAGGAGTCCGTCGCCGTCCCGATAGGAAACGTCGGCGTACATTGTTGAGGCTCGTCCTGTGAATGCCCAGATGCGTCCGGGAACCTCCGCGAGTGCATCATCAAGGTTTGGGTGTACTTTCACGTGCGCGAGATCGTGGTAATCCAAGCCTGCGCGCTTGAGTTTTGTGTCGGACATATCGAATCCCAGCGGTTCGATCAGGTGGAGCATTGATCCGGTGCATGCGGAGAGGCGGATTGCTGCGCCTGAATTTCCGGGAATTTCGGGTTCGAAGAAGAGGATGTGAAGCACTCGTTTATTTTGCCACCATTGTTGGTGCGACGGGTAACCGGAAGAACATGGACTATTGCAATCTGATTTGTACATGGTCGCACCTACGGTATAGAACAGATGTTCTAAATAGGGGGGTGATTTCGAGCAAAGCGCAGGACTTTTTTTATCTACGAACATTGGGTCGGTATTTCGCGACCGTGGAATCTCGCTATCAAAGAATCAAGGAGGGCCTCATGAGGTTCATTGCTCTATGGATTCCTGACTGGCCTGTGAACTCGTTGGTCATTGATCTTCCTCCGGGTGCTCCAGGAGCAGTGGGGCACCGCGGAAAAATTGATGTCGTTTCTTTTAGTGCGCGTAAACACGGTGTACGCCACGGCATGCGTATTGAAACGGCACGGTATCTGTGCCCAGAGCTCATCATCGTGCCTCGGGATCAAGAGCGTGAAGGTAGAAGTTTTGACGCTGTTATCGAAGCCTTCAAGTCAGTTGTAGCCACAGTGATGTGTATGCGTCCGGGCTTAAGTTGGGCGTGGGCTACTCCCGCTACGCGTTGGCACGGAAGCGAAGAAGCAGCCGCAACTGCCATCGTTGATGCTGTTGCGCAACAGGTTGGTGTCGAAGCCTTCGTCGGGGTCGCGCAGGGAGTATTTGCTGCAACATATGCGGCGCGAACCCAAAGAATCGTGACCGATCAAGAAATGCCCTCATTTCTTGCCTCAATTCCCATTCGTTACATTCTGGAATTTCTTGACGGTAAAGAGAAAGAGTGGGCAACTCAAGACATTGAATTGCTTGCCACTTTGGGGGTGCGCACCTGTGGGCAGCTCAAAGATTTAGGTAAGGACCACATATATGCCCGTTTTGGAAGCAATGCTGATATCTACTGGAAGCTCAGCGAAGGGCACGATGTTTTCGTCCCGACCATGGAATCTGCGTATCCGGACTGAAACGCCATTGTTGAATGCGAAACCTCTGATAACAACGTCAATACTCTTCTTTTCCGCTTCGGCGAGCTATCGGGCAACTAGCGCAAGAACTTTACGCTAATGGGGTGGTGGTAGTATTCGCCGTCAAGGTGGTTGGGATTCACGCGAACGCGTTGCTTTTATTCCCTGGAATACTCCCAGCTTTTTAACACCTGAGGCAGGGGAGTGGGACAGGAAAATCGATGTGAGCCCTCAGACCCTACTATCCGTTCGGCTCCCGGTGCATCTGAACGACTCTTCTTCCTCACCTATACATGTCACTCAACGCGGGAAACTGAGTGAAGAACCAGCTTGGATATCTGTTCCGAAAAACAAGCGAGAGGCTCAGTCGTGCATGGATGATCGTGGCATTGTTGACCCATCAGCTCCGCAAAGCATTCGTATCTCGCACGGTTCTTGGATAATCCGTGGCAACCGGTGGGATGATTCATCGCCCGCGCGAGCATACCTTCGCGTCATCACCGATCAGGGAAGCGATCTCCTTCTGATTTATACAGACAAACACTGGTGGATAGAAGGGGCCTTCTCAGCAGAATCTGACGGTGAAAGATAGACTGACAGAATGCGCATTTCATCCGAAGAACTCCGTCGCGTCGCTGAGTTCGACGAAGCAATCATCCGCAATCAAGTCGGCTATGCTGCCTGGGCGCGCGCGAGTGCACTGTGTGAAGGAAACAAAGTCACCGACGTTGAGATCGGTGATGACGGAGTTTTTAGTGGACGTGTGGCTTCAAAGGGGCTTCGTCTTAAAACCTGGGTCGGACTCAACGGAGGGCAACCTGTTCTGACCTGCGCGTGTATTGAAGGAAAAAACTGTCAGCATTCGGTTGCTCTGTTCCTCGAATTACGACGCCAAAGCAACGAACTCACAACGGAAGACGAACCAGAGTGGAAAACGCGTCTCCGCTCCTTCACGCATACTGGGGATTCAAGCGGAGAGCCAATCGCACTATTGATTGATACTAGCGACCCAGAGCGCCCGTATTGGATGCACCCACTACGCCCCGGCAATCGCATTCAATGGACAAAGAAGCGAGCAACGTGGCCGGATCTGGTGTCGACGCAGTGGGCTTCAGTTTCAGATGGATTATCGCGTTCTCAGCTCGGGTTAATCAGAGAAGGCTATCGTCTTGCAAAAGTGGATGATGGTCGCGCAGCACGAAATGAAATTAGTCTTCAGATGCTCGGAATGGATGCTGCACCGTGGCTACTCAGACTGATCAACCAAGGAATCGAACTCTATTCCAGCCTTGATCCACTGACGCCCATACATTTCGATCGATCATCGTGGGATTTGGGCTGCGACCTCAGCCTGCAGGGGGATGAACTACTCCTGCAGATGATGGCCTTTGATGGGGATAAACGTATCCTCAAACCCCGAATTGATACCGCGACCCGCCTGCTCATCTTGGACGGTGGCACACGGGTAGCCCGTGTTGGTGGGCAAGAACTCATGAACCTATTCGAACGAGGACCGATCTGTGTGCCCGCCGACCAGATCGCCGAACTGACGACCGCGTATCTCCCGCATCTCAAACGTCGTTTCGAAGTCTCTTCAATTGACTCGTCAGTCGATCTTGGCGAAGAAGCAACAGTGCGCATTATTGGACAATGCGACCTTGTCGAAGGAAAAGAATTCACCCTCACCTGGTGGGCGGAATACGACTATTCAGGTTCCCCCTCGCGAGTCCGACTTCAGCAGGTCATGGATTTAGAAGCCGTTCGACCGATCGTCGCTTCCCTGAAAACTCTTGCGCGACAGCACGTGCCCGCTTCTTTGTGGGACGGAGAATTCAAAAACCTCCGACTTCCCGCGTGGACTATCCCGCAATTTCGAAAAGATGTGATCGATCAGCTGAATGACTCGCGTCTTGCATGGGAGATCAGCGACGCAGTACTGACGTTCATGATTGATGAAATCCCGCTCCATTCATCGATCCGCGTCACGCCAAGCGAAGCGCACAATGACTGGTTCGACCTTGACGTCAGACTCGACGTCGGCGGATATCCGGTTCCATTCAGTGATGTTCTCGAGGCAATCGCCCACTCGGAACACTATCTCTACGTTGACGGACGCTGGGTCAGTATCGACAAAGAAACAATTGAATCCATCACAGCACTTCTCGAAGAAGCACGAACACTTTCTTTTGATGATGAGCCACGCCTCGTACCCGCACATCTTGGCCTCTGGGAAGAACTCGACTGCCTTACGGATACGACTGTCGATTCCCAGCAGTGGGAAGCCCGTCTTGAACACCTGCGTCACGCCGGCGCAGATATTCCACTCCGGAACCCCGTGGGTGCCACCTTGCGCCCGTATCAAGTTGACGGAGCGCACTGGCTGATCGCTCGAGCCTGTAGCCAAACAGGTGGCATCTTGGCAGACGATATGGGGCTCGGTAAAACCCTTCAGCTTTTAACTGCTCTTGCCTCCCTCAAAGATGCGTCAGTATGCGAAGAAAACGAAGAATCTGACGTCGCATCATCTTTCAAACGCGATCTGCCCACGCTTGTCGTCGCGCCAACATCGGTTTTAAGTACCTGGGAAAAAGAAGCTCAACGATTCTTCCCAGATCTCAACGTGCGCACGATCAATACAACGGGGAAGAGGCGCGAAAGGAGCCTCGCCAGCGAAATCGAAGGCGCAGACATCGTTATCACCTCATACACAATCGTGCGCATCGACGACGAAGAATGGAAACAGATTCCTTTTAACGGCCTTATTCTCGATGAAGCACAAAATGTGAAGAATCCGCGGACCGCCATTCACCGTGTGCTGCGAGGAATAGAAAGAAACTGGACTTTTGCGGTCAGCGGAACCCCGGTAGAAAACTCTCTTGGTGACCTCTGGTCGATCATGGCCCTCGCAATGCCCGGACTACTTCCCAAATGGTCCCTTTTTAACGACAAAATTCGTCGCCCCATCGAAAACGATCACGACGTCACGGCATTGAACCGTCTTCACTCTCTTCTTAGTCCCAACATGATGCGTAGAACCAAAGAAGAAGTTGCCACTGACCTGCCCGACAAGATCGAATCCGTTATCCCCATTGACCTCGGCACGGAGCACCGACGTATCTACGATCAACACCTCATGGCAGAGCGCGCAAAAATACTCTCGCTGACCGACGATCCGAGTGCAAAAATCGATATCCTCGCGGCGCTGACACGTTTGCGCCAACTCGCATTGGATCCCGGTCTTGTCGACGCAACATGCGGACACATCGGCTCGGCAAAAATCGAGTACCTCGCCACTCAACTTGAACAAATCATCCCAAGCGGACACCAAGCTCTGGTCTTCAGCCAATTCACAACGTTCCTTACGCGCATTCGTGACTACTTAGAACGACGTGGAATCGCCACAGTCCAACTCGATGGATCCACAACCCGCCGAGACGAAGTCATCGAACGCTTCAGATCCGGAGAAGTCCCCGTATTCCTCATCTCTTTGAAAGCGGGAGGCACCGGTCTGACGCTCACGGAAGCAGACTACGTGTACATGATGGACCCCTGGTGGAATCCTGCAGCTGAAGCACAAGCCGTCGACCGCGCTCACAGAATCGGCCAAACAAAGAAAGTCAACGTGTACAGACTGGTCGGCGCTGACACCATCGAAAACAAAGTCGTCGCGCTCCAAGAACGCAAACGCGAACTCGTATCAACAGTCGTCGAAAGCGTAGGAAATGGTGAGGGTGGCGAGCTCTTATCCAGGCTCGATATGTCCGACCTGGTGGACCTTCTCGATAACTAGCATCCGCACCTCGTACGCTTGCGAGACTTCCGCTAGCTGTACAGATGAGCTGAAAGGCTCAGAGCGTGAACCCCAGCAGGTGTGCAAGCTCTTCGGGGGTATGTGCGATAGCAACACATTCGTCAAGGTCGCCGTCTTTCGCGTACCCCCAGCTCACGCCCATGACGTCAATACCAGCTTGCTGGCCTCCTTCAACATCCCAGCAGGAATCACCGATCAGAACGGGGCGGGAGATATCCATTCCCTTGGCGCTCAGGCGCGAAAGTGCACCGGCGATAACTGTTGCTTTCGAAGAAGCGGGATCCGGAGTTGCGCCGGCGATGACGTCGAAAGCGTCAAGAATTCCCAGATGTTCCATTTGTGCCAGAGCAAGGGGCTCTTGCTTCGACGTAGCCGTTGCCACGGGAATCCCAGCGTTGTGGGCGCCACGCACTACTTCATCCATCCGAGGAAAAAGTGGGGGTTCAAGGAAAATTGTGCGGTACAGCGCCCGGTATTCGTCGACGAGTTCTTTCACGATCTCGCCTTCAAAGCCAAGGTCAGCAAATGACCACCAGAGCGGGGGGCCAACGTACTTGCGCATTGCATCCGCTGGCAGGGGTGTGACGCCGCGCTGAGAAAGAACCGTGTTGAAGCAGTGGATCACTGCGGGGGCAGAATCAACAAGAGTGCCATCAACATCGAAAAGTACGCACGTGAATTGTGTTTCTGCGCTCAACCAACTACTCCTTCATCGCTTGTGTCTTAATGGTGGCACGAGGCCGCGCACATTGAGAAACTCTCGGCATTTCGTGGCGCGGAGCAAACACGCATAACGGTATGCGAGCAACTGTCTCACCATTCAGTCAAAAATATGAGATAGACCAGGGTTTATCAGTGCTTTTCCAACTTCATAGAATATTCTTCAACACGTGAAAGAAAACGAAATGAATAGTCCCGCGCTTCTGGATACTGATTCAGCTCACTTGCGTCAGCGTGCTTGGCGACTTTATTTCGAAGCGAATGGGCGTCTTCATGGCCTGTTGGAATCCAGCTTGAAGAAGAATTTCGGCCTGTCGGTGCCCGATTACAACATCCTGCTTGCCCTGTTCGAAGCGCCTGGTCAATGTCTAAAAATGGGTGAATTGTCCGGCCAGGTTGTCTATTCTCCGTCGCGCCTGACCTATTTGGTCACTCATTTAGAACGTGACGGTTGGGTAAAGAAAGTGATGTCGAAGGAGGATAGGCGAAGCTATCAAGCGTGTCTGACTTCACAGGGTGCGCGGATCGTGAAGGAAGCAACTCGTCTTCACCAAGAGACGCTTCGCGAATTCTTGCTTGCGGATATGACCGATGCGGAAATATCCCAGATTGTGAGGGTTTTTTCCGCGTTGGATGAGCGACTGCGTTCACGGAACAAGAATTAACTCTGCTGGGGGACCTTCCTCGTCGCCACTTCCTGTGGACACTGACTATCGGCGCTATTCCAACAAAAATGCTGATGGTCCCCAGGAATTTCTCCTTTCGATTTGGCAGTACGGCTACCAACCGTGTTAGAGTTTTCCACGTTCGACTTGAGGTAATCAAGAAGAGCAAGTCACCTGCGCGGGTGGCGGAATAGGCAGACGCGCTAGCTTGAGGTGCTAGTCCTCGTATTAGAGGGTGGGGGTTCAAGTCCCCCTCCGCGCACAGATGGAAGCCCGGAGCTTGAATAAGTTCCGGGCTTTCGTTTTATCTCGGATTTTTCTTACAACCGTGAAGAAAATCCGGATCAATGCAACGAAGCGATGAAAGAGCGTGCGAATGCATATTGATCTTTGGTTCGATGTGACCTGCCCATGGTCGTACTTGGGTATTCGACACTGGCGACAGGCGCTGTCCTCTTTCGATCATCGTGACGAGGTGGAAATTACGCTCCACGCTTTCTTCCTCGACCCCGAATTGGATAGCGCCCGTGAAGAACCTCGTCGCGTCTATCTGATGAACGAAGGCGAACTCACGTACGAGGAAGCAGTGGCGCTGGACGAGCGACTTGAAAAGCTTGGACGTGCAGAAGGCGTCGTTTTTGACTTCGAGAAACTGATCGTTGCTCCATCCTCATTTGCACACCGCGTGATCAATGCCGCCCGCATCGAAGACTACGATCGTGACACTCTCTATGGTCCCGACTCAATGCAGTTGAAGCTTGCCGAAGCTTTGGGACGCGCCCACTTTGAGATGGCCCTCGATATTTCAAACAGCGACGTTGTGATCGGCTGCGCGCAGGACCTCGGGTTGGACGCTCAGTTCGTCCTCGATGCGCTGACTGATCCGCACACTGCATCCGATGTCTTCTCTGATTTCCAGATCGGTGTACAGATGGGCATCGACCGTGTACCCACCGCCCTGATCGATCGTCAGTTCGTTGTTCAAGATCATCAGACCGTTCCTGCACTTGGCAATATTCTTGCTACAGCATGGGCAAACACGGGGAAGGAAGAAGCATGAGTAAAACACTGCCGCAGACTCTTCAAGGACCGCGCGTCACCTTGGTTCCGATGAACCTTGATTTCGTCGACGCAATTACCGAGGTGCTCCAAGACGCACGCATAAGTGAAACGACGACCGTTCCCCACCCGTATACGAGGGATATGGCGGTTGAGCATCTTTCGCGCTCTGAAGAGTCTTGGAAGAACGGTAACGCTGACTGGGCGATTCTTTCTGCCAAGAATCAAAGGTTCCTTGGTCGCCTGGAGTTTTGGCGTGGGCAGCGTGATCCCAAGTCGGCTGAGGTTGGCTACTTCATCCGCACTGATGCCTGGGGTGAAGGGTTTATGACCGAAGCGCTCGGTCTTGCCGTTGATTTTGCCTTTGATCAGATGGATGTCACCCGCATCGACTGGTACTGCCACGTCGAAAACTGGGGTTCTTGGAAGCCAGCGTGGCGCAACGGTTTTAAGCGCGAGGGGATCCGCAGGCGAGCTGAAGGCCCGGCCCTCTGGCAGGCAAGCCTTCTGATCACGGACACTCGCGAACCGAAGACCCCATGGGATGGCCCCGGTGCCGGACAGGGACCTGCCCTTGATCCTTCACGCCCAGGAAAGCTTGTTGAGCAGTTCCACCGAACCTACTCCATGCCCGTGCGCCTTGGCACCGGTTCCCTGCCAACCATCGACTACGAACGTCTCAACATGCGCATGTCACTGATCCGCGAAGAATTCGCTGAACTGATGGGCGCCGTGTACGGACCTGCTGCACGGAGCCTCGTTGAAGAAGCAACTGAAAAGGCCGTTGACGGTGACGACCACACGCGAGATCTCATCGAAACTGCCGATGCTCTGGCAGACCTCGTCTATGTCATCTACGGAATGGCAATCGAATCGGGTATCGATTTGGACGCGGTTTTAGCTGAAGTTCAGGCATCGAATCTGTCGAAGCTGATGCCCGACGGTTCGGTAAAACTGCGTGAAGACGGCAAAGTCCTTAAGGGACCGAACTTCTTTGTCCCCAACATTGCCCGAGCACTCGGTATCGATCAGGGCTGACGCGCCCGATAGTCTCGCGCGCAAACCCGTATCACGTGCAAGAATTAGACCAGCTCGACGTGAAGGAGAATGAAGTGGCTCGTGTTGTCGTTGTAGGTGGCGGTTACGGTGGCGTGACTGTTGCAAAAGGACTCGATCCTATTGCTGACGTGACGCTCGTTGAACAAAAAGACCAGTTTGTCCACCACGCAGCTGCACTGCGCGCAGCCGTAGACGACGTGTGGCAGGAAGCAATCTTCATGCCCTATTCGAACTTGCTGACACGAGGCGAATTCATTCACGGCACTGTTTCTCAGATTGTCGGTAACACCGTCCATATTTTCGGTCGCGAACCCATCGAAGCGGACTACGTTGTTCTTGCAACCGGCGCAACATATCCCTTCCCAGCAAAGTACTCGTCAGCGAAGTCCGTTGTTGCAAAGGCTCGTTTGAACCAACTGCACGAAAACCTTGCTGGCGCACGCTCCGTCATGCTAGTCGGTGGTGGCACCGTCGGTATCGAATTCGCCGGCGAACTCGCATACGCTTACCCCGACCTTGATATCACGATCGTCGAGAAGGCCGATCAGATCCTTTCTGCTCCCGGCTACTCCGAAGACCTGCGTCAAGAAATTTCCACGCAACTCGCTGAGCTCGGCATTCGCGTGATCACCGGTTCTGAACTTGCTTTCTTGCCTCCGCACAACGTTGGTGAACTCGGTCACTTCCATGTGTCGACCTGCAAAGGTGAAGAAATTGAAGGCGATATCTGGTTCCAGTGCTACGGCTCTCGTGCGAACAGCGGCTACCTCGCAGGTACCGATTACGAGCCCATGTTGCGCCCGAACGGCACAATCCGTGTTGGTAAGACCCTGCAGGTTGAGGGCCATGCCCACACCTACGCCGTTGGCGATCTGACGGACGTCCCCGAGTCAAAGCGTGCTGATGCTGCTCGCCAGCAAGCCCGCGTTGTCATCGCGAATATTTCGTCTCAAATCGCTGGCGAGACGCCCGAAGCAATCTACGAGCCTACGAAGGAATGGGTGATCCTCCCGCTGGGGCCGAATATGGGTGCATCGCAGCTGGTTGACTCTGAAGGTGTGTCCCGCATCGTTGGCGCTGATCAGACAACAGAAATCAAGGGCGCTGACCTGATGGTTTCTGTTATCCGCTCGCAACTTAATCTTCCGTGAGTCCAGTTCGCATAAGGTCTAGGATCTTCTCATGACTCATGATCCTCGCGTAGCGCTTGACGCACTGATTGCAGCCTTTGAAGCTCATTATGTTGCCTGTTCGCAGGCAACCGATGATGATCCTTCGACGCTTGAAGAAGCAGAGAACACTTTGCGAGATGCGTTCTTCACCTACGACGACGAACTGTTCAGACAGTTCGGTGTCGAGCTTCCCTTCGATCTTCTCGACGATAATTACGACGAAGATGATGATGAGGAAGAGGACGATGATGAATCCTACGATGAGGATTCGGACGATTTGGATGATGATTTCATCGACGTCGACGACTGAGCGATTCTAAGAATTCTTTTGTGGCGCGATATCAGACGCTTGTTTGATATCGCGCGACACTGTCTGCTGAACGTCGCGCTTGAAAGCCCAAACTTGAGGGCTGGGATCCCAAACTTGAGGGCTGGGATCTAAGAAATATGCGTTCTTACGAGTACGCGACTTCGTTGAGTACTTGGCGAATCGGGGCAGGCAGAGGCTCGGTCGAGTCAAGGATGTGGTCAAGCTGTCGTACATTTCGCGGACCGCAGATTGCTGAGGCAATGCCCGGCATATCCCGTACCCATGCAAGAGCAACGTCACCTGGATTGCGATCAAGCCCTTGCGCGGCGCGAACAACTGCTTCAACACGTCCCGCGTATTCGTCGGTCAGGAAAGGAGCGACAGTGGGCAACATATGTTCGGTAGCCCCGCGCGAATCTGGGGGAGTGGAATGGCGGTATTTTCCAGTTAATACCCCACCGGCAAGTGGAGACCGAGCAAATACACCCAATCCTTCGCCGGCCAGATGTGAACGCAAGCTATGGGTAGCCGGAGCAGTTAACAGGCTGACGGGGAGCTGTGCTACCGCTGGCTGAACAAGCCCGTGTTCACCAAGGCGGGTAAGGGCGCAGGCTGTTGTCCACGTATCCCAGCCAGAAAGACCGACATAGTGAGCTCGCCCTGAACGGGACGCTGCTTCAAGCACACCCAGCGTTTCTTCGAGTGGGACACTGGGGTCGGGCTCCGCCATCCACACGTCCACATAGTCGGTATCTAAACGAGCAAGAGCATCGTCTAGGCTGCGCAACATATCACCACGCCCAGCCGAGGAAACCCAACGACCTGAGTGGTCGCGACGGGTGGCACCCCTCCAAGCAATCGTCAGGCGGTGGCGTCCGACTCGGTTCATCGCTGCTCCAAGAACGTCGGTGGCCATTCCTTCGCCGTTCATCGGCGAACATTCAACAAGCGTTCCACCCGCATCGACAAAGTGAGAAAGCATGTCCCATGCTTCTTCACCATCGGTGTCGCGTCCCCACGTGAGCGTGCCCAAGCCAAGTGACGAAACCCTCAGACCACTGCGACCGCACTGACGAATTTCCATAGCCTCTAGCCTAGCCGTGTCAGGTTGCACAGGTTTCGTGGCACACCGTTTCGTCAATACCCGCCAATAGCCCGTAGAGTTTCGACTATGACTTGGTTCGATGCGATTTTTCTTGGCCTCGTGCAGGGACTTACTGAGTTCCTGCCGATTTCGTCTTCGGCTCACCTCAGGATTCTTGGGGAATTGGTCGGCAATGCTGACCCGGGCGCGGCTTTTACTGCCATCACCCAGATCGGTACTGAAACCGCAGTCCTCATCGTGTTCTGGAAAGACATTGTCCGGATCTTGTCTTCGTGGTGGAAGTCGCTTCCTATTCGTCCGCGTGAAAAGCGTCTGAGCTCAAGCAATCCCGACGTCCGCATGGGCTGGATGATCATCGTTGGCTCGCTCCCGATCGGGATCCTTGGTCTTCTATTGGAAGACTGGATTGACGTTTCCTTCCGTAACCTGTGGATTACAGTCGTCATGCTTGCCCTTTTCGGTGTTCTTCTGGGTATTGCTGACCGCTATGCTCCTCAGAAACTCACCCTTGACCATATGTCCTGGCGTGACGCGCTCCTCTATGGCCTTGCCCAAGCAATGGCCTTGATCCCCGGCGTCAGCCGCTCGGGTGGAACGATCACGATGGGACGCGCATTAGGGTACACGCGCGAGGCGGCAGCCCGCTATTCCTTCCTTCTTGCCATGCCAGCAGTTTTCGCATCCGGCCTGTACAAGGTGTACAAGGTCTTCTCCGGCGGAGATCACGTTGATGTTGCCCCAACCATCGTCGCCACACTGATCGCGTTCGTTGTGGCATGGGCAGTCATCATCTGGTTCCTCAAGCTGGTTTCAACGAAGTCATACAAGCCGTTCGTGTGGTACCGAATTGGCTTGGCTATTGTTGTTGCAATTCTGCTGGTGACCGGAGTACTCAGCGCAGCGTCAACTGCGGTGATGTAGCTGATCGCCCCAGTTCTTTCGCCCAGTAGGGGGTCTACGTGGGTTCCTGCATTGAAGCAGGGACCCGCGTTTGCAGTAGGCGCTTCATGCCGTCTGCTGGCGCATCGGGAAGTACCCCGTCAAAGAGAGGACAGTGGGCGCGCACACCGCACCAGTTGCATAGGGGATTTTTTCGAGGAGCGAATTCCCCACGCTTCGCATCACGCTCAATCCGATCCCAAATACCTGACACTTCGTCTTCGAAGCGTTCAATGTCATCGACCGTCGGATCAAATGTCAGGGTCTGACCCGCTTTGATGTAGACCAACTGGGTGCGCAACGGCATCCGATCGGTGAGTTTCAACAGCAGGGCGTAGAAGCGCATCTGGAACAGGGCCTCGTCTTGGAAACGGGGCGAAGGCGCCTTACCCGTTTTATAGTCGACCACACGCAACTCCCCAGAAGGGTTACGGTCAATGCGATCGATGAAGCCACGCAGACGCACGCCGTCGTGAGTGTAAGCGTCCACGCGCTTCTCGCGCGCAGCTGGTTCTAGGCGCTGCGGATTTTCGAGCGTGAAATAACCGCGCACAAGATCACGGGTCTTGTCGATCCATTGATCGAGCGCGGCCTCGTCGTCGAACATCGCAACAACATCATCTGAAGACTCTCTTGTTGCAGCCCACTCTTGGTCGAAGAGTCCCATTGCCGTCTCTTCATTTCGGTCCGCTTGAGCCACATCGAAAAGCTTCTCCAATACCGAATGTACCAGCGTGCCGGCAACGGTTGCAGGCGTGAGAGGTTCTTTGATGCGATCGACCACATGCAGGCGGTACTGCAACGGGCATTTCAAGTATTCCTTGGCTCGCGAAGGTGAGAGAGCGGGGTCGAAAGAACCTGAAATACGTGGGTTCGACCCGGTAGTGGCAGTCATAGGACAACGGTAACGTGAAACGCGTTCACCAGCAGATCTCACAGTGGGAGCTGTGGATAGCCGCGATAGACTTTCTGGGATGAATACACAGCCAGATACAACCGATAACTACGCGCCGCTTGGTCAGCAGAATCGGCGTGGTCTCTTGGAAGAAGGCGATCGCGTTCAGGTTCGCGATCCAAAGGGGCGATTCCACCAAGTGATTTTGACGCACGGCGGAAAGTTCCAGTCGAACCGTGGCGAGTTCTTCCATGATGACCTCATCGGCAAACCCGATGGGCAGGTCATTATGACTGAAGAAGGTCGCCAGTTCCAGATTATGCGCCCGTTGATGGTCGACTACGTGATGTCGATGCCACGAGGTGCAGCGGTTGTGTATCCCAAGGATGCCGGTGTCATTACGCACATGGGCGATATTTTCCCCGGCGCAGTTGTCGTTGAAGCTGGTGCGGGGTCTGGCGCGTTGTCGATGGCGTTGTTGAACGCGGTTGGTCCGACTGGGCGTCTGATCTCAGTTGAGCGTCGCGAAGAGTTCGCCGATATCGCACGAGGAAATGTCGAACTCTGGTTTGGTGCGCCACATCCTGCGTGGGATTTGCGCGTCGGCGACTTAGCTACCGAATTGGAAGCGATGGACCAGGCCAGTGTTGACCGCGTAGTCCTGGACATGCTGGCGCCTTGGGAAAACATTGATGCTGTTTCACACGCTCTGATCCCCGGTGGCGTGCTGGTCTGCTATGTCGCGACGGTTACGCAGCTGTCGCGTCTTATTGAAGACTTGCGTGCAAGCGAGAACTTCACGGATCCGATCACCTGGGAAGACATGCGTCGTGAATGGCACGTTGATGGTTTGGCTGTCCGTCCCGAGCACCGCATGGTTGCTCACACTGGTTTCCTGTTGGTTACGCGCCGTCTTGCTCCGGGAATTAACCCACAAGAAAGGTCGGTTCGTCCCGCGAAGTCGTCTGAAGGTCTGGGTGGCCAGTGGGATGATGTTGATGAGTGGAATGAACACAACGTTGGCCTTCGAACGGCATCTGAAAAGAAGTTACGCAAGGTTCGTCGTGATGTGACGCGTCAGGCTGACCAGTGGGTTGAGGGAAGGATCAGCACTGATGAGTGATGACTTCTACGCAACTCGCATCGAAGAGATGCAACGCCTTGTTGTCTCTCTGGAAGCGAAGAATGAGCGCCTTGCCCAGGCGCTGTCCCAGGTTCGCGGACAGTTGGTGAAGGTGCAGTCTCAGCTCCTTGAAGTGAATCGTCCGCCACTAACGATGGCCGTGTTTGTATCCGCGGATGTGCCTTCGCGTCAGATTGAAGCGATCGTGAACGGTCGTCGTATGCGCCTCGCTGTTGCACCTGACCTTGATCTTTACTCGCTGTCGTATGGTCAGTGGGTGCGCGTCGACGACAAGATGGTCGCCGTTGCCGCTGATGGATTTTCGAGGTCCGGTTCAATTGTCTCGATTCTTGAGTTGGTGGGTGATGACCGCGTGCTGGTTGCAGGCGAAGCTGGCCAGGAGCATCTGCTGATGTTGGCAGGCCCTCTACGTCACGGCAATCTGCGTCTCGGCGACGCATTGATGGTGGATCTACGTAGCGGAATCGCGTTGGAAAAGATTGTGCGATCCGATGTCGAGCAGCTTCTCACCCCCGAAGCTCCCGATACGACATACGACGATATCGGCGGTTTGGATGCGCAGATTCGTCAGGTCCGCGACGCAATTGAGCTTCCTTTTAGTCATCCCGAGCTCTACCGCGAGTATGGTTTGCGTCCGCCTAAGGGCATCCTGCTCTACGGTCCACCCGGATCAGGTAAGACGCTTATTGCAAAGGCAGTCGCAAATTCCCTGTCGGGTCGGACAAGTGGTGTGAAAACCTACTTCTTGTCAATCAAGGGGCCGGAGCTTCTGAACAAGTTTGTTGGTGAAACTGAGCGACACATTCGCGCGATCTTCGCGCGAGCACGTTCACTTGCTGCTGGCAATATCCCTGTCGTCATTTTCTTTGACGAAATGGAAGCCCTGTTCAGGACGCGTGGAACCGGGATCTCATCGGACGTAGAAACGATGATCGTTCCCCAGCTTCTTGCGGAAATGGACGGTGTCGAGACCCTGGATAACGTCATCATCATCGGCGCCTCGAACCGTGCTGACATGATCGATCCTGCCGTCCTTCGCCCCGGCCGACTGGATGTGCGCATTCGCGTGGATCGGCCCGATCGCACAGGTGCCCGCGACATCTTCTTGAAACACTTGAACACTGACGTGCCACTTCGTGATGATGAAATCGGCGTCGGCATGACCCTCGGCCAGGCACTCGGAAACATGGTCGATCAGGCACTTGACGTCTTGTTTCGCGAAGATGAAACGACTGCGCTCTTTGATGTCGTGCTGGCATCTGGACGCACGAAGCGCATTCACCTTGGGGATATCGTCTCTGGTGCCATGATCGCCGGAATCGTTGAGCGCGCAAAGAAACATGCGATCAAAGAATCGCTCACAGGCGGGGGATATGGCCTGTCGGCGAAGCACCTGCTTGCCGGTGTTAAAGAAGAAATGGGCGAGTCTATTGAACTCGCAGTCTCTTCGTCTCCCGACGACTGGGCCCGCACCATTGGCCTGCGTGAAGAAATCGCATCAATCGTTGCCTTGGAGGCCTGAGATGACCCACGTGATTGGAACCGAAACCGAGTACGGCGTCTATCGCCCAGGTGATGCATGGGCGAACCCCATTGCACTTTCGTCGCAGGCGGTTCGTCTCTACGCTGAGATTTCTCGCGATGGGACGCCGGCACAGGGCGCTGCACCCGTTCGCTGGGACTATCGGGCTGAGGACCCGCTCAACGATATGCGCGGTATCCGCTTGTCACGTGCGGCCGCCGACCCCTCGTTGCTGACGGACGATCCATATCACTTGGCGCCGTCGGGTGGCAGTGAGCAGATTGAACGCCCAACTCCAGAAGAAATGGCTTTGCCTGCACAGACCACCGCGGTTTTGACGAATGGTGCACGCCTGTATGTCGACCACGCTCATCCGGAGTATTCCGCTCCAGAAGCGTTGGGTGCCCTTGAAGCCACGCTCTATGATCGTGCCGGCGAGGTGATCGCACGCCGGATTATTGAAGAATCGCTCAAGAGCGAAGACGGTCCTATCGTCCTAGTGAAGAACAATACGGACGGTAAAGGCGCCGCCTACGGAACTCACGAGAACTACCAGATCCCCCGCAGTGTTGACTTCGACGATGTGGTTCGTGGACTGACTCCGTTTTTTGTTTCTCGACCGGTCATGTGCGGTGCTGGACGCGTGGGTCTGGGACAGAAATCTCAAGTTCCAGGGTTCCAGATCTCTCAGCGAGCTGACTTCGTCGAAAACGAAGTGGGCTTGGAAACCACCTTTAATCGCCCGATCATTAATACGCGCGACGAACCGCACGCGAATCCGGCACACTACCGGCGTCTGCACGTCATCGGTGGTGACGGCAATATGTTCGATGTGTCAATCTTGCTGAAGCTTGGCGCGACATCGCTGGTGTTGTGGGCAATCGAGCAGGGGATTGGGCTGGAGTGGGAAGCCCTCGCGCTCGATGACGCCGTGCAGGAAACATGGAACCTCAGCCACCACCCGAATCTTGATTACAAGATGAACACGGCCGGTGGACGCGCATACACGGGACCTGAATTGCTTCAGGTGTATGTGGACCTCATTCTTGCAACCTTTGACCGAATGGGTATCAGCCCCGAAGGTGAAGACCAAGCGATTCTGACCCTCTGGCAGGACGTCCTTGATCGTATGCGCGCTGACATGTTCTCTGTTTCCACTGAAGTTGAATGGATTGGCAAGTATCAGCTGTTGGGTCGTCAAAAGGATCGTCTGGGAGTTGAGTGGAACGACCCCCGTTTGACGGCGATGGACTTGCAGTGGGCCGATCTTCGCCCGGAGCACTCGCTTGCTTTGAAGCTGGGTAAAGCCGGACGCATCAAGAGACTCTTTAGCGACCAACAGGTTGAGGATGCAGCCTCTCAAGCCCCGACAACGACCCGCGCGTTTGCCCGCGGTCAGGCTGTGGCGTCACGACCAGACTTGGTGAAAGCCTCGTGGACGTCCCTCGTCATTGATCCGGGACAGGGGAATCTTGTCCGCTATCCGATTCCGGATACTGCGCAAACACGTAGCCCCGTGGAATGATCCTCACCAGTGGAATAATTTCACATAGTAAAGCAACACAGGTTTAGGAGAAACGAATGGATATCCGTCAACTGTTCGCTCCTTCGGGGGACAACGACGATTTCGGCGATACCGAGGCCGCTGGCCAGGTTCACGCACAGACTCAGTCGATTGACGATCTGCTCGACGAAATCGACTCCGTGCTTGAAACGAATGCAGAAGCGTTCGTTCAGGGCTTCGTCCAGAAGGGTGGCCAGTGAAGTGAGGCGTCGCGTAGTCGGCATCGAAACTGAATATGGCCTGATGAGCGCCGCACCGCCCGGGGTTCTGGCAATGGACGCCGACATGGCTGCACGCAAGCTCTTTGAACCGTTGCTACGTCGGGGACGATCATCGAATCTCTTCTTACGCAACGGTGGCAGGCTCTACCTTGATGTTGGCTCGCACCCCGAATATGCGACCGCTGAATGCGATCGCCTAGAAGACCTGTTGAACCAGGATCGTGCAGGCTCACTGATGCTCGCGATGCTGGCAGCAGATGCTGATCGCTCGCTTGAAAAAGAGGGGAGCGCTGAGCGCCTGCACCTGTTCCGCAACAACGTCGACTCGCAAGGAAACTCGTGCGGTTGCCACGAAAACTACCTCCTGCACCGTCGTCGTGATTTCCGTCAGGTCGCAGATGCCCTGGTTTCATTCTTTATCACTCGCCAGATTCTGGTGGGCAACGGTCTGATTCGACGTAATGCCTCCGGTGCAACACTCGCTTTCTCCCAGCGCGCTGAGCAGATGTGGGATGCCGTTTCATCCGCAACAACGCGTTCACGCCCGATCATCAACACCCGTGACGAACCGCTAGCAGATTCCGGTTCGTACCGTCGCATGCACGTGATCGTTGGCGATACGAACGTTGCTGAGCCAACGACTGCGCTCAAGGTGGGGGCCACCGAGTTTCTCCTTCAAGCAGTTGAAGACGGCTTGCATATCGAAGACCTGACGATGGCTGACCCCATGCGGTCCATCCGCGAGATTTCCATTGATTTGACCGGTCGAACTGAAGTCGAGCTTGCCGATGGTCGTCGCTGGACTCCCGTCCAAATCCAGCGTGAGATTCGCGAACGTATCTTGGGCACAATCGATGCTGCAGAGCTTGACGATACACATCGCTATGTTCTTGATCTCTGGGAACGGGGTTTGAACGCGATCGAATCCGGCGATTGGTCTCCGGTCGACACCGAACTCGATATCGCTATCAAAGCTAAGCTCTTCTCATCCTACGTTTCAAAGGCAGGGACGAACCTTGCCGATCCGCGTGTGGCTCGTTTGGATTTGAGCTACCACGATATTACCGGCAGCTCCCTGCTTGACCGTATGGAGGCGTCTGGCCTCGTGAAACGACTAACGAAGCGCGAAAGTGTGCAGGCGGCCGTGAATACTCCGCCTGCGACCACCCGCGCTCATCTACGAGGCCGCATCATCGGCGCTGCCGAAGATGCGCGCGTTGACCTGAGTGCTGACTGGGTTCACGTGCGCGTTGACGACTTATCGTCTTCCCCGCTTTCACTGCAGGATCCTCTGGCCAATGAGGATCCACGCGTGGATGAGCTCATTGGAAAGATCACTTCCTGCTCACCGGTGCTTCCCGCATGAGCATGATTGATCTTTTCAAGCCCTCGTATAGGCATGGTCTGCGCAATCTGACCATTGCGTTGCTTGCCACCGTCGTGGTTGCTGGCGCCGCAATCATCGCCGTAGTGCACGCGACCCACAACGGCTCGGGCTCATCGAAGGTGCAGGGCATCAGAGGCCCCCTTGACTCCGTGTCAGTCTCGGGTCGTATTGGCGCGATCCCTGTTGTGACCATGGGACAGCCAGTGACGGTGAATGCCGCAAAAGCCAAGGTTCTTGAGATCGGAACTGGGCGGCAAATCACGAAGGATTCACCGATTCTGCTGGCTATCACCTCGTTCGACGGTAAAACAGGCGAGAATCTGTCTGCGGATGGGCGACCCGACCTCGTTGTCGGATCCGCAGACCAAGCAACCTTGAACGATGCTCTTCTTGACATTGTCGTTGGACTTCACGAAGGATCACGAGTCCTTGTTGCCCATCCGTTGGCTTCGTCCCAGGGCGAGTTAGCGAAGCCGACAGATCAGGACACTGAGCTTCTCGTGATTGATATTTTGTATTCGATCGCGAACGGTAGTGAAGACACCGGTGAATCCTCCGGGGTCCTGTCTGTGACAATGACCGACGAAGGTCCTGTTATCGAACACGGAAGCGATGCGCCCACGGACGTGACAACCCAGATCCTGATCAAAGGTGAAGGACAGCAGGTCACATCGAACGATCAGATTGTGGTTCAGTACGCCGCAGTGGGATGGAACGACGGCGTTGTTCGAGCATCGACATGGCGGACGGGCAAGCCAGAGGTCGTCTCAATGCTCACCGCGATGACCGGCTTGAAGCAGACTCTTGTTGATCAACGAGTGGGATCGCGACTGGCGATTTCTATTCCGCCCGATCTGGCGAACGGTGACGACACTGTGTGCATCGTCATCGATATTCTGGGCACTGAACCAGCATCCGATAATGCGTCTCAGTCGGGTGCTTCAGCCGAGCAGACGGGCGTAGCTCCGTCAGATTAACCTGAGTCTTCTTCCAACGCCCACAGCACCGCCGAAGAGTATGCGGAGCGAAATACAGTCCGAACCGCTAACGTAAGTGACAGCCAGTCAGCCAGTAGTTCGCCCACACATGCTGTGCATGCACAAGGCAGGACTGCCCTCAGGTAGTGAAGAGACCTCGACGAAGAAGGATAAACATGAGTGTCGCACTGAGAATTATCCCCTGCCTTGATGTGAATGCTGGGCGCGTCGTGAAGGGCGTGAATTTCCAGAATCTGCGCGATGCTGGGGACCCTGTTGAGTTGGCTAAGCGCTACGGGGCTGAAGGGGCTGACGAAATAACTTTCCTTGATGTGAGTGCATCGACTGAGAACCGTGGCACGATGCTTGATGTCGTGTCGGCCACGGCGGAACAGGTGTTCGTTCCTTTGACCGTTGGCGGTGGAGTTCGGACTGGCGAAGACGTGGCGACCCTACTCAAAGCGGGCGCTGACAAAGTTGGAATGAACACCGCTGCGATCGGCAACCCTGACGTGATTTCCGAGGTTGCGGATCGTTTCGGTAATCAGGTTCTGGTTCTGTCTGTTGATGCTCGGCGTTGCCCTCCCGGCGTTGAAACACCTTCGGGCTTTGAAGTGACCACTCACGGTGGAAAGCACTCGACCGGTATTGATGCGCTCGAATGGGCGATGGATGCCGAGCGCCGTGGTGTGGGTGAAATTCTGCTGAACTCAATGGATGCAGATGGGGTGAAGCAGGGCTTCGATATCGAACTACTGAATCTTGTGAAAGAACGCGTGCACGTGCCGATTATTGCTTCGGGTGGCGCCGGAACGGTTGAGCATTTCGTTGAGGCTGCTCGCGCGGGAAGCGACGCGATTTTGGCGGCGTCCGTGTTCCACTTCGGTGAAGTAGCGATTCGCGACGTGAAAACGGCCTTGGATCAGGCCGGTTTCCCTGTTCGCATGTGATACGCCACGGCCTTGCACGGTCACGTGTGAAAGACTGGAGCCATGCTCAGATGGCTTACCGCAGGTGAATCACACGGTCCGGCTTTGATCGCTGTCATTGATGGTGTTCCAGCCGGTCTTCGTATCGAATCCGACGATTTTGTGCGGGCTCTAGCCCGTCGTCGTCTTGGCTATGGGCGTGGGGCACGCCAGTCTTTTGAGAAGGACGTCGTGCGTATCGTCGGTGGTGTCCGTCATGGTATGTCGACGGGTGCTCCGATTGCGATTGAGATTGCGAACTCAGAATGGCCCAAATGGGAAGTTGTGATGAGCTCCGATCCAGTTGCCCCAGATCTTCTGCTGATTGATGCCGGTACTGGCGACGAACGTGAAATTGCGCGGAACAAGAAGCTGACCCGCCCGCGTCCAGGTCATGCGGATCTTCCGGGAATGCTGTCGTACGGTTGTGATGATGCCAGACCAATTCTGGAGCGTGCGAGCGCGCGTGAGACCGCAGCTCGTGTGGCGCTCGGTTGCGTTGCCGAGGCGATTTTGGACCAGGTGGCCGGTATTCGTCTGGTCAGCCATGTTGTGCAGGTGGGAACGCAGATCGCAACTGATCCTCATCTTCCGACTCCGGATGATGAGGGTGCTCTGAACGAATCTCGCATGCGTACCCTTGATACCGAGCTTGACCAGCGTTTCGTTGATGTCGTCGACGAAACGAAGAGAGCCGGGGACACCATCGGCGGTGTCGTCGAAGTGATTGCGTGGAACGTGCCCATTGGTTTGGGAACACACGTGAATGCCCAGCGTCGTTTGGATACGAAGGTTGCGGCTGCGCTGATGTCGATCCAGTCTGTCAAAGGTGTGGAGATCGGTGATGGTTTTGCTCAGGCGGCGTTGCGGGGCAGTGTTGCTCACGATGAGATCGTGAAGGGCGACGACGGGCATCTGCGTCGTACGTCAAATCGTGCCGGTGGTATCGAAGGTGGCACCTCGAATGGTCAGCCGATTGTTGCTCGTGCTGCGTTCAAGCCGATTTCTACGGTTCCGCGTGCTCTTCGTAGCGTGGATCTTGCGACGGGTGAAGAATCCGTCGGCTTGCATCAGCGTTCTGATACCTGTCAGGTTGTTCCCGGTGCTGTCATTGCGCAAGCTGAGCTCGCGCTTGTGCTGGCCGATGTTCTCGATGGCCACGCCGGAGGAATGTCGGTAGAGGAAATGCGTCGCAATCTTGGCGCATATATCGCGTCAATTCAGGAGCGCGCATGAGTGTCTCTTCACCTTCATCGATTCGACTGCATCTTCCGCTTGTTTTTGTTGGATTGCCCGGTGCGGGTAAGTCGAAGGTTGGGCGCCTTGTTGCCGCCCAGCTTGGGGTTTCCCACGTGGATACTGATGACCTCATCGAAAAGAGCGCGGGTAAGTCGATTTCGCAGATTTTTATGGACGAGGCCGAGCAGGGTTTTCGTCAGCGTGAGATTCGCGCGGTGCATCAGGCTGTGCAGATGGGCGGGGTGATCTCGTTAGGCGGTGGTGCTGTGACATCTGAAGAGGTTCGCGATGCCCTGCGTGATGTCTGTGTCGTCCATATTCATGTAGAACATGATGAGTTAGTGCGTCGGGTGACGAAGAAGGCTCACCGCCCTTTGCTTCGTGAAGATCCTGAGGGGATGCTCCGCCAACTGCGTCGCGAACGTTTGCCACTCTATGAGGCAGTAGAGACGATTCGGCTTGAGTCTGACGATGGGCCTGCTTCAGAGGTTGCCGATCGCGTGGTGGATTTGGTGGATCTTGGATGGAAACGGATTCACGTTGGGGGAGATGCTCCCTACGACGTGTGTGTTGGTCACTCGATTCCAGTCAGCGCGATTGCAGGAGCATTGCGATCTGATGCTTCGAAGGTACTGATTGTCCACGCCCAGCCTCTTGAGACGAAAGCACGCGAGATTGCAAACGGTCTTGAAACGATGGGCTTTGAGGTGGGTATCGCTACGCACCCCGATGGTGAGGCGGGCAAGAGCCTCGACGTCGTTGCACGTCTCTGGGATGAAGCTGGGCGCATGAAGCTCGGCCGAGCAGATGCAGTGATTGCCATTGGTGGTGGTGCAACAACTGATATGGCGGGTTTTGTTGCAGCAACGTGGCTACGTGGGATCGGTTTGATCAACATTCCGACGACCTTACTGGCCATGGTGGATGCTGCAGTCGGTGGGAAGACGGGTATCAACTCATCAGCGGGCAAGAATCTGATTGGCTGCTTCCACCCGCCGTTGCGCGTGATCGTGGACCTCGATTATCTGTCCTCGTTGCCGGAAAAAGACTTCGTAGCTGGTCTCGGCGAAGTTGTGAAATGTGGATTCATTCGCGATACGGAAATTCTTCGCATTATCGAAGGAACCGACACGAACCTCCTGAGCGATTCGCGCTCCAACCAGATTCGAGAGCTGATCGAACGCGCTATCGTAGTGAAAGCGGATGTTGTTTCAGCTGACCTGAAAGAATCGGGATTGCGCGAAATCCTCAACTATGGGCACACGCTGGCTCATGCGATTGAAAAGTGCGAGAACTTTTCGTGGCGTCATGGTGAAGCGGTCAGCGTCGGATGCGTGTTTGCCGCACACCTCGGCGTTGTTCGGGGGCTTCTGACAGATGCCGACGTTGAACGTCATATCAATGCATTCTCACGAGTTGGCTTGCCGGTTACCTATTCCGGTACGTCCTTCGATGAATTGCTGGACGTCATGCTCTCAGATAAAAAGGTGCGTGCGGGTCAGCTCCGTTTCGTTTTGCTTGATGGCATTGGAAATGCGGCGACCTATCGGATATTGCCTGATGAAACGAGGCAGGTAGCTACGCGATTGGGGATCGCATGACAATCGAGTGTGTTGATACTTCTGTGGCGGGCACTGTCCGTGATAGAGAATCATCTGGGGTTCCCGGCCTCGTCCTTGTGGGAGTTTCCGGCGCGGGAAAGACAGCGGTTGGCCGCGCCATTGCTTCGCTGACTGGAATGCGCCTGGTTGAAACTGACGACCTTGTTGAACGCCAGAGTGGCAAAAGTGTTGCGCAACTGATCATTGCAGGCACAGGCGATGTGGAGCAGGTACGACAAGAATGTGCGCTTCGGGCGCTCGGTAGTGCAGGTGCAATCGTCACGGTTGGTGCCTCGCAAATTGAGAACGAGGCCGTGGCTAGGCGGCTTCAACGCTTAAACGATCAGGGAGCCGCAATCGTTGAGCTCTATGCCGACGTGAGTGAAGTGGCTCGACGCGAAGGACTGAATAAACCGCGTTCGGTTGGCCTGGGTGCACCACGTGCAATGCTCAGGCTGATGATTGCAAACCTGCATGAAAAATACTCAGAGATCGCTAATGTGTTAGTTGATACACGCGATAAAACCGTCGATGAGGTTAGTAGAACCGTTATCGAACAGTGTAAAATCGCGTTGATTCTTTGAAAAACCAAAGTGAGGTATATCTGTGGCAACGACGAATGATCTGAAGAACGGCACAGTCATGGTCATCGACGGCCAGCTGTGGCAGGTCGTTGAATTCCAGCACGTCAAGCCGGGTAAGGGCCCCGCATTCGTGCGCACCAAGATCAAGAACGTGATGAGTGGCAAGATCGTCGACAAGACCTTCAACGCTGGTCTCAAGATCGAAACCGCAACTGTTGACCGTCGCGATATGACGTACCTGTACCAGGACGGCACCGACTATGTTTTCATGGACGAAAAGACCTACGAGCAGATCAACGTTCCCGAAGAGATCGTCGGCGATGCCCGTAACTTCATGATCGACAACCAGTCCGTCATCGTTTCCCAGCACGATGGCACTGTCCTGTTCGTTGAGCTCCCGGCTACTGTTGTCCTGACCATCACGCACACTGAACCCGGTCTGCAGGGCGACCGTTCCTCGGCAGGTACCAAGCCCGCAACGCTTGAAACCGGCTACGAGATCCAGGTCCCGCTCTACATGGAAGAAGGCACTCGCATCAAGGTTGACACCCGCGATGGTTCCTTCTCGGGACGTGTCAACGACTGATGTCCAAGGCATTTCGTTTCACTTCACGAACGAAAGCTCGCAAGCGCGCTGCTGACGTCGTTTTTGAAGCAGATCAGCGAGGCATGGGGCGTAACCCCGATGTCTTGCGCGATCTTTTGCGTCAGCGCAAAGTGATCACGGCAGCAGAAACCCCGCTTCCGGAATACTCGATTCAAGCAATCGAAGGTGTCGCTGATAACCTGCGTCGCATCGATGATTTGATCGAAAAACACGCGAACGTAGCGGGCCTTGATCGAATCGCCGGTGTTGACCTGGCGGTTATGCGCGTTGGCGTTTGGGAAATGCTGGACAACGACGATGTTGCGAACATCATCGCGATCGATGAAGCAATTGCAATTGTGAAGTCGATTTCTGGTGACGGGGCTCCGCAGTTCGTCAATGCTGTCCTTGACGCTATTCGACGTGAACTCGAGGCATCCCCGTGGTCGCGTCGCAGTTGCGACAATGACGCTGACGTGTCGGCTCCCGGTGATGATGCGCCCAGCCTGGCAGGCTCAGATGAGGATACCTCCCCTAAGACGCATGATTTGAGTGTCGATGAGCTTGAAGAGCTTGACGAGTTGCTCGACGAATACTGAGCAGGTTGGCTTGTAGTGGCGGATTGTAGCGAAAGCTATGGTCCGCCACTTGCTTTCTGTGCTTATTAACCTTGATGAAAAGTGTTAATGTGACAGTGATATTTGTTGAGTGTTAACGACTGTCAAAGATGAGGAGTCGTCGCTATGCCCATGAAGGGGATTAACCGACTGACACTGCGTGAGCAGGTGTGGACGACGTTGCGCGCAGAGATCCTTGAGGGCAACTTGCCAGCTGGTTCGCGTCTGGGTGAGGTCGATCTTGCCGAACAACTGAACGTGAGTCGGGGCACCGTTCGCGAGGCACTGCGTAAGCTCCAGCAGTCTGGTCTTGTCGAAGGTGAAGACCGCATTGGTTTGCGCGTCGCTCAATTTACTCCCAAGCAACTTCGTGAGCTCTTTGCTGTACGCGCAGCTCTAGAGGGACTGGCGGCATCGGCGATCGTGACCCAGGGGAGAGGCAGCGAAGTCGCCGATCTCCTTGAAAAGAATCTCCCTGCAGGGGCGGATGGCAAGAGTGCCGTGGAAGTTCTGGATGAAGACCTTGGTTTCCATCAGATTTTGTGTCACGAATCCGGCAATGAAGTGCTGTTGGAGATGTGGAACGACTTGCAGGATCGGATGCGCGTTGCAATCATGTCCGACGCATCTGCACAACGCGCTGAGCTGATGAGCGGCGTTTATCATCAACCGATTGTTGACGCCCTTCGCGCCGGAGATCCCGAAAAGGCACGCGAGACTCTGAATGAGCACATGCGCTATGCGGGTGAGGTTTGGGCAGTGAACAGGGAAAAACAAGCGTCTCGAGTCGACGAAGACTAGTTCAATCGCATTCTTTCATCGGTGATGATCAGCACGCCGTCAACTAGACAGATCCGCGGGGTAGAGCACTACACTAGTTGACGAAGCGTTCCTTTAAATTCCGTCCTGTGAGGCGGGGAAGGAGATTCACTGATGGGATCAGTGCACCCACACGCAGAGCGGGGCAGCTCTGCACGGCAGGTTTTAGATGCCGATGATATTGCCCGTTCACTCACGCGAATCGCGTTTGAGATTATCGAAAGAAATGGCGAAGACCAGATGCTGGTCATCGCGGGAATCCCGACTCGTGGCGCGACGCTTGCCAAGCGCCTCGTCGAAAAGATCAACGAGGTCGGTGGTAGGCGCACGCAACTTGCCATCATCGACACGACAATGTTTCGGGATGACCTTTCCTCTCAGCCCCTTCGCGAGCCAAAGGAATCATTTGTACCGGCCCATGGCATCGACGGACGCACCGTCGTTCTTGTCGATGATGTGCTCTACACGGGACGCACCATCAAGGCTGCCCTCGATGCGCTGACATCGATCGGTCGCCCGAAGGCAGTCCAGCTCGCAGTTCTCGTTGACCGTGGTCACCGTGAACTGCCTATTCGCCCCGACTACGTGGGCAAGAACCTTCCCACCGCTCGTGATGAGTCAGTGTCGATTTGGCTGAATGAA
This sequence comes from Schaalia turicensis, assembly GCF_019380255.1. Taxonomy (NCBI): domain Bacteria; kingdom Bacillati; phylum Actinomycetota; class Actinomycetes; order Actinomycetales; family Actinomycetaceae; genus Schaalia; species Schaalia turicensis. The sequence goes on from NZ_CP048928.1 coordinate 848,975, forward strand.
ACTGACGGTGAAGACTGCGTTCTGATTGAGAGGAACAACTGATGTCCTTGAATCACCTCATTTCCATCCGTGACCTCGAATATCGCGAAGCCCTCTTGCTTCTAGATACGGCTGAACAGATGGCGGCAACGCAGTCACGTCGAGTGAAGAAACTACCAACACTTCACGGTCGCACTGTTGTCAATCTGTTCTTCGAGGATTCAACCCGTACACGTCTGTCGTTTGAGGCTGCTGCAAAACGCCTCTCGGCAGACGTTATTAATTTCTCCGCTAAAGGATCGTCGGTCTCCAAAGGCGAATCGCTCAAAGACACGGCTCTCACCCTCCAAGCCATGGGCGCCGACGCGGTGGTTGTCCGCCACTCTTCTTCCGGAGCGGCTCACCGCCTTGCACACGCTGGTTGGATGGACCTGCCGGTGCTGAACGCGGGCGATGGCACTCACCAGCATCCGACTCAGGCGCTTCTTGATGCCATGACCCTGCGTCGCCACTACAAACGCAACCCCTCAGACCCCGACGTTGAACCGCTGGCACCGGGCACCGATCTCAAAGGCGCGCGCGTCGTGATCGTCGGCGATGTTCTCCACTCGCGAGTTGCGAGGTCCAACGTTGATCTTCTGACTCTGCTGGGCGCCCACGTCACGTTGGTCGCGCCTCCTACGTTGCTTCCCGTGGGCGTTGAAAACTGGACCTGTGATATCGAATACGACTTCGATAAGGCTCTCGCCACCGACCCCGACGCCGTGATGATGCTACGCGTCCAGCGTGAGCGCATGAGCGCTGCCGGCGGCGGATTCTTCCCGTCACCGGGCGAATATCACACCGCATACGGCCTCGATAATCAGCGTTTCAACGTTCTCAACCCCGAATGCATCGTGATGCACCCCGGCCCGATGAACCGAGGCCTTGAAATTAGCGCGGAGGCAGCTGACTCAAAGCGTTCCGTTGTCGTCGAACAAGTCTCCAATGGCGTCAGCGTTCGTATGGCTGCCCTCTACCTGCTTCTTGCCACGGAAGGAAACACCAATGACTGAAAACACCTCGAAAACTTGGTTCATTTCCGGCGCATCGATTCTGGGAGAGCAATCCAGCGACATCCTGGTCCGTGACGGCGTCATTGTTGCTATCGGTGCCGAAGCAAAGGACGGCGCCACCAATGCCCGGCATATTGATGCCGACGGTCTGATCGCGCTTCCCGGCCTCGTCGATATGCACACGCACCTGCGGGAACCCGGGCGTGAAGACGCCGAAACGATCGAAACCGGCACGCGCGCTGCGGCGGTGGGTGGCTACACAGCCGTTCACGCGATGGCGAACACGACCCCGGTTGCCGATAGCGCATCGGTTGTCGATCAGGTGTGGCAGATCGGTCACGACCTGGGATGGGTTGATGTCCGCCCGGTTGGTGCCGTGACTCAAGGCCTCGCTGGCAAGCACCTGTCGTCGATGGGTGCGATGGCACATTCCCGCTCTCAGGTGCGCGTCTTTTCTGATGATGGCAAGTGCGTGTCGGATCCGGTTCTCATGCGTCGTGCCCTCGAATATGTGAAGACCTTCGGTGGCGTCGTTGCGCAGCACTCGCAGGATCCGGACTTGACTGACGGTGCGCAGATGAATGAATCGCCACTGTCTGGTGAACTCGGTTTGGCCGGTTGGCCTCCCGTCGCTGAAGAGGCGATCATTGCCCGCGACATTTTGCTGGCAAAGCACGTCGGTTCGCGCCTCCACGTGTGCCATCTTTCGACTGCCGGATCGGTAGACCTGATTCGTTGGGGCAAGCGCATGGGTGTTGACGTGACGGCAGAAGTAACTCCACACCACCTGCTCCTCACTGAGGAAATGGCCACGACTTACGATCCGCTCTACAAGGTCAACCCGCCACTTCGCACTCGCGAAGACGTGGAGGCAGTCCGCGAGGGCCTCGCCGATGGCACGATTGACGTTGTGGGAACCGACCATGCTCCGCATCCGCTCGAAGACAAGGACTGCGAGTGGCAGGCGGGCGCGTTCGGCATGACCGGCCTGGAAACTGCATTGCCGATCCTGATCGAAACAATGGTGAACACCGGTCGCATGACGTGGGCCGATATTGCTCGCGTGATGTCGACAAAGCCTGCGCAGATCGGCATGGTTGCCACTCAGGGGCAGGGTCTTGTGGTGGGCGCTCCGGCCAATATCACGCTGGTTGATCCGAGCGTGCGCCGGAAAGTGGATCCCACCCAGCAGTTCACGCGCTCAACCAATTCGCCGTACCGAGGGATGGAGTTGCCCGGCCAGGTTCTGTACACGCTGTACGCCGGTGATGCAACCGTCATGGGCGGAATGCCGATTGAAAAGGCGGACCGGCGATGACCCAATCAGAACTCGCACTGCTCGTCCTTGAAGATGGCACGGTATTCCCCGGATACGCCTGGGGCAAACGCGGGCGCACACTGGGTGAGATTGTCTTTTCCACAGGCATGACCGGATACCAAGAGACGCTCACGGATCCTTCATATCACCGCCAGATCGTCGTCATGACGGCACCTCACATCGGTAATACCGGTGTCAACGATGAAGATCCTGAATCCAAACAGATCTGGGTTGCCGGTTTCGTTGTGCGTGAGCCTGCACGTCGAGCATCAAACTGGCGATCGAAGCGCACCCTTGATGAAGAACTCATTGAGCAGGGGATCGTGGGAATCAGTGGTGTTGATACTCGCGCTATCACGCGCCACATCCGCTCACACGGCGCGATGCGCGCTGGAATCTTCTCCGGTGGTGCACTTCCCGCAGGCGCTGAGCACCTGACTAACCAGGTGCGCGATGCTCTGGTACGTATTGTCGTTGATCAACCGATGATGGCCGGCGCAGCCTTAGCATCCGAGGTTTCGACAAAAGACACCTACGTTGTTAAAGGCGAAGGTGAACCGGTATGTCGCGTAGTGGCCGTGGATTTGGGCATCAAATCGCGCACACCGGAGCAGCTTGCGCAAAGAGGGGTCGAGGTTCATGTTGTGCCCAACACCGTGAGTTTCGCGGATATTCAGGCTCTGAACCCCGATGGAGTTTTCTTCTCGAATGGGCCGGGTGACCCCGCGTCTGCTGACCTGGAGATTGAGCTACTACGTGCGGTCCTGGATGCTGGGCTCCCGTACTTCGGCATTTGCTTCGGACACCAGCTGTTCGGTCGCGCTCTGGGGTATGGAACCTACAAGCTCGAATTCGGTCACCGCGGTGTCAACCAGCCGGTGAAGGATCTGGTGACCGGTCGCGTTGAAATCACCGCCCACAACCATGGTTTCGCAGTGGACGCCCCCGTTGGGGCCCCCTCGGTCGCACCGTTCGACGCTGGTCGCTATGGAAAGGTTGAAGTCAGCCACATTGATCTCAACGATGGGGTTGTGGAAGGCCTGCGGGCACTTGATATTCCCGCTTTCTCGGTTCAATATCACCCCGAAGCGGCGGCTGGTCCTCACGATGGTGAGCATCTCTTCGATCGTTTTGTATCCATGATTCTGGCCTCGAAGGAGGCGAACTGATGCCTAAGCGCCACGATTTGCGGTCCGTCCTTGTTATCGGGTCCGGTCCGATCGTTATTGGTCAAGCGTGCGAATTCGACTATTCGGGTACCCAGGCATGCCGTGTTCTCAAAGAAGAAGGCCTGCGCGTTATCCTCGTGAACTCCAACCCGGCCACGATTATGACCGACCCGGAGATTGCCGATGCCACGTACGTTGAACCGATTACCCCCGAAGTCGTTACGTCGATTATCGAAAAGGAACGACCAGACGCTCTGCTTGCAACACTGGGTGGTCAAACTGCACTGAATACAGCGGTTGCGCTGAACGAAGCTGGCGTTCTCGAAAAGTACAACGTTGAGCTGATCGGCGCGTCCATCGAGGCGATTAACGCAGGTGAAGACCGGGAAATCTTCAAGGAGATCGTTGAGACGTGTGGCGCCGAAGTCGCACGTTCCTATATTGCTCACACGATGGAAGAATGCCACGAAGCGGCAGCTCAACTCGGCTACCCGCTGGTTGTACGTCCCTCGTTCACGATGGGCGGTTTGGGTTCAGGCTTCGCCTACACCCCCGAAGATCTCGAACGCATCGCCGGTCAGGGACTTGCGGCGTCGATCACCACGGAGGTTTTGCTCGAAGAATCCATCCTCGGCTGGAAGGAATACGAGCTCGAGCTCATGCGAGACAAGGCGGATAACGTCGTTGTCGTCTGTTCGATCGAAAACATTGACCCGGTGGGTGTTCACACGGGCGACTCGGTGACCGTTGCACCCGCATTGACACTCACCGACCGCGAGTTGCAGCGTCTGCGCGATATCGGCATTGCGGTGATCCGTAAGGTCGGTGTTGATACTGGTGGCTGTAATATCCAGTTTGCTCTGGATCCGAAGACTGGTCGCATCATCGTCATCGAAATGAACCCGCGTGTATCGCGTTCATCCGCGCTGGCATCCAAGGCGACGGGCTTCCCGATTGCGAAGATCGCAGCGCGCCTCGCCACCGGTTACACGCTCGACGAAATCCCGAACGACATCACGGGCTCCACGCCTGCGTCTTTCGAGCCCACGCTGGACTACGTCGTGGTGAAGGTTCCGCGATTCACCTTCGAAAAGTTCCCGGAAGCTGACCCCACGCTGTCGACCTCAATGAAAGCAGTCGGCGAGGCCATGGCAATCGGGCGCAATTTCACGGAGGCGTTTCAAAAAGCGTTGCGCTCCATCGACAAGTCGGGAGTCCAATTCTCGTGGGCGCGGCCTCGTCCCACCACAGAAGAGACAAAAGCACTTGTCGCTCAGGCTGCACGAGGTACCGAACAGCGCTTTGTGCAGGTCATGGACGCAATCCGTGGAGGTGCGACGCTCGACGAGCTCTTCGATTCGACGAAGATCGACCCCTGGTTCCTTGACCAGTTCTACTTGCTTGACGAGATTGCTTGTGAAATCGCAGAAGCTCCCGCGCTCAACCGCGAGGTACTGAGTCTTGCGAAACGTCACGGCTTCTCTGACCGTCAGATTGGTGATATTCGAGGCCTGTCGGAGACGAGCGTGCGAGAAGTACGAGGCGCTTTCGAAATTCACCCCGTCTTCAAGACGGTGGATACGTGTTCGGCAGAGTTTGCAGCGAAGACTCCGTATCACTACTCGACCTACGACTTCGAGAACGAGGTTGCGCCCCGCGAGCGCGAAGCAGTCATCATTCTGGGTGCTGGACCGAACCGTATCGGTCAGGGCATTGAGTTCGATTATTCGTGCGTGCACGCAGCGATGAGCCTGCGCGAGCGCTACGACACGATCATGGTGAACTGCAACCCAGAAACCGTGTCGACTGACTACGATATTTCGGATCGCCTCTACTTTGAGCCCCTGACACTTGAGGATGTGCTCGAGATCTACCGGGCAGAAAGCGAGGCCGGTCCGGTCAAGGGCGTTATTGTTCAGTTGGGTGGTCAGACTCCGCTGTCGCTTGCGCGTGATCTTGAGGCTGCGGGGGTGCCGATTCTTGGCACGTCGCCGTCGTCGATCGATGTGGCTGAAGACCGTGAAGAGTTCGCTAAGGTGCTGGCGATTGCCGGTTGCCCGGCTCCGGCGCACGATACGGCTCATGTGGTCTCGCAGGTTCGTGAGGTTGCTGAGCGCGTTGGATATCCGGTGCTTCTGCGCCCCAGCTTCGTCTTGGGCGGTCGTGGTATGGAAATCGTGAATGACGAGGCCGCGCTCGATCGCTATCTCGATAGGCCGGATATTGGCGCGCTGTTCTCACGCGGTCCACTGTTGATTGACCGTTTCTTGGATGCGGCGATCGAAATTGACGTGGACGCGCTGTATGACGGTAATGAATTGTTTATGGGCGCCATTATGGAGCACATTGAAGAGGCCGGTATTCACTCCGGTGACTCGGCATGCGTATTGCCACCGATGACTCTGTCGTCCAGCCAGCTTCACCGGATTGCTGCATCGACCGAAGCGATTGCACGTGAGGTGGGGGTGCGTGGCCTGATCAATATCCAGTTCGCCCTCTTGTCCGATGTCCTGTACGTGATTGAGGCGAATCCTCGTGCTTCTCGTACGGTGCCTTTTGCTTCGAAGGCGACGGGCGTGCCTCTGGCGAAGGCAGCATCTTTGATCCAGGTGGGCGATTCGATCGCATCGTTGCGTGAGCGTGGCATTCTCCCTGTCACGGATGCACGCGAGATCCGTGATGGTGCCTCGATTGCAGTGAAGCAGGTTGTTCTTCCATTCAAGCGCTTCCGTACAGCTCAGGGATTGGTCGTGGATACGATCCTCGGGCCTGAGATGCGCTCGACGGGCGAGGTTATGGGTATCGATCACAACTTCCCGACGGCATTCGCGAAGTCGCAATCCGGTGCGATCGGAAAACTGCCGACCGAAGGTACGGTCTTCATTTCGATTGCGGATACGGACAAGCGTGCGATCGTGTTCCCTGCGGCTCGTATGCGGGACCTTGGTTTTACGATTTTGGCGACAACGGGTACAGCTTCGGTGTTGCGCCGAAACGGGATTGAGGCCCAAGCTGTTCGCAAGCGCTCTGAGGGACGAGGCAATGAAGGTGAGCCCACCATCGTTGATTTGATCAACGATGGGATGATCGACATCGTTGTGAATACTCCGCAGAAGAGCGATAACCGCCACGACGGCTATCAGATTCGTACCGCTGCAATGACCCACGACAAGACGATTGTGACGACGCTCCAGGCGTTTAACGCGCTTGTTCAAGCGATTGAGGTGCGTACTCACGGTGCGTATCACGTGCGATCGTTGCAGGAATGGGATGCGCTTCGAAAGGAGAATGAACGATGACCATGCGAGGTTTCGGTGATCGTCTTGCCGACGCAATGGCTGAGCATGGGCCTATGTGCGTTGGGATTGACCCGCACCCCGGTCTGCTTGACCAGTGGGGCTTAGACCATTCGATCGACGGATTGCGTAGGTTTTCTCTGGGCGTTGTTGAAGCGTTGGGAGGCAAAGTTGCTGCATTCAAACCGCAGTCAGCCTTCTTCGAACGTTTTGGATCACACGGCGTCGGCGTATTGGAAGAAGTCATTGACGCCTGTCGAAATGCGGGTTCCTTGTGCATCGTGGACGCTAAACGCGGTGACATTGGTTCAACTATGAACGGTTACGCCGATGCGTATCTGGCTAATGGTTCTCCGCTGGCCGGCGATGCTGTGACTCTTTCACCGTATTTGGGTGTTGGCGCGCTCACCCCGGCGCTTGAAATGGCAAAAGAGACGGGCAGGGGAGTGTTCGTTCTCGCTCTGACATCGAACCCTCAGGGTGCTTCGGTTCAACACTGTGTGAACTCCGAGGGGCAATCGGTTGCTGGGGGAGTCATTCAAGCAGTGTCCGATTTCAATGCGACGTTCGACTTTGAGCACATGGGTCCTGCTGGAATTGTTGTGGGCGCGACCGTTGGGGATGCTCGCCGTCGCCTGGGCATCTCTTTCGATGCCTTCAATGGCGCAATTCTTGCCCCCGGGGTGGGAGCTCAAGGTGCCGGTCCGAAGGAACTGGGCGAGGTGTTCGGCCAAGCAGCTTTGAACGTGCTCGCGTCGTCATCTCGAGCGATTTTGGCCAAAGGCCCCGATGCTCTGGGCCTTCAACAGGCATATGCTCAAGCGGTCGCCGAATTAGCTGAGTGAATATTGCTTCCCACTTTCTTCACACAAAAGCCCTGTTAACACGATAAAATCGCCTGCAACAGTCACAATCTGTGAAGGAGTGGGAAGCAATGGCGCTACCTCATCTGACACCCGAACAACGTGCGCAAGCTCTAGAAAAAGCAACTGCAGCGCGTCGCGCGCGCGCGGATATCAAAGCACGTTTGAAGAATCGCGAAATTACGCTTTCAGAGGTTCTCAACCTTGCCGAAAAGGATGAGTCAATCGCCAAGATGCGTGTTGTCTCACTGCTTGAGTCAATGCCACGCGTTGGAGTCACAACGGCTGCGGCATTGATGGAAGAGTACGGTATTGCTCAATCACGTCGTGTCAGGGGCCTTGGGCATGTTCAAGCTCAGGCTTTAATCGAACGATTCGGCTAATAGCAGGTAAAGGTGGCACGATTGTCAGCATGGATAAACCACGACTGACCGTGCTTGCCGGTCCCACTGCTGTAGGTAAGGGGACCGTCGTTCAAGCTCTTCGTGAACGTCACCCGGAACTGGTTGTTTCCGTCTCTGCGACGACTCGTTCGCCCAGGCCGGGTGAAGTTGATGGCGTTCATTATCTGTTCAAGACAGATGAAGAATTTGACGCGCTTGTCGAATCGGGATTGATGCTCGAATGGGCGACAGTCCACGGTGTTCACCGCTACGGCACACCTGCGCCACCTGTCGACGAGGCCTTGAAAGCAGGTAAATCTGTCCTGCTCGAGATTGACCTTGATGGTGCTCGTCAGGTGATGAAAACGCGTCCTGATGCGCTCTTCGTTTTTCTTGCACCTCCGTCGTGGGATGAGCTTGTGAGGCGCCTCGTCGGTCGCGGAACCGAAGACGAGGAGGAACGCGTGCGTCGTCTTCAAACTGCCAAGGTAGAGATGGCTGCAGAGACGGAATTCAACGTAACTGTGACGAATGACGACCTCGACGACACCGTTACTGAACTGGCTCACCTTATGGGGCTGGAGTAGACTGGCCCCCAGTGTGGCCAGATGGCCACGTTTGAATCCAGGAGGACCGCATGGCCGGAATCGTCGCACAGCCCCAAGGCATCACGTCGCCACCGATTGATGATCTGCTTGAGCACGTCGATTCAAAGTACGCTCTCGTTATCGTTGCCGCTCGTCGCGCACGTCAGATCAACTCGTACAACCTTCAGCTTGAACAGAACATGATTCAGTTCGTTGGACCCGTTGTCGATGTTGAACCCGATGAAAAGCCCCTGGGTATCGCACTTCGCGAGATCAACGATGGCATGATCTCGGTCGAAGCCGAGCAGAAAGCCTGACGCGTATGCGCCCCACGGTGATCGTCGGGGTCAGCGCTGGAATCGCCGCCTACAAGGCGGCGATTCTTGTACGTGAGCTGATTCGCGCCGGATGCGATGTTCGTGTTGTTCCAACACCTGCCTCTTTAGAGTTCGTTGGAAAAGCAACGTGGGAGGGCCTGACTGGTCACCCGGTTCACACCGGGCTCACCGATCACCCAGGCTCTGATCATGTGGAGCTTGCTCGTATCGCTGATTTGATTGTTATCGCCCCTGCTACCGCGGATGTGATGGCACGCATTCGCGCTGGCTTTGCGAATGATCTTTTGACGACCACCGTCTTGGCATCTCGTTGCCCACTTGTTCTGAGCCCGGCAATGCACACGGCAATGTGGGATAACGCTGCCACTCAAGATAACGTTGCCGTTCTGCGCCAGCGTGGAATAACTATCATCGACCCCGCGTCCGGTGCGCTTGGCTCCGGGGATCATGGAGTTGGTAGGCTCCCCGAACCTGAAGAAATTGCTCGTGTGTGCCTCGATACTCTCGCATCAACGCAGACTTCGTTCTCTTCCAACGAACAGATGCTTTTTGGACGTCATATTGTCGTGACCGCAGGCGGAACTCAAGAACCACTGGATCCGGTGCGCTTCATTGGCAACCGTTCGTCGGGACGCCAAGGCATCGAGATTGCTCGCTCATCAGCTCGAATGGGCGCGACAGTACACCTGATCGCATCGAACGTTGAAAAGTCGCTGCTGGACGATCTTGAACCTTCGATTAGCGTTTCCTTCGCACCCACGGCCCACGATGTTGAACTCGCGGTTCAGGCTCAGTGTGATGGCGCAGACGCGCTGGTGATGTGCGCGGCAATCGCCGATTTTAGTCCCACCAGCGTTGCTGATGCGAAGATCAAGAAGACGGATGATTCTTCAGACGTTCCCACCATTGAATTGGAACGTACGACGGATATTCTTGCCACCGTCGCCCACAGCGATTCAAGGCCCACGGTGCTCGTCGGATTCGCCGCTGAAACAGGTCAGGCAGACACCGTACTTGCCTATGGCAAAGAGAAGGCACGCCGTAAGGGCGCCGACTTCCTCGCGATTAACCGCGTGGGTGATGGGTTCGGTTTTGGTGACGTCGACAACCACGTCACGATCGTCGACTCGAAAGGCGAGCTTGTCGGTGAAGTCTCTGGCTCAAAAGCTCGCGTTGCGGACTTTCTCATCACAACAATCGCTCAAAGACTCGCTACTATTGATGGGTGACTTCTAATCGACAGCTCTTTACGTCAGAATCCGTGACCGAAGGTCATCCGGATAAGGTCTGTGACCGAATTTCGGATTCAATCCTTGATGCTCTTGTAGAAAAAGACCCGCATTCTCGTGTCGCGGTCGAGACTATGGTGACCACGGGCCTCGTGCACGTTGCCGGTGAGGTAACAACCGAGGCCTACGTTGAGATTCCTCAGATTGTTCGTGATGAGATTCTGAAAATTGGCTACAACTCTTCACAAGTGGGCTTTGACGGTGCCTCGTGTGGCGTATCGATTTCGATTGGACAGCAGAGCCCTGATATTGCCGGGGGAGTGGACCACGCGCTTGAAGAGCGTGAAGGTAGTGCAAGTGATGTCCGTGATAGTCAGGGCGCTGGCGACCAGGGAATCATGTTTGGTTATGCCTGCGCTGATACACCCGATCTGATGCCTGCCCCGATTTGGCTGGCGCACAAGCTGTCGAAGCGCCTGGCTGACGTCCGTCATAACGAAATCGCCACCGGTCTGCGTCCCGATGGAAAGACTCAGGTCACATTGGCGTACGAGGACGGCAAGCCTGTTGGTATTGATTCGGTTCTCGTTTCCACTCAGCATGATGAGGCTCTGAACCAATCCGATTTGCGCGACCTGATTGTGGCACACGTGATTGACCCGGTTCTTCGCGACGACGGCCTCGATCTCGACACGGCCGATATGAAGATCCTCGTCAATCCCTCCGGACGCTTCGTCATCGGTGGCCCCGCCGGCGATGCAGGCGTAACCGGGCGAAAGATTATAGTTGACACCTACGGTGGTATGGCACGTCACGGTGGTGGAGCGTTCTCCGGTAAGGACCCATCGAAGGTTGACCGTAGCGCCACGTACGCTGCGCGCTGGGCGGCGAAGAATGTAGTTGCAGCCGGTCTTGCTTCCAAATGCGAGATTCAGCTTGCCTACGCGATTGGCCGCGCTCATCCTGTCGGTCTCTATGTTGAAACATTTGGTACCGGAAATGTGAGTGACCAGCAGATTGCACGCGCCATTGAGACTGTTTTTGACTTGCGTCCGGCCGGCATTATCGCTGACCTGGATCTGCTACGCCCGATTTACGCTGCCACATCTTCCTACGGCCATTTTGGTCGTCCGGGCTTCCCGTGGGAAGAAACGAACCGCGTCGACGAATTGTTGAGTGTGAGCTGATGACCGCTCCCTCTGTTCTGATTGACGAGGCCGCCTCCACCGATTCGTCATTTGACTTGAAATGGCGACGACGAACAACAGTAGAGATGATCATTTCTGGGCTGATTGGGCTTTACGCTTCTTTCGTCCTTTCGATTGAAGCATGGCAGTTAGCTGCCGATTCAGCGAAGACATTCGCTTGTGATGTTTCATCGGTCCTGTCATGTTCCACGGTGGCGCAGACGCCTCAAGCTCGTATCCTGGGGTTCCCGAACGCATTCCTAGGAATCTTTTTCGAAGCGGTAGTTCTTGCCATTTCGGTCGCTTTGTTTAGCGGAGTGAAGTTTTCCCGCTGGTACATGGCGTGTGCCAATGTGCTGTACACAATCGCATTGTTCTTCGCGTACTGGCTTTTCAGCCAGTCTTTTTTCGTGATCCACGTGCTTTGCCCGTGGTGTTTGGCGATCACCGTGACAACAACCCTTGTCTTTGCGGGCTTGACACGGATTAATATCCGCGAAGGTGTTCTTCCGGCGCCTGCGTGGTTGAAACGCAGTGTGACCTTGGGGTATGACTGGTCGTTCTGGGGATTGTTGCTGTTCATCCTGATCGCGATGGTCGTAGCCAGGTACGGGGTAGCTCTGCTCGGCTAACCGATGTGCAGTTCAATTCCTCCATGGCTCATGGTGCAATAGAGCCATGGTTATTCAAGGTAACAGCGACGTTCTTTTTGGCTTAGAGCAGGTCGCCACCGCGCAGGCTATTGCCAGCGTGTGCGTGGATGTTGATGTCCCACACCTTGATCGCCCGCTGGACTATGCAATCGTTCCAGAGCTCGCCGATTCGGTTGTTCCAGGCGTTGCCGTAAAGGTTCATCTTGCCGGAAGAAGCGTCACCGGTTGGGTCCTCAGCGTCAGAACCGAGGTCCCCGAACATCGTTTAAGTCCGATCGATAAAGTTATCTCGCGCCTGCCCGTCCTTTCGCCTTCGATTGCGAAAGTGGCTCGGAAGATCGCAGACCGCCAGGTAGCAACGCTCTCACAAGCACTCTCGCTTGCACTTCCACAGCGTCATGTGGGTGCCGAAAAATCATTCTTAGCACAGGACGAAAGCCAACAGCTTGAGTGGAATGTAGACACTGATGCAGATGGGGGAGCCTGGCACGACAATCCCGTGGGATGTACGCTTCTTGCTCACCTGTCTCATGGTGATCCAGTCCGCAGCGTCTGGACAGCTTTGGGGCCAACGCGTGATGAGCGCCTCGTGGACTGTATTCAGGCCAACGCCGCCGCACACCGTGGAGCCATCATCGTCGCGCCCACACACTGGCAGGCATCGCAGCTGTATAGGCTGATCCAGACCCGCCTTGGGGTTCCAGCTGCACTGATGACAACGCAGACATCCGCGGAAGACCGATATCTGACGCACCTCCAAGCGATGGCAGGTGAACTTGGCATCGTCGTCGGTACTCGTTCAAGTATCTGGACGCCGTTGAAGAATCTCGGTCTCATTGTCATTTGGGATGACAGCGATGACCGTCTTGTCGAACAGCGAGCACCGCGTGCGGATGCACTCGACATTGCAATGGCACGATGCGCCGAAGAACACTGTTCGCTTCTTATCGCCTCTTTCTCGCGTTCTGTTAAAGCACAAGCACTTGTTGAATCCGGTTGGGCCGTTTCCTTAATGGAAGATGGTTCAAAGAAACGCGCACTTGTCCCAACCGTCCGCGTTGTTGATGATGCCTACATCGAGAGGGAAGGCCCCAGTGGAGCAATGCGCATTCCCTCAGCTGCTCTTGCCACTATCCGCACGGGTCTTGCCACCGGCCCAGTGTTAGTTCAGGTCGCTCATGCTGGATATGTTCCTGTTGTTTCATGCTCCCAATGCAGGAGTGTTGCGCGTTGCCATCATTGTCACGGGCCACTAGAGAAATCAGACCAGGACACCATTTCGTGTTCATGGTGTCACCGACCCACGTCGGGATGGCAGTGCCCAACGTGCGCAGGAACGCGGTTACGACACGCACGCATCGGCTCTGAACGAACGGGAGAAGAACTCGCCCGCGCAATGCCGACGGCGTCAGTCTTGGTTTCATCATCAAGCAATGCGTTGACCCGCACGATCAGTCATAAACCACAGGTTGTCGTCGCAACCCCCGGTAGTGAACCGCTGGCTGAAGGTGGGTATCACGCTGTGGTGATCTTGGATGCCCAAGCGATTGCTGGTCGACCAGAACTATGGGCCCCTCAAGAAGCAATGCGCCGGTGGTTCAACGCGTTGGCACTCGCTCGCCCCGAAGCAAGTGCCCTCATTTGTGGTGGTATCACGCCTTCCATGGCACAGGCTCTTATTCGCTATAACCCTGTTTCATTTGCTCACGATCTGCTTGAAGACCGCAAAGCCAACGGATTCTTCCCTGCAAAAACCGTGATCGCGATCGACGGACAACGCAAAGACTCTCTCGGAGTTGCCGAGTCCTCCGGTGGCGAACTCCTGGGTGAGTACACGTATCAGGCGGTGAAGGAAGGGACGTTACCTATTGTGCGCTCCTTGGTCAGCGTTGAACGTGACCAGCTTCCCGAAGTGTTAGTCACACTGAAGAAGCTCCTGCAATATCGCAGTGCCCACAAGCTTCCTACCGTGAAGATCACGGTCAATCCGCCAGAGCTTTTCTAAAGCGATTCCTTTCGTTCGTTAGACTGATCCTCGTGCGTATTGTTTTCGCTGGAACTCCAGCTCCCGCTATCCCGACGCTTGAGCGTCTTGTCGAGTCTACTCATGAGGTCGTCGGTGTCATTACCCGTCCACCTGCCAGAGTGGGTCGTGGGCGCACGCTACACCCCAGTCCAGTTGCGCAGTTCGCACGTGAACACGGCCTACCTGTGATTGAAGCGTCTTCGTTTAAAGACCCTAAGGTATGCAACCAAGTCGAGTCACTACGCCCCGATCTTGGTGTCGTTGTCGCATACGGCGCACTCATTCCTTGCTCCGTTCTGGACATGCCTACTCATGGGTGGATCAATCTCCACTTCTCGTCTCTTCCGCGGTGGCGCGGGGCTGCTCCCGTTCAATGGGCACTGATCAGCGGGGATACCACTACGGCTTCCAGTGTTTTCCAACTTGAAAAAGGTCTTGATACCGGGCCTGTTTATTCCTCGATTCCGGTCGACATCACGCATGAAACAGCGGGCGAATTACTTGAACGCATGGCAATTCTCGGCGCTCCACAAGTTGTGGATGTGGTTGACTCGATTGCGAATGGAACCGCACAAGCTGTGCCTCAAAACGAAGATGATCCGCGGGCAAGCCACGCACGTCAACTGAGCTCCAGCGACGGGTTCGTTGATTTTCGTTCGTCTGCTCAGGCAACTGACCGGCAGATTCTTGGTCTTAGCCCCAACCCGGGCGCGTGGACGCTTCTTCCAGACTCAAAGCGATTGAAACTAGCCGCGGTAACAGTCGTAGAGGGCGATGATCTTGAACCCGGTCATATTCGAGTAACGAAGAAGAGCGTTGAAGTCGGCTGCCAGGACGGAATCGTTCGCCTTGGACAGGTAGCTCCGGCAGGTAAAGGCTGGATGGACGCTGCCGCATGGGCTAGGGGAGCCCGGCTTTCAGAAGACGCAGTGCTTGGCACGATGGAGGAAAACTGATGGCAACCCGTCGTTACTCCGATGGATATCGCAAACTTCAGGATGTCGATACGCCTAGGCGCATTGCTTTTGACGTGCTCATGGCAGTTGAAACTGAAGATGCCTTTGCCAACATCGCGCTAACGAAGGCGTTGCGTGACGCGCGTTCACATGAGCGCCTGGACTCGCGCGACGCTGCTTTTACCTCCGAACTTGTCAATGGAAGCCTGCGAGCCCAGGGACGTCTCGACTGGGTTTTGGGACGCTATCTGACCAGGCCCATCGATAAGGTCGATACCCCCGTTCGAGTCCTCCTGCGCCTGGGAGCCCATCAGCTTCTGAATATGCGCGTTGCCGACCATGCGGCAGTTGCTTCCACCGTTGATCTCGCTCGCCACTACCTGACCGAGGGGCCAACGCGAATGGTGAATGCGGTTTTGCGTTCAATCACTCGTGAAGCTCCTGGAGCAATCGAAGATGCAATCGCCCAGATCAGCGACCCGAACGAACGTCGTTCCATTGAGTTTTCGCATCCGCTCTGGATGGTCGATGCCTTCGAAGACGCCCTCATTAGCCATGGCTTCGAGGCTAGCGAATTAGATGACCTGCTAGCCGGCGACAACCAGCCTCCGCTGGTGACCCTCGTTGCGCGCCCAGGTCTGATCGAAGCAATCGATCTGGCTGATGAAGCTGAATCAGTGTTGGGAACTCGCGTCGCCCCAGGCGATGTCAGTGATTGCGCGGTTCTTCTCGAACACGGTGATCCGGGTAGTCTCGATTCGATCCGCTCAGGGCGCGCCGGTGTCCAAGACGAAGGATCCCAGCTTGGCGCAATGATCGCTGCTACTGCCCCGATTGAAGGCAAAGACGAGTGCTGGCTCGACCTGTGCGCAGGACCGGGTGGCAAAGCATCGATGCTCGCATCGATCGGCGCTCTTCAAGGAGCCACACTGATTGCAAACGAGGTCCATCCTCACCGTGCTCGCCTCGTAGAACGCGCGTGTCGCCAGCTTGACAGCGTTGAGGTCGTCTCGTCCGATGGTCGTACCTTCGGCGGGGGCAAGAGCCAGTGGCCTCTTGGAAGCTTCGACCGAGTTGTGATCGATGCTCCCTGCTCAGGCATGGGGTCAATGAGGCGCCGCCCCGAATCACGATGGAGGCGCACGCAAGCAGATGTTGGCGGCCTCGTCGATTTGCAGGCGGAACTGTTGGCACGCGGTCTCGAACTTGTTCGCGAAGGCGGAATCCTGACGTATATCACCTGCTCTCCGCACGTCGACGAAACGCTTGCTCAGGTGGAGAAGCTACTGAAAACTGGGAAAGTAGAGCTTCTCGATACAGTTGCACTTGGCGAAGCACTTGCACCGGAGTCTCTCAACGTCCCTGACGCTGCTGGTCGTATCAAGAAATACCCCGGTCGCACCCTCCAACTGTGGGAACACCGTAACGGTACGGATTTGATGTTTATTGCAGCGATGAAAAAGGTCGAAAAGCCCACATCAGCGCGCTAATCACCACGTATCATAGGGATCATGAAACCAACTATTTCTCCTTCGATTCTTAACTGCGATATCGGCGATCTGCGCGGCGAACTCACGAAGATTTCCAGCGCGGACGTTGCTCACGTTGACGTGATGGACAACCATTTTGTTCCGAACTTGTCGTGGGGCCTGCCCGTTGTCGAGTCCGTCATCGCATCGAAGATCCTTCCTGTTGATGCACACCTGATGATCGAAGACCCTGATCGTTGGGCGCCCGCATATGCGGAAGCTGGTTGTCATTCAGTCACGTTCCACGCTGAAGCTGCGGCAGCTCCGCTCCGCCTTGCACGCGAGCTCCACCGCATCGGTTCAAAGGTCGGTCTGGCGCTTCGTCCCGCAACCGATATCGCTCCGTTCGTGGACATTCTGTCGGATTTCGACATGATCCTCGTGATGACTGTGGAACCTGGTTTTGGTGGTCAGTCGTTTATTGACTCGATGATCCCGAAGATCCGCCGTACCCGCGAAGCGATCAATGCTTCTGGTCTTGAGGTTTCGATTCAGGTTGACGGTGGTGTTTCTCGTCAGACCATCGAACTGGCAGCTGAAGCGGGCGCAGACAACTTTGTTGCCGGTTCTGCCGTGTTCCGTGCAGAAGACGCGTATGCAGAGGTCGCAGCACTCCGCGAGCTCGCATTGCATCACTGCCACTGATTTGTTGAGCTTCCAACCGGTGTGTGGTCGTAATTTGTAAGACCACACACCGGTTTTTATTTTCGCGCTTTGGACGCGTTCGTGGCATGATTGAGGAAGCTCCGGGGTCGGTGAAAGTCCGAGCCGGCGGTGAAAGTCCGCGACCCGCCTGCTATCAGGTGGCTGAATCGGTGTAATTCCGATACCGACGGTGAAAGTCCGGATGGGAGGAGCGCGTCAAGCAGACGGACGTTCTGTGCCGTGTTGCTTGCCTCGCGACGCACCCGGATGCCAGAAAGGCTAGGGTCGTGGCACATCGCAAACGCGCTTCGCGTACGGTGACGCTCATTGCACCTGTCGTCTTCCTGCTCTTCCTACTTGGAATGTGGTGGGTGACCGTATCCTTTTCGGGCATCGAGTCGTGGCGTCTACCGTCACCTGCACAAACGTGGCAGCGTGCATTGACGCTTGCAACAGGGTCGTCGTTCTGGAATAAAACGCTTGTGACGTCGGGGGAGGCGATTGCGGGGTCCGTTCTTGGCGCCCTTGTCGCACTGCCGCTGGCGTATCTCATCTATCGTTCGCCACTTGTCAGTGCTGCGGTCGAACCCTTCCTTGGAGCTACGCAGGCGCTTCCTGCTATTGCTCTCGCACCACTTCTTGTCTTGTGGATCGGCTACGGTTTTTGGTCGATCACTGCACTCTGTGCGCTTCTCGTTTTCTTCCCGATTCTCGTCTCTACGGTGGTGGGTCTACGACATCTCGATTCTGAGATTCTCGAGGCCGCCCAGGTGGATGGAGCGTCGGGCTTAACGATGGTGATTTCGATGGAGCTTCCTCTTGCGGCCCCCGCGGTCCTTGGCGGTGTCCGAAACGGTTTTACTCTTTCGGTGACTGGCGCAGTTGTTGGCGAAATGGTGATGGGTGGCAATGGCTTGGGGCAGGTTCTTACACAGGCACGTTCAAACGTTGATACGGCAGGAATGTTCGTCACGATTGGACTCTTGTGTGTGATGGCAACAGCGATATACATCCTCGTGTATCGCATTGAGCGCTCGCATCGTTACATGATCTCGCAATGAAAGTGGTTCCTCATGTCTGTTCGTCTTCGCGCATCTATCGTGGCTTTCGCCCTATTCGGCGTTACATGTGTGGGAGCATGTGCTCCCGATCCTTCGACCGCTGAGTCTGGTGCGTCGGCGTCACACGCAGTGACCGTTGGTCTCACTTATATTCCGAACGTGCAGTTCTCTCCCGTGTATGTCGCCCATGATGACAGCTTGTATTCGAATGCTGGGGTGGATGTGACGATTCGTCACCACGGTTCCGATGAGGGACTGTTTACGGCCCTCATTTCCGGTGAAGAAGACGTTGTGATTGCTTCGGGTGACGAGGCAATGGTGGCGCGTGATTCCGGGATGGATCTGGTGTCGATTGGTACCTATTACCGTCAGTACCCCGGCGTTGTGATTGTTCCAGCGGATTCTGAGATCCACACTCTGTCGGACCTTAAAGGACACAGCATCGGTATTCCCGGTGAGTATGGGTCGAACTGGTATGCGACCCTCTCGGCTATCTTACAGGGTGGCTTGAGCGAGAAGGATGTCGAGATTGCGTCGATTGGCTACACGCAACGAGCTGCTCTTGCTCAAGGTGAAGTGGATGCTGTCCTCGGTTTTGCGAATAATGACCTGGTTCAGATGCTCCAGTCGGGCATGGATGTCAGGGCCATTAGTTTGGAATCGCAGACGCCTCTTGTCGCGGCGTCGATCATCACGACCCGTCAGTGGGCTGAGGCAAACCCTGAACGTGCGTCAGCGGTTGTCAGCGCAACAACTGCTGGTATTAACTCGGTGATTGATGATCCCGACCATGCCCTTGACGTCACGATGGCGTGGGATGAGACTCTCAGCGACGAGACCTCGAAGTCTAATGCGATGGCAGTGCTTCAGGCGACAATTCCTCTGATGATGAACGCTGGCGGCCCGGCTGTGGCGAGGCAGGATCTTGATCGCTGGGAGATGATGGCAGAGTTCTTGGGCTCTGTGCCGGGTGTCGTCTCTCAGAAGCCCGATGCTTCTTTGGCTGCTACTAACGAGTATGTGAATGAATAAGGCTGTCCGCTAGGCGGATAGGGTTTCATTTGTTGTCCGAGGCGTCGTAAAGTCAGGCCATGGCTACTTTTGAAGATCTCTTTGCCGAACTGTCCGAAAAGGCTCAGACCCGCCCCGAGGGTTCTGGGACTGTTGCTGAACTGGACAAGGGCATCCATGCGATCGGAAAGAAGATCATCGAAGAAGCCGGCGAAGTGTGGATGGCTGCCGAATACGAGACTCTTGACGATCTCGCTCTTGAGATCTCGCAGCTCTTCTACCATGCGCAGGTCATGATGATTGCCAAGGGCCTGACCCTCGACGACATTTACAAGAAACTCTAAGCATTTTCGTTGAAGGATCTCCATGCTTCGCATTGCTGTGCCCAATAAGGGCTCACTGTCTGACCCTGCTGTTCGTCTGCTTTCTGAGGCTGGCTACAACACTCGTCGCCACGGTCGTGAGCTTGTTCTTACCGACACCCTGAATGATGTCGAACTCTTCTTCCTGCGTCCGCGAGACATCGCGGTCTATGTGGGACGAGGCTCCATTCAAGCGGGTATCACCGGTCGCGATCTGCTGCTTGACTCTCAGACTCAAGCAATCGAGCATTTCCCGTTGGGTTTTGCTCGTTCAACGTTCCGTTTTGCAGCTCCTACCGGCACGATTACCTCGATTGAACAGATCAACGGTAAGCGCGTTGCTGCGTCATATGACCATCTGGTGAAGTCATATCTTGATGAGCGTGGTGTGGATGCTGAGGTCGTTCACCTTGATGGGGCAGTGGAGTCCTCGGTGCGCCTGGGTGTTGCTGACCTGATTGCTGACGTCGTCGAAACCGGCTCAACCCTGAAGGCTGCCGGCCTTGAGGTGTTTGGTGAGCCTTTGGCGAAGTCAGAAGCTGTTCTGATCACACGTCCCGATGTCGTTGACGATCCGGCGCTGGCAACGCTGGTCAAGCGCCTCGAAGGTGTTCAGGTTGCTCGCAAGTATGTGATTGTTGACTACAACGTTCGCGAGTCTGCTCTTGATGCGGCGATCGCTATTGCGCCTGGCTTTGACTCTCCGACTGTTTCTCCATTGCAGGATTCTGCGTGGCGAGCGGTTCGCGTGATGGTGGAAGCACACCAAGTGAATCCGATTATGGATCAGCTTCACGAGGCTGGAGCCCGAGGAATTATCGTCACCGAATTGCGTGCCTCTCGTCTCTAGAACAGGGCTTTTGCTCGCGAGCATCAGTAGGCTTATGCCTATGGGAAATGACAGCTCGCGCGATGCTCGGTTGCTTGCCTTATTGAATTGTCTGAGGCATTCTGGACGCCCACTGTCTAAGCGGGAGATTCAGGAACAGGTTCTTCAGTATCAAGGACTGACTCACGATAACTTCGAGGGCCAATTCCAAGACGATAAAGAAACTCTTCACTCCATCGGTATCGCACTGACAATGCGGGGAACGAATCCTGATTTCACTTATGAAATTGATCCGAAAGCTTCGGCTCAGTTCCAAGGAGAGAACGTTCGTTTTGATGCCAGCGAGTCACGGCTCATTTCGATGGCAATCAAAGTGTGGGACGATGACGCGAATACGACGGCACTAAAAAAGCTAGCGCTTTCGATGGATCCGCCTGAAACGTCTTTTTCTCACGTGAATATCGGCCTTGATCACAGCGATGTGATTTGTGCGCTGAGCGAAGCAATCACGCATGGGCGCTTTGTCAGCTTTGACTACACGTCTGAATCGGATTCGTTCCGACGTAGCGTTGCTCCCCGAAAGCTTGTGATGCGCTCGAACTCCATGTACTTATGGGGTTTTGATATGGATAGGTACGCACCGCGTTTGTTCAAGCTGTCGCGGATTGCTTCCGAGATTGAAATTATTGGCGACTCTTTCGACGCACTGGAGCTTCCCGAGATCCCGGCAGATCCCTTCACTCTTCTAGAAATAGAGCCTCTTCTTGCAATTCGCGATGACGCATCGCTTGCGATTCGCGCCTACGTCCAACTGACAGGGCGCCTGATAACAGATGGTTGGTGCGAAGCCGTCGGGCTGCGAGCTTCCCGTCATACGTGGATGACGCGCGTTCTCACCGAAGGTGAAGATGTTGTTGTTCTTGCTCCCCACGATTTGAGGGATGAGATCTATGCCCGAATTGACAGGGCCTCGTCGTGGGGAGTTCAGTGATGGGAGCACGATCTACTGACGCGCTTGTTCGCCTGCTCGCGATTCGTGATTGGCTTGCAACGAATGCATATTTCGAACCTGTGCCACTCGACGATGTGGTCCGCCAGTTTGGTGGAACGCGAGACAAGATGCTTCGCGATTTGAATACCCTGTCAGTAGCTGATGATGACACGTTCGATTTCGACGGTCGTTTCTGGGTTGATATTGATCTTCTTCACGACTCAGGTCTTGTCCAGCTGATGTCGCATATTGACGCCAATCAGCTACCGGGCCTTACTCCAAGCGAAGCGTTGGCGATTCGTATCGGTCTTGAGTCTCTGTCGAGTGTTCTTTCCCGAGACCTTGTCGAGCGTATTCCCGCCGTTCTGGACAAGATTGGCCAGCTGGTTGGGGAGCGTGGTGATGAGCAGATTCTGCTTCATCACCGGGATCACCAGTGTCAGAATGCCTTTGCTCTTCTTGACCGTGCCATCGGGCTTCGCAGACCGGTTGTGTTCACCTATACCTCAGCGAATGGGGCGACTCAGCGTCGCGAAGTGGAACCTCGTGAACTTCATTTGGAAGGAACCGGCTGGATGCTTCTTGGCTGGTGCATGATCCACGATGAGTGGAGAACGTTCGCTGTTGACCGGATGAGCGACCTCGAAATCAATATGTCGCGTAAGAATGCCCGGCGGAAGTCACCCAATAGACTGCGTGACAACCAACAACCACTTGAGACACAACAACTGGTTGTTGGCCCCAATGGGCGTTGGGTAGCAGACGAATACCCGCAGGTAATCAGTCGTCAAGTCAACGATAAATTGACCGAACTGTTGATTCCGATCTGGAGCCGACAGTGGTTTTTGACGTTGCTTATTGATATTTCAGAGTCCCTTGAATCCGCCCCGCAGGACTCGCTCGTGCAAGCGGGTGAAGTTGCGCGTCAGATGAAGGCATCATGGGACGAGGTTCTAGACAGCGTGGAGACATTGTGAGCCCAAAAAGAAGGCGTCAGGCAAGCAAAGCTTCCGGGGAACCACAGCCTGTTGAGCAGCTGAGTCCGGCCCAGCGAATGCAGGCGTTTAAGAAGGATCAGCACATCCAACGCACCATGCGTTACGCATGGTGCGAGACCCTCGATTTTCAGGCTGATGATTTCCAGATCGAAGCGATGGATGCTCTCGAAGCTGGACAGTCAGTCTTAGTTGCTGCTCCAACTGGTGCTGGTAAGACGGTTGTGGGTGAATTCGCGACGTACCTTGCTCTCCAGAAGGGAAAAAGAAGCTTTTATACAACTCCGATTAAGGCGTTATCTAATCAGAAGTTTTCGGATCTACGTCGTCGCTTCGGTGAAGACACTGTTGGTCTTTTGACCGGTGATACGTCGATCAACTCTCACGCGCCAATCGTTGTGATGACGACTGAGGTTCTTCGGAACATGATTTATGCGGGCGCGGATCTATCGGATCTTGATTCGGTTGTGCTCGACGAGGTGCACTACCTAGCGGATCGCTTCCGTGGCCCCGTGTGGGAAGAAGTGATTATCCATCTTCCCGCTGAGCAAAAGATTGTCGCTCTATCGGCAACCGTTTCGAACGCTGAGGAATTCGGTACGTGGATCGGTCATGTTCGTGGAGGATGCCGGGTTGTTGTTTCCGAGCATCGTCCTGTCCCGCTGTATCAGCACATGTTGGTCGGGCGACATCTCTATGACTTGTATTCGCCATCGAAGAAGGGCGAATCAACGCGAATCAACCCGGAGCTACGTTCGGCTATCGGTCCGTCGAATCCTGGGAGAATGGGACGAGGTGGAAGGAATTGGCATGAAACTGCTCGTGTCAGACCTCCACGCGAGTCGCGTCCGTCGACTTTGATTGAGCTGGATCGAGCTGGCCTATTACCGACGATCACGTTTGTTTTTTCTCGGGCAGGGTGTGAAGACGCTGTCACCCAGGTTGTTCGCGCGGGAATTTGGCTGACCAATAAAGAAGAGCAGAAGCAGATTGCGACAGCGGTTGATGAGGTAAAAACTCAGGTTGGTGCACAAGACTGTCATGTCTTAGGGATTAATGCGTGGGGTGAGGCACTAGAACGTGGAATCGCAGCGCATCACGCGGGTCTTCTTCCCATTCAGAAAGAGACAGTAGAAAAGCTCTTCACGCGCGGTTTGATCAAAATGGTGTATGCGACTGAGACGCTTGCTCTAGGCATCAATATGCCGGCTCGCAGTGTCGTCATCGAGTCGTTGCGCAAATGGAATGGAGCTGCCCACGTTCAGCTGACACCGGGGGAGTACACCCAATTGTCGGGTCGTGCTGGTAGGCGTGGCATCGATACCGAGGGACATGCAATTGTTCTTCACCGTGGCCAAGTTACTCCTGAAGAGGTCAATGCTCTTGCCTCTAAACGAACATACCCACTGATCAGTGCTTTCACTCCGACCTACAACATGGTTGTGAACCTGCTTCACCATTCGTCGCGGGCTGCCACGCGTGATGTGCTTGAAACATCGTTCGCTCAGTTCCAAGCCGATGGCGGGGTCGTTGAACTTGCACAGCATGCCCGTGCGCTCGCACGCCAGCGTGCCAAGTTCGAGCAGGATATGGAATGTGATCGCGGAGATGCGCGCGAGTATTTTGCGCTTCGTGACGATCTTGTTCTTGCCCAGAAGTCCGAATCTAAGCTGAGGGCTGCCGAAAAACGCAGTGCAAATCGTGTGGCGTTGGCGACCTGTCAGCCAGGAACAATCATTCGTTATGGATCTGGTCGTCGTAGCCTGTACGCGGTGGTTGCGTTCCATTCCGACACGGCTATCGGGCACGTTTCTACAACGTTGATTGGCACGGATGGGAAGTTCCATTCGCTGTCAGCTAAAGATGTCTCATCTTCTTTCGCTGTTGTGGGGTCGATGAAGATTGCCGGCGGATCTGCGGTGCGTCGGAATAAAGAACGAATGAAAATCGCTGATGAACTCAAGCGCCGTATTCGGGTGAAATCTATTGAGATTCCGCTTGATACGCCGGACTTTGATGCGACCAAGAGCGCCCAGATCGAGAAGCAACTGAAGGCTCATCCTGTTCATCAGTGTCCTGAACGTGAACACCATGCGCGTGCAGGGCATCAGTGGGCCCGAATTAATCGCGAGTTGCGCAAGGTGAACGAACGCATTGACTCTCGAACACATTCCGTTGCCCATAAGTTCGACCGAGTATGCCAGGTTTTGGAGGAACTAGGCTTTCTTGACGGCGATACTGTGACCGACCAGGGTGAACGTCTACGTCATATCTTTGGCGAGCGCGACATCATCGTCATGGAGTGTTTGCGAAGCGGAGCGTGGAGCGGATTGGATGACGCGGAATTGGCTGCGATCGTGTCGACGTGTGTGTTTGAGTCGCGTCGTGAAGATGGTGCGCGTCCTGCACTCCCGGTTGGTCTTTCAAAGAATTTGACGCGCGCACTCAAGGCAACATTTCAAGCAAGTGCGAAGGTCGCAGAGGTTGAGAAGCGAGCCGGACTTGAACCGACAACTGAGCCTGATTCGGGAATGATGGAAGCGTGTCTGGCGTGGGCTCATGGGGCATCGTTGGGAACCTCGCTCGATGGCGAAGAGATGCTCGGTGGCGACTTCGTTCGTTGGATTCGTCAGGTCATGGATCTGTTGGATCAGCTGCGTCATGACACTGACGAAGCGATGGCGTCGCAGGCGAAGCGTGCCCGACACCAACTTGTTCACGGCGTAGTAGCGTGGTCGGTGTTATGAAAAATACTTCTTTGATTGTTGATGTTTTTCTCAGCGCCCTTGCAGGCGTGGGAATGTGGGCAGCCTTCCCGTCCCTGTCGTTATGGTGGCTGATCTTTCCGTCTCTTGCTCTCTATTTTTCACGTGTGGATCATTCGACTCTTTCACGCGGACTGCTGAACACCGTTGTTTTTGGTTTTTCCTGGTGGCTTCCTCTGATTCACTGGGTGACGCTGGCGACCGGAGGATATGTACCGTGGGCCGCTCTTGCTACGACTCAGGTGATTGCGTTGTGCCTGTGGGCAGTGATCGCGCGTCTGTCACAGTCGATTCCAGTGGTGAATTCTCCGTTGGGACAGCCTTTTGTCTATGCATTGACGTGGGTGGGTGTCGAGCAGCTTCGTAGTCACTATCCCTGGACTGGTTTTCCGTGGGGAAATGTCGCGATGCCACAGGTTGATTCACCACTTGGTCACCTTGCCCCGTGGGGTGGGGAAGTGGTGGTGTCATTTGTGAGCGTTGCCCTCGCAGTTGCGCTTCGGAGAGTGTTCTATTTCCGCTCAGATTTGGGCGATGAGCATTGGTTCACGAGGCCGGCTCTGCTTGTTGGAAGTCTCGGCGTATTTTTTGCCGCGTGGATGATTCCGCTTCCTTTGTCGCAAGAGGCAGGCACGATTCGTGTGGGAGTTGTTCAGGGAGACGTTGAACTACCGGGAGCACACACCTTTGGTATCGAAGGTAAGGTCACAACGAACAATTCTGCGATGACTCAGGAGCTTGTGGCTCAGTCTGATCCTGTCGATCTGCTGATCTGGGGAGAAACCGGCGCCGATCGTGACCCGAGAGAATCCGGTTTGGTTGCCCAGCTTGTTGATTCTTCGGCCACGTTGGCTCATGCGCCGTTGCTCTTCGGTTTCGCGAACGTTAAAGATGACAAGCGTTGGAATTGGTTGGGCGTCTGGTACGAGTCCGAGGGACTCGATGAAGAAAGCCTCTATGCTAAGCAAAAGCCTGTTCCTTTTGGAGAATTCATTCCTTTCCGTTCGCTGATTTCGAAGCTTGCTACCCAGGCTGCTCAGATCAATATGGACATGGCTGCCGCTGATAATCTTGCATTAATGAATGTTCATCTCCATGATTCGCGGACGATTCCGATCGCTGTAGGGATTTGTTTTGAATCCGCTTACCCGGCGGTGATTGGTCCTGGTGTTATGGCAGGTGGACAGCTCATTGTCACTCCGTCGAATAACTATCATTTCCAATCTTCATCGGAGTCTGCCCAGCAGAATCAGCTTCTGCGTTTGAGAGCAATGGAGTATTCGCGTTCAGCGATCCAAGCGTCGACTACCGGAATGTCGTCAGTGATTTTGCCGGATGGTCGTATGAAGGCGACAACCGATCCTCACAGTGCTGCGTGGCTTGCTGACTCGGTGCCTCTGAGGACGTCGATGACGAAGACTGCTGAGTTGGGGGAGTTGCCCGCTCAGATGGTTATGGGAGCAACGGGTGTGTACGGCGTTTTTGCCTTGCTCTATGCGTCGATTCAGGCTGTGGTGAACTGGAACTCTCTAAGGCGTCAAAATAGGATCTGACCTGCATAAATATGCTTTAAATTGTGCGTGAAACGTTCGATAGAGGGTATTATTATGTCAGATACTCCTCGCTTCGCTCAGGAAGTCAGGAGTATCTGGAGGCTTTATTGAGTTGAGCAAGCCAAGCCCAGGGGTGTCAGCCCTTACGATAGTGACCTTCGGGCTGAAGGCGCCCTTCGCGGTATGCGGTGAGCTGTTCGTTAAGGACAACTTCAAGTTCTTCAAGACTGCGGCGCTCGCGAAGCATATCCCAGTGGGTGCGAACAGCCTTGGCGGGCTTTGTTTCTTCATCTTCTGGCGCATCGCCAATCAGTTCAGCAGAACTACCGCAACGGCATTCCCAAGTTGCTGGCGGAGTTGCTTCGCTAGCAAGAGGAACCTCGAACTCGTGACCGTTCGGGCAGACGTACGAAACGGTGTAGCGTTCGGCAAAGACGACACCGTCTTCAGACTCCATAGACTTTGCGCCGATCTGCATTCCTCGGAGCGCGCGATCTGCCATGGTGATCTCCTTAAGGTCATTGAAGCTAGCACTCTATTTTAGCGGAGATATCAGCATTTGCATTACTAGCGGATCTCTCGCACACGAAGCTAAAGCCGATAATGTACATTATGTCAGAATTGTTGGGGTTTTGATCCATCTTCAATTCCATGCACTCCTCTCACAAATGGTTGCCAACACCACGATGAATCCACCGTGCAACCGGAAGAAAAGTAGACAACGATAGGTAAGGACATCTATGGAATGCGAAAGGAAGGGATGACATGAGTGTTGCACTGAAAACCGATCAGCGGACCGCCGTTTCTGGCGCTTCAGCGAATGTCCGAAAACCCCTCCCTGAAATTGCTCTTGTCGGAACCTGTGCTCTGCTCTATTCGCTGATGTGCGCCATTGCGCCCGTTACGCGAGTTGCTGCAGTTCGGCATGCACGTCAGATTCTGCGCCTCGAAAACTATCTCGGGATCAACGTCGAACTCGCGCTCAACACATGGCTCTCCCACCACCCGTGGCTCGCCAATGTTTCAGCGGTTTTCTATTCCGTTTCATTCTTTGCCGTGACATTCACAGCCTTGGCCATCGTGTGGGTGAAACGCCCAGACCGCTACGATTTCGTTCGCAACTCACTCTTCGTGATGACTGGTGGCGCAATGATCACCTATTGGGTGTATCCCCTGGCTCCTCCGCGATTCTTTCCCTCACTGGGGTACGTCGATGCCGTAGCTACCCAATCAACGCTTGGCTCTGGATACTCGACTGCCTTTTCTTATTTGGCGAACTCGTATGCTGCGATGCCATCCATGCACACGGGCTGGGCTGTATGGAGTGCCATTGTTCTAGGTACATTTGTCTTTAAGAGCTGGCGAGCCCGAGCAATTCTTGCCCTGCATCCCCTCTACACAATCTGGGTAATCCTTGCGACCGCCAATCACTACGTGCTGGACGCAGTGGGTGGCATTGTGTTCTGCTTACTTGGTTTCCTTCTGGCCAACCTCATCATTACTCGAGTATCACAGCGTCAATCACTTGAAGCCCGAGGTGTCTGAGCGGGGGCATTCGGCCTAGCCGATACTCTTGAACCTATGAAGTTCGGAGTAGATTTTGGCACCACCCGCACAACCGTTGCCCTCGTTGATCGAGGCAACTATCCCCTGATCTCATTCATCTCACCCGATGGCGACGCCTTTGACCACGTCCCTTCGGTTGTTGCTCTGGATGACAAAGGCTTGCTCTTTGGCTTTGAAGCTCACGAAGCAGCTCTCGGAGGCAGCGAACACATCCGATCTTTCAAGCGCCTTCTATCCGACCCTGACGTCACACCTCGGACAACTCTTCGCCTCGGAAACCGCGACTTCCTGATCATCGATGTTCTTACTCGCTTCCTGGAGTACGTCGCAGGTATGGTGCGAGAGAACTCATCCGCCGTTATCGAAGGCGATGAACCGCTTGAAGCGGTCATCGGTATCCCCGCGCACGCCTGGTCTGCTCAGCGTTTCATGACCCTTGAAGCATTTAAAGCAGCCGGTTGGCACGTCATCGAAATGATGAACGAGCCCTCAGCTGCAGGTTTTGAATACACCCACCGCCATGCTTCCAGCTTGAACGCAAAACGCACTCGGGTCCTCGTTTACGACTTGGGCGGTGGCACCTTCGATGCTTCTCTTGTCGAAGCGGTCGGGCGCGACCACGCTGTCCTCGATTCCGCCGGCGATAATCTACTGGGCGGAGACGACTTCGACATGGTGCTGGCACAGGTTGCACTTCGCAACGCCAACGTGATGCCCGCTTCTCTGAGTGATATGGAGTGGCAAGCGCTGATCGAAGAATGCCGCGTTGTTAAAGAATCGCTGAACCCCAACAGTCGCAACGTTGTCGTCACCGTTGGTGACACTCCGATCTCGTTTTCCGTCAAGGACTACTACGAGGCTGCAACTCCGCTTGTTGAACACACACTGGAGGTCTTAAATTCACTCCTTTCCCCCACAGAAAACGGTGGCGAACGCGTGATTCCAGAGGACGTTGCCGGTCTTTATGTTGTTGGTGGCGCTTCTGAATTCCCACTAGTCTCGAGGGTGCTCCGTCGTCGATTTGGTCGTCGCGTCCATCGTTCGACTCACAACGCCGGCTCGACGGCTATCGGCCTTGCCATTGCGGCCGATGAACAGGCCGGATACACCGTGTCAGAACGTCTTGCGCGCGGGCTTGGCGTCTTCCGTGAATACGATTCGGGCGCATCCCTCTCCTTCGACCCGTTACTTACCCCCGATGATCGATGGACACCGGGCGAAGACACCCTTGTTGTTCGGCGTTACATGGCTGCCCACAACGTTGGCTACTACCGCTTTGTTGAGTATCGCAGCGTGGACGAGCAGGGCGTTCCGCGTGGTCAGGTAAGCCCAGCCGGCGAAATCATCATGCCGTTTGATCCTGTGCTACAGGGTGAAGACGTTGACCTGAAACATGTTTCGGTTGAGCGCACTGACATCGGGCACCTTATCGAGGAACGCTACCGAGTAGATGAGAACGGAATCGTTGACGTTGAAATTGTTGACACTGAAACCGGTTACACGCGGTCTGCGCACCTGGGCTGAGCGACAAGCGATCAACGAAAAGAGGGGCGGTGATGAATAATCACTGCCCCCTGACATAGGCGATGACCTATGAAAGCAAAGCTTTAGGAAATCGAACGGAGCTTACGCTTGCGAAGTTCTGCCAGTTCATCAACGTGGTCGCTCAAATGCTCAATAGGAAGCTCAGCAAGAGAGCCTTCAACCTCGCGCCACACGCGACCAACGGCAATGCCGAAAACGCCCTGACCACCCTGAAGAAGGTCAATCACCTCATCCGTCGACGTGCATTCGTAGACTGACGCGCCGTCACTCATCAACGTGATGGATGCGAGGTCGTCCACTCCCCTGTTCTGGAGTTGCGAAACTGCTTGACGAACCTGCTGAAGAGAAACGCCGGTATCCAGAAGCTTCTTGACGATCTTCAAAACAAGAATGTCTTTGAACGAGTACAGGCGCTGCGAACCTGAACCTCGTGCGGCACGAACGGAAGGCTGAAGGAGACCGGTGCGAGCCCAGTAGTCGAGCTGGCGGTAGGTGATGCCAGCAGCTGCACATGCGACGGGACCACGGTATCCGAGGCCTTCACCGTCAATGCCTTCAAGGGGATCACCGAAGAGCATCGCTTGGCGCGATTCGGCCTCGTATGGTTCGGCGCTCACTAGGACTCCTGCAATAATGAAAGACGTATCAGTTGATGGTGATACCACGCTATGCGTTATTGAACGCAAGGTCAATGACACGACCGGCGAGCCTCAAGTTCAAGTTGAACTTGAGGGTTGAGATCCCCTCTTAGAGAATCTGACCAACAGAGATTCGCAAGAACTCTCTGTGCAGGTCAGCAATGATTTCGGCAGATTCAGTCACCTTCGCGTTCAAACGTTCATTGTCAGATGAACGTCCACGCGAACGAGTAGATTGAACAGTTTGATCAATCACGTCAGAACAACGATCCGCACTGAGTTTCACTGCGCGCAACAGACGAATATCGAATCCTTGGGATTCAAGAGTGGCAACGTGTCGCACAATCTGCAACGAGCGCACTGGGAAATAGCCCGCAATATCAGGGGCAATCAATCCCGCAGAAGAATAACGTTCCAGCGTTGAGATATCGACGCCGGCCAGATCGGTCAGTTCCCTAGCCGACAGATAGGGAGAAGACGGCGTGACGCTAACGCCCTCAGAAGAAACGATACGAGGCCGCCTGACTGCTTCAACCTGATGACCCGCATCAAGGGCGCGCAGGTGCTCACCGATTACTCGAAGAGGAGTAAAAGAGTCGCGCTGTTGTGTCAGAACATAACGCATACGTTCCACATCGGTCTGCGAGTACTTGCGATAGCCCGACTTCGTACGCGCAGGAGTGACCAACCCCTGGTCATCGAGGTAGCGAACCTTCGACACGGAGATAGCAGGAAACTCTTTCTTGAGTTCCTCGACGACCCTACCGATCGAAAGAACCGGGTCCCTGGATGCATCGTGTGGCCACGGCCCCGTAATACTCGTGTGTTCAGCCTCAGAGCTGAACTGTGCAGCCTGAGAACTCATGCTTGCAAGGGCGAAGGCTGGTATGTCAGGCGATACTTTCCAATCTGGACCTCGTCGCCAGCGTTTAAACGAATGGAGTCAACGCGCTCCCGATTCACATACGTGCCGTTCAACGAACCGGAATCACGCACAATATGACCGCCGTCTTCAGCCTTGAACTGGCAATGCTTACGGGAAACGGTCACATCGTCTAAGAAAATATCGGATTTCGGGGAACGACCAGCATTCGTTACCTCACTGTCGAGAAGGAAACGAGCACCCGAGTTCGGGCCACGCTGAACGATCAGCAGAGCAGAACCAGCGGGAAGTGAATTCACCGCTTCCTGGTCGCGTGCAGACAACACAAGAGGAGCATCAACTTGCTCTTCAACCGGCGAAAGTCCAAAGATGGAAGTTGCGGTTGGATCGAAATCGTTAGTGGATTCCATGATCTCCCCCTGTGATAGACGCATTCATTACCCTCAATAGTCTAAAGGGTACAGGGCAAACGTACTTACTCGTCAGAAGATTTGGACTCTTCTGACGTATCAACCACGGCGTATTGAGGCTGAGGCACAGAAGACACAGAATCAATCGAAATGTGCCCAACCACTGAAACCGTCACATTCGCGTCCTTTGCGCGCATCTGGGCAGCCGAACCAGCTTGAATCTCTAGAGCAGTCGCGATCGTCTGACCCTCGCCGATCACATGCCAATCATACGGTTGCGACAAGACAACGCCATCGACCGCAATCATATTATTGTCAGACGTAAACGCGCTCCGGGTGGAAAGACGCACGCCGTTCAACTCGATTGCCTCAGCCCCGGCATTACGTAACTCCCCTAGCGTCATCACGAACTCGGTAGCCGTTAAACGATTCGCTTCATCACCGATGTGTATGAGCACCCCGGGTCCCTCGACAGGAACTCTGCCTGCATTGATCTGAGCGAGCTGATTAATCTTCCGAGCCGTCTGAGCCGCCGCTTCTTGCTCCGACTCGTTGGCTTCAATCTCGGCAACCTGCTGTTGCAAAGCAGAACGCTCCTGACGAAGGTTATTCTCCTGAGAATTCAGCTCAGAAAGCAACGCAACCAAGTCTTGTTCGCTCAAGGCTTCCAAGGGATCTTCCCGTTGAGCACGAACGGTTGTCACCAGCGCAAAACCAAGAATGAAACAGATCAGAACAAGGACAAGGTGAATCGTGCGCGGAACGGCAAAAAGAGCTTGAACAAACTGCGCGCGACCCGGCTTCATGTCCTTTTCAGCGGACGCAACCTCGTCCCTTCGAGAAGCTCCATGTCGCCCATGACGCGAATTCTTCGAATCTAAACTCATGGACTTTACGCCTTAAAAATCAGACGACGAATCGACGCTGTATTCGAAAAGATACGAATACCCAACACGACGATGACGGCCGTCGTAATCGCGGACCCCACCCCAAGCTGAGTTCCCAACCACACAAGCAAACAGGCAACAACGACATTCCAGAAGAACGACGTGATGAACACGCGATCATGGAACACCCCTTCAAGCCAAGCGCGTGTCGCGCCAAAGAGAGCGTCCAAGCCCGCGATTACCGCAACCGGCAAGAACGGCTGAAGCCAAACCGGAATCGTCGGATCAAGGAAAAGTCCCAAGATAATGCCAGCCGCTAGGCCAATAACAACAACCATGACTATTCTCCTTGGGAATTCGACGCTACCGCATACTGCGGAGTACGGACATTAAGCGCTGGCATTTGAATTTCGGCGGTGCCCGCAACCGAGATTTCAATGCCGTTCATTGACTTCGCAGTTGAAAGAAAATCACCTGTTGACCCGCGCACAAGACCAACGGACAGTGTGTTCGCATCTCCGATAGCTCTCACCTCGTACGGAGATTCAACGGGAGTGACGTTCACAAGAATTGCCGAACCAGCAGTACGAATAAACGTGCCTGGGCCAATTCGTAGGTCATTGATTGAAATTGCCTCGGCTCCCCCAGCCCAGAGGGCATTCACGATCACATTCAAGTCAATGTCGCGGACCTGACCTCGGGACCCTTGTGTCAGCGTTTTTGCTGATGACGAGTCCTTGACCGTGACCGTAATTCCCGGACCAACCACGGGTTCCATTGCATTCGTCAGTGCAACCGAAGGATCAACGAGGACCTGAGGAGCTGTCGACGACGCAGCTTGGTTGACGCGGGTGGACAACGATTGAACGTTGTCCTGAAGTGAAGCCACGACGCTTTGACTAGATTGTGCCTGATCGCGAAGGCTTTGAGTAATGTCAGCGTCCTGAGCGGTACGCAATGACATCACTGCGATTGTGAGCGTGAAGCCGAGCGCCAGCGTGAAAACAAAAGCGATCGGGCGATGCCACCAATGTTTGGGATGCTGAGTATCGTCATAGCTTTCGTACCCAACATCGAGCGGATTATTCAGCAACGAGGTCAGCAACGACATCGACGTAGCAGGATCATTGCCTTGCGCCGGCGAAGAAGACGTTGTGTGCGTGTTGTATTCTTGCACGCCTACATCCAGGTGCGTTGTACGTTAATTGCACGAGATGCGTAATCAACATGCTCAATGAGAAGACGTCTTAACGGCCATGCTGCATTCTCGTGTTCGCCGAGCCAACGATTCACCCGATCAATATGGTCCTCGACGCTTTCGGGGCTGTCGGCATAAACCGGGAGCGAAAGAAGGCCCTTGATGTAGCGAATCGACAGGGCAATCGAGTGCGTATTCCAGAAGTATTCAAGTGAGCCAAGACCGCGGTCAATGAAGCTTGAGCCTTGCCACGAGGATGCAGCAAATCCGTCGAGGATTGCGCTCAGTGTGTCGTTTGCGATCCCGTCAACGAAGAGTTTCGACCACGAGGCCTCACGTTCTTCTTCGTACGGCAGAGCTGCAATTGCGCGTTCTGATGCGGTCTTTGCTTCGCCTGTTGGGGAAGTGGCGAGCCATGCTTCAATACGATCGCGTCCGATCGAACCAGAAGCAGCAATGACAGTACGAGCTGTCCAAACGATCTCGCTGGTCAAAGTATTCGCATACGATTCCACGGTCTGACTAATCGCGGGATCATCGGTCATCGGATAGGTAAAGAACAGGGTCTTTAACCATGCGCGACCACGATCCGTGGCGTGCTCACGCGACAGACGTAGCGCAAGCCTTCCTACCGTTGTCGCAATCGCGGCACGCTGTTCCTTTGGCACGTAGGTGCCCAGGGTAATGCGACCGAGCTCCAACAAGCGATCCGCAAGTGTCTCGTCGACTTCGTTTTCTGCATGACGGAATGCTGCAAGAGCGAAGTCACTGGGGTTCAAGCGGCAGTCACGGACACCGTTGAACAGGGCACCCCACACGACGCATCGCGTCATCAGGTCGGGACATGCCGAAATGAAGGCAAGCGCATTGGATGCTGAGCGATCGTCGAGGTAGGTGACCGCATACGTCAGATCGCCGTCATTGACGACGAGTAGATCCATATCCGTAATACCGGCTGGTTGGCTAAGAAGCCCCGCGGGATCAACCTCTTGGGATCGACCTTCCATTGTCAGCTCAAAACGATGCGTCATCTGAAGCTGATCGCGTTTCATCGCCCACGTTGTGACATCGAAACGATGCGGGCGAGTCGTATCTGACTCAGACTCATCCGTGATCTGGAAATTGGTGACGCTACCAATACGGGAGATATCAAAGTGAGGAACGAGTTTCGAAGGACCGGAGGTAGTAAGCCACGTGGACACCCAGTGGGATAAGTCTTTGCCCGTTGCTTCCTGCAAACAGTCGACGAGGTCCTGGAATGAGGTCGATCCGAAAGCATGGCGTTGGAAGTAAATTCGCGTGGCTTCAAAGAAGGCTTCTTCGCCGACGGTTGCTACCAACTGGTTGAGTACCGAAGCGCCCTTGGCATAGGTGATGCCGTCAAAGTTGGTCTTGGCTGCGCCAACGTCGGGAATGTCAGCAATGATCGGGTGAGTTGTAGGCATGAGGTCTTGCTCGTAGGCCCAGATTTTGCGACCTGCAGCAAATGTGGCCCTCTCCCCCGTGTACACGGTTGCTCGGCTTGCTGCCAGGGCACCCTGATTCTCGGCGAATGACTCCTTCAACCAGAGGTCGTCCCACCATCGAGGTGTCACAAGATCCCCAAACCACATGTGGCACATTTCGTGAAGAATCGTGTTTGCTCGACGCTGACGCTGGGCGAAGGTCGGGGTGTCACGTGAGAGGTATGAGTCGTTAAAGGTCACGCATCCCGGATTCTCCATGGCTCCCAAGTTGTATTCGGGAACGAAGATCTGATCGTACTTGCCCCAAGGGTATGTGATGCCATAGTGCTGGTGGTAGAAGTCCAAGCCAGCGCGCGTAACGGAAAGAATGTCGTTGGAATCAATCGCTTGAGCCAAGCTTGAACGGCACATCAAGCGCAGTGGGACGTCAATCTTCTGACCGTCGTTTGCTCCCCCACTCCACGTACCTCCGTCAATGACAGCCCAGTCACCGGCAACGACGGCGGTGATGTAGCTGGACAACAGGCGCGTTCGAGCAAAGACATGTCGTGTGCCGTTTTCAATGGGTTCGGTATGTAGCTCTGCTCCGTTGGAGGCAACAACCCAGTGTTCCGGTGCATCGACGATGAATGACCACTCGGCTTTCAAATCTGGTTGGTCGAAGCATGGCCATGCGCGGTGAGCGTCTTGGGGTTCAAACTGCGTGTACAGGTAAACGCGTCCATCTTCTGGATCAATGTATCGATGCAGACCTTCACCGGAGTGTGAATACGGGCACCGCGCCTGAACCTCAACCGTGCACTCAGTATCGACGGGCAGGCCACTGAGGGCCAGACACTCGTCATTTTGCGTGATCTCTCGCGCCTCGCCATTCACACTGAGCCGGGTAACCTGGCCTGCGATGTCGACGAAGGTGGAATCCGCGTGGGAAGTCAGGGTGAAGGTGGACGTAACCACAAACTCGGTATTGTCTTGGCTATCCCCACCGCGCACATCAAGATTGACCTTCATCGTCGAAAGGTCGATTGCGTGTGAACGTTGACGGGCTTCATCGCGGGATAGGACGTGCATAACCGTAGTTTACGGCGCGTTCTTAAACACTTCGAGAAGCGATTGTAAGCGTTTCGCTATCCGGCGCTACAGTATGAGGCATGAGCTCAGTCGTAGATATTCGCCCCTCAGTTGTGCCACTTAGTGTTCCGATTGCGCTGGCCAACGTTGGTTCCTATTCAGTGTGCGACGCCTTGGGAAATCCTCTCAGGGATCCAAACGGGCTTACCATCACGGGCATTACCGTTTCCTCGAACGACTGCGAAGAAGGCTGGGCGTTCGTCGCTATTCCTGGGCTCACCCAGCACGGAGTTCGTTTTGCCCACGCGGCAGCCGAGGCTGGTGCAACCCTCCTTGTCACGGATAGCGAGGGAGCGAAGCGAGCAATCGATCAGAAAGTCGGACTGCCGATCGTTATTCTTAAGGATCCTCGTCGATGCGCAGCGACTATAGCCGCAACTCTCTACGGCCAGCCTGCGACAAAGTTGAAGACGATGGCCGTGACCGGCACAAACGGGAAGACCACTACGTCGTTCCTCATGCGTGCAGCTCTGGGCGTTGAGTTTCCGAATCCCTCCATCTGCGGAACCGTCGAAACACGCATCGGTAACCTACGTTTCCGTTCCGATCAGACTACGGCTGAATCCCCTGTCATCCAGCGCTTCCTTGCCCAAACACTGGAAGAAGGACTTGGCGCAGCGGTTATTGAAACAAGCTCTCACGCTCTGAGCTTCGAGCGCGTTGACGACATTGTGTTTGACGTTGTCGGCTTCACGAATTTGCAACACGATCACCTCGACTACTACGGCGACATGGAGAACTACTTCGTCGCGAAGAAGTCGCTGTTTACTCAAGAACACTCACGACGCGGTGTTGTATGCGTCGATGACGAGTGGGGCCAGCGTCTTGCCCGCGAAGCTGAAGTACCGGTGACAACCGTTGCCGCGCTGAGCTCGAACGAAGCCGAGTGGCACGTTGAAAATACTCACCCCGACCGTTCGATCGGTCGCACGGTCTTTACGTTGGTGGATCCGAATGGCGCAGGGCATGATGTTGCAATGCCGATTCTTGGTGAAGTGAACGTTCAGAACACTGCCGTCGCCATTGTTGCTGCCGTTCAGCTTGGCTATGACGTGGATGCAGTCATCGCCGCCATTGAAAAGGCGGAGCAGGTTCCAGGGCGCATGGAAATGATTAATCCCAAGCCTCATAATCAACCACTCGTCATCGTCGACTACGCCCATACTCCCGAGGCTCTTGAGTGGACTCTGCGCTCGACAGCTGAGCTGACGAATGGAAAGCTTCATATCGTATTCGGTACCGATGGAGACCGTGACGCATCAAAGCGTGAATACCTTGCCGAAATCGCGGCACGAGAAGCTGACGTCTTGTGGGTGACCGACGAAAATCCACGTACTGAAGACCCGCAGTCTATTCGCGACTATCTGTTGCGCGGTATTACTTCGGTACGTCCGGACATGCACGATGTAACAGAAATTAAGACGTGCCGTCGCGATGCAGTGCGCAAAGCAATCTTGGCAGCCCAGCCAGGTGACACGGTGATTATCACCGGCAAAGGCTCGGAGTGGTATCAAGATTTCGAAGGCATTAAACACGAGTACAACGATGTTCCCGTATCGCGCGAAGTGCTCTACTACGACGTTCGTTCGCACATCTAAGAACGTGTGAGATTGCGCGTGAGCGCAAGGCTGACACCGCTTATGGGTGTGATGCCACGTAAGATGAACGGGTGAATGACGAGAACCTGAATCAGGACCTAGCCGCCGAAGAAGAATCTGAGCTACGCGCTCAGCACATGCGAGCTTCTCTTGCTCAATTCGAGCTTGACGAGGACGATCTTGCACTGATCGACGGTGAAGCTTCTTTCGATGAGCGTAAAGAAGAACTCGCCGGTCTACCGGTTCTCGCCGTCGTTG
This sequence comes from Schaalia turicensis, assembly GCF_019380255.1. Taxonomy (NCBI): domain Bacteria; kingdom Bacillati; phylum Actinomycetota; class Actinomycetes; order Actinomycetales; family Actinomycetaceae; genus Schaalia; species Schaalia turicensis. The sequence continues at coordinate 887,335 of NZ_CP048928.1, forward strand.
GACGCCCGAACGTCGGCAAATCAACGCTGGTCAACCGCATTATTGGTCGTCGCGAAGCTGTCGTTCAGGACACTCCCGGTGTTACTCGCGACAGGGTCTCCTACCCCGCCGAATGGGCAGGTCGCGACTTCACAGTCGTCGACACCGGTGGTTGGGAAATCGACGTTAAAGGTCTAGACCGTTCGGTTGCTGAGCAGGCAGAAATTGCCGTTGGCCTTGCCGACGCCGTCGTTCTGGTTCTTGACGCAACCGTTGGCGTCACCGCTTCAGACGAACGCATCGTTACGATGCTTCGATCAAAAGGCAAGCCGGTGATTCTGGCAGCAAATAAGGTTGATTCTCCTCAACAAGAAGCCGACGCCGCTTACCTGTGGAGCCTCGGAATGGGTGAGCCCCACCCGATTTCTGCACTCCACGGCCGCGGTATCGGCGACTTGCTGGACACCATCATGGATGTTCTGCCCGATGAATCCGCCGTGGCAAGCGCACTGCCTCAGGGGGGGCCTCGTCGCATCGCACTTGTTGGACGCCCGAATGTCGGCAAATCTTCTCTGCTCAACGCGCTCGCGCAAGCCGAACGTGTTGTCGTCAACGAACTTGCTGGCACGACCCGCGATCCTGTCGACGAACTCATTGAGCTTGATGGGCGCCTCTGGTGGTTTGTTGACACCGCTGGTATTCGTCGCAAGATGCACCGTACGACCGGTGCTGATTACTACGCGTCGATTCGCACCCAGGCAGCAATTGAGAAGGCGGAAGTTGCTCTTGTCCTCTTCGATGGCTCCCAGCCACTGACAGAACAGGATATTCGCGTCGTTCAGCAGGTCGTTGATGCTGGTCGTGCACTGGTGATTGTCACGAACAAGTGGGATCTCGTTGACGAAGACCGCCAGAACGAACTGAAGAACGAAATCGAACGCGAACTTGTCCAGGTCCAGTGGGCTCCGCGAATCAACGTGTCCGCTCTGACCGCGTGGCATACGAACCGAATTACGCGTGCACTCGACACGGCTCTTGCCGGTTGGGAAACGCGTATCCCCACAGGTCAGCTGAACGCGTTCCTCGGCCAACTCGTTGCCGCCCACCCGCACCCGCTACGTGGCGGTAAGCAACCTCGTATTCTTTTTGGCACGCAGGTATCATCACGTCCCCCGCGTTTTGTCCTGTTTACAACGGGTTTCCTTGACCCGCAATATCGCCGTTTCATTGAACGCCGTTTGCGTGAGGAATTCGGCTTTGAAGGAACTCCGATTCAGATCGGTATGCGCGTTCGCGAACGCCGCCGCAAGTAACGGGCACTGAACCAACTCGTTTTACACGTCAACCCTGTGGATAACTACCACGGGGTTGACTTTGTGCATAAAGTCTGTTTCGTACCATTCGCTGTTGAGCTCACCCAAGGAGTAATGATGCTTCACTGGACAACACTTTCTTCCCCCATTGGCGACCTGATGCTCATCAAGTCTGGCAAAGGCATCGTCAGAGTTGCCTTCGAATGCGAAGACTTCGCCACAGTACGACGTAATGTCGCACACTCGTTGAATGATGAGATGGTCGAAGACAGTAAAGAACTGTTTGAGGCCATCGATCAGATTGAAGAGTATTTCGCTGGCCAGCGTAAGACTTTCGATCTTGCACTGGACTGGTCCCTGATCTCGGGATTCTATGCGCGCGCTACCCAACAATTGACGATGGTTCCCTTCGGTACGACATTGCCGTATTCAGGCCTGGCACTGCTTGCAGGTAATAAGAAAGCTCATCGCGCGGCTGCGTCAGCCTGTTCCCATAACCCGTTGCCTATCCTTGCTCCATGCCATCGGATCACGCGAAAAGACGGATCATATGGTGACTACGCTGGCGGGCGCGAAGCCAAAGAGTACCTTCTGACGTTTGAGAAAGAAATTGACGCAAAAACCTATGTCCCCCAGCCCGTACTCAGGCCTCGCTATGTCGGGATTCCTGCTCCAGCGTCAGACTAAATACACCACCATGAAATTCGTTTGGGGGTGTCATCAATGACGATAACACCCCCAAACTCTGCTGTAGCACACGAACGCTGATGATAGTCAGCGCTCGGTTCGAGCCTTCGGGTAGCGATGGTCCTTATTTCCCCACCACGGCATGTATGACACATAACCGTCAGCTGGAGGGTTTGGAGAATCGGGTTCGAAGCCGAGTTCTGCTGGGGTTTCAGGAATGCGATCAACAAGGAAGTACTTGTCCCTGTCATCGCAGTGGGTGCGAACGATCGTCTTGAATTCACTGAGCTCGGGGTACAAAACACCGGTGATCGGATTGCGGCGGTAGCGAACGATCTTGTAGAGCCAGTAGACGAACAGGGCAACGTTCGCGATCAATGCAAGGACTGCACAGATGATGTTCGCGTTCGGATCCATCGTGGAGAAGTTAAAGGTGGAGTTTGGTGGAACGAGGATTTCCGGTAGCAATGTGTTCATAGAAATCCAGAACACTAACGTGAAGCACCTGAACCAAATCCACTGGCCCTTTGCCCATGTGAAGGCGGGAATGGTACATGCCAGAAGAAGGGCTGCTGTGCAGTACCAGGTGTAGTCAGCGAGCGAGTTGTAGAGGAAAGCATGGTTCCACAGGTCGTAGGCAATAACCCACGGCCACACCATGTCAACCCAGATCAGGCCACGAACCTTCTGCTTGCCTGGCGATGTGGCGATGATCTTGCCTAGACCGGTAATTGTGATGATGTTGAGCAAGCCAGCTGCCGCGCTGATCAGGTTCCAGTAGCCACCAATAGTTCTAAAACCGGTTTCTGGATCAATACCGATATGGCGAGCGGAAAGATTCGACGCGACTGCTTCGTACCATGCTTGTGAATGGAGTTCGGCGGTCACGCCCCTGGCTTCCGGAAGGCCCGCGATCATATCGAGAGTGTGAGTGTCATTGACATGTTTCAGGCACTGCCAATCTGCTCCGCACGCATAGTAGGTGTCCGCGTTGAAATAGATGGTGAGGTCACGGATATTGGCTTCCATGATGTTGACTGCGAGACCGATCCAGAGTGCAACACCCAGCCAAATAGCGTATTTGTGCGCCTTTTGCGGATTTTTCTTCGCATAGACAAGGACGGTTCCGGTCATTGTTGCAGTAAGGATCATGATGGCGTATTTGCCGAATGGGAACCAACCGACCATTGGTGTGCCGTGAATCCAAGCATAGGGCATAAGTGCAATGCCACCGATCGTCCAGATAACGAAGATGGTCCAGTTCCACCGCCGGTTGATCTCAGCAACAAGCATCTGAGCGACGAATACCGCTAGCCAAAGTGCATAGACCTTCGGGGAGCCAATTTCCCACAGCCAAAGTGACTCCATCAGTTTCCTCCTTGAAACACAGACGGGATAGTAGTTATTCAGCTAGTCTAGTGAACAAGAAAAAACACGGAGCGAGATTGCCCCAAAGAGGGATTTATAATTCCGCAGAAAGTTCTTTTTAGCAAAGACGCTTAGGACTTTTGGCCGGGGTTTTATTTATCTCCTCCACTTGCCCACAACTGGGCCTTGACGAGAGGAAGAAAAATGTCAAAGAATTCGTCGAAACGTGGCCTTCGCACCGCTATCGGTCTGGGGGCTTTAGGGGTCCTGAGCGGGATGTATGGCTTCAGCCAGCTCAGCGGCAAAGCAACTCCGGAAGAACAAGCATGGCGTTATCCGGGCGACGATTTAATCGACGCAAATTACGATAATGGTTATTCTTCAACCTACGCTATTACAATTGAAGCCCCCGCTTACGCAGTATGGAGATTATTCAAACAAATCGGCGCGGAAAAGAGTGGTTCATTTTCTTCAGAATTCTTAGAAAGAACATTTGCTCGACTCCCCTTCTTTAATTCCTACGAAATTCAAGAAGAATTCCAACAGCCAGATTCCATGATGCCCGGCGATATCGCCGCCTTCGATTACCACGGAATGTCAATGGAATGGGCCGATATTGTCCCCGGCAAATACATGGTCCAGTGGGTCGACACCAAGAATCCGCCAAAGGCACCTGGCTCCTACGCATTCCGTTTCCCTGGAATGACCCACTTCGCAGCAGCATGGTGCTTCTACGTCGTTCCGCTTGAGGGCGGTCGCACGCGTCTGATCAATCACTGGCGTATCGGATACGAACCTGACTCAGTTGCCATGAAGGCCTTGAACTGGGTCAATATCGAGTTTATTGGCGGATGCATGACCCACATGCAGAACATCTACGTGAAGCGCGTTTTGGAGTTCCGTAAGAAGCAGCATCACACCGGCAAGTTCATGCGTGGAGTGCTTGGCGGCCAGTTCTTCAAGTCCGGTACTCCAGCTGGTCGCTACGACGGGACTCCCCTGTTCGACGAAACGTACACACAGTGGTTCCGATACGGCCGTAAGTCGCCTGCAGTTGCTGAGATTCGTATGCCCGTTACCGAAGATCCCAGCTGGCCACCAGTAGGACCGGGAACCCCATGGGAGCACGAGGTTGATGCCGAATACTTCGATGGATGGAGCGAACCCGCATTCGATTGGAACGAGCAGATCCGTCAGAAGATGGAAAAGACCTACTTGCCCAACTGGGGTAAGGAGGCCAAGTGATGGGTAACATCACGCCTCCCGACTATGCGACCCTCTTCTTCTTTGAGAAGGGAGAATGGTGGGACTATGTGATGTTGTTGATCGTCATCGCTGCCCTCGCATTCGCCGCCTGGCTTGCCCAGCGGAACATGTGGGTCGTTCTTGCTCTGTTCATCGTGGTGCCAGTATCGCTGAGTATCTTCTGGTGGCCTCATTCGACCGCTGGGACGAACTCCGCAGGCTGGTTCCCGATTGTGAAGCAGTATTCGGCTCTGCTTGGTAGCCTCTGCTTGGTTGCATTGCAGGTTTTCCCGAAGCTACGACACAACAAGTGGTATCTACTGATCCCCCCACTGTTGCTTAGCGTCAACATTGCCGAGGCTGTTGTTCGCGATTTCCAGTGCTACTTCATTCACGGCATTGATCCCTCTCAGGGAATGGTGACCTGGGGTGGTCCGTGGAACATCATGAATGGCATCGCTGGCATCTTGAACCTTCTCGCGATTTCCGGTTGGATCGGTATCTTCGTGTCGAAAGGCAAGGAACGGGGGCTAATCTGGGGCGATCTGACGATCGGTTGGATTATTGCGTACGACATTTGGAATGTTGCCTACGTGTACAACTGTCTTGCAGACCGAGCGTGGTACTCGGCAATCGCGTTGCTTGCCTCGTGTACGATTCCCGCGTTTATGAAGTTCGGTAAGGGCGCGTGGATCCAGTATCGTGCGTACACGCTGACGTTCTGGTCTGCGGTGGTGTTGACGTTCCCGCACTTCATGCAGGATTCGATGTTCGCTCACCGCAGTGCGCACAATCCATACGCGATGTTCATCATCTCGTTTGCTGCATTGGTTGCGAACATCATTGTGTTCGGTCGCCATGCCTATCGCATCGTGAAACTGCGTCGTAACCCGTTCAAGCAGGAGATTTACTCCGATACTCCGACCTACGTCGAATGGGTACGTGATCTTGCAACCGATGAGGACAAAGAACTGATCGCCCAGCGTATCGGTAAGACTCCCGCGGAAGTTGGGTACGTCAGCTGACGTTTCGGCTTACACGTGATGTGGCCGGTTGGGTGGCACGAGGCCGCCGAGCCGGCCACATCTGTGTGCTTTGAAATCGAACGAGATCAGAAAGAACGTCACAGTCATGTGCTCGGCTTCGTGAACGTAAGCAACGAGGCCGACCGCGATGGCTGAGATCAAGCGAGAAGAAAAAGCCCGGAATTGCTATTAAACAATTCCGGGCGGAATCTCACCATGAGATTCAACATGAGATCGGGGAGGAAACGACGAAGCCCGGAACCTCAATCGTTGAGATTCCGGGCTTTTTGTCGGGCTAGCGGGATTTGAACCCACGACCCCTTGACCCCCAGTCAAGTGCGCTACCAAACTGCGCCATAGCCCGTATTCGGTTTTACTGTCATTTTATCGACCTGACGATCATAGCCCACTTGTGGAATTAAATTCCACTTGGGAGCAGTCCCACGACAATAAAACGGCTTTTGTCACATCCTCGACACAAGATCAGCGTCGATCAGCTTGAGGATTTCCTCCACGACACCATCAATTCCCAGAGCAGTAGAGTCGACGACATCTACGCCTTCGGCCGGTGTCATGAACTCAGAAACCTTGGAATCGGCAGCGTCTCGTTTGCCCACTTGGTCGCGGACAGACTCCAAAAGTTCGTCAGTGACCTTCCCGTGAAGTTCCAATGTGCGTCGACGGAGGCGTTCTTCCTCGTCAGCAAGAAGAAGAACTCGCACGTCAGCATCGGGGCAGACAACGGTCGTAATATCTCGCCCTTCAGCAATCATGCCGGAACCGTTAGCGCGGGCCTCCATCATGCGTCGGCGCTGTTCGCTCGCCATCCACTTTCGAACCGGCAGGTTCGTCGACACCTTCGGAATGGCCAACGCAATACGAGGTTCACGGATCGCCGCTGTCACGTCCGTGGCGCCGATATGGAAAACTGGGCTGACCGGATCAGAGTCCATGATCAGTGGCATTTCGTCAGCCAGAGCGCGGACTCTCTCCTGATCATCAAGATCGATCTCACGATCAAGCGCATACCACGTGAGTGCGCGGTACATCGCGCCAGTATCGAGATAGCCAATGCCCAGACGTGAGGCAAGAGCTTTGGAGATCGTTGATTTACCAGACCCTGCGGGACCATCGATGGCGATAGTGATGCCAACGTGGCTAATAGCGTCGCGTCGAGAGTCATCAGTGAAAGTCATTGTGTCCTCCATACCCATGTTTCAGTTTGAGTAGTTGATGAGTCGCCATCCGCGACGTTCCAAGTCAGCCTCAGCTTCACCAACGCGCGCCGGATCAATCATGATTCGAGCTAAGCCCACCTGCTGACCAGCAGAGTGTTCGAGCACAAGGTCTTCAATGTTGATGTCAATCTCGCCAAGCTCGCTGAAAAGTCGGCCGAGAGCACCGGGCGTGTCGGGAATCAGCACCTCGAGTTCGCCGTAGCGACTGGGGGCTCCACCGTGTTTGCCAGGAATACGCGACACTCCCCTGTTGCCTGCTTCCATAACGCGGTTAACGGCTCCGACGATGCCACCGCGAAGGGGGCCGCGCTGGTTCGCAGCATCCAGGTGAACGATCAGATCATCGAGGTCACAGCGCAAAGCTGTAAGAATCGAGGCAACAGGTCCGGCATTACCGGCTAGAATCGCGGTCCACAGGCGAGGGTCCGAGGCAGCGATACGGGTTGTGTCACGTAGTCCCTGCCCCGCCAGGTTCATTGATTCAGAACGTGCCTCTTCAAGACGTGCGGCGATCAGGGACGACACCAACTGTGGTACATGCGAGACAAGCGCCACCGACTCATCGTGAGTCGACGCATCCATTTCGTAGGGAACAGATCCGACGTCAGTTGCCAGAGTGCGCACGGCGAGGACTGCTGTTGGATCCGAGGTTTCGTGTGCGACGACAACCCAGGGGCGACCGTAGAACAGGTCAGCATCGGCGGCGCCGGCGCCTGATCGCTCACGACCTGCCATAGGGTGCGAACCAACGTAGCGTGAAGCGAGTGTTGGATCGCCCTTTGCGGTGCCAGCTTCAAGCACCCCCTGTGCAACGGCCTTCTTTACTGAAGCAACATCCGTAACGAACGCGGACGGGAATCGTTGCAAGGCCCCGACTACGCAGACGTCTGCAACATCCGGTGGCGTAGCCACAACAACCAAGGCGGGTGTGACATCGCTGGCCTCGGAAAATGGGAAGCCAGCACCGATATCTTGCGCGAGGCGCAATGAAGTTGGTGAAGAATCCTCGAGATATACGTCGACACCTGCCGCGCGGAGATTCAATCCGAGCGAAGCGCCCAGCAAGCCCGATCCAATAATCAGGATCGGGCCGGTTGTGGCGATAGGCCGAGTGGGCATCAGAGACCCACGGAAGAGTACAGAGCGACCAGAGCGTTGCCCTTCACGCGACGTGTGGTGCCCGGTTGCAGGCGATCCAGGTGGATCGGGCCGAATGCGGTGCGCACGAGTTCACGAACCGGGAAGCCAACCTCGTCCATCATGCGACGAACCAGGCGGTTTCGACCTTCGTGAACAACGATCTCAACGGTCGTGATGTCACCGTAGGTGTCGACAACGCGGAAAGAGTCAACGGCAATCGGACCGTCTTCCAGCTCGATTCCGTCAAGCAACGTGCGACGAATGTAAGGCTTCACTTCACCGTGCAGACGGGCAACGTAGGTCTTCGGGACTTCGTACGAGGGGTGGGTCAGACGGTTCGCGAGTTCCCCATCGTTCGTCAGTAGCAGAAGGCCGGATGTGTCGATATCGAGTCGACCGACGTGGTACAGGCGCTCCGGGTAGTCTGCGATCAGGTCTAAGAGAGTCGGTCGACCTTCGGGGTCAGACATCGTGGAGACAACGCCGACGGGCTTGTTGATTGCCAGGACGATCGGCTTCGTGTCTGAGAAGAACACGCGCTCACCGTCAACGTGAATGACCTGCTTCGTTGGATCAACGCGCATGCCCTGGGAACGCACAACCTGACCATCGACCTGAACACGTCCGTCCGCGATCATCTCTTCGCCAGCGCGCCGCGAAGCGATTCCCGCCTGAGACAGTGCCTTCTGCAGGCGAATACCGCCCTCAATGTAGGGATCGTTCCTCACAGCTGTTCCTCCAGTTCGTCCAGCTCATCACTGTCCGGCAAATACGGTGCCAAGGGCACCAGGTCATCCAGGGATTTAAAACCCATCTTTTCTAAGAATTCGCGCGTCGTTCCGTACAGGTGCGCGCCCGAATCTGTCTCACCGACTTCTTCGATCAGACCTCTAGCTACAAGCGTACGCACTACGGCGTCAACGTTCACGCCTCTAATGTGCGAGATACGCGACCTTGAGATTGGCTGGCGATAGGCAACGACGGCTAAAGTTTCCAGTGCTGCCTGTGACAGACGCGACTGCGCACTGCCCACAATGAAGCGCCCAACGAGGCTGGCCCAGCGCCTCGCGGAGTAGATTCGCCATGCTCCCCCAGTTTGGCGTAGTTCAAAACCTGCCGTTCTCTGCCCGTTTTCTCCGCGGTACGAGGCCGATAAGGCGCAAAGGGCGTCATGCACTGTTTGGGGATTAACGTGGAGAGCTTCAGCTAGGTCGCCAACATCCACGGGTTCTGGAGCTACCATCAGGATAGCTTCGAGCGGAGCGAAGAGTTCTTCGTAGCCTGACATTTCAGCGGTATCAGTCATTGCTCGTCTCCTGTTCCCTGTCGAGGTGAGCCCCATATTCTGCTTCGTCAATGTCAATGTCTGTATCGTCAGCGCCCGTCCAGGTCAGGATGAGTTCTGCAAGCGGTTCGTCTTGAGCGACCTCGAGCGCACGCCTCCTAAACAGCTCGAGAACGGCAAGGAACCTGGAAATGACGACGGCGCGCGACTCGGCGTCCGCCACCAGATCGGCAAACGTAAGGCGAGAGTAGTGTTTCAATTTGCTTGCAACAACACGTGCTTGCTCGCGCACCGGAACGACCGGGTCATGAAGGTGCGTGGTGACCACTTCAGGCTCGACGGTTGTAAATGCGCGGACCGCGGCGTTGAGCAGGTCGTTCGGACGAACCTCCCACTTTAATTCTGGGAGGAGGGCTGCGAACTGGGGTTCAAGCGGAACCTGGCGAGGAATGTAGCCGGCGTTGTCATCCAATACTGATTCAATGTCAGCTGCCACCATTTTGAAAGCACGGTATTGCAACAGGCGTGAGAACAAGAGGTCGCGTGCCTCTAGGTCTTCAGATGCGATATCTGGGTCAGCTTCAGTTCGTGGTAAAAGTGACGCTGCTTTGATATCGAGAAGTGTCGCCGCGACGACCAAGAATTCGGTAGTACGAGACAGATCTGGAAAGATCCGCATATGAGCGATGAACTCGTCGGTGACCTCGGCCAGCGATATTTGAGTAATGTCAAGACGTTTGCGCGTGATCAGCTGAAGGAGAAGGTCAAATGGCCCCTCGAAAACGTCCAGGGTGACACGGAAATCATCTATCGCCCCCTGTTCGACTGCGCTGGGCTCAGGCGGCGTCACCACGGGCTACGACCTCACGTGCAAGACGACGGTATGCACGAGCACCGGGATGATTGGGCGCGTAGGTAATAATCGGCTCGGTTGCGACCGATGCGTCAGGGAACTTCACGGTACGAGCAATATGCGTGGTGTAGATAAGATCACCGAATCTCTCGTCGAGGCGAGCAAGAACCTCACGCGAGTGCAAGGTGCGCAGATTGACCATCGTCGGGATGATTCCATCGATCTTCAAACGCGGATTAATGCGGTCGCGGACAGTTTCAATGGTGTCCACAAGAAGGGCAACGCCTCTAAGAGCGAAGAACTCGGTTTCGACGGGAATAATCACGCCGTGCGCGGCAGTCAGGGCATTTACTGCAAGCAGACCCAGCGACGGCTGGCAGTCAATGAAAATCACGTCATAGTCGTCTTCAATATGACGGATGACGCGCGCCAGCGCGGATTCGCGGGCCACTTCGTTGACCAGTTGGACTTCTGCCGCTGACAGGTCGATGTTGGCGGGGATAATGTCGAGGCCGTCAAGCAAGGTGTGGCAGATAGTGGAGCGGACATCTGCTTTGGGGTCAAGCAACAGGTTGTAGATCGTGCAATCCATGTCCAAGGTATTGATTCCAAGACCAACGGATGCGGCACCTTGGGGATCAAGGTCGACGATCAGTACTTTTCGACCGTATTCGGCAAGAGCTGCAGCCAAGTTAATTGTGGTGGTGGTTTTGCCGACACCACCTTTTTGATTGCATACGGCAATCACCCTGGCCGGACCATGTCCGTTCAGGGGTGCTGGAATCGGAAAACCTTCGGTGTCATCTGCGATGTCACCGTTCAATGTTGGCTGCACGTCTTTCGTCACACCTCAATGTTAGTTCATGTTCGCTAGTTCGCGTGGGTGGCCTTCGCTCGCGGATGTGCCAGCTGGTAGACCTCTTTCAATGTTGTTGGTGTGACTCGTGTATAGATCTGGGTTGTTTGCACTGATGCGTGACCAAGCAGTTCTTGGACGTCACGAATCGATGCTCCACCTTCCAACAAATGCGTTGCGAATGAATGGCGCAAAGTATGGGGTGAAACGTCTTCATCAATCCCAGCCCTGCCTGCGGCGCGCTGGATTATTTCCCATGCGCTTTGACGTGAAAGCGCCCGGCCTCGTGAATTCAAAAACAGAGCGGGACTCCCCTGCCCGCGCTGGGCAAGCACAGGACGGGAGCGCACAATGTACGCCTCGATTGCCGCTTTCGCGTACGAGCCGAGGGGCACAATGCGTTCCTTACGCCCTTTACCAAAGAGGCGGATAACGGGAAGCTCTTCGTCAAGGTCAAGATCATCAAGTGCAAGACCGACACCCTCTGAAACGCGCGCTCCTGTCGCATAGAGCAATTCCAACAGCGCACTGTCGCGCAGGCTGATCACGTCATCTCCGACTCGGGCAGCGTCAAGCAACGCGCTCACCTGCTCAACTGACAGTGCGTGAGGAAGGTGACTCCCCTGTTTCGGCGAAGTAATGCGAGCGGCCGGATTATGAATGTTGGGGCTGGTCGCCGAAACAAATGTGTGGAAGCTACGAATCGCAGCACTTGCCCGCGCAATTGACGAGGCCGCCGCTGGCTTGCCACTCAGCGTGCCTGCGCTCAGGTCGGCGAGGTGACGTTCGATATCAGCAGACGTGATCGTTTTCAGGTCGCTAATCCCGTGACTTTCAAGGTCTAAGCGATAGCGCTCAATATCGCGTTTGTAGTTGGAAACCGTGTTGATCGACGAACCTCGTTCAACCCGCAAATAGCCAAGCCACTCGTCAATGTACTCACCGATTTCGCTCACGCACTCAGCCTAGTGGCACTCCGACCCTAGACCCGCAAATACCCGCCCTACGAACGCCCGCGTGTTCCCACACCGGTGGGCAGCCTCGTGAATCGAAGACGAGGGCGAGGCTCGAATGAGACACTATCGAGGCGTTGAGTCCATCTGCTCAAGTAGGCGCGTATCTGAGGGAGAACAATTGCCAGCGACACGTGCACAAGTGAGCAGACTTTCCCCTCAACTTTTCGATTTTTCTTTCGCTAAACTAACAATCGTAAAAAGAATGCCCCAATGATGGGGCCTAACCCGGCTGGAGGCCGAAGTGACACTCAAGTGGGACACAATTGATGACCGTGCAGTGACCACGGCAAAAATTCTTGCGGCAGATGCCGTTGAACAGGCAGGATCCGGACACCCAGGCACTGCGATTTCCATCGCACCGGCCGCGTACCTGCTCTACCAGCGCCACATGCACATTGACCCGAAGGATGATCGCTGGCTCGGCCGAGACCGCTTCGTCCTGTCGGCAGGTCACTCCTCACTCACCCAGTACGTCCAGCTCTACCTAGCAGGCATCGGCCTCGAGCTCAATGACCTCAAGACCCTGCGCACCGCAGGCTCCCTGACCCCGGGGCACCCGGAGTACGGCCACACCAAGGGCGTCGAAATCACCACCGGCCCGCTCGGCACCGGCATTGCTTCCGCCGTCGGCTTCGCAATGGCATCGCGACGTATGCACGGCCTGCTGGATCCGGAAGCTGCCCTCGGCGAATCCGTCTTCGACACCAACGTCTACGCGCTCGCTGGCGACGGTTGCTTCGAAGAAGGCGTCTCCGCTGAAGCCTCCTCGCTTGCAGGCACCCAGAAGCTCGGCAACCTGACCCTCATCTGGGACGACAACCACATCTCCATTGAAGACGACACCAAGATCGCCTTCTCCGAAGACGTCCTAGCACGCTACGAGGCCTACGGCTGGCACGTCCAGCGCGTCAACTGGCTGCAGGAAGATGGCTCCTACACCGAAGACGTCGCAGCCCTCTCCGAGGCACTCGACGTTGCCAAGGCTGTCACCGACAAGCCGTCCATCATCGCAGTTCGCACCCTGATCGGCTGGCCGACCCCCGGCAAGACCAACACTGGTGGCATCCATGGCTCCAAGCTCGGTGGTGAAGCACTCTCCGGTCTCAAGGAAGCCCTCGGAGCTGACCCGGAGAAGATGTTCGACGTCGACGTTGAGGCAGTCGAAGCTGCACGTGCGAATGTTGCCAAGCGTTGCGCCGAATACCGCAAGGATTGGGACGCACGTTTCGAGGCATGGAAGGCAGCGAACCCCCAGCGCGCAGAGCTTCTTGAGCGTCTGCAGTCCGGCAAGCTCCCCGAAGGCTGGGAAGAAGCACTGCCGACCTTCGAAGCTGGCAAGGCAATCGCAACCCGTGCAGCATCGGGCACAGTCCTCAACGCGATCGCCGAAGCTATTCCGGAACTCTGGGGTGGTTCTGCTGACCTTGCAGGTTCGAACAACACCTACATGAAGGGCCAGCCCTCCTTCCTGCCTGAAGGCGCATCCTCCGACGCATTCCAGGGCAACGAATTCGGTCGCAACATGCACTTCGGTGTCCGCGAATTCGCCATGGGCGCCATCATGAACGGCATCGCAGCCGACGGCCTCACCCGCCCCTACGGTGGTACGTTCTTCGTGTTCTCCGACTTCATGCGTGGTGCTGTCCGCCTCGCAGCCCTCATGGATCTGCCCGTCACCTACGTGTGGACGCATGACTCCATCGGCGTTGGCGAAGACGGCCCGACCCACCAGCCAATCGAGCACCTCGCTTCCTACCGTGCAATCCCGAACCTCGCAGTGATTCGCCCCGGCGACGCAACCGAAACCGCAGCTGCATGGCGAGCAGTCCTCGAGCAACGTCACCCGGCTGCCCTGGTTCTCTCCCGTCAGAACCTGCCGAACCCGGCACGCGGTGAAGGCACCGAGCTTGCCACCGCTGACGGCCTCGTCCATGGCGCATACGTGCTCGCTGACACCGAGGGCACCCCGGACGTCATCATCATGGCTTCCGGTTCCGAGGTCTCCGTGGCACTTGAAGCACGCGAAGCACTCGCGGGTGAAGGCGTGAAGGCTCGCGTCGTGTCCGTGCCCTGCCTCGACTGGTTCGAGCAGCAGGATGCGGAATACCGCGAAGAGGTTCTACCGTCGGCCGTCAAGGCTCGCGTTAGCGTCGAAGCAGGTATCGCTCTGCCCTGGTACCGCTACCTTGGCGATGCAGGTCGCGCAGTCTCCATCGAACACTTCGGTGCCTCGGCACCCGGTGACTTCCTGTTCAAGGAATACGGAATCGATGCTGACCACGTTGTTGCGGCTGCTAAGGAATCGATCACAGCTGCACGGTGAAGCCACCTTTTAGTTAAGGTGTAACCCGCTGAAATACAACGGACGTAGCCACAGGGGAACATCCTCTGTGGCTACGTCCGTTTATATAGATAGCTGTGCTGTTCCGGCTTAGTCGCGTCCGGCAAGCTTCAACAATCACATAGCGCTGGGGCGTGCCTTTTGGTACGCCCCAGCTACTTTAAATATTCGCATTAGACGGGAGCTTTTAACTCCCTCATCCCCCGGGTGTCTAACCGCATGAATGAAAGCAACGGTTCGTATGCAGAACCTGAGGCGAAATCGTAAGCAAATCCATCACGGCATCACGCTTTCTTCCATGCCAAGGTCAGCCTTGAATAGAAGCATCTTCTACACATTTTCATAAGATCAAAACTGAGTTGTGGATGGCAACTGCCTACTGGTGTCCTGGAATCCCGCGTTCGATTTGCTATCGCAAACTGTCAAAATAAAATCCAGAAGACACTCAGAATTCTCTAAATATTTTGCCAGATTTGGCAGTTATTTATAGATAGTCATTTTTGACACGTCGGTTTTAGGGAGCATGTTTAACCAAAGAACAGTTCTCTAAAGTATGAGTAAAGGAGAGAACTGAGTGTCTAAACCTTCACGAATCGTGGGGCTTGATGTAGCGCGCTCACTCGCGATCATCGGAATGATAGTTATCCACATGGCCTCGCTACTTTGGAGTACCAAAGTAATACTCTCTGGCCTACCCGCATCATTATTTGCCGTCATCGCCGGCGTGACGATGATGATTATTGGACGAAACTACACCAGCACCACTTTCTTGCGGCTGATAGCCCGAGGCGCTTTAATTATCCTCATCGGCCTGGCACTACTGCCCGTGGGTGGACAAATCCAAGTGGTCCTCATCGTAATGGGCCTGGTAATGATCCTAGTTTCCTGGATGCCCGCATTGGGAACGTGGTGGAGGCTCGGTCTTTTTATTGCCGCCACAATCGCCGCAACAATCGTGTACGCCCCCATCGAACTGCCACAGATTTATCCGCTATTGGCATGGATTGCATACTTCATCGGTGGCATGCTTCTTTTCGATGTGTACCTGCGCGGCCGGCTACAGCGCACCCCCGATGCGAACAGCACCCCTCACACTCGACTGAGCTGGATCGTAACCGCTATCAGCGTTGTCATCGCTGGTATCGGCATCTACTTCCGATTTGACCCAAACATTCCCAGCTGGCTCAGCTTTACCGGTCACACCGGCGTCCTAGGCGAAGTTATCCTCGCCGTTGCGGTTGCAGCCGTAGTGATTCACCTGTGCCTGATTGTAGGAGACCACTCTCGAA
The DNA here is from genome assembly GCF_019380255.1 of Schaalia turicensis. Taxonomy (NCBI): domain Bacteria; kingdom Bacillati; phylum Actinomycetota; class Actinomycetes; order Actinomycetales; family Actinomycetaceae; genus Schaalia; species Schaalia turicensis. Next base: position 902,970 of record NZ_CP048928.1, read on the forward strand.
TCGTGGCCTATCCTTTCGCGGCCATGGGAACAATGTCGCTAACCATTTACATTCTGCACATTCTTACCGCTTTCTACTGGCAGCAAAACGTCGCGTTACATTCCACTGTGTCAGCAATCGGTTTCATCGTATTTTTCCTCATCGCAGCCAGCCTGTGGAAGAAGTTTGTAGGACAGGGTCCTGCTGAGAAACTCGTTGCCACCACGATCAAGGCCATTGTTCCTTCTAAGAAAGGGAATTAACCGTGAAAAAATCACTTTTTTCGGTCGCTGCCATTGTCAGCGCCACCCTGCTCATGACTGCCACTCCGGCTCTCGCACTCGAATATGGCGAGCCGGCGCCAGAAAATGCGGAAAGCAGTTCCGTTGCCGCGCTCAAAATGGGCAAAATCGGTAGCTTTGGTGACTGCACGGGCACACTCGTTGCCGACCAGTGGGTACTCACAGCCCGCCACTGTCTAGAGTCAGTCAACAATGAAGGCACCCAGGCACGCATCGCTGGAAAGGTCTACAACGCTGATTCCTGGGCTCTTTCGCCCACATCTGACGCGGGGTTACTTCACCTGACTGAGAAAGTGACTAACGCAACCCCCGCAAAAATCTCCCACGATATTCCAACCCCAGGGCAGACGGGAACTCTTTACGGTTGGAGTAGCAGCTCGTCAATGGCACGATCTGGACAGCTACCAATGGCCACAATGGTTGTCAAAGAGCTACTAGGTGGCGCGCCTTCCGGTTCTGACACGCCGAGTGCTCCCGAAACTCCTTCCGATTCCAAGGCACCTACCGGCGCTGATGCGTCTACAGAGACTGCCCCGCCACAGGCTCCACAGTCAAAACCTGGAATGACAGAAACTGGCCAAACCGAGTCTAATCCTGAGGGGATGTCGGAAGGCCCAGCCGACAACTCCATACAGCCTAGGATCGAAACCTCTATCTTGGATGTGCAGTCAGTTTCTGGAGCTGGCATGCAGGGTGGTGACTCCGGTGGCCCGTTCTTTGTCGACGGAAAGCTTGCGGGACTTGCTACCGCCGCTGGAACTGCCAATGGGGATCCGGACCTTCCCTCCCCTAGTGCTGCAATCACCACAGTTGCAGGCACCGCCGAATGGATCGACAACATTATCTCTGGCCGCGACACCCAAAGCGTTCTAACTGCAGAAAACACTCCTGCACCGCCAGAGAACATTCAAACCAGTAGCGATAACATTTGGGGCTACCTTGCGATCGCACTCGTAGGCCTTGCTGTGGGAGCAATCGGCTCACGTATCCGCAATGCGCGCCAGTAAGGATTCCTACCGGACTGTCGAGCGAATAGACATTTCACCCTTTGAAGCCGTCTCCCAGAAAACTGGGTGACGGCTTCAAACATTAGCTCTTTTACAGTCATGCGACCCGTATCTGCCCCCTTTGCCTACTGAAGTTCGGGTCTGCTGAAGGTTTGGTTGAGTCCAAGACTGCATAGCTGAGGGGCTGTGCTGGAAGGATGAACACCATGTCCCGTTATAGTGATGAGTTCAAGCGTGATGCGGTCGCGCTTGTTGAATCGGGTATCGCGCAAAACCAGGGTGTAAGGGATCTGGGGGGTCTCGAAGTCTGCTCTGCAATCCTGAGTACGTGATTCCAGGTTCCAGTCGTATGGGATGACGCCCTCGACCGATTCTGATGAGCGACGCGAGATGTCGGCCGCGTTGAAACGGATCCGTGAGCTCGAGATGGAAAACGAAGTGCTACGTCGCGCGGCTGCCTATCTGTCGAAGGCGCGTATCACGCCCCCAAAATGATCTACCCGCGGGCGTCATCGTACATAGCGATCGAGGAAGCCAATTCAGGAGCCGGAAATTCCAGAGAGCGCTGAAACGACACAAACTGAAAGGACCGATGGGCAGAATCGGGGCCTGAGGGGATAACGCCGCGATGGAGTCGTTCTTCTCGCTATTGCAAAAGAACGTGCTCGATCGATGGTCGTGGGCTACTCGAAAAGAGCTGCGTCTCGCGATCGTGTCATGGATCGAAGGGAAGTATCACCGCAAGCGCCGGCAACGCAGGCTCACCAAGCTGACACCGGTCGAGTTCGAGACCATAACGAGAAGCGCCGTCGCCCTGGCGACATAAACCCCCGGACTCAATCAAACCTTCAGCAGACCCGTTAGTACAAAAGTGGCGGGTTAATCCCAACAGGACTTGTAGGTGCCCGTTGGAATTAACCCGCCTGGAGGAAATTCACCCGTCGCTAGTGCAAAACCAGGTGGCCGTTTAGGCGTTAAACGCCTGCTCTATGCGCTCGTGCGCGGCCCAGATCTGCTCGGGAAGATTCTTGAACTGTGCAAGGTGTTCGCGGCGGTAGCTCATCTCCTTCTTCCACAGTTCGGCGTCGATGGAAAGAATCTTATCCAGATCGGCGTCGTCACCTTCGAAACCATCAAGATTCAGCTCTTCCTTCTTCGGCAAAATACCTACTGGCGTTTGCACGCCCTCAGCGCGTCCTTCCTTAACATCTAGCAGCCAAAGCAGTGCCCGCAGGTTGTCGCGGTAGCCAGGCCAGAGGAAGTGACCGTCTTCCGGATCGCGTTGGAACCAGTTCACGTGCGCAAAAATGGGCTGTTCCTTCGCGGAACCAATTATCTTCAACCAGTGGGCCGCATAGTCCCCTTCGGGGTAGGACATGAAGGGGCGCATCGACATCGGATCGTAACGCAGCACGCCCTCCTTGCCCTCGGCCGCGAAAGTAGCCTGGGCGCCCAGGGTCAAGCCGTCGTAAACACCCTCGGTTAGGTCGGTGATTGCCCGGATAAGCGGCTCCCGGTCCTTTACTCGCCCACCAAAGATGATGGCGTCGATTGGCACCCCTTGCGGTTCTTCGTAGTCGGGGGCCACGTTGGGCACGTTAGCCAAAGACGTGGTGAAGCGGGAATTGGGGTGTGCCCACTCGTCGCCCTTGGCCTCGGAGCGCTGCCGATCGGCCGGGCGGTCGGAAATCTTTTCACCCTTCCAATCCAGCCATCCGGTAACATCTTCGGGGTAATCCGGGGTCTTACCTTCCCACCACAGCTCTTGGGTTTCGGGGTTGTAAGCGACGTTGGTGAAGAGCGTCTTAGAGCCTTCTTTGATGGCGTCCATGGCGGTGGGATTAGACTTCCAGTTGGTGTCCTTTGCCACGCCGAACGCGCCGTATTCGGGGTTCATGCCGTAAATCTTGCCGTCTTCGCCAACGTGCAGCCACACGATGTCATCGCCGTAGAAGTAAACTTCGTAGCGGTCACCCAAGGCGTCCGGGGCTAGCATCATAGCGAGGTTGGTTTTACCGGAAGCTGAGGGGAAGCCACCGCACACGTAGTAAGTGCGATTCTTGAGCTTATCCTTAATCCCGATCAGCATGAACTGTTCGGAAAGGAATTCCCCGGAAGCCCAGCCGTCGTAAGAAGCTTGGCGCAGACCGTGGGCGATCTTCCCAAGTAGCGCGTTGCCACCGTAGGAGGAACCGAAGTGCAAAATTGTGCGCTCGTCGGCTACCGTGGCAAACAGACGCTTATCCTTATCGGTGCCCTGCCCCAAGTTCTCCAGGTCGCCGGTCACGTGCACTGCACGCACAAATTGTCCCGGATCTTCCAAATTGTTCAGGTGTTCTACACCAACCCGGGCCATGCGGATCATGTGAAGAACCACGGTGAGGTTGTCGGTAAGTTCCACCCCGCGAGCCCACTTTTCCAGCGGCGCTTTCGGCGGTGCCATCAGATAGGGCACCACGTACATGGTTTTACCCCGGGAGGCGCCCTTCATACTTTCCAGCTGCCGGGCAGTTACTTCCGTGGCGTCGTGCCAGTTGTTGTAGATTCCGGCTTCTTGCGGATTGTGAGTGGCTACGACGGTGCGTTCCTCGCTGCGCGCCGTGTCCTTGTAGTAGGAGCGGGAGTAGTAGAGTCCCTCGCCCGCAGGCGCGATCTCACCGGTGTCTAGGCCTTCGGCGATGAGCCGATCGTCATCCTTTGCGGAAATGACTTCAATGGCATCGGGTTCGGTAATTCCGGCCCAATGCGCTACGTACTCAGTTACTGCAGGATTTTCCAGCCCGGCATCGCTGAGGATCTTGGCAATGTTATCCATATTCACCTCTCCTAAAATTTCGGGTATCCGAAAATTAAGTTCAGCATACCCGAATTTTTGAAGCGAATTTGGACTTATGTCCCGCCTGGAAGAAATATGGTTTTACATCGGAATAATCCTGGGTCTGCTGAAGGTTTGGTTGAGTCCAAGACTGCATAGCTGAGGGGCTGTGCTGGAAGGATGAACACCATGTCCCGTTATAGTGACGAGTTCAAGCGTGATGCGGTCGCGCTTGTTGAATCGGGTATCGCGCAAAACCAGGGTGTAAGGGATCTGGGGGGTCTCGAAGTCTGCTCTGCAATCCTGAGTACGTGATTCCAGGTTCCAGTCGTATGGGATGACGCCCTCGACCGATTCTGATGAGCGACGCGAGATGTCGGCCGCGTTGAAACGGATCCGTGAGCTCGAGATGGAAAACGAAGTGCTACGTCGCGCGGCTGCCTATCTGTCGAAGGCGCGTATCACGCCCCCAAAATGATCTACCCGCTCGTCCGAGAGCTGGCCGCGACCGGAGCCCGGGTTCGGGTGCCGATCGCGGTGACGTGCCGGGTACTTGGCTTCAGTGAACAGGCCTACTATCAATGGCTGAAAGCCCCGAGATCCGCGCGCGAGGTCGAGGAGGAAGACCTCATCGGGGCGCTGCGCCAGCTCCACGAAGACGACCCCGAAGGCGGCTACCGAGTTCTGGCCGATGATCTGCACGACCTCGGCTACAAGATCAGCGAACGGCGCGTGTGGTGGCTCTGCCATCTCGCAGGTATCCAGTCGGTGATCGTGACGAGGAAGCGCCGCTACCCGCAGGCTCAGCAAGCTGACACCGGTCGAGTTCGAGACCATAACGAGAAGCGCCGTCGCCCTGGCGACATAAACCCCCGGACTCAATCAAACCTTCAGCAGACCCTTCACAACCGATCAGCATTGCTGAACCAACAGGAAGATCATAGAAAACCAGTAACCGAAACCTGGCTCAATCCGTGCTCGGTCCACGAAATCCACGAAACACGGGCGTTAAAAGTGTACGGCTCCGTTAGGCCGTGTACTGGAGGGCTATGCGATCTTCCGGATGACGATCATTCAGATAGAGGACGGCCAGGAAGAACCACTCCGCTGGTTTCATCAAAAACCACACAGCATCAGCCGCCCACTGCGATCTGATCAGCTTGGCAATCGGGAAGCCATACGTGTCATATAAGCGTCGAATAACCCGATGGGTTCTGGGCACACGCTCTTCCAGCATCTGCTCAAACGCATTTGCCACAAGCAACTGGCGATTGACAACTACCGGCCGTCCATGACGCAATCCCATGCGAATCGGCTTTACCACCGTTCGGTGTCCGCCAGCCGCCACGGTGCACAGGTAGTGTTCGTCAAAATACACGTTTTGCGGGGCAACCTGCTGTGACAGGTTCCAATCACTGGTCTCTGTAAACGCCCTCACCACTAAGCTCGGCGATTGGCCAAACAAAGCTAGAATCCCGACCAGCACGGCAAGCAGCGGGAGCGCCGCTACAAACCCCAGAAGGGGCCAGCGTTTCGCATCAGCCACCATTGCATCCAGTGTGCTCAATATCGAGGAGCCATCAATGCGGCCTCGTCTGTCTTCATCAGCTTCGTAGGCTCGAACTTGGATCGCAACTATTTTCACCACAATCGCAAGAACAGCCAGCAAAGGTAGAACTAACAGCGCGTCTAGGCGCTTTTCAAAGGTGGTGATCTGAATAGTCCACGCCAGGCCGAACGCGACGCCCAAGTAGAGCCCCGCAATCGCAATCACAACTACGAGGGGCGGCAACTGCTTGGCCTCGTTGAAGCGCAAAATGAGGAACCCGAATACGAACAGTAACGAGATGAACAGCACGTGTGGCCATGCCCGCGTGTAAATCGGCGCATGAGTTTGATAGTTTGCCAGCTGAACGTGCCAGTCCGCAGTAGGCACAACCTCTTTGAAGAACCCTAGGTATCCGAACTCATAAACCGCTAAGACACACAGGGTCCAAACGTCCAGGCCTGCATCGAGAACCGGCAGGTCCTTACCACTCCCCGCTTTGGCCGCACGGATTATTTGGCTGACAGTCAGCGCTACTGGGTAACCGACCACGAGTGCGACGAGGGCTCCTCCAACCAGAATCTGCCCGAGAATCTGACTTGCGCCTGAAGGAGGTTGGGATACGAGGGAGGCAATCGCTCCGGTGATTCCGATCAACAGAGCCAAAACGATTCGCGAAAAAGAGGGGTGCTTGCTGGCGTAGCGGTACAGCTTCACTTGTCCTCCTCTCCTGCAAAACACGATAGCTCGTGTGCGGCACAGGTGGGTTTTTGGTTACGGCGATGACACACGTTTCGGATACTTTGACGTGATTGTGACGAATCCACCTTTTGGCAGCAAGATCCCCATTAAGGATAAAGCCATTCTGGAGCAGTTTGAGCTGGCTCATATCTGGCAGCAGGATAAGAAAAATAACATTTGGACGATGGCCGAACGCCTGCAATCATCTGTTCCTCCGGAGATATTATTCATCGAGCGCTGCACACAGTTCTTAAAGTCGGGCGGTCGCATGGGTATCGTGTTGCCGGATTCTATCCTCGGCTCTCCCGGACTTGGATATATCCGAGAATGGCTAATCCAAAATCATCGCATCATTGCCAGCATTGATTTGCATGCGGATACCTTCCAACCGCGAAACGGAACGCAGACCTCTGTTCTTTGAAGGGACCAGCTTTTTGAACAAGCCGGACTTCTATCAAAAATGCTGGAGCATGTGTTTCTGAGCAAACAAAAGAAGGCGCGGCAAGATCCAAAACCGCTGATCGATAAGGTCGCCAAACGCTATGGGATCTATGCGAACATGCTGGTTGATACGCTTGTTACGATGGACAAGCAGAGTATCAAAAATATTGTTTATGATTGCGGACATATCCGCTTGCCACATTTATCGGAGGATACGCAACAAGATACCATCTTTTCTTATGGGGATAAGGATCCGAATGTCGGACACGCAAGAAGAAGCATCAAGAAACATTATCCCAAGGCAAAATTAAAAATCTGGCAAGGCTATGGACACTGCGAAGAAATGACACAAAACACAGAGGCCTATATGGCTTTTGTAAAAGGATGTATGGATTAAGGAGAATATGGGTTTATGGATACCCTTCGAGCAATACTGGATGGGGTAGCTATCGCTGCTATTTTTAACGGTGCAGTCGCAAGTTTGGTGCTTATAAATCCAAGATGGTTTTTTGACTCTTATCCTAAAGCCATTCAAAAGGCAGCTCCTTTACCCATGACAAAGCAAGAGAAAAAAATAAATCTCATATTAAGCATCGCTCTCACCGGGATGTGTTTTGTTTATTCAGTTGTAAGCCTTTTGCATTCAAAAACTTTTGGTTTTTGGAATTTATTTTGGATGAGCTATATTCACTGGAGCATCTTAAATGCAGGAGATTTTTTGCTGCTAGATTGCCTGTTATTTCAAGGTAAATATAAGGAAAAAATTGTTATTCCCGGCACAGAGGGCCACAAGGACTATAAATTTAAGAATTGGATGAAGCACTTGGCTCTTGCGGAGCATTTTTTGTTCGTGCCATTTTTATTGATACCAATCGTAGCTGTCGTTCAGGCGTTCGTTGTTGAATTTTTGGCAAGTTGATGAGCAATCTGAACCTTTTAACGATTACTGACACTTTTTAACGATTGCTCTCCGAGGGTACGAAAATCGGAAACAGGCATGATGGAAAGAGAGATATATAAAAGCAAAAAATCATACAAAAACTGCCACGAATGCGGGGTGTGACCGATGTAGTCTTCGACTTGGCCGAAGCGCTCTCCCCCAGCTTCCCACTCGCAACGGAATTGCTCAATTTCTCAGTAGTCGCAACCAATGAAGTTCCACCACATAACGACGCTCTCTTTGAAGAGTTCGCCACCGACAAAGAACACTCGCGCGGTGGGCATCCCGGTATTCGCGATACGGAGTTGGGTCTTGCCGACGCCCGTGTACACAAGGTGTGTGGGCTCGACGTTGATGCCGTCTGCCGAACAACGCACCGTTTTCGTATGAACAGATGCTCGAAATCGACCTTGATCCAGCTTCACCGGGTATCAGCGCTGAAGACCAGCAGGCGTTTTCCCGTTACGTACCGTTGAACCCCCACAAACAGGGCATGCCACATTAGCCATGGATCAACCATGACCCACACCGACCTGCCTAGCCGAACCTCTATAACCAAACCCCTGCTCAAACAAACCCACCCACGCCGCCAACCGGTCATCAGTCAACTGAGAACCCGAATGCATACAAATCCCCCGGAAGAAAAACTGAATAAATCAGTCCAACTTCCGGGGGACAGATCACGCGCGGTTGGAGCCCAAACTTTCGAAAGACTAACGGGTCAGAAAACCCACTTTTGCATCAGACCGTAGGCAACGATGCACACGACCCACACGATCAAAATGCCGAGGGTGATTCGGTTCAGGTTACGCTCTGCAACACCGGATGAACCGGCGGTAGACGAAATGCCACCACCGAACATATCGGAGATACCGCCACCCTTGCCCTTGTGCATAAGGACCGTGAGGGTCAGCAAAAGGCTGGTCAGCACGATGAGGACGAGCAGGGTAATTTTGAGTGCGGTCACTGTTGAATCCGATTCTTGAATAGGCGATACACGCGTAAGCGCATCGCTGAAACGTAACTGTCGCTAGTCTAGCGGGTTAAAGCCCGAGGGAGCCAACCGGCAAGCCGGTTGACTCCCCCTTCAGAGCCAATTGTTAAGAATTGCTCAGGCGTAGAAGCGTGCCATCTCGGCGAAGGAATCAGCCTTCAGCGATGCGCCACCGATGAGTGCACCATCGATGTCGGGCTGAGCCATGAGTTCCTTGATGTTGCCCGGCTTTGCCGAACCACCGTAGAGAACGCGAGTTGCTTCAGCGGTGTCTGCACCGAAGTCTTCAGCCAGTGCTGCACGGATTGCACCGCAGACTTCCTGTGCATCTTCGCTGGTCGCGGTTTCGCCAGTGCCGATTGCCCAGATGGGTTCGTAGGCGATGACGATCTTGGCGACGTCTTCAGCGGACCAGCCAGCGAGTGCTGCGCGGATCTGGCCGAGGACGAACTCAACGTGGGTGCCGGCCTTGCGGATTTCAAGGGCTTCACCGCAGCAGAGGATCGGAGTCATGCCTGCGTCGAGGGTCTTCCGTGCCTTCGCACCAACGAGTTCGTCGGATTCGTTGTGGTACTCACGACGCTCCGAGTGGCCCATGACGACGTACGTACAGCCGAGCTTGTCGAGCATAGCGGTGGAGATTTCACCGGTGTATGCACCGTTGTCGTGGATGGAAACGTCCTGTGCACCGTACTTGATGCCGAGTTCATCGGCGTCAACGATAGTCTGAACGGTACGGATGTCAGTGAACGGAGGAATAACCAGGACCTCACACTTGGAGTAGTCGTGGTTGTGATCCTTCAGTTCCATTGCCAGGCCCTGGACAAGGTGATTGGCCTCGAGGTGATCGAGGTTCATCTTCCAGTTGCCGGCCATCAGCGGGGTACGTGTCATTTTTCAGTCCTCCAGAACTGCAATACCCGGCAGAACCTTGCCCTCGAGGAGTTCGAGGGAAGCGCCACCACCGGTGGAAATGTGGGAGAAGGTGGATTCGTCGAAGCCGAGGGTACGAACTGCAGCTGCAGAGTCGCCACCACCGATGACGGAGAACATATTGCCGTCAGACAGTGCCTGAGCAACTGCCTTGGTGCCTGCTGCAAATGCCGGGAATTCGAAGACGCCCATCGGGCCATTCCATGCGATGGTCTTCGCCGATGCAATTTTTTCGGCGAAGAGCTTCTGCGATTCAACGCCGATATCGAGGCCCATCTGGTCATCCGGAATAGCGTCGACAGCAACGTTGGTTGCCGGTGCGTCAGCTGCGAATTCGGGAGCAACGACGACGTCGACCGGGAGGATCAGTTCAACGCCACGCTCTGCTGCTTCGGCGATGTAGCCCTTCACGGTTTCGATCTGGTCTGCTTCGAGCAGGGACTTGCCGACCGAGTAGCCCTGAGCTGCAAGGAAGGTGAAGGCCATGCCGCCACCGATGAAGAGGCGGTCAGCCTTCTTCAGCAAGTTGGCGATAACACCGAGCTTGTCAGAAACCTTGGAACCGCCGAGGACGACACCGTAGGGACGCTCCGGGTTCTCAGTTGCCTTGCGCAGGGATTCGATTTCCTTCAGAACCAACAGGCCGGAAGCGGAAGGAACGAGCTTGGCGATGTCGTAGACGGAAGCCTGCTTGCGGTGCACAACACCGAAGCCATCGGAGACGAATGCGTCGCCGAGTTCTGCGTATGCCTTGGCCAGTTCTTCGCGTTCTTCGTCAACCTTGGAGGTCTCGCGTGCGTCGAAGCGGACGTTTTCGAGAAGAGCGATTTCGCCTTCTCCGAGAGCTGCAACGGTAGCCTTGGCGGATTCGCCAACAACGTCGCCTGCAAGGCTGACGGGGGCGTCGATGAGTTCGCCGAGACGAGCTGCGGCAGGTGCCAGCGAGAATGCCGGATCGACCTTGCCCTTCGGGCGACCGAGGTGAGCCATGATGATAACCTTGGCGCCAGCCTTGGTCAGCAGGTTCAGAGTCGGCAGTGCTGCGCGAATACGACCGTCATCGGTGATGACACCGTCCTTCAACGGAACGTTGAAGTCAGAACGAACCAGAACGCGCTTGCCACGCAGTTCGCCGAGAGTTTCGATGGTCCTCATAGAACCAACCTTTCATTAAAGGGGCGGAGTATCCGCCCGAAAATCGTGAGTACACAAGCGCCCGCACACCTCATAGGGGTGCGCGGGCGCAAGTGTTTGCTGCTCACAGCGTACGAGGTGCGATTCAGGCGAGCTTCGAGCCAACCAGAGCGGTCAGCTGGACGAGGCGGTTGGAGTAGCCCCACTCGTTGTCGTACCAGGACAGGACCTTGACGAGGTCGCCGATGACCTTGGTCTCGGATGCATCGAAGATCGAGGAGTGCGGATCGCCGACGATATCGGTGGAAACGATCGGATCTTCGGTGTACTCGAGGATGCCCTTGAGTTCGCCTTCAGCAGCAGCCTTGACTGCAGCGTTGAGGGATTCAACGGTGACGGGCTTCTCTGCCTGGAAGGTAAGGTCGGTGAGGGAGCCGGTCGGGGTGGGAACGCGGACTGCGAGGCCGTCGAACTTGCCTGCGAGCTCCGGGAGAACCAGAGCAACAGCCTGTGCCGCACCGGTCTTGGTCGGGATCATGTTCAGTGCTGCTGCACGTGCACGACGGAGGTCCGAGTGCGGTGCGTCAAGGACGCGCTGATCGCCGGTGTAGGAGTGGATGGTGGTCATGATGCCACGAACGATGCCGAACTCCTGGTGGAGAACCTTGGCCAGCGGTGCGAGGCAGTTGGTGGTGCACGAAGCGTTCGAAACGATGTTCATCGTTGCGTTGTCGTAATCCTCGTGGTTCACGCCCATAACGAAGGTGCCGTCAACATTCTTCGCCGGAGCGGAGATAACGACCTTCTTGGCGCCAGCTTCGATGTGAGCTACAGCCTTGGTGCCATCGGTGAAGAAGCCGGTGGACTCGACAACGACCTCAACGCCGAGCTCGCCCCAGGGGAGGTCGGCCGGGTTGCGCTGTGCGAGGACCTTGATGGCCTTGCCGTTCACGATAATGGAGGACTCGTCGTAGGAAACTTCACCATTGAAACGACCGAGAATCGAGTCGTACTTGAGAAGGTGAGCGAGAGTCTTGGTGTCGGTGAGGTCGTTCACTGCAACGATCTCGATGTCCGCGCCCTGCTCGAGTGCTGCGCGGAAGAAGTTGCGTCCAATACGGCCAAAGCCATTGATGCCAACGCGGGTGGTCACTATTGTCCTCCTGCTCATGCCCTGCACGGGCACGTTTTCGAATGTGCAACCGGTATCCGCACGGTGCGAATCCGGCCCGCAGTTATCTGCGGTTCTAGCAAGACCCAATTTACACCCCACGGTGGTCTACGGCACCTTCAGTGAACGAACCCCTACGTGGCAATAATAACGTTCGTGGCTTGAGGTGGACTAAAGTCCTCAGTCGTCCTCGAGCATTTCGATCGTGAGTGCAGCTTCCGTATCCGGAATCCCGCGATCGTGAGCAACCTTGTCAGCCATGGCCAGCAGGCGACGAATACGACCGGCAACAGCATCTTTCGTCAACGGCGGATCCGTGTGCTTTCCCAGTTCCTCCAAGGACGCCTGCTTGTACTTCAGACGCAGAGTTCCCGCTTCAAGAAGATGAGGCGGAATGTCGTCGCCAAGGATTTCGAAGGCACGTTCTAGTCGGGCTCCCGCGGCTACAGCAGCACGCGCAGAACGACGCAGGTTTGCGTCATCAAAGTTCGCCAGACGATTCGCCGATCCGCGGGCTTCGCGCTTCTCTCGACGGTCCTGCCACGTCTTCTGAGTAGAGGAGGCACCCATCTTGCCAATCAGTTGTCCGATGGCCTCTGAATCGCGGACAGAGACGCGGTCCGTTCCTCGTACTTCTTTCGAACGTGCAGCGGCGCCCAACTTTCGCGCACATCCGACCATAGCGAGCGCAACCTCAGGTCCCGGGCATGTCACTTCCAGCGAAGTCGAGCGCCCGGGCTCCATCAGCGACCCCCGCGCAAGGAACGCTCCACGCCAGACCGCGGCCGCTTCACCGTTCCCCGACGCTACTAAGGTGGCGGGGAGACCGCGTACTGGCCGGCGAAGAGAATCGACAAGACCGGTCATACGAGCAAGCTCGTCAGCCTTATGCACAACGCGAACAACAAAACGCTTACCGCGACGCAGCGAACCACCTGAAACAACGACAACCGTTGATTCAGCGTTGTAGAGCGTCTGCAAAAACAGGCGAAGACGGAGCGCCGCTGCGGGGGTATCCAGTTCTGCTTCGATCAGAATGTGGCCGGAAACAAGGTGCAGTCCACCAGCGAACCGCAGAATCGCAGCGGTTTCAGCAGCCATCTCAGACTGAGTTTGTGGCGCAACGCGCGCAAGTTCGTCTTTTAAATCAGTAGTTAGTGACACGTTCATTTCCTCAGATGTCGCTTCAGGGCAACCAAGTCTCAGTTTTGCCGACTTCTCCAAGGAAGCCGTCAAACGCATCCCTCAGCGCTGCGGCAAGGCGGAGCGGGTCGTGGTGCGGTTGCCCATCACCGGTACGAACCTGTCGAAGTAGCACGCGAGCGCCCACCCCCTCTGAAGCAACAATAAGGTCGTCGACATCATCGATGGCGGTTGGATCGGCAATAATCACATCCAGTTTGAAATCTGGAGCATAGTCGCGGATCACGCGAACATGATCGGCAGTGGTCATACGATCTGTCTCGCCACGCTGGCGCGATAGGTTCAAGATCAACGCACGGTGGGCATCAGTCGTCACAAGTGCACGGTGAACGTCTGGCACCAACACATGCGGAATCACGGACGTGTACCACGAGCCAGGACCAAGCAAAACCCAATCCGCCTGTTCGATCGCCGTCCCAACTTCTGCTGGAACACGCGGGCTTTTGGGAAGAAGACGAATATGTTCGACAGTTCCTGGTGCAACCGCCACCTTCGACTGTCCCGAAACCGTGTACTTACGTCCGTCATCATCCATGTCCGCTTCGATCTGGAGAGGATCGATGGACATTGGAAGCACACGGCCGCTCGCACCAAGAAGGCGCCCAACCCAATCAAGACCCTCAACCGGGTCGTCAAGCAACTGCCACAAGCCGGAGATCAAAAGGTTACCTAAAGCGTGCCCATTCAACGGCCCGGTTGTTTCAAGACGCGTTTGCAGGACATCGCGCCACGTCAGACCCCACTCGGTTTCTTCGCAGAGAGAAGCAAGAGCCATGCGAAGATCACCGGGTGGCAGGATCTCCATCTCTTGACGCAGACGACCTGATGATCCCCCATCATCGGCGACGGTAACTACCGCAGTCAGCGATCGCGTGATGTGACAAAGAGCGCGCAGAGTGACGGAAAGACCGTGGCCACCACCGAGAGCGACAACGGAAGGACCGGTTTCTCCGCGTAGTGTCCAACCTGCTGCATCGACGTATGACATTTACTCTCTCCCGAGGTCACGGTGGTGGACTCGGACAGGATAGCCGTTTTCACGAAGCCTGTTGGCAATCAGTTCCGCACATGCGACCGAGCGATGCTGACCGCCGGTACATCCCACGGCAATTGTTGCGAATGGTTTGAGCTCACTAATGTAGCCCTGAAGCATGGGGGCAAGCAGGTCCGCATATGACACAACGAACTGTCGAGCTCCGGGCTGATCCAGCACATAATCCGCAACCGGCTTATCGCGACCGGTCAGATGACGGAGTTCATCCACCCAGTACGGGTTCTTCAAGAAACGCACGTCAAGCACATGATCAGCGTCAATCGGGATTCCTCGTTTGAAGCCGAAAGATTCAACTGTGATTTGGAGCGGACGATCGCCCTCTCCCGCAACGACATCGCGGATATGACGCGTCAGGTCATGGACGGACATATTCGACGTGTCAATCACTTCATCTGCGATGCGACGAACGGGAGCAAGCATGCGTCGTTCGGCTTCAATGCCGTCCAGGATTGTCTTCTGCCCCTGCAACGGGTGTGGGCGACGGTTGGACTCGTAGCGTTTCACCAGAGTGCGTTCGTCTGCCTCGAGGAAGATAACCCGGTAGGCGACACCCATTTCTCTCATTTGATCCAGCGTCTTCGTCAGATCGGCAAAGAATGTGCGTGAGCGTACGTCAACGATTGCTGCCAGACGGTGGACGCCTCCGCCTGCCGGTGACATCATGCCAACCAACGCGGGCAACATTGAAGGTGGCAGGTTATCAACGACGTACCAGTCGAGGTCTTCAAGCGCTCTGCCTGCCCCGGTACGTCCAGCGCCAGATGCACCGGTGATGATGAGGACCTCGTTCGATGCTATGGGGGCAACGACCGGGCTGTTCATGTCAAGCAACGGGATGCCTGCAGGTACGGTTGGCGGGTTGTTATCGAGTTCGTCAGTCATGGTGTAACTATCGCACTTTTCAATTGTTTTCGCCGGGTAGCGACGTTGCTTCAACAAGCGTGATAGCGTCGGCTCCTCGATTTGCGCGCTCGCGTGCCAGGTCGCTGCTGGCACCGCTTGCCAGAACAACGCCGACTCGACGACCGGCTCGTGTGACGGGCTTGCCGAATATTCTGACTCCATCGGCCTTGGACAAGGCTTCGGCGACGCCTAGGTATTCGGGGTGTTTGAGGGGTTTTGTTGATTTGATGACTGCAGATGCACCCGGTGTGCGTAGCGTCGTATCGATGGGCAGGCCGAGGATTGCGCGGACGTGAAGCTCGAACTCAGACTGTGCTTGGGACACCATAGTGGTCATGCCAGTATCGTGCGGGCGTGGGGATAATTCGGAGAACCAGACGTCGTCGCCCTTGATGAAGAACTCGACGCCAAAGAGGCCGAGAGCAGGCGATGCTCCGTTGGATGCCAATGCGTCTGTTACGAGCTTCGCCATGGCCTGGCAGCGCTCAAGCGCCAGTGGCGAAATCGCTGCCGGTTGCCACGATTCAACATAGTCACCGTTGACCTGTCGGTGTCCGATGGGACTGCAGTAGGACGTTTCGACCGATTCGCCATTCCACCAGCGGACGGTCAGAAGCGTGATTTCGCAGTCGAACCGTACTTCTTCTTCGACGATAACTTCACCAGTTTGAGAGCGGGCGCCTTCCTGAGCCGCATTCCAGGCCTCATTAACCTGTTCCTCGGAGGTAATGCGGGACTGTCCGTGGCCAGACGATGACATTGTTGGTTTGATGAAAGCAGGCAGGCCGGTGTGATTCAGTGCCTCGCGAATATCATCGGCGCTTGAAGCAAAGCGGAACTGAGAAGTGACAACACCATCGAGGCTCGCAGCAAGGCCACGAATGCGATTGCGATCCATCGTTGCTTGGACGGCAAATGCGTTGGGCACGATACGCGTGTCCTGATGCGTTGCTTCAAACTTTGCCAGTGCGTCAGTGGCGATTGCTTCAACTTCGGGGACAACAAGGTCTGGTTTCACCCGGTCGAGCAACGCGAAAAGCTCGTCATCATCCGACATATCGAGAACCGCGTACTCGTCGGCGACCTGCATCGCGGGAGCTACCGGGTAGACATCTACAGCAATCACGTATACGCCGTAGCGTTTCAGACAGATTGTGACTTCTTTTCCTAGTTCTCCGCTACCCAGCAACAAAACGCGACACGGAAGATGAAACGCCGGCGTCATAGTGTGCTCCCCGTTGGTGAATTGAGTTTTCTTCAGGTTAGTGGACCAAAGCGCGCGTGTGCGGGTGTGCTCACGTTTGACTCGGGCGACTGAACGAAAGTATCACGAGGCCGATCAGGCGTGTTCGGACTGTGGATTCAGTGCTTCGAGGATCGATTGAGCAAGCACTGAGCCAATGCCGGGCACCGAAGCTACTTCGTCGACGCTTGCTTCGCGAAGCTTTTTCACTGATCCGAATCGCGTGAGTAGCGCTGATTGCCGCGCGGGGCCGACGCCTTCAATGGCGTCAAGGGCGGACCTCGTTAGTGCTTTCGTTCGACGCTTACGGTGCTTCGTAATTGCGAATCGGTGGGATTCATCGCGCAGGTACTGCAGCAAGTGGAGGGCAGACGAGCCGCGCGGGAAGATCATTGGAAATTCGTCGCCGGGAATCCAGACTTCTTCAAGACGCTTAGCCAATCCCACAAGAGGAATGTCGACGCCAAGATCATCGAGTGCAGTACGCGCTGCATTCACCTGAGGCAGACCACCGTCGACGACCACAAGGTCGGGCCGATAAGAAAACCTGCGTGGCTTTCCTGTGAGTGAATCAATCGGACCGGACTCGAAGGCGACGCCCTCATCGTCTTCACCGGCAACCCCTGCTTCTTCTGCAAGCAGACGGGAGAAACGCCTGCGCAGAACCTCGTCCATCGCGGACGTATCATCGGGGGTACCGTTGCCATCTGTGCCTCGAATATTGAATGTCCGATAAGCGTCTTTACGCGGAGCGCCGTCTTCGAAGACGACCATGGAACCGACCTGGTGGGTACCCATGGTGTGCGAGATGTCGTAGCACTCAATGCGCAACGGGGCAGCATCCAGTCCGAGGTTTTCAGCCAGTTCTTCAAGTGCTTGGGAACGAACAGTCAGATCGCCTGCTCGCTTGGTCTGATGGAGTTCCAGCGCTTGGCGAGCGTTCTCACGCACCGTTTCCATCAGCTGGGCTTTCGGACCGCGCGAGGGCACGTGAATGCGCACGGACGCCCCTCGCACTTCACTCAGCCAGGACGCAATCATTTGCTTGTTGTCCGGCTCGATCGAGACGAAAACTTCGTGCGGAATCGCCGACGTTGGAGTGTGTGCGATGTCGTCAACCGACTTCTTTTTGACCTTCTCGCGCCTTGTCGGGGTGCTCGGATCAGAAGGAGGAAGCTGCGAGTAGACCTGTTCAAGCAAACGAGCCATCAAGACCTGCTCATCTGCACCATCGACGCGATCGATCACCCATCCTCGCGTGCCACGGATACGACCACCACGAACGAAGAAAACGTGGACAGCAGCATCGAGTTCATCAGCAACAAGCGCGAAGACATCAGCGTCTGTACCATCATCGAGGACAACAACGTTCTTTTCCAGAACGTTCTCAATCGCTTTCAGGTCGTCGCGGGTCTTCGCGGCAGTTTCAAAGTCAAGGTTCGCTGCGGATTCTTTCATCCGTTCTTTCAACTCACGGACAATGGGACCGGTCTTCCCCTCCATGAAATCGCAGTAATTCTGCGCAAGCTGACGATGATCTTCTTCGCTAATCGCACCGATACAGGGAGCAGAACACTTGTCGATATGCGCCAGAAGACAGGCTCGCTTTTGGGCTTTCGCACGCTGAAAAACTCCCGGGGTGCACGTACGCACGGGGTAGATACGTGAGAGCAAATCGATCGTTTCACGAATCGCCCACACCTGCGTATACGGGCCGTAGTAACGCGTTCCGGCACGTTTCGCCTGACGCGTGACATGAACGCGGGGGTATCTCTCCCCCATGGTCACAGCCAAGTAAGGATAGGACTTATCGTCCTTAAACATGACGTTGAACTGTGGATTAAACTCTTTGATCCACGTGAATTCAAGCGTCAGGGCTTCAATTTCGCTACGAACAACGGTCCATTGAACGTGCGTCGCCGTAAACACCATTTGGCGCGTACGAGGGTGAAGATTGCCTGGATCCTGGAAATAGTTCGTCAGACGATTACGAAGGTTCTTTGCTTTACCGACATAGATAACTCGACCGTCTTTATCGGAAAAACGATAGACGCCCGGTGACGAAGGAATATCACCGGTTTTCGGACGGTACGTTGACGGGTCGGCCACCTGAATAGTGTACGTACCTGGGTGCGCGTATGCCGACGCAGAAGATGATGATGGACAGCTGCAGTAGCCAGAAGTGACGGGATTGGCGCCATTTCAGCGTTTGTTTCACGGTCAGAAAGAACGAGGAATGAAACACCATCTTCGACCGGAACGTCTCGCCACGCCAGAACGCGCAGCCCCTCTTCACGAGCAATCGTTTCAACCGTTGCCACTGCACGCATCGTGTTTATTCGCCGGATCATAGAGACCACTGGCGCGTTGTTCACGCACTCGAGCACTCATGATGTCTTCTCGCGTCGAAAATGCATCTATTCCACAATTGCAAAGTAATAGTAAACACTTGTGGAAAGAACGGGCTCATCTTGGAGAATTCACGCCACAAACAGGACAAATGCGCCACATTTCGGACAATCTTTTTCGCGCATGAAACGCTATGTAATACCATCTATTTAGCGGTTGTTTGGCAAAGTTTTTACCAAACGTCTTGGCATCAACGCATTAATAACGTGCGATGGAAGGACACCTTATGTTCACCACCTCCGAAGAGGTTGTTTCGTTTATTACTGAACAGGACATTGAATTTGTTGATGTTCGCTTCTGCGACGTTCCCGGCGTCCAGCAGCACTTCACAATTCCTGCACAGGAGTTCATTGACGACGCCCTTGAGAATGGTTTGATGTTCGACGGATCGTCCGTGCGCGGTTTCACTGCTATTCACGAGTCTGACATGAAGCTCATCCCCGACATCACGTCAGCATTCGTCGACCCTTTCCGCGTCGCCAAGACTCTCGTCGTCAATTTCTCGATCGTTGACCCCTTCACCGACGAGCCCTTCTCTCGCGATCCTCGTCAGGTTGCAGCCAAGGCTGAGGCCTACCTACGTTCCACCGGTATCGCTGACGAATGCTTCATCGGCGCCGAAGCTGAGTTCTATCTCTTCAACGATGTCCGTTACGAGGTCAAGCCGAACTCAACGTTCTTCAAGGTTGACTCCCCCGAAGCATGGTGGAACACAGGCCGGCAAGAAGAAGGCGGCAACCGCGGATACAAGGTTGGCGTTAAGGGCGGCTACTTCCCTGTTTCACCCCAGGACCAGTACGCGGATATCCGCGATGAAATGGTTCGCAACCTTGCCGCAGTCGGCCTGAAGATTGAGCGCGCTCACCACGAGGTTGGTTCCGGTGGTCAGCAGGAAATCAACTACCGTTTCGCAACCCTGCAAAAGGCTGCGGACGACATGATGAAGTTCAAGTACGTCATCAAGAACACCGCTCTTGACTTTGACCACACGGCAACCTTCATGCCGAAGCCACTGTTCGGTGACAACGGTTCGGGTATGCACACCCACCTTTCGCTCTGGAAGAACGGCGAGCCGCTGTTCTACGACGAACGAGGCTACGGTTCACTCTCCGACACTGCTCGTTGGTTCATCGGAGGTCTGCTTGAACACGCTCCGGCACTGCTTGCTTTCACGAACCCGTCGGT
This sequence comes from Schaalia turicensis, assembly GCF_019380255.1. Classification (NCBI taxonomy): domain Bacteria; kingdom Bacillati; phylum Actinomycetota; class Actinomycetes; order Actinomycetales; family Actinomycetaceae; genus Schaalia; species Schaalia turicensis. The sequence continues at coordinate 922,970 of NZ_CP048928.1, forward strand.
CAATTCTTTCCGTCGCTTGGTTCCCGGCTTCGAAGCCCCGATTAACCTGGTGTACTCGGCGCGTAACCGCTCGGCATGTATCCGCATTCCTGTTACAGGTACGTCCCCGAAGGCGAAGCGCGTCGAATACCGTGTCCCGGACCCGTCGGCCAACCCGTACCTGTCTTTCGCGGCCTGCCTGATGGCCGGCATCGACGGCATCAAGCGTCGTATTGAGCCTGCTGCCCCAATCGATAAGGATCTCTACGAGCTTCCGCCGGCTGAATACCAGGACATCACGAAGCTCCCGAGCTCACTCGAAGCAGCCCTTGAGGCCCTGAGCAACGACCATGAGTTCCTCACTGAAGGCGACGTCTTCACCCAGGACCTCATCGACACATGGCTCGACTACAAGGAGGCGAACGAGGTCGCTCCTATGCGCGTGTACCCACACCCCTACGAGTATCACATGTACTTCGATCTCTGAGCCGAGTACTTGAGGGAGGCCCCGCTCATCCGTTTTCGGATCGGCGGGGCCTTTTGTCATACACATTGTCATACACACCACCGCGCGAATCGTGAGCAATCAAACGCCACCCAAAACCGGAGGGTCGCACACTAGTTGAAGGAGATGTAGGTAGGCTCAAGTTAATAAAAGAATTGAAATAAGTTCGCGACCACGGGAGGAATCCATGAAAAAGCTACGCGACGGCTCATTCACAGTGAAACCAAAGTTCAAGGTTGGGGCACACGAATCAGTATCCTCACTCTTGATTGCGCGTGCTCAGAAGCACCCCAAACAGGTCGCCGTCGAACAGCGCACTCCCGTTGGTCTTCCCCAACCGGTGACCGCCGAAGAGCTTCTTGCTCAAGTCAACGATGTGGCTCGCGGCTTGATCGGCCAGGGCATTCACCCCGGCGATGCCGTCGCGATCCTTTCATCAACCTCGTATGAATGGATGCTACTGGACTATGCCATCCTGTCTATCGGAGCTATCACCGTTCCCATTTACGAATCAGACTCTGCTGCTCAAATCGAACACATCCTGACCGACGCGAAGGTTATTCAGGTCTTCACCCAGACCAGCCAGCAGGCGGAACTTGTGGAAAGCGTCCGTACTCCCAACGTTCGCTTCATTGATTCCATTGACCGTGGCGCCATGCGCAATATCGCTACAGCTGCGCTCGGCATCGAGGCTTCAGAAGTTGAAGCACGCCGTATCAAAATCAAGAGCAGTGATCTGGCAACCATCATTTACACGTCGGGAACAACCGGCATGCCGAAGGGTGTCTGCCTGACTCACGCCAACTTTGTCGGCACAGCCTACGCAACTCGACAGGTACTCGGAGCGGTCATTGACTCCCCCGACACCCGCCTGCTTCTGTTCCTTCCCGTGGCACACGTACTCGCTCGCTTCGTCATGCACGTGGTGATCTCCGGCCAAGGAACACTCGGATTCTCCCCCGACATTAAGAACCTGCTTCCCGACATTGCCTCATTCAAGCCCTCCGTGTTGTTGGTTGTCCCGCGCGTCCTGGAAAAGGTCTACAACTCCGCAGCCGCGAAGGCCGGTAAGGGCATTAAAGGCAAGATTTTCTCCTGGTCCGCCAAGCAGGCAAGGTCGTGGGCAACTTCGAAAGAAAAGACGCTTGGCCCATCGCCGTTGAAGCGCGTGCGCCACTCGGTTGCTGACACTCTGGTTCTGAAGAAGATTCGTGAGATCCTGGGCCCGAACCTGAAGTACATCGTGTCCGGCGGAGCCCCGCTTGCATCGGATCTTGCACAGTTTTTCGGTGGCCTCGGCCTGAAGGTGCTGCAGGGCTACGGTCTTTCTGAAACGACCGGTCCCGCATGTGTCCAGCTACTGAATAACCACCCGTCTGGTTATGTCGGCCCCGTTCTGCCTGGTAATTACGTCAAGATCGCTGATGACGGCGAGATTCTTCTGAAAGGCGTTTCGGTGATGTCGGGGTACTACAATCTCTCCGACGCGACCGCAGACTCTTTTATTGACGGATGGTTCCGTACAGGTGACCTTGGCACCGTGGATAAGAACCTCGGAGTATCAATCACCGGCCGTAAGAAGGAATTGATCGTCACCGCCGGTGGAAAGAATGTTTCGCCCGAGGTCCTCGAAGAACAGCTGATCACCCACCCGCTGATCGCACATATTGTTGTCGTCGGTGATGCTCGCCCCTACATTGGCGCGCTGATCACCCTCGATTCCGATATGTTGCCCACATGGCTGAAGAATCACGGTCTCCCAATTGTGGACGCCGCACAGGCTGCGGATATGCCAGAAGTACGCGATTCCTTGGAGAAAGCAGTCACGCGTGCAAACAAAAGGGTGTCGCGTGCAGAGTCCATTCGGCGGTTGAGGATCATCGATCAGACGTTTACGGTGGAAAATGGATATATGACTCCGTCGCTGAAGCTTCGTCGCCATGCTGTGATCAAAGACTTCGCTCACGAGGTCGACGCACTCTACGCCGAAGGGCAAAAGAAATGACATTGATCCACGTTGACGCATCAACATGGGATAATCCTGCTACTCGCGTAGCCGATCCTGACTGGAACCTGCCCAAGATGATCCGACAGCGCGCAATTGACCACCCGAATCAAGTGGCGATTGAACGCCGAAACGGCGTTGGTCAGTGGCGTCCGATGACGATCAATGAGTTCGTTCGTCGTATCGACGATACGGCACGTGGCATGATCGGCCTTGGCCTGCAACCGGGCGCGCATCTTGCCATTCTTGCGCCCACGTCGTTCGAATGGGCGCTCATTGACCTCGCAGCGCTCAGCTGTGGCGCAGTCACGGTTCCGATCTATGAAACAGATTCTGCAGCACAGATCGAACACATCCTTGTCGACTCTGAAGTGACGATTGTTGTCACGGCAACAACGCAACAGGCAGACCTTGTCCGTTCGGTTGCACGCGATAACGTGACCATCATGTCGCTCGATAAAGGCGCCGAGCGCACAATTCTCGCTGCTGCTAAAGGCGTGAGGCTCGAACAGGTCAACGAACGCCTTGAGCTCCGTAAACTTCACGACGTTGCAACGATCATCTACACCTCGGGGACAACGGGTCGCCCAAAGGGCATTGAGCTGACGCACGGAAACTTCATTTCTTCTGCCATTCAGGCCTACGACTTCCTCCCGGACCTCATCAATTCTCCAAAGTCGCGCTCACTGCTCTTCCTGCCCGTCGCGCACTCTCTGGCACGCTTCGTCATGTACGCGTTGCTTGGCGGTCAGGGACGCGTCGCGTTCGTTCCGGATATGCGTAACCTGCTGACGGACATTTCGACCTTCAAGCCCACAATGCTCCTTGTCGTGCCTCGTGTTCTGGAGAAGGTGTACAACGCTGCAACCGCGAAGGCCGGTGGCGGTATCAAGGGCTCGCTTTTCTCATGGGCAGCAAACCAGGCGAAACAACTGTCGCATGCGACCGCATACACGAAGGCTCCTGAAATCGAACAGACCTCGGCCGTAGGCGCTCCGACCAGCCACACAACTCAGATTCCTTCAGCGTCTGCAGCCCCTTCTCCCGGTCCTTCCTTTGCGTTGAAGTCTCGCCTACGTGTTGCCGATGCTCTGGCTCTGCGCAAGGTGAAGTCAGTGCTTGGCCCGAACCTCCACACGATCATTTGCGGTGGCGCTCCCCTGGCAGCTGACCTTGCTCACTTCTACCGTGGCCTTGGTATTACCCTTCTGCAGGGCTACGGTCTGTCGGAGTCGACTGGGCCGATTGCCGTCGAATGGCCCTCGGACTTCCCGCCGGATTCGGTGGGCTTCCCCTGGCCGGGTAACACGATTCGTATCGATGACGACGGTGAGATCCTGATGAAGGGTGTCAGCGTCATGAAGGGCTATCACAACCTGCCGGAGGAAACTCAAGCCTCCTTCGTTGATGGCTGGTTCAAGTCCGGTGATTTGGGTGCTATCGACGAAACGGGCCACCTGCGTATTACGGGCCGTAAGAAGGAATTGATTGTCACCGCGGGTGGTAAGAATGTTTCGCCCGAGGTTTTGGAAGATTCCTTGCAAACACACCCGTTGATTTCGAGCGTGGTTGTTGTCGGTGATGCTCGCCCGTACATTGGAGCGCTCATCACCTTGGATGCTGAAATGCTCCCGATGTGGCTCGCATCGAAGGGACAGGATGTTGTAGATACGGCATCTGCTGCGAACCTTCCGGTCGTGCGTAAATCGCTCGAAAAGGCGATTGCTCGAGCGAATGAAAAGGTGTCGCGCGCAGAATCGATCCGCCGATATCGCATCGTCAACGCCGAATTCACAGTCGAGAACGGCTACATGACCCCGTCCCAGAAGCTGAAGCGCAACGTCGTTCTGCGCGACTTTGCCCACGAGGTCGATGCACTCTACTCCGACACAACTCAGAATGGAGACGCGCGATGACCGCTACAGTATCGTCCAATCGCCCAGTCGCTCTGGTCACCGGTGCCACTCGTGGCCTCGGACATGCGATTGCCGTTGAACTGGCGAAGACGCATCACGTCATCGTTGGCGGACGATCAGCCGAAGCAGTAGGTCGCGTGGTCGACGAGTTGGGTGATGCTTCCGCCTTTGTCGCCGATCTGACGAATGAGGACGAGGCCGCCCAAGCTCTTTCGGACGTGTTGGCCACAGTGGGGCGTCTCAATGTCCTCGTCAACAATGCTGGTGTTGGCAAGAAGGCGACGCTTGATCACACGACTCGCGACGACTGGCGCTGGGTCTTGGAAACCAACGTCATTGCTGTCGCTGACGTGACACGGATGTGCCTGCCGAAGCTACGCGAGAGTTTCGGCACGGTCGTTGTCATCAACTCCGGTGCTGGTGTGCGCGTCTATCCCTCTGACGCTGCGTACACGGTCTCGAAGTGGGCGTTGCGCTCTTTCACCGATTGTCTGCGTGAAGCTGAACGTGGCCGGGTTCGCGTTGTCGCTATTCACCCTGGACGTATCGATACTGATATGCAGGTCGCTATGCAGGCTCAGGCTGGCAAGACCTACAACCCTGACGATCACATGCGTGCTTCAGATGTTGCGAAGACCGTGCGTCTTGCCGTCGATATGCCAGCCTCGACGAACGTCGACGAGCTACACATTCGAACGACCGAAGCGAAGAAAACCAACCCGTCTATCTGAGTTTCTTCGCTATGAAACCACTGTTACGGCCCGAACTTGAACGGACAAAAGGGGATCGCGATCATGATTGATCAGCGACCCCCTTTTCGTTATGCTCCCCTACTCGCAGGTTAAAGGAGTAGAAGAAGCCTCGTCCTTATTTCTTCTGGGCGGAGGCCTTCTTCTTCGCGACAGACTCGTTCTTCGCACTCGCGAGAATATCTGCCAGGAACTCCCCGGTAAACGACCCCTTCACCTTCGCAACTGCTTCTGGTGTTCCTTCAGCAATGACGCGACCACCACCGGAACCACCTTCGGGGCCCATATCAACGATCCAATCAGCGCACTTAATGACGTCCAGGTTGTGCTCAATGACGATGACCGTATTGCCTTTGTCAACCAGCGATTGCAAAACCAGCAGAAGTTTACGAATATCCTCGGAATGTAAGCCGGTCGTCGGCTCGTCCAGCACATAGATCGTTCGTCCAGTCGAACGACGCTGCAGTTCGGACGCGAGCTTCACACGCTGTGCTTCGCCACCCGACAGTGTTGTTGCCGCCTGCCCCAATCGCACGTAACCCAGGCCAACCTCGACAAGGGTATTGAGATGTCGCGCAATCCTGGAGATCGGCGCGAAAAACTCCGCCGCTTCAGACACCGGCATATTCAGAACGTCCGCGACTGACTTCCCCTTGTAAAGAATCTCCAAGGTTTCACGGTTGTACCGTGCACCATGGCAAACTTCGCAGGGAACGTACACGTCAGGCAGGAAGTTCATTTCGATCTTCAGAGTGCCGTCGCCCTTGCAGGATTCACAGCGTCCGCCTTTCACATTGAAGGAGAAACGGCCCGGACCGTAGCCTCGTACCTTCGCTTCCTGTGTTTCCGCGAACAGCTTACGAATCGCATCCCACACGCCCGTATACGTCGCAGGGTTCGAACGTGGCGTACGACCGATCGGCGACTGATCAACGTGGACAACCTTATCGAGATGCTCGAGGCCACTCATTGAACGGTAACGACCTGACACAAGGCGCGCACCGTTCAAACGCGATGCCAGCGTGCGGTACAGAATCGAATTCACCAGCGTGGACTTTCCCGAACCGGACACGCCCGTCACAGCGGTAAAGGTGCCGAGAGGGAACGAAACTGTCACGTCGTTGAGGTTATGCTCGCGTGCACCCTTGACCGTCAGCATGCGCTCGGGATCAACCGGGCGACGAGTAGCTGGCACTCCGATGGAACGACGGCCCGACAGGTAGTCGCCAGTCAGTGATTTCTTGTTGTTCTTCAAGTCTTCCAGAGTGCCGGAGTGGACAATCCAACCACCCGTTTCACCGGCGCCTGGACCGATATCGACGATCCAGTCAGCGGCTTCCATCGTTTCTTCATCGTGCTCGACAATAATCAGCGTATTGCCAAGGTCGCGAAGACGCTTCAAGGTATCGATGAGCTTGCGATTGTCACGCTGGTGCAGACCGATCGACGGTTCGTCGAGCACATACAGGACGCCAACCAAACCGGAGCCAATCTGCGTGGCTAGACGAATACGCTGCGCTTCGCCGCCCGACAGTGTTCCGGCACCACGTGACAGCGTCAGATAGGTCAGGCCAACATCGACAAGGAAATCGAGGCGAGCACGAATCTCCTGCAGGATTGGCTTGGCAATCGCCTGCGAACGCTGATCCAACTCCAACGCATTGAGGTGTGCGCGGGCATCTGAAATCGACAGGTCAGACAGTTCAGCAATCGATAGATCGCCCACTGTCACCGCAAGAACCTCGGGACGCAGACGAGCCCCCTGACACGTCGGACACGGAACCTCACGCATATAGGCGTTGAGCTTCTCCGACACCCATTCCGATTCGGTTTCCTCGCGCTTGCGCTCAACGTAGGTGACGGCACCTTCGAAGCCTGTCGTGTACGAGCGTTCGCGTCCCCATCTGTTGCGGAACTTGACCTTGACCTCGTAGTCCTTACCAAACAGGATGGCTTCGCGGACGTTGTCGGGCAGGTCCTTCCACGGAGTTGTCATCTCGAATCCGAGTTCACCGGACAAGGACTCCAGCAGGCGCTTGTGGTACTTGAAGTTTGAGTTCCACACGATCACCGCACCGTCGGCCAGCGACAGTTCCTCGTCGGGAACCAGTAGGTCAGGATCAACTTCAAGCTTCGACCCAATACCCGTACAGTCTGGGCAGGCGCCGTAGGGAGCGTTAAAAGAGAATGTACGAGGTTCGATTTCTTCCAACGCTAGCGGGTGGTCGTTCGGGCACGAACGCTTTTCCGAGTATCGGCGACGACGATCAGGATCGTCCTCGTCCAGGTCGACCATGTCAATAATGACGAGGCCATCGGACAGACGGAGAGCTGTTTCTACCGAATCAGTAAGGCGCTGGCGCATACCGGAACGCACCACGAGCCGGTCAATGACGACCTCGATCGTGTGGCGCAGTTTCTTTTCCAAAACTGGAGCGTTCTCGAGTCTAACCAATTCGCCGTCGATGATCGCACGCGTGTAGCCGGACGTCTTCAGCTCATTGATCAGGTCCTGATATTCACCCTTGCGTCCACGCACGACCGGCGACAGAACCTGGAAACGCGTTCCCTCATCCATGGAACGCACTCGATCCACAATCTGCTGGGGAGTCTGCGCCTGAATGCGTGCGCCACACTTCGGGCAGTGAGCGATCCCCGCACGCGCGTACAGCAAACGCAGGTAGTCGTGAATCTCAGTAATCGTGCCAACCGTGGAACGCGGGTTGCGCGATGTCGACTTCTGGTCAATCGAGACCGCGGGCGACAGACCCTCGATGAAATCGACGTCGGGTTTGTCCATCTGACCGAGGAACTGGCGCGCGTACGACGACAGAGACTCCACGTATCGACGCTGGCCCTCTGCGAAGATCGTATCGAATGCCAACGATGACTTACCGGAGCCGGAAAGCCCCGTAAAAACAATCATTGTGTCTCGAGGCAACTCGAGGCTGACATCCTTCAAGTTATGCTCGCGAGCACCAGAAATAACTAAAGATTCATGCACCCTAACAGTCTACTCGGCGCCGAGTTCGAATGTCGTACATGTGTTCCATCGTCAAACGGCAGTTTAACTGGCATTATGAGGCAATGAGCCTCTACATGATCGAATACACCTACGACCATTCACTCGAGTCGTTGATCCAGTCATTCAGGCCCGCTCACCGCCAGTTCCTGCGAGACCTGCATTCACGCGGCATTGTGGTGGCTTCCGGCTTCCTGCGTGATAGGGGAGAAAATGATGCGCTGATTATTCTTCGCGCCAATTCGGCTCAGGATGTTTTCAAGATCCTCGCTGACGATCCTTTTGCTCTTCAGGGGTTTGTCGAAACCTGCAAGATTCGCGAATGGGTGCCGACGATCGGCTTCGGGGCCGAAGGGTTCGATACGGAATTCCCCTTTTCGTAAGAGAATTGACGAAGCCTGGCGTGGCGTTTCATATGCAATCACCGCCCGTTGCGCCTACCGTTGAGTCATGGCTTACTTTGCAGTGACTTACGTTTATGACCCTGCCCAATCAGCGCTGATGGACGAGGTTCGTCCCAAGCACCGCGCATTCTTAACGCAGTTGAAGGACGACGGATTTAACGTGGCCTCGGGCCCCGTTACCGGCGGTCATCCGACGGCTCTGCTGATTTTCGAAGCTGAGAACGCCGATAGGGTCGCGTCACTTCTTGATGAGGATCCGTTCAAGGAGGCCGGTGTCATTCGTGAACGTATCATCGGCGAGTGGAATCCGGTGATTAACCGCTTCTGATTGTTCAGTGCAGTGTGGGAGAACGTTTTGGCGTTCTCCCACACTGCATTTACGGCATCTGTTCAAGCTCGTGCCGATGCTCAGAATTGCGCTGTGTCAGAGGCACCGATGGCCTCTGCATGAGCGTGTTGACGCTTGTGGTACAGGCGGTGGCTGGCTTCAATCAAAAGTCCGGCACCGACTCCTGACACCCCGATCACAAGCCAATGTTCGTGCGTGGGCCAGCTGAGCGCTAAGAAGGTGCGGATGGTGGGAATGGAGACTCCCATGAACGCTCCGAGCGCCATGAGGAGCACGAGTCCACCACGCCAGCCTAAGAGCGGACGAGCGGTGACCGAGACTAGCCAGAGTGCACCGACAATCAGCGAAAGCGTGGCAATGGTCCTCGCGTAGTCATCTCCAGGGCCCACGATTGCGTAGCTACCTAGCGCTGCCAGCGTCAAGGCAATTCCTGCGGGTAGCGCTAAGGCAAGTGTTCGGTGCAGGAACCCAGGCACATAGCGCCTAGCATTCGGTGCGAGAGCAAGGAAGAATGCGGGGATGCCGATCGTCAGTGCATCGATGTAGGTGAAGTGACGTGGAAGGAACGGGTATTCCCACGCCATCAGAGCACACGTCACAACGATCAACGCCGCGTAAACGGTTTTGGCAAGGAAGAGAGCACAGACGCGTTCCATATTCGCAATGATGCGTCGTCCTTCGCCCACCACTCCTGGTAATACAGCAAACTTTGAATCAATCAAGACGATCTGCGCGACAGCCTTCGTTGCCTGAGACCCGTTGCCCATCGCGATTCCAAGGTCGGAATCTTTCAGAGCAAGGGCATCGTTCACTCCGTCGCCTGTCATTGCGACCGTGTGTCCATTAGCCTGCAGTGCCTGGACCATCGCGCGCTTTTGCTCCGGCGTCACACGCCCGAACACATCCGTTTTCTCAACGATCTGGCCGAACTCATCTGACAAAGTATCTATGGGGAGAGTACGTGCATCCGTGATGACCAAAGGCTTCCCGTCAGGACGACTCAAACCCGCTTGGCGTGCCAGAGCGCCAACAGTCACCGGATTATCACCCGAAATCACTCGAACGCGGACGTCTTGGCGAGCAAAATATGTCAGCGTATCGGCTACGTCTAAACGCAAGTCTTCTTCCAAGACAATGATGCCCACAACGCATCGTGTGTCTGGAAGCAGGTAATCACCGGAAGAGGCGTCGAATGCCGTTGCCTCGTCGCGCTCTTGGCTACGAGCCAGGGCAACAACGCGCAAACCTTCCGCCGAATACTCGTCGATGAGCTGATCAAAGTCCCCGGGTTCTTTCGAAGAACGAAGAATCTCCGGAGCGCCCAAATACCAGCTGCCACTCGTAGTCCCACACGCTGACCACTTGCGAGCTGATGAGAACGGAATCGCCCAATTCACCTGGCCTAGATCCGCGTCGGAATAATAGTCGTCAATCGCCTGCGCTGTTGCATTCGCGCGATTGGCGCTCAGAGCTTTCAAAGCGAGCGTGGCCTCGTCCTCCGAAACATTCGCACCAATGCGAAGCGTGCGCACCCGAATATGGCCTGTGGTGAGAGTGCCCGTCTTGTCAACGCAGACACTGTCGACTCGTGCGAGGACTTCCACTGCGGGCAGTTCTTGGACAAGCACTCCCCTGCGCGCCAACGTCGCCGAACCGATCGCGAAGTTCATTGAAGTCAGGAGCACGAGGCCCTGGGGAATCATTCCCACAACGCTCGCGACCGCCAACACGATCGCTTGGTTCCAGGCCGCATCAGTGCCGGCAATACGGGTTTGCGACCACATGGTCAGCACAATCACCGGAATGAGTAGCGCGGAAATGACACGCAGAACCTTGTTGATACTCACCTGAATATGCGAAATAGTCCGCGTGTAGACGCGAGCTCGGCGAGAAAGATCCTGCGCGTATGTCTGTGCTCCCACCGCGTGGGCAACCATGAGTGCACTACCAGCAACGACCGAGGTTCCTGCAAGAACCTGATCGCCCACTTTCTTCTTGACGGGTGTTGATTCACCGGTCAGTAGTGCCTCGTCAACCTCGAGGCCCGAGGATTCTTCAACGACGCCATCTGCGCAAATCTGCGTACCCAGTTCAAGGCACATGACATCATCAAGCACAACATCCTTGGCCAGGATCTCTTGAGTTTTTCCACCACGAATAACCAACGCTGTTGGAGCATCGACGATTGCGAGTGAATCAAGAGTCCGCTTCGCCTTCAATTCCGAAGCAATGCCGATAATCGCGTTGATAATCAGCACTCCCCCGAAGACAACATCCTGAGGATGCCCAAAGATGAGCACCAGCACCGCAGCACTGATCAGGATCGCGTTAAACAGCGTGAGAACATTCTCGCGAATAATCGAGGCAATCGATCGCGAGGTCCTTTGGCGAACATCATTCGTTTCACCGCGTGCAACGCGTTCTCTCACCTCAGCGTGCGTCAGACCGGAGAGTGTTGAAGAGTGCGTCATTACGTCCTTCGGTGTGGGCGACGGTTTTACGTTGGACGGGTACGTAAGCCCCGTCGGGGCAACGTGTCAGTCAAAAGTACGAGCGGGCTTTTCCTTCTCCAGAACGTGGGTGTCTGGAGCGTCCTTTAACGCCATCGAACGGCTCTTCAGCAACGATGTCACGACCGTCACCACGATAGTCACGATGATAAAGGACAGGGATGGAAGGATTCCGATTTCCGGTGCCCAGTGAATGCCTTCGCCTCCGTTAAGGAACGGAAGCGTATTCTCGTGCATCGCGTGGAAAACCAGTTTCATTCCGATGAAGGCAAGGATTGCTGCCAAGCCGTAGTTCAGGTAGACCAGTCTTTCCAGCAGACGTTCGATCAGGAAATACAGCTGACGCAGACCAAGCAGAGCGAACGCGTTCGATGCGAACACCAAATAGGGTTCATGGGTCAGGCCGAAAATTGCCGGAATCGAGTCGAAGGCAAACATCAGGTCAGCAGTGCCCAGCGCGAAGACCACCAGGAGCATCGGCGTCAGGTACGTGCGACCACCGTGGCGGTGCAGGAACTTGTCACCAATGAAACCGTCGGTCACCGGGAAAACACGACGCATCAGTTTGACGAAGGAATTCTCGTGGTATTCCTCCTCTTCGTGTTCATCTTCTCCGCCAACACCTTCACGTGCTTGCGAGAAGGCGGTCCAGAGTAGCCAGGCGCCAAAGATAAAGAAGATCCACGTGAAGCGTTCAATCAGCGCTGCGCCAACAAGAATGAAGACGAGGCGCAGAACGAGGGCGATGATGATGCCGGATAGCAGTGCCTTCTGTTGATAGTTACGAGGCACCCTGAACGACGACATAATGATGATAAAGACGAACAGATTATCGAGTGACAGAGCTTTTTCTGTCAGAAAGCCAGCGTAGTATTCGCCGGCAAATTGGCCACCGTAGACGCCCCAAATGATGAGGCCAAAGGCAAGACCAAGAAGAACGTAACCGATCGACCACCAGGTCGATTCTTTCAGAGTCGGAGCGTGCGGTTTACGCACGTGGCCAACGATGTCAACGGTAATGAGGGCAAGAATTGCGACGGCCAGACCAAACCAGCCGAGGGCGTGAACATGCACGGGTGGGAACCTCTCTGAGGTACGAGCAACTATGGTGAGGTCTCTTCCCACCCGATGTTCGGGCTGCTGATCCGAGCGATGCTCGTGTCCAACGCCGTGGTGACGAACCAGCACTTCGTGGGATTACTCCCCTCGCGAACTAGTCTACCTAGATCGCGCTACGATACCCCGATGAAAAGCCAGTATGTGGAGAACCTAACGAGATTACCCCCAAGCGGACGCTTCAGCTCTCACTACTGAGCTGCCCTCATGTGGCGCAGTTCCTTCTTCAGATCCTGCAACTCATCGCGTAGACGCGCAGCGACCTCGAACTGTAGGTTTTCGGCGGCTAGCATCATCTGCTTCGTCAGGTCTTCGATCAATTCTTCAAGATCTGCTTGCGCTACACCCGCGAGGCTGAGTGCATCAGGCTTCGAACGAGCAGACGCTGATTTTTCCTTACGGTATCCGCCGTCAAGTAGCGTGCGCGTATCAACTTCTTCACGCACAAGCATGTCGGTGACGTCAGCAATCTTCTTACGCAGCGGCTTCGGGTCGATACCATGCTCGGTGTTGTAGGCAATCTGTTTCTCACGACGACGTTCAGTTTCGCTGATCGCAGCTTCCATAGATGGCGTGATGTTGTCGGCATACATATGCACTTCGCCCGATACGTTACGTGCTGCACGACCGATCGTCTGGATCAGCGATCGGGTCGAACGCAGGAAGCCTTCCTTGTCCGCATCGAGGATCGAAACAAGGGAAACTTCCGGTAAATCCAGACCTTCACGTAGCAGGTTGATGCCGACCAGGACGTCGAAGTTGCCTTGACGCAGTTCTCTGAGCAACTCAACGCGACGCAGGGTATCGATGTCAGAGTGCAGGTACTCGACACGTACGCCACGGCGAGCGAGGTACTCGGTCAGGTCTTCCGCCATCTTCTTCGTGAGCGTCGTGACAAGAACACGCTCATCCTTTTCGACACGCTCGCGGATCTGTTCCAGAAGATCGTCAATCTGTCCCTTCGTGGGCTTGACGATAATCTTTGGATCCACCAGACCAGTTGGGCGAATCACCTGTTCCACTACCCCATCGCTTCGTTCAAGTTCGTAGTCACCCGGGGTTGCCGAGAGGTAGACTGTCTGGCCGATGCGTTCAACGAATTCGTCCCATTTCAACGGTCTGTTGTCCATTGCTGAGGGCAGTCGGAAACCATGATCGACCAGGGTACGCTTGCGCGACATATCGCCCTCGAACATGGCACCGATCTGCGGAACTGTCACGTGCGATTCGTCGATGATCAGGACAAAGTCATCGGCAAAATAGTCCATCAGCGTATGGGGCGGAGTGCCGGGACCTCGTCCATCGATATGACGCGAATAGTTTTCAATGCCCGCGCACGATCCGATTTCTTTGAGCATTTCCAGGTCGTATGTGGTGCGCATGCGCAGACGCTGGGCTTCAAGTAACTTGCCTTGGGATTCGAACCACGTGAGGCGTTCTGCCAGTTCTTCTTCAATCGAGGCAATGGCTCGCTTCATGCGCTCTTCGCCGGCAACGTAATGGCTGGCCGGGAATAGATAGACGTGATCGACTTCGTTGATGACGTCACCGGTCAGGGGATGCAGGACTGCCAGAGAATCGATTTCATCCCCAAACATTTCGATGCGGATCGCCAGCTCCTCGTACACTGGGATGATTTCGATGGTGTCGCCACGAACTCGGAAAGTGCCTCGCGTGAAGGCGACATCATTGCGCACGTACTGCATGTTGACGAAGGCGCGAAGAAGGGTGTCGCGGTCGACGATCATGCCACGTTCCAGCTCAATCATGCGCTCGACGTACTCTTGTGGAGTACCCAAGCCGTAGATGCACGACACGGAGGCAACGACCACCGTGTCACGACGGGTCAGCAGGTTGTTCGTCGCCGAGTGGCGCAGACGTTCGACCTCATCGTTGATCGACGAGTCTTTCTCGATGTATGTATCCGTCTGCGGAATATAGGCTTCCGGCTGGTAGTAGTCGTAGTACGACACGAAGTACTCGACAGCGTTATTAGGCAACAGTTCGCGGAATTCAGCGGCAAGCTGGGCGGCAAGCGTTTTATTCGGCTCGATAATGAGCGCCGGTCGCTGAATCTGCTCAATGAGCCACGCAGTCGTTGCGGTTTTACCCGTGCCCGTAGCGCCGAGGAGAACAATATCCTGTTCGCCGTCATTCAGGCGCTTGACCAATTCTGCGATTGCAGTCGGCTGGTCGCCCGATGGCGTGTAGTCAGAGACAACCTCAAACGACGCTTCTTGCCGCACAACTCGTTTGCTCACAGTCCTACCGTAGTCACTTTGTCAGACTCATGCCGATTGAGGACCTATCGCCTGCTCGTGATGTACGAGGCCGGAATCATCTGCCGGTCGGACTGCCAGTTGTGCCCGAGTGTGTCAGCCATTGGGCATGAACTGTCGCAACCAGACGGTGAAGATCCACGAGCGAGCCGGTGTTGGTTATCCAGATGTGGCAGATCGCACGTCGTTCATCACTGTTCGCTTGGGATGCGATTCTTTTCCGGGCCTCGTCAATCGTCATCCCGCGGGCTTGTAGACGGCTCAGGCGCATATCAAGCGGAACATCGACCATGATCACGGCGTCAAACTGGTCTTGCATATGTTGCTCAGTCAGCAGAGGAACATCGTAAAGAGCAATGTTCCCCGGTTGGGCGCTTGAAAGAATCTGGCGGGAACGCTCAGCAATCAAAGGATGAGTGATTGCTTCCACTGTCTTTCGAGCACTGGCATCGGTGAAGACCTGCTGGGCTAGTGCTCCTCGATTGAGAGTCCCGTCATCATTCAAGATGGCATCGCCAAACACTTCTTCGATACGACGAAGACCGACGCTTCCAGGTTCGACCACTTCACGTGCGATGGCATCTGCGTCGGCAACGACCGCGCCAAGACTCGCAAACGCAGTGGCAACAGATGACTTTCCAGAGCCAATTCCACCGCTCAAACCGACGAGCAGTGCGCGGTCTGTTGGAATGACGAAAGGACGAAGAAGGTCAGCAGATGCGCCTCCCATGTGAATCTGGGTCATGATGCATTCCTAACGGCTGTTACGATCCGAGCGACTTCATCCTGATCCGTTGCAATCGCAACGCTAAGAAGATCCTCAACGCACAGCTCAATATGAGTCATAGCTTCATTGTCCTATATGAGTCGACGAGCGACTAGCGTCCGATATTCTTCAACGTCCATACAGGCTGGAGAATGCAGTCATAGGAGAATCATTCGACGCGTGGTGTGAATAAACGCGTGTGCCCCACGAACACCGTTCGTGGGGCACACGTTCATCACATCAGAGCCGAGGCTCTGTGATCAGTTCAGTTTCCGTTCGTGAGCTTCTCACGCAGAGCTGCGAGAGCCTCATCGGAAGCGAGGGTACCAACGGTCTCCGGCTCGACGGAGGACGAGGAAGAGGTGGCCTCGGGAGCAACCGGAGCTGCTTCGGCGTCTTCTTCCTGCGCCTTGACGACCTGAGCCTTGTGGGCCTGCCAGCGTGCCTGCGCTTCGGCATACTGTGCTTCCCAAGCCTCGCGCTGTGCCTCGTAGCCTTCCATCCATTCCTGGGTTTCCGGATCGAAGCCTTCGGGGTACTTGTAATTGCCGTCTTCGTCGTACTCAGCGGCCATGCCGTACAACGAGGGATCAAACTCTTCGGAAGTCGGATCGATGCCTTCGTTTGCCTGCTTGAGCGACAGGGAGATGCGACGACGTTCGAGGTCGATATCGATGACCTTCACGAATGCGTCGTCGCCAACCTTGACGACCTGATCCGGCAGCTCGACGTGACGCTGAGCAAGCTCGGAAATATGGACGAGGCCTTCGATGCCGTCTTCGACGCGGACGAATGCGCCGAATGGAACAAGCTTCGTGACCTTGCCCGGCACGACCTGACCGATCGCATGGGTACGGGCAAATGCCTGCCACGGATCTTCCTGGGTTGCCTTGAGGGACAGGGAGACGCGTTCGCGATCCATGTCGACGTCGAGAACCTCGACGGTGACTTCCTGGCCAACCTCAACGACCTCTGACGGGTGATCGATATGCTTCCAGGAGAGTTCGGAGACGTGGACGAGGCCGTCGACACCACCGAGGTCGACGAACGCACCGAAGTTAACGATCGAGGAGACGTTACCGGTACGAACCTGACCCTTGCCAAGAGTGTGGAGGAAGTTCGTGCGAACCTCGGACTGGGTCTGTTCAAGCCATGCGCGACGCGAGAGCACAACGTTGTTGCGGTTCTTGTCGAGCTCGATGATCTTCGCTTCGATCTCGCGACCAATGTACGGTGCGAGGTCGCGGACGCGACGCATTTCAACGAGGGATGCGGGGAGGAAGCCGCGAAGGCCGATGTCGAGGATAAGACCACCCTTGACGACCTCGATGACGGTGCCGGTAACAACGCCATCTTCTTCCTTGACCTTTTCGATCTGGCCCCAGGCGCGCTCGTACTGTGCGCGCTTCTTCGACAGGAGCAGACGGCCTTCCTTGTCTTCCTTCTGGAGGACGAGGGCTTCGATCTTGTCGCCAACAGCAACAACATCGTCAGGGTTCACGTCGTGCTTGATGGAGAGCTCGCGAGAGAGGATAACGCCCTCAGTCTTGTAGCCGATGTCGAGGAGGACCTCATCGTGGTCAACCTTGACGACAGTGCCCTCGACGATGTCGCCATCGTTGAAGTACTTGATGGTTGCGTCGATGGCGGCAAGCAGATCTTCGGTCGAGCCGATGTCATTAACCGCGACCTGCGGCGTATTGGTGGTCATGTAGTTGTGTCTCCGAAACGGACTGAATAGTAGGTGTACAGAAGTGGCGAATCGGCATTCGCGTACACGAGTGCCAAGACACCGCTAGTAAGTCTACCAGTTCATTAACGCGATCTTTTCCACTGTTTGGTGGATAAAAACGTGGTTTCGGTCGCGTTTATCTGTTACGGACACACATGTGATCACCCATCCACCTAGTGGGCGGCGGCCATCCAGTTCGCTCCCACTCCCACTGCGACATCCAAAGGCACCTTCAATTGGACTGGCGAGCTCATCTTGTCGCGGACAAGCTCCTCAGCCTGCTGACGTTCTTCCGGTGCTATTTCAAGTAACAATTCGTCGTGGATCTGGAGCAGTACGCGTGACTTCATGTCAGCCTGATGCAGAGCGTCGATGAGGTTGACCATCGCAATTTTCACGATATCCGCTGCACTCCCCTGAATCGGCGCATTCAAAGCAGCACGTTCGGCCATCTCGCGGCGCTGCCGGTTCGATGAGGTCAGGTCGGGCAGATAGCGCCTACGACCGAACATCGTTTCCGTGTAGCCATTGATCCGAGCCTCGTCGACGAGCGAATTCAGATAGTCGCCTACCCCCGCGAAACGTTCGAAATAGCGGTCACGCAACGCGGCTGCTTCGTGGACCGGAATATGCAGTTGTGCGGACAGACCGTACGAGGATAATCCATACGCGAGACCATATGACGTGGCCTTGATGCGAGAGCGTTGCTCACCCGTCACGTCTTCAACGGGCGTATCGAAAACCATCGCAGCCATCGTCTTGTGCAGGTCCTCGCCGGTAGCGAAAGCTTCGATCAAGCCCTCATCTCCCGACAAATGCGCCATGATGCGCATTTCAATCTGGGAATAGTCGGCGCTCATCAAAGACTCAAAGCCGGGGCCAGCAACAAAACCGGAACGGATCTTCAGACCATCTGGGCTACGAGCTGGAATATTCTGCAGATTCGGGTCCTTGGATGCCAAACGGCCAGTTGTGGTAACAACCTGTGAGAACGTCGAGTGAATGCGCCCATCGGGGTTGGTGGAGGAAATCAGCGTGTCCACCATCTGCTTCAATTTGATTCGATCACGGTGCATCAGCAACGAGTCGAGGAATACGAAGCCCGGACCACCCGAATCTCGCGTTTTTTCGCGCAAGTCAGCAAGAGCTTCAGCGTTCGTTGTGTAGCCGGTCTTCGTCTTCTTCGTCTTGGGAAGATCGAGGACCTCGAAAAGAATCCTCTGCAGTTGCTTGGGACTGGAAAGATTCACATCTTCACCAATCACATCAAGAGCACTCCTGCGGGCCGCATCAACTTCGAATCCCAGTTGCGTCGACTGGGAGCACAACTCGTCACTATCAACGGCAATACCTGTCGCTTCCATCTTCGCCAAGACCCTAGATACGGGAAGCTCCATCTGTGTCAGCAGGTCCAGTTCACCGTTATCCGCTAAAAGCGCGCTCAAGGTCTTCCACACAAACGGCAGGGAGTAGCAGATACGCGCGCATCGTTGAATACGTTCTTGAATCTCACCGCTGCCAACGATCTCGAAGAGAGCGTCCGTCTTCTTTTCTTCTTCGGGCAACTCAATGTTGAAATAGCGGTTCAAGATTTCTTTGATCTCGACGTTCTTCGAATCGGGGCGTGCAAGATAGGCGGCAAGCTGAACGTCCTTCGAAGGCCAGGCCATCGTCCACCCGTGTCCTGCCAAAGCGTGAGACAAGGCTTTGGCATCATGAACGACGTGCGAATCGCTCTGCTTCAGGACCTTCACTAAAGCCTGATCCTGCACCGGAGAGAGCGTGGTCGGATCAATGACAAGGACGCGACTTCCTGCGCTCAACGCAAGAAGATCGATGTGTCCATGAGCAGGGATCCCCTCCCCGTCGGCCCAAATCGCATCAATATGGCCGACCGAGCGTGCCCAGTCGGAAATGTCAGTAGCAGCGGAAGCGACCGACACCGTTAAGGGGGCCGTCCAAAAAGCCTGGTCGGCCTCGTTCCCCGATTCTTCTACTGAGTCATCGCCTACACTGACCGCAAGCACCTGGTTACGCAGGCGCCCAAACTCCAACGTATCGAACAACGCAAGCAATTCAGTCTTTTGAGTAGCCCCGGGGACAAGATCCCCCAGCTCAACCCCCAGGTCCAGATCCGTGAGCAGACGATTCAAACGACGATTACGCGCAACATCATCGCCATGTTCGCGCAGAGCCTCGCCACGCTTACCCTTCACCTGATCAGCATTCGCCATCAGGTTATCGAGGCCATCGAACTCGTTAATCAGCTTTGCCGCTGTCTTCGGTCCAATACCGGGAACGCCGGGCAAATTATCGGAGGTCTCACCGACAAGAGCCGCAATTTCCGGGTAACGGAACGGTGGGACACCGTACTTTTCTTCAATAGCAGCGGGCGTCATGCGCTTCAAGTTCTCGGTCGACGCACCCGGATAGAGAACCGTCACATTCTCAGTCACCGTCTGGAAAGAATCCCTATCCCCCGACGCGACCAAGACACGCATCCCGGCTTTCTCACCACGGTGAGCAAGCGTCGCCAAAATATCGTCGGCTTCGTAGCCGTCCTTGCGCAGGGAACGAATACCCATCAGTTCCAAAACCTGGCTAATCAGTTCAACTTGGCCTTTAAAGGGTTCCGGCGTCGCATCACGCGTTCCCTTATACTCCGGATACTCCTCGGTGCGGAAAGAATGGCGCGACACGTCAAACGCCACAGCAACATGGGTCGGCTTTTCCTCTTGGATCATCTTCACCATCATCTTGATGAAGCCGTACACCGCATTCGTATGTTGCCCCGAATGTGTCACGAAACGGTCAGCCGGAAGAGCATAGAAGGCGCGAAAAGCCATCGAATGGCCGTCGATAATCAGCAAAGTGTCACTCACACATGTAACCCTAGAGGTATGCATGGACAAACCGCACGACAAACCGCGCCCGATCCTTCCCACGATGGCGGATTCGTGGGCGCACATTGGCCACATTCCCTGATGGAAGCCATGCGAATGGACGTGTTAGAACATTCGCCCGAAAAAACAGTGATCTTAATGCCCGTCGAAGGAAACACCCAGTCAGCTGGGATTCTTCACGGTGGGGCAAGCGCAGCGCTCGCGGAAACCGCAGCATCATTTGCTTCCCAGATTCACGCTCGTAACGTTCACGGCGCCGATCGCGGGTTCGCGGTGGGCACTGAACTGACGATTTCCCACATCTCGTCGGTTTCTACCGGTCGAGTGATCGCGACGGCAACGGCTATTCACCTGGGTGGTTCATCGACAGTCCATCTTGTTGAAATAAAGAACGAGGCCGGGAAGCTGATTTCGTCGGCGCGCGTAACGAACCGGATTATGGCGCGACGAGCTTGATGGTTCCCAGCACACCACGATCAGCGAAATGAAAAGTGCCACGGTAGTACGAAAACTACCGTGGCGCCCTTCGCAAGTACCCCGAGTGGGATTCGAACCCACAACAAGCCGGGTTTGAGCCGACCGCCTCTGCCAGTTGGGCTATCGGGGCGTCGCCGTAATCGGCGCCGTTTAAGTTTATGATAGAGCTAGGAAACCTACAAACCGAGGATCAGTTATGACCACTGAAGTTCAAAACGAACCACGCCGCGTTCTTGTCGCAGAAGATGAGGGCCTGATTCGTCTGGATATCGTTGAAACCCTCACTTCTGCCGGATTTGAGGTTGTTGGTGAGGCCGCAGACGGTGAAGAAGCCGTCCAGCTTGCACTTGAGCTCGAACCTGATCTCTGTGTCATGGACGTGAAGATGCCCCGCATGGATGGCATCACCGCCGCTGAAAAGATCCTTCAGGAGCTTTCGTGTGCTGTCGTCATGCTGACCGCGTTTAGCCAAACAGAGCTTGTTGAACGTGCTCGCGATGCGGGCGCAATGGCGTATGTTGTGAAGCCCTTCAGCCCCGCGGATTTGATTCCTGCCGTTGAGATTGCCCTTTCGCGTCATCAGGAAATCGAATCTCTCGAAGAGGAGATCGCCGATCTTTCTGACCGTTTCGAAACGCGTAAGCGCGTTGACCGCGCGAAGGGCCTGCTGCAGAAGAACATGGGCATGACCGAGCCCGAGGCCTTCCGCTGGATCCAAAAGACCTCGATGGATCGTCGTCTGTCAATGCGCGAGGTCGCTGACGCTGTTATCGATCAGGTTGACGACTAAACCCGAAGGCTGACACAAACGGTGGCGGGCAGTTCTTTCGAACTGCCCGCCACCTTGAGTGTGTACTGGTCACAGCTACATCACCGTTTGAGTGAGGCCACTGCACCGTTCAGATCATGCTGCTTCGATCAGCTCAAGGCCGAGGAAGTCAGCTGCGCGTCCACGTGAACGCGGGTTGGAAAGATCTGAAATTGCGCGAGCAATACTCACATCAATCATTTCGTCAAACCAAGGCTTGACTGCATTGGCCAGCTGGTCGATATCCAGGTTGTTTGCCTGACGATTCAGTGCCTGAGAATGGACTGACACAGTCCGGGTACGCGTATTCATTTTTCTTCTCCATCATTCATTCATCAGACCGTATGCAGGTATGCGCGTTGTTCGCGCAGGCAACCTCATACGGTAGGTCGTATGTGCCGAAAGCTTTCTCAAATTCCCTCATCGGCATTCTTACTCGCCGTGGCACTCCCACTACCCTACACGATTTCGCGTAGTCCGCCATCGGAAGCGCCCCTTCGTGTTGCACGCCATGAAGTCCCTAGTCCATCACGAACAATCAAAGCGTCCGTGTCACGAATAAAAATGGCCAGACTACCGAAGCAGTCTGGCCACCTTTCACATGCTGGTGTCAGCGAAGTCCGCCACCGATTGAGTAGTCGACTTCATCGCCCACCTTGTGCAAGCGAAGCATGTTCGAGGAACCTGCGGTCCCCGGTGGCATACCTGCAACGATCACGAGTTCGTCACCAATTTCAGCGAGGCGCGACGACTGCGCAACCTGGTCGACCTGCCACACCATGTCATCGGTGTGACGGACCTCAGGAACGCGGTAGGTCTGAATACCCCACGTCAATGCCAGGCGACGACGCGTTGATTCCAGCGGAGTAAATGCGAGCATCGGAATCGGGCGACGCAGACGCGACATCATGCGAGCCGAAGCACCGGACTGAGTGAAGGTCACCAGGTAGCGAGCATCAAGATGCTCAGCAATCTGAGCGGCAGCTTCACAGATGACGGCCGCACGGTCGTTGACGAAGAAACCAGTCAGTGCGGCGATCATTTCGCCACCGTTTTCTTCGGTGGACTCGATAATACGAGCCATCGTGCGAACAGCTTCGATCGGGAACGCACCCACTGAAGTTTCGCCGGAAAGCATGACCGCATCGGCACCGTCAAGGATGGCGTTTGCACAGTCAGAAGCTTCAGCGCGGGTCGGTCGAGGATTCTTAATCATGGAATCCATGACCTGGGTTGCGACGATCACCGGCTTCGCAGCACGGCGAGCCAGTTCGATGGCGCGCTTCTGAACCAGCGGAACGGACTCGAGCGGCATTTCAACGCCAAGGTCACCGCGGGCAACCATGATCGCGTCAAACGCATCGACGATTTCCTGGAGCGCTTCGACAGCCTGCGGCTTTTCGATCTTGGCGATCACCGGAAGACGACGACCGTATTCGTCCATGATCGCGTGGACATCATTGATATCCTTTGCATTGCGGACGAACGACAGAGCGATGAAGTCTGCGTCGTTTTCCATTGCCCAACGCAGGTCCTCTTTATCCTTCTCGGAAAGAGCAGGAACGGACACTGCGACGCCGGGAAGGTTCAACCCCTTGTGGTCGGAAACTACGCCGGGGACCTCAACCTTGGTGATGACGTCGGTATCGGTGACCTCGACAACGCGGACTGCGACGTTTCCGTCGTCAATCAGCAGGCGATCGCCGGGAGCACAGTCACCAGGCAGACCTTTGAAGGTCGTACCAACGAGTTCCTTAGTTCCAGGCACGTCGCGGGTTGTGATGGTGAACGTGTCACCAACAGCGAGGACCTGGGGCCCTTCTTCGAACGTCTCCAGGCGAATCTTCGGGCCCTGCAGGTCAACGAGGATTGCAATGGCACGCCCTGAAGTCGCGGAAGCACGACGGACCTTTTCAATAACAGCTTCGTGCTCTGCAGCCGTGCCGTGTGATCGATTGATTCGGGCGACATCCATACCGGCGTCAACCAGTGCTTGGACTTGCTCCGAAGAATCAGTGGCAGGGCCGAGAGTACATACAATTTTTGCTCGACGCATAGCCCAAGTCTACCGTGATTGGGCGTCAAAACTCTTATCCTGGGATTCAATTTCAAGGTGATCGTTCCCATGTTCAGCGATTTTAGAAGCGTTTTCGCCACTTTCAGCAGGCACGAAGCGTTCGTCGCCCTGCAAGATAGTGGATCGTCCCAGTCTCCCGGCAACGAAGTAGACAACGAGGCCTAGCGCAAAAATGGCGAGCGATGTCCATACGTTCAGGCGCACTCCGAAGAAGGTGTGAGCCGTGTCGATGCGCATCATTTCAATCCAGCTTCGTCCAAGTGGATATGCGATCAGGTAGAGCGCGAACACCTGTCCAGAGGCGAAACGGAAACGACGATCGCACCACACGATGATTGCTGCCATCGTCAAATTCCACAGGCACTCATAGAGGAATGTTGGGTGAAACAGGGTTCCCGAGGCAAAACCATCGGGCAGATGCGCGTCGTCGATCTGCAAACCCCATGGCAACGTCGTGGGGCCACCGAAAAGCTCTTGATTGAACCAGTTCCCCCAGCGACCAATGGCCTGGGCGACCAGTAATGCTGGTGCAAGCGAATCAGCAAGCGGGCCAAGGCGCTTCCCGGAACGTTTCACTGCAATCCAAGCGCCGACTGCACCCAGAGCGACACCGCCCCAGATGCCCAAGCCACCTTCCCAGATTTGAATGATTCGAGCCGGATCACCGTTTGGACCAAAGTAGGCTTCGGGTGATGTGAAGACATGGTACAGGCGAGCTCCGATAATACCGATCGGGATCGCCCAAAGGGCCACGTCATACATCAGTTCAGGGTCACCGCCACGTTGTGCGTAGCGCTTGGACGTCCAGTAGACGGCGATAAACATGCCGATAACGATGATTAATCCGTACGCGCGTAGCGGTAGCGGACCGATGTACCAGACACCCTGCGACGGCGAAGGGATGGAGGCGCTGATCACAATCGGGCTCCTTTCACTCCTGAAACCAAGTCGTGAGCACGTTCTTCAAGAAGACGAAGGCCGCGGTCAATTGGCTCGTTAAACAGTGTCTTCACCAGTGCGGAGCCCACGATAACGCCGTCGGCGTACGCACCGATTTCTTTCGCCTGCTGGCCGTTCGAAATACCAAGACCAACGCACACGCGCTGAGCCCCGGCATCTCGCGTGCGTTCAACGAGGTCCTTGACGTGCTCTCCCACGGATGCGCGAGCACCGGTAACCCCCATTGTCGAGGCAGCGTACACCCAGCCTTCGCTATGCGCACTGATCAGTTCCAACCGGCGCCTCGGAGACGAGGGGGCGACAAGGTACGTGCGCTCCAAGCCGTATTCTTCTGCGCTTGCTTCCCACTGCGCCCCTTCTTCTGGAGGAAGGTCGGGGGTAATCAGACCGGAACCACCCGCAGTAGCAAAATCACGGGCAAAGCGCTCCACCCCCCACCACTCGACAGGATTCCAGTAGGTCATCACCGCGGTGGTCAGTCCATAACTGGTCAGTTCTTCAACAGCTCGAAACAGATCTTCAAGGTGAGTACCGTGTTCAAGAGCAGCAACTGTTGCCTTCTGAATCGTGGGTCCATCCATTCCTGGATCGGAATAGGGGAAGCCCAGTTCTAGTACGTCAAAACCACAATCTGCAAGGACTTTGCCCGCTCGAATGGAATTATCAACCGACGGAAAACCAACGGGAAGGTATCCGATGAGAGCTGCGTCGCCTCGTGAATGAGCTTCGTCGATGCGATGCCCAGCTTTCAATTCTTTGCTCACTTGCCCGCCTCTTCATCATCGTCCAACTGGGAAATGCCAGTCGAACCGGCACTGGGGTCAATCACTTGACGAGTCGCATGACCCAAGTTGAACCACTTCGATGCCGTGTCCACGTCTTTATCTCCGCGTCCCGACACAGTGACAATGGCAATCGGACCTTCACCTTCAGCAAAGGGACCGCCGTTTTCGCGAACCTTCTGCGCGGCCCACTGGCGGATACCTGCAAGAGCATGCGAAGACTCAATTGCGGGAATAATACCCTCGGTGCGCGATAGCAACCGGAAAGCATCCATCGCATCGGCATCGTTGATGGGAATGTAGCGAGCGCGACCGATCGCAGCGAGCCACGAATGTTCGGGGCCAACACCCGGGTAGTCGAGACCCGCCGAAATCGAATGTGATTCCTTCGTTTGACCGTCTCGTTCTTGAAGCAGGTACGTGCGGGCTCCGTGAAGAACACCGGTTTCATTCGCGGTAATCGAAGCGGCATGGCGACCGGTCTCAACCCCGTCTCCACCAGCTTCGCACCCGAGTAGTTCGACATCGGGATCGTCGAGGAATGCGGTGAAAGTACCGATTGCGTTCGAACCACCACCGATACATGCGCAGACGATGTCCGGCAAACGGCCTTCCATTGCCAGAAGCTGTGCTCGAGCCTCATCACCAATCACTCGCTGTAAATCACGAACAAGTTCCGGGAATGGATGAGGACCAGCCGCGGTACCGAAGATGTAGTTGGTTGTAGCTTCGTTCGTCACCCAATCGCGGAATGCTTCATTGATTGCATCCTTCAGAGTCTTCGAACCGGATGCTACGGCGACAACTTCCGCCCCAAGCATCTGCATTCGAGCAACATTCAGTGCTTGACGTCGAGTATCTTCTTCGCCCATGTAGACGGTGCACTCCAAGCCAAGAAGCGCCGCTGCAGTGGCGGTCGCAACACCGTGTTGCCCGGCACCGGTTTCAGCGATGACTCGGGTTTTGCCCAGTTCCTTCGTCAAAAGAGCTTGGCCAAGCACGTTGTTGATCTTGTGCGAGCCCGTATGGTTCAAGTCTTCGCGCTTCAAAAAGACGCGCACTCCCCCAAGCTCGCGGGAGAAACGAGGCGCCTCGGTCAGCAAAGACGGACGACCCGCATACCCAACAAACAGGTCACGAAGACGCTTCTGGAACGCAGGATCGGGCCACAAGCGCTTCCACTCACGTTCAATAACCTCGAGTGGTCCCATCAATGATTCGGCGACAAACCGTCCACCGAATTGGCCAAAGTAGGGGCCTTGAACGTTTGACAGTGCCACGTTACTTCTCCTCTAGAGCGGCGCGAACGCGCGCCTTACGGTCGGTCAGGAGAGCCGGATGAGAGCCGGCACATACCATGTCACGAATGGAGGACAACGGATCACCGCTGGTCACCAGAGCCTCTCCGACGAGAACAGCATCAGCACCCCACTTGGCGTATTCGAAAACGTCGTGGGGGCCTCGTACACCTGACTCCGCGACGGCGACAACGTCAGCTGGAATCACATCAATCACCTGGTTAACGGTGTCGCGGTCAACTTCAAGGGTCTTCAGATCTCGAGCATTGACCCCGATAATCCGTGCTCCCGCTTCGAGCGCTCGCAACGCCTCAAGACGCGAATGCGTTTCAACCAGAGCATTCATCCCAAGCGAATGGACGCGTTCCAGAAGCGAGATAAGTGCCGGCTGTTCAAGTGCGGCGACAATCAAGAGGACGAGGTCCGCTCCATGTGCCCGCGCCTCGTGAATCTG
This sequence comes from Schaalia turicensis, assembly GCF_019380255.1. Lineage (NCBI taxonomy): Bacteria > Bacillati > Actinomycetota > Actinomycetes > Actinomycetales > Actinomycetaceae > Schaalia > Schaalia turicensis. The sequence goes on from NZ_CP048928.1 coordinate 950,061, forward strand.
ATACGGAGTAACAATAAAATCCTTGCGGAGCACTGGAATATCCACTGCGGCACGCACTGCATCAAGGTCAGCGAGGGAGCCAGAGAAACGACGTTTTTCCGTTAGAACAGAAATGGCGGTTGCGCCACCTTCTTCGTAGATCGACGCAAGACGCGCAGGATCAGGAATGCCAGCAAGAGCGCCCCTTGACGGAGAGGAACGCTTCACTTCGGAAATAATCGATACGGCGCCTTCGCGTTCCTTGAAGGCTGCGAATGCGTCATGGGCATCGGGGGCACGCAGTGCACGTCGCTTGATTTCGTCCATGGGGACGTGGGCCTCGCGCAAGGCAAGATCTTCACGGACACCTGCGATGATGTCATCTAAGACTGTCATGATTGCGCTCCTTCGCCACTACCGTCGTCAATTCGATGCTAGTGGGTACTAGTAGAGATACTGAAATGGGCTCATCATGTGTGCTCATACGTCACCTCGCTGACCGATGACTGCACCAAGGTCACCGCCTTCTTCGAAACAGGAACGCTTCCCCGTGTGACAGGCAACCCCAACCTGGTCCACTTCGATGAGCAACGCATCGCCGTCACAATCAAGACTGACAGCCTTCACAAACTGGAGGTGTCCGGACGTATCACCTTTGCGCCAATACTCTTGGCGACTTCGCGACCAGAAGGTCACTCGTCCTGTCGTCAGCGTCCGATGAAGAGCCTCGTCATCCATCCACCCGAGCATTAAAACTTCACGGGTATCCCACTGCTGAACGACAGCAGCAACAAGACCGGCAGAATCACGCTTTAAACGCTGAGCAATCGAAGGATCTAAAGTCATTCATCTATCTTGACACGAACAGGTCAACACGACCTCTGCCGTTCATTCTCCGGCTATAACGCCATCGCACACATCGAAGCGACCGGCCTCGTACCCTCAAAAAGAATGCGGTCAACTGCGTAGGCGAAAGAACCGCCTACTGCCACTGAAGAATCGCACCCCAGCCGATATACCCACCGGCAGCACCAAGAATCAGCCACGGTCCAAGAGGTATCCGCGCCCCGGTCCCCGCATTGCCGACGACCAATCGCCACAACGCGGCGCCACCGGCCAAAACGAAGGAAATAATCAAACCACCGTAGGCAGCTTGGATACCAACGCACCCAAGCAACGCTCCAAGGACAGGAGCAATCTTCACGTCGCCAAAACCGACACCGCCCGGGATCCTAGAAAGGATCCACAAGGGAACCGCCCAAATTGCCATCGACAGGACAATACGCACGATCACTTTCACGGGCGTTTCCGAGTGAAAAATCATGCCCAGCGCACCGAAGGTCACGCCGATCGCCATCGTAGCCGTGTATGCGTTGGGAAGCTTGTGCGTTCGAGCATCAACCAAAGCAGAGAGCGCCCCAATCATCGCAACCGACACAATAGCCGGTGCCGACGGTTTCAGTTGCAGCGTCACAATCGTTGCAGCCCCAAACAAAGCGGAGGTCCACACGATACCCGTGCGCTTATACGGTGTCAGCGTCGCTTCAATGAAATATCGGCGTTGGACGCGCCAGCCGTAGCGCCACAGCCAATAGATGATGATCAGCCATGTTGCGAGTGCTAACGCAAGCGACAAGTCCTGGACCGTTGTTGCTTCACGGACGCGCAGAAGACTTAAAAAATCGCTCATTGATGAATCACCTGACGCATCGCCTTCACATCAGCGTTCTTCCCCGTCATTAGCTGAACCTGAAGATGCGCTTGATGAAGAAGCATCTCGACACCGTAGACAACGCACGCGCCATTGGCTTCATACACCTGTACAAGCTGCGTGTCACGAGGCGAATAAATGACATCAAGCAGACACTGATCGGTTCTCGGGCTCAATTGCTTGGCAATATCATCGCCAATATGTGCGGGCAACGTAGAGATGAGGATGTCTGCCGAAGCGATCTCACGCATCACTCGTTCATGATCGCTGAAAAGAACCTGGTCAATCTCAACACCCAACCGCGTTGCTGCCACAACAATCGAACCCGGTCCGCCAAAACGACGCGCGATCACAGTTGTGCGAGTGATACCAAGCGTGCCCAAGGCTGCAAGGGACGAGGCCGCCGTCGCTCCACTGCCCAAGATCACTGCAGAATGCGGCGCATCACACCCCCTGCGCGCTCGAGCCTGATCGATAGCCATCACGATCCCGTGCACATCGGTGTTAAAACCGGTCAACACGCCTGCCGATGGGACAACGGTATTCACACTTCCAACCGCTTGGGCCAAAGGATCGCAGACATCAATCAAAGACATGATGTCCTGTTTGCACGGCATGGTCACGGAAAGACCGAGGCACCCTGAATCGAGCGAGGAGAGGAAAGACGGCAACGTTTCTTTCGTGACCTCGATTGTGCGGTACGTCCAATCAGAACCCACGCCGACAGAATCCCACGCTGCCCTGTGCAAAAGAGGCGATAGTGAGTGCTCAATGGGTGAGCCGATTACGCCAGCCCAACTCATTGTGTCAGCACTTCCCGGGGTTAGCTTCGCAGTAGTCCTTGAATTTCTTCTGATTGGCTTCGTGATCGGCCAGCGTTGAAGCAAACACTGTCTCACCCGTATCCAAATCAATGGTCACGTAGTACAGCCAGTCGCCATCCGCAGGATGCATCACGGCCTTGATTGCTGCCTCACTGGGCTGAGCGATCGGGCTCGGAGGAATCCCCTTATGAAGGTATGTGTTGTACGGGTTCTCATCCAGCAGATCGGAAGCGGTTGGTACGCCACCGGTTTTACCAACTCCGTAAAGAACCGTTGAGTCCATTTGGAGCAAGCCATGAGTCTCGTTTTCAGTATCAGCAAGGCGATTTTCAATCACTCGAGCGACCTTGGGCAGGTACTCGTCAAGATTCACTTCACGTTCGAGAATTGAAGCCTTGTTCAAAACAATTTCGCGCTGGTCTTCAGCGACACCGGCACTATCGAGCGTGGAAATCGTAGTGGCAACCATCTGGGCAACCAGAGTCACCGGAGTATCCGAAGACGCCACTTCGTATGAACCCGGAGCAAGCCACCCCTCAACGTTTCCCCCAGCCACATCGGGCAAACCAATAGCGCTGGCATCTTCAAATGCTGCGGTGACATCATCAAAGCTGAAATCGGTGACAGATGAAATACGCTCGGCAATTTCTGCCTTGGTTTGACCCGGAGTGACAGTCACCGTGTTATCAGACCTATTAGCGTCATCAAGCAATGCGGCAACCGCATCAGACGCCCTCATCTGCATTTTCAGCGTGTATGTGCCCGGACGGATCATTGTGGCTGCTTTATTCGCGTCATACGAGCGGATAAAGGCTGCAACGCTCTTGACGACGTCAGCATCAACCAGTGACTGACCGATTTCGGCACCTGTTTCGCCGACATCGATCGTCACTTCAACAGAGCCTGAACCCGGACCTGGATAGTCATCGTCCAATTGCGAGAAGGAAGATGAAGGCGCGGTCAGTTGGCGTACGGCATACACTGCTGCACCGCCAAGGAGAGCAATAACGATTGCCAGGATAATGAACGCGCGGATACGACGATTACGCTTACGACGGCGGGCTCGACGACGTTCTACTTCTAGGCGCCGAGAACGCATGCCGGTCGTTTCACTACTCACGGTTCCAAAAAGAGGAAGATCATTCGACTGTGGCGTTGCGGGCGGTGTCTGCGCGCGCTGGTGCGAAGCCTGAGTGCCTGCTCGTCCCTGTATATCTCGTCGTCGAGGAAATGGAGGGCGTTGCGAGTTGGGCGTCGTCACGAAAGATCCTTCCCTTCAATGATGATCTCGACCCCTGGGGCTCGATCGCTCATTCGTTCCGCTTCAAGTGCTTGCTCAAGAATGATTTGAGCAGCCACCTGATCGACAACCGCTCGGTGTTCCCTCTCTGGAACGCCTGACTGTCGTAAGCGCGCATGCGCTTGATTTGAGGATAGCCTCTCATCAACCAATGCGACACGAACATGTGGCCTAGCTAGCTTAATTCGTCTGCCGTAGCGCCGAGCGCCTTTTGCTGAAATTCCCTCTCCACCTTTGAGATGTTTCGGCAGGCCTACGATGACTTCTAAGGCATCGTATTCGTCGATGATTGAGCAGATACGCTCAACGTCAGAACCGTCATCAGCTCGGATAACAGTTTCAACGGGCATTGTGAGTATGCCGTCCGGGTCGCAGCGACTCACTCCAACCCGGACAGTTCCAACATCAACACCGATGCGCGTTCCGCGACGAAGACTCACGAATGAGCAACCTCGCGACGGATCGCGTCAAGCGCTTCCTTGATCGCGTCGAGCTTGGTGCCACCGCCCTGTGCGATGTCATCACGGCCACCGCCGCCACCACCAAGGTGCTGGGCGACAGCGCGAACAAATGCGCCTGCCTTAGCCTTGCGCTCGCGTGCCTTCTCGTTTGTCACAACGACGATCGAGGGCTTGTCGTTCACTCGGCCGATGAGAGCGACAACAACCGGATTCGCATCGCCAAGACGATCACGAACTTCAAGAGCCAGAGTGCGCAACGCGTCAGCGGACGGCATAACGCCTGCATCATTGGCGACTACAGCAATGCCATTGAGCGACTGTGCCGTATCAGCAAACGTCTGCGCCTGAGCCAGTGCTTGCTCAGTGCGCATGCGCTCGAGTTCCTTCTCAGATTCCTTCACTCGAGCAAGCAACGAAGCAATACGATCCGGAAGCTCTTCGCTACGGCCCCCCACCATGGTCGACAGCTGGGAAACCAAAGCATGTTCCTTTGCCTGGAACGAATACGCGCCATTGCCGACAAGCGCATCAATGCGTCGCACGCCCGAACCAATGGATCCTTCACCCACGATCGCGATACGACCAATGTGGCCGGTCGTAGGAACATGGGTGCCACCGCAGAGTTCCTTATCGAAGCCGTCACCGATGGTGACAACACGGACCTCAGCACCATACTTTTCGCCGAAAAGTGCAATCGCGCCGGAAAGGCGGGCCTCTTCGATCGACATCACGTCAGTCTTGACCACGAGGTCCTCGGCAAGCTTTTCATTGATGAGGGCTTCAATGTCGTTAATCTGCGAACCCTCGAGAGCCGAGGAGTGACGGAAGTCGAAGCGTAGACGTGACGGTGAGTTCTCAGAACCAGCCTGATCGGCGTCTTCGGCAACGATTCGACGCAGACCCGCATAGACCATATGGGTTGCGGTGTGAGCGCGAGCAATCGCCAGACGACGCTCAGAGTCAACCTCTGCCCATGCCTTCGCACCAACCGTCACTACGCCTTCAGTCAGCGTGCCACGGTGAACCGACAGCCCCTTAATCGGAGCCTGGACATCGTGGACCTCGATAATGCCACCGTCTGCAAGGCGAATCTGACCGTGGTCAGCGAGCTGACCACCCATCTCAGCGTAGAACGGAGTGCGGTCAAGGACGACCTCGACCTCAGCAGGCGCCTGCGCGACGGGAGCGGGAACGGAATCAACGAGAAGAGCGGTGATCGTCGCTTCGGAGCCAAGATCTGTGTAGCCGAGGAAGGTCGAGCCACCACCCATCTGCTTCTCAATATCTTGGAAGAGGCGAACGTCGGTGTGGCCGGTCTTCTTTGCGCGAGCATCGGCGCGTGCACGGTCCTTCTGCTCCTGCATGAGAGTCTTGAAAGCATCCTCGTCAACCTTCAAGCCCTGCTCGCTTGCCATTTCAAGCGTCAAGTCAATCGGGAAGCCGTAGGTGTCATGCAGTGAGAATGCTGATTCGCCGGACAGAACGTGAGATCCAGCCTTCTTCGCATCACGAACGGCGGCGTCAAGAATCGTAGTGCCGGCGCTCAGCGTGCGACGGAATGCGTCCTCTTCGGCGTATGCGACGTCCTGAATGGTTGCCCAATTCTCGTTGAGTTCCGGGTAGGACAGGGACATGACGTTCTTCGAAGCTGTCAGCAGACTCGGCATCGTGGCTTCGTCGACGCCCAAAAGACGCATTGAACGCACCGCACGGCGGATCAGACGACGCAACACGTAGCCTCGTCCATCGTTGCCCGGACGCACGCCGTCATTGATCAGCATGAGCGCAGAACGCACGTGATCTGCGACAACGCGCATACGCACATCATCGTCATAAGCGACACCCGCGCTGGGGCCTGAGGCACCCAAGCCGTACTTCTTGCCCGACATCTGCTGGGCGACATCAATGACCGGGAAGACTTCGTCGATCTCGTACATGTTCGGCTTGTCCTGCATGATGAATGCAAGACGCTCAAGGCCAGCACCCGTATCAATTGCGGTCTGGTCAAGCTTGCCAACGAGTTCGAAGTCGTGGCCTTCACCTTCGCCTCGAACAAATTCGTCGAAGACGAGGTTCCAGATTTCAAGGAAGCGGTCGCCAGCAACGTCGGCGACGGGACCACCATCGGGGCCAAACTCAGGACCACGGTCGTAGTGGATTTCACAGCATGCGCCAGCAGGACCCGGCTGACCGGTCGACCAGGAGATCTCTTCAAACGGAAGACGCTGGATGCGCTCTGCGGGCAGGCCGATCGTCTTCGTCCAGTAGTCGAAGGAAACCTCGTCTTTTTCCCAGATGGTCATCCACAAGCGGTCGCCGTCAAGGCCGTAACCGCCCTTATCCTGCGGAGTTGTCAGCAGTTCCCACGCGTGGCTGATAGCGCCTTCCTTGAAGTAATCGCCAAAGGAGAAGTTACCGTTCATCTGGAAGAACGTACCGTGCCGCGTGGTCTTACCAACATTGTCAATATCATTCGTACGAATGCACTTCTGCACCGATGCTGCGGTCGGCCACGGAGCCGGCTCTGTTCCCAGAATGTAGGGAATAAACGGCACCATGCCCGCGACGGTGAACAGAATGGAAGGCTCCGGAGAGATCAACGAAACCGAAGGCGAAATATGGTGGCCTTTGGATTCGAAGAAGTTGAGCCAACGTGAACGAATTTCAGAGGTGCGCATGGTTCCCTATCGTAATAGGTGAGGGCCAGATAAAGCACATCTGACCAACGGGGTGAAAGAAAACAACAGAGCCCCGAGAAAAATCTCGGGGCTCTGCAAAAGTGTGATCAGCGTGAGTAGTGTTCAACGACCATCTGGACGTCACAGGTCACGGGGACTTCAGCGCGCTTCGGGCGACGAACCAAAGTGGCCTTGAGGCGCTCAAGCTCGACGTCCAGATATTCGGGAACTGCCGGCAGAACGTCACGGTGGATGCCCTGAGCAGCAATTTCGAACGGAACGGTGGTCTGCGACTTCGGCTTGACCTGGATGGTCTGACCCGGCTTCACACGGAAAGACGGACGGTCAACGATCTTGCCGTCAACCAGGATGTGACGGTGAACGACGACCTGACGTGCCTGCTGGATGGTGCGGGCGAAGCCTGCACGCAGAACCAGGGCGTCAAGACGCGTTTCAAGAAGCTCAACCAGGTTTTCACCGGTCAGGCCAGCGGTACGACGTGCTTCTTCGAAGGCGCGACGCATCTGGGATTCGCGGATGCCGTACTGAGCGCGCAGACGCTGCTTTTCCTTCAGACGAACGGCGTAGTCGGATTCTTGACGACGACGGGAGCGACCGTGCTCGCCGGGGCCGTAGGGGCGCTTCTCGAAGTAGCGGACTGCCTTCGGGGTGAGTGCAATGCCGAGGGCGCGGGATTCGCGCACCTGCTTGCGGGAACGGTTCTGTGCCATTTCCTCTATCTTTCCTGTTTCTTGTGTCATGACCACGGACTATCCGTTGGCCACGGGGTCAACTCCCAGAATTGCTTCTTTCGGCTAAGACCCCAGGTGTGCCATACAGGCAACCCGTCAAGACTACCGTAGTTTCAGTAGTTTCCTAATCACGGACAGGCGTTCAGTGATGAGTTTCTCATGCCCGTTCGTGGTTGGCTCATAGTAGCGTGCACCCTCAAGATTGTCGGGAAGATACTGCTGGGTAGCAACGTGATGCGGTTCGTCGTGCGCATAAATGTACTCTTGGCCGTGGCCCAGTCGTTTCGCTCCCCCGTAATGAGCATCGCGCAGATGCATGGGAACAGGTCCGCTCTTTCCAGCTCTCAGGTCCGCAATCGCCCTGTCAATACCAAGGTAGGCAGCGTTCGACTTCGGCGCGGTTGCGACAGCAATGACCGCTTCGGCCAAAATAATGCGCGCCTCCGGCATGCCGATCATTGCCACTGCTTGAGCCGCAGCAACGGTTGTAGATAGGACCTCGGGAGCTGCCATACCCACATCTTCCGAGGCAGCGATCATGACGCGCCTCGCAATAAAACGAGGATCCTCCCCCGCTTCTAGCATTCGCGCCAGATAGTGCAACGCCGCATCAACGTCAGAACCTCGCATCGATTTAATGAACGCCGAAGCAACGTCGTAGTGCTGATCCTGGTCCCAGCGGACAAGCGCTTGGTTCGCGGCGGTCTGCACGTGATCAAGGGTGATCGCTTGGGACTGTTGGTCGTCGGCTGCTCCAGCGGCAGCTTCCAGCAGAGTCAGTGACTTTCGTGCATCGCAGCCAGCAAGGCGTACGAGGCCCCCCATCGCGTCATCATCCAGTGTGTAAGCGCCATTCAGACCTCGTTCATCATCGAGAGCACGACGGATTAAGAGCTCAATCGCCTCTTCTTCGAGTGGCTCGAGCACCAGCAAGATCGAACGTGAGAGCAACGGCGAGATCACCGAAAACGATGGATTCTCGGTTGTTGCAGCAACGAGGGTTACCCACTGATTTTCGACAGCTGGGAGAAGAGCATCCTGCTGAGACTTCGAGAAACGATGAACTTCGTCGATGAAAAGAATGGTTCCTTCACCAGTTGACGCGGTACGCCTCTTCGCGCTGACAACAACGTCTCGAATATCTTTTACGCCAGCTGAGACCGCGGACAATTCTTCAAAATGACGACCGGATGATTGAGCAACAAGGTAGGCAAGTGTGGTTTTACCAGTGCCCGGTGGGCCCCACAAGATCACGGAAGAAACCTGAGGAGCACCCGGTTTAACCGGAGCGAGCAACCGTCGAAGAGGCGAACCTTCTGAGAGAAGATGGCGTTGCCCAATGACTTCGTCGAGAGATGTTGGACGCATACGCACCGCAAGAGGAGCATGCGAGTTAAACTGCGGAACTCCGTCGGCAGTTAAAGAGTCGGAACTAAAAAGGTCCACGACGTTCACTGAGTGGGCGCCGAGGCGGACAGTAGATGTGCAACGACGCCACCAGCGATTAACACCATGCCACCACCGGCCGCGAAGGCTGATGCGGACAAAGCCATCGCCGCGTTCATTGCAGCACCGTTGTCGGCGTTAGCTTCGTGCGCAGCAAGAATGGCTTCCGCCGACAGTGAAGACGCCGACGACTCGCTTGATTGGGAGGAAAGAAGCTTCACTGTTGGCTGGTCAGATTGGTCTTCCGTTGAGCTTGCTTCGCTTGGAACGGGAGAAGCAAGCGTCGTTTGCTGGGCAGGAACCTGAACAGCTGGATTCGAAGCACTCCGGGCGGCCGCCGTGTTCGTCTGCGCAGAAATGGCATCAGGCAACAGTGTAGCCGGCGCTGAAGGAGTAACGGGCTCAGGAACAACCGGGGCACCGGGGGTTACGGGCTTTTCAGGCTCACTGGGAATCACTGGATCTACCGGTTCAACGGGAGTAGCAGGTTCAACGGGATCGACTGGAGTAATCGGGATTGCCTTTTGCGTAATGCCGACCCAGCGTGTGAACTCGCAAGCCTCTCCTGCACTGTGACCATCCTTGGTCAGATAGAAGACAGTGAGTTGATGAGCGACGTTAGCTTCCCACAAAGTGCCGTCAGCATTGTTCGTGCCGTTAGGGATCTCAACGGTTGCCACGAAACGCTCTTTCTGCGCGTCATAGGTACCAACTGCCCACACCTTCGCGTCAAGCTTTTCGCCGGTCAGCGGGTTTGCCAGTGCTTCACTACGTTGCAAAAGGGTTCCGTTACCGTCAAGGTAGATGGCAATAAGGTGCGTTGCGTCAAGTCCACTACAGCTTGAAAGGACCGTGAACGTGTCTGAGAGAGAATCCTTTAAAAAAGGGCTGTTCGCGCTCTTTCCATCGCCCTGCGCAAACGACGGGGTAGCGCAGGCTAAAACAAATCCAAGCAGCACAAAAAGGAGTGCAAGAATACGCACGAAATGCGCATGAACAGCACCAAGATGGCGTTGTAGCGCCATTCTTCCCTCCCCTTTACTCACTATGCTCCATTGAGCCTATCAGGAGAGAAGTGAGAAGGTCATACGAAGTACTTACTCAAACAGTGAGGTATCCCCCGCACCAGCACGCGCGACCACTCCAGCACCCTGGGTGAAGTCGATAACGGTTGTGGCCTCGTCACCACCGACGGGAGCAACGATCACTAGGTCAATCACCTTACCGATGCGATCATCCACCTCGAACCCGTCGATCATCGGTTCGCTCTCACCGGGCAAAATCAGTGTCGAACACAGAAGCGGTTCGCCAAGCGCAGCAACGATCTCTTGGGTAATGACATGATCGGGAATGCGGACACCAACTGTGTGCTTCTTTTTGTTCAGCGTCATGCGAGGAATCTCTTTAGTTCCAGGCAAAATGAAAGTGTAGGCACCCGGAGTCAGAGCTTTGATCGTACGGAACTGAGAGTTATCGACGATGACAAGTTCACCCAGTTGCGCAAAAGAATGGCACAAGAGCGAGAAGTTGTGTTTCGCGTCCAAACGACGAATCGAACGAATCGTATCCATGCCAGCCTTGTTGCCGAGCTTGCAGGCAATCGCGTATCCCGAATCAGTCGGAAGCGCGATCACGCCGTCGTTGTTCAAGATCTCGACAGCTTTGTTCACGAAACGAACTTGTGGATTCTCTGGGTGCATTTCTACGTACGACATACATACAGTGTGCCCTAAATCACGCACTCATGCAGGTGAAACAGACCTACCACCTGACGAATCTGTCATGCAAGAAGTCTGGTGACACAGATGAAATCCATGGGATAAATCAGAGGGCGGTACCGAAGAGCTCAGTCTTCAGTACCGCCCTCTGCGCTCAGTTGTTCACCGGAGATGAAATTTCCACGCGAACGATAGGGGCGTCATTGGACGCGCGCTATCACTTTGATTCACCGGCCTCTTTTTTGGAGGTTTCCTCTTCGCCACGCTTCTTCGGCTGGGCATCAACACCAGCTTCCTTACGCTGCTGAGGCGTAATCGGAGCGGGAGCTTCGGTCAGCGGATCGTAGCCACCACCCGACTTCGGGAAGGCGATGACGTCGCGGATCGACTCGGACTTGGTGAGCAACGAAACGATGCGGTCCCAACCAAATGCAATGCCACCGTGTGGCGGAGCGCCGAACTTGAAGGCATCCAGCAGGAAGCCAAACTGCTCCTGGGCTTCTTCGTCGCCAATACCCATGACATTGAAGACGCGGTTCTGGATGTCACGGCGGTGGATACGGATTGATCCGCCACCAATTTCGTTGCCGTTGCAGACGATGTCGTAGGCGTAGGCAAGTGCATTGCCCGGGTCCTTGTCGAAGGAGTCCAGCCATTCGGGCTTTGGGGAAGTAAATGCGTGGTGCACCGCGGTCCATGCGGAATGGCCAAGTGCAACGTCGCCTTCTGCTTCTGCGTCGCCGGTGGGCTTGAACAGCGGAGCATCAACTACCCAGGTGAATGCCCATGCGTCGGGGTCAATCAGATCGCAACGCTTGCCAATTTCGAGGCGCGCCGCGCCGAGCAATTCGCGCGAGGGGGTCGGTTTACCCGCACCGAAGAAGATGCAGTCGCCGGGCTGAGCACCGGTTGCTTCCGCCAGTCCTTCGCGCTCAGCATCGGTGATGTTCTTGGCAACGGGGCCACCGAGGGCGCCATCTTCACCAATGGTGACGTAGGCAAGGCCCTTTGCACCGCGTGCCTTCGCCCATTCCTGCCACTTGTCAAAGGTGCGACGCGGCTGGGAAGCACCGCCGGGCATGACGACTGCGCCGACGTAGGGAGCTTGGAAGACGCGGAACGTGGTGTCTTTGAAGTATTCGGTCAGGTCAACCAGCTCGAGGCCGAAACGAAGGTCGGGCTTGTCAGAGCCGTACTTTTCCATCGCGTCCTTGTAGGTCATTCGAGGAAGCGGGGTAGGCAGGTCGTAGCCGATGAGCTTCCAGACGTTCATCATGACATCTTCGGCAACGGCAATGACGTCATCTTGGTCAACGAAGCTCATTTCGATGTCGAGCTGGGTGAATTCTGGCTGACGGTCAGCGCGGAAGTCCTCGTCACGGTAGCAACGTGCGATCTGGAAGTAGCGTTCCATACCGGCAACCATGAGCATCTGCTTGAACAGCTGCGGGGACTGTGGAAGTGCGTACCAAGAGCCGGGCGACAAACGAGCCGGGACGATGAAGTCGCGAGCACCTTCGGGGGTCGAACGCGTCAGGGTCGGGGTTTCGATTTCGACAAAGTCGTGCGTGTAGAGAGTGTCACGAGCGGCGCGCGACACCTGGGAACGAAGACGCAGCGCGTACTGTTCCGGTTCGCGACGAAGGTCGAGGTAACGGTACTTCAGGCGAGTTTCTTCGCCAACGTTGCCGGAGTCTTCTGCGTGCGCAGAGACCTGGAAAGGAAGAGGTGCGGACGTATTGAGGATTTCAATGTCGTCGCCCATCACTTCGATGGCGCCGGTGGGCAAGTGAGGGTTCTCGTTACCCTCGGGGCGAGCACACACCTCGCCGGTGACTTTGAGGACGAATTCGGAGCGGAGCTCGTGGGCGACGGATTCGTCGCGGACGACAACCTGTGCAATACCGGATGCATCGCGGAGATCGACGAATGCAACGCCGCCGTGATCACGGCGGCGATCCACCCAACCGGTCAGAGTAACGGTCTGACCGACAAGGTCGGTATTGAGGGTGCCAATGTTATGAGTGCGCAGCACGTGTCTTCCTTTCATTGTGGCCATCCGCGAGACGGGCGGCGGCACCGCGATTTTACTCCCCTTTATGCGCTCTTGTTCGCTTGCTTTGCTCGCGGGGCTCTAGGAGTGGGAAGATTCGCAGGTGACTGCTGAAGATTCCACACGCCTCAAATGGCAACCTATTGAGATTTCTTTGCTCGTAGGCTCAGTTCTTTTGATTACGCTTGCAGCGTTTGAGGGGCTTGCCACAACAACGATCATGCCGAATGTCGTTGCGGATCTGGATTCCGAAGCGTGGTTCTCAGTCGCTTCTGGCGCAGCTCTCGCAGCTCAGCTCAGCGCGACCGTCATCGCAGGAGCGCTGGCGGATTCAAAAGGGCCTCGGACGGTTCTTCTTGCAGGCTTTACCTGTTTTGTCGCCGGTCTGCTCACGTCAGCGTTCGCTCCTCACATTGCGATTTTCGTTGTCGGTCGTCTGATCCAGGGCTTGGGTGGCGGACTCATTATTGTTCCGCTGTATGTCTTCATTGGTTCGATTGCCCACGTTCATCATCGACCTTTCTTCTTCGCCGCGTTCTCTCTGTCATGGGTTCTGCCGGGCCTCGTTGGTCCCGCGATTGCTGGGTATGTCGCGCAGTACTTCGGCTGGCGCCCGGTCTTTTGGGCGGTTCCGTTCTTGGCTCTTCTTGCCGTTCTTCCCCTGATTTCTGTTCTTCGCCAGCTCGGTTCGTCCACAACGCACCCGGTGAAGAATCTGAAGCACTTGGGATTGCTCGCTGTGGTCGCGGGCACCGGTGTTCTGATGCTTCAGCTGTCGGGGGCTCTCGGTGGCATTGAACTGATCATTTTGATCATTGTGGGGCTTGTGCTCACCGGCTGGGCTCTCCCCCAGCTTCTCCCCAAGGGCGCGATGCGTTTGAAGCGTGGGATGCCCGCGGCGATTATGACGCGCCTGCTTGCCATGGGCGCTCAGGCCGGTGCGTCGGCATTCCTGCCACTTGTCTTGCAACGCGTTCACATGTGGGATGCAGATCATGCCGCTCTCGCTGTCACCATCGGTACGATCTCGTGGTCTGCCGGTGCGACTTACCAAGCTCGAGTCCACGACCCCGACCGTCGTATGCAGTTGCCCGCGATTGGCATGGCTCTGCTGACGCTTGGTCTTGTCCCGATTCTGTTCCTTGTGATTGCGTCGTGGCCCGTGTGGCCGGCGCTCGTCGGCTGGTTTGTTGCCGGGTTTGGCACGGGACTCATGCACTCGACACTCTCAGTGCTGACACTGGGGCTTACCGACACTTCGGAGCACGGTAAAGTTGCATCGTGGCTTCAGGTCGCCGACGCCGCAGGTGCATCAATCGAACTCGCGTTAGTGTCGATTGCCTTCGCTCTCTTCGCGCTGGTCATGCCAGTAGGGCCCCTCTCCTACTTGGCCTCCCCCGTTATCACCGTGATCGTCACCGTGGTCGCTCTTGTCGCATCATTGCGAATCAAGGGTGGCGATGCCCCTTCGGCTTCGTAGTTATTTCGCCGTTTGACGAGGCTCATCACGAGCCCGTAGGCAGATACACCAAAGGGATGGCAGATGATTTCATCCGCCATCCCTTTACGTTTAAGCGCTTCGTTCTGGGCCTCGTCAACCCCCTGTGTCAGATCGCGCCACCGCTACATTCAGCGTGAGTGACGGTGAGAACCAAAGGACCTCGTGCCCTTTGAACCTGACTTGCCACCGCGGTCGAAACGATCGGAGGACTTGCCACGGCCACTCGCGCGAAAACGATCAGAAGAGCCGGAACGCTTCGCGGCACGTAGCGATGAGCGACGGTCGGACGACTCGTGGTGCGCATGATGATCAAAGCGGTCGTTGCGGTCCTTGTGCGCACGACGTGGCTTGTCATCGCGTTCGTAACGACGCGCATATTCGCGTTCGTCACGGTCGCGTTCGGGGCGTCCCGAACGATCGAACTTCTTAGCCTTGTCGAAGCTACGTTCGCGGTCAGAGCGGTGCCCGCCCTTACCGGGGCCCTGGTCCACGCGGATGCGCAGCGGACGGCCCTGAACGTAGCCCTTGCCAATGCGGCGCAACTGATCGTCGGTCAGGTCGCCGGAGATTTCGACCAGCGAGAAGGTCGGAAAGATTTCAATATTGCCAATGTCGCGGCCGTCAACGCCACCTTCACCAGCAATCGCTCCGACAATCGAACCGGGCTTCACGCGGTCTTTCTTGCCAACCTCAACGCGGTATCGGGTACCGACACCAAAGGATGCCTTGCGACCACGACCGCGTTGGTGGCCTGGCTTCAGCGGACGGTCCTTATCACGACCGCCCTCGAATGAAGCACCAACGAATTCTCCGGACTCGTCAATTTCTTCTTCGTTACGGATCTTGCCCTTGCCACGGCGATCCTTTTCAACGCGCGGAGCCGGACCCTCGTCACCAACAGCGTTCGCCATGAGCGCGGCAGCGATGTCCATAATGTCGGTTTCAGACGTTTCTTGAACCTCGGTCAGCAGGTTCTTGTACATTTCAAGACGACCGCGTTCGATGCGAGCGTTGAGGCCTTCGAGCATGCGACGCGAACGGAACTCAGAGACTGCTGCGGGCGACGGAATCTGGATCTCTTCCATCGGGGTGCCGGTCAGCTTCTCGATGCGGCGCAGGCGACCGTGTTCACGTGGAGTAAAGAAAGTAAGCGAGCGACCTTCGCGGCCGGCGCGACCGGTACGACCGATGCGGTGCACGTAGGCTTCCGGTTCACGGGGAACATCGAAGTTCACGACAAGTGAGATGCGCTCAACGTCGAGGCCACGGGCCGCAACGTCGGTTGCGATCAGCACGTCGAGCGTGCCGGCACGCAGACGTGCAACCATGCGTTCACGCTCAGTCTGCGCGACGTCACCGGAGATACCGGCTGCGCGGAAACCTCGTGCTGACATTTCGAGGGAAACCTCTTCAACGTCGGCGCGGGTACGCACGAACACAATCGCAGCATCGGCGTCTTCCTGGCCGGCAGCGATGTGCTGGGCACGCGTCGCGAGCACGCGAGACAAGGCGCCGATCTTGTGCTTGAACGGCACGACAGCGTAGGTCTGGTGGATCGTGTCAACAGTCGAAGATTCTTCCGAGACAGCGATCTTCACGGGGTTAAACAGGTGAGTGTTCGCAATGCGTTCAATCGCCTGGGGCATCGTGGCGGAAAACAGTGCGGTCAGGCGGTCTTTAGGCACGGACGAGGTAATCGTTTCGACGTCTTCAGCGAAGCCCATGCGTAGCATTTCGTCGGCCTCGTCGAGGACGAGCATGCGCACGCCGGACAGATCTAGCGCACCTTTTTCAATAAGGTCGATGACACGCCCAGGGGTGCCGACGACGACCTGCGCTCCCTTCTTCAGAGCGTTGATCTGCGGGCCATAGGGTGAACCACCGTAGACGGAAACAACCTCAAGGCCACGTGTACGGGCTGCGAAATCCTCAATGGCCTGCGCGGACTGCATGGCAAGTTCGCGGGTTGGAGCAAGCACGAGGGACTGGACGAGCTTCTCATCGGCATCCACGATCGCGAGCATAGGCAGACCGAAAGCGGCGGTCTTACCGGTACCGGTCTGGGCGATACCGACAACGTCATTCAATTCGAGCAGGGACGGGATCGCCTTTTCCTGAATTGGAGTCGGTGTCACAAACCCCATCTGGGTGACAGCATCGAGGATCTCATCGGGAAGACCAAGGTCAGCAAAGGTGATGGAAGGCTCTTCTTCGTCGTCTTCACGTTCGCCGCCATCTTCGGCGTTCTCGAGTTCATCATCGACGAGGCCGGATTCTAAGTCCAGGGTGTCGTTTTCTTCGGCCGGAAGCTCTTCAACGGCGCCAGTCGTTTCGGCAGGTTCGTTCAATTCGTCGACGGTGTTGAGGTTCATTTCCTGTTTTTCAGGCACAGTATTCCTATCGGATTGTGTGTTTCATTCGAGGCTGATTTCTATCAAGCCGGGCCACTGTGGGGCCTTCGGCGCAACCTCATCCCACAACATCCACCGCTTAGCGGTGCCCATCACTTTCATTCAAGGCGCGCCTCATCGCTCAAACAAGCCTACGTTGCTCCCTCACGAAACGATGCTTTGGGGGCGGTGAGATCACTCACCGCCCCCAAAGCATCAGCTACGACCCGTTTCGACAATCACGCTCCGACCGAGATGACACGCGGCTTCAAGTCCTGAGCAGACGGAGTCCACGTCGAAGCGTCAGCTTCGATTTGTTCTCCACTTCGAATGTCTTTGACCGTGTCGGCTTCACCTTCCATTCCCGGGAACCAGACGAATGGGATACCTCGTTTATCAGCGAACTTAATCTGCTTGCCGAACTTGGCCGCGCTCGGTGCAACATCGGTGCTAATTCCACGGCTACGCAACTGCATTGCGATATCTTCCGAGCGAGCGCGATCTGTCTCGTCGATGACAGCAACAACGACCGCGGCAGGAACCTTGCGGGTAGCTTGAACCATCGGTGCTGAAATCATGCGGGAAACCAGACGCGAGACACCAATCGAGAGACCAACGCCCGGGTAGGTGCGTTTCCCATCCTTTGCCAGCGAATCGTAACGCCCACCGGAGCAAATGGAGCCGAGGTCCTCGTGGCCTTCAATCACCGATTCGTAAACGGAGCCGGTGTAGTAGTCCAGGCCACGCGCGATCTTCAGATCAGCGATGACAGCGCCGGGCATACGACGATGAGCTTCCTCGAGGAGCGCACACAGCTGATTCAAGCCTTCGGCAAGAAGCTCGCCTTCGCAACCGAGTCCAGCAATTCTAGAACGGATCTCATCGGGATCATTGCTACGGATCTGGGCCATCTTGAGAAGCTTCTCGGCCTGCTCGCCATTGATATTCGAGCATGCGAGTTCTGCGGTAACGCCCTCGGGACCAATCTTGTCCAGTTTGTCGAGGCCACGCAATGCAGCCTCAACGTCGGTAACACCGAGAGATTCGCACACGCCCTGAACGACCTTGCGGTTGTTCACGAGCACGTGCACTGTCGGGATCGGAAGCGTTGCAAGAGCTTCGGCCATCACAAGAGGAAGATCGACCTCGAAGTGGAAGGGAAGATCACCGTTGCCAACAACATCGATGTCAGCTTGAGTGAACTCACGGAAACGTCCTTCCTGCGGGCGCTCACCACGCCAGACCTTCTGGATCTGGTAGCGCTTGAATGGGAAATCAAGCTCGTTCGCATTCTCGATGACGTACCGAGCAAAAGGAACCGTCAGGTCAAAGTGCAGACCCATCTTGCGTTCCTTAGACGAATGACGACCAGCTTCGGCATCCTTCATCGCTTGCAGGCGGTCAAGGACATAAACCTCTTTCGAGGTCTCCCCCTTTGCCTCAAGCTGCTCAAGCGTTTCAACCGCACGAGTCTCAATCCCAGAGAAACCATGCAACTCAAAGACCTGACGAATATGGTCAAGAACATATTGTTCGATGATTCGACCTTCAGGGAGCCATTCGGGGAAACCGGAAAGAGATGTACGTGCCATGGCTCTATTGTTCCACGCCTAGGCGTATTGCCTAAAACGGGCAACGATATTCGGGCTCTGATCCCCGTTAAGGTCGAGCCCTGCAGACATTAAAAAAACCGCTAGCCGAAAAACACGGTGGCCTTGGGAATCCCCAAGGCCACCGTTAGTTCTTGATAGGTATCAGCCGAGTGTGCGAGCCCGCCTCAAATACGGATTTGTCTCAATCTCATGCGACAAAACCGTCGTTGGACCGTGCCCCGGGATCAAGAGGGTTGCAGGATCCAAAGCATGTGAAATAGTGCGTAGCGAATGGCGCATCTGAGTCTCATCGCCACCGGCAAGATCCGTACGACCGACCGAACCAGCAAAAAGCACATCAGCAGATAGAGCCCATGGAACCGGGGTTGAAGACGAGAAGACAGTCTGTCCTTTCATCTCAACCTCAATATCACAGTGACCGATAAACACGGCAGAACCTTCAGAGTGACCTGGAGCTGGAACCATCTTCATCCAGATACCGGGAAGCACCTCAACGCTACCACCCGGAAAATCGCGCAGATCGGTGGGCTTCACCCACGGGCCGATGCTCGGGGGCACGGGCATCGGAATATGCGATGCCGGATCATTCATTCGGTATCGATCAGGAGCCGGGATCCACGTAGGGGCAGGAGTCTCAGGCGCCCACGAGGCAACCTCGGCACAATCCCAGACATGATCAGGATGACCGTGAGTTGCAAGAACAGCTCCGACATGAGCCTGAGACGCGACCAAGACCTCGCGAATCTTATCCTGCACTCCCGCTGACGGATCGACGACCAGCGCCGCCGGCTCGCCATCGGCAACCAGCACCACGCAGTTGGCTGCGTAGTACGGCGTTGGAATAACAGTGATTTTCACTGATCACTCCATAGAGGCGCGAATCTGAGCAAGCCAGGTGCGCTTTGTCTCCAGAGCCTCAGTAAGGGACTTGACCTTCTTTTCGTCGCCCTTCGCCTTGGCAACGCTAAGATCCGATTCGAGGGACTCAACCTGAGCCTCGAGCTGGCCGAGCATACCCTGAGCACGTGCACGTGTTTCAGGGTTGGTACGACGCCATTCGTTTTCTTCTGCCTCGCGGATTGCAGATTCAACCGCACGCAGACGACCTTCAATGCGATGCAAGTCAGAGGAAGGAACTCGACCAATTTCTTCCCAGCGATCCTGAACCGAACGCAGGGCGGTCTTCGCAGCTTCAAGAT
The DNA here is from genome assembly GCF_019380255.1 of Schaalia turicensis. NCBI lineage: Bacteria > Bacillati > Actinomycetota > Actinomycetes > Actinomycetales > Actinomycetaceae > Schaalia > Schaalia turicensis. The sequence continues at coordinate 969,686 of NZ_CP048928.1, forward strand.
CCTCCACAGGCAGGATCTTCTCTGCTTCGTCGGCAAGTGCTTCCTTGGCAACAAGATTTTCGCGGTACTCAGAATCGGTGGCCTCGTCCTTCGCGCGACGCGCGTCGAAGAAGACCTGCTGTGCCGCACGGAAACGTGCCCACAGAGCATCATCTTCCTTACGGGATGCGCGAGGAGCCGCCTTCCAACGATTCATCAGCTCACGGTATGCACCCGAAGTGGCGCCCCAATCGGTCGAGGTCTGCAAAGCTTCAGCCTCGGCGATAATGGCTTCCTTCACTCGCTTCGCCTCAGACTGTGCCTGATCGAGAGCAGAGAAATACTGGCGACGCTGACGATCAAACTGAGTACGCGCCGAAGAGAAACGCTTCCAGAGCTCATCTTCAACAGCCTTTTCGATGCGCGGTCCCTTGCGCTGCAACGACTTCCATTCGTCGAGCAGATCACGGAGCTTCTGACCAGACTGCTTCCAGTGAATACGCTCAGGAGCCTGAGCGATGATGGCTTCAGCAGCCTCAACGACTGCCCTACGAGCTTTCAAAGCTTCCTCACGAGCAGCTTGGCGTTCAATCTTTGCTACTTCCTTACGCTCTTCAGCGCGCACCTTCACGCTCTCAACACGTTCGCGCAACGCAGCAAGGTTACCCAGAGCATTCGGAGATTCAAGAGCTTCGGTGATCGTCGCAAGAGTCAGATCAATATCCTTGGGAGCCAAGGTTGCAAGGCGATGTTCGAACAGCTTGACGGTTGCCTCAATATCCGCAAAACGACGCTCGTAAAGGGCGAAAGGCTCTGCAGGCACACCTTCGGGGTAGCCACCAATAACACGCTCAGTGCCGTTATCGACAACGTAAACGGTGCCGTTTTCATCGATACGACCGAACTCGTGAGTGAGTGGCGTACTCGACGCGGACACGGGAGTTTCCTTGGCCGGAGCCGAAGGGGTGATGTTCTGCTCGTCAGAAGAGGGAGCAGGCTTGGGGGTCGGCGTCGTTGTCACAATCATTGCCTTTCATGGCGAGGGCGCTATGCGCCGATGCGTGGAAGAGTCTCCACGGAGCGTGGTTCTCAGTGCACCGATGTGGTGCACCCCTGTCAGTCTACGTCCTTGGCCCCCATTTCATAAACTGGCGTTTACGACATGGACGATTACGGCTGTTTTGCCCGATTGTCCCGTCCTTTAACGCGCAGAGATGTCACACGCGAACGGCCTCGAACACCCCGTCGACGCGACGCAGAGCGGAAAGAACCGCATTCAAATGCGCCATATCTGCCAACTCAAACGAGAATCGAGCAAGCGAAACCTGATCGGACGTCGTCTTCGTTGACGCAGACACAATGTTGACGCGATAGTCCGACATCACCTTCGTCAGATCCGACAGCAATCCCGCACGATCCAAAGCCTTGACCTGGATCTGAACACGGAACACCTGTCCGCTGACTCCCCGTGCCCAAGAAACGTCGACAAAGCGCTCAGGTTGCAATTCCTTCAGTCGAACAGCGTTATGGCACGAAGCAATGTGGACGGACACGCCCTGACCGCGAGTAATAAAACCAACAACATCATCGCCCGGAACCGGGGTACAGCACTTTGCCAGCTTCACCCAAATATCTTTGGACTCCATACCGGCAACGGTGATACCCGCATCGGATGAACCCGATTGAGTGCGAATCCGAGTTGCACCCGGAGTCACTCCTTCGGACAGAGTTTCTTCGGTGCCGTCTCCTCCACCCAGATTCTCGACAAGTTTTGACACAACGTTCTGAGGCGAAACCTGGCTCTCACCGACAGCCGCATACAGGCTGGACACATCGGAATAGCCCAACGACGTTGCCACCGACAGGATCGTCTCATGACTCATCAAGCGTTGAAGAGGAAGATTCTGCTTACGCATTGCCTTCGCAAGCGCTTCCTTGCCCTCTTCAATCGCTTCTTCGCGACGTTCTTTAGAGAACCACGATTTAATTTTCGAACGCGCACGCGGAGATGCCACAAAAGCAAGCCAGTCGCGTGACGGACCAGCCTTGTCGGACTTCGAGGTCACAACCTCAACCGTTTCGCCAGACTCAAGCTGAGTATCAAGCGAAACGAGGCGCCCATTCACTTTCGCACCAACCGTATGGTGCCCAACCTCAGTGTGCACCGCATAGGCGAAATCAACAGGTGTGGCATGCGCTGGCAGAACAACAACTTGCCCCTTCGGCGTAAAAACATAAACTTCGTCGCCGGCGATCTCATAGCGCAAAGAATCGAGGAACTCTTCAGGGTCACCCGTTTCACGTTCCATCTCGACAAGGGAGCGAAGCCAGTTGGCTTGTTCATCGTTGCTCATTCGATCTGTATCGACGCCAGTCGCATTCGGATTCTGCTTGTACTTCCAGTGCGCGGCAACACCGTGTTCGGCACGCTCGTGCATTTCAAAAGTACGAATCTGGATTTCGACAGGCTTACCACCGGGTCCAATTACCGTCGTGTGCAACGACTGGTACAGATTGAACTTCGGCATAGCGATATAGTCCTTGAAACGCCCAGGAATCGGATTCCACCGAGCATGCAAAGAACCCAGAACGCCGTAGCAATCCTTCACTGACTCTACGAGGACACGAACGGCCACCAGATCGAAGATCTCATCGAATGCTTTACCACGGACGATCATCTTCTGATAGATCGAATAATGGTTCTTGGGGCGACCAGAGACAGTGCCCTTCGTCCCTGAACGACGAAGATCCTCTTCAATCTGACCAATCACATCTCGCAGATACACATCGCGCTGGGGAGCCCGCTCTGCAACCAAGCGATCGATCTCTTCATAAATCTGAGGGTACAGAGTCTTAAAGGAGAGCTCTTCGAGTTCCCACTTCACCATGTTCATGCCCAGACGATGAGCAAGAGGCGCATAAATCTCAAGCGTTTCTCGCGCCTTGTTCTTCGCTGACGACGGGGGGACGAAACGCCACGTGCGCGCATTATGAAGACGGTCAGCAAGCTTAATGAGAAGAACTCGAATATCGCGGCTCATCGCAACAAGCATCTTGCGCAGTGTTTCAGATTGAGCAAATTCGCCGTAGCGCACCTTGTCCAGCTTCGTCACACCGTCAACGAGCGCCGCAATCGGCTCACCATATTCCGCTGCTAGCTCTTCAACCGTGTAGTCCGTATCTTCAACCGTGTCATGCAGAAGAGCAGCCACCAGTGTCGGGGTAGTCATACCCATTTCAGCAAGAATCGTTGCCACCGCAACTGGGTGAGTAATATACGGCTCACCCGATTTACGAACCTGCCCCCGGTGATGCAATTCGGCCGTGCGATAGGCACGCTCGATCATGCTCACATCGGCTTTCGGATGGTTCGCACGCAGTGCTCGAACCAACGGTTCGATCTCAGGAATCGTCGGGCGCGTGCGTGCGCCAAACCATACGAGGCCGGACCTCACACGAGATCCGGCCACGCCTGGTTTTGAGTGAGCGGAGTTAGCCTGGTCAGTCATGCTCCTATGATACGCACCTGTGACGTGTCAAACATATTTGACCGCAACTAAACGAGGAACCGCAGGTCAGACTACCAATGCTGATTCGGTGACGACATCATGTTCGGCAAGCTTTTCGCGCCCGTCGAAAGCCTCAAGCTCCAGAAGAACAGCAACGGTGCTCACGTGTGCTCCGCACTGACGGAGCAGATCAACCGACGCAGCAGCAGTGCCTCCTGTTGCAAGAACGTCATCGATGACCAGCACACGCGACCCTGGAGTCACCGACTCGGGTCGGATCTCCATGCGAGCGCTACCGTATTCAAGGTCATAGTCGACACCGATAACGTGACCGGGAAGCTTGCCTGCTTTACGGATGGTCAGCATACCGACACCGAGTTCAGCGGCAAGTGGCGCTCCAAGAATGAAGCCACGCGACTCCAGACCTGCAATTGCGTCGACACTCCCCTTATAGCGCTCGGCGAGCATCTCAATGAGCTCTTTAAACGCCGGACCGTTTGCAATCAGCGGAGTGATATCGCGAAACAGAACACCGGGCTCTGGGAAATCTTGAACAAGACCGAGATTCGAGTCAACAAGTTCACCGATATGCGCGCCAAGTTCACCACTCATCGATGCTCTTTCTTCCTCTTCGGCTGGTGAGCATTCGAAAGGCGCTGCCCCGGACGAACAGGAGCAACCTTCACAGTGGAGGCACCCTCGTCACCCTTACCCACAGCCACATGACGCGCACGATCCTTTTCGACCGACTCCGTGTGCGCCTTCGTCTTCTTCAAACGCTCTTGAAGCAGAACAAGAAGCGGGGACGCAATGAAGATTGACGAGTAGGTGCCGGCTATCATACCGACGAACAGCGCCAGCGAAATATCGGTCAGAGTACCGGTACCAAGAAGCAAAGCACCGATAATCAGAATCGAACCGACCGGAAGCAATGCAACAACCGACGTGTTAATCGAACGAACCATGGTCTGGTTGACGGCTAAGTTCACATATTCGGCAAAAGTGAAACGCTTCTGGTCGTAGATGCCCTTCGTCAACTCACGGACCTTGTCGAATACAACGACCGTGTCGTACAGAGAGTAACCAAGAATCGTCAGGAAGCCGATGACCGTTGCAGGCGAAACCTCAACCTGGGTGATAACGAAAACACCAAGCGTGAGGGCAATATCGTGGACAAGTGCCAGCAGAGCGGCCAGCGCCATAGTCCATGACCTGAAGTACAGGGTCATCAAGATCGCGACGAGCAACATGAAGATGACAAGCGACTGAGTAGCCTTCGAAGTCACCGAAGCACCCCAGGACGGGCCGATCGTTGACGACTGAACATCGGCCGGATCAACACCGTACGCGCTGGTCAACGCATCACGAATCGTCGTCGCCTGCTGCGAATCAACAGATTCAGTCTGAATACGAACAGAATCCGTACCAACCTTCGTCACCTTCGCGGTGGAAACAATTCCGGTGCCAGTCACGATATCCGAGGCCTTTTCCTCAGACTGATCGCTGACTCGGGTCACATCAAACTGCGCACCGCCTGTGAACTCAATGGAAGCATTGAGGCCGATGGCTGCTGAAAGAACAAAAGCAACGCCAATCAAGGCTGCAGCAAGACCAACAAAAACCTTGCGCTTGGGGACAACCGGGTAGGACTTATCCCCCGAGTACAGAGCATTACCCCACTGGGCGAACGACATCATTTCGCGTCCCCTTTCTGCTCGGCAGCCTCACCATCTACTGCGCTACCCTCAGCCTTCGTCGCTTCACTATCCGCAGATGCGCGAGCTTCTTCCACTTGCGCTTCAGCTTCAGCTTTAGCTTCAGCAAGACGCTGCGCGCGACGACGCTGAGCAAGGCTCATGCCTTTGCCTTCAGTCACAGACTGAGCCGTCGCACCCTTGCCCTGCTTTTGCTTCGGCATAACAACACGGCCACGACCGGCGTAAATCAGCGAGTTCTTTGCACCGAGGTGCTCGGGATCAAGACCGGAAAGACGATGTCCCTCGCCGAAGAATTTGGTACGAATCAGCAGTTCCATCATCGGGTGAGTGAACAAGAAGATGACAGCAATATCGATCACGGTTGTCACACCGAGAGTGAACGCGAAGCCCTGCACGCCACCGACTGCCAGCAGGTAGAGGACGATAGCTGCAACCAGGTTCACGGCATCGGAGACGAGGATCGTGCGCTTAGCGCGATCCCAGCCCTCGTCGACTGCGGCAGCAAGCGGGCGACCGTCACGGACCTCGTCACGCACGCGTTCGAAGTAGACGATGAACGAGTCAGCGGTGACGCCGACCGCCATAATCAAGCCTGCAACGCCTGCGAGCGACAAACGATATCCCATCGTCGCCGACAGAAGCGCGATCACGATGTAGGTGAGTGCTGCTGCAACAAATAGCGAACCGGCAGAAATAAGCGCCAGACCGCGGTATTGCCAGATCAGGTACAGGATGACCAGCAGGAAGCCGATGGCGCCCGCCAACATGCCCTTCTGCAGGTGATCAGAACCCAGTGTGGCGGAAATACGCTGTTCGGACTCAACTTCAAAGTTCAGAGGAAGCGAACCGAAGCTGAGCTGGTTTGCCAACGCGGTGGCTGACTTTGCGGTGAAGTTACCGGTGATCTGAGCACGACCATCAGAGATGACAGCATTCATTGAAGGAGCAGTAATCACCGAACCGTCAAGAACAACGGCAAAGTGGTTGCGATCCGGCGAGTCGAAGAAGCTCTTTCCTTCGGCGTCAGAATCCTTGTAGGAGTAGAGCAGTTCGGAAGAATCCGCGAATGCCTTCGTACCTTCAGAATCGAACTGCAGGTCGACACCCCATGCACCGGTTGCCTGACCGGTCGAGTTGGTGACTTGGCCGGCAGTTGCGTTCGAAAGGTTCGAACCGGCAACCGAAACCGGACCAAGGATGTACTTCAGCTGACCATCGCTATCGCAGGCAGCGTAGGGCTTGTCTGCAGCACCTTCGGTCTGCTGGCGAGCTTCGGAGTTGGTGCAGTCAAGCACGGAGAAGTCGTAGAGAACCTGCTCTGTGATCCATGCAAGATCCGTTCCATTAGCAGGAGTCGAACTCGGCTGGTCTGAGAGAACACCGTCTTGATTCAGATCAGCGACCTTCATCGCGGATTCTTCATCCAGTGCGGTCGACACCTGCTGAACCGACTGAGCACCGTCTGCTGACTGGGCGCCATCAGCCGAGGCCTGTCCTGTCGCTGATTGAGTTTCATCAGCAGACTGAGCTGACTGTGCAGAATCTTTGTCTGAAACCTCGGCGGTTGAGGAGGTCGCAACTTTCTGGGAAGCCAGACCGATACGGAGAACAGGTCGGAAGTTCATCTGCGAGGACGAACGAATCAGGTCGAGAGTTTCCTGTGAAGGCGTACCTGGAATTGAAACAACAATGTTGTCCGAGCCCATCGAAGTGATCTCTGATTCGGCGACACCGGAGGCATCAATACGATTACGAATAATTGAAATCGCCTGCGTGATGTCGTCTTCAGTGATCGCTCGGTCGCCTTCTTCGGTCGACTTCGGAGTCAAGATCAGTTGGGTGCCACCCTGAAGATCGAGGGCGAGCGAGGGAACCAACGAGGTCCCCTTGGTGACGTTGCCAATCACCAGTCCGGCCGCTGCCACCACCATTGCAACAATGAGGGTGACAAGTGAACGCACAGGTCGGCGTTTACGTGTAGACACTTTTAACTACTCCCAGTCCCTAGCTCGGGATACTCAGTTCTTTTCGTCGGTCGATGCATCATCCGTAGCGGGATCATCAAGGCCAAGAATCGGTTCTTGCGGTTCTTCTTCGGCCAGTTCGACAGCGGGCTCATCTGAAGCGAAAGGCGGTTCGTCCCCAACGGAACGGATCATCTGACGATCCCAGTACATCTCTGTACCATCAATCGTCTCGAGTACGACGATGTCGCCGTCCTGATCGACAAAGCGACCCCAGAATCCAACAGCGGTCTTCACCCAAGCACCGGGAACGAGTTTCTCGTTCATATCTCGTTCCATTTGAGCCTGACGCTCAGCCATCTTCTTGCGACCACGGCTTGAGTACCACATCATCGCGATCAGGATGAGCGCAAGTAGGATAAAGGTCATGTTGCCGCCCTGGAGGAAGTTACCCACGGATTGCCTCTTTCTAGTCATGAACGCGCGTAGAGCGCACCCTGGTCAGTCTAATGCGAAGAAGGCTCTCTTAGCGAAAAAGGCGTTCAAATCAGGCGAATAACACTGTGATTCAGCTAAACAGCATAGATTCGGCGGGCGGTGTCAGCCCCAAATGTTGGAAAGCTTTGGGCGTGGCGGCACGTCCTCGGTTGGTTCTGACAAGGAATCCTTCACGAACCAAGTAGGGCTCAGCGACGGTTTCGACCGTCTCTGCTTCTTCACCTACCGTGACCGCAAGAGTGGTCAATCCAACCGGTCCCCCAGCAAAACGCTGACAGACTGCGTCGAGTACTGCTCTGTCAAGACGATCGAGACCGTAGCGATCAACCTCGAACAGGGTGAGTGCGCCCTGGGCAGCTTCAAGATCCAAAGCGCCGCTTCCACGTACTTGGGCATAGTCGACAACGCGACGAAGAAGGCGATTGGCAATACGCGGGGTGCCTCTTGAACGGGAGGCGATTTCGTGAGCCGCCTGAGCGTCCAAGGGGGCGCCAAGAAGGTCAGCGGAACGCGTGACGACTGCTTCAAGTTCGTGTGTCTCGTAGAACTCAAGATGAGCGGTAAAACCGAAACGGTCACGCAGAGGAGCCGGTAGCAGGCCCGTGCGCGTAGTCGCACCGACAACGGTAAAAGGCGGAAGCGTCAGCGGAATCGAGGTTGCGCCGGGCCCCTTACCCACGACAACGTCGACGCGGAAGTCTTCCATTGCCAGATACAGCATTTCTTCTGCGGTGCGAGCAAGACGGTGGATTTCGTCAATAAAAAGAATGTCGCCTTCTTGAAGCCCTGAAAGGATCGCAGCAAGGTCACCCGAATGCTGGATTGCCGGACCGGAGGTCAGGCGGAGCGATGTCCCCATTTCGGCAGCAATAATCATTGCCAAAGTGGTCTTACCCAACCCGGGAGGACCGGCAAGAAGAACATGGTCGGGACTCACGCCACGGCCACGTGCCGCATCGAGAACAAGCTGAAGCTGTTCACGAACAGTTTCTTGTCCGACGAATTCAGTGAGGCGCTTGGGACGCAGAGCTGCTTCTGCAGCACGTTCAAGCTCACCGGCATCAGGAGCAACAATACGCATTGCCTCTGCGGGAGAATCGAAAGAATCAGCCACGAGAGCCTCCCAACTTCAGCAAAGCGGCACGGAGCAAATCAGACGCCCCCAAGCCCTGTCCACCCAGCGTATCGATTGCCGCTTGTGCCTGGGATTGCTTCCATCCCATCGAAACCAACGCTGCCACAACATCTTCTTCGACAGCGCCCATGGCGACTGTGGCTCCGGTTCCCGCCTTTCCAAGATGTGCGGGCTGACCGAGTTTCTCCCCTAGCTCCAACACCATGCGTTGCGCTGATTTCTTTCCAACACCGGGGATCTTGCCCAGGGTTGAAAGATCATGATCACGAACGGCACGACGAAGATCATCGGGGCTAAGAACGCCAAGCGCACCAAGGGCAATACGAGGTCCAATACCGGACACGGTCTGCAAGATGGTGAATACATCACGCTGATCAGCCGTTTCAAAGCCCATGAGTGTCAGGGAATCCTCGCGAACAATAAGCGATGTTGCAACAGTGAGCTCGTCACCGACGCGCACCTGCTGAGCGTATGTGGGCACGACCTTCACATCGAAACCAACGCCGGAGACAACCACGACAATTGAATCCAAGCCAACTGAGGCCACTGTTCCACTCAACTGTGCGATCAATTGTTCTCCTGTATTGGATCGATAGCGCCCACACCCAATGCGAACACCTGTTCTATTTTACTTGCGACGCAGTCGCGGATCAACAGCACCTGTCCGGCGTTGCGCAGCTTGAGCTTCCGCCCACGCACGTTGCGCGGGTGTCATTGACCCCTTGGAAGTCAAGCGACCAGAGATAGAAACAGAAACTGACGAATCATCGCCAACACCCAGCAAACCTGTCCCCCGCCACGCATGACAAATTGCGATTGCAAGCGCATCTGCAGCATCCGCGGGCTTCGGAGGCTTCGACAAGCGAAGAATACGCGACACCATCGCCTGAACCTGCGCTTTATCCGCATTGCCGTTTCCAGAAACAGCAGACTTCACTTCTGACGGGGTATGAACCGCCATCGGCAGACCAGCACGCGCCACGCACGTCATGGCAGCACCCATGACCTGCATCGTCGTCGTCACTGACTGCAAGTTGTCTTGGGCGAAGACTCGCTCAATCGCCACAACTTCAGGCTGATACTGCGCGATCACACTATCAATCGCATCTGCAATCGTCCGAAGCCTAAAATGCGTCGCAATGTCTTTGTTGGAACGAGCAACCCCGACATACACGAGCGCGGCACGCCTTGACTCATCAACGTCAACAACACCCAAACCGCATCGTGTAATGCCGGGGTCAATTCCCATGACTCGCATGGGTCAGCGGTTCTCCACCATTGAAACGAACAGTTCATGCAGGCGGTCATCGCCACCAACCTCGGGGTGGAAGCTGGTTGCCATGACGTTACCTTGACGTACGGCCACGATCGGACCGTCTTCAGCGTTTCCGGCGCGCGCAATCACAGACACGGTGTCGCCAACGGACTCAACCCACGGTGCGCGGATAAAGACAGCGCGGAAATCGTCGCCTTCGATGCCGTCAATCACGAGGTCTTCTTCGTAGGAATCAACCTGACGCCCAAAGGCATTACGTCGAACAACCATGTCGAGGGTGGCGAAGCACTTCTGATCATCGCGACCATCAAGGATCGTAGACGAGAGCATGATCATGCCAGCGCATGTGCCCCACGCGGGAAGTCCAGCATCAAGACGGTCTTTCAGAGGTTCAAACATGTCGAAGGAGGCCAACAGATTCGACATGGTCGTTGACTCACCACCGGGGATGATCAGACCATCCACTTTCGCCAATTCGCAGGGGCGACGCACCTTAACGGCGCGGGCGCCAGAATTCTCTAGCGCCCGCACATGTTCGTCAACGTCACCCTGAAGGGCGAGAACGCCGATCGTCACCATCCGCGCTCCGCAAGACGGTGAGAAACCGGAAGGTCGTCAACGTTGATACCGACCATTGCTTCACCAAGGCCACGCGAAACCTCAGCAATAACGGACGGATCATCGTAGAAGGTGGTTGCCTTAACGATGGCAGCTGCACGCTTCGCCGGATCACCGGACTTGAAGATACCGGATCCAACGAAAACACCCTCAGCACCGAGCTGCATCATCATTGCAGCGTCCGCCGGGGTAGCAATGCCACCGGCGGTGAACAGAACGACAGGAAGCTTACCTTCGCGAGCGACCTCGGCGACCAGCTCGTAGGGAGCCTGGAGTTCCTTGGCGGCAACGTAGAGCTCATCTTCGGGAAGCGAGGTGAGGTGACGGATCTGGTCGCGGATCTTACGCATGTGCGTCGTCGCGTTGGAAACGTCGCCGGTACCAGCTTCACCCTTGGAGCGAATCATTGCTGCACCTTCGGTGATGCGACGGAGTGCCTCACCCAGGTTGGTTGCACCGCAGACAAAGGGAACGGTGAAGTTCCACTTGTCGATGTGGTTGGTGTAATCGGCCGGGGTGAGAACCTCAGATTCGTCGATGTAGTCGACGCCGAGGGACTGCAGAACCTGAGCTTCAACGAAATGGCCGATGCGAGCCTTTGCCATGACCGGGATGGAGACAGCGTTGATGATGCCATCGATCAGATCCGGGTCAGACATACGGGCAACGCCACCCTGTGCGCGAATGTCCGCAGGAACGCGCTCGAGCGCCATGACGGCAACTGCGCCCGCATCTTCGGCGATCTTTGCTTGCTCTGGAGTAACGACGTCCATGATGACGCCACCCTTGAGCATCTGAGCCATACCGCGCTTAACCTGCGGGGTACCAACTTCGCGAGTCGACGTGAACTCAGCCATCGTCACTCCCCTTCTTCCAGCTGCGCGCGGACCTCATCCGAGTACGTCATGTTGTTGTAGATGTTCTGAACGTCGTCAGATTCTTCCAGAGCGTCGATCAGTTTCTGAACCTTCAGTGCGCCTTCAAAGTCGACCTCAACGTCGGTCGATGCGACGAATTGAACTTCAGCGGAATCGTAATCGATACCTGCTGACTGGAGCGCCTTACGGACCTCGACAACATCGGAGGCTGCGGATTCGATGACGAATCCATCACCGGTGTCGGTCACTTCTTCAGCACCCGCATCCAGAACGGCTTCCATGATCGTGTCCTCGTCAACGCCGTCTGCTGCGCCCACCTCGACAATGCCACGACGGGAGAAGAGGTAGGAAACCGAACCCGGGTCCGCCAGCGAGCCTCCCTGACGGGTAAAGCCAAGGCGGACGTCGGAAGCTGCACGGTTACGGTTGTCGGTCAGACATTCGACGAGGAATGCAACGCCGTTCGGGCCGTAGCCTTCGTACATGATGGTTTCGTAGTTCGCGCCACCGGCTTCTGCACCGGAGCCACGCTTGACAGCACGATCGATGTTGTCAGCGGGAACGGAATTCTTCTTTGCCTTCTGGATGGCGTCATACAGGGTCGGGTTACCTGCGGGATCGCCGCCGCCGGTGCGTGCTGCAACTTCAATATTCTTGATCAGACGAGCGAAGAGCTTTCCGCGCTTCGCGTCAATGGCGGCCTTCTTGTGCTTGGTGGTCGCCCATTTAGAGTGTCCCGACATTACTGCTCCCTTGAAGGGTGGATTGCGTACCCGTATATCTTAGCGGGATTAGTAAAAGGTCAGCGTCTTCAAAGGTGGGCTATGGGACACAGTAAACGTTCGATGCCAATGCCCGTCAGCCTTGAACTCTGCGATTACAGCACGCGTGGGACGGTGACAATCCGTACTGGCAGGTTCGCGCCGGGACGAAAATCAGCGAAACTTCCTTCGCTTTGAATGATCAGAGCAGTCGCTTTACCGACGCCAGTGCCAAGATCGGCTTTCGCACTATCGTCTCCGATCAGGTATCCAACATGGCCGATTGTTGGCTGATGTCCGACAATCAGTGCGGATTCTCCAGGCAGGGAGTTAATCGTTTCGATGAGTGACTCTGCCCCTGCATCGTAGATTGAACGATCCTTGTACGTGGTCCTCATTGGCAGGTTCTTCGCGATCTCGTCGAAGGTCTGCCATGCGCGCACTGCTGTTGAACTGACCCCTAGTTCGATGTCTCCAACTTCGGCTTGCAGTTTGATGCCAAGCTCGTGCGCCCGACGGAGACCAAGATCGGTCAACGGTCGCGAGTGATCCGACAGCGCGAAATACTCCGGGTCAGAGTGGCGAACAAGGATCAGCGTGCATTGACTCATGCGAAAAGATTACAGTGTGAGGGATCGAGGAGGTTCAATGGCATTGGGACGAGGCCGCGCTGACGGTGTGTGTCAGGCACGCGAGTGTAATGCGCAGGCGGTGTGGATCATCACCTGGTCAAACCCGAAAATCCCGTGGGCGGATTCCAAGACGTGGCTGTCATGCAATGAACACCGCGAATTTCTGTCCGATTACATGCGATACCGGGGTTTTCCCTTTGAGATCAATCCTCTAGATCCCACTGATCAACTGGACGGTTATTCCACGTCAGACCAGTGAAGGCACCTCGCAGATCGTCGGGGTTGTGAGGAACGGAGGTGCCGAATCGTTCGGTGGGCCACTGCAAGATGACGGTTCCCGTATTCGACATGAAGTGAGTCATCACAAGAGTGCCGGAGATGTTGTGCGCAAGCGTCGATGCCAGCAGGCGCAGTAGGGCTCCATGAGCGACGATCACACCCACGCCGTCCGGATCTTCCTCAAGTACGAGGCCAGCCACTTCGGCGATAACGGGCAACGCACGGGCAAGCGCGTCCTCCCCCGTTTCAGCGCCAGACATACGAATGTGAGTTGCACCGTGCGACCAGTTTCCCGTTCCTTCAACGTAAACGGAGTCTGAGAACGGGTCAGCGTTCATCTCAACGTCACCTGAGCGTAATTCACGAATTCCTGGTCTCACCAGCGGAGTCAGGGCATACTTAGCGCATAGGGGTGCGCAGGTTTGGCGAGTGCGAAAAAGAGGTGAAACAGCAACCACTGTTGGAGCCTGCCCGACTTCAGATTCCCAGCGCGAAGCAAGATCGGTGGCTTGAGCCAACCCATCGGCGGTTAGCGGTAGTCCAGGCCTAGAGGTGTCAAGAGCGTGCGCTTCATTGGCGTAGGTCTGTCCGTGACGCACGAGGACGATTTTCACAACTGTGTTTCCGTTTCTTCTTCGTGCCTTGGTGTGCAAGGCAGTATTCAGTTCCAGAAGTAGGTATCCATCAATGCGCGTGCTTTGCGCGATCGACGAAGCCATTCTTCTTCCAGCTCACACTCGCTTGCCGCACCATATCCAAGAACGCGTGCCAGCGGGATAAGGTCCTTCGAGTCTCTGGGAACGGTATCGAGTTTAACTCCCGACATTCGCCCGGTTGTCAGCACGTTCGCCGCCCGGATTTGTGATGCGAGGCTCCACGCATTTTCCAACGTCTTCGCATCATGAGGAGCAATCCATCCCGAACGAGTTAATGCGCGCAGAGCATCAATCGTTGACGAGGTGCGTAAAGAGTCATCGGCATGAGCATGTTTCAGCTGAAGAAGCTGAACAATCCATTCGACGTCTGACAGGCCACCCGGCCCCAATTTCACGTGACGCGTGGGTTCGATGCCACGAGGCAGGCGTTCGCTTTCCATTCTTGCTTTGAGCAGACGAATGTCTCTGATCTGGGCCTCGTCAATCGCGCTGCCATAGCGCACGCGGTCGATTAACTCCCCCATCGAACGCATCAGATCATCGGGGCCGGCGAATACGCGCGCCCGAAGGAGCGCTTGGCGTTCCCAGGTCGATGCCCACTTGTCGTAATACTCCGCGTACGATTCGACGGTTCTGGACATCGGTCCGTTGCGTCCTTCTGGACGTAGGTCTAGGTCAACGCTGACACTCATCTGCGCTGTGACCGTCCCCAGCAATGCTTTCACGCGGTTGATGATTGTCGTTGCAGCGTTCACAGCGTCGCTCTCGCTCACGCCATTGGTCGCGCGATGAAAAGCCATGACATCAGCGTCGGAGGCATAGTTTGATTCACGCCCACCGTAACGTCCCATCGCCACGAACCCAACGTCGACGCGGTGACCGTTCTTGAGTTCTTCTTCGCGTGTTGCAATCGCTAATGCGCCGACAACTGCTGCGTCCGTAGCATCGGAGATTGTCTGCCGCCTGGCTCCGATTCCAGTCACCAAATCGCTCATCGCAGCACGAGTAAGTTCACGCGAACGCATGGCTCGCACGCGATATGCGGCCTTATCCGAATCTGCGTGGCGGTCAATCAACGAGGCCGCCTCGACTTTCAAAACCTCAGCTTCACGAGGGGCGAGGTCTTTATCAAGATCCAGCCAGGCGACTGCTTCGGGGCGATGTGACAGAGCCTCAGCGATCCACTTCGAGTTCGGCAGCATCTCGCAGAGCCTGGATGCGGCAACTCCGGAATCACGCAGGAGAGCCAAATACCAGTGAGAATCACCGATTTGCTCCGATAGAGCTCTAAAGTTCAGCAAGCCAAGGTCTGGATCTGCACCGTTGGAAAGCCACGAAATAAAAACGGGCAGAAGATGACGCTGGATCTTCGCACGCCTGCTTGTGCCCTGCGAGAGGGCCGTGATGTGGGCAAGAGCTCCTCGGGGATCGCGATAGCCGATGGCTTGAAGACGAGCCTGAGCACCATCGGAGTCCAACGTAGCTTCATCTGGGCTAAGGCCCGCAGTTGCCTGAACAATCGGACGATAGAACACGTCCTCATGGAGCATTCGAACACGATCTCGAATGCGTTTCAGTTCCTTCGCCAGAGCCTCGGAACTACCACAATGCTCAAGATCAACTCCCCTGCCCACCGCTCGAAGTTCGTTCGCTGACGTAGGGATCAGGTGGGTGCGACGCATGCGTTGAAGCTGAATACGGTGTTCAACAGCACGCAGGAAGCAGTAGCATTCACGCAATTCTTGAGCATCGCTACGCGCCACATAACCACCGTCGCTAAGGCGAGACAGCGCATCCAACGTTGATCTGGCGTGAAGCGAATCATCGGTACGACCGTGGACCAGTTGCAACAGCTGCACGGTGAACTCGACATCACGCAGGCCACCTCGCCCGAGCTTCAGTTCACGGTCAGCTTCACGACGGGGAATCGTGTTTTCAACGCGACGTCGCATTGCTCGAGCATTTTCAACAAAGCCATCACGCCCCGTAGCATTCCAAATGTACGGAGAAGCAACACGGAAAAAGGCCTGACCAAGCTCCATATCGCCAGCTGCCGGGCGAGCTTTAAGAAGAGCCTGGAACTCCCACGTTTCAGCCCACTTATCCCAATACTGTGTGAACGAGTCAAGTGTTCGCACAAGCGCGCCATGACGCCCTTCGGGACGCAGATTCGCATCCACGCTCCAGAGTGGCTGTTCATTACCCGGCCCCGAACATACCTGAGCCGAAAGCGCTGCCATGCGCGTACCCAGTTCGATGGCACTACGCTCATCAACACCCTCAGCCGGGGCAACAACGTACATCACGTCAACGTCGGAAATGTAGTTAAGTTCTTGAGCGCCTGTTTTTCCCATCGCAATAATCGAAAGACGAGCATTACCCTGCGGATCAATATCTCGTCGTGCCAGTGCGAGGGCAGCTTCGAGTGCAGCGTCAGCAAGCACCGCAAGGCGCACACCGACTTCCGGCATATAATCGGGCGGGTTCGGGTGCGTAGCATCGTCAGCAACGAGGTCCAACAAAACTCTGCGATACGCACGACGCACATCGTCGCCGTTGTAGCCGGGACCCGCAACGGGCATCTGCGACGCTGGATCAGCCCCCACTGCGTGAAGGAGCTCCGTCAACGGTTCATCGGGTTCAACAAGCAAGCCATCAATGCGTGAAGGGTCAGCAATCAGGTAGTCGCCCCACCAGGAAGATGCACCAAAAACCGCGACCAAGCGCCGAAGCCCATTGCCCCCGCGTTCAGCGATTGTGGCTAATTGAGTAGGGGCGGCCTCGTGAAAACGCAGGCAGGTTACCAGCGCGGAATCTGGATCGGCGCAGGCGTTGAACAGCGGTAGCCACTCGCCTAGCTCGCCGGGTAGGTCAGCCAAAAATGACGCTGCTCGCACCGGATCCAAGAAACCGCTACCGCGGAGGTCCTTCGGGACAACCTCCATCAGTAGACCTTGAGGAACTGGCGAATCTCCTGAGGCGTCACCTGCTGGCGGTACTCACGCCATTCCTTTTCCTTGTTGCGCACAACGTAGTCGAAGACCTCTTCACCAAGAGCACCGGCAACCAAGTCAGATTCGCGCATCAAACGAACCGCGGAAGCCAATGACGTCGGCAGAGCCTCGATCCCCATCACTTGACGTTCGCGATCCGTCAGATCCCAAACATTGTCCTCAGCTTCGGGGACAAGTTCGAGGCGACGTTCAATGCCGTCAAGACCTGCAGTGATCAGAACGGCGAGTGCAAGATACGGGTTCGCAGCCGGATCCAAGGCACGGTACTCAATGCGTGCTGCCGTACGCTTTTCAGGCTTGTACAGCGGGACTCGAATCAACGCGGAGCGATTGTTATGACCCCAGCACACGTAAGACGGAGCCTCGCCCCCACCCCAGAGGCGCTTATAGGAGTTCACGTGCTGATTGGTGACAGCAGCGATCTCGCGAGCATGTTCCAAGAGCCCCGCAATGAAGTGGCGCCCCGTGCGTGACAGCTGATAGTCACCTGACGGATCGTAGAAGGCATTTTCTTCACCTTCGAGCAGTGAAAGGTGCGTATGCATACCCGAACCCGGATGGTCAATAAAGGGCTTGGGCATAAACAGTGCGGCAAGGTTCTCGCGCAACGCGACCTCTTCGATGACGGTTCGAGCGGTCATGATGTTGTCGGCAGCACTCACCGCATCGACTGCACGCAGGTCGATTTCGTTTTGACCGGGGCCACCTTCGTGGTGAGAGAACTCGACCGCAATGCCCATATCTTCGAGCATACGAACCGCGCGACGACGGAAATCATTCGAATGCCCACGCGCAACATGATCGAAATAACCCGCAGAATCAACAGGCTTCAAGTTGTCGACACTGATCGGCTGTTGGAGCAGATAGAACTCAATCTCAGGGTGAACCATCACAGTGAAGCCGCGCTCTTGGGCTCGTTCAACAACGCGTTCCAACACGCCGCGAGGGTCACTACGTGCAGCCTGACCATCGGGGGTCAACACGTCGCAGAACATTCGAGCAACGGGATCTTCTTCCCCTCGCCACGGCAACATCTGGAATGTCGAAGCATCCGGACGCAACAACATGTCGGACTCGTGCACGCGGGTCATGCCTTCAATCACAGAACCGTCGAAACCGATACCTTCAGCGAAGGCATCTTCCAACTCGCCCGGGTCAATTGCTACAGACTTCAAGACACCAGCGACATCTGTAAACCACAGGCGAATAAAGCGAATGTCGCGGGCAGCAACCTCGCGCAGAACCTTTTCCTGGATGGAGTCCACGAGTCTCTTCTTTCAATCGGGGGCGATGGTGAGGGGGATGGTCAAGAACACGTCGTCCACACCGGACAGTTTTACTTGTTCGGGTTAAAACCCTTCGCAATGGAATCCAGAGCAGCCGTCAGTTCGGTGGGAACAACCCACACCTTCGACGAATCCCCCTTGGCAAGTTCCGGAAGCATCTGCAAGTACTGGTAGCTCAGCAGATCAGGCGTTGGATTGCCCTCGTGGATCGACTGGAAGACGGTACCGATAGCTTCTGCTTGACCGCGGGCGCGAGTGACAGCCGCCTGAGCTTGTCCTTCAGCCTTCAAGATGGCGGACTGCTTTTCACCCTCAGCCTGAAGGATCTGCGACTGACGGACACCTTCAGCAGTCAGAATCGCTGCACGCTTATCACGTTCGGCTCGCAACTGCTGTTCCATGGCCTGCTGAATCGACGGTGGCGGATCAATTGCCTTCAACTCAACGCGATTCACGCGGATACCCCAGCGTCCCGTTGCTTCATCAAGAACACCACGAAGCTGAGTGTTGATCGAGTCGCGACTCGTCAGCGTCTGCTCGAGGTCGAGCGAGCCAATGACATTACGGAGCGTCGTCACCGTCAGCTGTTCGATTGCCTGAATGAAGTTCGCAATCTCGTAGGTCGCGTGCATTGGATCCGTGACCTGGTAGTAAATCACCGAGTCGATGGAAACCACGACGTTATCGGCGGTAATCACCGGCTGTGGAGGGAAGCTGGTGACCTGTTCACGCAAGTCAACGCGCGCTGCAATACGGTCAAAGAACGGAATCAGCACATGCAAACCACCGTACATCACCGTGTGAAAACGACCGAGGCGCTCGATCACCAACGCGCGAGGCTGGGGAACAATCTGGACGCTCTTGGCAAGGATGACCACAACAAGGATCAACAGGAGCCCAGCAACGAAGGGACCAATACTCATGTCCACGGCGGCACTCACCCTTTCTGTTCTTCGAATGTTTTACTACGGTTCTCGACGGACGTAACAACCGCCGTAGCACCGTCGATCTCGCACACATACGCATGCTCGCCCACAAGAAGGGGCTTCTCGTCGATTGTGCGGGCAGACCAGACTTCGCCATCAAGTTTCACGCGACCACTGCTGGCGTTCACGGTTTCAATCACATCGACCTGTCGCCCAATCAAGGCGTGCACATTGGTTTTCACGTTCGTTTGCGACCAGAGCATACGCATTTTCAGCCACGGACGAAGCGCACAAAGAAAGACCAGCGAGCAGACCACAAAAACGCCGACTTCGGGCCAGAGCCCAGGGACAACAAGAGAGGTTAACGCCGCTGCTAAACCACCGATGGCAAGCATGAGGAACACAAGGTCAACCGTTGCCATCTCAATCAGTCCAAGAACGATGGCAACAATCACCCACCACAAAGCGTGCGTCATACACACTCCCCTTTGTCCGACGTGTCCACGGTGATACCTATGAAGAGACTTACCTGACGGCGCGAGCCCACCAGCGTCCGTTGTCGTTACCGGCGCTCAGAGGCAGACAATACGTCGCTGACAGATTCACTCCGGTGATGACGGAATCAATGACACCCGACTGGACGACCTTTGCTCCGTCCATCAAGACCGCGTGCGTCATTCCGCTGGGAATTTCTTCCACCTGGTGTGTAACCAAAATGACCTGCGGAGCATGCGGACCGGAAATGATCTCTTCAAGAGCTCCGATCAATAGTTCGCGGGCGCCAAGATCCAAGCCAGCGGTGGGCTCATCAAGAATCAGGACCTCCGGGTCTGTCATCAGGCTTCGAGCAAGCAACACACGTTGCGCTTCGCCCTCAGAGAGAGTTCCAAACTGACGATCCGCCAAATGATCAATACCGAAAGCAACAAGCAGATTGTCGCAACGCGCATCATCTTGAGCTTCGTATTCTTCGTCGCGATGAATTGCGATACCCCACGCTGCCGTGCGAACAAGGTCGCGAACAGTTTGGTGTGCACGAATGGAGGGGGCAAGCGACTTCGAAACAAGTGCAACGCGGGAAGCAAGTTCTTGACGGTCGAGAGCAAAAATGTCTTCGCCATCAAGTTTCACGGTGCCCTGCGCCAATGCTTCACGACCGGCTAGCGCTCGGATAAGAGTTGTCTTACCCGCGCCATTCGGGCCAAGAATCACCCAATGCTGGCCTTGCTCGGTGCTAAAAGACACCGAATCAAGAATCGCAGTTCCACGTTTGCTTACAGTTGCATCCACACATTCAAGGACATAAGTCATACCTATAAGCCTACCTTTGTCACCGAAATATGATCGGCTGACTCACACCAGTGTGCGATACAGATCCGCGGTCTTCTGGCCGATGGCATCCCAAGAGAAGTGGTCGCGAGCACGCGTCAGGCCTGCCACTCCCATCGTCTTGGCGCCCTGAGGGTTATCGAGGACTGCGATCAGGCGCTCGGCCATATCATGAACGAAGGTATCGGGCTTCAGAGGAGTGCCGGTGCCGTCATTCATTTGTTCGATCGGAACCAGATAGCCGGTCTCGCCGTCGACGATGACATCGGGAATACCGCCAGTTGCCGTACCAACAACGGGCAGGCCCAGCGCCATCGCTTCGAGGTTCACGATACCGAGTGGCTCGTAGACCGACGGGGTGATGAACACGGTCGACGCATCCAGAATTGCTGCAATGTCGGGCTGCGGGAGCATCTCAGAGATGAGGATGACGCCCTGACGCTTCGCCTGCAGGTCCTTCACAAGCGCGTCGACTTCGGCTGCAATCTGCGGAGTATCGGGAGCACCCGCACACAAAACAATCTGAACGTCATCGGGAAGCAGGTTCGCTGCGCGCAGGAAATGGGGCAGACCCTTTTGACGCGTAATGCGTCCAACGAACACAACGGTTCGCTTGGTCGGATCAATCGAATACGTCTTCAGAACGCGTTCTTGGTTCTCGCGTTCAGCGTCGGTAGACGGAGCACGCCACTTCGCCAGATCAATGCCGTTGTGAATGACGTGAACCTTCGCGTCGTCAACGTTCGGGTAGGAGCGCACAATGTCGGCCTTCATACCGTTCGAAACTGCAACAATGCCGGCCGCGGCCTCGTACGACGTCTTCTCGATGTAGGAAGAAATGCGGTAGCCACCACCCAGCTGCTCGGCTTTCCAGGGGCGCAAGGGCTCCAGAGAGTGTGCTGAAATGACGTGCGGAATGTCGTGAAGCAGAGCCGAAAGATGGCCGGCAAAGTTTGCGTACCAGGTGTGCGAGTGAACCAAGTCTGCGCCTTCGGTCTGGGCCGCGATGGAAAGATCTACCCCGAGTGTCTTCAGTGCCGCGTTCGCTCCTGCCAGTTCCACTAGGTCAGCGTGGCCGACGACTCCAGTTTCGGCTCCTTCGGTTCCGGGTTCACGAGGCCCGTCAAACGCGTGAACTCGAACCTCGTCGAGGCGGGGACGCAGAACTTTAGCAAGTTCAGTAACGTGAACACCTGCACCTCCATAAACAAAGGGCGGATACTCGCGGGTCAGCAGGTCAACGCGCATGATGGTCCTTTCAGGGAAGGCACAAACTTCTTGAGCTAGCCTATCGCGGGCACAGAGCACTCACCGACGAATCCCCGCATGCGTGCACACAGTTGCGCATTCAATGACCATATGTGATGGGCGCCACACAGTGGAATATGCGTGCAGGATCACACTGACTCTCATAGGCTTAGCCCATGGCCAAAAATCATGTTCTCGCAATTGTTCTTGCAGGTGGTGAGGGGAAGCGACTGATGCCGCTGACCGACGACCGCGCTAAGCCCGCTGTTCCCTTCGGCGGACACTATCGTTTGATCGACTTTGCTCTGTCCAACATCGTGAACTCCGGTTATCTGAAGATCATCGTGTTGACCCAGTACAAGTCCCACTCGCTTGACCGCCACGTCACCAAGACCTGGTACACATCTCCCCTTCTCGGTAACTTCATCGCCCCTGTTCCGGCTCAGCAGCGTCGCGGGCCTCACTGGTACTTGGGTAGCGCTGACGCTATCTACCAGTCCCTGAACATCGTCGATGATGAGCAACCCGACTACATCGTCATCATTGGTGCCGACAACATCTACCGTATGGACTTCTCTCAGATGGTGCAGCACCACATCGATTCTGGACTCCCGGCCACGGTCGCAGGCATCCGTCAGCCGATCGAACTTGCTTCCGCTCTCGGCGTGATCGACTCGGCAGACGGCAAGATCAACCAGTTCCTCGAAAAGCCGAAGAACGCTGCCGGCCTTGCCGACGATCCCACCAAGGTGCTCGCTTCCATGGGCAACTACGTGTTCACCACGAAGGACCTGATCAAGGCTCTCCGCGAGGACGCACACAACCCCGAGTCCAAGCACGATATGGGTGGCAACATCATCCCGTGGTTCGTCGAGCGTGGCGAGTGCGGTGTATACGACTTCCAAGACAACGACGTCCCGGGTTCGACCGACCGCGACCGTAACTACTGGCGCGACGTTGGTACCCTCGATGCCTACTACGATGCCAACATGGACCTGATTTCAGTCCACCCCGTGTTCAACCTGTACAACCGCAAGTGGCCGACGATGACGATGATCGACGGTTCCTTGCCACCGGCTAAGTTCGTGTACGGTGAAGAGCACTCGCGAATGGGTCACGCTGTTGATTCCTTCGTCTCCCCCGGGGTCATCATTTCCGGTGGCGAGGTCTACCACTCGGTTATCTCCCCCGGTTGCTACATACACTCCTGGGCTCAAGTCACTGACTCGGTTGTCATGGATGGGTGCCGTATTGGTCGCCACGCAGTGGTATCCAAGGCAATCCTCGACAAGAACGTTGTTCTTGAAGAAGGCGCTGTCATTGGTCTTGACCTCACGCGCGACCGGGAACGTGGCTTCACCGTTACGGATTCCGGTATCACCGTTGTCCCCAAAGGAACGGTTGTTACCCGTTGAGTAATACGCCCCGTTCTCTCCCGGATGCTTCGGCGTTCGGGAGAGACGCATTTTCACCCCCGCCTCGCCTGATCGTCACTGATGTTGATTCGACTTTGATCGCCCAAGAAGTCATCGAAGAGTTGGCGCATTTCGCTGGGACGCGCGGGCAGGTTGCTGACATCACCGCGCGGGCAATGAACGGCGAGATAGACTTCGCCGAATCTTTGCGCCTCCGTGTCTCCACCTTGGCGGGCGTTCCCGCTACGGTGTTCGATGAGGTTCTTCATTCGATCACTCCCACCCCCGGTGTGTGCGATCTGATTGATGCGGTTCATGCCCACGGTGGTTTTTTCGGTGTGGTCTCAGGTGGCTTCGAGGAAGTTGTTGCTCCTCTTTGTCACCAGCTGAACATCGATCATTACTTGGCTAACCGACTTGAGGTCACCAACGGCTTCTTGACGGGTAAGGTCCTGGGGGCAATCGTGACCGCGGACGCCAAGGTGCAGGCGTTGGAAGGGTGGCGTCTATTGCACGGACTGGATGTTAACCAGACAGCCGCCATCGGAGATGGAGCAAACGATATTCCAATGCTCCAACGGGCAGGCTTGGGAATTGCTTTCTGCGCGAAGCCCACAGTTCGTGAGCAAGTGAAGTATTCGCTGAACGTTGCACAACTGGATCTCTTGATTGAGCCATTGGGACTATCTGGGGTTCCTCGCACCTAGGCGCACACTGAGTACCAACAAATTCTCAATTGTCGGAGCTTTTTGATTAAAGGCGTATCGGATCGGAAATGGTCATCCGATCCGATACGTTCACTCTTCAGCGCTTCCTTGGCAGGCGCTTGATTCACGAATACGGTGAAGCTGACCGTCCCAACCGTTCACCCATGATTGGGCAAGATTCGCAAGGTTGAGGGGGTAGACCTCGCCGTTTAGCGCCCGTTGAGCAAGCTCATCGAGATCCCACCAGCGCTGTTCGTCGATCACGTCGCGTTCTAGGTCGGTCCACCCATCATTGTTCAGCGTGACACGTTGAGTGTGAGCGATGAAGAACCACTCGTCCTGTTTGGCGGTAATGGATAAAAAGTCGAAGGTTGCTTCACGATAGATCACGGGGCCAACAAGAGCATCGGGTTCTAAGACAATCCCCGTTTCTTCAAAGAGCTCTCGACAGGCTGCTTCTGCGGGATTCTCCCCCTCCATGATTCCGCCACCGATGGTGAACCACCACTGGCGTTCCGGCTGATCACGATCGTGTCCTTTGGCAAGGAGCAATCTGCCATTCTCATCAAAAAGGATCACGCGAGCCGCTTGTCGGTGCGGGTAGCCGTCTGCATCCACCGGCCATTCGTTTTCATCAAGACCAGACATGGATTACCTCGCGTTATTCAATGTCGTCTGTGTCATCGCATTGAGGAAGAACTGACGATCTTGACTGACCTGAGCAACCAACTGTCGGTCGAGTTCGATGCGAGAATCATCCGCACCCAAACGTTCTTGGAGCTTTTGATCAAGCCCCAGGGCGGCAAGATGAGAAAGGAATCGTCTCATTGCTTTTTGCGCGTCCTTGCCCGCAGGCTTCACCCAGTTCATCGCAGTTCTGCGACCGGCTTTCTCACTGACCATGACCACCTCGGCGGGAAGGACCCATCCGGCTTGGACGTAGGGAATGAGCCCTTCACGAACGGTCTTCAATTCGCGTCGTGAAATCCAGGTCAGCACAATCATCCAGCCGACGAACAGTGGAATCTCGACAAAGAGATAGTTGGTAATAAAACTGGTAGCTTCTGAGGTTCCCGCATAATTCCACAATCCGTGAACGTACATTGCGATGCTTAATCCCAGAAGGCTGACGATGGTACGGGGTAGCCAGGAGCGTAGGCGAATCAGCGCAAAAGCGAGAGCAAGGCCGGTGAATGATGTGGCCATCGGGTGCAGGAATGGGCTGAAAACCCCACGAAGGATGACAGTGACGGTCAGGGCCGCTGATCCTTCTTGGCTTGCCTGCAGGAAGTATTGAATGTTCTCGATAAAAGCGAAGCCTGCGCCGGAAAAGCCGGCATAGACAATACCGTCAATCAGGGAGTGAATGGTGCTTCTACGGGCGAGGATGATGAACAGAACACCGAGTGCTTTGAGTGTTTCTTCGACCGGAGGGGCAACATATACGGCTGTCCACCGCATTGCTTCCATTTCGTCGCCAAGTACCAGCGTGGCGTTGAGGAGCAGTGCAGAGTTCAGCATGGATGCCCCAACAATGGCGACGCCCGCACCCCAGACGAAAGCAACGATTTTTGTCCACAAGGGTTCTGGCTCATGACGATCCAAGTGAATGAAGAACCCCAGAACAACGATCAGAGGGAAGGATGCAAGGAATGCTAAGTAGGCGGTGGTTGATACGTCGCTCAGCGAAATGTATCCGTAAATGCTCAGCGCGATACAGATCGCTGAGACAGTAATGATTGACGTTTCGAAGCGCGGAAGGCGAAAATGTTGAGGCTGGGGCACATCCCACATTGGCGCTGAATAATGCGTCGTCGGAGAAACCATGTTTGCTCTGGGCACGTCGGGGCGAATACGCGAAAGTCGGAACTGTTCTCCAGGACCGGATGATGCACTTTCGTATGTCACTGATTCTCCGTTAATTGCCTACGTAGACGCGGGGCTTCTCAGATATGGCCGTCGATCTTCTTCAGTGCACCGGCAGTAAATGCGATTCGCTGGCCGACGGTGAATAGAGAGGCGAAGGCGACCCAGATGAGGCCTGCGACGGCCCACCACTGTCCACATCCCCAGTCGGTCAAAGCCGCCCCGACGAGGACAACGATCAACCGATCGGTTCGTTCCGCGATACCAACTTTGGCCAGAACTCCGATGGATTCGGCGCGTGCTCGAGCGTAGGGAACGGCTCCGGTACCGACGATGGCGATGAGTCCTCCAACCAGTCCAACCGTGCGTGCGGTTGAAGGCTCCCATCCGAAGATCAACCACGCGCACACTGATGCGAATACTGCGCCGTCGGAAATACGGTCCAGCGTTGAGTCAAGGAAGGCGCCGAAGCGCGACCCACCTGTCGTCATACGTGCCAGTGTGCCGTCAACTGAGTCTGCGAAAAGAACGAGGCCCAGCGCAATGCCGCCTTGCCAGACGTAGCCGAATGGAATAGTCGCGCACGCGACACCAACGCTGGCAATTGTTCCGATGATCGTCACCGCATTCGCACTGACCCCAAGTTTGGCGAGGAGGCGTGCAAGCGGTGTAAAGATCGTCTTCGTCATTGAACGACCGTGATTTCCAAGCATCAGGATTCCTTCGGCCAGGCGTCAGCGAGCATGTGGCGCGCATCTGATAAAAGCTGGGGAACAGCTTTCGTCTGAGCAATAATCGGCAGGAAGTTAGCATCCCCAAGCCAGCGCGGAACGATGTGTTGATGCAGGTGAGCAGCAATTCCCGCTCCGGCGACATCACCCTGATTCATCCCCAGGTTAAAGCCCTGCGGCCCACTAGTAGCGCGAAGAACTCGCATAGAGGTAGCCGTCAGCTCCCCCACTTCAATGCGCTCTTCATCGGTTAAATCCGTGTAGTCAGCGACGTGACGGTACGGACAGACCAGAAGGTGCCCAGAATTGTAAGGGAACAGGTTCATCAGCACGAACGCACGGCGACCGCGATAGACGATCAAGGCGTCCTCATCGCTCTTCGATGGAGCTGCGCAGAACGGGCAGGTGTGATCCGTTGAGTCTGATGGTTTGCCTTCGCCATTGATATACGCCATGCGGTACGGCGTCCAAAAACGTTTGAAGGCATCCGGAGCGCCCGCTATTTCACGGGAATCTTCAACCAGTGGCTCAACGTCACTCATGGTGTTCAGTCCTGCTCGACAAAAAGGTCCGAGTTGTTGCGCCTACGGACATGGTTCACGATGCGGGCAACAGCATCGTCGATGGCCACGCCGTTGTCCTGCGAGCCGTCACGGAAACGGAAGGACACCGCACCGGCTTCAACATCTTCGCCACCAGCAATCAGGGTGAAGGGAACCTTTTCCTTCGATGCGTTTCGGATCTTCTTACCGAAACGATCGTCGGAGTGGTCAACCTCTACGCGGATGCCTTCGGCCTTGAGCTTGGCGGCGACCTGGTCGACATAGTCAGCAAACGCCTCGGCAACCGGGATAATCTTCACCTGGACTGGAGCAAGCCATGCTGGGAATGCACCCGCGTAGTGCTCGGTCAGAACACCGATGAAGCGTTCGACGGAGCCAAGCTTCGCCGAGTGAATCATGACCGGGCGCTGGCGTGAGCCATCAGCAGCCGTGTATTCGAGGTCGAAACGCTCGGGCTGGTTGAAGTCGTACTGAATGGTCGACATCTGCCACGTACGGCCGATAGCATCCTTGACCTGCACGGAAACCTTCGGACCGTAGAATGCTGCGCCACCCGGATCTGGAACCAGTTGCAGACCGGTTGCCGAGCAGGCGTCTTCAAGAGCCTTCGTGGCGTTCGCCCAGTCTTCATCGGAACCGATGAACTTGTCCTTCTTCTTGCCGTCTTCGTCGCGCGTCGACAGTTCAAGATAGAAGTCATTCAGTCCAAATGCTTCCAAGATGGACAGGAAGAAATTGATCTGCGAGCGAATTTCTTCGCCTGCCTGCTCGGGCGTGCAGTACGTGTGCGAGTCATCCTGAGTGAAGCCACGCATACGGGTCAGGCCGTGGACAACACCGCTCTTCTCGTAGCGGTAATCGTGGCCCATCTCGAAGAATCGTGCGGGAAGTTCACGGTAGGAACGACCGCGTGAGCGGAAGATCAGGTTGTGCATCGGGCAGTTCATGGCCTTGAGGTAGTACTCCTGGCCAGCCTTCGTGATGTTGCCTTCTTCGTCGCGTTCCTCGTCAACCTGCATGGGTGGGAACATCGTGTCCGCGTAGTACGGCAGGTGGCCGGAAGTGTGGAACAGGCCGCCCTTAGAGATCTCGGGGGTGTGAACGAAATCGAAGCCAAACTGCTCGTGGCGTTCGATCACATACTTCTCAATCTCGTGACGCAGGATGCCCCCCTTGGGGTGGAAGACGACAAGGCCGGGGCCAATTTCCTCCGGGAAGGAGAACAGATCAAGTTCTGCGCCCAGGCGACGGTGATCGCGGCGTTCGGCTTCCTTGATACGCTCCTGGTAGGCGACGAGATCGTCCTTCGAGGCCCACGCAGTGCCGTAGATACGCTGCAGGTGATCTCCGGACTGGTCGCCCTTCCAATAGGCGGCTGATGCCTTGGTGAGCGCAAAGCCGTTGCCGATCAGGCGGGTGTTCGGCAGGTGTGGTCCGCGACAGAGGTCTTTCCATGCAACGGTGCCGTCTCTGCGAACGTTGTCGTACATGGTGAGCTCGTGGCCACCGACCTCAACTGAAGCACCTTCTGCACCCGAGCCCTTCGTGGTGACAAGTTCCAGCTTGTACGGCTGGTCTGCGAGCTCAACACGCGCCTCGTCCTCAGAAATGACGCGACGGACGAACGACTGGCCTTCCTTCACGATGCGCTTCATCTTCTTTTCGAGTTCACGCATCAGTTCGGGGGTCACCGAATCGATATTGCCGAAGTCGTAATAGAAGCCATCGGTAATGAACGGGCCAATACCAAGGTTGACATCCGGGAAGGTGTCCTGAACTGCCTGAGCCAGCACGTGAGTGGCGCTGTGGCGAAGAATGTCCAAGCCAGCGGGCGAATCAATAGTGATTGCCTCGACCGTCATTCCCTCTTTAAATTCAGTGAACAGGTCGCGAGGAGTGCCGTCAATCATGAGGGCAACGACCTCACGACGCTGCTCATACCAAGTAGTACCCGTGGTTCCACTTTCCACGGTCTGCTTCTCTTGGTCGATGACGAGGTCGATGCTGGACACGAATGTCTCCTTGATCAAACGATGAATATACCGCTGACAGTCTACTCGCCCAGTCGCCTCATCACCGCACCCGACCCCCTCAGTGAACCAACCAACGGACAAATCTCGACGCACGTGTGTACAACTGACGGAGATGAAAGAGGTGACTAACGGGAAACTCGACGCAACTTTCGTTTCACATTCAGCAACGAACGCACCGTGATGTACTGCGGGCGCGACACAGGCAGATCCCAAGCGCCAGCAACATCCGTGTATGAAGTCGCGAAAGCAAGCTTGTAGCGGCCAACGTGGAACAGCGTTGAATTACGCGGAGAATGAATGCCTCGAAGATCGAACCCTTTAAATCCTTCGCTACCAAGGAGGATTGCAACCTCAACATCCAAGAACGCAGGACTTCCCAAGCGGCGACCGCGATCCGAAGAAGCGCCGTACTCAGCTTGAGCATTCTTACCGTTCAGCAACACCAGATCCCAGCAGAGGATCTCGTTGTCCTGCGTACGAGCAGTGAATACGCGAGCGTGCTGTGACCCTAGGGTGCGCAACAGAGACTGGTAATAGCCGATGGGGTGTGGACGGAATCCATCACGCTCCGCTGTTTGCTTCAGGACCTCGTAGTACGGTGAAAAATCAACTGATGCGGCCTCGGTTTCCTCGTGGATCTGAACGCCGAACTCATCGGCTTTCTTCGTTGAACGACGAAGCGTGCGCCTGCCATCATTGGTCAATGATTCGAGCACTGCATCGCGATCCCCGCGTCCGGTTTCGATGATGACGGTGCGGTCATATGTCACGATCTGCAACGGTTCTTCAAGATCCTTGGCGGCAAACCACGAATGCAGACGGATGAAGACAATTCCGCGATCGCGACTGCGAACAAACTTCAGTAGGTCCTTGCGCAGGCATTCCTCGCGTTCAGGAGTGGCCTCGCGGATCCAGACGGGACCTGATTTTGCCCACAAGTAGCGCAACGCGCGAAGCTTGTATTCAAACAGCGCGATGACAGCGATGCATTTGTCGTTCTCATACCAAGCAAGGCGACCGAGCTCCCCTGCCCAGAGAGGATGTCCTTGTGCAGCTGAAAACTCTTCCCACTGCTGCGACTGTTCGATAGGAAGTCCACCCACGCCGGAAACAGCATGTTGCATGTCGCGTGCGCTAATCGGTCGCAGACTCGTGGAAGTCATGTAAAGCCTTTCGTCTCTGTTCACCCAGCAAGTAGTCATGGGCTCAGAATGAGCGGTCAGTCGGTCGAGGATAGTAGCGAGCAAATTTTCGGAAGTGGTTCAAACGTTGCAAGCGAACAATTATGTTCCGCTTTACATTGTCCTCGTGCGGATTGATCAGCGGATCAAAGCGACGATGGTTCTTGATCAACGATTTCACGCGCTTCTTCAAAGGTTCATCTCGCAAGTATCGCAACAGCAGTCGGTCTGGAACCATCGAATAGAGAATTTCACGCGAAATGCGCTTGTGTTCCATGCGCTTCCCATCGATCAAATCGCCCACCATGACGAGCATCGGATTGGCTCCACCTGCGGTCATGTACCAATTGTTGCGTCCAATTCGAGGATTCACTTCGAAGAATACGGCGCGGTTATCACGTGGATCGATCTTCACGTCAAAGTTGGCAAAACCGCGATATCCGGCACGTGTCAGCAGGCGTTCAGCTTGTTGCCACAGTTCAGGGAATTCTTCGGTGATCATGGCAACCGGATTACCGATCATGGTCGGTGCATGATCTTCAAGAAGCACTCGCGCCGAGCCGATCAACGTCACCTCGCCGTGGCTATCGACGTATGCGGTGATGGAACGCATTGCGGTGTTGTCGCCAGGGATCAGTTCCTGGACAAGAAAAAGATCGCGGAATCCGGCTTCTCCGAGCATTCTCCACATCTGCGCCAATTCGACCTCATCTTCGAGGAACCAAATCTTGCGTTTGCCTTCAAAGTGCAGACGATCGTAGGCATCTGCTCTGGCAGCCTTGGCAACAATCGGGAAGTCGAAGGGAATCGAAGGTGCAACCCACTGATCGGAATAGTCAGACATGTCGACGCCGATGCCTCGAGGCGCATCAATGCCAGCGTCTTCACATGCCTGCGCAAAAGCGACTTTGTCTGTAAGAAGCTCAATCGTTTCCAGGGATGGGAACGGGAGCGCGTAGTATTCGCCGAGCTGGTCGTAGTTGCGAGCAATGAAGGTTGAATGCAGGTCATGGTTTGCCATCAGAATCAATGCTTTATCAGCGTTTTCTTTGGCAATTGCACAAAGTTCGTGAAGAAGAACGTCGTCAGATGCGTCTGCTTCGATGTGATGAACGTCGAAGAAGTTCGAGCCCGTGATGGACACGGTGGGCTCGTTTGATACGCACAGGCATCGACATCCAAAGGCCTCGTTGAAAGAGCGACCGATTCCGTAAACACCAAAATCGCCACCCAAGATCACGGGAAGAATCACTCGTGAGCGAGAAGAGACCATGAATTCAAACCACCTTTGTGCGCGCCCGATCAGCCTACCTGTTTTGCTCTTTCAAGGATATAAGGGAAACCCTCATTACTGGGTGACCTGCCACGAGGTAACAAAAAAACGTCTTTCCCGCAGGAAAGACGAAATCATCGAGTGGGCGATACTGGGATCGAACCAGTGACCTCTTCCGTGTGAAGGAAGCGCGCTACCCCTGCGCCAATCGCCCGAGGTGGGTACGGGATTCGAACCCGTGTATACGGCTTTGCAGGCCGCTGCCTCGCCTCTCGGCCAACCCACCACGCTTGACCCATCGGAAAGGTTGAATCCGGGGCTCAACGAGCGGATGACGGGACTCGAACCCGCGACCCTCACCTTGGCAAGGTGATGCTCTACCAACTGAGCCACATCCGCGAACTTGTCCCAACTGATCTGGAACTGGGATTTACCCGTCGTGTCCCAAAAAGTATTGAGAGACAATGAGTGGGCGATACTGGGATCGAACCAGTGACCTCTTCCGTGTCAGGGAAGCGCGCTCCCGCTGCGCCAATCGCCCGAGCGGATGACGGGACTCGAACCCGCGACCCTCACCTTGGCAAGGTGATGCTCTACCAACTGAGCCACATCCGCGTATCTCTTCGAACACTTACGCGTTCATTTCGAACAGGGAAAACACTAACAGGGAATCACGCAAAAAGCGAAATCGAACGAACGTTGCGCGCGTCACAGCCACTGTTTTCCGCAGTATTTTGCGAAAAGATTACTCAGAGCCTCGGTGAGCGTACAGGCTTCCTTAGATACGCACGATGGACCAGCAACGAGTTCCTCATCGATACACCCCGCGAAGAGGTGGGCAGTATCTTTTCCGAATGTGCATGTTTTTACTCTATAAGTGACAAAACTACCATCGGATGCGATGCGTGAAGAAAAACAACGTCATTGCTCAGTGTGACGTGAATCGTGGCGGGTCATTTTCGCAGTGGACGGCGTGCCCAGCAAAGGGGTTGCTTTCACTCACTTAGCCTAAGTGCGTGGATAATCGCGCTGGCATGGAAGAGTTCGCTGAATCGTTGGCAACTCTGCGTCACGCTATCGATAATCCTCTTCTCGAGTTCGAAGAAGTTCCCCCACCTTCACGCATGGCACCTTTCACCGCAGCTCTTGTCATGCGAACATTGGCCAACGATGGCAGAGAACCTCTTGCTCAGGGACGTTTTGTCATCCTGCATGATCCCGACGAGCAAGCCGGCTGGAATGGAACATACCGCCTGGTTGCGCAGTTGCGTTCGCAAGTTGACCCTGAAATGGGGCATGACCCGTTGCTCACCGAAGCTCTCTGGGCATGGACAGATGATTGCCTGGTTGAAGAAGGCGCAGCGTATCACGACCTGACGGGAACAGTCACCCGAGAGTTTTCAGAATCATTTGGCGGTCTTTCATTGCGAGGCTCCACTCTCAACGTCGAAATCCGAGCCTCGTGGACGCCTTCGACTACCGACTTAGGAGCCCACCTACGAGCTTGGACAGATCTGATGCTTCGTACCAGTGGTGTGGCATCCCAGCGATTCCTTGAGGGAGTCTAAGAGTGCACATTCACCACACCGGCGGTTTACCTGACGGCGATACTGATTCTCCAGAGCTGATCGTTACCCCGCGCGAAGGCGTACCTAGTGTCATCGATACACCTGATGCGCTTGATCAAGCGAGGCGCAACCTAGAGCAAGGACTCACTCCCATCGCTGTGGATGTTGAGCGCGCCCAAGGCTTCCGTTACGGCAACGACCCCTACTTGGTTCAGATTCGACGCGAAGACGTTGGTACCTTCCTGATCGATACAGCCGCATTGCCTGACTTGTCGTCGCTTCAAGCGGGCGTGAACGACGTATGGCTTTTGCACGATGCGTTGCAGGATCTGCCGAATTTGCGACAGGTGGGACTCAATCCCCCGTCGTTGTTTGATACTGAGGTCGGCGCGCGTCTTCTGGGGTTAAAGAAGTTCGGTCTTGCTGCCGTATGCGAGCAGGTGCTCGGTTTGAGCCTCGTGAAAGACCACCAGGCATCTAACTGGTCGGTTCGTCCGCTATCGAAGGACTGGCTTCGCTACGCGGCCCTCGATGTCGAATTGTTGACGGAACTTTACCGTCGCTTGTCCATCCAACTGAACGACGCGGGTCGCTGGGAGTGGATGGAAGAAGAATGCGACTACCTGGCTCACCTGGATCCGCCTGCGCCCAAGAGGGACCGCTGGCGAAATCTGCCCGGCGCGGGAAAGATACGAGGCCGGCGCAACCTAGGAGTCCTCAAGGCTTTGTGGGAGGCGCGCGAAGAAATCGCTCAGGAACTTGATAAGGCACCCGGTCGTTTGGTGCGCAATGCTGCTCTGGTGCAGGCTGCGCTGAATCCTCCGCGGAATAAGCGTATGTTGCTGTCGATTTCTGAGTTCCGCTCCCCTGTTGCCAGGCAATACGCTGACCGTTGGTTACGCGCGATCCGACTGGCCGAAACGGCAAATGAGGACGAATTGCCACCGCTACGTCTTCCTCATCGTCCAGGTTCAGTTCCCGAAGCGCGAAACTGGGGTCGTATCGATCCTGACGCTGCAGCGCGATTGGCGGCTGTTCGCGGGGCAATGACCGAGCTTTCTGAAGAAATCGGTATTGCTCCCGAGGTCATTCTTGAACCTCGTATTCAGCGTTACTTGGCGTGGGCGCCTCTTGATCCGAAGCGTCCCAGCGGCGACGAGATTGAACAGAGGATGTTTGACAAGGGCGCTAGGGATTGGCAGATGGACCTTTGTCTTGACCCGATCGCGGATGTCTTGGAGTGACTCTTGAGGATTCAAGCTTCTCTTTAGAGGGTACGTGAAATACGTTCCGCAATCTGGTGAGCCGTCAAACCGCACCGTTCCAGCAGGGACTCGCGCTCGGCGTGCCGCAGGAATACCTTCGCAACACCCAGCGTGATGACGGTAGCATCCACGGACTCGTTGGCAAGAAGATCGCGCACCCCCCAGCCAAAACCGCCGTCAACGATGCCGTCTTCCAGAGTCACCACGCGTTGTGCCTGCTTGGCAAAACTGGCAAGTTCAGGGTTGATCGGTAGAAGCCACACAGGATCCACAACACGAACACGCTTACCCTGTTCAGTCAGAATGCGTGCTGTTTCAAGACCCTCGGGACCAAAAGCGCCCGCTACTACGAGGAGCACATCAACATCGTCAGTGTCGGGTTCAAAGAGAACATCCACACCGTTTACTGAGCGAATTGCGTTCATCGGCGCTGGTAGAGAGCCCTTACGGTAGCGGAGAACGGTCGGCCGATCCTTCACTCCCACCGCGCGACGCAAGCTGGCGCGAAGAGTTGCCTCATCACGCGGGGCAGCGAGCTCAAGTGAGGGGATGATCGAGCACATCGCGATATCCCAGACACCATTGTGTGAGGCGCCATCCGCGCCGGTGATACCTGCACGGTCAAGAACAACCGTCACGCCAGCCTTGTGCAATGCCACGTCCATTAACAGCTGGTCAAAAGCACGATTAAGGAAGGTTGCGTACAGCGCAACAACCGGATGAGCGCCCGCATAGGCCATGCCAGCAGCGCTAGCAATCGCTTCCTGTTCAGCAATACCCACATCGACAACGCGGTCCGGGAATTCCTCGTGGAATGGTTTCAAACCGACGGGAGCCATCATCGCTGCGGTGACACCGACAACAGTGTCGTCTTCGCGCGCAATTTTGACGATCTCGTCGGCAAATACGCTGGTCCAGCCGAAACGTGCCGGAGCAACGGGGAGTCCCGTTTCGGGGTGAATCGGTCCAACGGCGTGGAAGCGATCAGCGATGTCTTCTTCGGCGGGAGTATAACCGCGTCCCTTTTGGGTGATGACGTGGACAAGAACTGGATACTTCGAAGTCCGCGCACGCTGTAGTGTGGTTTCAAGCTCGGTCTCATTGTGTCCGTTGACGGGACCTAAGTATTTAAAGCCCAGGTCTTCGAACATTGCCTGAGGAGCAATAACGTCTTTGATGCCGGTCTTCAGACCGTGTAGCGCGTCGTATGCCGCTTTACCAGGATCCCCCAGAGCAAGCAGATGACGCTTACCCCAAGCAAGAGCACGTTCGTAGCCTTCCGAGGTGCGAAGCGCGTCGAGATGATGGGCAACACCGCCGATTGTTGGCGCGTAGGAACGTCCATTGTCGTTGACGACTACGACAACACGACGATCAGTTGATTCGGCGATGGTGTTCAACGCTTCCCAAGCCATACCACCGGTCAGGGCACCGTCACCGATGATGGCGACCGTTGATGACGCGTCGCCCCGGCGTTTCTTCTCGCGGGAAATACCATCGGCCCATGCCAGTGAGCTTGAAGCGTGCGACGACTCAATAACGTCGTGATCTGATTCTGAGCGGGAGGGGTAGCCAGACAGTCCACCTTCTTGGCGCAGGCCGGAAAAGTCCTGGCGACCCGTCAGAAGCTTGTGGACGTACGCCTGATGGCCGGTGTCAAAAAGAATCGTGTCTTTGGGTGAACGAAATACTCGGTGCAGGGCAATCGTCAGTTCAACAACGCCCAAATTGGGACCCAGGTGCCCACCGGTTTTCGACACGTTGGTGATCAGGAAGCTACGAATTTCCTTGGAAAGCTGAACAAGTTGAGCCTCTGAAAGGGTACGTAAATCCGACGGGGAATGGATGCTGGTGAGCAGTGGCATATCCGCGTCTGATGAACTCATAGCCCTCATACTAGTTGCCACACATGTTCCTAGCGACCTTCGCCCTCGAAAAGCACATCGTGAGCGGGCTAACATAGAGCTAACATGCTTCCTTTAGTCAACCGAAATGCCTGTGTGCAAGGAGGAACAATGAGCGTTACCGTCGCCCCCTACGGTGAATGGACATCCCCAATTTCCGGCGATTCTTTTACTGCTCGGTCAGTCACTCTCTCGCAGGTTCGCGTTGACGGTTCTGCTACCTATTGGGTTGAAGGACATCCGAAAGAAAACGGACGAGGTACCCTGTTGCGTCGTACCGGTGCTGGCGTTACTTCAGAGGTCCTCCCCCTGATCGATGGTGCTCGCCTTCCCGATATTCGCACTCGCGTTCACGAATACGGTGGTCGTGCCTACGCGGTGCTCGATGGTTTCATCGTGTTCTCCGACGGCTTTGATAACCGCGTCTACCGTTTCGACACCAACGACCCGCACCGTACGATTTCTCCGCTTACCACGCTGTCGAAGTCGCGCTACGGCGACTTCGAGATTGATGATGTTCGCGGCCTCGTCTATGCGGTCAGGGAAGATCACTCGGGCGACGGCGAACCGACAAACACGCTGGTCGCAATCCCGATCGACGGTAGTGCTGCACGCAACGACGCTGCGATCATCACGATCTTTGAAGGCACTGACTTTGTTGCTGCACCTGCAGTTTCTCCTGATGGCACGAAGCTTGCATGGCTGTCGTGGAACCACCCGCATATGCCGTGGACACAGAGCGCACTGCACGTGGGCGCACTCAATTTCGAAGGTCGTATTGAGGTTTCGAAGACGATCGTCGACAAGGAAGACGTGTGTGTCTACGAGCCTCGGTGGACTCTTGACGGTGACCTCATCCACGTCGATGACACGACCGGTTGGGCCAACCTGTACCGCACGGAAGGCTTTACGTGGAAGGATGACGAGCCCTCAGACGCGTGGACAACGCGCCTTCGCACTCGTGCCATGCACCCGGGAACTCGGGCGTTCTCGCACCCGCACTGGCAGCTCGGTCTGCACTCCTACGATAACTACGATAACGACCTGCTGATCTGCTCGTGGGCTGAGGACCTGACGTGGCACATCGGTACCGTGCGCATCGACAACGGAATGGCTGAAGAATGGGCAACCGGCTGGTGGCCGATCGGTAACGTGGCATCCAACGATGGTCGCGTAGTCTTCCTTGCTGACTCCCCCACGCACACGCCGGCAATTATTCAGATCAAGGGTGGCGCCACGACGATTATTCGTCCGTCATCCGAAGCTGAAATCAGCCCGGATCTGGTTTCTTCAGGGCAGATTATCTCCTGGCCGACCTTAGATGGCGAGACCGCGTACGGCTTCTACTACGCACCAAAGAACCCTGACTTTTCAGGCCCGAAGAATGCTCTTCCCCCGCTGATCGTCAATGTTCACGGTGGCCCGACTTCTTCGACCCGACCCGGCTTGTCGATTCCATTGCAGTACTGGACCAGCCGTGGTTTCGCTGTGCTCGACGTTAACTACCGTGGTTCAACCGGATTCGGTCGCGCATACCGCGAGCGTCTCAACGGTCACTGGGGCGTTATGGATGTGAATGACTGCGTTGATGGCGTGCGCTATCTGGTTGACCGAGGTTTCGTTGATCCGAAGCGCGTTGCTATCCGTGGCGGATCCGCCGGTGGCTTCACCACCTTGAACGCACTGGCAAACACCGATGTGTTCACCGCGGGAACGTCACTCTATGGCATCGCTGACCTGCGCCTTCTGTCTGCAGAAACCCACAAGTTCGAGTCTCGTTACAACGATCGCTTGATCGGTACTGAAGATCCGAACAGCGAACTGTGGGCCAAGCGCTCGCCGATTACTCACATTCACCAGATCAACGCTCCTCTTCTGCTGTTGCAGGGCGAAGATGACAAGGTGGTTCCGCCGTCACAGGCACGCCTCATGTTTGATGCACTGAAGGATCGCGGAAACGCTGTTGCGATGAAGATCTACCCGAATGAAGCTCACGGCTTCCGTCGCGCAGAGACGATTCGTGATGCGTGGAGCTCCGAGCTCGCGTTCTACGGGCGTGTCTGGGACATGGACGTCGACGTTGAATCCGACATCGATATCGCCAACCTCTGATGCGGGCTTCTGTTTCTTTCTTGGCACAACTGGGTGAAAAAGCAGGTCAGCACCGTTCTTTTGTCGGTCTATTAGCAGCGCTCGTCGGCATTATCGTCGGTGGTGCAGCGGTTCTTTTTAACCTGATGATTCAGGGGTGGACGTGGGTCACCACCGGTTACAGTGACTACTCAACGCATGCTGGCGACCCCCACGGAGTCTTCGGTTGGTCCCCCTGGGTGTTCTTGCTTCTGGCTCCCGTTGTCTCAGCGTTGATCTATGGGCCCCTGGTTCAGCGGTTCGCTCCCAGTGCGCGGGGCCACGGTATTCCAGAAGTGATGCTGGCCGTTCGACGCAAGGGAGGCAAGATTCCCGGGCGCGTCGCAGTGGTGAAGCTGATTGCTTCTTCTTTGACGATTGGCGCCGGTGGTTCAGCGGGACGAGAAGGTCCGATTGTCCAGGTCGGAGCGTCGCTCGGTTCCTCGTTGGCGTCCTCTCTTCGTTTGCCTCCGCAACGCGTAGTTCTTTTAGCGTCCTGTGGCGCAGCGGGTGGCATCGCCGCAACTTTCCATGCTCCGCTTGCTGGCGCAGTCTTTGCTCTCGAAGTGATTCTGACGCAGTTCAGTGCCGAAACCTTCGGATATGTCGTTATTTCTTCAGTGATGGCATCCGTTGTTGCACGCGCGTTGCAGGGTGACGAAACGATCGTGAATCTTGGTCATGATCTCTCCTTCTCGCATCTGACAGACATGTGGTGGGTTGCTCTCCTCGGTGTGATCGCCGGTCTTGCGGGTCTAGGTTTCTCGAAGCTCCTTTATTGGCTTGAAGATGTGATCGACGCTTTCTGGAAACGTCTGAGCCTTCCCGAATGGTCACGTCCGGCTGTTCTCGGCATCCTTTTGGGCGCGGGTATTGTGGCCTTCCCGCAGATGTTCGGCTCGGGATACCCGATCGAAGAAGACGCTCTAGCAGGCAAATACACGATTGGCTTCCTGCTGATTTTGATGGTGGGACGCGCCCTGTACACGTCCTACACGATCGGTATCGGTGGATCCGGTGGCGTTTTTGCCCCGACGCTTTTTATCGGCGCAATGGCCGGAGCCTCATTCGGGCAAATCCTTTCCCCCATTACTGACACTCCCGCCGGCGTCTTCGGTGTGATTGGTATGGGCGCGGCATTCGCTGGAGCGGCACGCGCTCCGATGACCGCCGTTTTGATCATCGTCGAAATGACGGGGCAGTATTCGCTGATTATGCCGATGATGCTTGCCGTCGTTCTGGCCACCGGCGTCTCGAGGTTCCTAACACGCGCCACCATCTACACCGAAAAACTTCGTCGTCGAGGCGACGTTCTGGATGACCCTGTGGATGCAACACTGCTCGGCGCTCACCCGGTTTCGCACTGGATGGAGGACGCTCCCGGTACTTTGGCACCCTCGACCACGCTCGATCAGGCGATTAAGAAGATGCGTGTCCTTGGTGCCCAGACTCTTCCCGTTGTCGACGATGCTGGAACCTACGTTGGGCTAGCAAGCGCCATTGATCTTGCTCTGGCGCGCCAAAGCGAAACAGATATGGCCTCGTCGCTGGATTCTTTGAAACTGCCCAACGTGCACGTCACGCCCACCGCACTACCGTCGAAGGTGCTCGAAGTACTGCAGACATCAGGTCTGCCGGGGATTCCCGTCGTCAATGATTCGTTGCATGTGGTGGGCTGGGTGTCCCAGCAGTCCCTGATTGAACGCCTCTATCGCGATCAGCGTCGCGCCATCGCAGCTCGCGCACAGTCGTCGTGGGGTTCGAGGTTCCAAGAGAAGCATTCACGCCGACACACGAGTTAACGAAGCGTAAGCGTAGAGTCTGGTATCACTCAGCGAAAACCCGACGTATACGGACGGATGAGTCGGTCTGTACGCCGGGTTTTGTCCCGCACAAGCGGTGGCGACCATCTATCTAGGACGTTTGTTGCCAAACGCCTCAAGCAACCTACCCGCAGGCGTCGGGCGGGCCACCCATACCTGCTGCTCGGTCTTGCTCTGGGTGGGGTTTACCAAGCCGGCTCGGTCACCCAAACCGCTGGTGAGCTCTTACCTCACCTTTTCACCCTTACCGCTTGCGCGGCGGTTTATTTTCTGTGGCACTATCCCTCGGGTCACCCCGGGTGGCTGTTAGCCATCACCCTGCCCTGTAGAGCCCGGACGTTCCTCGAGAACCGTGTGGTCCGCGCGGTCGCCCAACCGACTCATCCGCGCCCATAGTCTAACGCACCCGCTAGGCTTCACATATGTTCATCTGGTTACCCCCGTCCGAATCCAAAACAACACCAGCACACGGGCCTCGTTTTGACGTGACACAGCTTGCTCGCCCTGAGCTTGCATCCTGGCGCGAAAACTTGATCCACACTGTTCAGGCGCTCAGCGTTCGCGACGACGCTGCTCAGTTGTTCGGTCTTGGCCCGGCTTCAGCTGCGGATTTACAGGCGAATATCGACTTGTATTCTGCACCATGCGATGCGGCTGAAAACCTGTTTACAGGCGTTCTCTATGACGCGGTCTCATTCCCAACACTGCCGGAGCAGCATCATGCGGTCGCGCTTGAAACAACGCGTGTCTTCTCTGGGCTTTTTGGTGTGGTGAACCTCGACGATGTCCTGCCCAACCACCGTCTTGCGATGGGCACGAAACTGCCGGACATCGGCCCTTTGCCGACCTATTGGAAGAAGCCCCTTGATACATCGCTCAAAGCAGAAGCTGAAGGAGCTCCGATCGTTGATGCTCGTTCTGGCCCGTATCGTAGTGCCTGCCTCGCTCCTTGGGCGCATCGCATCGAGATCGGCGTGGTTCGTCAAGCGAAGGGGAAGCGTTCGGTGATTTCCCACGATGCGAAGCGGTGGCGAGGCCGTGCGTGCGCTCACCTCTACGCGTCAATTTCGGCTGATGCGGATTTCGACGCGATCGTCGAGGCTCTGTGTTCAGCCACTACCTTGGATCCGATCATGGATGCTCAGGGTGGTGCTCATGCGGTTATCGACGTGGAAGTACCTGAGGCGAAACCGACAAAGCAGGGCGGGTCACTCACTCACCTGGTGTTGGTCACCGACTGATCGGACTCGGGAGCAGATGCTGGCCGTCGTAGAGTGGCGCTGTCATACGATACGAGGCGACACACCCCGCCGCCGGGGCACGATCCCGAGCGATCGGCTTCAGGCTTGAGTCGTCCTCACAACGATCGCACCGGTATCTTCGGTCCAGTAGAGCTGGTCTTCGGGGGTGAGGCGAATCTGTTCAAGTTCGGCCGGGGATAGCTCCGCTGCCATTCCAATGCCAACACCATTACGTACTTCGAAGATCGCGAGGGCACCGAGGTTTGCGCGAACACGTTCATACTCGCCCACGAGGTCTTCTGGAAGCGATTCAGCGAGCGCACGACGCTTGGCGATCACATCGCGAAGCTCGTCGTCGCTTTCTTTCACGTCGGCAGCAAATTCCTGCTTGGTCTTTTCAATGTCGGCAGCGATCGCTTTCGCTTCGTCAATCATTGCTTGACGAGCATTCTTAGCCGCCTCAAGACGTTCTTCACCGTCGAGCTGTTCATTTTCCAAAGTGGACAAGCGCTTATCCATTTGAGCGATTTCATGTTCCATCGCGTTGATGTCGCGAAGAGGAACCTGATTGCCGTCGATTCGACTCTGTTGCTTAGCTCGTCTGGCGCTCACACGTTCGATCTCGTCCGCGCTACGTTGGACGTCTCGTTCAATATCTGCGATTGCTGCACCTTGGGTGACGGCTGCGCGCTTCAGGTCGTCGAGGCGTCCTGCGAGCTCGCGGACAACGCCGTGCGCCGGATGGGAGTCACGGGCGTGTCGAAGCGCAGATTCGCGCTGGTCGAAGGATTTGAGTTCGAGCAGGCTGAGCTGGTTCAGGTATGTTGCTTTCACTTACGTCCTCCTAATGTTGGGCGATGGCTGGTCCACGGCTCCGTGATAATCGTAGAGACTTTTACTCTCACTTCCACATTTGCAGTTGATGCAGCCTGCACTAGCTTGCGTTCAAGGATCGGGAGCCACGGCCATTCGGTGGCGTAGTGACTAGCGCAAATCAGGGCAGGCGCCCCACCTTCAAGGTGTTCGGATGCCGGGTGATGACGCAGGTCAGCGGTTAAAAAGACGTCCGCTCCGCCTTCACGTGCTGCCTCAAGGAAAGAGTCTCCCGCTCCTCCGGATACTGCGACGCGTTCGATGATTGCGCCGGGGTCTCCGGATCCGAAGATGCCGTGAGGTCCTGCGGGCAGGCGCTCGGCAACCAGGTCAAGAAAGTCGCCTAAACGAGTGGGCGCAATCGAACCGATACGTCCGTGTCCAATGGGTCGCCCGGCCTGGTCGATTCCGGTGGGAACCAGCGGTGATGAAGAGGTGATTCCCACCAACTGTGCGAGCGCATCGCCGACGCCATCTGCGCTGATGTCAGCGTTTGTGTGCGCGTTGAACAGGGCGATATCGTTTTTAATAAGGCGAGTGATGGACGCGCCCTTAGGGTCAGATGCCGGCAGGAAACTCGTTCCGCGAAGGTACAGCGGGTGGTGAGTGATAACGAGGCCGGCGTCCTCGTCGATCGCTTCATCAACGACGGCCGAAACGGGGTCGACGGCAAGCAGGATTGAGGTGACGTGAGCGGATGGGTCGCCTGCGATCAATCCGACTCGGTCCCATGACTCGGCACGGGAGGCGGGATACCACGCTTCCATCAGCGCCATGACATCTGAAATGGTCCATTGGTTACTCACGCTTTAAAGGATAGCCAATCGAAAGATGCTGGCGAGCGTGGATAAACGTGAGGAAACGCTGAAGAAATACGTGTTTTCAATGGTTTTTCGTTATCTGTCGAAGCCTCGTACCCCGCTTGGCGTGATCCTGCGGAAAAATGCATTACTTTCGAGAACACGTGCGCAAAGGGCCATTTCGATTAAGAAACGAAAGGTCTGGCGTTCTATCATTCCTAGGTGCACGTCATCGACCTTATTGATGCGGGAACGTCGGACTATATGGAAGTAGACCGACTGCAGCGTCAACTCCACGACCAAGCAGCCGCTGGTGACGGCGATTCGATCATTGTCACCCAATTCGCCCCCACCTGGACCGCTGGCCGCCACACGAAACCCGAAGATATTCCGGATTCCACTGTTCG
Organism: Schaalia turicensis; assembly: GCF_019380255.1. Lineage (NCBI taxonomy): Bacteria > Bacillati > Actinomycetota > Actinomycetes > Actinomycetales > Actinomycetaceae > Schaalia > Schaalia turicensis. Next base: position 1,013,172 of record NZ_CP048928.1, read on the forward strand.
GGTGATCCATGTGGACCGCGCCGGTTCCGCGACGTGGCACGGACCGGGACAGGTTGTTGTCTACCCAAATGTCAGGCTCAAGGAGCCCGTCGACCTGTACGCGTGGATCCGTAGCGTTGAAGCGGGTGTTATTGAAACAGTGCGCGAAGAATGGGGGCTGCCCGTTCACCGCATCGACGGACGCGCAGGAGTGTGGCTGACCGAAGAGGGACGTCGCGACCGCAAAATTTGTGCCATCGGACTGAAAGTTGCACGAGGCGCCACGTTGCACGGAGTCGCCCTGAACGTCGATATTGACCCGATAGAAGCGTTCGCGGGAATCATCCCGTGCGGGCTCTTCGACGCTGATGTTGCCTGTCTGTCGTGGGAAGGCGTGAACGTCCCATTGCGCACCGCTGCTGACGCACTTGTCTCGCACCTTATTTCTTCAATCCGCCCTCAGCTGGCTGACCCCAGCCAAGAGATCACCTATTCGAAGGGAAACGCCTGTGAGTACCTTGCCTGATCCCGAAGGACGCAAACTGCTTCGAGTGGAAGTTCGCAACTCGCAAACTCCTATCGAAAACAAGCCCGAGTGGATTCGCACGACGGCACACACCGGCGCGAACTATCACGATATGCGTTCCATGTCGCACGCCAAGGGACTGCACACTGTCTGCGCTGAAGCAGGGTGCCCGAATATTTACGAGTGCTGGCAAGACCGTGAAGCGACTTTCCTTTTAGGTGGAGCACTCTGCACACGTCGGTGCGACTTCTGCGATATCGCGACCGGTAAGCCCACCGAATATGACCGGGACGAGCCTCGTCGAATCGCCGAGTCTGTTGGCGAACTCGAACTGCGCTACGCGACGATCACCGGCGTCACCCGCGACGATCTGCCCGACGGCGCGGCGTGGTTGTACGCCGAAACCTGCCGTTTGATCCACGAGAAGAGCCCATCAACCGGCGTTGAACTGCTGGTTGACGACTTCCGCGGTCAGGACGAGTCGATCGACATGGTCATTGAAGCCGGCCCGCAGGTGTTCGCGCACAACTTGGAGACGGTGCCTCGTATCTTTAAAAAGATCCGCCCCGCGTTCCGCTATGACCGTTCGCTTGCGATGATTCAGCGTGCACACAACGGTGGCATGGTAACGAAGTCGAACTTGATCCTCGGTATGGGTGAGACGCGTGAAGAAATCAGCGAAGCGATGCGCGACCTGCACGATTCGGGCTGTGATTTGCTGACCATCACGCAATATTTGCGTCCTTCTCCCCTGCATCACCCGATTGATCGCTGGATTCACCCCGAAGAATTCCTTGAGATCGCAGCAGAAGCTGAAGAATTAGGCTTCGCTGGCGTCATGGCTGGCCCGCTTGTGCGCTCGTCGTACCGCGCGGGATTGCTGTGGGCGAAAGGCATGCGCGCTCGCGGGTTTGAGATTCCTGAGCACTTGAAGCACCTGGATAATTCCGGTTCCACTCTGCAGGAAGCGGGTACAGTTCTGGCGAATATGCGTGAGCGTCGCGCACGTCGTCAGGCGCGTGAAGCCGCAACACTGCCCGGGGTTCCCGTTGCCTGAGGCCCCAGTGACTCCGGATTATTCACCGGCCCGAGTTTTGATGCGTGCTGGGCGTCAGCACCCGAACCGCATGTCGATCATTTGGCCGGACAACAGCGTGTGGACCGTCGCCGAAAGCGCCGACGCGGTGCGCCGTGTGGCAGCATATTTGCGCTCGCTCGACATTGGCGAGGGTGACCGTGTCGTGTTTGCTGGCCGTAACAACGCTTGGGTTTTTGTTCTGCACGTTGCGTGCTCGTGGCTTCACGCTGTGACCGTTCCACTTTCGGAACGCCTACCGTTTACCGTCACGCAGTCGATTGTGGATTCGCTCGATCCAGCTCTCGTTTTGATCGACGAGGTCGCGCCCGCGTTGCAGCGTTCGGTCAGTGTGGGCGCGGAGTTTATGACGGTCGACGCTTTTGCTTCGAGCGCGCTGGGCTCCACGCCGATCGAAGGTGAGCCTCTGGCCTGCGCACACGAAACGGGTGCGATTGTCTTTACTTCGGGGTCGACAGGACGTACCCGAGGAGTTGAACTCTCTCACGCCCACATGTGGTGGGGCTCGATGTGTTTCCGCGATGGCTTCGAATATCTACCGGCACGCGATGTCGTGGGTGTGTGCGCGCCAATTTCGCATATCGGCGGCTTCAATGGCACGTCGATGGATGTCTTCAGCCACGGTGGAACGATCATCGTTTTCCCGACGTTTAACCCGACTGGCATCCTGCGTGCGATCGAAAAGCACCGCATCTCGATGATGTTTGCTGTCCCAGTCATGTGCCACATGTTGCTCGATACGAATGAGTCCGTCGGCGCAGATATTTCATCATGGGAGCGCCCGCTGATCGGCGGAGATGCGATGGGGCCGGCTTTGGCTGAGCGTCTGCGCAGCGCCGGCTTGCGACCGATCCACGTGTGGGGAATGACGGAAACTTCCGGGGCGGGAATGATGACCTCCCCCGATGCCGACGCCCCGGCGGGAGCATTGGGCCAACCTTTCCCCTACGTGGATGCGCGTCTGATGAACGCTGACGGTCACCTCGCCGGCGTGGGCGAGTTGGGCGAAATCGAGGTACGAGGCCCAGGCGTTTCAACCTCCTTCGTGACCAACGGGGAACGAGGCCTCGCACGCATGCATGACGATTGGCTGCGCACAGGCGACCTCGCCACACGCGATGAAAAAGGCTGGTATCACATCGTTGGTCGTGCCTCGCGAATGATTAACACGGGTGGCGAGCTTGTGGCTCCCGGGCGCATCGAAGAACTGCTACGCGGACTACCCCCTATCGCAAACGCCTGCGTTGTAGGTGTCAAGGATGATCGGTGGGGTCAGGTTGTTGCCGCGGCAATCGTTCGCGGACCGATCCCAAAAGAGCTGCGTGATGACGCCGACTTCGACGCATTGGAGATCGCTGACCTGATTAGTGATCAGTGTGCGCCGTGGGAACGAGTTCGCCGAGCGATCTGGGTTGATACTCTCCCCCAACTGCCGAATGGAAAACCGGATATTCAGGCGACGCAACGTCTTTTTGACTAAACGATTGCTGTGCTCCGCGCCCTTGCTGGGGAATCGTTGATCAGGTGATCGCGGCCTCGTACATGAGCGAAAAGGACGTGGGCACTCTCACGCCCTCAAAGACGGATTGGGACTGTCACACCCACCGACTCAATTAGTAAGGTAAGCCTTACGTAATTAATGAGGAGGATCTGGTGCACCGCATCGTCATCATCGGCTCAGGTTTTGCTGGACTTGAAGTTGCGAAGAAGCTGAAGCACGCGAACGCTGAAATCACGATTCTAGCCAAGACCGGTCACCACCTATTCCAGCCCCTGCTCTATCAGGTCGCAACTGGCATCCTCTCCGAAGGCGACATTGCGCCAACGACGCGTGAGATCCTCAAGAAGCAGAAGAATGTTCGCGTTCTGCAGGCGCTCGTTGAAGACATCGACATTGAAAACAAAGTCGTTATTTGGCGTAACCACAACGAAAAACAGACGACTCCCTACGACACACTGATCCTTGCTGCCGGCGCTGGCCAGTCGTACTTCGGCAACGATCACTTCGCCGTGTTTGCTCCCGGCATGAAGACGATCGATGACGCGCTCGAACTCCGTGCCCGCATCTTCGACTCGTTCGAGAAGGCTGAAATCGAATCCGACCCACATGAGATCGACCGTCTGCTCACGTTCGTTGTCGTTGGCGCAGGTCCAACCGGTGTTGAGATGGCTGGTCAGATCCGCGAAATGGCATCACACACGCTGGCAAAGGAGTTCCGCGCAATCGATCCGACAAAGGCTCGCGTCATCCTCGTTGACGGTGCCGATCGTCCTCTCCCCGTGTTCGGCGAAAAGCTCGGTGACGTGACGCGCCACGAGCTTGAAAAGCTCGGTGTCGAGGTGAAGACCCACGCATTTGTCACTGACCTTGACCGCGACACCGTCACTCTGAAGTTCAAGGACGGCTCAACCGAAACGATTCGTTCAAACTGCAAGGTGTGGGCTGCCGGCGTCCAGGCATCCGAGCTTGGCGCTGTTCTTCGTGACAAGGCCGATGCGGAGCTTGACCGCGCAGGTCGCGTCATTGTTGAAAAGAACCTCACTGTTCCCGGCCACCCGGAAATTTTTGTCCTCGGTGACATGATGAGCTTCCCGGGCGTGCCCGGCGTTGCTCAGGGAGCTATCCAGTCTGCTCGCTATGCAGCAAAGATTGTGGCAGCACGTCTTGCTGGCAAGCCGGAAACAACCGAGCCTTTCACGTACTTCGACAAGGGCTCAATGGCGACGATCGCCCGCTTCAAGGCGGTCGTGAAGATCGGCAAAATGCGCCTGACCGGCTTTATCGCCTGGGCGGCTTGGTGTTTCCTCCACCTGCTGTACATCGTCGGCTTCAAGTCGCAGATCGGTACCTTGGTTCATTGGTTCTTCTCATTCCTGTCGGGCGCACGTTCACAACGCACGACCACAAACCAGCAACTGGTTGGCCGCCTCGCTTTGGAACGTCTGGGCACCGGTTCGTCCGGCAAGCTCGTCGCCGGGGAGGATCCCGTTCAGGAAATCATCGATGATGAAGTGACCTCGTCACACAACGACGAGGTGACACCGAATACGCCTCTATCCCTTTAACTTCGAATGAATCGCCCCTTTCTTGATAGGGTGATCACGATGTTTCCATCGAATACAGGAGGAACAATGAAGAAGTGGTTACGCGCCACAACTGCTTTCGCAGGCGCGGCAGCACTGACATTGGGAGGCGCTGTTGCCGCTGTAGCAGCACCCAGTGTTGACGACGGTAGCAATGTCAAGACCTTCAAGGTTACCTGGAGTGACAAAGTAAAACGGTACGACCCGGCGCTTGAAGGCACCAAAGTCGAGATGCATCTATACTGTCCGGTCTACGAATTTAAAAACGGTGAAGAAACCGGTGACGTACTTGACTACGAGTGGCCAAAGCTCACACTCACCGTTGGCACAGATCAGCAGATTCCACTCGACGTGAACCTCGAGAATCCCAAGTACGCGGGTGTTGACAAGATCGGCGTTCAGGACTGCTTCCAATATCGCAACGATAAGTGGGGGTGGGGGCCGAGCAAGTTCTCTTTTGGAACTGGATATAGTAATGGCGTGCAACAACTGGCTATGGACCAGCAGGTCAATACCGATTTCACGTTTAAGTTGGTTGAAGGCGAGTGGGATGGGGAAACCTACCTTGGGGTAATACCTGAGGGAAAGGCTCCGAAAGTAAGCATCGGGCTAAAGCGGACTTACGAAGGTGAAACCGCCCCTCTTGAACTTAAGAACGGCAAACCTGCGGTAAACACCTATGTTTTCGCCGATGGGGATTCTCATAGGCCTTCTGCCGAACTCACTGCTACCAATGAAGATACTCCTATTACCCGCGCCTCCATTGGTAATAGCCTGGACATGTTCTCTGGATACACGGGTCGTTACAAGTGGTACCAGTTGACAGCGTCGATTGATGATCCAGAACAGGCTAAGCTTTTCCGTATTGAAAGCGTTGAGGGAAACGAGTCCGATGGTTGGACAGTTAATCTCAGCTCTGCTGTCCGCAAGATTACCCCCGAGGCTCCGACCGTTGCAGATTCCAACAAGTGCGGAGTTGCTGGCACGGTCAAGATTCCTGAATCTAAGTACTTTGACTACGAGCAGGTTCAGCAAGGCACCACTGTCTCGGTAGCGGCGCTACTGAAACCGGATTTCAAGGACAAGTTCGTGGTTGAGGGTAAAACGGAGTGGGAGCTCAGCGTCGCTTCTCAGCCGTGCCCACTCGATCCAGCTGAACAGTTGGCAACTCCTGCTGCTCCGAAGCTGATTAATCCTTCTGCTGATGATCCTTCTTCTTGCACCGTCGAACCTTACGTGACGATCCAGGAGACCGAGGGCGTGGCTTACACTGTTACTTCGAATGGCGTTGAGCTGAAGGCTAACAAGGACGGCAAGTACATCTACCCGTACAACTCGAAGGTAGAAGTTAAGGCCTCCGCTCTGGCTGGTTACTTCTTTGCTGACGACGCTGTAACCGAGTGGACCTGGGACAGCCACGATACTGCGATGGACCCAGCATGTAAGCCGGCTGAGACAAAGAAGAAGCTCGCTAAAACTGGTGCTGAGGTCGCTTCCCTCGTTGGCCTGTCTGCCGTGCTACTCCTTGCAGGTGGCGCGCTAACCGCACGCAAGTTCATGTAACCAACGAGCAACACGCAACCTGCCTACAGCGCAGTAGTTGCACAGAACCCCCGGAAGGGGAGCTGAGATCACTTAGCTCCCCTTCCGGGGGTTTGCTTTACCCACCTTGCCATTCCTATTTGCACTCAGTCGTCATCGAGTTCAAGCTCCGGAGTTTCTGCACGAGCTTGCTCAAACACTTCTGCCGCAGCCGAGAGGTTGATGAAGCCGATAACAAGACCAACCGCGATGTCTGGCCAGGGGCTGAACCAGAACACCATGACAACGCCAGCGGCAAGGATCAAAAGGTTTGCGAGCACATCATTGCGGGCGGCCAGCCAGGCACCTCGCACTAACGCTGTATCGTGCTTACGCAGTTGCAGTAGTAGTAGCGCGCTGGCGAGGTTGATTAGCATTGCAATAATGGCGGTTACCGACAAGGTGAGTGGCTCCGGCGCCTCCCCGGAGATCATTTTCCATATCGCGGTGCCAAATGCCGCAACTGCGGGAATGAGGATGAGGCCGGCCAGGCCGTAACTGGCTTTCCTCCTGCTTGCTACCGACCAGCCCAGGGCGGTGAGCACAAGCATGTTAATGAGGAAGTCTTCAAGGAAGTCGGCGGCATCTGCAAAGAGTGCGACTGAGCCAATGATTGAGGCGATCACCAGTTCAATGATGAAGCCGATGAGGTTTAGGATGGCAACCCAAGCAACGATTCGCCGGGCACGAGTGTCAAGATTCTTAGCGGTATACACGAGCATAGATTGTAGCTAATATCTTCAGATGCTTCGCGAGTCATCTTTTCCGCTGCGCTGGTTCTTATTGGTACGCGCTGGTTCCCTCTGACGGGGCACTAATCGAACGAAGTTAATGTGACCGGATAACGATAACAAAACACCTTCCGGGGATTAGCCGGAAGGTGAAATGTTGTGCATGACTAGCTCTGAATAATGAGGAAGCCAGTTACTGTGAGCCGGGTGGCCCCCCACCGTTTAGCGGGGGCCACCCGCACTTGCTTATGCGCGACGACGCTTGGATACAGCCCAGATTCCCGCAGCGAGCAGGGCCACGCCCACTACTGCCAGGCCTTGAACTGCTGCACCGGTGCGAACCAACGGAGGTGGGGTGTCCTTGGTGTTAGTAACCACGTATCCCTCGGCTGCACTACCACTGATAGAGGGGGTGTAACCAGGAACCTCTACCTCAACCACCGTATAAACGATCTCAGTCTTTTCGCCATCAACCGTCACATACTTAGGTAGGTCGGTAAACGTCCCCTTCCAGCCATTCTCAGCAGTCAGTTCCAAAGACTTATCCGTCTGCTGACCATCAGCCAACAAGTTGATAGTCACAGAACCCGGACGATCAGCCTCCACATCACCAGACCACCGCTTCTCAACAGGTACCGAGATAACTGGCGGAGCGTCCTTGGTGTTAGTAACCACGTACCCCTCGGCCGCGCCACCGCTAATGGAGGAGGTGTAGCCAGGAACCTCTACTTCAACAACCGTGTAAACGATCTCGGTCTTCTTACCGTTAACCGTCACATACTTCGGCAGGTCGGTAAACGTACCCTTCCAGCCATTCTCGGCAGTCAGTTCCACAGACTTATCCGTCTGTTGACCATCAGCCAACAAGTTGATAATCACAGAACCCGGACGGTCAGCCTCCACATCACCAGACCACCGCTTCTCAACATCAATCGACGTGGGAGGTTCGTTAACGATCTCGACCTCGATCGTCTTTGTGTCTTTGTTTTCCGTCACTACTGCGCCGTGAGACATGTAGCCATCGACGTCATGTTCGACGAAGGTCAGCGGGATCTTCTCGCCTGTCGCGGCGCCAATAAGGGTACTTGGATCGGGATAGTTGGCTAGCTCAGCCTTCCAACCATTCTCCTTTGTGAGCTTGATGGTCTCAAGTACCTTGTCCCCCAGCTTCACGTCCACCGAAATGCTCTCGGGGCGATCCTTGGGATCATCATTAGCCCACTTCTTTTCCAACTTCAGTTCCCACGGTTCAGGTTCGCCGAAGGTCAAAGTACCGTTGTTTGCGATACCTCCACCCGACATTCCTGTGCCGGTGGCTACGTTATCGGTGATCTTCACAGTCGCAAGAGTCTCTGCAATCGCCTTAGCGTCCTTAGTTGGCACCGACTTGAAGGCAATGTTGTTAGTAACTGTTTCGTTTGGTTTGATGGCAGTGTTGTCCCCATCAGCTGAGTAGCGTGGGACCTGGCTTTCAGCGGACCAGTTACTGTGAATATTGTATATGGAACCGTCCTGGAACCAAGCGCGGGGGCTTCCGCCGAGCATACGCTCAGTAACCTCGACCGCATGGCCCGCTACTGGCTTATCGAATTCGTGCTTGATGATGCTGGCGAAATCATCACCGGCACCGGCGAGTGTCCCCTTGACGACGTTAGGAGCCTCGTTATCAAAAATCGCTACGCCGCGCGTCACGTGCATAACGGTTGAACCCGTGGGGCAATTCCACACGCCACCACCTTGAGCGCTTGCAGGATGGTTACCAGCGCCTATCACGAAAACATCCTTGATTTTATTACCGCGTATAAGGCCGTTATAAATCGTCACCTCGGCCTTGGTGTCGTTGTACATCGCCCCGCCGCCCCAGAAGCCTTGCGAGGTGTTACCACTAAATTCTGCGGCGCGGATCTCGGCCTTTGTGGTTCCGCCAAAATATATACCCCCACCAGATAAGGCAGCGGTATTAGAGCTAATATCTGCGCCACTAATCTTGACCTGAATTTCACCTTCGGTATGGATTGCCCCGCCGCCATCAAATGGTTGCTTATTGCCATTGGCCGCGTTCTTTGTAAACGTCGCGCCTTCTATAATCAGCGAACCACCATCTTGGTATACACCGCCACCACTGCGTGTGGATACGTTCTCTGTAAACGTTGCGTCGCTGATGTTCAGCCTGCCTCCGACTTGATACAGGCCGCCGCCATCACCTTTATACTCCCCGTTGTTGTTGCCTTGAACAACAACGCCACCTGACAGAGCAACGTTGCTATTGATAAAGGCAAGAGCCCCACCGCGCTCCGTAGAGTTCTGCTGTAGAACCCCTCCAGTTATTTTCACTGAGGCATCTTCACCGTAAACTGCACCGCCATAGCCTTGGAATCTGGGGTGACTAATAACGTTTCCAGTTAACGTTCCGCCCGACATCTCGAAAGTACGCGTTCCGCCGTCGCGCGACCATAAACCAACAACACCACCGCGTAGCAGACCCGTGTTATTGCTCAGCGTTCCGCCTTTTACTCGCACGGTGCCGTTATAAGCCGTGATAGGAGCGTACTTCAGCTTTTCAACCCCCGCCGGGAGAAGTTTGCCGGACTCATCTGAAACGTTGTTTCCCGAGAACTCGGCTTCTCCACCAATGGTCAGGGTTCCGCCATTAACAAAAACGACCGGGCCGGTTACCGCAGTGTCGCGGATCGCGCCGCCTACAAGGTTCATATCGCCCGCAACGCTAAACTGTGCATTGGTGAAAGTCGGACCGGATAGGGTGAGTGTTCCACCCTCTTCTACCGAGAACAGCGGAGATCTATTTCCGCTGATCTTTCCACTACCCGTGAAGGTGACTTGTTTCCCCGCGGGCACAACCAGCGGCTGAGCACCGTCCTCTACGGTGATTTCTGATGCGATTGACAGTTCTGTTGACTCGCCGTCACCAAGACCCTCTACCGCCGTAATAATGTCGTCCCAAGAACTAATACCGGCTGCTTGAGCTACTCCCCCGGACAACCCGACTGTTGCCAGCACTGTGGCCAGCAAAATCCCGAATGACCGCACCCAAGGGCCTCTCATTATTTGCTCCTCTCATACGAGCGACCTCCGGTCTGCTCAACAACGGGCCAGATTACGCGCAACGTAACTTCGAGTCTTTCACATATGGGACTCAATTCCCAAGTCTTTTCGCGATCATTTGGCTTAGCGAGATTTCTTGTGTTTCCGGCCACTTTCACGCCGGGCGACATGCCGGATCGTATCTGACGATCCCCGCTAGGTGTTGGCTCGCGTTGTGATTATTTTGTCTACACAAAGTAGTATCTTGTTTCTTCGCGATTCCTCTGACAGTATGGCTTTAGTCCTACTAAGCTTTCCGGCCATTTTCCGAGGCTCTTCTTGCGCTCTAAAGAAAGAAGAAAAGTGAAAAGCACAAAGCGTTACAGTTTTCTCCCCGCCTTGTGGGCAGCATGTCTAACAGTATTTCTAGTGGTGATGGGCACCGGCCTTCCTCCGGTTGCCGAGGCCGCGCCAGAATCCCCGGACCGGCAGGTCCTCAAGTGCTATGAAGAGGGTCGGGTTCTGTACTGTGAGCCGGACCGCTTAGAAGAACTCATTGCGCAGGCTGGAACTACTCCGACCAGGATTGAAATTGGTAACGGTACCGAGACTCTGCTGACGAAGACTATTGTCATTCCCGCTGGCGCAGACATTGAGCTAGTGGACGCAGACATATCTCCGTGGTCATCAGAAAGCAAGATTATTCGTGATGACGGTGATTTCACCGGCAGCCTACTGAAGGTTGAAAAGGGCGCAAAACTCACCCTCTCTGATGGCACCGGAAAAGGCGAGGGCATCACTATCGACTCGCGCGCACAATACGACAATGTTGTGACGGGCTCCAGCTTCTCACCCACGATTCTTGTGGAGGGCGAACTGGTGATGAACGCGGGCACCGTTACTGGTGCGCGGAAGCTGAGTGGCTTCTATCAAGGTGCTGTCACGGCGCAGGGCGAAGAATCTAAATTCATTATGAATGGTGGAACGATCACCGATAATCACCGCCTGAAAAACAACCCCGGAAGCGTTCAGCGTGGCGCAGGTAACGTTGCATTGAATTCCGGCGCCACGATGGTGATGAACGGTGGCGAGATCTCCAAGGGCGAAACAGATACATCGGCGGGCGCTTACGGTGAAGTAGGCGGAATTGGCGTCTTTAACGGTGCCCACCTAACAATCAACGGTGGCAAAGTCACGCAAAACACGGGGTGGATTGGGAATATTAATGTGTTCTCCTGGATCTGGGATTGCCCAGCGCGTGATGAAGACACGACGTCAACGCGAGCAACGTTCGAATTCAATGACGGTGAGATCTCAGAAGGTGATGCAAGCTTTGGTGGCGGTGGCATAAACATCTTCGGAAATGCCGACGTCACGATGAACGGTGGCACCATCGAAAAGAACCATGCGAGCAATGGTGGCGGTGTCAATGCTATGGATCTATTCGTGAAGGGCGTGGATAACACTGGGAAGGAAGTTGCCGCGGAGGGTTTCACGTGCACCAAGGCTGAATACCGCGAACCGAATACGGAAGCCTGGACCAAACTTTCCCCCGGCGGCTTCACTATGAATGGCGGTAGCATTATCGGCAACAGTGCTTCCCGCACAGGTGGCGGCGTAAACGTGGTTTCCAACGGTGTACACCTTAACGCAGGTACGATCGAGGGAAATACTGCTAGCCAACAGGGTGGCGGTATCTACGTTGCAACCAAGTCGTACACCGCCCATTTCAAGGACACCCTCATCACCAAGAACAGCGCAACCGACGGAGGCTGGGTTGCAGTCGGCGGCGGTGTGTGGCTCTGCCCCACAGGGAGCATGCTGATACACGTCACGAACGGCGTAGCGGTATTCGATAACGAATCCCCAACGACTGCTACCGATCATCACTGGGGCGATGACATTGCGCATGATGCCTATGGAGGCTCCACTTCCGCACGCATGCTTATCGATTCGCACATGCTAGGTGGCGGCGAACCTACCCTGTATAAGGATGGCGGATTCAATCAGCCTCGTTTCGATGCCGAGAATCCTGGTAAGAAGCAGGTGTTCGATGGTGAGGAGAGGGAATCCGACGAAACCAGTGATTATCGGACCTCGCTTCACAACGCGGGCCTCAAGACCATTACTGACCAGAACGCGAAGAATAACGCGAACTCCTGGGCAAGGTTGATTATCACGAAGAACCAGTCTCCGCGCGGTGGCGGTATTGGCTCAAACGGTGGACTTGAGTTTGGAACCCCAGAAAAGACCGAGGTAAAGGTTTCCAAGGCGTGGAAGGACTCTAAGGGCAACGACCTTGTTGACGAAGCTTCTAAGGTTGCTGTCAAGGTGCAGCTGGTGGGATCAGTTGGCGGTGAGAAGTTCTACATTGGCCAGCCGGCAGAGCTCAATGCTGACAACAAGTGGACGCATACGTTCAAGGACCTGCCCAAGACCAAGACCGTCAAAGGTGAGCAGGTAGAGGTCACGTACTCGGTTGAAGAGCAGGGCGTTGACGGAGCCAACACAGTTAAATTGGAGGGCACCGCGCAGGACGGCCTGAAGATCACTGCCCCACTAGCGATGTCACCTGTAAACGTGCAGCTCCTGCAATCTACCGACGGCATTAACACGAGCCCCGTGGGTGATCCAGTAGTGCTAGATGAGACGAATGACTGGACACATATCTTCGAAGGACTACCAACCACGAAGACCACTGGGGACGAGGATTCCGAGAACACCGAGGAACTCAATATCTCCTACTCCGTCAAGGAGCTGGGCGTGAGCGGATTTACCATCAAGGTAGAAGGTGATACAGAGAAGGGCTTCACTGTCACGAACACCCAGGTACCTCAACCCACACAGGTGGATGTGACCAAGGTGTGGAAGGACAATAAGGGTAACGATCTTGACGCGGGTTCAACAAAACCGGTTAAGGTCCAGCTGACCAGAACAATCAATGAGGAAACCAACCCGGTTGGTGACCCTGTCGAACTAAACGCTGAAAACGAATGGAAGCACACGTTCACAGATCTGCCTCGGTTCATGATCAGCGACGGCAAGCGCGCAAGAATCACTTACGCCGTTGAAGAGCTCCCCGTTGACGGCTTCACCTCTACGGTTTCGGGCAATGCGAAGGATGGCTTCACCATCACTAACGTGAAGAACCCGCCGACGGAGAAGCCACGCAAACCGATGCCACGCACTGGTGCTGAGATTGGCTCGGCTATTGTCCTCGCACTTGCCCTGCTTGGTGGCGGCGTAGTGCTCGTAAGGCGCAACCGGGAATAACACACCACATGCGTCGCCCAATAAACCGGGGAGCGCATAGCCCGTAATAGTTTGGCCGGCCACTTCAAGTGAAGTGACCGGCCAAACTCATTTAAGGAACGTTGCGCATAATCTTTGCTCTACTCCCCGTACAGCGCAAGGCTCGGCAGTACCGTGACGGCGCGTAATGGAAGCAGGCTCGCCTAGAGCTCGGCTAGACCAGCCTCGTAGGCAATCACATACCCGCGAAGGTCTTGGGGAAGGTATTCGAGGGCGGTATCGGACATCAATCGCATTTGGGGGTCTACTCCCCCGTTGTGCTTGTAATACGCCCAGGCGATCGAACCGGTGATGGCCCCCATGGTGTCGGCGTCACCACCCAGCCAGATGGTGTTTCGGATTGCCTGCTCAAAGCTTTCCGATTCGAGGAACGCCTGGATCGCCTGCGGCACGGTTTCCTGGCAGGATTCGTAAAATCCGTAGGTGGGTTTGATTTGTTCGATGGTGAAGTCGAGGTCGTAGAAGTTTTCGCGAATGTAGCCTGCTATCTCCTGCTGTGTTTTACCTGTTTGCGCTAGGTAGATCGCGGCAGCTACAGCCTGCGCGCCTTTAATCCCTTCGGGATGATTGTGTGTGACTTCCGCACTGGCCTTCGCTAAATACAAAGCCTCTTCAAGGCTGGTGGCAAGTTCTGCCGCTGCACACACCCGCATCGCACTACCGTTGCCCCACGAGTTGTAAGGCTCTGGATTCTCTTCGCCTAGCCACATCCCAAAACTGCCGCCGTATGCGCCTTTCGGGTCTGGAAACCTGCGCCCCATCGTTTGCATGTGCGATACGAGGAGGTCGTGCAGGTTCTGCTCCGATCTGCTTCGCTCATCGAGTGCCTGGTAGTCCTTGATGGCCATGGCAACCGCGATGGTCATCAAGGAGTCATCAGTGAAGTCCGCTGCTTGAGGAAAAAGCTCAAAGTCGTAGGTATCAACGGGCTGGAACTCATAGTCTGAGCCCACAATGTCACCAATAATCGCGCCAATCATTCTCTGCTCCCTGTTCAACTATTGTTGCCGCGGATAGGCATTCTGCATCCAGCTTCGGCAACTATCTTTCGCTTTGCAATCCACTCTATTTCTTTAGGGACGGCGTTAAACCAGAAATCGCTTTACAGCAAGTTGAATCGGCCTAGGCGGTTCTATAAACTCGAGATCGGATCCTAACCCAGTTCGGCTGGGCACCTTGAAAACTAAGGAGACAATTTGTCAGATCCAGAGGCTCTTGAAACCTCTTCAGGTATCGATCAACAGGGCATTGATCTCGTGCCGCAAAATCGTCGGCACGGAAAAGCTATCGACTTATTCTTCCTCTGGGCCGGCACAACCACGAACATCTTCACCGTCTCTTACGGCGCGCTGCTGGTGATTCTTTTCGGCCTCAGTTTCTGGCAGGCTATCGCGGCGATCGTCGTCGGCAACCTAATCGCCTACCCGCTGTTGGCGCTGGCCTCGTTGCAGGGCCCCAAGACCGGCACGACCAACATGACGATCAGCCGCTCTAGCCTGGGTCCTCGAGGCGGACGAGCAAATGGCCTGTTCTCGTGGCTGATGTTGCTCGGCTTCGAAGCTGCCGGTCTGGTGCTCGTTTATTACGCGATTGCCGCGCTACTAGGCATTTTCGGCGTCGATATCTCGGGCGTTACGCAGGTCGCGGGCATCGTGGTGCTCGGCCTTATCCAAATGCTGCTGCCGCTGATCGGCTACAACTTCCTGATGACAGCGCAGAAATTCGCCACGATCATTTTCGCCTGCGCGTTCGTAATCCTGGCAGTACTGATCCTGCCCAAGGTAAACATCGCGACGGGCGAGGTAGGCGCCGACATCAACGCGATGATCAGCGCGATCAGTCTAGTAGTGGTCTCCGGCGGCCTGAGTTGGGCATGCTCCGGCTCGAACTTCTCACGATATTTGCCCGAAGAAACCAGCCCGTTATCGGTTGGCACCTGGGCCGCGCTGGGCGGTTTCGTGCCGTACCTCTTGCTGCAGAGCCTAGGCGCCGCCATGGCTACGGTCGCAGTCGGCCCCGACGTTGACCTCTCCGACCCGCTAGCCGTTCCCGCGATCTTGCCTGCGGGGTTCTCTGTGCCGTTTCTACTTCTAGTGGGCTTCGGCCTGATGGTACAAAACGGCACCAACCTTTATTCGTCGTCACTTAACCTGCAGACCGCCGGCATCCCGGCAAAGCGCCCGGTGGTTGTCGTCACTGACTCGATCATTTGCATCTTGATCACTATCTTCGCGGTCGCCCAGTCGTCGTTCTACGCGCTGCTGAGCGCCTTCGTCGGTTCGCTGAGCGTCTGGCTAGCACCTTGGATCACGATCTACCTCGTCGATTGGGTCATGAGATGCGGCAATTACGATCTGGCTGGCTTGATGAACGACAAGGGCGGGGTCTACTGGGGCGTCGGTGGCGTGAAGCTGCCCGGATTCGTCTCGCTGATTGCCGGAATGATCGGTTCCGCGCTATTTGCCAACACCGGATATTTCATCGGCCCGATTGCAGCTGCGATCTCGCCGCAACACCCGGAATATGCCCCTGACTTGGCGATTCCCGCCGGGATAGTGGTCAGCGGCGTCCTGTTCATAGCACTCACAATCACCAATAAAAAGAAGAACTTAGGGATCGCGTGACCGCGCGCCCGTAAAGCTAAGGAGTAAAAATGCCTAACCGGCACGTAATGGATGTGGCCTACGGCAGGGCACATGCTGACAAAATCATCGAAAACGGCAAGCTGGTTAATGTCCTAACTGGCGAGATCTATCCAGCAGACGTGGCCATCGCGGACGGCCGTGTGGCTGCCGTCGGCGATGTGTCTGTGCAGAAGGGCCCCAATACCGAAACCATCGACGCCGAGGGCCGCTACCTGACCCCGGGTTTGATCGACGGCCACTTGCACATCGAGTGCTCGAAGCTCTCTGTGACGATGCTCGCCGACATGGTCGCACGTTATGGCACCACCTCGGTCATCTCCGGACTCGATCAGGTGTTGGTCGCCGCAGGCATTGACGGCGTCAAGGAGTTCCTGGCGGAGGCCGCCGACTCGTCGGTACACGTCTGGTGGGGAGCACCGGCTAAGGCGCCCTACACCATCCCCGAGTCCAACGTCGGTTATGCGTTCAAGGCCGAAGACCACAAGATAGCCCAGGAGCTGCCCGAGTGCGTCGGCCTCTGGGAGACGGTTCAGGAGATGGTTGAGGACGGCGACGAGGACGTTCTGGCCGCGATGGACATGGCGGAGAAGAACCGACTGCACGCCTTCGGCTGCGCGCCTCTGGTGGACGCCCGCAGAGTGGCTGGATACGCCTCTTCCGGGGTCGTCCTATGCCACGAGTCTTACTCGCCTGAGGAAGAGCTGGAGAAGATGCGCAACGGCATCGACATCATCATCAGGGAGTCGACCGCGGCCCCGATGCTGCGCGAGAACATCAAGCTGGTCACCGAGATGGGCGCCCCGAGCGACCGTGTCGGTTTCTGCACCGATGACATAACCTCGAGCGATGTGCTTGGCCGTGGCCATCTCGACTACGTGGTTCGCCTGGCCATCGAGTGCGGCGTGACCCCGATGCAGGCAATTCAGATGGGCTCGATCAACACCGCTCGCATGTACAAGCTCGATCACAAGATCGGCTCGATCGCGCCCGGCCGCTTCGCCGACATCCTGTTCGTGGACGACCTGAATGACTTCCGACCCGCACGCGTGATGACCGCTGGCCGCATCGTCGCCGAGAACGGCAAGTCGGTCGTAGCTCCGGTGGCGCCCGAGCGCACCTCGGTTGTGACCGACACCTTCAAGCTGAAGGAAGTGGACGCAAGCCGCATCAAGGTCGAGGCCGAGGGCTCCAAAGCAGTCGTTCAGGCGATAGTGCTCAGCAAGGACGTGGCCTTCCGCCGTCCCGGCGTGGAGATCGAGCTGGACATCGTCGACGGCGTGGTTCAGCCCTGCACCGAAAAGGACGCAATCATGGTTGCCGTCGCCGAGCGCTACGGCAAGACCGACAACCTGCCGGTTGCCTTCATCAACGGTTTCGGTATCAAGAAGGGTGCGATCGCGACCTCCAACTCGCCAGATGACAACAACGTCGTGGTGGCCGGAACCAATGCGGCAGACATGGCCCTCGCCATCAACGAGGTGACTAGGCTTGGAGGTGGCCAGGTGGCTGTTGCCGATGGCGAGGTCATCGGCAGGTTGCCACTGCCGGTAGCCGGCATCGTAGCTGACATTCCAGCTGAGGAGATGGCCGCTGCCGAACAGGAGATGGATCGCATCGCCCGCGAGGAGTTGGGCAGCGATCTGCCGTCGCCGTTCGGCCAGCTGTTGTTCCTGTCGATCACCGCAATCCCGGAGTGGGCGATCACCGATCTGGGCCTGATCGACTGCGTCAAGTTCGTCGTCACCGATCCTGTAATTTCCAGCAACTAGGACTCAAAGTGAAGATTTCACCCTTCGTTCAGAAACTGCCCAAGGTTGAGCTGCACCTACACATCGAGGGCACGCTCGAGCCGGAGCTGAAGTTCAAGCTCGCCGAGCGCAATGGCATCAAGCTCGCCGAGGAAACCCCCGACCAGGTTCGCGAATCATACGATTTCGACGATCTGGCGTCCTTCCTGGCTGCGTACTACGACGGCATGAACGTGCTGCTGACCGCCGAGGATTTTTACGACCTAGCCATGGCATACCTGAGCAAGGCAGCCGAGCAGAACGTGCGCTACGTGGAAATATTCTTCGACCCCCAGGCGCACACCTGCCGTGGCGTCTCGTTCCACACCGTCATCCATGGTCTGCACCGCGCCCAGGTCGAGGCCGAGAAGAAGTTGGGCATCAAGTCGGCTCTGATCATGTGCTTCCTGCGCGACTTCCAGGCCGAGTATGCGATGGCCACGCTGACCCAGGCCCTGGATTACAAGCACTGGATCATCGGCGTCGGGCTGGACTCCGACGAAACTGACAATGCGCCCGAGAAGTTCGCCGAGGTCTTCGCTCGCGCTCGCGAGGAGGGCTTCCTGTTGACTATGCACGCCGACGTCGACATTAAGAACTCGATCGAGCACATCCGCCAGCTGATCGAGGAGATCAAGGTTGACCGCATCGACCACGGCACTAACGTCATCGAGAACCCCGACTATGTGCAGTATCTGGTGGACAACAAGATCGGCCTGACCAGCTGCCCGATTTCCAACACCTGGGTTTCGGACGGCTCCAAGACTCAGCTGATCAAGCAGTTATCTGACAAGGGAATGAAGATCTGCATCAATTCCGACGACCCTGCATACTTCGGCGGCTACATCGGCGAGAATCTGCAGCTAGTTGCCGATGAGTTGGACGCAGACGAGGACTTCCTCAAGCAGCTCTGCCTGAATGCGGTGGATATTTCGTGGGCCACCCCAACGCTCAAGAATCAGCTGCGGGAAGAGATTGCCGCCTGCTAAACCTTTCCAGCAACATAATTGGAGCCTTGGCTCAATGAAGCTGTTCCCCCGCACAGCGCGAAGCTCAACACCCCATCTACGTTATTAATAGCTAGCTTACGGATTGCCGCGGACGTACATATGGAGAACGAGGTGCTCCGGCGGGTTGCGCCATATCTGTCGCAGGCGCATATCACGCCCACAAAATAGTGTTCCCGCTCGTCCGTGAGATGGCCGCAGCCGACGCCCCTGTCAGGCTGCCGTCTATTTTGTCTTTGCTGGAGACTTCGGCACCAAGAAGTTGGTTTAAAGTGCGCGAAACTCATTCAAAGTCTGCGCAATCCTCTCTAACAACACAATGCACCCTTAGGTTGGGCTTACCTAATTCGTTCTAGTACTGTTGGCATCATGGACACAGATAAGAATGAACCCCGCCTTCCGCAAAGTGACCGGTCAACTCGTGTTGCGGCAGGCCATTGGGTGCTTGCCCGGGCAGGCAAGCGAGTTTTACGCCCGGGCGGATTGAAACTAACGAATCGAATGTTGGATGCGGCCGATCTATCTGGCAAGAAAGTGCTGGAATTCGCTCCGGGATTGGGACGTACGGCCACGCTCATGCTTGAGCGAGGAATCGCCTCCTACACGGGCGTGGATCAAGATCCAGATGCCGTCGCACGAGTGCAGGCAATGGTGGGGCCAAGGGGCACAGTTGTCAATGCAAATGCGCAAGACACCGGCCTTGAGTCCGAATCAGCTCAGGTTGTGGTTGGTGAAGCGATGCTGACCATGCAAGGCGATAAAGGCAAGCGAGAGATCATCGCCGAAGCGTTCCGACTGCTTCAACCAGGCGGTTGCTATGCGATCCACGAACTTGGACTCACCCCTGACAGCATAGACGCGGCGTTTGCGGACCAGTTGCGACAGCGCCTAGCCCGCACGATTAGGGTTAATGCTCGCCCTCTTACTCGCGCTGAATGGTGCGGATTGTTAGAACAGTCGGGTTTTTGTATCGAATGGGTGGGATATGAGCCGATGGCTTTACTGTCCCCACGTCGTAATCTAGCCGATGAAGGCATAGTCGGAGTTGCGCGAATTATGCGTAACGTTGCGCGTGACAAGGATTTGCGTCGCCGCATATTGGATATGCGCGCAACGTTCAACGAATACCGCGACAGTTTAACCGGCATCGCTATCGTCGCGCGCAAACCCACCGCTAGCCTGGAAGAAAAGGAGATTTGATTATGACTGAACTCAAACCATCATCAGCAGGCGCGCTGGGGTTTATTGAAAACCTTGCGCAGCACGTTGAGTATTGTGCGAACTCAACCACTTCTACAACGCTCATGCGCGCTGAGGGGGTGAACGTGGTGTTGTTCTCGTTCGACGAGGGAGAAGAACTATCCGAGCACACCGCCGCGATGCCGGTGATTGTTCAAGCCCTTGAAGGCGAAATCGAAATCAGCGGAGACGGTAAAACGGTGACGTTGCGTCCCGGCGGAATGGTGCATTTTCCTACGCGCCTACCACATGCGGTTAAAGCACTAACCAAAGCAAAAATGGTGCTTTACATGATGAGCCGACCAGCGGCGAACTAAGTAATTCACGCCAATTCGCGCAGGAGCGGACGGAACCGGTCCGCTCCTGCGCGTTGACTTTAAGGTGGCGTTGTCGGGCTTGTAACGGCAGTGGGCTTAACAGTATTGATAACGTGGCCAAACGTTGAGAGAAGTTTGAAGTGTCCAGGGCTACTTCAACCCCCGAAAGCACGCGGAACAATAGAAACAAGAAAACACGGTCAACACATAAACCAACTGAACCTAATTCTCAGGCCACTCCAAGTTTAAACTCAGTCTCGGCGGGAAAACCCTCTTCTAGCACCAATCCCTAACAACACAAAACACTCTAAAAACAATCCGCACCCTCAAAAGCCCTATAGCCCGATTGGGCGTATTTCTTGGGGATCAGCAAACCCCGTCACCGCTCGATCGCGACGGTGACGGGGTTTGCACGCAAGGTAGACCGGGTTCAAACCTCGTTACTGGATGCGCTCAGCTTGACGCCTGCGTCTAAGCAGCAATACGCCAGTAGTGCTGAGGAAAACGAGAGCTACTAACGCGGCCGGGCCCACAGAAGAACCAGTATTCGCTAATACCGGTGTCTTGCCTGCGGTTTTTGGAGCGCTCTGAGTCGAGTTTGACGAGGAATTGCTCTGCTGCGAAGGGTTACTGCCAGGTTCTCCTGTACCTGGATTAGGCGTAGTTCCGGGTGTCTCTTCACCTGGCTGTGTGCCGGGTTCACTAGGTTCGGTACCTGGTTGCTCGTCAGCCTTTACTATCACTTTCAGGGTGATTTCTTCACTGCTGCCGTCTTCATACGTAACGGTCGCCACTGCCGAAAGCTCTCCTGCTTCGTCGGTACTGGGGGCATCACCTTTCCACCCAAAGGTGACCTTAGTTAAATCAGCTGGAGCCTTCCCTTCAAATGTAATGACCGTACTCAGCTCCGGCAGGTTCTCACCTTTTTTCACCGTGATCGGATCGGCTTGCGGAGTATAAACATCTTTATCAGAAACAGTCTCAGCTGGGCCCAAATCTTCCCAGCAGAAATCGCCCGAATCCTTCGCTACCCCAAAGTTGTGGGCGCTCGTGTTGTTTTCGAAAACAAAGCCGTCTTTAGTTTTCGCAATCAGCTCTTTTGCTTGGTTGATTTCCCAAGCAATCTGATCGGTATCGTCAGGCTTAATCCATGTGGCATTTGGCTCTGCTTTCCCGTTAGCCACCCATTTATTACAAGGGTCGTTCACCTGAGGGATCTGCGGAATCTCTACCTTAATCAGGGGTTTAGCATTAACGCTAATACCCACGACAATGTCTTCGCTGCTGCCGTCTTCATAAGTAACCGTGATGGTTCCCTCAATCGCACCGACTGTATCCGTGCTAGGTGTCGGCGCCTTCCATTCGAACTTTACCTTATCTAAATCGGCAGGCACCTGACCGGGAGTATCCGGGAACTTCACCACATCTTTAGGTAGCGGAAGCATATCTCCCACTGTCAGAGAAATCGGGTCAGCAAACGGGGCGTACCGATCCTTGTCACTCACGCGGGTAAACGTAAAGTCCCACGAGGAAGTAGCGGAGGGTTTAAGGCTATAACCGTCCTTCGCCCTGGCAGTGACGGTAACCTTAACCGGAGCGTTCACATCAGCCTGATTGGGGCCAACATTTACCGTTCCAGTAACCACTGTCCCGTCAACCACGTATTCAACGCCCTCTACCTCAGGTACCGTGTAGCTACCGATATACAGATTTCCTTCATGTGTGAAATCGTCATCTGCGCTGGTAGGGGCTTCCGGGGTCACATAGGCAACAAAAGTCCACATGCCAATAACAGTTTCGTCTTTAGCTATGTTCGTGATTGTCGCAGGCTCCCAACCCTTGAAGTCATAAATCCCCTTATCGGTAACCACCTGCTTCTTCCCCGGTTCAACCAAGGTCACCGTGCTACCAGCAGCAATATCAGTTTGCGAGGCTGGTAGGAGCTTTTGCACCTCCCTGGGGAGGGCGTCGAAATCGTTAAAGCGGTAGCTAACCGTGTAAGTCTTCGGGGCGTCCTTATAAATGTTGGTAGCAAACTGATTAGTGTTTGCTTTATACGCTAAGAAAACTGCACTCTTTAACTGTTCCACCTTCGTATTCGTGGGCAACGTGCTGTACCAACCCGAATTTAGCAGACGATTATTCTTCAGGTCGTCTTCCACAGCAGCATTCATCAGCTCTTTAAGCTGAGCATAGGTAGTAATCTGCTGGGGCTTCCCCTCCCAATCAATAGTGATTGGTTTTAAGTTATCTTTCTTTGCAATCCGGTCAGCGTACTGGGCTTTTTTGAAAGCCGCCATAGTGGGATAAGTACCGCCACTCACCTGAGAAATAATCACGTCGTCGCTAAACTGAGTATTTTGCGCAACATTGCCTGGTTTTAACTGATTAGACAGGTAAGGAACCATACCCTCGTAGTAGCCGTATGCCGCAAGCATCTCCCAGCTCAAGCGCTTAGTGTGTATATCCCCGCTCATACCGGTCGGATTATGGGGTGCTCCATAGATAGGAGTAAACAGCGGGATCGCATAGTAGCCGTTATATTTAGCGGTACCGGTTACTTTCTGCCCATCAACCATGAGTCGATAGGCAACCGCGTTCGTATCTACCAGGTCATTGATTGTTTTAAGATTCTTCGCCTCATCGACAGTGATATTGTCAAACTTTTCATCTTTGCCAGACAAAGTAGCTTTATTAAACAACTTTACTTTTGTGGCATCGTCTTTAGACAAAGCTACGTCGGCTTCCAAATAATCCAAGGTATAGATTAAATCCATCTGGTTGCCGTAATAGGTTTTCAAATCCTCGGCTGTCTGGAAACGATCCGGATTCTCATTCCCATAAGTGTCTTGCCCAGTGCGGTCAAAAATCTGGTTGAGGTCGAAGTTCGCCCCTTTATCCGTATCGTCGTTCTTATGCCACGGCTCGAACACGCCTCGAGTAATCAGTTCGGCACTCGCGCCAGAACGCTGACCATATCCCGCAAAATGAACTTGATTCGCCATTTGGTGGGTGTGTTCGTGAGCGTAGGTGGTCAGCCCGCGATCATCTAGACCATTGGCCAACCAGTAGTGGATTTGTCCGCTATTAATGTCGGCCACTCCATCTGCCTGCGTGAAAGTAAAATAGTAGCCCAACGGTGTCATAAACTCTTTAACTCCGCTGGCAACTCCTTCACCCTGTTTAGGCGACCAACGCTTTTGAGCAGAAATCTCATTTGGGTTCTTAATCTGCTGGTTATCCCATACGCGACGGTTACCTACCAGTTGTGCGCGTTTATCCTCTTTTGCTATGCGATACCAAAAATCCAAATAGTCGGCGTGGCGGTCAGCGGCATACTCGACCTTGTTTTCAAACTCCTCTAGCTCGGCAATATAAGCATCTCGATCGGTATCTTTGAGCGTTCTATTCACATAGGTATCTGTCAGACCGTACATGATGGATTCCGCCGTCGACACCACATACATGGAGTTCTCTGACACGTTCAACAGGGCAAGTAGCTCAGCCTGACCGCTCGGTTCACCTTTGAGCTTATCGAATACCCTATATGAAGCAGTTGGGTTTGCCTGAGACTGTTTTTCGAAAATGACAGCTTTAGAAGTCTTCCAAAACCAATCGGCAGGATTCTGACCTGTCTTGGCTACCTGCTCATTGAGGAACGATCCCAAATCAGTCTGGTCAGCTATTTTCCCGCCTAAAACATCTTTAAACAGTTGAGGCGTAGAGAGCATTTTGCGCTGGTTAGCATTCTGCTGCCCAATAGTTTTGACGACGTCGAGGGGAGCATATTCCTTCCCGAAAGCATTATTTTCCGTCATCATTTGCCGGGCAACCGTAACACCTTCTTTGAGGTTAAATCCGTAGTTACGTTGCAGATAGGCAAGACCAACCAGAAATCCAGCAGTATCGCTTCTAATTGCGTTTACATAGTAGGCTGCGTCTTTGTTCTTCCCATCTGCCACGGCAGAATCTGCTTTTAGCATGAGGGGAAGGACTGTTGGTAAGTCTGCTTTGATTTGGTTGAATGCGCCTTCCATATCGGAAGCGAGCAAGTACTCTTCTTGTAGCGCCTTGAGTACTACATCATCCGGGACTTCGTTAAGGGAAGGATACTTATCTTTATTATCCTTCCAAATCTCAACTTTTTTGTTGAGTTTCTCGGCTCCCGTGAAGTTGGTCTTTGCAAGTTTCGCCCTGATGGCTTCATCACGAAAATCAACTGTTTGCAAATCGCCCAGGACCTGGTTGAGCACTTGCTGAACCTGTTGCTCTTCTAAAGCATCTGCCGCATAGGCACGAGGGAGGACCACCGAACCTGCAATAGTCAGCATTAAGAGAGTTCCCAAAGTTAAAGCCAACAGTTTAGATAGGCCACGCTCAATCTTTCCACGTAACAGAACAGAGTGACCCCTCATATTTCTCCAATGCACTTTCTTGCGAGAATTACCATCAGCAAAGACTTTTGGATTCAAGCCCAGACTCTTGTATTTGCTTCCCAAATTATCCCCTAAGATGCCGTGCCACCGCAATAAATCACTGCGCATTGCCCTTACAAAGCCAAACGACGCCTCCTGGCGACAATCGGCGCTGTCATCACCGGTTTATTCGAGATGAACGTCTCATTCCCCGTCCAGCACGACCTCAACGCATAGAAATACATTTGAGTCTTCGCGCTGATACTGGGAGTTTTCAGTGCACTGATCCTGAACTGGGTGATCTACAAGCGCTGACCTTGAGGGGTTATTCACGAGGTTTGCGCGGGACTCTCGGCGACAAAACGCAAAGGAAAAACACGTGGGTACCAAAAGTGGGCCCGGCCGGATTCGAACCGACGACATCTGCGGTGTAAACGCAGCGCTCTGACCAACTGAGCTACAGGCCCGTTACCCGCACACGCGCGGGAACAGTCGAAAGCATACTGGACTTGCGTTTCTCGCGCGAATCCCAGTGGCTCTTTGAGACTAAATCAACGACCCCGAGGACGAGCCGTCAAACGAATACCCGCCCAGTCATTACCAACCGAGGCAGCGGACGTGGAATGCAATCCCGCAACCTTCGCAGCTTCTTCAACATCAGCAACAGGAACGGTTCCAGCACGACCCGGCTTCGGGATGAAGACCCAGATCAAACCACCGTCATCAAGGTTCGACAGAGCATCAACCAGAAGGTCGGCAAGGTCATCTTCTTCAGCATCATCTGCACGCCACCACACGATGGCACCGTCAACGACATCTCCGTAGTCCTCGTCGACGAGCTGTTCGCCCGTCTCGGATTCAATGGAGACGCGAATCTGCTGGTCAGCATCATCGTCGACGTAAAATTCTTGAACAATCTGTCCCGGTGTGAAACCGAGGCTCACCGCCATGATGAACAACCACCCTTCGGCGTGAGCGCACGGAGCGCTGAAGTATCTAACACCCTTTTATCGTATTGCACATCACTGCTGAAACTCCATTTGTCCACGCCGTGAAGACCAGCGGAAAGGTCGAGCACATCTTCCCGATGGCACAGCGTGCAATAATGAGGCATTACTCATGGGTCAGAAGTCCCTGTAGGGGTCGCATGAAGAGCCCGAACAGTGGACAATAGGAACAAGGTCACGAAGCCGTGCACCACCGTAAAAGCTAAGCAATACCAGAGGGGATTCGTGAGTCACTTGAGCGAAAACCATCCCGTTGTTAACGGCCTGATTAGCCAGGTTCCGGACAACGATCCGGCAGAGACCGCCGAATGGATTGAGTCGCTGTCCGGATTGATCGACGAAAAGGGTGGTCCGCGTGCCCGCTACATCCTGCTTCACATGCTGGATCAGGCACGCCACCAGGGCGTCCATGTTCCGCAGGAATACACGACTCCTTACGTCAACACCATCCCGGTGCACGAAGAGCCCTACTTCCCCGGTGACGAGGCCATGGAGCGCCAGTACCGCCGTTGGATCCGCTGGAACGCAGCCGTCCAGGTGACGCGCGCACAGCGCCCCGGCGTCAAGGTCGGCGGACACATCTCGTCCTACGCATCCGTTGCCACCCTGTACGAAGTTGGTTTAAACCACTTCTTCCGCGGTAAGGATCACCCGGGCGGTGGCGACCACGTCTTCTTCCAAGGCCATGCCTCTCCGGGCCCCTACGCACGTGCGTTCGTCGAAGGTCGTCTTTCCGAAGAAGAAATGGACGGCTTCCGTCAGCAGGCATCGACCGAACACGGTCTGCCCTCGTATCCGCACCCGCGCCAGCTCCCCGACTTCTGGGAGTACCCCACCGTCTCCCTGGGCCTCGGCCCGGCAGAAGCCATCTATCAGGCATGGTTCGACCGCTACCTGCACCTGCGTGGCATCAAGGACACGTCGCAACAGCACACCTGGGCATTCATCGGTGACGGTGAAATGGACGAGCCTGAATCGCGTGGCATGCTCCAGCTTGCCGCCCAGCAGGGCCTCGACAACCTGACCTTCGTCGTCAACTGCAACCTGCAGCGCCTCGACGGCCCGGTCCGCGGTAACGGCAAGATCATCCAGGAACTGGAAGCCTTCTTCAAGGGCGCCGGCTGGAACGTCATCAAGGTCATCTGGGGCCGCGGCTGGGATCAGCTACTCGCCTCCGACAAGGACGACGCTCTTGTCCACATCATGAACGACACGCTCGACGGCGACTACCAGACCTTCAAGGCCAACGACGGCGCATACGTTCGCGAGCACTTCTTCGGTCGCGACCCGCGCACCAAGGCCATGGTTCAGAACTGGACCGACGACCAGATCTGGGCACTGCAGCGCGGTGGCCACGACTACCGCAAGGTCTACGCCGCTTACAAGGCAGCGATGGAGCACACCGGCCAACCGACCGTCATTCTGGCGCATACCATTAAGGGCTACGCTCTGGGTTCGCACTTCGCAGGTCGTAACTCAACCCACCAGATGAAGAAGCTGACGCTGGAAGATGCGAAGCAGCTACGAGATCGTCTACAGATTCCGATCACGGACGCAGAGCTCGAACGCGATCCCTACATGCCTCCGTACTACAAGCCGTCTGAGGACGATCCGGCACTCCTCTACATGAAGGAGCGTCGCGAGAAGCTTGGCGGTTGGGTTCCCGAGCGTCGTGACGACCGTCAGCCGAAGCTACCACCGTTGCCGACCAAGCCGTTCGAGGGTCTGTCGAAGGGCTCCGGCCCACTCGAGGTCGCAACAACCATGGCACTCGTTCGCCTGTTCAAGGACCTCTTCAAGGACAAGCAGGTTGGCCGTTACTTCGTCCCGATCATTCCTGACGAAGCTCGTACCTTCGGCCTCGACGCGATCTTCCCGTCCGCAAAGATCTTCAACACGCACGGCCAGAATTACACGGCCGTTGACGCTGACATGATGCTCTCCTACAAGGAATCCGAGCAGGGTCAGGTTCTCCACACAGGCATCACCGAGGCCGGCTCCGCCGCTGCCTTCCAGGCTGTTGGCACCGCATACGCGACCCACAACCTGCCGATGGTTCCCGTTTACATCTTCTACTCGATGTTCGGTTTCCAGCGCACCGGCGACCAGTTCTGGGCTGCCGGCGACCAGATGGCGAAGGGCTTCGTCATCGGTGCAACCGCTGGTCGTACCACGCTCGCCGGCGAAGGCCTGCAGCACATGGATGGCAACTCACAGGTTCTGGCTTCCACCAACCGCGCGTTCGTCTCCTACGACCCGGCATACGCCTACGAACTCCGTTACATCATGGAGGACGGCCTGGCACGCATGTACGGTGAGAACGATGGTCGTGACCCGAACGTCATGTACTACATCACCGTCTACAACGAGCCGATTCACCAGCCTGCAGAGCCTCAGAACGTTGACGTTGAAGGTATCAAGAAGGGTATCTACAAGGTCGAGGATCACTCAGGCCAGGGTCACAAGGTCCAGCTACTCGCTTCCGGCGTGGGTGTGCCGTGGGCACGCGACGCCAAGCGCATGCTTGCTGAAGACTGGGGCGTTGATGCAGCCGTGTGGTCAGTTACCTCGTGGAACGAACTGCGACGCGACGGCCTGGATGCCGACGAGCACAACTTCCTCCACCCGGAGGAAGCACCGCGCACCGCGTACCTCACGCAGAAACTGGCCGGTTGCGAAGGCCCATTCATCGCAACCTCCGACTTCGACACGCTGACCCAGGATCTGATCCGCCAGTGGGTGCCCGGCGAGTACCGTGTGCTCGGTGCCGACGGCTTCGGTATTTCCGACACCCGCCGTGCAGCACGTCGCTTCTTCCACATCGACGCTGAGTCGCTGGTCGTTCGCACCCTTCAGACTCTCGCCGATCAGGGCAAGATCGATCGTAGCGTCGTTGCTCAGGCAATTACGCGCTACGACCTGTTCAACTGCGGAATCGATTCTGTTGCAGACCAGGCACACTAAGACGAACTACTACCCTGACGCGGCGCTCAGTCGCCGCGTCAGGCCTCGTCAATAAGACAAACGAAAACTGCTGGGATGCTCACCCGAGTGTCCCAGCAGTTTTTTATGCGCCGAGCGTGCGACGCATATGAACGATTACTCTTCGTCCTCCAATTCCACGACCGACGGGTCGCCACCCGAGTAGTATCTCATGTCGCGGTACTTCGGGCGCAACAGGTTTTCAACGCTGAGCAGTTCATCCAGCGCAGCCTCGTCCAGAAGTCCCATTTCAAGAACAACCTCGCGAACGTTGCGACCACTACGCGCACACTCGCGACCAACCGCGTCACCGTTCGCGTGCCCGATCACCTCGTTAAGGTAGGTGACAATACCGATCGAGTTCAGGACATTGTTACGACAGACATCCTCGTTTGCCTCGATGCCGATGACGCAGAGCTCACGCAGGGTCCGTATCGCGTTCGTCAGCAGGTTGATGGACTCAAACAGAGTTTGGCCGATTACCGGCTCCATGACGTTCAGTTGCAACTGGCCAGCTTCAGCCGCGAAGGTCAGCGCCACATCGTTGCCCATCACCTTGAAGCACACCTGGTTCACGACCTCCGGGATCACCGGGTTCACCTTCGCCGGCATAATCGACGATCCGGCAGCGCGTTCAGGCAAGCGAATTTCACCCAAGCCCGCACGAGGTCCAGACGACAGAAGTCGCAGGTCATTGCAGATCTTCGATAGTTTAACCGCAAGACGTTTAATGGAGGCGTGCATCGACACGTAGGCGCCAGTATCGGAGGTTGCTTCCAACAGGTCGTCCGCTCCCCTGATCGGCAGTCCCGTGACCTCACGCAGGCAGTGAACGACGGTGTCCTGATATCCGTCAGGAGTATTCAGGCCAGTGCCAATAGCGGTCGCACCAAGGTTAACTTCCAGCAGTAGCGCCGAGTTGTTACGCAGACGCGGGATCTCTTCACCCAAGAGCACACTGAATGCTTCAAACTCTTTGCCTAGGCTCATAGGGACGGCATCCTGTAGCTGAGTGCGCCCCATCTTGATGACATCGCGGAACTGCAAGCCCTTCGATGCGAAAGATTCGATCAAACGCTCAAGTTCATCCACCAGATCGTCGACCTTCTTGTACAAGCCCAAGCGGAAGCCGGTGGGATAGGCGTCGTTTGTCGACTGAGACTTGTTGACGTGATCATTCGGGTTGACGTACGCGTAGCGTCCCTTCGCGTACCCTAGGTGTTCCAGCGCAAGGTTAGCGACAACTTCGTTTGTATTCATATTGACGCTGGTGCCCGCACCACCTTGGAACACGTCGATCGGGAACTGATCCAAACAGCGCCCATCTTCCAGGATTTCGTCGCACGCCCAAATAATCGCATCGGCGATTGTGTCGCTCAGTGTCCCCAGCTTCCGGTTCGCCATTGCTGACGCTTTCTTGACGGCAACCATGCCACGGACAAATTCAGGTTCCTCAGCGATTGTCGAACCGGAGATCTGATAGTTCTCGATTGCGCGGAGCGTGTGAATACCCCAGTAAACCTCGAGCGGAACTTCTCGTGCGCCCAAGAGGTCTTCCTCGATACGCTTCGTTGCCCTCACCTGCGACTCCTTCGTCTGTGGTTACGTGTACTGAGCGATGCTTGTGAGCATGCTCAGCTTCACTACTGTATTGCGCTATCTATGGTGACGTAAATCTAGGACGAAAGTCCACGACTTGCCGAAACTACACAAAAGAAAAACCGTCTCATCACCTTTTCTTGACCGAAGTCAAAGAAGATGAAAAAGACGGTCCTCGAACGCGGTTTCACCTACACATGTCCCGCAACACCGGAAAGCACATCGTCCAATGTCTCCCACGCATCAACCTCAGTATCTCGAATCGATAGCTTCAACTCGTGTTCAATGCGTGCAACGATCGCGTACCTGACTAACGTATCGATATCCAGATCCTTTTTCAGCGTCAGGTCACCGCGCGCATCTTCGGGGGCAAGGTCGACAAATTCCAAGATGGCATCCATCGTCACCTCACGCGCGTGCTCAGTTTTAGGGGACGAGGCCTCCCCCGCTTCATTGATCGCACCGCCTGTTTCAGGGGAGATATCGGACTTCTCCCCTTCAGCGTTGAGCGTGTACCCGAGCAGGTCAGCGATCGAACCCACCGGTTAGCCGACCTTGGAATTCAGATAGCGAACCGGTGCGCCGGCACCGGCGTGACGGAAGGATTCCAGCTCATCGTCCCACGCTTGTCCGAGGGCAAGATCAAGGCCTTCGCGCAATTCCTCGTAATTCGTGGCGCTCTCAATGGCGGCACGAATACGGTCTTCAGGAACGACGACGTTTCCGACAGTGTCCATCTGCGAGTGGAAGATGCCGAGTGATGGAGTATGAGCCCAGCGACCACCGTCCGTGGAAGCCGTGGCTTCTTCGGTGACCTCGTAGCGCAGGTGTTCCCAGCCACGCAGAGCTGAGGCGAGGCGCGCACCCGAGTCGACCGGTCCGACCCACGAGAACTCGCAACGCACCATGCCGGGAGCAGCGTCTTGCGCGGTCCACTGAAGACGCACATCTTGACCGAGAGCCGTACCGACTGCCCATTCGATATGTGGGCACAGCGCGGGCGGTGTTGAATGCACGAAAAGTACACCGCGGGTGTATGTCCCTCTCAATGTGACCTCCATAGTCTTTGAGGATCGTCTTCCCCTACGCCCTCAACTAGCACTGCCACATCTCACAACGGTGTAATTTAACTGTAAACGCCGTCGCACCATATAGCAAGAGGGTGCGACGGCGTTGCAACGACTCGATCAGAAGTGTGAGTTACGAATGTCCCTCAAAGCCTTCTTACGAGTCTTACGATCCAGGCGATCAATGTAGATCATGCCATCCAAGTGATCGCACTCGTGCTGCAGGCAACGAGCCATCAGCTCTTCACCTTCAACAACAATCGTCTTACCGTCCAGGTTGATGCCTTCGACGCGCGCATACCACGCGCGTTCGGTCGGATACCAGAGATCAGGAACTGACAGGCACCCTTCATCACCGTCTTGGAATTCGTCAGCCGACAGTTCCACAATCTTCGGGTTGAGGACGTAGCCGATTTCGCCGTCAATGTTCCACGAGAACGCACGAAGACCGACACCGATCTGGTTGGCGGCAAGACCTGCGCGGCCTTCCATGTCAACACCTTCAAGCAGATCCTCGACCAGCAGCTTCACCGAAGCATCAATATCCGTGATCGGATCGCACTGGGTGCGCAGAATCGGATCGCCGATGATGCGAATATCGCGGATTGCCATCATTTGCCTCCAAGAATCTCAGCGTGAGCAGCCTTCAGAGCTTCAACGGCCTGCGCGAGTGGCATTTCGGTCTTTTCACCGGTGGCGCGCTGACGAACCTCGACCAGACCATCCTTCAGGCCACGGCCAACAACCAGAGCCAGTGGAATACCGATGAGCTCGGCGTCAGCGAACTTGACGCCAGCCGAGACCTTGCGACGATCATCGTAGAGGACGTCCATGCCGGTGGCTTCGAGTTCTTCAGCGAGGCCCTTGGCAGTGTCGAAGAGCTCATCGCCCTTACCGGTTGCCAGAACGTGCACGTCGAACGGTGCGATCTGAGCCGGCCATGCCAAACCCTTATCATCGTGGTTCGACTCAGCGAGCGCTGCGAGCACGCGGGAAACGCCGATGCCGTACGAGCCCATGGTGACAACCTGGGACTTGCCGTTCTCGTCGAGAACAGTCAGGCCCAGAGCCTCCGCATACTTGCGACCAAGCTGGAAAATGTGGCCAATTTCGATGCCTCGTTCGAGGTGAAGCGAACCTGAACCGTCGGGAGCCTGATCGCCTTCGCGAACCTCGGCGGCCTCGATGGTGCCGTCGACTGCGAAATCGCGTCCCATAACCAGGTCGATCACATGGTGACGATCCTGGTTTGCGCCGGTCACCCAGGTGGTGCCCTCAACGACGCGAGGATCCACAAGGTAGCGGATGGAACCGGTCGGGTTTCCATCCTCGTCGGTTGTACGTGCCGGCGAGTTCGGTCCGATCACCTGCGGGCCAATGTAGCCACGGACCAGTTCGGGGTGATCCTCGAAGTCCTTGTCGGTTGCCATTTCAACTTCGGCGGGTGCGACAGCTGCTTCGAGGCGCTTCATGTCGACCTCACGGTCACCGGGCAAGCCAACGACGAGCAGTTCACGCGAGCCGTCAGGCTGGGTCAGAACGACGACAACATTCTTCAACGTGTCAGCTGAGGTCCATGCACGACCGTCTTCACGCGGGTATTGTGCGTTCAGCAGATCAACGAGGGACTCAATGGTCGCACAATCCGGGGTCGGAACAACGCGAGCCGGACCCACGTTGGACGCATCGACCGGAGCCGGTGCCGACGTCGTCACTGCCTCAGCGTTTGCTGCATAACCACCGGGTGAACGAACGAAGGTGTCTTCGCCGATCGGGCTGGGGTGCAGGAATTCTTCCGAACGCGAGCCACCCATGGCGCCCGACATTGCGGACACGATGACGAATTCAAGACCAAGGCGGTTGAAGATCCGCTGGTAGGTCTCGCGCTGCGCATTGTAGGAAGCGTCCAGGCCCTCGTCGGTAAGGTCGAAGGAGTAGGCATCCTTCATGACGAATTCGCGACCTCGAATCAGGCCTGCACGCGGGCGAGCTTCGTCGCGATATTTCGTCTGAATCTGGTACAGGGTGGTCGGCAGATCCTTGTATGAGGAATACATGTCTTTCACCAGTAGGGTGAACATTTCCTCATGGGTGGGAGCCAGCAGGTAATCCCCCGCCTTGCGGTCGTTCAGCTTGAACAGCGTCGGACCGTATTCTTCCCAACGGTTCGTTGCCTTGTAGGGCTCTGCCGGGATCAGACCCGGGAAGTGAACTTCCTGAGCGCCCATGCGATCCATTTCTTCACGGACGATGCCTTCGACCTTGCGCAGAACGCGCAGGCCAAGAGGCAACCACGTGTAGATACCGGGGGCAGTGCGTCGGATGTAGCCGGCACGAACAAGGAGCTTGTGGGAATCGACCTCAGCGTCAGCTGGGTCTTCGCGCAAAGTGCGCACAAAGTATGACGATAGAGTTCTCAGCACGCCTTCAAGATTAGTGCACCACGTCAGTGGTGTGCACCTTGAGGTCATCGACGAGGCCGAGCTCCTCTTTTCTCACACATTGACGTTCAGGCTCTCACGCCCACGAAGCGCCTAGCCGTACGAGCATTGAGTTCTTTTTCGGCGACTTTAGGGTGTGTTCGGTAATAGTGCTCTGCTCGCCAGCCGGGGTACATCCATGTTGGCAGGCTCTGTCCACACATAATCCAGACAGCGATCAAGGGAACCAATGCAAAAAGGAAGATGACAATAGTGCGTTCGAACAGTGTCTCGTGGCCGATGATGGTCTGAGCACTGTAGGCACCGACTGCGATCCACAGGCACCCAACAACGGGCACAGCCGGCCAAATGATCGCTTGGATCTGAGGAATAACTGGAGTGGGGCTATACGGGAACAATCGTTCCATGGCAACGACGCGTGTACGACGAGTGAGACCAGCCCATACCCAGCACCAGCCAACAATGATGGTAAGGCCAGTTACTACGAGCATTGCTACGCCAGCCCACGGCGCCATATGTCCTCCTTTGGACCAGCCCGTCTAGCACAAACGATTTTGGCGAGCCACGACGGTTTCTCTAGTGTAACCGTCGAACGCGCCACGCGTCTGATTCAGAACGTTAGATGGACTCAGCTGCCTTACGGATGTCGCGAAGCATCATCATCGCCCCGTAGGTTTCAAGGGAAAGCAATCCGTAGAGCTTTGCCTTGTCAAGGTTGGTTCCGTCGCTGGTGTGACGTTCGCGCATATGGAGCATCGTGCGACCATTACCCAAGTCGAGCAGGGCAAGAACGCACGTTCCCATCTGATCGATTTCTTCACCCTCGGTTCCAGGCTTGGGAGCATTCAGGATGATGCACGATTCTTCCTCTTTAGCCTTTAGCAAGGATTCGTCTTCAAGAGCAGCTTCGATGATCGACCAGACAGTAGAAGCCGGAGCGTTAATTCGAACTGCTCGATCAACCTGAACGTCAGCGCGGGGCACAAGAAGATCACCGGGAAGTGAAATCAAGGCTTCTGAAGCGGTCAGACCCAGACGTTTCGGGAAACCGGTGGCGTACAGTGAGGCGCCGGTTGCAAGCAGTCCCAGACCGAAGGCACGTGATTTTTTCATTCTTTCAAGTCCTTTTCTTAGCGACCGACGGGAATAACTTCGACTTGACCATCCCCCTCAGTCAGACCCATTTCTTCAGCTAGCGCGTGTGCGCGAGCAATCAGAGTTTCAACGATCTGATCTTCGGGAACGGTGTCAACAACTTCACCGCGAATGAAGATCTGGCCCTTGCCGTTGCCCGACGCGACACCAAGGTCGGCTTCGCGAGCTTCACCAGGTCCGTTAACGACGCACCCCATGACGGCAACACGCAACGGAACGGTCAATTCCTTGAGACCTTCGGTGACGTTTTCTGCCAAGGTCCACACGTCAACTTGCGCGCGGCCACACGACGGGCATGAAACGATTTCAAGAGTGCGATCACGAAGCCCCATGTATTCAAGAAGCTTGGTGCCAACCTTGACTTCCTCGACCGGAGGCGCAGACAAGGACACGCGGATCGTGTCACCAATGCCTTCTGAAAGAAGAACCGAGAATGCGGACACCGACTTGATGGTGCCTTGGAATGCGGGACCGGCTTCGGTCACACCGAGGTGCAGTGGCCAGTCGCCCTTTTCCGACAGCTGGCGGTATGCCTCAACCATGGTGAGAACATCATGGTGCTTCACGGAGATCTTGAAGTCGTGGAAGTCATTTTCTTCGAACAGTGACGCTTCCCAGACTGCCGATTCAACGAGGGCCTCGGGAGTCGCCTTGCCGTACTTCTTCAGCAGACGAGGATCCAGCGAACCAGCATTCACGCCAATGCGCAAAGAAACACCGGCGTCGGATGCCGCCTTACAGATTTCTTTCACCTGGTCGTCGAACTTGCGGATGTTACCGGGGTTCACGCGGACAGCTCCACAGCCCGCATCAATGGCTGCAAACACGTACTTCGGGTTGAAGTGAATATCCGCGATAACGGGGATACGCGATTGCTGTGCGATGATCGCAAGCGCCTCAGCGTCCTTATCCGTCGGGCATGCGACACGAACGATGTCGCACCCTGCTGCGGTGAGCTCTGCAATCTGCTGCAAAGTTGCACCGATGTCGTGGGTTTTCGTTGTGGTCATCGACTGGACAGAAACGGGGGCGCCACCACCAACGCGAACATCTCCAACCATGATCGACCGCGTCTTCTTACGCGGGAACGGAGACGTCTTTACTGCGGGGATGCCTAAAGATATTTCACTCACGCGCTCATTATCTCCCACTTCGGCTGTTTCTTCTTAGCGCAAAGGTGTGGGAAAGGTTAATGAAGATATGTCACTGTCACCATTTAGTCTCTGCATTTCACTCAATGGACGCGAATTCAAGGGAGAAACATGGAAACCCGCGCTTTCACTTCACACCGGGCATCCGTTATCGGTGTTGGTACAAGGTAACTCGGAACTGACTGGGGTGATGTGAGTCCTCAAGCAGCTAAGGAGCTACTGGAGGTTAACACGCAGACGAGGTCGCAATCCACTGAAGGAGGGCAGCTTCGTCTTCATCTGTGGTGGACCACGAAATGACGAAACGAACCGCCACCGTGTCGGCGACCGGCGCCCATTTTTCGATAGCAAAACGCTCGCGCGCGTCCTCAGCCATTTCAAGCGGGAGAATCGGGAAGAGCAGGTTCGTCGGAGAATCCACCAGCATCTCAAAACCGGCGTCTTTGAATGCCTGTTCGATCCGCTGAGCGCGCTGGGTAGCCTCGCGCGTAATGCGAAGGTACAGACCGTCGGCGAACATCGTGCGGAACTGCGAGCCCAGGATCCAGCCCTTCGACGCCAGTCCGCCGTGGATCTTCATCATCGCACGCAGTGAGTAGTCAGCCTTTGACGCGTCGGGCAGGACCAGGGCTTCACCCATCATCATTCCGCACTTGGCGCCACCAATGGAGAACGCATCGGTCAGCGTTGCCAGGTCAGCGAAGGTCACGTCATTTGCTGACGACCCCATCGCATATCCCAAACGCGCGCCATCAACGTAAAGGCCAACGCCGAAGGAATGACAGATCTCAGAAATCGCAGTCAGTCGTTCGAGCGAATACAACGTTCCAAGCTCCGTGGGCTGGGAAATATAAACCAGGCCCGGCGCAGTCACATGCTCACGCACACCGCCGTCGCGCCATTCAAGAAGAGTCGCTTCGAGCTCATTTGGGTCCATCAGGCCATCATGCGAAGGAATCGTATGAACACGGTGCCCAGAATTTTCAATCGCACCGGCTTCGTGGGTAGCAATATGACCGTCAGCGGTGGCGATCACTGACTGCCACGGGCGCAAAAACAGGTCGATCGCAAGATCGTTAATCAGGGTTCCACCGGCCATGAAACGGACTGCTCCACCGGGAATACCGCACTGGTCGAGGATCAGCTTTTCAGCTTCATCGCAGATCGCATCCATTCCATAACCGGGGAACTTCTGCATTCCAAACGCCGTCAAATCGGCAAGAATCTGCGGGTGAGCAGTCGCGGAATAGTCGTTCGTAAAAACAGCCTTGGCCATTTCAACTCCAGTTCAACGCAATGAAAGCGGATCAACAATGTCAGCGATAACAAGCACGATGCTCATCACCGCCAATAATGCTCCCACAACCCAGGTCAGCGGTAATAATCGGGCGGTATCGACCGGGCCAGGATTCTGTTTTCCTCCCATGCGCGCCACTCCTCCGCGCACGCCTTCGTAGAGCGCACCAATGATGTGCCCACCATCGAGAGGCGGCAGAGGAATCAGATTGAAAACCGCCAACGCCATATTCAGCGAGGCCATCAGACTCAAAAGGAACGCAATCTGAGAACGCACATCCGCGACGCCACTGCCCGCAGAATCGCTGGTCACCTCACCAGCAATTCGTGACACTCCAACAATCGAAATCAAGCCTGACGAATCGCGTTCACTTCCCGTCACCATCGACATCGTAACGTTCCACAGGGACTGTGGAATCTTCGTAATTGCACCCACCGTTCCCGTGAACATGTAGCGATATTCCTTGGCCGCATCCCACATCGAGGCCGCCGTATATTCATATCCGGCAGTCACGCCCACCACGTACGTGCCGTCCTCCGTCTTGCGCGGATATAACGAGGCCTCATGAAGGTCGCCATCGCGTTCAAAGGTCACCTGAAGAGGCTGTCCATTGGACGAGGCAATGGAGTCTCTAAAGGCAGACCAGTCATTCAAGTTCCGGCCATCAAGCGCGATGAGAGTGTCGCCCCCGGTCAGACCGGCCTCGTACGCCGGAGACGCAACGGTACCCGCATTCGTCTGAATTGTCGCAGACACATCCGCAAGCGTTAACGAGGCAGTGCGGAAACCAATGCCGACCATCGCAATAACGAGGAAAAGGAACGCAAGCAAGAAATTCATCGCGGGTCCAGCCGCCATAACAATTGCTTTCTTCCACCACGTCAGACACCAGAATGCACGGTGTGCACACCCTTCGGGCATTTCTTGGGCACTCTGGTGGCGCGCTTCTTCAGCAAGATCCCGCTGTCCCTTCGAATTCAGCGTGCGACGACCCGGCTTGGCAGGGGCGAACATGCCGAGGATACGCACGTAACCACCCAGCGGAATCGCGCGAAAAACAACCAACGTGCCTTTGACTTCACGCGACACAATCTTCGGACCAAAACCGATCGCATACTCACTGACGACCGCGCCGAATTTCTTCGCCGGAACAAGGTGGCCAAGCTCGTGAAGACCAACGGTGATGATAAAGCCGACGACAACGGCAAAGATCCCCGCCAGGTAGCTCATGAAGATCTACTCACCAGCGCATTCGCCTGCGCGCGCGCCCATTCTTCGACCCCAAGAATGTCATCCAACGTCGGGTCTGCAATACCATCGTGAGACTCAACAACCTTTGTCAAAGAATCGACAATGCCCAGCCACGGTAGTTTCTTGGCTAAAAACGCATCGACGAACACTTCATTCGCAGCGTTGTACACCGCTGCATGCGTCGGTGACGAGGCCACCGCATGACGCGCAAGATTGATGGCAGGGAAGGTATCGCTATCGACCGGTTCAAAGGTCCAACTCTGCGCATCGGCCCACGTCAGAGGCTTTTCCACGTCGTGCAGGCGCTCGGGCCATGTCAAGCCCAGGGCGATGGGCAGACGCATGTCGGGTGGCGAAGCCTGAAGCGTTGTTGCACCGTCAATCCACGTCACCATTGAGTGCACGATCGACTGCGGGTGAACAGTCGTCACAATGTGCTCGGGAGCCACATCAAACAGCAGGTGAGCCTCAATCAGCTCCAGCCCCTTGTTGACCAGCGTCGAGGAATTGATCGTGACAACCGGACCCATGTTCCACGTCGGGTGAGCAAGAGCAGCTTCCGGAGTGATATCAGCAAGTTCAGCGCGCTTCTTACCCCTAAACGGGCCACCTGATGCCGTCAGAACAAGATCGGCCACCTCAGTGTGGCCGGTGACCACTGGTGAAGTGAGGCCGGCCTCGTGAACTCCACTGGCCAACGCCTGAGCGATAGCCGAATGCTCGGAGTCGACAGGCACAATCTGACCCGGACGCACACAGGCGCTACGCACCACATGGCCACCCACAACCAACGATTCCTTATTCGCCAAAGCTAGCGTCGCACCGGACTTCAAAGCAGCCAGCGTGGGAAGCAGACCCACTCCCCCGGTGATACCGTTCAGGACAACTCCGTCAGGAACAAGTGAAGCCACCTGAGTTGCCCCGTCCGGCCCTTCGATAATCTGCGGGTGCGCAGACGAATCAATGGTATGAATCGCGTCGCGTAGCTCGCCACCAACACGGCGATCCACACTGACGACAGGAACATCGAACTCAACCACCTGGCGCGCAAGACGCTCAATATTGCCGCCGCCAGCAGCAAGACCTCGGATATCGAAACGCAACGGATTCGCGCGAACGATATCCAACGCTTGAGTACCAATCGAACCGGTCGACCCCAGCAGGACAATCGGCTGACGCGAAGAAGTCACGATTCGCCCTCCCAATCAGGAAACAGCCAGAAGAATCTCTACGGCGCGCCCAAGATAGGCGTCAACCGTTCCTTCCGTGTAGCCCTTCTTGCCACGAGCAGGCTGGAAAACAGCAAGACGAACGTCATCGACGCTCATCTCAGTGCCCTCGTCAAAATAGGCGGCCAAACGATCCAGCAGATCATCAACCTGAGCCGCGTCATATCCACGACCGGATTCCGGGTGTGAGAAACGCTCGCCCCGAGGACGCATCAGGCGGTCGTACAGCGTCGTTGCGCGCTCGGCAACCTTCTCGAACCATGCGGCCTCGCCGTTAACAGCAATATGATCCGCACGATCGCGCTGAACAAAGGCCGCTTCAAGACGGCTCATCGCGGAATCAACAGCATCAATCGCGTAGCCACGACGCTTCAATGGGAACGTCGCCTGGCGAACCTGCTGTGCAGAGAACTGCTCTGCCGGCAAGCCACCTTCATACGCCTGGCGCGCGTCCGCAAAGAAAGCGTCCACACGCTCAGTCGCATAGCCGTGACGCCAGAAGCTCACTCGTGGGAAAGAGTCACTCATCGAGTCTCCTGAATTGAAGTGGAATCTGAATTGATAGACCGACGCTTCGCATTCGCTTCCTTCACCGCTGTTGCGAGCTGACCGCACGCACCATCAATGTCAGAACCGCGAGTATCGCGAATCGTCGTTGAAATCCCATTGTTGCGCAGAGTAGCGACAAATGTGTCCTGAGCACGCCGAGTAGACGCAGTCCAGATTGTGCCGGGAGTCGGATTCAACGGAATTGGGTTCACATGAGCCCACCCGTGACCGCGCTTATTGAGCTCATCAGCAAGCAATTGGGCACGGTATTCCTGATCGTTCATATCCTTGATCAGCGCGTACTCAATCGACACGCGACGACCCGTCGCAACAAAGTATCGGCGAGCAGCATCAAGCAACTCCCCCACCTTCCAGCGCGAGTTAATCGGAATCAACTCGTCGCGAAGGTCATCATCGGGAGCATGCAACGAAACTGCCAACGTCACAGGCATGCCTTCTTTCGCCAGCTTGTCGATCGCGGGAACCAAACCCACCGTCGACACAGTGACGTTTCGAGCTGAAAGTCCAAAGCCTTCTGGGCTGGGATCAATCAGGCGGCGCAGAGTATTCACGACCGTGCGGTAGTTAGCAAGCGGTTCGCCCATACCCATAAACACAACGTTAGAGAGGTGCGTCGGCCCGCCGGGAAGCTCGCCATCCCGACACGCAATCTGCGCTTGGCGCACCTGATCGACAATTTCGCCCGTCGACAGGTTACGAGTCAGCCCCATCTGGCCGGTCGCGCAGAACGGACACGCCATGCCACATCCTGCCTGCGAAGAAATACACAAGGTCGTGCGCTGCGGGTAACGCATCAGCACGGATTCAACGCGCGCCCCATCGAAAAGCTCCCAAAGGTGCTTAATCGTCATCCCGCCATCCGCGTGTT
Source organism: Schaalia turicensis (assembly GCF_019380255.1). Taxonomy (NCBI): domain Bacteria; kingdom Bacillati; phylum Actinomycetota; class Actinomycetes; order Actinomycetales; family Actinomycetaceae; genus Schaalia; species Schaalia turicensis. Next base: position 1,054,550 of record NZ_CP048928.1, read on the forward strand.
GCGCGACGACTTGGCGAACCAGTTCAGGCAACAGACCTTCACGAATTGCATCGTGCATCGATGCGGGAATATCACTCATCTTCGCCGGATCGGCTTCGAAGTGATCAAAATAATGTCGAGAAAGCTGGTCAGCACGGAAACCGGGAAGACCCAGATCCTTCAGGACCTGCTTACGTCCTTTTGCATCCACGTCAGCGAGGTGAGCAGGTGCCTTGCCAGGTTTAGCTGGCGCGAAAGAAATCACCGGCTTCGCATCGGCTGACGTTGCTCCTTCTGGGGGCTGGTCAGTCGGACGCACTTCACGCCGACGCTGTTTTTCGAATTCGAGGCTCATAGGATTCCTTACAGCGTCCAGGTGAAGATCATAAACATAAGCGGTGCAACCATCAGCAAAGCATCAACGCGGTCAAGGACACCGCCATGCCCCGGCAGAATTTGCGACATATCCTTCAGACCGGTTTCACGCTTGATTAACGATTCAGTGAGATCACCGAGCGTGCCGACAACACACGCAACAACGCCGGCAAGGAGGCCGAATGCCCAGTGGCCACCAAGTGCCCAGAAAGCAAGTCCACCAAGTGCGACAGAAGCAATTGTCGAGCCGATGAAGCCTTCCCAGGACTTCTTGGGTGATAGACGAGGCGCCATCGGATGTTTGCCGAATAGAACGCCTGCGACCCAGCCACCGGTATCGGATGCGACGACTAAGCCAACGTAGGTGAGAACCACCCATGGGTTACCGAACTGGCGCATCATCAGCACAACGAACGAGGCAAGGAAAGGAACATACAGCGCGACAAAGACCGATGCAATGACGTCGTTAATCCGCCCCTTGGGGTTCGGATCCAAGATTCGCCACGCAACAACAGCGAAAATGGTTGCGTACAGGGCAAAGAGGAGCGCTTCTGCGCCAAGAGACCATGCGCACGTGACCATGCCGATAGCTCCCGCATACAGCGGAGCCATCGTCAGCTTTGTTTCTAGGTGGGCGAATGCGCCACCTAACTCATATAAACCCGCCAGCGACGCCAGCACAATGAACAGTGTCAAAAGTGGCGGTACATAAAACAAGCAGATACCGACGAAAAGAATCAAAACAACGGCAGTAGATACTGCTGCTGGAAGATTACGTCCTGCCTTCCCGGTGGCTGCCAGTGGTTCCTTCACCTTCGTTGGTTGCGGAGAGAAAAACTTCGCAACCAACGAAGGGGAAGAATGATCAGAGGCGCTCACAGCGTCAGGAGCTCAGCTTCCTTGGATGCAAGAAGCTTGTCAACCTGTTCGACCTGCTTCTTCGTCAGCGATTCGAGGCTTTTTTCTGCACGATCGACCTCGTCTTCGCCGGCTTCGCCGTCTTTCTTCAGCTTATCGAGCTGTTCCTTTGCCTTACGACGAACGTTACGAACTGCGACGCGAGCATCTTCGGCCTTGGTCTTTGCCAGCTTCACGTATTCCTTACGACGTTCTTCAGTCAAGGCAGGAAGAACAACGCGGACAACGTTGCCATCATCGGTCGGGTTCACACCCAGATCAGATTCACGCAGGGCCTTCAAGATCTCATTCGTGGCAGTGCGATCGAACGGGGAGATCAACACGGTACGAGCTTCAGGAATCTGGAAAGAAGCGAGCTGTTGCATCGGCGTGGGTGCACCGTAGTAGTCGACAAGAATCTGCTCGAACATCGCGGCGTTTGCGCGACCGGTGCGGATATTGCCAAATTCGTGGCGTGCGGATTCAACCGCACGGTCCATCTTTTCCTCGGTTTCAAGGAGGATGTCGTCAATCATTCGTGACTCCTATGTTGATCAGTCTTGCGCAGTCACAAGAGTACCGATTGTCTCACCCATCAGGGCAGCAGTCACATTGCCTGCTTCAGACATTCCGAAAACTCGTGTCTGTAAACCATTATCACGGCAAAGTGCCAAAGCTGTTGCATCCATGACCTTGAGTTCCTGAGAAAGGGCATCCGAGTACGTCAGGAATTCAAGACGCTTCGCGTCCGGGTTCAGGCGCGGATCGTCATCGTACACACCATCCACGCCGTTCTTAGCAACAAGAAGCTCGTCGCAGTGGGTTTCAAGAGCACGCTGAGCTGAAACCGTGTCCGTCGAGAAGAACGGCATACCGGCACCCGCACCGAAGATAACAACGCGCCCCTTTTCCATATGGCGAATAGCGCGCAACGGAATGTAGGGTTCACCAACCTGGGTCATCGTAATTGCGGATTGAACACGCGCAGGAACACCGGCTTGTTCGATGAAGTCTTGAAGCGCAAGGGCGTTCATCACGGTACCGAGCATGCCCATGTAGTCGGCGCGGGAACGATCCATTCCTGCTTTAGCTAGCTGTGCACCGCGGAAGAAGTTACCGCCACCAACGACGACTGCGACTTCAATGCCTCGACGGACAGCAATAGCAATCTGCCGAGCAATATCGCGAACGACAGTGGGGTCAAGACCAACGGCGCCACCGCCGAAAGCTTCACCAGACAGTTTAAGAAGGACCCTACGAGTATGAGGCATGCGCGTTTCTCCTGTTCACGCGGTAAGAAGCATTAGTACACAGGATAGCCGAATGGCCCCGCCCATTTGGGCGGGGCCATTCATGCGTTATCAGGCTCCGACGTGAACGCGAACGAACTCGGTCACCTTTGCGCCGGCCTCGGCAAGAACCTTGCCGACCGACTTAGAGGGATCGCGAGCGAACGCCTGGTCCACGAGGCAGTTGTCCTTGAAGTAGGCTTCCATGCGACCTTCGACGATCTTGCCGACGATGTGCTCGGGCTTGCCTTCTTCGAGCGTGATCTTCGTGAGAGTCTCGCGCTCCTTCTCGAGGACGTCAGCAGGAACGGCATCGCGATCAAGGTATGCCGGCATGTAAGCGGCAATGTGCATTGCGATGTCGTGAGCAACTGAAGCGCCAGCTGCGTCGGTGACGACGAAGACGCCAACCTGCGGGGGGAGGTCGGGGCTGGTCTGGTGCAGGTACAGGTCAACGTTCTCGCCCTCGACGCGCACAACGCGACGGATTTCGAGCTTTTCGCCGATAACTGCTGCCATGGAATTGAGCTTGTCCTGAACGGTCTCGTCACCCATGGGGGATGCGAGGAGAGACTCAAGATTGGATGCGCCCGAAGCAACGGCTGCTGCGAGAACCTCGTTTGCGAAGTCAATGAACTTCTGGTTCTTTGCAACGAAGTCGGTTTCGGAGTTGACCTCGACGAGGACGCCAACACCATCGTCAACCTGAGCGACCAGAAGGCCGGCGGATGCCTGACGATCTTCGCGCTTGGAGAGCGACTTCAGACCCTTCAGGCGGATGATTTCGAGAGCCTTTTCAGCATCGCCATCAGCCTCGGTCAGAGCCTTCTTCACGTCCATCATGCCTGCGCCGGTCTGCTCACGCAGAGCCTTGACGTCAGCAGCGGTGAAATTCGCCATTGATGTCTCTTTCTACTTTGAAGTTGGTAAAGATCAGTTCTCGGCGGGGGCTTCGGTAGCCGGAGCTTCTTCAGCCTTGGCTTCGCCCTTGTCGCCTTCGAGGAGTTCGCGTTCCCACTCGGCGAGCGGTTCTGCAACGGTTTCTGCCGAGTCAGCGGACTTGCGGGTTTCGGAACGAGCGAGGAGGCCCTCTGCGACTGCGTCTGCGATCACGCGGGTGAGCAGTGCAACTGCGCGGATGGCATCGTCGTTACCGGGGATGCGGTAGTCGACCTCGTCCGGATCAGCGTTGGTGTCGAGAATGGCGACGATCGGGATGTTGAGCTTGCGAGCTTCGGAAACCGCGAGGTGTTCCTTCTTCGGGTCAACGATCCAGATGGCGGACGGGGTCTTGGCCATGTCGCGGATGCCACCGAGTGTGCGAGCCAGCTTGTCCTTCTCACGACGCATCATGAGGAGTTCCTTCTTGGTGCGACCGGATGCGGCGACATCGTCGAAGTCGATCTGCTCGAGTTCCTTGAGGCGCTGGAGGCGCTTGGAAACGGTGGAGAAGTTGGTGAGCATGCCACCGAGCCAGCGGTGGTTTACGTACGGCATGCCAACGCGGGTTGCCTGCTCTGCGACGGCTTCCTGCGCCTGCTTCTTGGTGCCAACGAAGAGGATGGTGCCACCGTGTGCGACGGTCTGCTTCACGAAATCGTAAGCAATGTCGATGTCAGCAATGGTCTGCTGAAGATCGATGATGTAGATGCCGTTGCGTTCGGTGAGGATGAAACGCTTCATCTTCGGGTTCCAGCGGCGGGTCTGGTGACCGAAGTGGACACCGGACTCGAGGAGCTGACGCATGGTTACGACTGCCATTGAATCGTCCTTCCCCGCAAAACTGCGGGATCATGAGGGTTTTCGCCCTCGATTTCGGTTACGTGCTGTGCGCGGGTACGCAAGCCCTGGTGCCATGACTTAAGTTCACCTCGAAAGGACCTGGAACTTATGCCCACCGCGGAAGACCGCTGACGTGAAAATGGCACGCGAAGTCACCTGCAAGCAGGTGCTCAAATAGCTTATCTCATATGCCCTCATACTCCCTATTTCGCTTGATGTGACCCTCGTCGCCAGACTTATCCACAGGTGCCTCACCCGATCGCGGAGTATCCACAATAAGCAATCACTCCATTCGCCCTTTGGCCCGCGATCAACGACATTGAGTGCATGTTTCTTCACAATGACCGTTATGCACGTCTTCCTTTGACGATCCTTGTCGCCTTGGCTCTGTTTTCTTGCCTATTGACGAGGCCGGCCAATGCATCCGTCTGGCAACACTGGCAGTGGCCGACCGGGAATGTGGCAAGCGTGACCAGGGGTTTTGATCCTCCGGCGTTACGGTGGCTTTCAGGGCATCGCGGAGTCGATCTGAAGGTCGATGTTGGCGCTACGATCTATGCCCCGGCTGACGGGATTGTAGAAGTGGCCGGCGAGGTTGCCGGCCAGGGTGTTGTCTCGTTATCCCATGGCCCGGTCCGTTCAACATATGAGCCCGTCGATGCTCTTGTGAGCGTTGGAGACCACGTCAGTGCGGGGGCTCCCATAGCAACCCTCAGACCCGGGCATGAGCCAGCAGGCGGTCTGCACTGGGGGGCTAAAACCTCAAGGGACCACTACGTTAATCCCCTACGGTTCTTAGTTGGCGATCTTGCCCTGAAACCCTGGGATGGGAGTAAAGTGCGCGGGTAGCCTCGTCAATCGTAGGCGGGGCGAAGCTGGAGGGCAGACGAAGAGTTAAGCGCGCGGGTGCGCCTGAGCATAGATAGCGGACAATCGTTTTGAATCAACGTGCGTGTATCGCTGGGTGGTCTGTAAAGAAGAGTGGCCGAGGATCTCTTGAACGCTACGCAAATCTGCTCCCCCTTCAAGCAAGTGCGTCGCCATCGTGTGCCGTAGAGCGTGTGGCGCAAGATCTGGGACCCCAGCTCGGGCAGCTTCGCGATGGAACATGGAGCGGACAACTCGAACATCGATCCGCTTACCCTGGTCACCAATGAACAGAGCATTCCCAGAATCAGAATTGCTCAGTTGCGGACGACCGCGAACCGTCCACGTCTGTACGGCTTCGAGGGCAAGATCGGTCAGCGGAACAACGCGTTCTTTGTTTCCCTTACCCAAAACACGTCCGGTGTGGCCCGAATAATCGATGCTTGTCACATTCAACCCAACGAGTTCTGAGATACGCATTCCCGACGCATAGATCAGTTCAAGGATCGCCCAGTTCCGCAGATCTGTCGCATCGCCTGAACGGGCGTGGGCACGCGCATACTCCATCAGGGTCGTCGCATCATTCGATGTCAGAACCTGAGGAAGGCGTTGATCTACGCGAGCAGACGCAAGCGATGCAGAAGGATCATGAGCCAACACGTCATGGTCAATCGCCCACCGACAAAAGTTTCGTACGGCAGCGGTCTTACGTGACAGGGTCGAACGTGATGCACCCTGCTCACTCAGTTTCGCTAACCACAGACGAAGACGGCGCGTTGTCAAGCGAACGTCTAGTTGCTCGCTCGTTGGATTCGGGTCAACGCCGATGAACTCAAAACATCCAGCAACATCGACCGAATATGCCGTGATCGTATGGTCAGACAGCCGACGCGCATGGGTCAGGAATGATACCCATGCGTCGAAGATGCCTAACTCACTCATGCCTTCATTATCAGCACCGAGCTCCACCTTTGCGAGCCCAACCGCGGGAGTTAGAACGCACGTACCCGTCAAGCTCCAGTTCCGCGAGCGCCCGCAACGTTTCCTGTTCGCTCATGCCAGCGTTTGCGGCGATGGTGGAAAGTGTTGAGAGGTTGCGTATGGGAAGGGCTTCCCATGCCCTGCGCGCGTGGGGTGAGAGTGCATTGACTCCCTGATCTGGGCAGACGGGTTCACCGAAGAGTGTGCCTTGGAGTTGCGTGTGCAGGGGGTCGATCATTTCGTGGATGTCGGATGCGTTTCTGATGAGCGTGGCACCGTTGCGAATGAGCTCGTGGCATCCCGTTGAGGATTGCGAGGTGATGGGTCCGGGGACTGCTCCTACGGGTTTGCCTAGTGTCATTGCTCGTCTGGCTGTTGCGAGGGCACCGGATCTGGATGACGCTTCGATGACAATGGTGGCATCCCCCCAAGCGGCTAGCATTCTGTTTCGTCCAAGGAAGCGCCATTTTGCGGGTCTGAAGCTTGGTGGTACTTCTGAGACGATGGCTCCTGACGATTCGACGATCGTTTCGAAGTCGCGGGTATGAGAGACGGGATAGGGGTTTGCTACTCCCCCGGCAAGGATGGCGATTGTCTGTCCGTTTGCTGCGAGTGTTCCCCTGTGGGCGGCGATGTCAATGCCGAATGCTCCGCCGGAGAGGATGGTATCGCCTCTGTCGGCAAGCTCGGATGCGATGTCGAAAGCGTTCCTTGTTCCGAGGTTTGTTGTTGCTCTCGCTCCGACGATGGTGACTGAACGTGTGTGTGGGAGCGTGCCCACGACCCATAGGCCAAGTGGTGTTGATTCTTGAAGGATGGTGAGTTCTTTGGGGAAGGATGGGTCTTCTTGGCTGATGAAGCGTCCGCCTAGGGCGTGGATTGCCTCAAGTTCTTGGTTGAGGTTGTTGCGTAGTGCACGTGGTTTGAAGCGTTTCCAGGCGTCTTCGAGTGTTTTTCGATGCTGTGACAGTGGTGGTGGGAGTGGGCCGGGAGAATCGGCGCGTACCCATTCGACTGATTCAATGAGTCCAAGGTGAAGTCGTAGAGCGTGGGCATGGGCGTCTTCGGGTTCTTGGATGCATGTCCACCATGCCCAGGCGAGGTCGCGTTCATTGATAGAAGGCATCGAGTGCTCCTGAGTTTCTCAGTTGTAGTGCCTGCGCAAGGTCGGTGTCGTTGGGTGTGGATCGTTCGGCTAGGTCGGCGAGCGTCCACATGAGGCGTAAGACGCGATCGGCGCCTCGCATGGACAGAATTCCTCTGTCGACGCCTTGATCGATGCGGTCAATGTATGTGCGTGCTATGCCCGAGTGCTGTCGCACCCAGGGGCCGGGAAGCTGACAGTTGAGGGTCCATCCTGTTCCTTCTAGGCGTGTGCGTGCCCTGTCGCGTGCGGCGAGTACTCTTTCGGCTACTTCTTCGGATGTGCGTCGTTTGCTGGCGTTGAGCTGCGCGCGGGTGGGAGCATGCATTGCGATCGTGATATCGATGCGGTCAAGCAAGGGCCCTGATAGTCGTGTGATGTACCTGCGTTTTTGGATAGATGCGCATCGACAGGGGCGAGCTTTGGTTCCACCACCGCACGGGCAGGGGTTTGAGGCGAGGATCAGTTGAAATCTGGCGGGATAGGTGGCTTGTCCTTTGGCTCGATGGATCGTGATGACGCCTTCTTCGAGTGGCTGGCGCAGAGCGTCGAGGACCGAGGGAATGAATTCGGTTGCCTCGTCAAGGAACAGGACTCCCCCGTGTGCCAGTGATGCTGCACCCGGCATCGCAATCCCGCTACCGCCACCAATCAGGGCCGGCATTGTGACGCTGTGGTGAGGGGATTGGAAGGGTGGGGTGCGCATCAGGGTTGCGTGGTCTTCGAGGCGGCCTGCGATGGAATGAAGTGCGGATGTCATCAGGGCCGTTTGATCATCCATCGGCGGCAAAATCGTTGGCATACGTGATGCGAGCATTGACTTTCCGGAGCCAGCTTCACCGATGAGCAACACGTGATGGCCTCCCGCGGCAGCCACCTCTAACGCGTCAACAGCTCCGTCTTGACCTCGTACATCTGCTAAATCTGAAACCGCGGCGATGCTTTCTGTCAGTCTCTCAGTCGGCAGAGCGTGGAGAATCGGGATAGGTGTTTTCGGACGTAGAGCATCTCCCCCAGCCCAGGTAACAAGATCAGCTAAGTGGTCGAAACCAATGACATCAATACCGTGGACAAGACGAGCTTCTAAGACACATGTTGCGGGAACGATGACACGTTGAATCCCGAGTTTCTTCGCCGACAAGACCGCGGGAAGAATTCCTCGGATTGATTGGATACTGCCGTCAAGAGCTAGTTCTCCTAATAGAGCAGCGCCTACGAGTGCCTGTCTTTTCAGTGAGCCCGCAGCTTGAAGCACTGCGATGGCGATCGCAAGATCAAACCCTGAACCAGACTTTGGAAGACCCGCCGGTGACAGGTTCACGGTGATATGAGAGTCCATCACTTCCAAGTTGCAGGACTGCAACGCCGAGCGAACCCGGTCTTTCGCTTCACGCAAAGACGCGTCCGGCAGGCCAACCAGAGTGAACTTGACCAGTCCGCGCCCCACATGTGCTTCAACGCGCACCCGATGGCCTTCTATGCCCACAAGTCCAATTGAATCAATGTGTGCAAGCGAGGCGTTCATGCGATGCCTCGAATCCATTCGATGCGCGCACCGTAGTCACGTAAGTCCGCATCTGGACCAGACTCTTCAACGACTACGCGCATTGCCGGATCGACAGTGATCGCAACAATGTCAACGCGCAAGTGCCCACGGCACTCATGCGATCGCACCCAAGCAACCGACAGCGAACGTAGTTGCCTGACCTTTCGATCATCAACTGATTCGAGCGCACTCCCCTTTGCATTCCCAAAGCGGGTTCTGACTTCGATGACAATCGTGTTTGACCCGTCCGTCGCAATGATGTCGAGCTCGCCTGCCCTGCCGTTGCGCCAATTTCGATCAACAACCTGCAGACCACCTTCGCTGATGAAGCGCGTCGCAGTGACCTCGCCTAGCATTCCGAGTCGACGGCGAAAATCGTTTCCCATACTGACCTCCGCACCAAGCGTCAGTCAGGAATACACAGAAAGAAAGTCAGCGAAAGCGAAATTGTGGATAAGTAGCACCCACCTGAAATTGTGGATAACCCACCGAAGGGGTCAGAGGTTCAGCTCTGGCTTGGTCAATTCTTCGACGTTCACGTCTTTGTAGGTGATGACTTGGACAGAACGCACGAAACGCGAGGAACGGTAAATGTCCCACACCCACGCGTCAGTCAGCGTGAGTTCAAAGAAAATATCCCCACCAACTGGACGGGCTTGAACATCGACCTGATTGCAGAGGTAGAAACGACGTTCGGTTTCGACCACGTACTTAAATAAGCCAATGACATCCCTGTACTCGCGGAAAAGCTCAAGTTCCAGAGAGTTTTCGTAGCTTTCGATGTCTTCACTCACGGTTCAATCATGCCTAACAAATTGTTCCTGACCCTTCAGGCGCGCTCGGCGCGCCCAGTGCCGGGAAGGTTCCACGAACGGCGATGAAGAGGAGAAACCCCCAGTCGCCTCAGAGCGTCAATGTGTTTTGCCGAAGAATAGCCTTTGTTCGAGGCCCAGTCGTATCCCGGATCTTCCACCGTTTTCATCCATTCGTCACGTCTGACCTTCGCGACAACGGATGCGCCGGCCACGACCGAGCATGATGCGTCAGCCTTGACGCGAGTGGCAACGTGTGGCACCTCAATGTCCGGGTAGGGTGCGTCATCAATCGGAGAAAACAAATCGTCGGATCGCGTCAGCCAATTATGCGCCCCATCAAGCAGAACAATCACGCGTGCGCCATTGGGAATATCCAACTGTTGCAGAGCACGCATACCAGCCAAACGCAGGCCAACAATGATTCCGTGGGCGTCGACTTCATCATTCGAAGCAAAACCCACACCAACAGACTTCGCCCACCGGCACACCAGAGGCTCCAAGGCGACGCGTCTTTTTTCGCTTAACAGTTTCGAGTCGCGAAGCCCCGCTGGTTGAGGGGCCTCGTCCCCCGTGACAAGGCATGCCCCCACGACAACGGGCCCTGCAATTGCACCACGCCCCACCTCGTCCATTCCAATGACAACGTCATAGCGGGTAAGGAGCTCACGTTCGACATCGCGCGTCGCATCACTGGGCATCGGGAATACCAGCAAAAACGTCGCGACGATTCAGGCCAGCCTTCCAATGCGACGTCGGCCAAATAACTGCGCTCACAGTGCCAACAACCGCGTCTTCGGGAACGTAAGGTGTTTCACCAGAACCCATGTGGTAGCGAGAATCCGCTGAATTACCACGGTTATCACCCATGACCCAAAGCGTGCCCTGGGGAACCGTAATATCGAAAGAAATGTCAGAGGGAAGCTGACCGTCAGCAATGTAGGGTTCGTCCACGGGCACACCATTCACTGCAACCTTGCCTTCGGCCGTACAACAGGTGACGTGATCACCGCCCACACCGATCACGCGTTTCACAAGTGTTTTATCTGAACCACCGGGAAGAAAACCAACAAATTTACCGACAGCATTGGCAAAAGAATCGTCGGTTGAAAGATTCGACGGGAGCCAGTCCAACTGATCGTGAAAAACAACCACGTCACCGCGCTCAATATTTCCCGTGTGTGCCGCGATACGTGAGACTGCGATACGGTCGTTTTCCACCAGGGTGTCGCGCATGGACGCGGAGGGAATCCAAAACACTTGGACGATAAAAATGCGGAGCAGAGTGAAGATCACGAACGCCGCGACCACGATCAGGGCAAGTTCACGAATCCAAGCAAAAAAGCCACCTGAACCGGTATCCCCATCAGAATCGATGGCGTAATCACTGTCAGTCACTCGTAATCCTTCACTTTTCAGAGGAGATGCCAACACCGGTTGGCATACGAACACGCAAGCCCGGCGCCCCGAAGGGCACCGGGCACACAGCGGTCATGCTCAGAGTTTCACTCTGCGCTGCCCGAGCGGTGTTCCTTAATCTTGGCAGCCTTGCCGTGACGCTCACGCAGGTAGTAGAGCTTTGCACGACGGACGTCACCCTTGGTGACGACCTCAAGGCGGTCGATCGTCGGTGCATGCAGCGGGAACGTACGCTCCACACCAACACCGAAGGAGACCTTGCGGACGGTGAACGTCTCAGAGACGCCGTGACCGCGACGGGCAATAACAACACCCTGGAAGACCTGGATACGGGAACGGCTACCTTCAATAACCTTCACGTGAACCTTGACGGTGTCACCGGCGCGGAACGAAGGAAGATCGGAACGAAGGGAAGCGGCGTCGACTGCGTCCAGCTTCTGCATGTTTACTCCTTGACACTTCTGCCGCAGGTCAGTTGCGTCGAATACGGCAGGCGGGGCCTGCGCTTTCTTCAACGGGCATTCATGTGAGTGTCCCCCTGCGGCAGGTTGCACTCGAATGCACCGTGTTCAAGTGTGCCACATTCGTCAGGCGGTGCCCACTGTCTACGAGGTACGAATATGTCTATCGAACGGTGAGATTCCGCACGAGGACAACGTCTACGTTCATTACTCCCCCGACGTTGAACGTGCGACGCGCCTTCTTTTTGAAGCCGTGCTTCTTGTAGAACTTTTGAGCGCGAAGGTTACCGGTGTTTGTTGCTAAAACTAAGCGCGGGGCTGCATTGGAAGCTTCAACGTCCGCCACTGCTGCTTCAAGTAGAGCGCCCGCCAGACCACTTCCACGCCACGTAGCATCCGTGTAGCACTTGGACAGGTAGGCGTCCGACGCTTCGATACGTCCGGGGCGCACCATGCCTTTTTCAATCGCGTCTTCACCGATGATCGACAGGGTGTATCCGCCCAGTTCACCGCCGATTTCAGCGACCAGCACGCGGTATCGTTCCGGCTGAGCGATGAATCGAGCACATGCTTCAGGCGATAGCTGGTCGCCGATAAACGCTGCGATTGCTTCATCAGAAAGGACGTCGGGACAGGCGTCCGGGAACGTACGCGCCGCAAGTGCGGCAAGAGCGTCGGCATCGTGTGCCTGAGCCACTCGAATCGAAACCGTATGATGCCCGCTAGGGGTGACGAGGTGCCCGCAGGCAGCAAGAAACTCTTTGTCAGCTGAATCGAGATCCCCGTACTGCAACTGAGCAATCAAATCCGGCCTGCGCTCGACTGTCCGCTTCAGCGACAGGTCGCGTCGCCAGCGTTCGATCCGCCCGTGATCGCCACTGAGAAGAACGTCAGGCACCTCGATATCACGCCACGAACGAGGCTTCGTGTACGTCGGGTACTCCAACAGACCGTTCTCATGGGACTCTTCCTCGAGCGACTGAGGGTTCCCCATAAAACCGTCGAGTAGACGCGTCACCGCTTCCACAAGCACGAGCGCCGCCACTTCCCCACCGTTCAACACGTAGTCGCCGATCGAGTACTCAAGAACCTCGACACCTAACGCGCGGTAGTGATCGGCGACGCGCTGATCAATCCCTTCGTATCGTCCGCAGGCGATCATCAGCTGATCGACGTTAGTCAGGTTGCGTGCGGTTGCCTGCGTCAACGGGATACCGGACGGTGTTGGGATCGCAAGAACACGACGTTGCGCAACGTCCTGGTCTTGCCCAGCAGAGCACTCAGCAATGACCTCGTCGAGAGCCTCTCCCCACACGGTCGGCATCATCACCATGCCCGCGCCACCGCCGTACGGGGTGTCGTCAACTGTGCGGTGTGCGTCGTGCGTCCAATCACGCAGATCGTGGACATGCACATCGACGAGGCCAGTCTCGTGTGCCTTGCCCAGCAGAGACAGATTTACGGGCGCGAAGTACTCGGGGAAAATCGAGAAAAGGTCGATCCTCATCAGTTGGAATTCCTATCCGATGCATCGACATAGTCATCATCAAACAAGCCGGGAGGCGGAGTCAGAGTAACGCGCTTATTCTCAACGTCAACCTCGGGGACAAGCTCTTCAACGAAAGGCACCATGACTGTTGCTCCACTGACGGGCTTGACCAGAAGAAGATCCTGAGCCATTCCAAACTGCAGGCCAGTCACTGTTCCCAGTGTTGCGCCATCGGGCATCACAGCTACGCACCCCTTCAGTTGATGCGGATACCATGCGTCTTCTTCTTCAGTTTCTTCGACCAGAAGCTTCTTGCCACGCAGAGCCTCTACCTGTTCGCGGGTTGACAGTTCCTCGAAGCCAACAAGCAGGCGATCCTTGTGCATACGCGCACTGCGAACCGTCAGTTCCATTTCAGGCTCGCCCAGTACACCGAAGACAAAGCCGGGTGTCCAGATCTCAGGATCGTCGGAACGTACTTCCACCATTGCTTCACCACGAAGGCCATGAGCTGGCCCGATGATGCCTGCGGTCATCTGCATAGTGTGTCCTTCATCCTTCAGTTGTGTACACCGAGAAGTGACGTATTGGCTTCTAGTATCCCACGGCCAGCGAATCGGTCTGCATTCTGTTTACCGCTCATATCGTGGGAGAAATAAAACAGTGGAGGGGCTCAAAACTGAGCCCCTCCACGTGAGTTGTGTTTGCGAGCGCTTACTCGCGATCCGTGTCGACAACGTCAACACGAATAGGACCGCGCGTTGAAAGAGCGCCCATCACCGTGCGCAGAGCGCGAGCGGTGCGACCGCTACGACCAATCACACGACCGAGGTCATCGGGATTGACCCGAACCTCAAGGAGGTGACCGCGTCGCATGGAACGAGCCGAAACCCGAACATCTTCCGGGTGGTCGACGATTCCAGAGACGAGGTGCTCAAGCGCATCAGCCAGCATGATCAGGCTTCCTCGCCAGCTTCAGCCGGAGCTTCTTCAGCTTCAGCTTCTGCTGCCTTTGCTTCAGCCTCGGCAGCTTCAGCAGCGGCCTTTGCTTCTGCTTCAGCCTCTGCCTTTGCAGCTGCCTGAGCAGCCTTCGACTTTTCGGCTTCTGCTTCTGCAGCCTTGACAGCTTCAGCAGCTGCGCCAGCCTTGTCAGACTCGGCAACCTTGACGCGGGAAACCGCATCCTTCTTGCCGTTGAACTTTGCGATGTCGCCGGTCAGGACGAGCAGGTTACGAACCTGGTCGGACGGCTGTGCGCCAACACCCAGCCAGTACTGAGCGCGAGCCGAGTCGATGCGGATGATCGACGGGTTCGGCTGTGCGTCGTACAGACCGATCTCTTCGATGACGCGACCGTCACGCTTCTTGCGCGAATCGACGACGACAACACGGTATGCGGGAGCGTGAATCTTGCCCACGCGCTTCAAACGAATGCGAACTGCCACTTGTGTGGTCACTCCTGTTTCTAGTTCAGAGTTGGAACGTGCACTTCCCCGGTGGGAAACACAGGTCAATGTTTGTTCCGGGACGCGGTCAAAGAAGGTGAGAGGGTCCTTCAGTGCCCGAGTACGCCCTCAATTGTGCCATAGTTGGCGCCCGATGCCCCAAATCTGGGGCTCATCACACGCTTCAACCCGCCGTGGAATCGGTCACGTCCGAAACAAAGCGCAATTCAAGAACGCGAATAAACCAGCTGCCCATTGATCACGACATGGTCGGGCTGATCCAATGCACCGCTTGTTCGCGGATCCTCGCGGTAGATCAGAAGATCCGCACTGGCACCCGGACTCAACTGCTCAAAGTTCAGTGCAATGCGGGACTTCCATGTGGCGACATCGATCAGTTCTAAGCGCGATACTCCCCGATCCAGCCAGAGTTCAAACTCTTTACCGATCGTCCCATGCTCTTGGTAGCCACCAGAATCAGTACCCATCACCAAGGTGACGCCGAATTCCCGGAGCATCGCGAAATGCTCGCGACGCTCGTCGTACATACGAGACATGGTCGCACCGTATACGGGGTATTTCGCTCCGGCCTGATCAGCGAAGTCCTTGAACAATTCAACTTGAAGTAGCGTCGGAGTGATCAGCACTCCCCTGCGCGCGGCCTCATCTGCTTGATCCGCGTCCATGCCCGTCGCGTGTTCAATGTCGTCGACGCCCGCTTCAAGAAGCGAGTCGATCGTCGCGTGAGCGAAGGAGTGAACCGCCACTTTCGCACCGTTTTCGTGGGCAGCTGCAACGGCATCCACAAGAACCTCCGTCGGCCACAGCGGATCGAGGTCAGAATCTGCACCATTCGAGCGATCAATCCAGTCGCCGACCAGTTTCACCCAGCCGTCGCCCCGTTTCGCCTGCTCAGCGACGAGGTCCGGAAGATCAGCGAGATTCTCACAGTCGATGGGCATGCCACGAATGTATCGCTTGGGACGAGCAATATGACGTCCTGCTCGAATCAGTTTCGGCAGGTCATCGCGTGAATCCAACCAACGATTATCAACGGGAGCGCCACAATCGCGCAGAGCCAAGACACCCGTGTTCCTCTGGGCACGCGCCTGTACTTCTTGCTCTTCAAGGCCCACGGGCCCATCTGATCCAACGCCAATATGGGCGTGAGAGTCAACGAATCCAGGCACCGCAAAGCCGGTGAAGTCCGAACCTGTCGTCCCGGCCTCGTCGATCATGGTGATGCCGGAAGGATCAATCTTCCACGAACCGGTTGTCCACGACGCCGGTGAGCCGGAGGTCGCGGACCAGAGTAGCGATCCCTGAAAGATCACTTGAGGCCGGCCATCATGCGCTTGATGTCGTCTGGCAGATCATCCATCGACGGACGAGCTGTTGGTTCGGGAGCAGGCGCACCGCCGAATGCGGATCCTGTAGCGGGAGCAGACGAACGTTGCTCGGGCGGAAGAAGAGCCTCAAGCTCCTGCTGGCGACGCTTCGCAGGATTACCGGAACGCGCCTTCTTCTTGACCTTCGCACGCTTTGCCTGAGCGGCACGCGCATTCGCCTTCTGCTTCGCCTTACCGCCCTGGCCGGGCATGTTACCGAAGCCGGGCATTCCGCCCATCTGGCCCATCTGGCCCATCTGGCCCATCATGGACTTGGCAGCTTCAAAGCGCTTGACCAGCGAGTTCACCTCAGCAACCGTTACACCGGAGCCTCGTGCGATACGCGCACGACGCGAACCAGTCAACAGCGAAACATCTTCGCGTTCCGCTGGCGTCATCGAACGGACAATCGCCTCAATACGATCGACCTCGCGTTCATCGAAGTTTTCAATCTGCTCGCGAATCTGGCCTGCGCCAGGAATCATGCCGAGCATCTTCTTCATCGAGCCGAGCTTCTTCACCTGTTGCAACTGCGAGAGGAAGTCACCCAAAGTCAGTTCGCCGGCCATTGCCTTTTGCGCCATGCGCTCGGCTTCTTCGGCGTCCAGCTTCTTTTCTGCCTGCTCGATCAGGGTGAGGATGTCACCCATATCGAGGATGCGTGACGCCATACGGTCAGCGTGGAAACGCTCAAAGTCATCGAGGTTCTCACCCGTGGACGCGAACAGGATCGGTGCACCGGTCACGCCTCGCACGGAGAGCGCAGCACCACCGCGGGCATCACCGTCGAGCTTCGACAGGACAACACCGGTGAAGCCCACGCCATCGCGGAACGCGGTCGACGTTTGGACGGCGTCCTGACCGACCATCGCGTCAAGCACGAACATGATTTCGTGCGGTTGAACAGCATCGCGGATCGCGACAGCCTGAGCCATCATTTCTTCGTCGACACCCAAACGACCCGCGGTATCGACGATGACCACGTTAATGCCGTTTTCAATCGCGTGGTTCAGACCCGAGCGTGCGACCTGCACCGGATCGCCAACGCCATTACCGGGTTCGGGCGCCCACACGTGAACGCCAGCACGCTCACCCACAACCTGCAACTGGTTCACTGCATTCGGGCGCTGAAGGTCAGAGGCAACAAGAAGAACGGACTTGCCTTCTTCGCGGAGCCACTTACCGAGCTTTCCGGCAAGCGTCGTCTTACCGGCACCCTGCAGACCAGCAAGCATGAAGACCGTCGGACCACGATCGGCAAACTTCAGTTCACGAGTTTCGCCGCCCAGAATCTCAACCAGTTCCTCGTTGACGATTCGAATGACCTGCTGTCCGGGATTCAGTGCCTTCGAACGCGCTGCACCGTAGGCCTTCTCACGGACCGAGTTGGTGAACTGACGGACAACGGGAAGAGCAACATCAGCATCAATCAGGGCGCGACGAATCTCTGAAATTGTCTGGTCAACATCTGATTCGGTCAGCACACCACGAGAGCGAAGCTGTTTAAAAGACTGAGTCAGCCGATCCGACAGATTTCCAAACACGTTGAGTCTCCCAAAAGGTGGAAAGCAAAAAGGGTACGAGGCCATGACCTCGTTGAGTGGTCAAAGCCTATCGCACGCGGGCTATCACAGCCGTATGCGAGGCAGCCCTCACACAGCGTGAGACTGACCCGCCTAGCGTGCAACTCGAAAAGTGTCAGCCATTCACGATGGCGTCAACGAAGCCCTGCGGATCGAACGGAGCAAGATCGTCAGCGCCTTCAC
The DNA here is from genome assembly GCF_019380255.1 of Schaalia turicensis. NCBI lineage: Bacteria > Bacillati > Actinomycetota > Actinomycetes > Actinomycetales > Actinomycetaceae > Schaalia > Schaalia turicensis. Next base: position 1,072,190 of record NZ_CP048928.1, read on the forward strand.
CCAGGCCAACGAACTTCACCGGAACACCAAGAGCCTTCTGCACGGAGACAACAATGCCCCCCTTTGCAGACCCATCAAGCTTGGTCAGGACAATGCCGGTCACTCCAACAACTTCAGCGAAAACCTCAGCCTGCTTCATACCGTTCTGACCGGTGGTCGCATCGAGGACCAGCAGAACCTCGTTGACGGGAGCCTGCTTTTCCATGACACGCTTGACCTTGCCAAGCTCATCCATCAGCGTCGACTTCGTCTGCAGACGACCAGCGGTATCAACCAGCACGACATCAATATTCTTGTCTGCGCCAGCCTTGAGCGCATCGAAAGCAACCGAAGCCGGATCTGCGCCCTCGCGGTCAGAAGCAACGACCTCAACACCAACGCGCTCACCCCACGTGCCCAGCTGTTCGCCGGCAGCAGCGCGGAAGGTGTCAGCTGCACCCAGCAAAACGCTCTTGCCTTCGGCAACGAGAACGCGAGCCAGTTTGCCAACGGTCGTCGTCTTACCGGTGCCGTTCACGCCAACCATCAGGATCGATGCGGGAAGCTCACCTTTGTCGCCCTGACGATCAAGATGCAGGCTACGATCCATCGCAGGATCAACCAGCGCAAGAAGCTCTTCGGAAAGAAACCTCTTAATGGAATCAGTGTCGTGAACACCTTCGACAGCCACGCGATTCTTTAGTGCCTCAATCAGCGTGTCGGTCGCTTCAAGACCAAGATCAGCGACAAGAAGCGTATCTTCGACTTCTTCCCAGTCAGCGGCTTTCAGCTCACCACGGGACAACACCGAAACGATAGCCTTGCCCAGCGTGCCCGAACGCGACAGGCGCGACCGCAGGCGAGCCATACGGCTCGGCAGTGATTCAGGAACCTCAACTGACAGTTCAGGTGCTTCGACAGTCTCTTCAACAGGTGCTGTCAGCTGGTCTTGCCCGCCATCTACGACAGGGTCAGACGTCGGAGCGCACAAGGCGGCCTCGTCGATCGGCGACGGACTACCGCGCGCATCAGGTGCATCTGCGGGGACCTCATCCGCAGGAGTTGTCGGCGCGGCCGTAACTGGCGTGGCCGGAGTAGCAGGCGTAATAGTCGGCATGGACTTCTTCGAGCTACGCGCAACTCCAATACCAATGCCCACGATGACAACGACGAGCAGTGCAATACACGCAATGCCCGCCGGAGAGCTTAAAAATGAAAGAACAGCGTCCATGGGCTCATCATCTCCCATGGACGCTATCAAGTTCCACTTATTGGTTGAACCTAACGGAGTCGAACACTAGTGGCACGCTAGGCAACGTTTACTCGGCCGAAGATTCCTTGCCTGCCTTGCGGTGCTCCTGCATCGCTTCAAAACGATCCGTCACACGCTCAATACGATCAACGCCGGGCAACCGATCCGCATCAAAATACGCGTTCTTCATCGACGACGTATCACCCATCAGATCCGTCAACGTTGTCGAGTGAGGTGACACGGGATCGGCATCATTTTCGGGAGCATTCGTCAGCTTCTCACGCTGGTCACGAAGATGTTCCTGCCAAACGGACGCAGGGCGACGCTCAAGTGCCAAACCAACGATCACCGCAACAGCGATAACCACAACGAGCAGAAGAACAAAGGCCATGATGAGAAAACCCGAGAGCATGTAACTATGTTCTAACTGTTCGAGCCCGCCCGCCACCTCACACTTAGTGACTTCATCGTTTCGTGACCATGAGATGACTCACCGCAACGTTACTGAGATAAGACAAACGCGAGGTGATCAGTCGAGGTAATCGCGAAGCACCTGGCTACGCGACGGGTGACGCAACTTCGACATCGTCTTCGACTCGATCTGACGAATACGCTCGCGCGTCACGCCATAGACCTTGCCGATCTCATCCAGGGTCTTCGGCTGACCATCGCCCAGACCGAAACGCATCGACACAACGCCAGCTTCACGTTCCGACAGGGTGTCGAGCACGTTGTGGAGCTGTTCTTGAAGAAGCGTGAACGACACAGCGTCGGCGGGAACGATTGCTTCAGAGTCTTCGATCAGGTCGCCGAACTCAGAATCGCCATCTTCACCCAGCGGAGTGTGAAGCGAGATCGGTTCGCGACCGTACTTCTGAACCTCGACGACCTTTTCGGGTGTCATGTCGAGTTCCTTCGCCAGTTCTTCCGGCGTGGGTTCACGACCAAGATCCTGAAGCATCTGGCGCTGGACGCGAGCGAGCTTGTTGATGACCTCAACCATGTGGACAGGAATACGGATCGTGCGAGCCTGGTCAGCCATTGCACGCGTGATCGCCTGACGAATCCACCAGGTTGCGTAGGTGGAGAACTTGTAGCCCTTCGTGTAGTCGAACTTCTCAACTGCACGAATCAGACCGAGGTTACCTTCCTGGATCAGATCCAGGAACTGCATGCCACGACCCGTGTAACGCTTAGCCAGCGAAACGACCAGACGCAGGTTTGCTTCCAACAGGTGATTTTTCGCCAGCTGACCGTCGGATGCCATGAAGTGCAGCTCACGACGTTCCTTCGCCGTCATCGAATCGGCTTCGTTCTTCAGCTTGTATTCAGCGTAGAGGCCAGCTTCAATACGGCGAGCAAGGTCAACTTCCTGCTCTGCGTTCAGCAGCGAAACCTTGCCGATCTGCTTGAGGTAGTCCTTGACCGGGTCCGCGGTTGCACCCGCGACGGTCACCTGCTGGACGGGCTCATCGGACTCGTCGGAGTCGGAAACGACGAAACTCCCCTTCGTCTTTGTCTTCGACGTTGTTACCTCAACGACTGACGGCTTAGGCTTGGACTCTTCATCTTCCTCTTCAGATTCATCTTCCTCTTCAGATTCATCTTCATCATCTGACGTATCGTCGCCATCTGTGTCTTCAGTATCGTCGAGTTCTTCTTCGTCGTTCAGATCGATATCAGCATCGTCGATATCGTCTTCAGTCTCTTCTTCAGACTCTTCAATTGCCGGTTCTTCGACCTTGGGCTCGTCCTTCTTCTTGCGACGAGTCGTCTTCTTTGCAGGCTTGTCTTCTTGAGCCTCTGTAGCCTCTGCAACCTTCTTGGTACGACGCGTAGCTTTCTTCGCGGGCTTACCTTCTTGGGTCTCTGCACCCTCGACGGTCTTCTTGGTCGTGCGACGAGTTGCCTTCTTCGTGGACTTGTCTTCTTGAACCTCGGCAGATTCGCCGTCCTTCTTCGTGGTGCGACGAGTCGTCTTCTTTGCCGTTTTTGCGGGCTCTTCCTGGGTAAGCGGAGCCTGCGCGTCGGTTGTAGGAGCATCACTAGAAGCGACTTCAGCGGTCGCCTTCTTCGTGGTACGACGCTTGGTCTTCTTTGCAGGAGCCTTGGTGGCTTCAGCTTCAGACGAAGCCTTTGCAGTTTCGTCGGCGACCTTCTTCACGGTACGTCGAGTCGTTTTCTGAGCAGGCTTCTCTTCGGGAGCGACGTCGCCAGCTTCCGCGGTCTTCTTTGCCGTACGGAGCGTGGTCTTCTTTGCTGGAGCCTTGGTAGCTTCGTCGGTAGCCTTTTGAGTCACAGCCTTCGAAGCACGCTTCTTCGTTGCTGGTGCGGTCTTTTCTACCTCTACTGTTTCGTCAACCCTACTAGCCTTGGAAGTAGTCTTGGACCCCTTGGTAGTGCTCGATCCGGCCACACCTATCCCTTTCGCAGAAAATGGGGACTTCTTCGCGCCGATTCGGGCGCTGAAAACCTACTTTTAATTATAGTCCGATAGTGCAAATTTTCCTGATGAACTCACCTGTCAACCCCTATTTTTAATGATGTAGCTCACCAAAGGTGAAACAATAATGACCAGCACCACATTTACACGTGTCACGCTACAGTGTGACCTATGGAAACACTTACCGCACGGTTCGCCGAACTCCGCCCCACCATCGACAATGCGACTCACGATCATCTGATCGCGTTGATGGATGAAATCGGCACGTCACGAGTCTCGGATGAATTTACTCAGACCTGCGTCGCCTCGATCCAGTCAGGCAAGCGTTTCCGCGGACTTCTGGCATATTTCGGGGCTTCGTTGGCCTTGCAACGTCCGCTGGATGATCCGGATCTTGACCTTTCGGCGTTGGCAGCCGGCCTTGAGCTCTACCAGGCCTCAGCATTGGCGCACGACGATCTCATTGACCATGCTGATACGCGTCGCGGAGCCCCCACTCCCCATGTTCGCCTTGCTGAGATTCATCGCGATAGGGGCTGGGAAGGGTCTGCAACCGCATTCGGTGCCGCCGGCGCCGTTCTTGTCGGTGACCTGTTGTTCTCCGCCGCCCAGGCCGCAGTCAATTCTCAGTGCTCACTGTTGGCCCCGGAGCGCGCCTTCTTGCTCATGCAGCGTTTTACGACGATGCACGCGGAAGTGGGCTTGGGGCAATACCTTGATATCCGAGCAGAAAATCTTCCGTTGGACGTCGAAGATAACGTTGCCATCAGCGTCGAGGATGTCATGGAGGTTGTCCTCCACAAGAGCGCGCATTATTCGATCGTCCACCCGGCGATTCTCGGGGCGATTGCCGGCGGTGGTTCACCCGAGCTGATCCAGGCGTTGGACTCCATCCTCACTCCGTGGGGTATCGCTTTCCAGCTTCGCGATGACGATCTGGGGATCTTCGGCGACCCGGCAACCACGGGCAAGCCTGCCGGCGATGATCTGCGTGAGGGCAAGCGAACCGTATTGCTTTCTTTGGCGTGGTCTCATGCGACTGTAGACGAACGTCGCACTCTGCTCGGAGTGCTCGGCGACGAGGATGCTTCGGATGAAGCGATTGCCCAGTGCGCGACGATTATTGAAGAACGCGGTCGACGCGCCCACGAGTCGCTGATCGATTCTCTAGTGAAGGAAGGCCATCGCGGTTTTGACGCCTATCCATTCACTGAAGATCAGCGTCGCGATCTGACCGAGTTGGCTGAGATCATCACCGCCCGTACGGCGTAACCAGTCACCTTACGCGTTCAGATTTGCCTTCTGTGATAATGAAAAGAACGAGGCAACGCACATGGCGAGCCTCGTTCTTTGTTCAAGCGCGGGTCGGAATAATCTCAGAACGCCAGAGTTGAGGCGATTGAATTGACCTTGTGGTGGCGCCCCTTCAACAGGGCTTCCATGGGCGTTTCACCGAGTTCGTCTTGAACGGTGTACAACCAAGCAGCCGCTTCTTCGGGCGTAAAACCGTCGTCCTCCAGAAGCGTCAGCGTGCCAGGAAGGCTGAACAGTGGCTCCCAGCCGTTTGCACCTAAGACAATGATTTCGCGAGGAATCGCAGGCTTTCCGCTCTCGCCCTTCACGGCAAACAAAACATGATCACGCACAAACTGCTTGATCCGGCGTTCTTCGACGCCCAACAGACGACCGGCTTCTTCAAACGAAATAGTTTCCACATTCTGGGTCATGTTCTCAGCCTAGCCGTCAAACGCTCCCCCGGCCTCGTCTCGAGGCACTGAGCGCACGAACTCACATGGCGCGCCGTCTTGCGTACGCCCACTACGGCGCCCCTCTAATACAATCCGAACGTGACCGATTTTGATTCAGACCGACGCACCCCTGACACTGGTTCGCAGCCGACTGAACGCCTGCAGACCCTACCAGGGCATCGTGTTGCACCTGAATCACCCGAGCCCAACGATCTTTCATCCCCTACGAGCGACCAGATTGATCCGCTTCTAGGAATGCTTATTGACTCGCGCTATCGCGTAATCCGCCTGCTGGCTCGTGGCGGAATGGCAACCGTGTACGTGGCACAAGACGAACGCTTGGAGCGCCCGGTTGCTTTGAAGATCATGCATCCGCATCTTGCCCAGTCACAGGATTACGTTGCTCGTTTCCGTCGCGAAGCGCGATCCGCTGCCCGCATTATTCACCCCGGTGTCGTCTCGGTTTTCGATCAGGGTGTTGTTGCTGGTCAGGGATTCTTGGTCATGGAACTCATCGACGGACCGACCCTTCGCACTGTCTTAAACGAGCAAGGTTCTTTTACCGTTGGGCAAACACTGTCCTACGTTCACGACGTTCTTGACGCACTCCGAGCCGCTCATCGTGTTGGTGTGATCCACCGCGACATCAAGCCAGAAAACGTCCTTGTTCCCGCAGATCCGCCTGCTCGCGTGACCGATTTTGGTTTAGCACGCGCGGCCTCTGAAGTGTCACTTTCGACCACTGGTTCAATGCTGGGAACCGTGGCCTACATTGCTCCGGAAGTTGCCCTGTCACACGACGTTGATCAGCGCACCGACCTTTACGCCGTTGGCATCATGGCGTTTGAAATGCTCACGGGTTCAGTGCCGTGGGAAGGCGAAAATGCTATCCAGATTGCTACGCATCATGTGAATGATCCCATTCCGATGCCGTCGGCTCTGGTCAGCTGGTTGCCTCGCGAAATTGATGACTTTATTTCAGCGTTAGCTGCAACGAATCCTGATGAGCGACCAACAGACGCCGGTGAAGCACTTGAGCTCCTCGCTCGCGTCGAAAGTGGACTGCCGGAAGAAATCCTTGCTCGTCGAGCCGACGTTGCACCAAAGGTTGCCTCTTCTGCGGGAGAAACTGCCACTTGGGAGCATCTGGGTGTGACCTCTTCACTTCCCCCGAATGGTCATTCCACGTCCCGCACTGTTGTCCAGGCCGCTGGAGTGCAAGGAGCGATGCATTCTCCAAAAAAGAATCGCCGTTCGTTCATCGGCAAGTTCCTGGCCATCATTGCCTTCGTCTCTATCATCGGTGGTGTAGGTGGCTGGTGGTGGTGGAACGAGTATGGCCCCGGCTCGTACTTGACCATGCCTCAAACAGCTGGGCGTTCCTCACAGGCCGTGAAGTCAGAGCTTGCAGCTCTTGGGCTTGGAGTGATTGAAGAGGAAGCGTTCTCTGACACCGTCCAATCCGGTATCGTCATTTCTTCTGATCCCGGTGGCGGGCAGCCTGTTCACAAGAACGCAGAGGTTCGCGTAACAACCTCCAAAGGCATCGATATGCGACCTGTGCCCGATCTTGTTGGAAAGAACAAGTCTGAGATTGAGACTGTGCTCACCGATGCTGGTTTAGCCGTGGGCACAATCAACGAAGAGTATTCGGAAGAGGTTGCCAAGGATATCGTCATTTCTCAGTCCTTGGATCCCGATACGTCGATCCCCCACGATACGAAAATCGATGTTGTTGTCTCGAAGGGTCGAGAACCACTGACGGTTCCGGACCTCATGGCGATGAGTAGCGCTGATGCTCAGGCTGCGATCGAGGCACTGGGATTGGTCGCGTCGCCAAGTGAAGAGTACTCGGACAGTGTCGCCGAAGGCTCCTTGATTTCTCAGACAACAGCAGCTGGCACGACTCTCCATAAGGGCGACAAGGTCGAATATGTCGTTTCCAAGGGGCCAGAAACAGTTGAAGTCCCCTCCATTACGGGTAAGCAGGAAGCTGAAGCGAAACGAATCCTGGAAGCTGCCGGCCTGAATGTCACGGTTCAACGCGTGCTCGGTGGCTTCTTCGGGACCGCGCGTTACACAGATCCCGGTGCTGGCACGGTTGTGAAAAAGGGATCGACGGTCACCCTCTTCATCGTGTAGTCGATAGCTCTGCATAGAGCTTCTACCGATACAGCTTCCACTGTGGCTCTCACTACAGCTGTCAGAAGCGTTGACGGTGTCACTCCAACGCCCGACACCCATACTTCGACAAACTCCGCCACGTCACACCATGCCCCCGTCCAAGAACACGAACACAACCAGGAAAGCGCCCAAAAACGGGGTCCGCTCCACGCAACCCCCACACCATCGCCACAGACGACCAAAGCCACCAGAACAAGGCCGCGCCCGCCAAGCAATACGATGCTTGTGCGGGCACGGCCTTGTTGTATCGGGACTAAGATTTAGAGATCGCGACGCAAATACTCTGCGACTTGGAATGCCATTTCCAGCGACTGCTGGTGGTTCAAACGTGGATCCACCAGGGTCTCGTAGCGCTTCTGAAGCGACTCATCGTCAAGCTTTGCTGAACCACCAATAACTTCGGTGACATCGTCACCGGTCAGTTCAACATGGATGCCACCCGGGACGGTTCCTGCTTCATCATGGGCATCGAAGAAGCCTTTCACTTCCTCCATGATCGTTTCAAAGCGACGCGTCTTATATCCGGTCGACGAGGTGATCGTATTGCCGTGCATGGGATCGGTAATCCAGGTGACGGGGCGACCGTCAGCCTTCGCAGCGCTCAGCAACGGAGGAAGATTTTCAAGAATCGTACCTGCACCCATGCGAGTGATGAATGTCAGACGTCCTTCTTCCCCTTCGGGATTCAATCGATCCATCAATCCAAGCAGATCGTCGGGGGTCGTTGTAGGACCAACCTTGACGCCGATCGGGTTACGCACACGTGCAAGAAGCTCAATATGAGCACCTTCAAGATCACGTGTGCGTTCCCCTACCCACAAGAAGTGACCAGATGTGTCATAGGGCAAGCCGTTACGCGAGTCGATACGCGTCATTGCTGACTCATATTCAAGCAGAAGTGCCTCGTGCGACGAATACAGATCAACGTCACGCAGTGAATCAAAGTCAACACCGGCAGCCTGCATGAATTGGACGGCGCGGTGGATCTCTTCAGCCAACGACTCGTAGCGTGCGTATGCGGGGTTCTGCGTAAAACCACGGTTCCAGTGGTGAACCATGCGCAGGTCAGCGTAACCACCCTTCGTGAAGGCGCGAATCAGATTCAGCGTCGACGCAGCATGGTGGTACGTCTGAAGAAGACGATCCGGATCCGGGATACGCGCTTCGGGCGTGAACTCGTAGGAATTCACCGCGTCTCCTCGGTACGACGGAAGAGTCACGCCGTCGCGGGTCTCCATGTCGGAAGAACGCGGTTTCGCATATTGTCCGGCGATACGACCAATCTTCACAACGGGAAGCGAAGCACCGTATGTCAGGACAACCGCCATCTGAAGAAGCGCCTGAATCTTTAGACGCAGGTGATCAGCGGTGGATTCTGCGAAGGTTTCGGCGCAGTCTCCACCCGTGAGGACGAAGGCTTCACCGCGTCCCGCAACTCCCAACCAGGTCCGCAGATCGTCCACTTCACCAGCAAACACAAGCGGTGGCTGGCGACGCAACGCTGTTGTTACGTCTTCGACTGCCTGCGCATCCGGGTAAGTCGGTTGTTGCAGGGCTTCACGGCTACGCCATGAGTCCCACGGCGCGTCCGTACCGGCTTCTGGAGCTACGAGATTCTCCGGGTCGCGGCACGCCGGGTACTGTGCGAACCGTGGCGTGCCGCGACCGGGATTCATAGGAAAACTCACTGTGCAGCGGGCTTCACTTCCTGGCCGATCTCGGCCATCATGTCGAGGAACCACTTCTGAGAAATATCGAAGGGTTTGCCACCGGCAATACGCGGGAAGGCGATTGCGGTCAGACGGTCACCGTTTTCTTCATCGTGGCCGATAACGCCGGATTCGCCCTTGAGAGCGCATTCGACAGCAAGATCAGTCATGGACTTGATCAGGCGCAGGTCCTCAGCGTTTGCACGCGAAGAACGTGAGAAGTAGCCCGACTTCTGGACCATGACCTTCTCAGCGTCAATCTTGGATGCGAACTGCTTGGCGAACCACTGGCCGGGGTTGATGGTGTCGAGCTTGACGTGTCCGAAGGGGTCGCGTTGGACCTCAACGCCAGCTGCTTCCATTTCAGCGATGATCTCAGGAACGCCGGCACCCTCGGAGAGGAAGATGTTGACGTTGCCCTGCTCGTCCATGATCTTCTTCAGGCGGGCGGCCTCGGCGTCGATGTCGAGTGCCATTTCGGGTAGGAAGACAGCGTGGATGTCCCAGCGCTCCTTCGACAGGCCGATGGAGGGAACCCATTCCTGGGTCTTCAGCCAGTTGTGGTACTCAAGCGAACCAGCAGCGGTCAGCCAACCGCAGTGCCGACCCATGATTTCATGGATGATCAGCATACGGGGGTTGGAGCGGTGCTCGCCGATGACGTTCTGTGCATACTCGGAGACTTCTTCAGCGGCGGTCCATGCACCCAGGGACTGACGGATCGGCACAACGTCGTTGTCGATCGTCTTGGGCAGGCCGACGACCGTCAGGTGGTAGTCATGTTCTTCGAGATAGGCAGCAAGATCTGCAGCCGTGGTGTTGGTGTCGTCACCACCGATGGTGTGCAGGACGTCAACGCCATCCTTACGGAGCTGCTCAGCAGCCTTTTCAAGCGGGTTTTCGCCTTCGGCGACAAGGCCACGCTCGACGAGGTTCTTCGCGTTGGTCAGCTTGACGCGCGAGTTACCGATCGGGGAGCCACCGAAGCGGTGAAGGACGCCAGCATGCTTACGAGCTTCTTCGTCAACGACGACGAAGTTGCCGGTCAGCAGACCGTGGTAGCCGTTCTGGTACGCGATAATCTCGATCGAAGGATCGATTTCGTTGTAGCGCTCAATGAGGCCACCAACAGCGGAAGAAAGACACGGAGCGAAGCCACCGGCGGTGAGCAGAGCGACGCGACGAACCGACATGGAAACACCTTTCAGCGTTGGAACAAGTGCGGTCGGACGACACGCACCTCAAACACCACTAGTTTAAAGCCACAGTGGAGTTGGTATGGGGGTCGCCCGTCCCATGGACGGGCGTGCACACGCATTTATTCTGCGTTTTCACCCGTGTGAGGATCAGTTTCTCTGGATTCTTCTTCGGGGCGATGAGGTACCTCGACGATCGGAGCGGTACGCCCGCCGGGGCCGGGTCGACCATTCGTGGGAACCGGGCCGTCGAACTTTCCGTCGGCGGCAAGCTTCGCCTTCACGTCTGCTGCATAAAGGTCAACGTATTCCTGACCCGAGAGCAGCATCAGGTTGTACATGATTTCGTCCGTGATGGCGCGCAGGACGAAGCGATCCTTGTGGAGACCCTTGTAACGGGAGAAATCCAGGGGTTCGCCGATGACCATGCCAATGTTGGTACGCGACGGGATTTTCTGGCCGATCGGTTGAGCAGCGTGCGTGCCGATCATCGCGACGGGAATAACTGGGGCTCCGGACAGCAGAGCAAGTCGAGCAACACCCGTTTTACCGCGGTAGAGACGTCCATCGGGCGAACGGGTTCCTTCGGGGTAGATGCCGAAGAGTTCACCGCTGGCGAGGCGGTCAAGACCGGCCTTCAAAGCACCTTCGGATGCGCGACCGCCCGAACGATCAACGGGAATTGTGCCAACGGCGCGCATGAATTCCTTCGTGACCCAGCCTTTTGCACCGGTACCCGTAAAGTAGTCGGCCTTACCCATGAAGACGACCTCACGGTCGAGCATCATTGGCAGGAAGACAGAATCCCACACCGCGTTGTGGTTTGAGGCAAGAATTGCCGGCCCGGAGGTCGGGATATTCTCTTTGCCACGAATCCACGGCTTGTATGCCGCCTTCAGGATCGGACTTCCGGTTGCCTTCAATGCTTGGTAGAACGCCACGGCCCCTCCACGAGGTTCGAAGGTGAAAACACGAACTATGCTTAACTCTATGCCCACTTCACGCGATATGTTGGCAGGCAACGACGCTATCTCAGATTCAACGGACAGGCGTGCGAATATCGTTGCACAGGTGCGCACGTGTCTGAGCCAAGTACGTCAGATACGCGACGGCGCATCACCCATAATCAGTGGGCTGTCTTTTGCTGATACGACGTACGTTGTCGTTGATCTTGAGACGACGGGGCTTGGCAACGATGACCAGATCACCGAAATTGGTGCGCTTAAAGTCCGCGGCGGCCAGGTACTTTCTACTTTCCAGTCGATGGTGAACCCACTGCGTCCTATCCCTAAAATCGTCACGACTTTGACAGGTATTACCGATGAAGACGTGGAGGGCGCTCCGACTGTTGACCAGGTCCTCCCCCAGTTCTTGACGTGGATCGACGACGGTGATCCCGCGCAGGTTTTCGTTGCTCAGCACGTTCCTTTCGATCGCGGTTTCCTGCTGAGAGCATGCCAGCAGACAGGTCTTAAATGGCGACCTTTGCCCTATTTCGACACGTTGACTCTTGCCAGGATTCTGCTTCCAAAGCCTGAGGTTCCCAGTCATCGCCTGGGTGCTCTAGCCGATTATTTCGATGCTCCCGTAGTGGAAGCACACCGTGCTTTGGCTGATTCCTACATGACGTTGCATGTACTGGACGGGCTTACGCGCATACTCGAAGACATGGGAGTGACCAGCAGCGACGATATTGCTCTCTTGTCGACGCCAGGCGAAGAGTTGAGTGCCTACTAGCACGTCGGGGTACGAGGCACATCATTGAGCTTTCCCTTTAACAAAGCACAAGGTAAGGCGACAGAACCGAAAAACCGGGCGGACACCTGATATTGTCCGCCCGGCCTCGTACATTCTTCATCGCACCAAGGTGCACGATGAGCACAACTCAGGCTGACGCGAGTTCGATCCAGCGGTTCAGCAGATTCATGGCACGACCATCATTCATGGCATCGCGTGCCATCTGGATACCAACGCCGAAACGCTCGACCAGCGAGCCATCGCCAGGACGCACTCCCTGAGCCTTGCCGTATGCGATCAAACCACCCGCGGTGTTCAGCGCAACCGCGTCACGAACAGCCTTTCGGCCACCGCCGAGCAGGATTTCTCGGACGACAACAGCGTTATCGTCTGGGTCGCCACCGCGAAGGTCTCCGATTGCTGCAGGATCCATGTCGAAGTGTTCGGTCGGGTCGAACTCGCTATGAGTGACTTCGCCGTCGCGGATCTCCCAGATCTCATTCACGTCAACCGTAGAGAGTTCATCCAAGCCGGTTTCCTTGCCTCGGAACACCAGAGCAGACGCGCCACGATCAGCAAGAACGCCGGCCATCAGGCGAGCATTCGTCGGATTCGACGAGCCGATCGCGTTCGAGGTCACCTTCGCGGGGTTCGTCAGCGGGCCAAGAATATTGAATGCTGTCGGGAACGCCAAGGAACGACGAACAGGAGCGGCAAAACGCATCGACGGGTGAACCTTGTTCGCGAATAGGAACGCGATGTTCAGTTCATCGAAGATCTCGCGCATGTGCTCGGTCTCGTGGTTCAGGTTCACACCCAAGGCTTCCATCACGTCGGCACTCCCCGACTGGGAGGTCGAGGCGCGGTTACCGTGCTTGATCAGCGGAGTACCAAGGGATGCCAGAACGATTGCTGACATGGTCGAAATGTTGACGGTCTTGTAGCCGTCACCACCCGTACCGACAATATCAAGAGCATCGGTGGGCAGGTCAACGCTGACCGCGTGGTCCTGCATAGCGTCGGCAAGACCACGGATCTCGGACACCGTTGGCTTTTTGATGACCATAGCGGTCAGGAAGGATGCCAGGCGTGATTCGCCAAGCTCGCCACTCATCACCTGGTCCATCATCCAGTAGGAGCTGTCGTAATCCAGGTCCTTACCCGAGATGATGTCGGCGATCAGTCGAGCCCATTCGAAAGATTGACTCACTGGCGCGCTTTGCGCAGAAGGTCTGCAACGGTTTCCTGCAACTCGATCGGATCAAGGGGATCCGAAATAGTTGCCGCAGCGCCCGCCCAGGTAGCAAGCCAGGAATCCTGCTGGCGTGCGGTCAGGAAGATGATCGGCGGAACTTTCTCTACCGTGTTCTTCAGTTCCTGAGCGACGGACATACCACCTTCCTTGGTGGTTTCAGCATCGAGGATCAGAAGATCGAAATCGTTGTTTTCCACCAGTTCCTTGGTGCCGAAGGGGGTTGCAGCTTCGGACCATTCGATGGTCGGCAGATCCTTCGCAGCACGGATACCAACACCGTTGACAACAGCATGGCGCTTATCAATGTCGGCGCTAAAAACCAGGATGCGTGCGGTCATTTCGCTCACGATCTTCTCCCAATGGTTGGATGCCTGTACGGCCTCGAAATTTTTAACCGGGTCTATTGTATGCGCTAGTGGGCGATCCACCGCTTGGTGAACCGCCCACTCAAACGAGTTGCGTCAGACTATCGGTGTGCCTTCATCACTCCGATAACGTCCAGAACGAAAACCTTCGGGGTGGTCGTCTGCGTTGAGTCCGACTGAGCACCGGACTGGGCAGACTGCTGAGCAGCTGCGCTTGCACCGGCGATGTACAGGAAACGAGTACCAACAGTCTTCCCTACCACCTTCAGGTCGGCAGCATCTGCGGTGTACTTGTTTGTGGTGTCAGACCACGTCGACTGGATCTGAGAGGCATCACCGAACGGGGCACCCAAACCGCGATAGAGAACAATGTCGCCGTCTTCGATGGTCTCACCGATACCGGTGTAGATATCAATCGATGCGTCTTCGGTGGGGGCAGCGCTTCCTTCGGTGAAGGACAGAGTAGGTTCGACCGCTGGGGCACCTTCAACGCTGATGCCGGCGGGCAGTTCGTTACCGGTAGCGGTAGCGTTCTTCAGGCTTTCCTCATCAATAGAAACGTTCGATGTGGAATCAAGCAGGTCGACAACGAAAATCAGCGTGGAGTTGGCGGGAATCGATGCGGAATCTTTGTCTCCGTACGCCCAGTTTGCGGGAACAACCAGCTCAACGCGGTCGCCAACGTGCTGGGTCGCCAGGCCGTAGGTCCATCCGGGGATCACCCGGTTCAGAGCGAAAGCGATCGGCTTACCGGTTTCGAAGGAGGACTCAACCTTGGTGCCGTCCCAGAGAGCGAGCTCGTAGTTGACGTAGACGGTGTCGGTGAGCTGAACTTCAGCGCCGTCACCTTGAACGAGGGTCTTGACGTAGACCTTGTCGGTCGGAGCGTCGCCTTCGCCGGCGGAGATTTCAGTGTCTTCACCGTATCCGCCCGTTGTTGCCGGGAAGTTGAAGTCGCCGTCACGTTCAACCTCGGGGATTGATGTACCCGATTGGGGTGAGGCAGACTGCGGGGCGTCAGTAGAACCACACGCTACTAGACCAAGGGAAACGGTGATGGTGAGGACGGCTGTGGCCGCCTTATGCATAATCTTCATGTTTGCTTTCGGCTCAGTGGAAGGATTCACCACATGCGCAGGTGTTCTGCGCGTTCGGGTTGTCGATGGTGAAGCCCTGACGTTCGATCGAGTCTGCGAAGTCGATCGTTGCACCGGTGAGGTACGGAACCGACATGCGGTCGACGACAACCTCAACACCGTCGAAGTCGCGCACGGCGTCGCCGTCGAGCAAACGGTCATCGAAGTAGAGCTGGTAGATCAGGCCGGAGCAACCACCGGGCTGAACGGCGATGCGCAGGCGAAGGTCGTCGCGACCTTCCTGTTCGAGCAGGCTCTTCACCTTGGCTACTGCAACGTCCGTCAACGTCACTTCGTGTGCGGGTGCTTCGATGCCGGTGTCAGACATGATGCTCCATTCGTTTGAAAAAAGTCATTAACAATTGTTTAGAGTACGTGCGTTCGTCGCGTTGTGCCACGGCAGGGGCGCGCGTGGACGCTACGGGTGAGAAAACTAACCGTCTATCGCGCCCACGTGCGCGCGATTCGTTCTCCAGCTTCACCCAGGGTGAGCGCCCCATCGGTAAGGAATTGCCCATGCAGACCCCACTGGGCACGTTCGTGCGCGGCAAGTGATGATTCGGCTGCGAGTGCCACGACCGGTAAAGCGTAAAGCCCCGCCACGTCCGTGATCACATCCAGTGATGCGTCAGCGAGCGACGGTGAATGTAAGCGCGGTTCGGCGACGATGACGAGGTTCGCATCTGCGAGCGCAGAATCAAGGTCGCAAATGGCACGCAAGAATTGGCCGGTGGGAACAATTCGTCCCCCCAGTGCACCGACAATCGCGCCGATTCCACCGGCTGCACCGGATCCGGGAGCCGTGCCCCAGTTGGTGGGAGCGGCCTCGTCCCCCGTGGGGGACGCCAAAAGGTTACGCTTCGCTTTCGTTGAAAGAACACGGGTCAGCATCGAAGTGAGCTGAAGGTTTTGCGATGTGCGCGCCTCAAGGTCGACGCCGAGCGCCAGCACGGATGACAGTCCCAGCAGTGGCCTCATCGACGAGGCCGCGACCACCACATCACGACCGGCGATTGTGGCGCGGGCAGTATCGAGCGCACGTCGCAGCCGGTCTTCAAGATCCGGACCATCGCTCAAATCGACGTTGGATAGGGCGCTCAAAAACCCGAATCCGCAGTCAACGTCAATCGAATGGGCGCCTTCAATAAGCGGGGTGAGCCCGCCGTCAAGGGCATCGAGCGTGCGCTGGCCCGCGTCGAACGTGGATTCTTCGTGGATGGGAACGACGATCGGTGCCCAGCCGGTGGCCTGCGCTTGCGCGAGTGCTTCGGTGAAGGCAACGCCAGCTCCAAAAGGAACAAGGCGAATATTCCAGTCGGGTTTGCGCGCGCTAAACCCGTCAGCGCAGGCATGTAAAGCAGCCAGCGTTGACGGGTATGCGGGGTCACCGCCGGTCCAGTGCCCGGCGATGACCAGTGTTGAACTCACAGTTGGGGCAGACGCGTCAGGAGCAGTGCTTCAGCAAGAATCGCTGCACGCAGGTCCGGGATCGACTGCGACTCGTCTTCGGAGTGCGCGTTCGTGAGCGGATCCTCAACGCCGGTCACGACCACCTGAGCGTGAGGGAACAGGCGCTGGAAGTCGGTGATGAACGGGATCGAGCCACCCACACCAATGTTTACAGACTTCACGCCCCACGCATCCGACAGGGCCTCGTGCAGAAGCTTCGTGACGGGTGAATCCATATCCGCTTGGTAGCCGTTTCCGGCTTCGTTGCGGGTGATCTCAAGGTGGGCGCCGAACGGTGCGTGCGACTCGAGGTGCTCGATAAGACGATCCATGGCCTCAACCGGATCCTTGCCCGGGACGACGCGCATCGACAGGCGGAAGCGAGTGTGCGGAGCTATCGTATTCGACGAGTTCGACACGGGGCACGCGTCAAAACCGATGACGGAAACGCTGGGCTTGGTCCACACGCGGGCGGCCAGATCGCCACTACCGGCAAGCTGAACGCCGTCAAGCAGGCCAGCCGCTGCGCGGAACTCATCTTCTGGCCAATCCACGTCAGCCTTATCGGAGCCACCAAGACCCTCGACAACCAGATCGCCCTTCTCGTCGTACAGGGACGAGATAAGCATGGCAGCGCAGGTCACCGAGTCCAGCATCGGGCCACCGAACATACCGGAGTGAACCGCGTGGTCAGCGACAGTCAGGTCGACGGTGCACACGGAGTTGCCACGCAGGGTCGAGGTGACGGCGGGCTCGCCGACCTTCCAGTTATCGGAGTCGGCGACGACGATGACGTCAGCCTTCAGCTTGTCCTTGTGGGTTTCAAGGAAGGTCGTAAACGACGGGGAACCGATTTCTTCTTCGCCTTCGATAAAGACAACAACATTCACCGGCAGGCGATCCTTCAACAGCGACATCGCACCGAAGTGAACGATGACGCCGGCACCGTCATCCGAGGTGCCTCGACCGTAGATGCGATCCCCGCGAACCTCGGCAACAAACGGGTCAGATGCCCAGCGGGACACATCGCCGGTCGGCTGAACATCGTGGTGGGCGTAAAGCAGAACCGTCGGTGCGCCCTCAACCTTCGGGCTGGTCGCCACGATGGCGGGCTTACCTTCCACGCCTTCGGGCGTGGTGACGCGAAGAACCTCGGCGTCAAAACCAAGCGATGCGAAGCGCTCACACACGTGTGCGGCGCTACGAGTCAGGTCTTCCTGGTGCGCAGGATCGGAAGAAACCGAAGGAATTGCAACCAAAGTCTTCAATTCATCAAGGAAAGAATCGAAGGAGGAATCGAGCAAAGAATTGAGTTCATCTCGCGACGGCGCGAGTGCAGATGTTTCAGACATGACTCTTACATTACTGGACGAAATGAGCCTTTGGCGCTTTCATCAGTTAGCCTGTGTACGTATTTCATGCACCCATCACTGGCATTCAAAGGGGATTACAGGTGTCCGAAGCCGAAAAGCAGAACGAAACGACCGGCAAGAAGGGACGTCCCACTCCGAAGAGGAAGGACGCTCAGGCGCGTAATTCTCACCCGCTGGTTCCCGCTGATCGTAAGGAAGCAAAGCGTCAGGCACGTGCCCAGCGCGATGCGCAGTTCAAGCGTGAGCAGATGGCATTGGAGACCGGCGACGAACGCTACCTGCCCGTCCGAGACAAGGGTCGCGTGCGTCGTTTCATCCGCGATTACGTCGATGCACGCTGGTCGTTCTCTGAGTTCCTTCTTCCCGTGATGGTGATCTTCCTGATCGCGATGATGGGGGTTTCCCTGATCCGTTCGCTTCCAGCTAACGTCACAAGCATCATGATGATCTCGGTGACTGTCGCGCTCTACGGCCTATTCCTGATCTCAATCATCGAAGGCGTTGTTGTGTGGCGCACGCTGAAGCGTCGCATCGGCGAGCGCTACCCGAACGATCAGATTGCAGCGCGTTCGTGGTACTACTGCTTCTCGCGCATGATCATGGCTCGCCGTTGGCGTAGCCCTCGTCCGCAGGTTGCGCGTGGTGAATTCCCGGGTAAAAAGAAGATCAAGTAACCCGGTTACTTCCGCTTAAAAGTCGAGGTCACGCCCGCTGGCCTCGACTTTTTAGTATCGCTTCTGCCACTTCGCCGATTGCGTATGGTGGTTCCTCGTTCGTGTTTTACGAGGCCGCCTGGCCGACATGGCGAGTTGCCCAGAATACGACTGCGGAGGCTGCTGCGACGTTCAGCGAGTCGACTCCCCCAGCCATTGGAATACGCACAACGGTGTCGGCGTTCGCGATAGTGCGCGGTTTCAATCCGTCGCCTTCTGTTCCCATGACCATCGCGATCTTGGCGTCTGGCACGGTGCAGGCATCGGATTCAACAAACTCGTCCAAGCTGACTGAGTCGTCAGACAGTGCGAGTGCTGCAACGTGGAAGCCAGCATCGTGCAGTTCATCCATTGCGGGCCACTTTTCCATGCGAGTCCACGGCACTTGAAAGACCGTGCCCATTGAGACTCGAACCGATCGCCGATAGAGCGGGTCAGCGCAACTGGGCGTCACCAGAACGGCATCGACGCCAAGAGCGGCCGCGGACCGGAAAGCTGCACCGACATTCGTGTGATCAACGAGGTCTTCAAGAATGACGATGCGACGTGCTGGCTCACCGTTACGGGCAGTTTTCAAAAGATCACTGACTGACTCCAAGACCGGGCGTTGCATCGCTGCCAATGCGCCTCGATGCAGATGAAAACCGGTGATGGTTTCTAAAAGAGCCTCGTCCGCCATGAAAATCGGGATGTCTGCCCCGTCGGGCGACCCCGTTGCCTTCTCGATCAGCGGAGCAAGATCACTCATCCATTTTTCAGCCATAAGGAATGACCGCGGATGATGACCGATTTCTAGGGCACGCATAATCACGTTCGTTGACTCTGCCATGTAGAGTCCGCGTTCGGGTTCAAGAGCGGCACGAAGCTTGACGTCTTTCAGCTTCGTGTAATCGGCCAGACGAGGATCTTGGTCAAGATCAGCCGATTGAAGAGGAATAATCACGGACGCACCTTCGCCAATTCCCTGTTCACTTCACCCGGCCATGATGGCCCCTCGTAGATGAACGCGGTGAAGGCTTCGACAAGATCGGCACCTGCACTCAGCATGGCGCGCGCATCGTTCGAAGTGAAGATTCCGCCGGCTCCGATCAGGATCTGCTCATCATCGAGGTTCGAGGCAACAAGGCGTACAACGTCCAGGGCACGCTCACGCAATGGAGCTCCGGATACACCACCATCACCCAGATCGTGGTTGATGGTCGTGTTCGTGGCGACTACACCAGCCACACCCAGTTCGCGCGTGAGCGCACAGATGTCGACGATATCTTCATCAGCCAGATCGGGAGCAATCTTGACGAACAGAGGAATCGGACGGTCCGTGGCTTCCTCGCAACCTTTTCGGGCTGCCTGC
Source organism: Schaalia turicensis (assembly GCF_019380255.1). NCBI lineage: Bacteria > Bacillati > Actinomycetota > Actinomycetes > Actinomycetales > Actinomycetaceae > Schaalia > Schaalia turicensis. Next base: position 1,092,080 of record NZ_CP048928.1, read on the forward strand.
AGGATCAGACGAAGCGAATCAACGGATTGAAGATCGCGAAGCCCCGGAGTGTTCGGAGAAGACACATTGACGATCACAAAATCAACCCACGGTGAAAGCTTGCGAGCGCAGTATTCGTAATCTGCCGGGGCCTCTTCGGCGGGAGTTACCTTGTTTTTCCCAATATTGGCACCAACAATCGCGTTGCGACCCGCTTTTGTTGAACGCAGTTTCTTCAAGCGCTCACCCGCAGCATCGGCACCTTCGTTGTTGAATCCCATGCGATTACGAAGACCCTGAGATTCCATCAGACGCCACAAGCGAGGTCCCTCATTGCCAGGTTGACCCTTCGGGGTGATCGTACCGACCTCGACGAATCCGAAGCCCAAAGCAGTCAGTCCAAGAACCGCACACGCATCTTTGTCCATTCCTGCTGCAAGACCCAGGCGGTGACGTACAAGACGCCTGCCAATGTAAACCTTGCGTCGCTCTGGAAGCGAATCAACATCGATATCGTCAAAGTGACCGATCGTCGCTCGCATTAAACCGCGAGTAAGTGCACACTTTCCTGCATGTTCAATGGCAGTAATACCCAAATGATGAGCCATCTCAGGATCGATGCGATAAATGAACGTTTTAAACAACCACGAGTACGTCTGACGGATCATGCCTTAAGCCTATGTGTTTCAGTCCCACCATATCCACCACCCATTTCGTGATTGAAAATCGGTGGGGACTAAGAGAAATTCATCAGGATCCCCTTGAGCGCTGGTCAGCCCGTATTTTTCACGAAGAATCGGCCAACATAACGCCAACGAACGTGCATATGGAGCCTGCGCAGAGCAGTCGGGTGTGGAAGGAAGATAGATTCCATCAATGCTGATCCGTTCGTCAAAACGAGGTGCACACACAACGTATCCGCTCAAATAGACTCCCCGATTGTTCGCGCACGCTTTCAATAGGTCACACACCTGTGGTCCGGAGTTTTGTGATTCTTCCAGGTTTGCTTTGGGAAGCAGGGACAGAAGCTCACCAGCAACGTGGGATCCGATCATGTCAAAACGTGCAAAATCATCGCTCAAAGCGGGAAGACACATATAGGGCGATAACAGTTCATAGAGCCCCGTTTCGTGAACCCAATGGCGTGGACCGTACAGTCCCTCATAGCCCGACATTGGTTGAAGAGTATTCAGCGTCATCATGCAATCCTTTCTTCGTTGAAAACGACTGCTTTTACTGAACGCCGAACCGGCTGAGGGCGCATCTTCATTCCCTCGCTTCTGTGGATAAGTGCCCCTTCATTACTTTTGTGGATAACTCCCCAGGACTGACCAATACGACAACGCCATCGGCTACACCCCCACATACCAAGACGGATCCCTAGATATCCGCACAGGCTGGGCAGGCCGCTCAAGCACCTCGACACGCCCGGGAAAAGACACACAACTCGGGCATCAGCCCCCGGGTATTAATCCAAAAATCGGGTGGAATGCACTATGGAATGCAATAAAGGCAGTGGCCGGTGATGAACAGTCATCACCGGCCACCGCCGTCGATCAAGCCAAGCGCCACGCAAGGCACTTCCACGGCTTCATCATTCGCTTGTTGTCGAGCCCTTCGGGTCTAGCGACTGAGCTGGAGCCTCGGCCTCGTCCCCGGGAACTGAAAGGGTGCGGAGAAGCACGACGGAGGCAACAAGGCCACCCCACACAAGAAGGATCGTCACAAGGAACATGACGGTTGCAGCTGCGCTCACGATGCACCTCCTTCACGGGTTACCTCAGCGGTTTCGGCGCCGGAAACGGTCGCATTAACCAAAGCGTCTTCGTCTTCTTCGACAAGGTGAGCAACCGTAGCTGCATCGACGCTGTGATGACTCCAGGGCAAAAGCGTCAGGATTACAGACACGATGATCGCGAACGCAACCGAGCCCCAACCAAAGATCAGGACGAAGCTGGTCTTGTAGCCACCGTAGCCTTCCTGGATGTAGCCGACGATCGCAGAGAAGAGCATGAAGATCAGCACTGCGGGGATAATGACGCCGACCAGCGCTTCCCAGGCCTTCGGCACCTTGACGCTGGACACTGAGTTCAGATGTGTGCGCAGGCCCTTCAAACGCGGAGCGAAGAGCGCTACCAAGATTGCCATCGAAACAGCGGTCGACACGACGCCGATGTTGTTGATGAAGGTATCGACGATATCCAGGTTGTTCAGACCCGAGCGGGTACCGAACAGAGACAGGGAGATAATCATTGCGGGAACGCCGAGGACCATGGAGGCCTTAACCGGCGAGAAACCGAACTTATCCTGCAGCCCGCCGGATACAACCTGAAGGAGCGACAGTAGCGAGGTAATACCGGCAAGCACCAAGGAAGCGAAGAACAAGACCCCGAACAACGAACCACCGGGCATCATCGAAACGATCTGCGGGAAAGTCACGAAGGACAAGATCGGGCCAGTCAGGCCTTCCAGTTCATTCACGCCCACACCCTGCGATGCTGCCATGAAACCAAGAGCAGAGAAGACGCCGATACCGGCGAGGATTTCGAACGAGGAGTTCGCGAAACCTGCGACCAGAGCGGTGCCGGTCAGGTTCGTCTTCGGCTTCAGGTAGGACGCATACGTCAACATGATGCCGAAGCCCACGGACAGCGAGTAGAAGACCTGTGAGAAGGCTGCGAGCCACACGTGCGGGTCGGACAACTGTCCCCACTGCGGAGTGAAGAATGCGTTCAGACCATCGATCGCGCCATTGAGGAAGATTGCGCGAAAAACCATGACCAGGAACAGGACAACCAGCAACGGAAGGAAGACCTTGTTTGCTGCTTCAACGCCCTTGGACAGGCCACGGCCGATGATCAGAAGGACGAACATCCACACGAGTGCCAGCGGGATCATGATGGCTGCAACGGGGCTCCATGAGAAGGTTTCACCATCAACGGTCTGCAGGAAGTCATTCAGGAAGAAACCCTGAGGATCATCGCCCCACGATTGGTTCACCGAGTAGATCATGTACTGAACGCCCCATGCGATCACGGCACCGTAGTACACCATAATCACGAAGCAAACCAGAACCTGGAACCAGCCGATGAACTCGCCACCGGCTTTCAAGCGACGCAGCGCCCACGGCGGTGAACCACGGAACTTGTGGCCAAGCGAGTAGTCGAGCCACAGCATCGGAATACCGACTGCGATCAGCGCGACAAGGTAAGGAACAAGGAAGGCGCCACCGCCGTTTGCGTAGGCGACACCGGGGAAACGCCAGATATTTCCCAGACCGATTGCGGAGCCGATCGCGGCAAGGAGGAAGCCGGTCTGACCGGTCCAGGTATCCTTGCGTTCCGGCTGCTCGGCCGTAGGTGTTTGAGTTGACATGGGTACTCCCTATAGACAGGATTTCCATTCAATGTAACGGCCACGCATAAAGTGCCGGCAAAATGTCCACCAGATAGACACCTAGGCGCACATTGGTCGCTTAAACGTTTGACAGGATCTTCGTCGCCTTCGCCTCAGGGCTGAAGTCGGACTTGGCGTACACGCCTTACCAGCGCGAAACAACCTCATCAAAACGGGTCAAAGCCGACGCAATCGCCATATGCATATCGAGGTACTGATACGAGCCAAGTCGCCCGCCAAACAGAACCTTATCCTCCTGCGTCGCAAGCTCGCGGTAGGTAGCCAGAGTCTGCCTGTCGGTCGGCGCTGAAACCGGGTAGTACGGCTCGTCATCAATAGTGGCGAAGCGCGAGAACTCGCGCATAATCACTGTATTCGTCGCACCCGTCCGGTCACGTTCAGGATGCAGGTGAGCAAACTCGTGGATGCGCGTGTAGGCAACGGTTTCATCGGCGTAATTCATCACCGAACACCCCTGGTAGTCAGCGGTATTGACGACTTCGGTCTCAAAATCCAGGGTTCGCCACTTCAGCTCGCCTGCCTGGTAATTGAAGTAGCGATCAATTGCACCCGTGTACACAACACCGGTTTGACCAACCGTGCGATCTTTGGAGAATTCGTGTGAATCATCGAAGAAATCGGTGTTTGTCTTCACTGTGATGCGTGGATGATCAGCCAGCCGGGCCAGCCATGCTCCGTAGCCGTCGACGGGAAGTCCCTCGTAGGTGTCGCGGAAATAGTGGTTGTCGTAGGTAAAACGAACGGGAAGACGCGAAATGATTGCAGGATCCAGATCCTTCGGATCCATCTGCCACTGCTTCGCGGTGTATCCCTTAATAAAGGCCTCGTAGAGCGGGCGACCGATCAGGCTGATCGCCTTTTCTTCCAGATTCTCAGGAGTTTTACCACCGAGCTCTGACGCCTGCTCTTCCACAAGCGCTCGAGCAGCGTCTGGCCCGTAGGCCGCATTGAAGAACTGATTGATCGTCCCTAGGTTGATCGGCATCGGGTAAACAACGCCCTGATGGTTTGTGTAGACGCGATGCTGGTAATCGTTGAACGCCGTAAAGCGATTGACGTAGTCCCAGACGCGTTCATTTGACGTGTGAAACAGGTGCGTCCCGTATCGGTGCACTTCAACACCTGTTTCAGGATCAACTGATGACCATGCGTTGCCACCGATGTGCTCACGGCGTTCGATGACAGTCACGTTCATACCGCGAAGTTCGGCTGCCTGACGCGCAAGCGTGAGTCCGAAGAACCCGGAGCCAACAACGACAAGATCCATACAACCGGTCCTTTCACACAGGCAAGAGCACGTGTGTCAACCGCGCACGCCCACAATGCAGATTCCCCCCAGTTTAGTGGCAAGAACGCAGTCTTCCGGCCAACAGCACGTTGTCAGAGCACAAAGAACGACCAGAACGGGTAAGCCCGGTCAGTTAAAGCCAATGAGCGCTCGGACAATCCCATAGCCTTTTCGCAGAACCCATTCATTCTTCATGCGAATCACTCGCCCCAGAAGATCGGACTCAACACGTTTGGCCGCGACGGGATTTACTTCTTCAAGGTCCTTCCACAGCTGGTCTTTCATCGCCAGGTGCTCGTCAGTTCCCGACAGAACAGCCATGATTGTGCAGACCACGCAGTTAATGCGCAGGTAGTGGATCATGTAGTTATAGAGGTTGGCCGGAACCGTGTCCGGGTCCGGAATAGCCTTCACCATCTCACGATTGACGCGCATCAGTTGATCCAAGCGCGAAATCATCACGGGCTCGTTGACCGACTGGTCGTCGCGACCAATGAAGTAGCGGTACAGGTCGACGTCAAGGTAGCGGATCGTGCGAATCAGCGGGAACGGTGTGTGGGAGTAAATGAAGTCAACGTAAAACGTGTGCTCGGGCATGACCAGACCGGACTGACGGACAAGTTCGGTGCGCATGGTCAGCGAGTGCATCATCAGGTACTGCGTGTAACGGCACTTGCGAACCTCTTCCCAGCCGATTGTGCGTCCCTGTGGCAGGACGTTGCGGTAGCGGACAACCAGCTTGTGCGCTTTGCCCTGCTTTTCGTAGACGTAGTTAGTGACCAGAAGATCCAGTTCACGCCCGTTCGCACGTTCTTCACGAAGAACGTCAAGCACCTTGTTCATTGCCGCGCGATCAACCCAGTCGTCAGAATCGACGACACGAACGTGTGTGCCCGTGGCAGCTTTCAAACCGGCATTGACTGCGCCACCATGGCCTTTATTTTCCTGGTGGATAGCCCGCACGCAGGTCGGATACTTTGAAGCCCACTGATCAGCAAGCGCACCGGTGTTGTCTTTTGAGCCGTCGTTGACGATCAATACTTCCACTTCATCGTTGTAGTCAACGAGGGTCGCAAGCGCCCGATCCAGATAGTCCTGCGAGTTGTACGAGGGAACGATGACAGACAGCAACGGCTGGGCGGACATGAGCTTTCCTTGATCGATGTCAGGCGGGTATGCATTAAGCATAGTCGTTGAAGCGTTACGCATATCGCGCCCCCTATCAGACGCAGGCGCCTGGGAAGAGATGCGTGGCCTCGTGCATAAATCACCATTGCCGAGTGTTAACAGTTGAGAATTTTTCGCAAACCGGTGACGCGCACCCGCAAACGTGCCACTATCGAAGCATGAAGATCGCAATTATTGGTTCCGGCGGCGTGGGCGGCTACCACGCAGGTGCTCTCATGGATGCGGGCGCCGAGGTTCATATCGTCACCACTCCCCGTCACGTCGCAGCAATCAGCGACAGGGGCTTGATCGTGCACACCGAATCCAGTTCGCGCACCTACCACCCCGCATCGGTGACCACCGACGGCACGGGCGTAGGCGTCTGCGACCTGGTGATGATCACCGTCAAGCTCACTCACTTCGAAGAACCGCTGGAAAACTGCCAGCAGATGATCGGCCCGGACACGCTGGTCCTGACCTTCCAGAACGGTGTCGTTGCGCCCGACATGGTGGCAAAACGCTTCGGAGCAGAGCACGCACTACCGTGCGTCACCTTCATCGTTGCCTTCATCGACGGCCCGGGCGAGGTCCGTCAGATCGGCGCCCGACCAAAGATGCTCATCGGCAGTGCACCAATTGGCTTGGACGGAACGTACCCGATCCTCGAAGAATTCAAGGACGCACTGCTTGCCAACGGCGTTGATGCGCACATGTCCCCCACGATCGCACACGACCTCTGGTACAAGTACGCGGTCATCTGCACCATGGGTGGCGTGAACGTTCTGGCAAACGCGACCGTCGGCGAAATACGCTCCTTCGACGAAACCCACGCTCTCTGGACAAAGTCCGTGAAAGAGGTCCAGTCGGTCGCGCGCGCCAGCGGCGTTGATTTGACCAACGAGGACTGCGAAAAGATCGTCGGCGAGCTGGATAGCTACCCGGAAGCCTCGACCTCGTCGATGCAACGCGACCTGATTGCAGGAAAACTGTCAGAACTGGAGTACCTGAACGGAGCTCTTGTGGCGAAAGCTGACGCTGCCGGAATTGATGTTCCGTTACAGCGCCTGATTGTGACCATCGCGCGCTTGCATGCCAAGCGTGGTCGCGTTGGTCTAGCTTCCTAGCCCTCCTGCACTCTTACTTCACACGGTCGTTCGAGCATCGCGTCTGAGCGACCGGATATCCTAAGGACCATGACGTCTGCTTCCTCTTCAGCCCAGTTAATCTTCCTTGACCTTGACGGAACCCTGATCGGCAAAGACCAAACGGTCCCCGAATCCGCCCGTCAAGCGTGCGAGCAAGCCGTCGAAGGCGGCCACACCCTGTTCATGTGCACGGGTCGTTCGATCCCGGAAATCTACCCCTACCTGTGGGATTTCGGTTTTTCAGGGTGCGTTGCGGGAGCGGGAAGCTACGTGCGCGTCGGCCAGGAAGTCCTGCTGGACGAACGCGTTGACCCCGCGCTGATCGAACCGATCACCGATGTGTGGCGTCAGCTTGACGGAATGTGGATCTGGCAGGGGTCGGACGCCATGCACCCCTCCGAGGGATTCATGGAGATGTTCCTTGAAACCGCCGGAATGAAGCCCCAGGATTGGGCTCCCTACGCCGAGTCCATCGCCCCCTATCTTGGCGAGGGTCTTCCGAAGTCATCAGCGAAGTGCACGGCGTACATCCCAGCAGGTAACACGACCTACCAGCAGGTTCGCTCCCTTATCCCCGACTCGATGGACGTCACCCCCGGCTCCGTTCCCGCAGGTAATACTCTGGTTTTTGAGGTGACTCCGAAGGGAATCTCGAAGGGCACTGGCATTCAGCTGGCTGCTCGCCATCTTGGTTTCGACATCGCTCACACCATCGCCATCGGCGATTCCATGAATGACCTTGAAGCACTGCAGGTGGCTGGAAGGTCAGTCGCAATGGGCGGAGCCGACCCCGTAATCGTCGCAGCCGCAACGTTCGAAACCGCCACCTTGGAAGAAGACGGTTTGGCCCGCGCCTTCGAAAAGTTGGCGCTGATCTAGTGGTCGCAGCCTCGTCCTTTCTGCATTTCACCCAAGGGACGAAGCCGCGCTCACCACGTGAGCATTTTCCCCACTTAATGCGCAATGAACAGAGCACATTCATCCAAAGCACGCTAAACTAAACTAAATGTGACATAGACCCTATTTGCGACGTTTTGAGGAGGCCCACATGAGTCAGGCAGCAGACATCCTTTCAGCCCTCGGTGGCTGGGACAACATTAAGACGATCGAAGCGTGCATCACTCGTATCCGCGCAGAGGTCACGGATGAAGACAAGATCGACGAAAAAGCCCTCTCTGACGCGGGCGCATTCGGTGTTGTCACCGTCGCAAACTCGGTGCAGGTCGTCATGGGCCCCGAAACCGAAACCATCGTCGAGGAAATCGAAAAGCTCAAGTGACCCACGCGATTATCGAAGCTGGCATCATCGCAACAATGATTGCGGTTCACTGCGCACAGTTCGTTCCTTCTTTGGCGCGAACCCGCACCACGCGGTGACCGCGCACCTCATTCGTTGAAGATCACGCATCTACTTCCATGACGTTCACGATCTACGCACCACTTTCCGGCACGGTCGAAGCTCTTTCCGCCGTGCCGGATCCTGTGTTTTCTCAAGAGATTATTGGGCCTGGTTTCGCTATTGTGCCCGAGAGCGAAGGCGCGGGTGCAACCATTGATGTTGCTGACGTGGGTGCGAGCACGAGCGATGCTGGCGCGAGTGCTGACTCGCTCTCTATCGCGAACGCTCCAATTTCGGGGACAGTTCATTCGCTTCACCCGCACGCTTTTGCGATCAAGCATCGGTCGGGCACAGGAATCTTGGTTCACCTTGGTATCGATACAGTGAACTTGAAGGGTGAAGGGTTCACCGTCCACGCTTCTAAGGGCGATGCGGTGAAAGCCGGCTCACCTTTAATCACGTGGGACCGTAGCATTGCGCGCCGTGCTGGCCTTGCCGTGATTGTTCCCGTCATCGCTCTGCGCCCCGATGTGTCCATGAAATTGCTGGTCAAGCCGGGGACTTTCGTTCGAGCCGGGGTTGCAATCGCCGACTGCTGGGAGCTCTAGCACTTTTCCGGTGGCACCACCTACACCTCACGCGACACAACCACGCCCTCAGACACTAAACCGTCGCATCAGGTGTAGCCCGTGCACGCAAACCGGTCACTCTCTCAAAACCAGCCAGCGAAAACCCAACCAGTCCCCTACTTTCGAGCGCGCACCGATGCCGTAAGAACGGTGAACAGGGAGTTCAAACGCTCATTGGCCGGAAGGTCGTCAATGTAAACCTCAACACCGTCAGCATCACAGAGCGGAACACGCCAGTTCGGATATTCCTTGTCAGTGCCGGGAAGATTCTGCGGGCGCCTGTCCCCCACCGCATCCACCAACGATGCCACGACCAGCTGAGATGAGGTCTGCGCAACATACGCATGCAAGGCTTCAACGATCTCACGCTCTGACGGGGATGCGGATTCAAGCAACCCGTATTCACGAAGTCGAGCCAACACCTGTTCACGTTCAAGACGATCAGCGGCTCGCACGGATTCGACATCCTCGACCAGCAGACCAAGCTCGTCACGCAAAGTGGTCTGCACACCAGCCAAGTATCCGGCAGTCGGTGGCAGGTCGTGCGTGTTCACTGCGGCAAGGCACGCGGTGCGATACGAGCCGGGGTGAAGTGGCCATCCGCCACCATCCTTCTCGAACCAGAGGATCGAGGTCCCTAGGATGCCTCGCGAACTCAGGTAGTCGCGGACCCACGGTTCAACGGTTCCGAGGTCTTCACCAATGACAACTGCTCCGGCGCGTTGCGCTTCTAGGAGCACGGTTCCGACCATGGCCTCGTGATCGTAGTACACGTAGGTGCCGTTTCCGGCACCCATGCCCGCTGGGATCCACCAGAGGCGGAAGAGGCCGAGGATGTGGTCGATACGGATGGCTCCCGCGTTGGCGAGGGCTGCGCGGACCATGTCGCGGATCGGCTTGTAGCCGGCCTGTGCCAGGGCTCGTGGCGACCATGGCGGTTCCGACCAGTCCTGTCCCTGCTGGGAGTACATGTCTGGCGGAGCACCAACAGTCATACCTTGGGCGAACACGTGGCGGTTGGACCAGGTTTCGGATCCGTGTGAGTGAACACCGACGGCAAGGTCAGCCATGATGCCGATGTCCATACCGACGTCGGTTGCGACGCGTTGCGCGTCTTGCATCTGCTGGGAGACGATCCACTGGCACCATTCCCAGAATTCGATGCGGTCTGCCAGTTCAAGGCGGGCGCGGTCAGCGGACGGTGATGTTGAGGATGCGATCTCGTCGGGCAGGATGCAGGATTCGTTTGCTTCTGTCAGGGCACTCCAGAGTGCGAAGTTCGCCAGATCGCGTCCACCTTCTTCGACGAAGTGGGTGAATTGCGAGGTTCGGTGGTACGAGCGTGGAATCTGGTAGATCAGTTCGAGAGCTTTACGTTTGGCTTCCCACGTGCGATCTCGGTCGACCAGCGCATCCGCGGTATCGGTAGCGTTCGTGGCTAGGCGGAGTTCTTCGATGGATCGACGAACGTCAGGTGATGCGTCGGCGAATTCGTCGATTGCTTCGGGGCGGATGTAGATGGGGTTCAGCCAACGGCGCGAAACCGGTAGGTACGGTGAGTTTTCCATCGGCGTGATCGGGCTGGACGCATGGATGGGGTTGATGAGCAGGAAGTCTGCTCCCCTGTCGGCGCATACTGACGCGAGATCGGCGAGGTCTTCAGCGTCACCCAATCCCCACGAGCGTGCCGAACGCGTTGAGTACAGCTGTGCAGATACGCCCCAGCGTCGCTTGGAGTCAGCGAGCGGGCCGTTGTCAATGTGGTTGGGCGCTACAAGCAAGGTTGCGGAGTGGACTTCTCCGCCTTCAAGCGTTGCGACGATCCGGTGCCAGCCCGGTGCCAGGTGGTCGGGTGTTTCAAAAGTTGCGCGGCCGATCAGCGCGTCACCGATTTGGCGCGGGGCGATGTAGCGGTCGAGTTGCGTGCAGTCGCCGGATGTTCCGTCTTCGCTGATCCAGGTGACGTGCACCCAGTTGCCGTGGGGGACGTGGACGGGGAAATCACGGTGTTGTCCTTGGCGTGCCACGATCGTTGGTGGCAGTGTGGCAAGCCAGAATCGGTCTTCTGTTTCCGTCAGCGCGTGGTGGATATCTCCGACCGTTGAGTCGGCGTCAACGTTGACGCCGAGTGCTTTGAGGACAGCGAGCAGAGAGTCAGCTGAAACGAATTTTTGTTGTCCGTACCAGTCCCAGAAGAAGGTTGCGACACCGTTTTTGTCGGCGAGGGCTCGTAGCGTGTCAATATCGGACGCTGCTGGCGCACTCCAGTCCACGTGTGACTCCTTTGGTTGCGGGCGTACAGCCAAGTCTATGCGTCAGTCTTGCCCTTGGAAACCGTTGGCCGGCAAAGTGGACGCGACTCTGGTTACGCTTCGTTGGCAGTGTCCCTTTTGACAACGGTTGCCATTTTTTCGGCGATGTCGTCAGATTCTGTGCCTGCGATGATTTGGACGATGTTACCGGATCGGACGACTGCTAGGACGAACGGCATGCGGAGTGCGTCTTCGTTGACGTTTGCTTGGTTGCCTACTTCGACTCGGATGCGGAGGGAGCATGGTTCGATGTCGATGATGTTGGAAGATCCGCCGAGGGCATCAACCAACGCGAGAGCCGATTCCATCCCGCTCCTTCCTTCCAAGGCATAGTCCTGTTGCGATCCGCGTCACATGGTAGCCCTTTAAACGTACGATCGCAATCACTCAACACGATCGGGCTAGTGTTTTTTGGCTGTTTTTTGCAGTTTTTCTACGTTGTCTAGTGTTGACAGTAGGCGGCTTTCTGCGCCTAGGGTGGGTGGATTGTGCGGTGGCGTGCGCGAGGTTTCAGGTGAAAATAGATACATGACTCGTCCCATTGATGTTCCGCTGATTTCTACTGAGCCTGTTGCTTCTGTATTAAGGATTTTGACTTTGGAGGAGTCTGGTCACGATCGTTTTGTTGGCCATTCGTTGCCTCAGGTGAGGCGTGTTTATGGTGGCCAGGTTGTGGCGCAGGCGTTGGTTGCTGCCGCTGCGACGATGGATGAGGGGCGTCTTCCTCATTCATTCCACACGTATTTCATGCGTGGTGGCGACCCGTCGATACCGTTTGAACTTGAGGTTCAACGTCTTCGCGATGGGCGTTCGTTTTCTTCGCGTCGGGTTGTGTGTCGCCAGGGTGAGAAAGAGATTCTGGCGTTGCAGGCGTCGTACGAAAAGAACGAGGCCGGCTTGGCTTTCACGTCTGACTCCCCTGCCGTGACGCCGCCGGAAGAGCTTTCGAGTGCTTTGGAGATTTTTCGGGCGATGGATCATCCGGTTGGGCGTTTTTTGGGGAAAACAACGGCATTTGATGTGCGCCATGTTCAGCAGTCGCTGTATACGAAGTCGGATGAGTCGTTGGCCAGTCGCCAGCAGTTATGGATGAAGCCTCGTGCCGAGGTACCTGCTGAGGCGAGCCAGCATGTTCATCGCGCTTTGTTGGCGTATGTGATTGATCAGGTGATGTTGGAGCCTGCGATGCGTGCGTTGGGGTTGTCTTGGATGACTCCTGGCATGTCGGCTGCGTCGTTGGATCATGCGATGTGGTTCCACCGCGATGTGGATATTAATGAATGGTTGTTGTTCGATGGGACGTGTTCAAATGTGAATTCGTCGCGTACGTTGGTTCGTTATCAGGTGTTTACGCGTAATGGGACGCTGGTCGCTGAGGCTGAACAGCAGGGGATGTTGCGCGTTCCTGGGAATGGGCAGGCTGGTTCTGGGCGCTGGGGTTTCGGTGTGGATCCAAAGACCGGTCAGTTGCGTGCTGGTATGGCGTAGTTGTGTTGGCGTAGGTGCGGGACGGTTTGGCGTTGTGGAACGCAAACAACCTCAGTTGCCGCAGCTATAGGTAGTGCGGAGTCACCGCTGGCAACTCTGCACTACCTATTGGGGATCGAGTGAGGCTCAGTCTTCGTAGCAACGCTTGCCTCCACGGGCGAGTACTTCATGCCCTCCTCCAACACGGCGATCTTGTTGCCGTTTCTCGAAACCCGAAGCTCGTCATCTCGGGGTTAGTTTCATCATGCAACAGCCGGTATAAGGGGTGTTCGAGAGCTTTTCCTTGTCGCCACCGTCCTTGTAACGGTATACGTGCAGTGGTAGTGGAGTGTCCTTGGTTTTTGGGTCCAGGTGACTTGAGTGTTGTCCATTGATGTCCCGCCACTAGGTGGGGAGAATGGAGCAATGGTGAAAAAGTTCAGTAAGCACACGCCCGAACAAATTGTTCGTAAGCTCAACAAATCACGGGAGTTGAGGGAATCAGGATTGGCGACGGCTCAGATCCTCACAGATCCCAGCACTCACTAAGAACTACTCGATTCAATTGTGCTGAGAGGGTGGTGAAAGACTCATCGAAGTGAGTGCGTCCGGCGTTGACCCGGATCTCGTTCTCGAACGAGTAGCCCCACAGAGTGCAGACTAGGGTATCAAGAGACCTCCGAGAAGAACTCTCGTGTCCGAACCCAAAGTTCATGCGTTGGGCGCCCTATCGTGACTACCGAATACTCACACAGACGGATCAACTAATTTGGCTGCCGCAGGTCTCTGGTTAGCGCGATCCTGGCCAAGCCCAGTCATCAGACATTCCTTGTAGACGAGTCGCAGTCTACGGTACCTAGAAGAAGAATCCCTGGCGCGCCGCCTTGCCACGATCAATATCTCGTTGAACTTTCATCAAAGCTTCACGCTCTTCGGGCGGAGCTTCATGCATTCTCTTGTCAATTCTCCTTCGCAGAGAGAAATGCCACCAAATGGCAAATCCAACTAGCACGAGAACCGCGAGCACAATCCATTCAGCGATAGTCATATTTTAGTATCTCACAAGGTTCCCCCTCCCCCGCACAGCAAGGATTCGGCGTTGAAGCATCCCGGGTTTTGTTCCGAGGTTTTTGTGAGAGGATTTCGCATGCCAAGGAACTATATAAAAGTTTTTGGGGAGCGGGATGTCAGGCTTGTTGAGGATCGTCTGCGGGATAATCTGGGAGTGTCTGAAACCCGCGAACACGTCGCTTTCATAGTTGCTAGGAAGCTTGATGCTGCTTCGGTGATTGAACTGCTCGACCTTGCCTGCCTCGAGCATGGTGGACGTCCCAGGGTGATCCGGATGGATAACGGCCCCGAATTCATCTCTCACGCACTGCAAGAGTGGGCAACTGAGGATGGGACATTCCAAGCGTTTATCCCGCCCGGTCAGCCATGGCATAACGGGTTCGTTGAATCGTTCCACAACCGGATGAGAGACGAGCTGTTAGAGGACAACAGTATCGAGAACCTGGAGCACGCTCGCCTGCTCGTAAATCTGTGGTCACGGCGTTACAATGACTTCCATCCGCATTCCTCGCTGGGCTACCTCAGCCCACGACAATATGCGGAACAATGGAGACAAGAAAACACGGTCAACGCTTAAACCACGTGGACCTAAGCCTTAGGCCACTCCAGTAGCCCGGCTATCGCCTCAGCCAAGATCCGTACGTAGCCATAGACAGCAGTCATCTGCATCGCGAAACGTTCTGTCACCAGACGCCCAGCAGATGTCGGCCCAAATAGAAACGAATAGAACGGCGTTATATGGTGGTTTTTAGCTTCGCACGCTTTGGGACGTAGCCAGTTTTTAGACCCATATAAGTTCCTTCCTGGATATGCGAAAATATCTCTATGAACACGGCCGGCACTTCGCATCTTCCCGTGCTAGGGGTAGGGCCTATCTATGTATCGGCTATTTTCGCGCTCACGGTCACGGCGAGCATTCTCAGCTATTTAGGTCTCGCATCAAACGGCGCTATCGCTAACGCGTGGATACGAATACTCATGATTGCAGCAGGCCTGCTCGTGATTGCGGAGGCCGTAATTGTGTGGTGTGCGGCGGTCTTTGGCTCTCACATGGTCCAAAGTGTCAAGACCGGCAAGCTCATGACCAGTGGGATTTACGCATGGGTGCGCCACCCCGTTTACGCAGCCTTTTTGCTGTTGAACTGCGGTCTCTTGCTCGTGCAAGCAAACTGGTGGCTGCTAGCCCTACCAGTGATTTATTGGGTAGGCCTGAGCGTCTTGATGAAACACACCGAAGAGCGCTGGCTAGAAAACAAATTCGGTGACGAATACACCCGCTATGCCACCCGCGTTAACCGCATCCTTCCCTGGCCACCTCATAGCACCAAAAGTCCCCGCAAATCATAAACTGAGCTCGCCTCTGGGGTGTTGCCGCATCTTATTGCCCGATTTAAGGCCATGATGGTAGCGACGACTCCATCGATCTTCTCGG
The DNA here is from genome assembly GCF_019380255.1 of Schaalia turicensis. NCBI lineage: Bacteria > Bacillati > Actinomycetota > Actinomycetes > Actinomycetales > Actinomycetaceae > Schaalia > Schaalia turicensis. Next base: position 1,107,326 of record NZ_CP048928.1, read on the forward strand.
CGGATTTTTGTTTGTCGGGTTTGATGTTTCCTGCTGGGTCAGTACGCACATGAATGTTATCGACCATCCAAGCCAGCACTGGGTGCCCGCCATGGGTTAGCTTGCCCTCTAAGGCAAGTTTCATGAGTTCCTTCGACGGTGGGGACATGTCTTTGAAGCCTTGCCCAAACGGCACCACCGTGAAACCAGCATCCTCAAGGCGGGCACTCAGTAAAACCTCACCAGCTGTTGAACCAAGCGCCCTGCAAGCTCGTCTTCAAGTTCGAATACGGCGCGGACGTTGCCCGACGGGTCGAGGCGTTCGATTGTTTGGCCTCGTCCTTCACCATCGGTGGTATCGACGCTGACTCGCATCTGTTCGCTCCGCTTGGCACTCGACATTCTGCTGGCGAGCGCCACTGTCATCGGATCGTGGAGCGCGCATGAACGCCGACCGAAGACGTCCGTGTAGAAGTCGAAGTACAGGTTGAGGATCTCGCCGAGCGCGCTGACGAAGGGGTGCGAGTGTTCCAGTAGCGCTCGTCGATGTTCTTCGAACATCGGGTATTGCATCGTCACATCAAGAGGAACCAAGGTAATCGGCCATTTGGCATCAAAGACCCGCTGCGCCGCTTCGGGATCGTTCGCGATATTGGCCTCTGCGACAGGCGAAACATTTCCGGGCACGCGTAGTGCGCCACCCATGATGACAAGCTCTTTCACGAGCTGTGGCAACGCCGGCTCCAATTCAATCGCGTGCGCAAGGTTCGTCAGCGGTCCGACAGCAATAACAACGAGGCTACCCGTATACTCGCTCGCGAGATCGATCAGAAGCTCGGCCGCACTCCTCGTATCAGCGGCTTGGGTCGACGCGGGAAGTTCGACGTTGCCAACGCCATTTTCCCCATGGATATGGGGCACTCCCCCGTCATAAGGGTGGGTAAGGAAGTCGTGTGCACCAGTCGCGACTGGTATCCCCGATCGTCCCGCTAAAGCAAGAAGATCAAGCGTGTTTCGCGTTGCCTGTTCGGCATCAGTATTCCCAGAAACGCACCCAACGCCGACAAGCTTCAGGCTGGGGTTGGCAAGACAGAGGGCCAATGCCAGCGCATCATCGATTCCCGTATCGCAGTCCAAGAACACTGGTGTTTGAGTTGGGATCATTTGTCTTTCCTTGCCTCTTACGTTCCCCTAACGGGCCCCTGATGTGACCACGATATAACGAAGTGGAGCGTAGCCAATCGGCTACGCTCCACTTCCTGGGCTCTACGATTCTCAGTCGCGCGTCAGCTTACGGTGCGTGACGCGATGCGGGTTCGCCGCATCCTGACCAAGGCGTTCGATCTTGTTCTTCTCATAGGACTCGAAGTTTCCCTCGTACCAGTACCACTGAGCCGGATCCTCTTCGGTACCTTCCCACGCAAGAATGTGAGTGGCCACGCGGTCGAGGAACCAACGGTCGTGGGTGACGACCACGGCGCAACCGGGGAACTGCAGAAGAGCATTTTCCAGTGAGCCGAGGGTTTCGACGTCCAAGTCGTTGGTCGGCTCGTCAAGGAGCAACAGGTTACCGCCCTGCTTGAGCGTCAGTGCCAGGTTCAGGCGGTTGCGCTCACCACCGGACAGAACACCAGCAGGCTTCTGCTGATCCGGCCCTTTGAAGCCAAACGCGGACACGTAGGCGCGTGACGGCATTTCAACGTTTCCGACCTGGATGTAGTCGAGTCCGTCAGAGACGACCTCCCAGAGGGTCTTATCCGGATCGATGCCTGCGCGAGTCTGGTCAACGTAAGAGATCTTGACGGTTTCACCGATATTCAGTTCGCCACCGTCAAGAGGCTCCAGGCCAACGATGGTCTTGAACAGGGTCGTCTTACCAACACCATTCGGGCCAATGACGCCGACAATGCCGTTACGCGGCAGGGAGAACGACAGTCCATCGATCAGCGTGCGATCGCCGAAGCCCTTTTGTAGGTTGGTTGCTTCGATGACGATTGAGCCCAAGCGCGGGCCTGGCGGAATCTGAATTTCTTCGAAGTCGAGCTTACGAGTGCGCTCCGCTTCGGCAGCCATTTCCTCGTAGCGTTCCAGACGAGCCTTCGACTTCGCCTGACGGCCCTTCGGGTTCGAACGAACCCATTCAAGTTCCTCCTTCAGGCGCTTGGCAAGCTTCGCGTCCTTCTGTCCTTGAACCTGCAGACGCTTTTCCTTCGTCTCCAGGTAGGTCGAGTAGTTGCCCTCGTACGGGTAGAGGTGCCCACGGTCAACTTCAGCGATCCAGCCTGCAACGTGGTCAAGGAAGTAACGGTCGTGGGTAACCGCGATAACGGCACCAGCGTAGGTGGACAGGTGCTTTTCCAGCCAGAGCACGGACTCGGCATCCAGGTGGTTCGTCGGTTCGTCAAGCAGTAGCAGATCGGGAGCCTCGATCAGCAGGCGACACAGTGCTACGCGACGACGCTCGCCACCGGACAGGACGTTGACGGGCTGGTCTGCCGGCGGGCAACGCAACGCGTCCATTGCCTGCTCAAGTTGGGAATCAATATCCCAAGCGTTCGTAGCATCGAGTGCGTCCTGGAGCTTGCCCATTTCTTCCATCAGAGCATCGAAATCCGCATCCGGATTCGCCATCTCTTCAGAAATCTTGTTGAAACGATCGAGCTTCGCAAACGTATCTGCCGCACCCATACGAACGTTCTCAATCACGGTCTTCGTATCATCAAGCTTCGGTTCCTGCTCAAGGATGCCGACGCTGTAACCCGGGGTCAGGCGAGCTTCGCCATTACTCGGTTCGTCAAGGCCTGCCATAATCTTCAAGATCGAGGACTTACCGGCACCGTTCGGACCGACCATACCGATCTTCGCGCCCGGGAAGAACGACATAGACACGTCATCGAGGATTACCTTATCCCCGTGCGCCTTACGCGCTTTAATCATCTGGTAGATGTACTCAGCCACTGGTCTCCATCCAACATGTGGGTGTGCATGACAGTAAAACTGTCCGTTTATCCCCTCCATGCTAAGCCACACCCACGCTGAACCCCACACGACTGCTGAGAATTACAGCGTGGGCGTGACCACGTCCACGACCTCGCGAGCTTATTTATCCTCTGGGCACTTGTCCTTGGGATAAGTGAAGTTCCCTTTCGTCTTCACCTTCGCCTGATCAACACGTCGATTCTTCCCCACCGTTGTCTTCAGAGTCGACGATTGCTCTTGTCCGCACGACCCATCGCAGGCTTCATCGCCACATTCTGGGCCTGTCAATGGTGCGGTATCACCTTCGCTTTCCTCACCAATAGCGTTCAACGCAGTTAAAGGAGAGTCTTCAAAACTTGCTCCCAAAGGGTCAGAGACCCCACCCCCGGAGCGCATCCTCACGTTGGCCCCAGAAACGTCAGACGTTGAAGTAAGCGTGGCCACGGCCTCGTCCCTCGAAGAAAGAACAGAACCGCCCTCTGAAGGCGAAGGCATATTCTTGGTCCATGTACTCCTTCCGCTGGTCAAGTCATGCCCGATCGCTTGAGCGTTAATGACCACTTCAGAGCGAATATTTCCGTCAGAATCCTTCCACGCATTCGCGCGAGGGCGCCCCGTCACAATCACGGGCTCGCCCTTCGCCAATGAATGCAGGGCATTATCGGCAAGCCGATCCCACGCATGAACCGAATACCACTGAGTACGCCCCTGCGTCAGAACCCCGTCAGCAGACGCGAACCAGTGTGTGACCGCCAAGCGGAAACGGATCGTCACGTGGTTGTTCGCAGTCTTCGATACACGCAAGTCTGTGCCAATACGGCCTCGCAAAGTAATCGTCGTGTCGCTCATCAGTGTCTCCTTCATCCTCGCTATTGAGCTGACACGATGAGCTTGAAACTCAATTGGCGAGGGCGCTCATACATCCCTCGCCAATTGTGGATAAGTGGCACATGAGCGAAATTGTGGATAACTCCTATCCGCAACCGTCCCTGCTTTGCAATAACGCGACCGCAATGCTGGCGCGAAACCGAGTTAACGCAGATCAGGCACCAATACGTGGAATCTCAAGAGCCAGAGTTTCCTTCAGCGCTTGAGCCGCAGCCTCGGAAGAAACACGGTGAGACGGGAACAAAACGCGACGGAAATACTCAAGTTCCTGGATAGATTCCAGAATGTCCGCGAGCGCACGGTGACCACCGTGCTTGGTCGGTGCGCCGTAGAACGCGTTCGGGTACCAGCGCTTCGCCAGTTCCTTCAGGGAAGAAACGTCGATGATGCGGTAGTGAAGGTGGTCGATAACACTGGGCATATATTCCTCGAGGAACATCTTGTCCGTGCCGACCGAGTTACCGGCAAGAAGAGCTTTTCCGGGGGTAGGAACGAACTGCTTGACGTACGACAGAACCTGGTCTGTTGCTTCTTGGAGCGTCAGCCCGTTTTCAAGTTCTTTAAGCAACCCGGAGGTCGTGTGCATGTTGCGCACGAAGTCGTTCATGTGCTCCAGTGCAGCTGCTGGGGGCTTGATCAGAACGTCGATGCCTGGGTCAACTATGTTCAGGTCGCCGTCAGTGATAACGACGGCGACCTCGACCAGCGCGTCGGCTTTCACGTTGAGGCCGGTCATTTCGCAGTCGATCCATACCAATGGATCCTTCAGTTTCTTCGTCACTCGCTTATTTTACCGCGGGGTTTTGAGCCCTCTTGCGTGGGACGTGCCACCTTCGTCGCGCCCGCGCGGGGGCTCCCTCTCCCCTTTCGCACACATTGACGAGGCTCCCCTGAAGATCATTCCAATTTCGCCGTCCTCACGGGGGAGCAGAATATATCCCCACTGATGTATTTTCTCTGACCGCCACGTGATCGCCATCGAACGCAGGTAGGCAAGCGGTTTTAGACTGTATCCGTTCGCCGTACGCACCCGCGCCGGCTTGCGACCGATTCCTGGTTCCCGATCGATTGAAGGACCTGATGCGCGACACAACCGCTTCCACGTTCCACACAAATGCGACTCCTGCGGATATTGAATCCGCATCAAAGGTGTTGCGTGGCGTTGTTCACCGCACTGCGTTGGCGCGTTCTGAACGGTTGACGGACGCGATTGGTGCCCCGGTGCTGCTCAAGCGTGAAGATACGCAGAAGTGCCGTTCCTTCAAGGTTCGAGGCGCCTACGCACGTATGTCGCTATTATCTGCAGCTGAACGCGAACGTGGCGTCGTCTGCGCCTCGGCAGGTAACCATGCGCAGGGCATCGCCTATTCGTGCGCTCACCTGAAGGTTCACGGCACGATTTATCTGCCGTCGAATACTCCTCGTCAGAAGCGCAATCGTATTGCTGCGATCGGTGGTGATTGGGTGGAGCAGGTCATCGTTGATGGCACCTTCGACAAGGCAAACGCACTGGCGCAGGAAGCTGCGCGCGCGACTGGGCGCACCTACGTTCACCCCTACGATGATCCGATGACGATCGCGGGCCAGGGCACGATCGGCGTTGAGTTGCTTGAACAGATGCCTGAAAACACGGCGGCAGTCCTCGTTCCCGTCGGTGGCGGTGGATTGCTTGCTGGCATCGCGACGTGGATCCGCGCTAAGCGCCCCGAAATCAAGATCATCGGCGTCGAGCCCGAAGGGGCGGCCTCGATGCACGCTGCCCTGCATGCTGGCGAGCCAATTACGTTGGCATCGGTTGACCCGTTCGTTGACGGCACCGCTGTTGGTCGTGCGGGAGCTCTCGCCTACGACGCTACCCGCCTGTACGTCGACGATGTATTCGTTGTTCCCGAGGGCGCAGTGTGCACGGAAATGCTCGACCTCTACCAGTCCGATGGCGTCATTGCTGAGCCGGCTGGCGCCCTGGCATCGACCGCGATCCGTTCCTACCTGTCAACCCCTGAAGAGCGCGAACGCTACCTGGGTGACTCTGATGGTGCAATCATCGCGATCGTGTCCGGTGGCAATAACGACCTGACACGTTACGCCGAGGTTATGGAGCGTTCGCTTCGTCACGAGGGCTTGCGCCACTACTTCCTGGTCACGTTCCCCCAGCAACCGGGGGCTCTGCGCCTCTTCCTGCAGGATGTCCTTGGCCCGCACGACGACATCGTTCACTTCGAGTACACAAAGAAGAACAATCGAGAATCTGGGCCCGCCGTTGTTGGCATCGACATTGCGGCGAAGGATGACATCGACGGGTTGCGCCGACGCATGGCAGATTCGCCCCTGCACGTCGAAGAGCTGCATGCGGATTCGGAGATTTTCCGCCTGATCATCTGAGGCGTCACGCTAGTTCCACTTGCGAGCGCTTTCGGTAAGCATGTGGCTTTCTCTTATTCACGAGGCTGGCCACGTGTTTGCCCGGCCTCGTGGCATGTTATGCGGCCAGAGTGTGCGTGAGCGTTGCTTGGACGCGCACGCCTTCACCCGTGTTGAAGCGGTAGCCCTGGCCTCGAACAGTCGAGATCAGTCCGGGGGCCTTAGCGAGCTTCTTACGCAGGCGACGAATGTGTGCGTCAACTGTACGCGAGTCGGAGCCAAGGCCAGCGCCGTTCCAGACGGTCGAAAAAAGTTCTTCGCGTGAAACTGCGCGATCAGCGTTCAAGGCAAGGTGAGTGAGTAGCTCGCGTTCCTTTGCACAGAGGGCAATGCGGGCGCCTCGGATGGTCAGTTCCCCGCGGTCAGCGTTGAACTCAATGCGAGCGGGAGCAAGGCGAAGGTGCGCGAGGATCTCAAGGAAATCGTCGAAAGACGTTTCGGGGGTTTCATCGACGACGGCAGAGTTTGCGGGGGTGTTGACCAGAGTCATGGTGTATCCAGGTTTCTTTGGTGCCGCTACCCAGCTTTGTTCACAAAGGGGCTTTTAAGTCACAGCGGCAGTGATTGACAGAGGTTCGAGGGCGTCAATCACATACACATTCGCTCACGCACAGTGGTGCCCTGAAGGCAGCACATTTCGTAAGCGAAGGTCGTCATGGTTGTAGTGTGCCGTATGAGTGTCGCACTTTTCCAGAAAGTGACCACATTGTGAGACTTTGTAACACGCGCTGATTCGCTCTTGACGGTGCGCCATGATAAACAAAACCGGCCTGATCGCAGAAAAACTACGATCAGGCCGGTTGCGCCCCTGACAGGACTCGAACCTGCAACCTCGGGATTAGAAGGCCCTTGCTCTATCCATTGAGCTACAGAGGCATTGCCGGGAGCGCCCACCTCGAGCGGGCTTCGACGCGAACCAAGTTTACCGGCACCGGGCGTCAACGCCCAAAGATGTCACCACCGTGCATTCTTCGACGCAGACACAACGCATGTGTGCCCGGCCTCGTTCATCATCCATCACCGAACGCGCACGATGCACCCAACCCCAAAAGTCACCAAAGAAGAGCGCCGGAGCGGCCACCCACCCCGGCACTTTCCTCACACTCCAGTGCGCGTTCACTCCACTGCGTCAAGGAACGTTAGCTGTGACTCCGGCTCCTCGATGATCTGGTTCAAGCGATCGTTGAAGACCTTGCCGTAAGGCATATTGATGTGTGCCTCGAACGCCGCGTCATCGGCGTACTTCTCAAAGACAACGAACTTGCGTGGATTGTCAACCTCACGATGAGGCTCAAACGTCACATTCCCCGGCTCCGTGTGCACGTTGCGCGCCAGGCCGGCGATCATTTCCGCAACCTCGTCTTCGAAGCCTTCCTTGGCAGTAAAGCGAGCAATCAGAATCTTCATCGTTTCTCCTTCGATCAAGTCCACTTGGCGACCACTTCTCCGCTGGGTTTCATCCAATCGACGAGGCCGCGCTCACCTGTCATTCTATTCCGCTTCTACTAGGGCGCGGGAAGGAAAAACCTTATTTTCAAGGGAGGCAAGCAAGGGGAAGAAGAGGACCGACGCGGCGCCGGAAGCCACCAGGATTGATCCGATATCTTCGGCCATCACGCCAGCATTCACAGCCACACCCGTCACGGCAACGATGATCGGCAGACCCGTCGCACCGTAGAGACCAATCCTCGTGGCATCGCGCCATGTAGTTTTCTCGACCGTGCCAACGAAGCGTTCAATCAGCACAATGGGCAGGCCTCGAACCACCAGGATGACAGTCACGAATGCCACCAGCAACCAAGGGCGCTCAATGACGGCGCTCAGCGAAATATTCATACCCGAGGTCACGAAGAAAACCGGGATCAGGAACGAGAAGCCAATCGTCCGCAGTTCCCCTTCAATCGCACTGAAGTTCACCGGAGACAGCGCGTGGACGACGACGCCGGCGGCGAACGCGCCGAGGACAATGTCGAGGTTCAAGACAGCGGAAAGCGCCATCAGACCGGTCAGGATTGCCATGACCACGCGCATCAGCGTCTTCGACGAAGTCTGTGCACCGCGCAAGATCACGCGACCAATTTCGGGGTGGCGCAGAATGAAACGCGTCGGAATCGCAACGGAGATCAACGTTGCAACGACGAAGAATACAAGGATGACAGCAGCCCAACCTGGCGAACGCGTGCCAAGCAGAAGCGACATGGCGATAACAGGAGCGAGTTCACCAATCGCACCGTGGATCAGCACCGCTTCACCAGCAGGCTTACCCATCATTCCCGCTTCCATCAGAATCGGAAGCAACGTGCCCAGAGCTGTGGACGTAAACGCAATGGCAAGTGCGATCGCGGAGCTGTAATCACCGTTACGCAATGTGACAACAGCCAGTGCAAATGCGGCGAGGAAACAGATCAGCCACGTAATCGCAGCAACGCGACCAGGCTTGGCACGCACTTGCGAAATATTGATTTCAGTACCTGCGATCAAGAACAGAATTCCCATACCGATCTCACGTAGCAGGTGTACGGAATCCGAGACCTGAGCGATCCCCAGAACTGAGGGTCCAATGATGACACCAAGAATCAACAGCCAGACTACATCCGGAACGCGCTTACGAGTCGCAGAAGACAAGAGCGGAGCCAAGAGAGCTGCCAAAGCAATAACAAAAAGGGACACGAAATCTTGGCTGAGGTTCTCCGAGCTCATCGGGTGAAGGCTCTGCCCCGAAAGAGCTGAAACTAACGCATTATTGTGCACGTGCTTACTCTAAAAACCCTTGTGCCTTTTCCACCACTAAAAAGGCGTATCCCACATTCTTTGCGGCATCTCACTCCCGACGGTCGGGCATGTCATGCGAGGCGACAAAACCCGCCACACAGCACCTCGTACATGCCCACCCACGTCATACGAGGCGACACTTCCCTCCTCCCAGAACCCAAAACGTCGCCTCAGACGACACAAACGACAATCACACTCAGTCAGGCTCGAGAAATCGGGTACGGAAAAGGCCCGGCGCATAAGCACCGGGCCTCAACTGCAGGATCGAGGGTCAGGCCTCGACGTCCAGCAGACCGTTCTTGTATGCCTTTGCCAAACGACGCGGGATACGAACCTCACGGCCAGCAACCTTGACGGTGTTGAGCTCGGTGAGATCTGCCTTCCACGCGGAGCGGCGCGTGCGGGTGTTCGCACGGGACATCTTTCGCTTCGGAACTGCCATTGAATCGTGCCTCCCCTCTCTTCTCGGTAGTCGTATGGTCGGTTGGTGGCTCAAAAACGAGCCGCCGTCCGACGCCAGAACGTCGCGAGAAGGACCCGACCGGCCCATTCCCACCGACGGCAACCCGAAAATCGTACCATGAACGCCCGTTTTGCCCCTAGTTCGATACTCTGCCTGAGATGCGATCCTCATTACATGTTCCGCACCTCTCATGTCATCAGCTAGGTTAGAGGGCGACATCGATGGTGTAGAGGTACATGAGGAAGAGGGGTGAAAATGGGAGTCATTCATACCGTGCGGTCGGGTACTCGGATTGAAAACGAGATCGAGATTAAGCGCTCCCGTTTCATTACGACTCTCGCTCGCACCGATTCCTCCGACGAGGCACGCGCCCTGATTAATGAGGTCAAGGCCGACAATCCGCAGGCTCGCCACAATTGCTCCGCATTCCTTATTCAGGTTGATGGACGCGATCCTCATCAGCATTCGAGTGATGACGGGGAGCCCTCGGGCACTGCCGGTACGCCGATGATTGATGCGCTCCGTCTGGCTGGAGTGTGGAATGTGACCGCCGTTGTCACCAGGTATTTCGGAGGAATCCTCTTGGGTGGGGGCGGCCTCGTGCGCGCGTATTCATCGTCTGTATCCAAAGCGCTCGCCCTGGCACCGAAGGCGAAACTAGTTTCGCTAGACGTGCTGGAAACTCGGGTTTCACTTGCCCAGGCTGGCAGGATTGAAGCTGAGTTAAGGAATGCGGGTGCGCAGATTCTTGGCATCGATTGGGAGAGCGAGGCCGCGATCCGAATCGGCACACTTCCTGATTCTCGCGCGTTTTTTGAGGCGCAGATCCTTGCTCTGACCTCGGGTGTTTCAAAGTTTCAGATGATGGGCACCACGAGAGTCGAAGTAGACGAATAACCCCCATTGTTTTAAGATTCAATTATGACATGCGCTGACATGACACTCACCCCGTGCGGAACTCACCGTCCGGTCACACCGCGTCACCTTCTTTCGTGTTAATTGGGCGAATGACTTTTCTGGCGCTCAGCGTCGTCATTCGCCCTGGCGCATGAACACATGCGTTGCATACCACGAAATTTTTTTCTGACTTCGCACGTTGTACTTACCGTGCACTGAATGATCAGTAGTCAAGCTTTTAGGAGACTCTCATGTCGAACATTGCTTCCAACGTTGCAGAACTCATTGGCAACACTCCCCTGGTTCGTATTAATAAGCTCGCCGGTAAAGGCGTGGACGTCGTCGCCAAAGTTGAAGCATTCAACCCTGCCTCCTCCGTCAAGGACCGCATCGCAGCATCAATCATCGACGCAGCAGAAGAATCTGGCGCCTTAAAGCCCGGTGGCACCATCATCGAAGCAACCTCCGGCAACACCGGCATAGCACTGTCAATGGTCGGCGCAGCCCGTGGCTACAAGGTCGTCATCGTCATGCCGGCCTCCATGTCCATTGAGCGCCGCATCATCGTCCGCGCATTCGGCGCAGAACTCGTTCTGACCGACCCAAAGGGCGGCGTTTCCGCAGCCGTCGCCGAAGCAGAGCGCATCCGCGACGAGCGCCCCGGCTCAATCATCGCCTCGCAGTTCACCAACCCCGCAAACCCGGCAATCCACGTTGCCACAACGGGCGAAGAAATCTGGGAAGACACCGACGGCGAAATTGACGTTTTCGTCGCAGGCGTCGGCACCGGAGGCACCATCTCCGGTGTCGCAAAGACCCTGAAGGCCAAGAACCCGAACATCAAGGTCATCGCAATTCAGCCCGCAGAATCTCCGCTTCTCACCGGTGGCTCTGCTGGCCCGCACGCAATCCAGGGTCTGATGCCGAACTTCATTCCGGACAACTACGACACTGAGATCATCGACGAGGTCATCTCTGTTGAGAGCGCCGAAGCACTGAAGTTTGCTCGCCTGGCAGCCGCTGAAGAAGGCCTGCTGGTTGGCATTTCCTCCGGCGCAGCCCTAGCCGGTGCAACCGCTGTTGCAGCTCGCCCTGAATTTGCTGGCAAGAAAATCGTGACCCTACTTCCTGACACCGGCGAGCGTTACCTCTCGACCGCTCTGTTCGAGGAATACAAGGACTGATGTGCTTCAAGCCGACAGGACGTCGACAAAGCGAGAAGCTGAAGAGAATGCGGGGCGCGGATCATCCCTCGCCCCGCATTTTCCTTAGCCCACATTGCGATTGAGCGCTGAACACGCGCGCTCAATCGTCCAACCTCGATAGGATCACTTCTGTTCACCGTTACCCCCCAAAGGAACACCCATGGCGATCAACCCGCGCCGCGCGTTCAAGCTTCTCAGGGAAGATTTACAGACAGCTCGTCATCGCGACCCAGCCGCCCAGTCAAGCGTTGAAGTTGCACTCACATATCCGGGCGTTCACGCACTGTGGGCACACCGCGTTTCGCATTCCTTGTGGATTCGAGGCGTCAAATTGCCCGCTCGCATGTTGCAGTCGGCAACGCGCGTCATGACAGGTGTTGACATTCACCCCGGCGCCCAGATTGGTCGTCGCGTCTTCATCGACCACGCGACGGGCGTTGTTATTGGCGAAACCGCCGAGGTCGGCGAAGATGTCGTCATCTTCCACGGCGTCACCCTGGGTGGCGTCGCCATGACGCCCGGTAAGCGCCACCCTACCGTCGGCAATCACGTGATGATCGGCGCCGGCGCGAAAGTTCTGGGTCCCATCGAGGTCCACGACGGCGCTAAGATCGGCGCGAACGCGGTCGTGGTCAAGGACGTTCCGTGCGGGAACGTTGCGATTGGCGTGCCCGCACGCCTTATCCCGAAGTCCTGCAACGACACGAAGGATGACGATCTGATCATCGATCCCGCTTACTTCTTAGAAGAGCCGGAACTCTACATCTGATCCCAGAGGGCGCCCTCCCGGCGTCTCATTCTGGTTCAGGGCACCGGCGCTACGCAGGTCCCCCGCCTTGTGTGTTTAGCCGGCCTCGTACCCTTATTTGCCCAGCTCAAGCACACAAGGGGCACGCCGCCCCCCAAAGTCCCACATAGTGTGACCCACACCACGTACACTTGGTTTATGGAACAGCGCACACTTCAAGCACCAGTTGATGCGTTGGCCGATGTCGAACGCCCCGAGGGTATCGAGATCGCAACGCTCACCCGTTACGACATTCCGATGCTCGCAGCCCTGACCCTGGACGCGTACGGCGAAGAAAACACACCCGAGGCCATGCTCGAGATTTCGGAAGAACTCCGCATGACCTTCGAAGGGGCATTCGGTGCGACGACCGAAGATTCTTTCGTTGGCGCATGGGATGGTGGCGCACTGATCGGCGCCATCGAAGTCGTCAGAGAATCCCCGTGGGATGACGCTCCCGACGGCCCGTTCGTCGTCGATCTTGTCGTCGCCCCGGAATACCGTCGTAAAGGCATCGCAACCGCCCTCATCGCAGAGGTCGCACGTCGTTGCCAGGATTGGGGATTCGACGGCCTGTCCTTGACGATCGATTCGCGCCACATGGGGGCCGCCAGCCTCTACGACGCGCTCGGCTTCACCGACGTCAAATAATAGGTTCGCCTACTGTGGCTTCCGCGACCGTTTCTGCCCGCCAGTTTCATGGCAGGCTGGGCGGTTATTTCACCTTGGTCATTTTCTCCGATTGACCAGGTTCAGCCCGCTTAACCAGCGCCTTATCGCTGACAGCTGGGGCACCAGAACAGACGACGGTTCTGCATGAGCGCTTCGCGGATCGGCGTGCCACAGCGCAGGCAGGGACGCCCGGTTCGGTGGTAGACATACCAGCGTGACGCTTCCTCGTCACCTTCGATCGGTGGGTTGGGTGCTTCGTCGGGATCCATCGTTTCGAGGCGCCCCGCAGCGAGCCCCCGATTCATGAGGTCGCAGATCAGAACCCAGAGGTCCTTCAGTCGCTTTTCGGAAATGTTCGCCCCCTTGCGATAGGGCGAAATTCCGGCGAGGAACAGGGCATCCGCACGGTAGATGTTGCCGACGCCGGCGATGATGGACTGGTCCATAACGATCTCGCCGATATTGCGCTTCTTGGAGTGAGCAACCGACGCGAATCGCTTCGCCGATTCCTTATCGTCGCGCGCTCCATCTTCCAGCGGGTCAGGACCGAGCTTGGCCTCGGCAACCTGACGTTCTTCGTCGTCGATCAGCTCGCAACGGTTCGGACCGACCAAATCGGCAACCGCGTGGTCGTTGAACATGCGGAAACGCACCTGACCAACAGGGGCCGGAGGCTCCCAACTTCCAGCTTCAGCCTGACCGTAGCCTTCGCCCCAGCGGGTTTCTGAGTGCCCGTCCCACTCCCCCTTCGGAACGGGAGCAACGCGATGCGCGACACCGTAGCCTTCATCAACGACAGTCTCATCACCATTGAAGCGCCACCATCCGTACAGGCCCAGGTGAATATGCATCCAATCCTGGGGCCACGCATCGGGCACTTCGGGCGAAACAAAACCGATAAACATGTGCTTGCCGTGGACACGCACGCACTGAATCAGCTTGCCGTCGAGTTGCTTAGCTGAAGCGCTGAAACGCCCCTGCGGGGATGAAGCAGACACAGTTCCCCCGACAAAGAGCTCATTGAGCGTCGAAGCAAGACGACGGATGGCATCACCTTCAGGCATGAATGACCTTTCATCTGGGATCAAACGATAACTAGGCGGTTGCGGCTGGTAGCAACCCGCTTCATGGTATTACGAAGAGGTAAAGCTCCAGACTTTTTCGCACGCTACCGTCGCAGGCTATCGGTTCTTGGTAAGCCTCACAGAAGATGCCACTGCTTGATAAAAAAACACCTGCGGCGCGAAGCTCACCGCTTCGCGCCGCAGGGTTGCCATCACAATCGTGATCAGCGCGGGAGCACCACGTTGACCAGGCTCGGCTTGCGCACGATCACCTTCAGAGGTTCACGGCCTTCAAGAGCCTTGACGATCGGTGCCTGAGCCAGAGCCTCGGAACGCAGATCCTCTTCACTGATCGACGGCGAGACCTCGAGGCGCGCACGAACCTTACCGTTCACCTGAACAATCGCGGTGACACTCTCTTCGACCAGTAGCGATTCGTCAGTGACAACCGGGAAGGGCTCGCGAGCCAGTGACTCACCGTGTCCCAGACGCATCCAGAGTTCTTCTGCGATGTGCGGAGCAACAGGGGAAATCATCAGAACCAGGGGTTCGATGGCTTCACGCGGAACCGACTTCAGGCCGGTCAGGTGGTTGTTGAGGACAATCAGCTTCGAGACCGCAGTGTTCACGCGCATGTTCTCGTATTCGGCGGTGACATCGGCAATCGTACGAGCAACCAGACGCTTCGTCTCAAGATCTGCTTCTTCGTCGGTAACGGTCACTTCACCGGTTTCCTCGTCCAGCGTGTTACGCCAGAGTCGCTGCAAGAAGCGCTGCGAGCCGACGACTGCACGGGTTTCCCACGGACGCGAGACATCCAGCGGCCCCATGGACATTTCGTACACGCGGAACACGTCGGCACCATAGGCGTCATACATTTCGTCCGGGGTGACGATGTTCTTCAGCGACTTGCCCATCTTGCCGTATTCGCGGGTCACCGGCTGGCCCTGATAGGTGAAACCTGTTGCCTCGTCGCCTTCGATTTCGTCGGCGGGCACATACTGTCCACGCTCGTCCTTGAAGGCGTAGGCCTGAACGTACCCCTGGTTGAACAGCGTGTGGTACGGCTCTGCGTCCGGCACGTGACCCAGGTCGAAGAGAACTTTCTGCCAGAAGCGCGAGTACAGCAGGTGAAGAACCGCGTGCTCAACGCCACCGACGTACAGGTCGGTGCCACCGGATTTTTTGCCTTCGCGCGGGCCCATCCAGTAGTCGAGGTTCTCAGCCGAAGCCAGCGCCTTGGAGTTCTTCGGATCGGTGTAGCGCATTTCGTACCAGCATGAACCTGCCCACTGTGGCATCGTGTTGGTTTCGCGACGGTAGTTCTTCGGGCCATCGCCGAGATCCATGGTGACGTTCACCCATTCTTCGCTTCGGCCAAGTGGCGCTTCCGGCGCGGTGTTCGCGTCGTCAGGGCCGAAAGTGCGCGGCGAGTAATCGGATACCTCGGGAAGCTCAACGGGAAGCTGATCTTCGGGCAGAGCATGTGGCAGGCCGTCCTCATCCCAGACGATCGGGAAAGGCTCACCCCAGTAGCGCTGGCGAGAGAACAGCCAGTCACGCAGGCGGTAGGTGACGGTTCCACGGCCGAGGCCCTTGGATTCCAGCCATTCGATCATCGCAGCCTTGGCTTCATCCTTTGCCAGGCCGTTCAGACTGATCTCGTCATTCGCCGAATCAACAGCAACGCCATCGCCGGTGTACGCCGACTCGGTCAAATCGTGGCCGTACGGATCATCAGCTGCGCCGATAGTGCGAACAATGTCGAGCTCGTACTTGTTCGCGAATTCCCAGTCACGATCGTCATGCGCGGGAACAGCCATGATCGCGCCGGTGCCGTAGCCCCAGAGGACGTAGTCGGCGACGAACACGGGCACCTTGTGGCCGTTGACGGGGTCAATGCCGTACAGGCCGGTGAAGACGCCTGTCTTCGTGCGTTCTTCGTCGGCACGTTCGGTTTCCGACTTGCCTGCAGCCTGGGCGCGGTAGCGGGCAACCGCCTCGCGCGGGGAAGCTGCGCCATCCGTCCATGCGTCCTTCGTGCCTTCAGGCCACAAGGCCGGAACCGTGAGCGCAGCTTCGTCATCGTCGTTGCCGGCAACCGTGCCACCAAGAATCGGGTGTTCGGGCGCAACAACCATGAAGGTGGCACCGAACAGAGTATCGGGGCGAGTCGTGTAGACCTCGAGGTTGTCGACGCTTGCGCCGACTTCGCTTGCAGCGGGAACGTCAAAGCGGACCGTCGCACCTTCGGAGCGACCGATCCAGTTGCGCTGCATCGTACGGACCTTGTCGGGCCAGTCGATCGTGTCAAGGTCGTCTGCCAGGCGCTTGCCGTAAGCGGTAATGCGCATCATCCACTGGCGCAGATTGCGCTTGAAAACCGGGTAGTTTCCTCGCTCGGAGCGACCTTCGGAGGTGACCTCTTCGTTCGCGAGAACGGTACCCAGGCCCGGGCACCAGTTCACGGGAGCCTCGGACACATACACCAAACGGAAGTCGTTGACGACCTTCGCCTTTTCGACGGCGTCAAGGTCTGCCCAATTGCGGCCGTCCGGAACTGCAACCTGGCCGTTGGCAAGCTTCTCTTCGAGCTCAGCGATCGGACGCGCGGCACCGATGGAGCCATCGGGAGCGGTTGCTTCCGGGTCGAACCAGGAGTTGAAGATCTGCAGGAAGATCCACTGGGTCCAGTGCACGTACTCGGTGTCGGTCGTGGCCAGCGAACGGCGACGATCGTGGGACAAGCCAAGACGACGAAGCTGGCGACGCATATTCGCGATGTTTTCCTCGGTCGTAATGCGCGGGTGCTGACCGGTCTGCACGGCGTACTGTTCTGCCGGCAGGCCGAAGGCGTCGTAGCCCATTGTGTAGAGGACGTTTTCGCCCTGCATACGGCGGAAACGAGCGACCGTGTCGGTGGCGATGTAGCCCAGCGGGTGACCAACATGCAGACCCTTGCCTGACGGGTAGGGGAACATGTCAAGAAGGAAGAAGGGCTTCTTTTCCGCTAGAGGCCCTGCGAACTCACCCACCGGGTTGTCTGCGTTAAAGGTTCCTCGTTCGTCCCACCGATCCTGCCATGCGGTTTCAATCTGACCGGCAAGTTCAGCGGTATAGCGCTGTGCGGGTTCCATGTTGGAAGCCTGGCTCATCAGGGCCCTCCCCTTGATATTTCGACATTCTTCGCCGTATCAAGGGTAGACCATTCGCGCGAAAACTCGCCTCCTCATCTCTAGCCACGAGGGCCCTTCTGGGGTGAGAATGGCCTCATGGCTACAGTCTTTGAAAACATCATTTCCGGTGTCTGGGCAGGTCGCTTCGTGTGGACCGACGACGAATGCGTTGCATTCGCGACCATCGAGCCCACCTCTCCCGGCCATGTTCTAGTCGTACCACGTACCCCGTATGAGAAATGGACGGATGCGCCCAGTAACGTCGCCACGCACCTTATGAAAGTCGCGCGAATCATCGGAATCGCCCAGGAAAAAGCATTTGGAGTCCCCCGCGCCGGCTTGGTCATCGCAGGTTTCGAGGTCCCTCACACGCACCTTCACGTGATCCCGCTACGCACAGAAGCTGATGTCCTTCTGTCGCACGCAGTGAAGGCAACGGATGAGGAACTGGACCAGGCAATGACAAAACTCCGCGACGCCCTCTTGTCGCAGGGGCACGGCTCTCACGTTCCTGAAAGCATGACTTCGCTGGGTTGATCTCCCAGCTCAAACAACGCTCGATCGTGTTTAGTCCTCGAGCGGCGACACCATCACGATCGACGCAACATCGCCAGCCAAGCGGACGCTTCGACCAGCACCCACGGTGGGAGCGGTCGCTTGGCGTATTTCAAGCGAAACCTGACCGGCCTGGTCAATATCGACGATACGGACCAACGCGTCTAGGCCGATGCCCTCACTATCGAGAATACGCAAGAATGCAGAGTCTTCGTCGGACAGGCGGGTGACGCGATACCACTTCCCCACCTCAGCGCCAGCAGTTTTCTTCGATGTCGCAATCAACGGGTAAATCACGCGTTCAACCACCGACCCATCCTCGCGCGGGATCAGGTCACCGTGCGGATCACGCTCAGGCTTGCCCAGCGCTTCATCGATATGCGCAAGAAGACGATCTGAGATCGCATGTTCCAGAATCTCAGCTTCCTCGTGGACCTCGTCCCACTCGAAGTTCAGGCGATCATGCAGGTAGGTTTCCAGCAGACGGTGACGACGCACCATTGAGATAGCAAGCGCGCGCCCCGCATCCGTGAAGTGGACTTTCCGATAGGGCTCATGCGTGACCAAACCATTCGCCACCAGACGCGATACATTCTCTGACGCGGTCGACGCAACGACTCCCATCGCGCTAGCCAGGTCATTCACGCTCATGCCGTGCTTTCCGGATTCTTCGCCACCCCACAAAGTCTTCAGATAGTCCTGCGCCATTCGCGACGACGACGCCCATATTGAATCCACCGGCTCTAAGGTCGAGGAGGTCGAATCAACTGATTTCGGCGTTTTTCCGGTCATATCGAACTCCCCGAGTGTGGTGTGGTGGTCTTCTCACCTGCTATTTTTGCATTGATCTGCCCGAAGCGGTAAAGTTTCATATCGGTCGCACGACCCCGCGTCATTAGCTCAATTGGCAGAGCAGCTGACTCTTAATCAGCGGGTTGAGGGTTCAAGTCCCCCATGACGCACAACTCTAAAACAGAATACTCTGTGGCAGAGTCCCGCGTCATTAGCTCAATTGGCAGAGCAGCTGACTCTTAATCAGCGGGTTGAGGGTTCAAGTCCCCCATGACGCACAAACGAAAACGGAGCAACCAATCGGTTGCTCCGTTTTGTCGTTGCCTGCCCTGTATGAGTGTTTCTGTCCCTGCGTCGAGAAGCGATGATGAGACACGGCGATCAAGGAAAGACGTATAGGGCGACAATTCCAGCACTAAAAACCGATTCATCGCCTCAGACGACAAGGCTAGCCACACGCACGTATCAGTCGTCCAGACCGAGGTCGCGACGCAGGCGCGCCACATGACCCGTTGCCTTCACGTTGTACTGAGCAAGCGCAACCGTTCCATCCTTGCCAACAACAACGGTCGAACGAATGATGCCCGTGAAGATACGGCCGTAGTTCTTCTTTTCACCCCACGCGCCCCACGGTTCAAGGATTGCATGCTCAGGATCGGAGATCAGCGGGAAGTTAAGTCCCTGCTTCTGAGTGAACTTCTCCAAGGCGGGCATTGTGTCAGCGCTTACGCCCACAACCGTGTACCCAGCTGCCTTCATTGTGTTCAGGTTGTCACGGAAATCGCAGGCCTGCGTCGTGCACCCAGGGGTCGAGGCCTTCGGATAAAAGTAGACGATAACGCCCTTTTCACTGCCCGCAAGCAACTCGGTCAGTGAGATCAGTCCCTGCGTAGATTCAGCGGTAAATTCTGGAGCCTTCGCTCCAATTTCAAGTTGAGTCATGTTGAAAGCATATCGACGCCGATAGCGCTGTGCTCGCCGAATCCTGCACTACCCGCGCAATTAAAATGTCCAGAGTAAGAACACCGAGGGCGCGGCCTCGTGCGCCTTGCCTAGCCTGAATTCATCCCAACTGTATTGAGGAGACCCCCGTGACCGAGGCATACCCCGTTCTCACACTCATCCCACCGATTCTTGCGATTGCTCTTGTCATCACGACCAAGAAGGTCATCATGTCGCTCGCAGCCGGCGCTATCTCCGCTGCATTCCTTATCGAAAACGGCGGGATCGTCGCAACAGTCGTCAAAATCTGGGGTGCTTTCTCTCAGATTTTCTGGACCGAAGGCGCAATCAACGCCTATTATGTGCTGATTCTCTTGTTCCTTATCACGTTGGGCATCATCACCTCGCTTGTCCTGATGGCTGGTGGCACCGCAGCGTTTGCAGAATGGACGATGACGAAGATCAAAGGTCGGCGAGGCGCCCACATTCTCGCCGCTGCACTCGGTACCGCGATTTTCATTGACGACTATTTCAACGCGCTTGCCGTAGGCCAGGTGGCGCGCCCCGTTAGCGACCGCCACAAGGTGTCTCGCGCGAAGCTCGCCTACCTCATCGACTCATCGTCGGCACCGGTCGCTGTTCTTGCACCGTTTTCTTCGTGGGGCGCCTCGATCATCGGCATCATGGCACCGATCGTTGCAGCAACCTCAATTCAGGTGACCGACGCGGGCGCATTCCTGCGTAGCGCGGGCATGAACTATTACGCCATCGGCGCAGTCGTCCTGTTGTGGCTGACCGTCATCTTCGAAGTCGACTTCGGCCCGATGCGACGTGAAGAACGTCGCGCGGTCGAGCACGGTCACGTCTACGATCCGGGAGAGCAGATTCCCGGCCAGTTGACCGACAACCTACCACGTCACGAACCTGGCGCCATGCGCGCACTGATCGTCCCCTTCGTCATCCTGATCCTGGGTGTTCTTGCTGGCATTGCGTGGACCGGCCACTCTACTTCTGAGTCGTGGAATGCCCTGGATATCTTGGCAAACACCGACGTCGCCGTGTCATTGAATGTCGGTGGTGTTCTTGGCCTGATATCCGCGGCGTACTACTACTTCCACTACACGCACAAGGATCCTGCTTTCGAGCTGAAGACTGCCGGCAAGGGTGTCGTCGAGGGCGCTCGTTCAATGCTTCCGGCTATCGAGATCCTGCTGTTCGCATGGATGCTGGGCTCGCTCATTTCTGAGCTCGGTACCGGCGCCTACCTTGGCGCGCTGGTTGAATCCTCAAGCCTGCCTGCCCAGTGGCTGGTGCCACTGATGTTTGTCATCGCAGGCGCTATGGCGTTCGCGACGGGCACATCGTGGGGTTCCTTCGGAATCCTGCTCCCGATTGCCGGCGAAGTCATGGCAGCTGTTCCCAACGGTTCCGACCTGCTGATTCCCGCGTTCGGCGCTGTTCTTGCTGGAGCCGTCTGGGGCGACCACTGCTCCCCGATCTCCGATACGACGATTCTGTCGTCGACCGGCGCTGGCTGTAACCACATCACGCATGTCAACACTCAGCTTCCCTATGCGCTTGCCGGTGCGGGAGCTGCGTTGCTTGGCTACATCACGTTCTCCCTCACTGGTTCAGGCCTCATCGGCCTGGGGATTGTGCTCGCAGTGCTCATTGGGCTGACCGTGTTCGTGCGTACTCGC
This sequence comes from Schaalia turicensis, assembly GCF_019380255.1. Lineage (NCBI taxonomy): Bacteria > Bacillati > Actinomycetota > Actinomycetes > Actinomycetales > Actinomycetaceae > Schaalia > Schaalia turicensis. The sequence continues at coordinate 1,128,618 of NZ_CP048928.1, forward strand.
CTGCCACTCATCGCCTGATCCCTACGATTCACGGTTTTGCCTCCGAGACTTTCCTCTTGGAGGCAAAACTGTATTCGGCCTATTCGACGAAAGAAGGACACCAGCATTCAACTGGTGTCCTTCCGTTGTGCGCGAGATGGGACTCGAACCCACACGTCAAAGACACTGGAACCTAAATCCAGCGCGTCTGCCAATTCCGCCACTCGCGCGCGAACCTGTTTTCGAGGGCGACGAGGTTCCGCATGGAACCTATGCCCACAAACAGTGCTCGTTTAGTGTACAAGGTCAGTGACAACCTCGGCGAACTGAGCTTATCCGTGGACCTCGTAAGAAAACATCAGGCTACGAACGACGAGGCTCGGCTTGCCCGCATGATCGTTGCTTCCCCCAAGACACGGGTGTCACGGTACATGACCAGCGACTGGCCGGCAGCAACGCCACGGATCGATTCGGAAAGGGACACGACCAACCGGCGTTCTGCTCCTTCACGCGCCTCGTCTTCGGAGTCGTGCTCGACTAGGGAAACGGGGACGGGCGTACCGTGGGCGCGAACCTGAACGAACAGGTCATCCGTTGAGGCCCCCAGATCATCGGGAGCTAACCAGACGACGTCCTCGCATTCAATTCGATCCACGCTGAGCAGAGTCGATGCTCCAACGACGACCTGGTTCGATTCCGGACGAGTTTCCAGAACATAGCGAGGCTTGCCATCTTCGGCGGGACGATCAATATGCAGACCTCGTCGCTGACCAACCGTGAAGTTCCAGTAGCCCTGGTGGGTGCCGAGGACCTCGCCGTCGGGGCTCACGATCTCACCTTCATCGCTACCCAATCGAGTGCGCAAGAAGCCCTGCGTATCTCCGTCGGGAATGAAGCAAATGTCGTAGGAATCCGGCTTGTTGGACACACCCAGGCCAAGACGCTGCGCTTCGGAACGCACCCACGCCTTGGTGGGGGCATCACCAAGGGGCAGTAGAACGCGTGACAGTTCATCACGCCCCATGATTGCCAGAACATACGACTGGTCTTTCAGAGAATCTGCGCCACGGTGCAATTCCGGGCCGGATGGACCATCAACGATTGCAGCGTAGTGGCCGGTGCAGACAGCATCGAAACCCAGTGCCTTCGCGCGCGTTGCAAGTTCACGGAATTTCACGAACTCGTTGCAACGCACACACGGGTTCGGCGTATGCCCCAGCTTGTACTGTTCAACGAAGTCTTCGATGACGGTTTCTTCGAATTCTTGGGCGAGGTCCCACACGTAGAACGGGATCCCCATGATTTCGGCTGCTCGCGCAGCATCGCCTGCGTCTTCAACGGAGCAACACCCTCGCGAGCCGATACGGCATTCCTGCGGTTGACTCGACAAAGCCATGTGGACGCCGACAACATCATGGCCGGCCTCGACCGCTTTCGCTGCAGCGACAGCCGAATCCACGCCTCCGGAAAGTGCGGCAAGAACACGCATTCAATTGTCCTTTCAGTGGGTTCGACCGTGCATGCGGTCTCGATCGTGAGAGTCTAACGCCTGCCCTGCAAGGACGGCGCGTTCAAGAGCATCCACGAATGCATCAATATCCGCTTCGGTCGTGTCATGTCCGGTGGAAATGCGCAGGACTCCCAGCGCTTCAGCTTCGGTGGCTCCCAGGGCCAGGACGACGTCGGACGGACGCGTCACCCCCGCGTGGCACGCAGAACCAGCAGAGACGTGGACATCTGCCATGTCCATCGCCATCAGTACCGCTTCAGGGTGCGACGTCGGAATCGACAGATGAATGATCGAGGCCAACGCGTCATCCGGAGAGACAGTGAGTCGCGCATAGTCCGGCAGAGCGCGGGCCAAACGATCACGCAGAAGCGCCGCGCGGACCTGCCACTCTTGGCGCTGAGCAACCGTTTCTTCAAGCGCTAGCGCGAACGCGCACGCGCCGGCAACGTCGGGGGTTCCTGAACGAATGCCACGCTCGTGTCCTCCACCGGGACGATCGGTGGGGATCTTCAGTCCACGGCGAGCAACCAGCACGCCAGTCCCTGCCGGCGCACCAATCTTGTGGCCACCCACGGTCATCAAGTCAACGCCGAGTTCCGCATAGGACACGTCCATCAGAGACATTGCCTGCGCGGCATCGGTGTGGGTCAGTGGACGCTGAGCGATCGGCATGGAGCGACCATCAAGTGCCTCGACCATCTGCGATACCGGCTGAATTGTCCCGATTTCTGAGCTGACCAGGGTGAGCGAAGCAAGAGAACACTGGTCTTTCACCTGCGCCAACGCGTCAGTATTGATAACGCACACGCCGTTGGACGCCACAGGGAAAAGCTCAACAGCAAACCCGCGCGATTCTAAATACTCGCGCTGATTGCCTACAGCATCGTGCTCCACCGGGGACAGAAGAACCGTGTTCCGATCAGCGTTAAATGCCCGCCCAGCGAGCGCTCCCCCGTGTACGCCGATGGCATCTGATTCGGTGGCACCCGACGTAAAGATCACTTCGGGCTTCTCGCAGCCCAAGGCAATAGCGACACGTTCGCGGGCGTCCTCCAACATCCTCTTTGCGCGTCTACCGCCACCGTGCAACGAGGCCGGGTTCCCGGGATGAGCGCTGAGCTCACGCTGAGCCTCGATCCATGCCTCCAACGCTGAAGGACGGATCGGGGTTGTTGCAGCGTGATCCAGGTAGTGCGTCACTCGGCGTCGCGCGCCTTCTTGATTTCTTCCAGTGCAGCAGGAATAACCTCGAACATGTCGCCAACAACGCCGAAATCTGCGATCTCAAAGATCGGAGCATCAGGGTCATCGCAGACAGCGACGATGTGGGCGCTGGACTGCATACCAACCGTGTGATGGATAGCTCCGGAAACACCTAGACCAATGTAGAGATTCGGCGACACTGACAGACCGGTCTGGCCGATCTGCATGGTACGCGGTGCCCAGCCTTCATCGCAGACAACGCGAGTAGCGCCGACCGCCGCGCCGAGTTCATCTGCCAATTCATTGACGATGTTCATATCGCCGTTTGTTCCGCGACCGGCGACAACAACGGTGGAAGCTTCGGTCAGCGATACGCCCGTTGTCTCCAGTGCAGACGAGCAGACGACCGTCACCGCACGGGCCTCATCGCTGAGCTCAACGTCGATGGATTCGGCGACCGGAGTGACCGGCGCGAACTCGAGGACGTCAAAGGATCCGGGTCGAAGCGCCACAACCGGAAGCGAACCCGAGACCTTCAGGCGATTCGACCACGAGCCCGCGAGCGCGGTGGTCGTGACAACCAGGGAGTCGTTGTCAACCTCAACGCCGATGGCGTCGCAGACAACTCCGGAGTTGGTCAGGGTGGCGATACGCGACGCGACTTCACGGCCTCGGTAGGTCGAGACAACGAAGAGGGCTCCAAAATCCTGTGTCGTGACTGCGGATGCGACGGCGTCTGCGACGACTGCGCTGACGCGTGCGCCGGAGTGGTCGATACCGGGGACGAGGACTTTTTCCACGCCGAGGGTGCCCAGCGTGGTCATATCCGGGTTCGTGGTCAGGGAAAGTGCGACAACTCCAGCGTCACTCAACGTGGACGCGAGAGAAATGATCTGCGCCGATACTGGGGTGAGGTGCCAGCCGTCGGTGTCGCTGCCCTGGTGGTCAGCAAGGACGAGTATTGGTTGAGAAAGAGTTGCCATGTCACTTCACCACTTCGAGGAGGTACTGGGCCAGTCGGAGGCCTGCATCACCGGAGTCAGGGATGATCGTTCCGGCGTTGTCGCGGGTGATCTCGTTGGATTCGAGGACCTCGGTAACCTGGCCACGCTGGGCGATAGCTGAGCCTGCATCGCTTTCTTCGATGTCGGCCAGTTCCCAGGTGTCCATTGGCTTCTTGCGCGCGGCCTTCATGGCCGCGAATGCCGGATAGCGGGGTTCGTTGATCTGGTCGGTGACCGAGACAACTGCCGGCATGGGTGCGGAAAGGACGTCCTCGTACCCGTCGGCGTTGCGCTTGATTTCAATGCTCGAGGCGCCGGTATCGACGGAGATTTCGTGGGCCAGACCGAGCAACGGGAAGTGTAAGCGGGTCGCAAGCGCCGCGGGAAGCATTGAGGTCATCGAGTCGAGCGATGCCATACCCGTAATAACAAGGTCAATGGGTTTTTCGTCGGCGAGCGTCTGAATGGCTCCAGCCAATGCGAGCGCGGTCAGACCGGCATCAGCTCCAGCCAGTGCCGCGTCGCTGATAAGAACACCGCGGTCGGCCCCCATCTGGAGGGCGCGCATCAGGGCGTCTTCAGCGTCCTCGGGCCCCATGGTCAGGGCGATGACTTCACCGCCGTTATCTTCGACCAGTTGAACGGCTGCTTCAATGGCGTTTTCATCCAGTTCGTTGAGGATGTCATCTTCGCCACGAACAATGCGACCATCTTCGAATCGGCGTTCCGACTGCATGTCTGGAACGTGTTTCACGCATACGACAATTCTCATAGCTTCTAGCGTGCCACAAAGGGCGAGTAAGCCCGAAGAGCAAGGGGTGTGAGATGGGTTTTCCCACACGCTTTGACTACGTTGCGTCAGAAACCTTGCCGGCTTGCAATAATAGTGCGGGTGGTCGCGCACACTTTTTGAGTATGTGCGCGATACGTTGACAAGAAGACGCAGTTCCCATCAACAGTTTCTTGAACCGTTAGCGTTCAAGCACGTTCTGGCTAGAGAGAGGACATCATGGGCCACGACCATTCGCACGATCACTCGGTGGCGCTCGTGAATGTTACTCAGCCGAACCCTGTTCCTCCTCGCTTCGGTGTCCACGTTGCAAACGGTGGTCTTGACGTTTCCGTCGTGGCACGCCTGGCGACGCACGTTGATTTCTGTGTTCTGGACTTAGACGACTCTGAAACGCGGTATGCGCTGATTCCTAGCAACGAGGGCATTTGGCACGGTCATATCAATGGCTTGGGTGTGGGCACGCGTTATGGTTTCCGCGCTGATGGCCCGTGGGATCCCGATCGTGGCTTCTTCTATAATCCGGCGAAGTTCCTGTTGGATCCCTACGGACGAGGTCTCGAGGGAAGCGTTGACATGAGTGCCGCAGTCTACGGGCATATCGTTGACGAGAACCTATATCCGACTTCTTATCCGTTTGCGCGTTCGCCTCTTGATTCGCGTGGGCATGTCCCCTGCTCCGTTGTCGTTGATTCCCGCTTCCCCGTGGCACCAAAGCCACGCGTCCCGTGGGAAAAGACGATTGTGTACGAGGTCCATGTCAAGGGCTTTACGAAGAACATGCCGGGTATTCCTGGCGAATTACAGGGAACATACGCGGGCTTGGCACATCCTGTGTCAGTGGATTACCTGAAGAACCTGGGAATTACTTCCATTGAACTTCTCCCCGTTCACGCGAAGTGTGAGGAACCGTTCCTATCGGAACGTGGTCTGACTAATTACTGGGGTTATTCGACCCTGAACTTCTTCACTCCCGAGCCTTCTTACGCAACTCATTCAGCGCAAGACCGTGGCGCCCAAGCGGTCGTCGACGAGTTCCGCGGAATGGTGTCGATCCTGCACGAGGCAGGGATCGAAGTCATCCTTGACGTCGTCTACAACCACACGTGTGAAGGTGGCGACTCCGGCCCGTCACTCTCGTGGCGTGGACTCGATTCTGACCTGTATTACCGCCACACGAACACGCTTCCCGTCGCCTGTACTGACGACACGGGCACCGGAAATACCATGAACGTCGACAATCCCAAGACAATGTCGATGATCCTCGATTCCCTGCGCTACTGGGCAGACACAATGGGCGTCGACGGTTTCCGCTTCGACTTGGCCGCAACCCTTGGACGCTTCGCCACGGGATTCGACCCGAAGCACCCGTTGCTGATGGCAATGGCAACCGACCGAACACTGTCAACGGCAAAGCTCATTGCTGAACCCTGGGATATCGGCCCCGGAGGCTGGCAGACCGGCAATTTCCCACTCCCCTTCTCAGAGTGGAATGACCACTACCGCGGGGCACTGCGCGCCTTCTGGCTCTCCGACGTTCGTTCCCTAGTCGAAGGTCACGGCGCGTCTGGCCCGAATAACCTAGCGACCCGGTTGGCCGGTTCCCGCCCCGTTTTCGATCATGGCACCGGAATCGGACGCGGGCCTCGTGCTTCAATTAACTTCATCACCGCGCACGACGGCTTCACCCTCGCTGACCTAACGGCGTTCGATACCAAACATAATTGGGCGAACTTGGAAGGCAACCGCGACGGATCGAACGACAATCGTTCATGGAACCACGGAATTGAAGGCTGGGTCGCATCAATCGCGAACATGACCGACGATGAAGGTGACCCGGTTGAGGCAAAAGAAGCAATCGAAACGACCTCTCGTCGTCGCTACCAGACCCAGCGCAACATGCTGACCTCCCTGCTCATTTCTGCGGGCACCCCAATGATTCTCGGCGGCGATGAATTTAGTCGCACTCAGCAGGGCAATAACAATGCGTACTGTCAGGATTCCCCGATCTCGTGGTTCGACTGGAATTTGACACCCGAGCAACTGGCACACAAGGACTTCGTTCGTTGGTTGATCGGCCTGCGTCAAGCTCACCCCGTATTGCGCCCCGATATCTACGAATCAGGTGCACCCGTACCCGGCGATTCAATCCCGGATGTGGCGTGGCTGGATAAGACCGGTGCTCCCATGCCGACAGAAGGCTGGGCTCTTTCCGACAATCGCGTGTTCCAAATGTTGCGTTCGGGCGTACGTTGGAACGACCGCGACGCTCTGGTCATTGTGAACGGCACTTTGGACGAGCAGGATGTGAGCCTTCCGACCGGCCACGGCGTCGATTGGCTCGTATGTGTGAATACAGCGTGGATTCGCCTTGACGAGGGTGTTCAACCGGGGACCGATCCTCTCGCATTGAGCCTGAGCCTGGGACAGGTCGCCAATGAATCCATCGTGACTCTTCGACCGAACTCGATGCAGGTCTTGCTTTCCGATATTGCGGTACCGCCCAAACGCTAACTGCGGGCGGACGCGAAATAGCGTTAGGCGCGTCTTTCGATAGAATCACACCCATGACTTCCAGTGAAGACGCACTTGCACACTCGACATCCGACGCATCGCTTGCTCGTTCGAAGGCTCGTTCAGCCGAAATCGACCTGGCCATCGATGAAGATCCCACTCGCTTCCGTATCCTGACCGGTGACCGACCGACCGGGCATCTGCACCTCGGTCATTACTTCGGTACGCTCCGTAACCGTGTTCTGTTGCAGAACCGTGGCGTTGAAACGTGGGTTCTGGTTGCCGACTATCAGGTGATCACGGACCGTGACGGCGTTGGCCCAATTCGTGAACGCGTCCTTGGTCTGATTGCCGACTACATTGCTGCCGGTATTGATCCGGAGCGTTCGACGATCTTCAATCATTCTGCCGTTCCGGCGCTCAACCAGCTGATGCTCCCCTTCCTGTCTCTGGTCACCGAGTCTGAGTTGCACCGAAACCCTACGGTGAAGGCAGAACTCGAAGCCACCGACGGTCGCGCTATGACTGGCCTGATGCTGACTTACCCAGTTCACCAGGCTGCTGACATTCTGTTCTGCAAGGCGAATCTTGTTCCCGTTGGTCAGGATCAGTTGCCACACTTGGAGCAGGCTCGCCTGATCGCCCAGCGTTTCGATAAGCGCTATGGTCGCGCCAATCCTGAGGTTCCCGTCTTCCGTCGTCCCGAGGCCCTTTTGTCCGAGGTCCCGCTGCTACTCGGCACCGACGGCATGAAGATGTCCAAGTCGCGTGGCAACACGATAGAACTTGGCATGACCGCTGACGAAACGGCGAAGATCCTGAAGAAGGCGAAGACTGACGCTGAGCGCACGATCACCTACGATCCCGCGAATCGTCCTGAGGTCGCGAACCTTTTGATGCTGGGCTGCCTGGCGTCCGGTCAGGCTCCCGAGGCAATTGCCGAGCAGATCGGCGATAAGGGTGCCGGCACACTCAAGATGTTCGTCACCGAGGCCCTCAATGAGATGCTTGCTCCACTGCGCGAAAAACGTAGCGAACTGATCAACAACGAGGACTACTTGCTCCAAGTGTTACAACTTGGTAACGAAAAGGCGAATGAGCAGGCGAACGAGACCCTCCACGAGGTACGTACCGCCATGAAGATGAACTACTGAGCCACCATTTTCGCTGGTCAGACCGGCTAGCTATGGGTGCCCTCAGAGCATTGAGGGCACCCACTTTTAGGTAGTACAAAGGTCCTAGAGGCGCGCTTTTCCTTGCTAGCGGAGCAGTCTTTTTCTCCCTAGCTTGAGAGAATGACAACTCTTATTCCGTTCACTTTTTCCGACTCTGTCAAGTGCTCACCCGTCGTTTCAGTTGCGCCTGTAGCCCAGAAGAAAGAGTCTCTTGCTGCTCGCCTCAACTGGTTGCGTGCAGGCGTTCTTGGCGCCAATGACGGAATCGTGTCGATTTCGGGTCTTCTTGTTGGCGTCGCAGCTGTGAACCCGGCAAACACGAAGGCCATCGCTATTGCGGGTGTAGCCGGGATCGTTTCTGCAGCCCTATCAATGTCCGTCGGCGAATACGTCTCCGTTTCCACCCAACGTGACACGGAACGAAAGATTGTCGCCGACCAGAAGGCTGCCCTGGTGGCTGATCCAGCTGGTCAAGAAAAGCGCCTTGCGTCCTTGTGGGAAGAACGAGGCCTGCCGAAAGACACCGCGACGTTGGTAGCACGGACGTTAAGCGAAAGTGACGCACTGGATGCTCACCTGTCGCTTGAGCACAACATTGACCATGACGATCTGACGAACCCGTGGGTGGCAGCGGGATCTTCCTTCCTTGCCTTCCTCTTTGGATCGCTCCTCCCTCTGCTCACGATGCTGTTGTTCCCACCCAGCATGCGTATCCCCGCAACATTCGTCGCCGTCCTTGTTGCGCTCGGTTTGACTGGGTGGATCTCAGCGATTCTTGGTCGTGCACCTCGCCTTCCCGCAATTGCACGTCTGCTCGTTGGCGGCAGCGTCGCAATGACACTGACCTTCGCCGTCGGCCACATATTCGGCGTCGCAGTCTGAAAAACGCGGCCGGCCTCGTCAATTCGGCGACGAGGCCGGTTTGGTTTATCTGAAACTGACCGCATACGCAAACACGAACCAGCAGCCCCGCGCTGACCACGCGAGCGCCCCAACTGACGTAGGCTGGTGACGTGAGCGACATTCTTCTTCCTCGAATCCCAGTCACTGAAGTTTTCCCTGTCGTTGAAGACGGCACGTTGGCCGCAAAGGCAACAGAAAACGAGCCTCTTCCCATTCGCGCGACGGTTTTCCGTGAAGGACACGACGCATTTGCGGCCGAAGCGGTCTTGATCGACCCCGATGGTGTCGAGCACATGCGCGCTCCAATGGCGGACATCGCACCCGGCCTTGACCGATACGAAGCGTGGGTCAAACCCGATCGCCCCGGCACGTGGTCTTTCCGCGTCGATTCATGGTCGGACCCCTATGCCACGTGGCGTCACGACGCAACCATCAAAGTTGACGCAGGTGTCGACGTCGAATTGATGCTGGAAGAAGGCGCACTCCTGATGGAACGCGCCATCGACGGAAAAGCCCTGAACAACCCCCTGCAACAGCCCCTCGATGCCAAGGATGCCGAGGTTCTGCGTGACGCCGCAGCCCACCTGCGCGATACGTCACGTTCGGTTCAGCAACGCCTGTCCGCGGGCGTGTCGTCACATGTGCGCGCCGTGTTCCGCGCCCACCCCGTACGTGACCTTCTTGGGTCTTCACGCGAATACCCTCTGGCCGTTGCCCGTGAGCGCGCCCTGACCGGTGCTTGGTATGAGATCTTCCCGCGTTCAGCCGGCGCGTTCCAGCGTGAAGATGGATCGTGGGTGTCGGGAACTCTAAAGCAGGCTTCCTACGAGCTCGACCGCATTGCTGAAATGGGCTTCGATGTCGTCTATCTGACACCTATTCACCCGATCGGCACGACAAATCGTAAGGGTAAGAACAATACACTGGTCGCCTACGAGGGCGATCCGGGTTCCCCCTACGGCATTGGGTCTCCCGATGGTGGACACGATGCGATTCACCCCGAGCTGGGCGATTTCAATGATTTCGACGATTTCGTTGAGCGCGCGTTAGAGCTTGGACTTGAAGTCGCCCTCGACTTCGCGTTGCAGTGCTCCCCCGATCACCCGTGGGTCACCGAACACCCCGAATGGTTCACAACCCGCGCCGACGGTTCGATTGCATTCGCGGAGAATCCGCCGAAGAAGTACCAGGACATCTATCCGCTGAACTTCGACAACGACTATGACGGCATCTACGAGGCCATTCGTGATGTCCTCGAAGTGTGGATTGAGCACGGCGTGACGATCTTCCGCGTTGATAACCCGCACACGAAGCCGGTGCGTTTCTGGCAGGAAATCATCGCTGACGTTCACGATACGCACCCGGAGATTGTTTTCCTCGCTGAGGCATTTACTCGCCCCGCGATGATGCGCACTTTGGGCGCAGTCGGATTCGATCAGTCCTACACGTACTTTGCCTGGCGTACTGAAAAGCAGGAGATCGAAGAGTATCTGACCGAGGTTTCGACGCAAACCGCTCACCTGATGCGTCCGAGCTTCTGGCCGACCACTCACGATATTTTGACCCCGCAGATGACGACGGGCGGTACCGCGATCTTTGCGATTCGTGCAATGCTCGCCGCTCTTGGCGCTCCGAACTGGGGGATTTACTCGGGCTACGAGTTCGTTGAGAATGTTCAGCGTCCCGGCTTTGAAGAGCAGAACGATAACGAGAAGTATGAGTTCCGCCCGCGTAACTGGGAAGATGCTGAGCCTCTTGGCATTACGCGCTTGTTCACCCTGTTGAATGCTGCTCGCGCGAAGCACCCTGCCCTGCGTCAGCTTCACCAGCTTCGGATTCACCCGACCTCTCACCCAGAGATCATTTGTTTCTCCAAGCAGGTTTCCGGAGTATTCACCGAGTCCGGGAACACGGACACGGTGATCTGCATCGTGTCGCTCAATCCTCATGAAGGTGTGTCAGGCACCGTGCACATTGATCTGAACGACCTGGGAATACAAACCGCCGGTGGTCATTTCCGCGTTGTCGACGAGCTTGATGGCACCACCTACACCTGGGGATCCGAAGGCTGGGTTGATCTTTCCCCCGTTACTCGTCTTGGTCATGTGTTCTCTGTTGAGCCCACAACTGACCTCGAACCTTGGACCAACCGACACTGACATCGAGAAAGGACGGCTCTCACGGTGTCTTATGGCGAATTTTAGTGTCGCCCATCTCACAAAGATGCCGATGGCGTGCGAGAATGTGGACATGACTAATGACTTGACCCCCATCCCCGTGGATCTAGCGACGCTCGATGCCGTTGGCAACGGCGCTCACTACAATCCTCACTCTGTCCTCGGCGCACATATTGGTGATTCATCAGTCACCATCCGCTCCGTTCATCACCTTGCTGATGCAGTCGACATTGTCACCGCAACCGCAGCGTACCCCGCGACCCATGAACACGCCGGCGTGTGGGTTGGCGTCCTTCCCGGTGAAGAAGTCCCCGACTATCGCGTTCGCGTCACCTACGGTGATCAGATCACGACTCTCGACGACCCCTACCACTACCTGCCAACGCTCGGCGAGATGGACACCTACCTCATCTCCGAAGGCCGTCATGAGCAGCTCTGGAAGGTTCTTGGCGCGCACGTTAAGCACTACAGCGGCGACATGGGCGACGTCGACGGTGTTGCCTTCGCCGTGTGGGCACCGAACGCACGCGCTGTCCGCGTTGTCGGCGACTTCAACTTCTGGGACGGCACCGCAACCGCGATGCGTTCCCTTGGCTCGTCCGGCGTCTGGGAAATCTTCGTCCCCGGCGTCAAGGTAGGCGCACGCTACAAGTTCGAAATCCAAGGTCCCGGTGGCAACTGGTTCCAGAAGGCTGACCCCCTGGCACGCGCCACCGAAATACCGCCGGCAACCGCCTCCGTCGTCACCGACTACTACCACGAGTGGACCGACGAAAAGTGGATGACTGACCGCGCCGAGCGCAACGTCCATGAAGGCCCGATGTCGATTTACGAGGTCCATGCTGGATCGTGGAAGCAGGGTCTGGGCTACCGCGGACTGGCTGACGAGCTTGTCCCCTACGTCAAGGAAATGGGCTTCACGCACGTTGAGTTCATGCCTCTGGCGGAGCACCCCTTCGGCGGGTCGTGGGGCTACCAGGTGACCTCGTACTACGCACCCACCTCGCGTTTCGGCACACCCGACGATTTCCGCTACCTTGTCGACGAATTCCACAAGGCCGGAATTGGCGTCATTCTCGACTGGGTTCCCGCCCACTTCCCAAAGGACGACTGGGCGCTTGCTCGTTTCGACGGCACTCCCCTGTATGAGGATCCGGATCCGTTGCGTGGCGAGCATCCTGACTGGGGAACCTACGTCTTCAACTTCGGTCGTCGCGAGGTCCGCAACTTCCTGGTTGCGAACGCCCTATACTGGCTCGAAGACTTCCACATTGACGGTCTGCGCGTCGACGCTGTCGCCTCGATGCTCTACCTCGACTACTCGCGTAAGGACGGCCAGTGGCGTCCAAACCAGTACGGTGGCCGCGAGAACCTTGAAGCGATTGAATTCCTGCAGGAAGCCAACGCGACTGCCTACCGCACACATCCCGGCATTGTCATGGTCGCAGAAGAATCAACCGCATGGCCGGGCGTGACCGCACCGACCAGTGGTGGTGGCCTGGGCTTTGGCATGAAGTGGAACATGGGCTGGATGAACGACACCCTCCACTACATGGCAGAAGACCCGGTGAACAGGCGCTGGCACCACGGCGAACTCACATTCTCGCTGGTCTACGCATTCTCTGAGAACTACGTGCTACCGATCTCCCACGATGAAGTTGTTCACGGCAAGGGCACCGTCGTCGAGAAGATGCCCGGTGACGACTGGCAGCGTTTCGCTGGCACCAAGGCACTATACGCCTACCAGTGGTCGCACCCCGGCAAGCAACTCCTGTTCATGGGTCAAGAGATCGCCCAGCGCCAGGAATGGAACGAGTCCTACTCGCTCGACTGGTGGATCACCGACTTCGAAGGCCACGCTGGCGTTCAAGCGCTGGTCTCCCGACTCAACCACCTGTACGCCCACAATCCTGCTTTCTGGGATGACGACTACACGGGCTTCGAGTGGATCGATGCGTCCGACGGGGATCACAACCTCATCACCTACCTGCGTAAGGGCAAGCGCGAAGGCACCGAACAGCCGGTCGTCGTCTGCGCAGCAAACTTCGCTGGTAACCCGCATGAGGGCTACCGAGTGGGACTGCCCTTCGGCGGTGAATGGACTGAAATCCTCAACACCGACTCCGAAGAATTCGCAGGCTCCGGCGTGACCAACCCAGGTGTGATCATCGCAGAACCGATCCCGTGGAACGGCCGCCCGTTCTCAGTCGAGCTGCGTATTCCGCCGCTCGGTGGACTCTGGCTGGCACCCGTCAAGCCTGACACAAAGCACTGACACCTTCAGGGCGGACTCATTCATCGAACGAATGTCGATAGAATGAGTCCGCGTTTTGTGTTGCCCCCGCAAGGGCAGACACACATGCACCGCGCGCCATCAACCGATGCTCCCCATCCGTCAAAGGAGACTACACAGTGAACACCTCGACCTCGCACCTGTCGTGGCCCGCAGATGAGGACCTCCTTGCCGGGCTCCACGCATGGATGCAGGACCGCCGTTGGTTTCCACTGAAAGGTGACGCAGCACCGACACTTGATGAACTCAGCATCCACGCCGATGTTGCATTGGGCGACACGATTCGTGATCTGTTGATCAGCGCGAAACGCCCCGACGCTCTCGACGAGGCCCCCGTTCTGATCCACGTCCCCTTGGCCCTAGCACCCGCTTCAGACCTTGATTCCTTTGCTGTCGCCGGCGAAATCCCCGGATCGCATGGTTTCGTCATGGAAAGTACCCCCGAGGTCGCATTCATTGACGGTCCGCACCATCCAGATTTCTGGCGGGCGTGGGCGAGGCTTGCCCACACCCAGGGATCGTTCCTTGACGATGAGGGCATCGCTGCGATCGAAAGACGCGCCAATAGCGGACGAGTCATGACCGGTGAGCAGTCGAATACGAACGTCGTCATGCGTAGCGGTGAAGGTGATCCTTATGCTGATGACATCGTCATCAAGCTTTTCCGCGTCCTCGCCGCAGGTCGCAACCCCGATGTCGAGGTGTCTGTTGCATTGGCAAAGGACGGGTGGGATCGCGTCCGCACACCCGTCGCATGGTCCACACTCACTTGGAACGACGCTCTAACGGGCGAAACCATCCTGACCGACTCCGCGGTAGCCTGCACCTTCATTCCAGCCGCTGACGACGGTTTTGAACTCTTCTGCGACTATGCCACCCGTGACAACCCAGCGAATGGAACAGTTCGTAGCTCCGCAAGAGCACTAGCATTCACTCTCGGTCAAACGACCGCCCAGATGCACTCCCATATGGCCGCCTCCCTGGGTACATCCGCCCCTGTTCCCCCATCAGAGCTTGCCCACTCCCTGCGATCGCGCGCCTCGTGGGCGCTGGCAGAAGTCGCCTTCCTTGCAGAACGCATCCAGAATTTCGAAGAGAAAGTCGACCGCGTCTACGCGCGCCTCGAGGCTCTCGATCGCCTCGATGAAGCAACACGCATCCACGGCGACTACCACCTGGGGCAGGTCCTCCACGAAAAGGATCTTCCCACAGGCGTAGAACCACGCTGGTTTGTTCTCGACTTCGAAGGCGAGCCCCTGCGTCCGCTTGCCGAACGCTCAATGCCTGACCAACCCATGCGCGATGTTGCCGGCATGCTCCGTTCCTTCGACTACGCGGCAGCCGTCGGAAAAGCCACCGACGAAACATGGCGAACCGACATGCGCACCGCTTTCATCGATGGATACCGCGATTCATTCGGTGACATGAACGAGGCAGACAAAGAACGTAAGCGTGCACTGATCGTGGCCCTCGAACTCGACAAGGCTCTCTACGAAGCCGTGTACGAAGCACGAAACCGCCCCGACTGGATTGACATTCCAGTACGAGCCATCGAAGCTCTCATCACTGAAGACTAAAAGCGCCATCCCTGCGTCAACCTCTGCGGGGCGGGCATCACCACGATGCCCGCCCCGCAGAGTCTAAGAAAATCTTACTTTCTACGTCGCTCACACAAGCACGAGCGTCGACAAAATCATGCGCGCTTTCATGACATCGGGAGAGTTACCGGCGACGCGGAACAGATCCAGCAAGCGCAACCGCGCTGCATCCTTTGCTTCCGTGTCATCGGCCGTCGCAATGATCTTCAGCAACAGGTCAAACGCACCTTCGTGATCACCGGACGCAAAGAGAGCATCAGCATGGGCCGCCGGATCAGACGCATCAGCTGACGCACTCCGCGCAGCAACACGCACACGCGCCAAGTGAGCCTTCGCGGCCTCGTCCTTCGGATTCAGATCCAGGACCTTCTCCCACAAAGCGATCGCTTCATCCAGCTGTCCTGCTTCTTCGGCGCTAAGAGGAGCCTCGTGTGCAGGCGGAATCGGAGCAGCCGTATCCTCTTCGGACACCGCAATACGACCGTTAATCCCCATCTGAGCGCCAGCATCCAACACCTGATCAATGATCGGGCGCACCTGATCCTTCGGCGCAATTCCCTGGAACAACGGAAGCGGACGCTGATTCATCAACGCCACAACGGCGGGTACACCCTGAATCTGGAACGCCTGCGCAATGTGAGGCGACGCATCAACATCGCCAGTCGCCAACTGGAAACGACCCGCATAGTCGCGAGCAAGATCCTCCATCGAAGCAACAAACGGCTTCGACTCCAATTGTGACGACGAATACATGACAATGATCACCGGAACGGTCGCTGAATTCGCCATCAGATCTTGGAAGTTCTCTTCACTGACCTGCACAACCAGTGGCACATTCAACCCCACCTGAGCCTCAGGTGAGCCCGTTTCCTGGCCAGAAACCTGAGCGGAAGCTAAAGCCCCCAGCTCCACTGCCCCATGGGAGTCAGCAGGCATCATGCTCGATTCATTCGGCATTGTTCCTCCAATGCATTTCATACATACGTCGGCGGTAGTACCAATCAAGCGCCCCTCGAAGTGTGAGAACTCTAGTTACCGGGGTTCGTTGATTCGTCCATCGTCACGGATTCAAGAACACGTTCAGCGCCGATAATACGCGCGACACCGCCTTGTTCGCTCGACGGAATGTTCATCATCACGGTCGCCACGTAGGTTGCAACCGCAGTGCCCTTGACCGAATCATCATCTCCTGCGTTCATGGTTGCCGTCTGGCCCCCCAGTCGCATCGTCGAGCCGGCAACCGTACGAGAGTACGTCAACGTGTAGGAGAATGTCGTAGCGACAAGAGCCGAACCATCTTCCAGTACAACGCCCGTCACCGGGTTCTCCGTCAGTCTTGCCGACGCAGTCACATTACCGGCAGCTGCCAGCGAGGAATTCAACGACGATGCCGCATCAAGGTACTTGGACGTGAACTCGTCCGAAGCGAAGTTTGCATTCGAAGACAAAGATGCGTTCAGCATGTCCACATACGCTTGCGCAGCGTCACCGGGTGTCATGACAAACCCCTCGGTGTCATTCGTTACGTATGCCGACCCCTTCGTCACCGCAGGGGTGGTCAGCGAAGTTCCCCCGAGCATACGCGCCCACGCAACCAGCGAGTATTTGCTACGAGCATCGTTCTGCACGAGCATCTCGATGACGGGCAACTGCGACGTGTCGGCTTGGCGGATATTCACGATGGCACGAGGCCACTGCAACGAGTTTGTCACTGCTGTCGTCTGAGGAGTCAGGTCAAGCTGGGTAACAGCCTCACCGGACGCAACAGAGTAAGCGTATTGGGCTTTACGCATACGAGCTGCGCCACCGGAAATACGGCCGTCAAAGACGTCACCATTGAGCGCTTCATCAGCACTGTTCAACGTTTCTTGAACCTCTGCCAGCGCTGACGAAATCCGCTCTTGATCAAGGTTCGGCGAAACGGAGGCCGACTGGTTGGTGTCAGAAACAGTCAGTTCTCCCCCGCCACATCCAGCCAGGCCAAGCGTCGCTACAAGAGCAGTCGAAAAGACGAGAGTGCGTCGTTTCATTGCAATCTCCTTCGTCAATTCTTCTTCAACCAGCGAGACATGAGCTTCGTCCACGAGTCACTTCCGCTACGGGAAGCAGACGAGGATTCTTCAGACTCTGATCCCGCAGACTCATCAGAATCCGTCTGGTGCACAATCGGAATCAGGCCGGTGTGGAACTCGCGTCCATCAATCACGATCTTCTCTTCGCCCTTCTCACGGGCTTCGCGCAGTGCGCGACGGCTTGGAAGTGTGACGCCGGGGCGGATGCTCGACAGATCGATGATGCCGGTATCGGTTGAGACCTTCTCGGGCGGATCCTGGTCTTCGGTGCCCGCCCATTCACCGTGGCGACCAGCCACCGGCTTCACAGTCTCTTCTGCTTCGGGGACTTCTTCTGAGGTGTTGTCTTCGCCCCCAGCTGAATCTTCAGATTCAGCTTGAGCAACCTGCTCACTGTCGCCGGAAACAGGGTCACCATCGATGGTCACATCATCGAAAGTGGTTGCGTCACTGGTTTCTTCAGTGGTTTCGCCGCCGTTTAGTCGGTCATCCGTCGCCCATTCGTCGATTGCCTGAGCTACTGCCTCTTCAGAATCGCTGACCTTGTCTGTAGCTTCAGTATCTGCGACTTGGAGGGCGTCATCAGAAGTGTCCTGTTGCGCAGACTCTTCGTTTTCCTCGGTGGAAGCGTCCTGAATAGAAGCTTCTTCGGCCTTCTTTGCATCGGCTAGGGCGCTCACCGCATTAACGTCAATTGCTTGAGTCTCGGTCGAGTCAGCGCTACGACGCTCTTCCAGCGCCTTCGCGCGCTCAGCACGATGACGAAGAAGCTGGTAACGGCTCAGGAATGCCACACCTGCGATCAACGCAAACAAGATCGCAAGAATAAAGGAAACAATCGCAAGAGTATTCACACTACGGGTTGCCCACGTCAGTGTCAGGGTCGTATCAGAAGCACCCGACGTAGAGACTGCCAGCACCGAAAGACCAGCGGAAACATCATCTAAAGACACGGATACCGTGCCCTCACCCGTCACGGAGTGCAACCACATATCAGACTTGGATGCGTCGGCAACCAACTGAGCAGGCTCAGTCCCCACCTGAGATTGAGTAGCACCAGACTGTGCACCTGACTGAGCACCGGAGTGCGCCGTATCCGAGCCAGACTGAGCACCAGACTGTGCACTCGACTGACCGGTATCACCAGCAACGCCTTCGTGCTGATTCACCTTCAGGACACTACGATCCGAGGTCAGACCAACAACTTCGGTGTAGGGATCGTTCCCGATCCAACCGAGGACGTCACCGGGAGTGCCGACACCCAGTGTCAGCTCAGCGCCCGATTTTGACGTCGCCGTCACGACAACGTTCTTGTCAAGCAACGGCAGAACGCGGTCACGCGTCATGATGATCGCCGTTGGCGACTCAATAGACGACGACAGTTCCTTTGGTGGCTGAAAAATGGTCAGAGCAAGGACACCAATGATCACAAAAACCAGTGCGATCGCGCCAGCGGTGGTAGCAGCGGCGTACTCCTTGATTCGGTTCACGCGTTGCCTCCTCGGTTATGAAGTAAAGACTCTAACCGTTCAACGATACGAGGAAACGCACGAACAGGCACATGAAATTCACTATCTCGTGACAAATAACATGAGATTAAAGGGCACTTCCCTACTCCTATGCCACTTCCTAGTTCGGACGCAGTCCCCTGTTCCAACAATCCGTGTGCCAATGACGCCTACCATCGAGTCCCTGTGGCAGACCATAGGGAGCTTCTTCTGGCCATGCAACAACGTGTGCTGCCCCAACACGCACCGGGCGCAAACACCCCGGGCATGTATATTCCTTCGAAGATGACGAGACGCGACGAACCTGATAATCACTACCATCAGGCCCAGTTTCCGTATGAGGCATCGACGAAAGCCGTGTCATATCAAGCTCACGGTGAGGCTCACTCCATCGCCGTTTCATTGAACGCCGTGCCATGGCCCTACTTCTCCATTCGCTTCGTCATCATGGCGATAGATGTCAGCGCGCGTTCGACGACATCAGAACAGACGTGACTCAGGATCATCGAAGCCACGCATAGCGTCATAATCGAGCACAACACAGCGGATGCCACGATCCTCGGCCAGAGTACGAGCCTGCTTCGAAATCTCCTGGGCGGCAAAAATGCCCGACACATTCTTCAGCAACGGATCGCGCGACAAAAGCGAAAGGTAGCGAGTCA
This sequence comes from Schaalia turicensis, assembly GCF_019380255.1. Classification (NCBI taxonomy): domain Bacteria; kingdom Bacillati; phylum Actinomycetota; class Actinomycetes; order Actinomycetales; family Actinomycetaceae; genus Schaalia; species Schaalia turicensis. The sequence continues at coordinate 1,148,006 of NZ_CP048928.1, forward strand.
ACTGCTCAACACCATCGATACCGCCACGACGTTTCACTTCAATAGCAACGTGCTCACCCTGCGGATTCTTCACCATCAAATCAACGGGGCCGATCGGAGTTTCAAACTCACGGCGAACGAAAGTCCAGCCTTCACCCAAGACTTCAGGAACCTGCTCTGCCAGCAACTCCTGAAGATGTGTCTCAACACCGTCCTTCACAAGACCGGGGTCTTCGCCCAAATCAACATTCACATCCGAGACGATGTCGTGAATCGAGATGACAAGACGGTCATCTTTCTTATCTGCTTGGACAGTCCACACTTCAGTAACGCCGTCGACTTCCTCATCACTTTCAGGCACTTCCACAGTGACCGTGCACGGGGCATTCATCCAATTCAGAGGCTTATATGATCCACCATCCGAGTGGATCAAAATTGAACCATCCGCTTTGAGCATGATGACGCGCGTGGCGGGGTCAAGGTGGGCTGACAGACGACCGGAATAATCAACGGTGCACGTTGCAATGAGGACTCGCACGCCCCAGAGCCTAACAGGTGAAGGCACTCGATCTTTACTATCAACGCCTCAGACGTGGCAAGATGCTCAAATTTCAAAGCTGAGAAGCAGGAAGCAGACAACCGAGTAGCAGTGTATGAAAGGAACTCAGACCTGAGGCGGACCGGATTCAACCCACGAGACAAGCGCATTGTATGTTTCCTTTGACAATGCGATCTCATAGCGCTTCTCGTTGGAGAGCAGGCGAATCTCAACAAGTTCGCCATCTTTAGAATGCGGGTTCGCCGCAGAGATCTGAAGTCCTCGACGCTTCACGGAATACACGGGCTTATTCGTCAAGCCAACCAAGCGATACCACGACAGCGATTCAACGTCGTAGAGTCCCAGTCCCGCGGTCCATCCCGAGTGCTGATCGGGACGTGAGAATGACCGGAATGCGCCAAGCTTGTTTTCCAAGTGACGCGCACGCACGTTAATGATCAGCAAGACAGGCAGACCAATAACCACAACACATACCACGAGCCACAGCACAATGGCGAAAAGCGAAGTCATAAAGCACCTCCGATCAAAAGTATGAAAGTGCCCCCGCTCGGATTCGCCCGAACGGGGGCTCCTTATCAGGAAATCGTACCGTGATCAGCGACCACGGTCACAAAATCAGAGTCAATGGACGCAAATCCGCTGTCAACGGTGAACGTCTGGACACCTTCCTTGGTCGTCACCAGCACAGTGCCTGCATTCAGCATGGCAAGCATGGGCTGACGACCCGGAAGAATACCCAGCTGTCCATCAACCACGGGGATCTGGACGGACGTACCAACGCCGTGCCAGAGACGTCCCTCGTGGGAGACAATTTCGACTTGGAGTACCTTGTCGGCCATCAGGCGTCCTCGCCGAGCTCGCGCCAGCGGCGCTCGAGGTCCTCGATGCCGCCGATGTTGAAGAACGCCTGCTCCGGAACCTTGTCGTAGTAGCCCTCGGCGATGCGCTTGAAGGCCTCGATGGTCTCCGACAGCGGGACCGTCGAACCGGGGACGCCCGTGAACTTCTCCGCCATATAGGTGTTCTGGGAGAGGAACTGCTCGATGCGCCGGGCGCGCGAGACCGTGACCTTGTCCTCCTCGGAGAGCTCGTCGACGCCGAGGATCGCGATGATGTCCTGGAGCTCCTTGTTCTTCTGGAGGATCGCCTTGACGTGCGTCGCCGTGTCGTAGTGCTCACGACCCACGAGGGCCGGATCGAGGATTCGCGAGGTCGAGGCGAGCGGATCCACGGCCGGGTAGATGCCCTTCGAGGCGATCTCTCGGGAGAGCTCCGTCGTCGCGTCGAGGTGCGCGAAGGTCGTGGCCGGGGCCGGGTCGGTGTAGTCGTCGGCAGGCACGTAAATGGCCTGCAACGACGTAATCGAGTGACCGCCCGCCGAGGTGATGCGCTCCTGCAACTGGCCCATCTCATCCGCGAGGTTCGGCTGGTAGCCGACCGCCGAGGGCATGCGCCCGAGGAGGGTGGAGACCTCGGAGCCCGCCTGGGTGAAGCGGAAGATGTTGTCGATGAACAGAAGCACGTCCTGGTGCTGCACGTCGCGGAAGTACTCAGCCATCGTCAGACCGGTGAGTGCGATACGCAGACGCGTCCCCGGCGGCTCGTCCATCTGGCCGAACACGAGGGCGGTCTTGTCGAAGACGCCGGCCTCGCCCATCTCGCGGATGAGGTCGTTGCCCTCTCGGGTGCGCTCGCCGACGCCCGCGAAGACGGACACGCCGCCGTGGTCCTGCGCGACTCGCTGGATCATCTCCTGGATGAGGACGGTCTTGCCGACGCCCGCGCCGCCGAACAGGCCGATCTTGCCACCCTGGACGTAGGGGGTCAGAAGGTCGATAACCTTGATGCCCGTTTCGAACATCTTGGTTCGGGCTTCAAGCTGATCGAATGCCGGAGGCTGGCGGTGAATTGGCCAACGCTCAGTGATTTCGAGTTGCTCGCCTTCCTTCAGATTCAGCGGTTCGCCGGTCACGTTGAACACGTGGCCCTTGGTGATATCGCCGACGGGAACCGAGATCGGTGCACCCGTGTCAGTGACAACAGCACCACGAACTAGGCCATCGGTCGGCTTCAGCGCGATGGTACGAACAAGGTTGTCACCGAGGTGCTGCGCGACCTCGAGGGTCATGGTGAAGGATCCTTCACCCTCGCCCTGTCCGGCAAGGTCAACATCAACCTTCAGTGCGTTGTACAGCGGAGGAATGCTGTCTGGCGGGAACTCGACGTCAACGACGGGGCCGACGACGCGAGCGACGCGACCTTCCGCTTTGTGTTCTTCCTGGCTCATAGTTCTTCTCCGTGTTCTGGGGCTCAGCCCGCGACCAATGCGTCGGCCCCGCCCACGATCTCACTGATCTCCTGGGTGATGTCCGCCTGACGGGCCGAGTTGGCCAGGCGCGTGTACTTGGTGATGAGCTCTTCAGCGTTATCGGTTGCGGTGTGCATTGCGCGCTGACGCGACGCAAGCTCAGAGGCAGCCGACTGCAGGAGCACATTATGAATACGACCTTCCACATACAGCGGAAGGATCGCATCGAGTACGGCTTCCGGAGATGGGATAAATTCGTATTCGGGGAACGTCGATGATGGATCGTCGTAGTAACCGCGTTCTTCCCCGCGTTCTTGGTCCGATTCGGGAGCATCAACAACAGAAAGCGGAAGCATCTGTCGGACCTCGGGAACCTGACTCATCACGGACACGAAACGCGTGTATACCAGGTGAACTTCTGAAACACCCGTCATCAGAGTACCGTCCAAGAAACGGGAGAGAAGTTCGGTTGCGATCTCACGAGTTGTTTCAAGAGTCGGCGAATCAGATTCGCCTTCCCATGAACGTTCGATGGCGACTCCACGGAATCGGAAATACGAGCGTGCACGACGACCGAAGGTATAGATGATGGGTTCTTTGCCCTCGTCCTTCAGGCGAGTAATCAGACGTTCCGATTCACGAAGAATCGTCGCCGCATAGGCACCCGCCATGCCACGGTCGGAAGCAATGACAAGAACAGCCACGCGAGGAGTATTGTGACGTTCACGCGTCAGTGCGTGATCCAAATCCGTGTGGATCGCGACTGCTGCAACTGCCTGCGTCAATGCCTTTTCGTACGGGCCAAGGCCCGAAGCCGCGCGACGCGCAGCACCAATCCTTGACGCTGCGATCATTTCCATCGCGCGGAAGACCTTCGCCAGCGTTTGCGTTGAGGCAATCCGCTGCTTGTAGATCCTCTGCTGACCACCCATGGATCAGGCCTTCTCGTTCGAGGGACGCTGACGGGTGATTTCTTCGCGAGTCTGAGCTGCTTCCACCTCGGAGTCATCCAGATTGGCAACGCCTCGACCGGCGCTGACCCACTGATCATGGAATGCCTTCACCTGGGATTCCAGTTCAGCTTCTGTTTCGCTTTCCAACAGACCGGTTGATTCGATCGTGCCCAGAACTGAAGAGTTCACGCGCAGGTGATCCAGCAGGGAGCGCTCGAAGGAAAGAACCGCGTCGACCTCAAGATCATCCAAGTAGCCATGCGTACCAGTCCAGATCGAAGCGACCTGCTCTGCAGTCGAATACGGCGATGCTTGCGGTTGCTTCAGAAGCTCCATCAGACGCTCACCGCGAGTCAGCTGCTGGCGGGTTGCCGGATCAAGGTCGGAAGCGAACATGGCGAATGCAGCCATCGAACGATACTGAGCGAGTGTCAGCTTCAGCGTGCCAGCAACCTTCTTCATTGCCTTCACCTGCGCGTCGCCACCAACTCGAGAAACCGAGATACCGACGTCAACGGCCGGGCGCTGATTCGAGTTGAACAGATCGGACTGCAGGAAGATCTGACCATCGGTAATCGAAATGACGTTGGTCGGAATGTAGGCAGACACGTCGTTTGCCTTGGTTTCAATGATCGGAAGCCCCGTCATTGAACCCGCACCGAGCTCATCGGAGAGCTTCGCACAACGTTCAAGGAGACGAGAGTGCAAGTAGAAAACGTCACCGGGGTATGCCTCACGCCCTGGCGGACGACGCAGAAGAAGGGAAACCGCTCGGTAGGCTTCAGCCTGCTTGGAGAGGTCATCGAAGATGATCAGAACGTGCTTGCCCTGATACATCCAGTGCTGGCCAAGTGCAGAACCCGTGTAGGGGGCCATGTACTTGTAGCCTGCGGGGTCGGAAGCCGGGGAGGCAACGATGGTCGTGTATTCGAGTGCACCGGCATCTTCCAGAGTTGAACGCACAGAAGCGATCGTCGAGCCCTTCTGACCGATAGCAACGTAGATGCATCGCACCTGCTTGTTCGGATCGCCGGATTTCCAGTTTTCGCGCTGGTTCAGGATCGTGTCCAGAGCAATCGCGGTCTTACCGGTCTTGCGGTCACCGATGATCAGCTGTCGCTGTCCGCGACCAATCGGGATCATTGAGTCGATTGCCTTCAGGCCGGTCTGCAACGGTTCGTGAACCGACTTACGCATCATGACACCGGGGGCCTGCAGTTCGAGTGCGCGTCGGCCATCAACATCGGTGATCTCGCCCAAGCCATCGATCGGGCGACCCAGCGGGTCAACCGTACGCCCAAGGTAGCCATCACCAACCGGGACAGAAAGAACTTCACCCGTTCGGTGAACAACTTGGCCTTCTTCGATGCCACCGAAGTCACCGAGGATAACGGCACCGATTTCGCGTTGTTCAAGGTTCATTGCCAGGCCAAGTGTGCCATCGGAGAAGCGGAGAAGCTCATTGGCCATTGTGCCCGGCAAGCCTTCGATGTGAGCGATACCGTCGGCGGTCTCGGTGACGTGGCCAACCTCTTCGGTGGCTACTTCACTGGGACGGTAGGACTGCATGAAGGAGTCCAATGCGCCACGGATCTCCTCGGGACTGATAGACAGGTCAGTCATGAGTAATTCCTTCTGTAAACGTTTCTAATCGGTAGTGGTGGCTGTTAGGAAGCCAGAGCCTGTTTCATATCTGAGATACGAGTCGAGAGGCTGGCATCGATCGATGTTGTCTGTGCACGTATTTTGAAGCCACCGACAAGACCGGGAACGACCGAGATAGCAAGTGAAATCTCTGAGTTGAAGCGCTTTTCCAAGAGCGAACGCAAGCGAGAAACCTGCTCTGGCGACATTTCGACCGCGCTTTGAACTGTGACAAGCCGCCTGTTTTGGATGACAGCTGACCATTCGGCGAAGCGCCGAAGGTTCACCAGAAGGCGCCCACGACGAGAACGACCGACGGCACGACGTAGCAAACGCATCGTCCACACTGAAAGCTTCGATTCAAAAATCGCGGTGGCTAGATCACCACGTTCATGGGATGTGCCTAGCGAAGCATCGGAAAGCTTCAAGCGGAGTTCACGGTTGCCTTCAAGGAAATGGCGTACTTCAAAGAGCTCGGATTCGACTCTATCGAGGCTCGAAGCACGATTCGCATCTGAAAGAACTGCGAGGATACCAAGGACCTCCGTGGCATCGGCAAAACTATCGAGATTCGACCAGTGTTCACGCACCATCATTTGAAGAACGCTGAGTGAAGCGTCCGTTGTAAGGTGCGAGCTCAGCAAAGTGCGAACCAGCTGGGCTTTGTCGTCACCACTACGTGATGGATCAGTGAATGCACGAATAACCCGCGGTTCTTTCTTCACGAGGTCAGTGATGGAGAAGAAGTCCTCTCCCACTGCACGCGCGTCGACACCGCTCTGGGCTAGTGCGTCTTCGAGTTGCGTTGCATATGCAACGCGAGAGAGTCGACCGAGTTCACTCATCGATTCGTACGCTCGCTTTCACGGAGAGTATCCGCCTCAAGATCGTCAAGGAAACGATCGACGACACGGCTGGTCAGTGCGGTGTCGCTCAGATGTTCACCAACGATCTTTTCTGCCAACTCGGTTGCCAGAAGACCAACGTCAGAGCGCAGGGAGATCTCAGCTGCCTGCTTTTCAGCAAGAATCTGACGTTGCGCGTTCTCGAGGATACGGGTTGCTTCGTTCTGTGCTTCCACCCGCGCGTCAGCAATGATGCCCTGTGCTTCTTGGGAAGCCTTTTCACGAATCTCGTGAGCCTCGATATTCGCCTGCTTCAGCACGTCTTCACGATCGCGTGTTACACGCGCCTGGTCTTCCTTTGCCTTTTCGGCAAAAGCAAGGCCCTCTTCGATCTTCGCTTGGCGTTCGTCCATTGCAGCGTAAAGACGCGGAAGAGCAAACTTACCAACGAGGAGGAGGACGATGAGCAGAACAAACGCCGACCAGAAGATCTCGTAGAGCGGAGGAAGAATGACGGCGAGGCCACCTACTTCCTCACTCGCGGCGATTACCTGGTGCATAGCGATGGTCACTTAACGATGAGCGGAAGAACGAAGCCGATGAGACCGAGTGCCTCGACCATGCCGGCGCCGATAATCATATTGGTGAACAGACGGCCACCAACCTCAGGCTGACGAGCGGTGGATTCCTGGGTCTTTCCGACCAGGAGACCAATGCCGATGCCAGGGCCAAGGGTTGCAAGACCGTAGCCGATGTAGGCAAATGCTGCGGTTGTCATAGTGTTCTTCCTTTTGTATTGGACGCCAAGAGGCGCGGTTGGGCTCAGTGAGCTTCGATGGACAGTTTGATGTAAACGGCGGAAAGGATCGTGAAGATGTACGCCTGAAGGAACGCAACGAAAACCTCGAAGGCCGTCATGACAAACATTGCTGCGCCGGTCAGCACGCCAAGGGAGCTCATTGCGTTGAGCTCGTGCAGAAGGATTGCGGTACCGAAGTAGGTCATACCCAAGAGCAGGTGACCAGCAATCATGTTCGCCAAAAGTCGCAACATCAGTGTGGACGGGCGAACGATGAACGTCGAGAGGAACTCAATCGGCGTGATCAGCAGGTACATTGCCTTCGGCAATCCCGGCGGGAAAAGTTGGGACTTAAAGTAGTGGCCAATGCCTTGGGCCTTGATACCGCTTCCGACGAAGGTCACGTAAGAGATGATGGCGAACACCATCGGAACAGCAACGACCGAGGATGCTGCAATGTTGATGCCGGGAATAACGCCGGCAAGGTTCATGGCCAAGACGCCAAAAAATGCAAACCCGATGAATCCTGCGAAGCGACGACCGTTCTTGTTCCCAAGCATTTCAAGCGCAACATTCGCGCGAATAAAATCGGCGAGGAATTCAACGGCCATCTGACCGCGACCTGGAACGAGCTTCGGCTTACGGGCAACACCGACCAGTGCAAGGCAGAGAACAAGCGCCATGATCACGCGGGCAAGAGTCAAGCGTGAGAACTCAAAAAGAGTTCCTTCCCCGAAAATTGCGCTCGGGAAAAAATCCTCAAGTCCGGGTTGATGGGGGTGCTGTGTAAAAGCGGGAATTGCCGTAACAACGATAACGATGACGAGAATGACAAGAAGCGTCCAATACCAGACCGGTTTTGCGGTGCTTGCTCGACGGCTCGTCGAGGGCGATGACGTGGACAGGGTGTCCTCCCGGGTAGGTTACTCGACTTTGACAGGCATTTTCACCGTTGATGAAGCGGTCTGACCATCGTATCAGCAGCGTGAGCTTTGATTCATCTTTAAACATGAACTCACCAGATTGGTATGGCTCACGTTTTCCAAATGGGAACGAACGAGCGTTCAGAGGAGCAGTTCACACACGCAGTCGAAAGCCAGTCACGAGGTTCTTTCTGAGCCTCGTGAACCTTCGCACAACTAGTCGACGTTGAACTGGCGCATTCGCACCAGCGCCACCAACTCGAACAATTGGGAGCCGACGATCGCGATCAAAGCGCAGGTAGCGGGAAAACGCGCCGGCTGGGCAAAAGCGGTCGGTAGATAGACGAACAGAGCGATTGCGCCGATGCGACCGATGTACGAAAAGGCAATCCACGCCAGAGGATTGCGGGCGGGCTGGGCGAGCTCCAGAAGCGACCTCACATGAATGCCAATAACTGACGCGATCACGCCGATAGCAAGGAGGATTGAGAGGATTTGCGCTCCCCCCGCGTACCCCAGCGCCCCTACAAGGAGGATCGCCACCACTGCGGTCACGATTTCAAGACGCGCAAGCTTTGCCACGGTCGAAGCAAAGAAAGCGGGACGAGAATCGTCTACTCCTTCGTTTTCCTTCGGTTCGTGATTGTGGGAGGAAGTCGTCATTACAGGGTAGTTCTCTCAAAAGTGGGCGACGGGTATTCAGCGTGCGCTGTAGCGGGCACTAGGGAATTCGCGCAGTGTCAGCCCGACAGCAACAGCCAAGAATGGGCTGGTAATCAGCAGAATGATCTTCCAGTCGACCACAAGCAGACAGACTGCGGGAATACACACTAGGGCTGTCCACATCCACATGATCGCGACGACCGTACGGTGCGAGTGTCCTCGCATGATCAGACGATCATGGAAGTGGGATCGGTCGGCGTGGAATGGGCTCTTGCCTCGAAGCATTCGCCTGATCGACGTGACAATCAAGTCAAGAATCGGGATGAAAATGACCGACAAGGGCAGAACAATCGGGAGCACCCCGACGAAAACCTGTTGCGTTCCCAGCAGTGATGGGTTAATTTGCCCAGTCATGATGATGCCGGCTGCAGCCAAAACAAGACCGAGTGTCTCCGCTCCCCCGCCCATCATGATTGACGATGGGTGGAAGTTGAACCAGAGGAAGCCGACACATACGCCTACCAGCGTGATCGTAATCAACGAGGCCGTCGTCGCATACGATGTTGCGCCGACGATGCGGGTCACCGAATAGGAATAGACGAAGAATGCCGCCGCCCCGATAGCGATAATCCCCGCTGCTAGCCCATCAAGACCATCAATGAAATTGACGGCGTTAATGATGCCGACGACAAGGAACACTGTCACGATCAAAGACAGGCGCGATGACCCGATGGTGATGCCGAAGATCGGGAAAGATACCAGCTGAACACCGTTAAACGCCATGATTCCGGTGATCAGAATCTGCCCGGACAGTTTCGCCATCCAGTCCAGTTCGATGACATCGTCGATAACTCCAAGGATGCACATTCCGAGAGTGGCAAAAAGGACTGCCCAGGGAATACTGGTTGCATACAGGGGACTCATGTAGGGAATCCTCGACGCCAATAAAAGCGTCACGACAAGACCGACCGTCATCGCGATTCCACCAAGGCGAGGAATCGGGTCCTTCTGGATATCACGGGAACGCAGCTTGGGAACAATCCCCCACGCAATGCACGCACACCTGACAATGGGAGTCATCAAAACGGTGACTCCCATGGCGACGAGCATGAGCAGAAGATAGACCTTCATCGGTCGGGGGTTCCAGGCCTTTCAGTGTGAACCGGTTGCGATCACTTTGACGTGTTCGCGGGTTCGATGGTGGTTCCAGCGGTAAGCGATAACTGTTCTAAGGATAGTGTGCCCAGACGGATTGCCCGTACCCCACCCTTCGTGAAGTCGAGGATTGTTGAGGGTGTCGAGCCGGGAGTCGGGCCACCGTCAACGTAGAGCGGAACCTGCGTCCCAAAGTAGTCCACTGCTTCGCCAACGCTTGTTGCCGGTGGATTTCCGGTGGTGTTTGCGCTGGTCAAAGCCAGTGGGCCGACCGTATCCAACAGTGTGCGGATGCGGGGCTCGTTCGGCATACGCACGCCGATTGTTCCCCCGGTTTCACCCAGATCCCAGCCAAGATCGGGGCGCGCCCGCAGGATCAGAGTCAATCCGCCCGGCCAGTATTCATCTGTCAACCGGTATGCAGCCTCGGGGATATCGACGCAAAGAGTTTCGATTGATTCGCGCCCCGGAACGACAACGGGCGGCGGCATTTGGCGACCTCGTCCCTTGGCTGCAAGAACGCGAGCCACTGCGTCAGGATTACTCGCATCGCACCCGATTCCGTACACGGTGTCTGTCGGGATGACGATCAGCTGACCGCTTTTGACAGCGGTTGTCGCTTCCTTCAGGTCTGAGCTATCCCACGTGGGGGTGCAAGAAATGATTCGCGTAGTCACATCGGCATTGTGCCACGTCTGGTAACAAGATAGCGATCACGACCCGTCAGATCGGGCATGGTCTGAGGGTGCGTGAAGCCTGCCCGTTGTGCAGCGGTACGCATCAGTTCTGATTGACTCGGCGAGTGTTCAACAATCACCCAACCGCCGGGCTTCAGCAAGGTGGCGCTGCGCGCGAGGATCGCAGATGGAATCTGCATGCCACTCTCTCCCAGCCCGTAGAGTGCCATATCCGGGTCTCGCTGGGCTTCTGCCTGCGTCGGAGCCTCGTTAAAAGGAACGTAAGGCGGGTTCGAGACAACAATGTCGACACTGCCGTCAAGGTCAGCCAAAGTGGCCGGGTCAGTTGCGTCACCGTTCACGAGGCCAATGCGCCCGCCACCGTATTTTTCACAATTTTCCCTGGCGCATTGGAATGCCACCGGCGACAGTTCGACGGCGAAAACATCGCTTTTGGGGATTTCGTGTGCGAGCGAGCAGGCGATTGCACCAGATCCGGTACACAGATCGACGAGGCGCACGCTGTCACGAGTTTTCAGGATCTCGCGCGCCTGATCGATCGCCTGGCCCGCAACGACTTCGGTTTCTGGACGGCACACGAAGACACCTGGCATTGCACGCAACGTCAGACCACGGAAGAACATGCGCTCAGTGATGTGTTGCAGTGGAACACGTTTCATTCGTCGTTCAACCCCATCAATAAAGCGATGAACGATCGCTGGGGCGATGGGCTCACGGATTAACCACAGTGATTCCACATCCGCCGCCCATTCCAGAAGTTCGCGCGCCTCGGAAGCTGGAGCGGCCTCGTCGATCTGTGAAAGCTGGGCGCGTGCGAAGGCAAGAGCGTCGCGGACGGTGGAAATCTCGGCAGTCATTGGACGATCGGTGAAATGGTCGCGAGAGACTCTCAGGCGCTGGCAGAGGCGAGTCGCTCGGCTTCATCGGCTTCGATCAGCGAAGCGATGACGGGCTCAAGTTCGCCGGCAAGCACGCGATCAAGATTGTGCGCTTTGTAGCCGGTGCGGTGTTCAGCGATGCGGTTTTCTGGGAAGTTGTAGGTGCGTACGCGCTCGGAACGATCAACGGTGCGAACCTGGCTGAGGCGCTGGGCCGATGCTTCAGCTTCGCGCTTCGCACGAGCTTCGGCTGCCAAACGGGACGCCAAGACGCGCAGGGCTGCTTCCTTGTTCTGTAGCTGCGATTTTTCGTTCTGCATCGAGACCACGATGCCCGACGGAATGTGGGTGATGCGGACAGCGGAATCCGTGGTGTTCACCGACTGGCCACCGGGACCCGAGGAACGGTAGACGTCAATGCGCAGGTCGTTCGGGTCGATGACAATCTCAGTGTCATCTTCAATTTCGGGCATGACGAAGACGCCGACTGCGGAGGTGTGAATACGACCCTGCGACTCGGTGACGGGCACGCGTTGCACGCGGTGAACTCCGCCCTCGAACTTTAAGTGAGCCCACACGCCTTCTTCTGGGGTCACGGTTCCCTTGGCGCGAATTGCCAGCGTGATGTCTTTGTAGCCACCGAGTTCAGTGTCCGTTGAAGAGAGTTCTTGGACGCTCCAGCCCTTCGATTCGGCGTAGCGCGCGTACATGCGAGCGAGGTCGGATGCGAAAAGAGCGGATTCTTCACCGCCCTCCCCTGCTTTAATTTCGAGGATGACGTCGAGGGCATCCTCACTGTCGCGCGGTGCGAGGATTTTCAGTAGCGCGTCGTAGGCGTCTTGCGCCTCATTTTCGAGGCCTGGAATCTCGTCAGCGAACGATGGATCTTCCGTGGCCAGTTCACGGGCAGCCTCAAGGTCATCTCGGGTGCTCGAGAGTCGATCAGCAGCAGCCTTGATGCGAGACAGCTCAGCGAAACGCCTTCCCACGCGACGCATCTTCGCAGGGTTGGACAGAGTATCCGGCGCCGACATCTCCTGTTCGACGCTTTCGTACTCGCTCAAGAGTGCTTCAAGGGCACTCAGACCTTCACTGGTCTCGTTATCGACTGTCATGGACTTCCTTTAAAGCTGAGTGGCCAGATACGCCTCGGCGCCGGGCGCTTAACGCTCCCGGCGCCGATCAAAACGCAACGTACGCTTGCCTCATTTGGAGGGGCGAACACGCTTTCCGTAACGTGCCTCGAACTTAGCGACGCGACCGCCGGTGTCGAGGATCTTCTGCTTGCCGGTGTAGAACGGGTGGCAAGCGGAGCAGACGTCCACGCGCATCTCACCGGTGGTGAGGGTGGAACGGGTGTGGAAGCTGTTACCGCACGTGCAAGTCACGAGGGTATCCACGTATTCGGGGTGGATGTCCTTCTTCATGGAGTATCTCCTGGGTTCGTTGGTGCCCCGGGTCCGGATCCGCAGATCTTCCCACATCTGGTGGCAAGTATCCTTCCGCCTTGGAGTATCCAATTGGAGTATCCAAACGGTGGCGAACCGGTGAACCGATGGCCGACGGCGTCAATTGTGCCACTTTCGGCGCTCTTACGTCTATGTGGCAGGGCCCTCATATGCGTGAAACGCGCGACCTTTTGACGCGCGTTTCACGTCAGGGGGTTCTCAGTCAGCACTGGGAGTGGTCTTTTGGACCATCATCAGGAACTCAGCGTTCGACTGGGTTTCCTTGAGCTTTTCAAGGATCAGTTCCAGACCGGACTGCTGATCCAGCGTGCCAATCACGCGACGAAGCTTCCACATGATGCGAAGTTCTTCAGGCTGGAACAGCATTTCTTCACGGCGGGTACCGGACGCATTGACGTCGATCGCTGGGAAGATACGACGGTCTGCCAGCTGACGCGACAGACGCAGTTCCATATTGCCGGTGCCCTTAAACTCTTCGAAAATGACCTCGTCCATCTTCGAACCGGTCTCAACCAGAGCCGACGCGATGATGGTAAGCGAGCCGCCTTCCTTGAGATTACGGGCGCCACCGAAGAACTTCTTCGGCGGGTACAGGGCGGATGCGTCAACGCCACCCGACAGGATACGGCCGGAAGCCGGTGCGGCTAGGTTGTAGGCGCGCGACAGTCGCGTGATCGAGTCAAGAAGAACGACAACATCCTGGCCGAGTTCAACCAGACGCTTTGCGCGCTCTATGGCAAGTTCGGCGACGATCGTGTGATCCGATGCGGGGCGGTCGAAGGTCGAGGCAATGACCTCCCCCTTGACGATCGAACGCATATCCGTCACTTCTTCCGGACGTTCGTCAACCAGGACGACCATCAGGTGAACCTCGGGATTGTTGATCTCGATAGCCTTCGCGATCTGCTGGATGACCATCGTCTTACCGGCCTTCGGTGGCGAAACGATCAGGCCACGCTGGCCTTTACCGATCGGAGCGACCAAGTCGATAACGCGTGGCGTGTATGCCTTTGCGGACGTTTCGAGGCGTAGTTGCTCATTCGGGTAAACCGGGGTGAGCTTGGAGAACTCGCGACGAGCCTGCGCTTCCTCGATCGACATGCCGTTCACGGAGTCAACGCGAACCAGAGCGTTGTACTTCTGACGCTGCCGTTCACCTTCACGGGGCTGCCGAACGGCACCTGCAACGGCATCGCCCGCACGCAGACCCCAACGGCGAACGTTGCCAAGGGTGACATACACATCGTTCGGACCGGGAAGATAACCAGAAGTGCGAACAAATGCGTGATTGTCCTGAATATCCAAGATGCCAGCGATCGGAGCAAACTGTTCGTCTTCGCGCACCTGTTCTTCGCGGTCGCCACGATCATTGCGGTCACGGTTACGACGATTATAGCGATCGTTGCGGTTGTTGCGATCACGGCGACGGTTGTTGCGATCACGGCGGTTACGACCGCGCTCTTCGCCTTCTTCCCCTTCGGGAAGCTCAATGGCGTCCAGGGACGGAGCCTTGACGGAAGCGTTTTCTTCCGCTTCGGGCTTCTCACCGCCCTTCTTGGGAGCCGGCAGTTCAATAGTCGCCGGTTCGGTTGGTCCGGCGGTCGCGACGCGACGACGACGTGACTTGCGCTGGGGCTGTTCAGCGTCGTCATTCTTCGTTCCCTGATCCTGGGTTCCCTGGTCCTGGGCAGGTGCCTGGGTAGCAGGCGCAACCTGCTCATGTGAAACTTCAGCGGTAGCCGCACGACGCGTACCACGGGCACGGCGCGTGGGGGCCTCGTCAGATGAAGCGGAAGCCTTCTTAGCTGGCGCAGACGAGGAAGAAAGAGCTTCGATCAGGTCGGCCTTACGCATCTTTGACGTACCCTTGAGACCTTGGCTGGAAGCTAGCGCCTGGAGTTCAGCCAGCTTCATGCCCCGCAATGCAGACTGTGTCTTGGGGGCGGCTTGTTCGTTTGTCACGAATGAATCCTCACTGGATATGGAATGCTCTTTTCGAGCAAATGGGGATCTCCCTTTAAAACGGGAGGAATACGTTGCGATAACGCTGATCGCGTGACGTAAGGGATGAGCCACCAAAACGTGGCGGGCCGTAAGACCCGCTTCAAGTGTACCAACCGTTTGTCTCTATAGGCACCACAACGTTAAAGTCGCGCGTTTGTGCGCATAAAGTCACACGAGACTGAAAGAAAACAAAGAAAACAGAACTGAAGGATAATCAGTAGAGCTTCGCCAGTCGCCCGCGAGTAATCGCCGCACCTTTGCTTGGCACGTCAAGAGCCATGACCTTCCAGCCCGCTGATCTGGCGTCCGCGCAGATTTCGTCCGGCACCGTCTCCACGGCCAGAACCGTCGGTCCAGCACCAGAAACTGTGGCCGCGATGCCGGCATTGCGCAACCAATCCACCAGCGCAAGCGAAGGCTCCATGGCTTCGCGTCGGTATTCCTGGTGCAAAACATCCGCCGTGGCATCCATCAGCAGATCATGGAACGAGGCCTGCCCCACCGAACGAGCCTGTCCTGAAAGGAGCGCAGAAAGAAGAGCGGCTCGGGCAACATTGAAGCGCGCATCTGTATGGGCGACCACTTGCGGAAGAGCGGAACGGGCCTTTTCGGTTGCCAATTTAAAGTCAGGTATAAAGACGACGGGGGCAATGGTGTGAGGAACCGAGAGTGAAACTGCACCCGGCCGGCCGTTATCGACCCACGCGATGGTTGCTCCACCAGCGATTGCTGGCGCAACGTTGTCGGGGTGTCCTTCCAATTCGGTACCGATCATGAGGACTTCTTCGTCCGTCAGGACATCCTCGCGCCCGATAAGCGCGCGAGCAAGAAGAATTCCCGCAACGATCGCACTGGCCGATGAACCCATTCCGCGCGAATGAGGGATGCGGTTTGTGCAACGCATTTTCACGCCAACCTGCGGTGCGCCCGCACGATCGAGCGCTAAGCGCATCGCTTGGACGACAAGATTGTCTTCACCGGTTGCAACATTCCCTGCGCCCTCACCTTCAACGGTGACGCTTGTGTGGACTCCGGAGGTTGCGTGAACTGCAACTTCGTCCCAAAGGTTCAGCGCCAGCCCCAGCGAATCGAATCCTGGGCCAAGGTTCGCGCTGGTTGCGGGGACGCAGACGGCAACGAATTCTTCGGTGATTCTCATGTCACTCCCCTTCGACGCGAATCGCGCTGGTGACTTCACGAACCGCGGGCGAGTGCGACAGGGCGTGTGCGACTGCCGCCAGATCCGCTTCGCGGGCAAGGTGGGTTGTCGCCACGATCACGCAGGCACCCGGCTCCTTGTCGTCGCGCTGATGCACAGACTGGATGGAGACGCCGTGGCGAGCGAATATTCCGGCAACATCGGAAAGTACACCAAGGCGATCCTCTACCTGCATACGAATCTGGTAGCGAGTGAAGGCCATGCCCGGGTCAAGAATCGGCAGGTGAGCGTAGACGGACTCACGGGGTGCGTGTCCGCCGAATGCGCGGTGGTGGGCAGCAGCGACGAGGTCCGAAAGAACAGCGGACGCGGTGGGAGCACCACCTGCACCCTGACCGTAGAACATCAGACGGCCTGCTGCTTCACCTTCGATGAGGATGGCGTTGAATGCTCCATCGACACTGGCCAGAGGCGAATCGAGCGGGACGAGCGCGGGGTGGACGCGCATGGCAACGCCGTCTTTACCGTCTTCTCCAACACAACGCTCAGCGATGGCAAGAAGCTTGATCGTACGACCGAAGAAGGCAGCTTCTTCCATATCTTCTGCCGTGATCTTGGTGATGCCCTCAACGGCAACGTCATCGATTCCGACGCGCGTATGGAAAGCCAACGAGGCCAGAATTGAACACTTTGCCGCCGCATCGAAACCGTCAACATCTGAGCTGGGATCGGCTTCGGCAAAACCGAGCTCCTGGGCTTGATTCAACGCTTCCTCATAGGACAGGCCGCGCGACGCCATCGCATCGAGGATGAAATTGGTCGTGCCATTGACGATGCCCATCACCTTGGTGATGCGGTCACCCGCAAGCGATTCGCGCAGGCCGTAAACGACGGGAACTGCGCCCGCAACCGAGGCCTCGTAGTAGAGGTCTGCGCCGGTTTCAGCCGCAGCGGCATACAGCTCTGGACCGTGAGTAGCAAGAAGGGCCTTGTTGCCGGTCACCACGGAAATGCCCTGTTTGAGTGCTCGGATGACATAGGTTCGGGCTGGCTCAATACCGCCGATCAATTCAACGACAATGTCGTGGCCATCGATGGCTTCTTCGGGATGGGTCGTCAGAAGTGCAGGATCCACATCGTAGTCACGAGGCGCATCAAGCCTGCGGACCGCTACCTTGTTCACGCGTATACGCGCACCTGAACGAGCTTCAAAATCGTCGGCCTGCTCTGTGAGCATTCGGATAACCTGTGATCCGACGGTACCTGCACCGAGAACACCGACTTTCAGTTCGGGGCTACGCTCTTCCACCGAGAAACTCCTTGACCACTCACGCACGTGTTTGCGCTGTTGGTAATGAGCATAGGCATAGATAGGACTCAATACATACGCGCGTCCATTTCTTTGAGAGAGAACAATAGTCGAGCGCAACCTCGTGCTTAAAGAACATCACACCCACACTTAGGACTAACGTCCCCCTCGAAAATGTTTATTGTTAACAATTGTGCACGTTGTGATAACCCGCACCTGTGACAAATGACCTCTGTATGGAAACCCTAACTATGTAGGTACACAATTGTTACAAGGTACCTACCGGTACACATTCGAGAATCATCTAATGCAGTGCGGTACAACGATCGGCCGCAAGCATTTATTGAGAAGAGGAACGATGACAGAGCAGACCGCTCCCAGCATCCCCACACAAGAGGCTTGGACCGATTTCAAAACTGGAAATTGGGACAAAGAAATCGACGTCCGCGACTTCATCCAGCGTAACTACACGCCGTACGAGGGCGATGCCTCCTTCCTCGCAGGTCCCACCGAAAAGACCCTCCGCGTCTGGGACACCCTCGAAAAGGAGTACCTTTCCGAGGAACGCAAGGTCCGCATCCTCGACGTCGACACCCACACCCCCGCCGACATCGACGCCTTCAAGCCCGGTTTCATCTCCTCCGACGACGACGTTATCGTCGGCCTGCAGACGGACGCCCCCCTCAAGCGCGCGATGATGCCCAACGGTGGCTGGCGCATGGTCGAGACCGCCATCAAGGAGGCCGGTAAGGAGGTCGACCCCGAGGTCAAGAAGATCTTCACCCAGTACCGCAAGACCCACAATGACGCGGTCTTCGACATCTACACGCCGCGGATCCGAGCCGCCCGCTCCTCGCACATCATCACTGGCCTGCCGGACGCCTACGGTCGCGGTCGCATCATCGGCGACTACCGCCGCGTCGCCCTCTACGGCGTCGATCAGCTCATCGAGTGGAAGCAACAGGACAAGGACCGCTACGCAGACCAGCCTTTCTCCGAGCACTGGGCACGCTACCGCGAGGAGCACTCCGAGCAGATCAAGGCGCTCAAGAAGCTGAAGAAGATGGCGGCCGACTACGGCTTCGACATCTCCGGGCCCGCGAAAACCGCGAAGGAAGCGGTCCAGTGGACCTACTTCGGCTACCTCGCCTCTGTGAAGTCGCAGGACGGCGCCGCGATGTCGATCGGTCGCCTCTCCGCCTTCTTCGACGTCTACTTCGAGCGCGACCTCGCCGCCGGTCTCATCACCGAATCCGACGCACAGGAGATCATCGACGCCCTCGTCATCAAGCTCCGCATCACGCGCTTCCTTCGCACGATTGATTACGACCAGATCTTCTCGGGAGACCCCTACTGGGCAACCTGGTCAGACGCAGGCTTCGGCGACGACGGTCGCACGCTGGTCACCAAGACCTCATTCCGCCTGTTGCAGACCCTGCGTAACCTAGGCCCCGCCCCCGAACCGAATATCACGATCTTCTGGGACGAAAACCTGCCCAAGGGCTACAAGGAATTCTGCGCAGCGATCTCGATCGAAACCTCGTCCATCCAATATGAGTCCGACCCGCAGATCCGCCAA
Source organism: Schaalia turicensis (assembly GCF_019380255.1). Taxonomy (NCBI): domain Bacteria; kingdom Bacillati; phylum Actinomycetota; class Actinomycetes; order Actinomycetales; family Actinomycetaceae; genus Schaalia; species Schaalia turicensis. The sequence goes on from NZ_CP048928.1 coordinate 1,166,930, forward strand.
CACTGGGGCGACGACGCCGCCATCGCATGTTGCGTCTCCCCGATGAAGGTCGGCAAGCAGATGCAGTTCTTCGGCGCACGCGTCAACGCTGCAAAGGCCCTGCTCTACGCCATCAACGGTGGTCGCGACGAAATGAGTGGCAAGCAGGTCGTTGAAGGCTACGAGCCCATCACCGGCGACGAACCACTGAAGTTCGACGAGGTCTGGGCCAAGTACGAAGAGATGCTCGACTGGGTTGTCGGCACCTACGTTGAAGCCCTCAACATTATCCACTACTGCCACGACCGCTACGCATACGAAGCAGTCGAGATGGCACTGCACGATTCCGAAATCATCCGCACCATGGGGTGCGGTATCGCAGGCCTGTCGATCGTTGCTGACTCGCTGGCAGCCATCAAGTACGCAAAGGTCACGCCGATCCGCGACGAAACCGGACTGGTTGTCGACTACACAACCGAAGGCGAATTCCCGACCTACGGCAACGATGACGACCGCGCCGATGAGATCGCCGCAACCGTCGTCCACACCGTCATGGACAAGATCCGTCAGATCCCGATGTACCGCGACGCAATCCCGACGCAGTCCGTCCTGACGATCACCTCGAACGTCGTCTACGGCAAGGCAACCGGCGCATTTCCATCCGGTCACCGCGCAGGCACCCCGTTCGCACCGGGCGCAAACCCGGAGAACGGCATCGACACCCACGGCATGGTTGCTTCCATGCTGTCGGTCGGTAAGCTCGACTACAACGATGCGCTCGACGGTATCTCGCTGACGAACACCATCACCCCGTCCGGCCTTGGCCGTACAAAGGCCGAGCAGATCGACAACCTTGTCGGAATCCTCGATGCAGGCTTCGTCCCGGACGATACCTGTGAAATGATTTCCAGTAACTAATCATTCTTACCGGGAGCGGGGCACTACCAAGCCCCGCTCCCGAGACCAGACAACACCCATAAGGAGAAAATCATCATGGCAACCAAGACCTACGAAGAGCGCCTCGCAGACATGAAGGCAGCCCGTGAAGAGCGCGGCGAGTCCGACGGCCTGTACCACGCCAACATCAACGTTCTTGATCGTTCCACCCTGGAAGACGCAATCGAGCACCCCGAGAAGTACCCGAACCTGACCGTTCGCGTTTCCGGCTACGCCGTTAACTTCGTGAAGCTCACCCGCGAGCAGCAGCTTGACGTTCTCTCGCGTACCTTCCACCACTCGGCCTGATATCCGCTTTACGCTGGCGTAAAACAGATTCAGCACCTTCCGGTTCGGGGCGCGGGGTTCTTCCTGCGCCCCGAATTGCGTCGACGCCCTTAACAATTGCGCACTCACAATGAACAGAGCGTGAACGTGCGCCTCGTTCCCTTTCATTCACGATCAGGACACCATGACTGAGCTTTCCCACACCGCCCCCGTAGGCGATGGATCTTCAATCGTTCCCACCGGACCCATTGATTCCCACTCGAAGCTCCGCGATCAAGACTTCCAAGCACCGACCGGTCGCGTGGGCGGTCAAGGAGTCGCAGGCCTGGGTGAGCTGAGCGAGATGGAACGCACGGAGCGCCTGCACAAGATGCATGACGGCACGCTGGGATCCGTTCACTCGTGGGAGCTTGTGACCGCTGTCGACGGCCCGGGAACGCGTCTGACGATTTTCCTTAACGGATGCGGGCTCCGCTGCCTGTACTGCCACAATCCCGACACGTTCTTCATGAAGAATGGAACGCCCGTTGAGATCGACGAGATCCTCGGCCGTATCCGTCGCTACCGTAAGATTTTCCGCACGACGGGTGGCGGTATCACCCTGTCCGGTGGCGAAGCCATGATGCAGCCGGAGTTTGTTCGTCGCATCTTGGCCGGAGCGAAAGCAATGGGGGTTCACACCTGTTTGGATACGTCGGGGTTCCTTGGCGCGAACTGCGATGACGCGATGCTCGACGATCTGGATTTGGTTCTGCTGGACGTGAAGTCCGGCATCCCTGAGCTCTATAAGAAGGTCACGACCGGCGACCTTCAGCCGACCGTTGACTTCGGTGATCGCCTGGCGGCGCGTGGCACGACACGCGTGTGGATTCGTTTTGTCTTGGTGCCGGGATTAACTGATGGCAAGGACAATATCGAAGCGATCGGAAACATCATCACGAGGTGGCGCAATGTCATCGACCGCGTTGAGGTCCTCCCCTTCCATCAGATGGGTCAGGATAAGTGGGATTCACTGGGCTTGGATTATCAGTTGCGTGACACAAAGCCACCCTCGCCTGAGGCGACCGAGGAAGTTCGTGATTACTTCCGCTTACTGGGCTTCGAGGTTCACTGACGCTCAGTCGCTGTTCGTCCTATCGACGAGGCCCCACTTGAGTCTCTTTACTCTATGCGCCACGCACTTTGCGGGTATTTTTTCGTGAAAGGGGCGGGTGCTATCAATGAGTAGCACCCGCCCCCACGTTTATTCAGGTCGGAAGTCTCACCGTTCTTGGCACATTCGCCACGAGACGTCACGGGGTCTGACGCGATCGGCTAAGCGCCCCCAGTGAAACCAGAAGACCGAGTCAGTTGGCTGCAACAAAAGCGTCGAGCTCACCCAGCAGGCGTGCACGCTCTGCGTCGGAAACCCAAGCGATTTCAAGAGAATTACGTACCAGCTGAACAAGCATGTCCTTAGTGAAGCCTGCCTGGTCGGCAAGAGCGTAGAAATTGTCGGCAACGTAGCCACCGAAGTAGGCCGGGTCATCAGAGTTGATGGTGACCTTCACGCCACGTTCAAGGAGAGTCTTCACTTCCTTGTCCTTCATATCGTGGTTGTTCGCGGTGACGAACGAGTTCGATAGCGGGCAGGAGGTCAAGCCAATGCCCCTATCTGCGACCAGCTGAACCAGCGCATCGTCTTCCACGATGTTCGTGCCATGGTCAAGGCGCTCGGCACCGAGCTCAGTCAGCGCACGACGGATATTGTCGATAGAGCCAACCTGATCAATGTCGCAGTGCATCGTGACATGCAGACCGTTGTCCTTCGCCATCGCGAAGACCTCGGCGAACTTCTCCGGTGGATTATCGCGCTCGTCAGAATCTAGGCCAACGGCGAAGAACTTGTCCTTGTGTGGCAGTGCTGCTTCAAGGGTTTCTCGCGCGGATTCTGCGCTCATATCACGCAGGAAGCAGAGAATCAGGTCAGCGGAGAGTCCGTCTTCGCGTGCCTTCTCAACAGCCTTGTAGTAGCCGTTGATGACAGTTTCAATCGCAATACCACGCGTGGTGTGAGCCTGGGGATCGAAGAAGCACTCAGCGCGACGAACACCGTTCGCCTTGGCTCGCGCAAAGTAAGCGGAGGCCAGAGCCTCGAAGTCCTCTTCATCCTGCAGGACATTCATCGCCGGGTAATAGACGGCGAGGAACGAGGTCAGGTCGGTGAAGTTGTAGCTGGCCTGAACTTCCTCGATGGTCGACTGACCGATATCGACACCGTGCTTGGTAGCAAGAGCAAGCTTAAGATCGGGTTCAAGCGTGCCCTCAAGGTGGAGATGCAGTTCTGCCTTGGGCAGACCAGCAACGAATTCACGCGTGACGGTGGTGGTCACGATTCCTCCTTGGTAAAAGTTGTGCGACGAAAGTGTCACCCGCCCATTGTGTCACGACCGAATGACGAACATCTAGCCACTGAACAAATCGGTAGAGTGCCAGTTCGTGCCTCGTCAATTTCCTTCCCCACTTTGTCACTTTTCGCAACTAAGCTTGATTGCATAAGCGTGCTAGTCCACGCATTCACCAACCGTCAGGAGCACCCATGCCTACCCGTCACGCGTCCGGTTACGAAATCTTTCTTTCTTCTGGAGAATATGAGGCTCGGATTGTTACCGTCGGCGCCGGACTCGCCGCACTCACGTACGCAGGGCGCGACTTAGTCGTCGCCCATGACGCGGATGAAATTCCCGAAGGCTACTTGGGGAAAACGCTGATGCCCTGGCCGAACCGTATTGCTGGAGGAACATACACATGGGAAGACATCACCTACACGGTTGACGTGAATGAAGCTGCAACCGGCTCAGCATTGCACGGTCTGATGACCTGGGTTGACTGGACGATCATTCACGCTGATTCTGACTCAGCAACACTGGGAGCATTCATCGCTCCCCGCTATGGCTACCCGTGGCCGATTGAAGCGTGGGTAACCTACGCGCTCAGCGCCTGCCGTGGTCTGACCGTCACTCTAGTGGCAAAAAACATCGGCTCCGCACCCGCCCCATATGGTGTTTCGTCCCACCCCTACCTGTCACTCGATGGCAAGAAGAATGATGGATACGAGGTTACGATTCCAGCCTCTGAAATCATCCGGGTCGATCAGAACATGGCTCCTGTTGAAACGGTCCCGGTAGATGATCTTGAGCGTGATTTCCGCACTCCGCGCCTACTTGGCTCACAATCTGTTGACCATGCTTTCACCGGTTTGCCCGAAGGTGAATGGACCGTTCAACTGCGTGATCCAGAAACCGGATTGACGGTTCAATTGAAGGCTGACACCCCGTGGGTTCAGGCGTTCACTGCTGATTCCATGGGACGAACCGGCATCGCTGTTGAGCCAATGACCTGCCCCCCGAATGCCTTTAATTCAGGCAAGGATCTCATTGTGCTTGCCCCTGGCCAATCCCACACGATGACCTTCACGATCATCGGTTCGATCGAAAGCTGAGACTTTAACCCATACACGTACTGCGGGCCGACGGTATTCACTGTCGGCCCGCAGTACATACGCTCGAGTTACAGGCGTCCAAGCGTCGCGCTTAAGAGTGTCGCTCCCACGGCTCCAGCCGTCGACGAGCGAAGAACATTCGCGCCAAGACCAACCAAAGACGCCCCAGCGTCTTGAAGCCAGTTCACTTCTTCGCTCTTCATTCCGCCTTCTGGGCCAACCAGCAGCGTCAAACTTGACGCTGTGGTGAATGACGTGGGATCACTGGCAATGATTGAGCTCAGCGATTCGGTTGCTTCCTCGTGGCAAATTAAAACTTTGCCCCCGGCTTCTCTCTTTGCCTCAACCCATGTGGCGAGCGCTTTTGAGTTGACAACGTCGCCGACGCTGGGGATCCACGCTCGCCGCGCCTGCTTAGCGGCCGCACGAACGACGGATTCCCACTTCGCTTTACCTTTTGAGGCTTTTGAACCGTTCCACCGGACAACCGAATACTCAGATTGCCAGGGAATCACTTGATCAATCCCGATTTCGGTGCAGGCTTCAATTGCCTGTTCGTCTCGTCCAGCCTTTGCAAGCCCCTGAACAAGAATCAGTTGGGGCGTCGCCTGAGGTTCGATCACACGCTGATCGACACGAAGAACAAGACCTTTCTTCGAGGTGGAGAGAACCTCGCACGTGAGCCTCGTTCCGTGGCCATCTATCAGGTCGATCCACTCACCTACTCCGATGCGCCGAACGGTGGCCGCGTGATGGCCTTCAGTTCCTTCAAGCGAGACTGTATCGCCTGCATCCAACTCGCAGGGGACGAGGTCGCCCTCGTAAATGAAAACGGGACGTGTCATTGGCCAGTGAACGCTTCGCGGATCTTGTCGAACATTGACGAGGGACGACGGTCAGGTTCGATACGCGTCTCTTTGCGAAGATTCGCAAGCTGCTCAAGAAGGTCACGCGAACGATCATCAAGCTTCTTCGGGATCTCAACATTCACGTGGACGTGCAAGTCACCGCGACCAGAACGCTGCAAACGACTGACGCCCAAGTTCTTCAGTTCAATATCAGCATTCGGCTGAGTACCAGCCGGGATCTCGACGTGTTGCGCACCGTCGAACGTATCGAGGTCAAACTTCGTGCCCAAGGCCGCCGTTGTCATCGGGATCGTGATCCACGTGTGCAAGTCATCGCCTTGGCGGACGAAAACATCATCCGCTTTCTCGTTGATCTCAAGATAGAGATCACCATTCGGACCGCCACCGGGGCCAACTTCAGCCTCGGAATCAACCCTGATACGAGTTCCTTCGTCTACACCGGCGGGAATATCAACCGTAATCGTACGACGCGAACGAACACGCCCCTGACCGGCACATTCATGGCAGGGCGATGCAATAATCGTGCCATACCCCTGACAGGTCGGACAGGCTCCACGCGACTGCATACGACCAAACATCGTGTTCTGGACGCGCGTCACCGAGCCCGTTCCATTACACGTCCCGCACCGTGTGGGCTCAGTATCCGGAGCACACATCGAACCATGGCACGAATCGCACAGAATATATGTTCCGTATGAAACTTCCTTCTTCGCGCCGAAAACAGCGTCCTTCAAGGAAATCTCCACGCCGATCAGCTGGTCGGAACCACGACGAACGCGAGGCGCAGGCCCGGAAGCTTGACCGGAGAAACCAGAGAACATCACATCAAAGATGTCAGATAACCCGCCACCAGCACCACCAAATGGTGAACCGCCACCCCGCAAGGCATCCGGCCCTCCAAGGTCATACATTTGACGCTTCTGGGGATCTAAGAGCGTTTCGTAGGCGACAGAAAGCTCTTTGAAAGCCTCTTCTGACTCGGGCCCAGCGTAGTCAGGGTGTAGCAGACGTGCTTTCTTGCGATACGCCTTCTTAATCTCGTCGACAGTCGCATCCTTTGATACGCCAAGGACCTCGTAGTAGTCGTTCACTCGTCTTCGTTCCTTATGTTCTTTCGTGTGATCACCGCATCGGCGGTGAAAGCTCATGGGAGGTAATCTAGCGATTCAAGTACCGCGAAAGATAGGCAGCAACAGCCCTGACCGAAGCCATCGTTCGCGCATAATCCATGCGAGTCGGGCCAACAATACCAAGGTGAGCACGCGTATCACCACTACGTGGAGGCGCATGGTACGTGGAAGCCACAACCGATGCTTCAGCAAGCGCGTCATGTTCATTTTCCGCACCGATCGAAACATGAACATCATCATCAAGCTGCAGTTCAGAGAACAGGCGCATCAATACCACCTGCTCTTCCAAAGCGTCTAAGACCGGCGCAATATCATGGAAGTCAACCGCTCCCCTAGCAAGATTCGACATACCAGCCATGACGATCTTCGATTCACCACTGGGGCGAAGGAGACGCGCAATGCTCTGGGCAAGAGCATCTGCCACATCATGCAAACGCATTTCAAGAAGCGCCTTCAGGGCCTCGACGCTAGCAAGAATCTCATCGGGGCCAAGAGCTGAAAAAACAGCGTTGAGCTTCTCGCGAAGAACCGCAATATCTCCGCTAGTCAACTGCGTACGAAGCTCAATAGTGTCCTGAGAAACGCGTCCGGAATCGGTCACGACAATGACCAGCACGTTGGTCGCAGCAAGATCAACGATCTCTACCCGCTTCAACGTCTGCAACGCCAACGTCGGATACTCAACAACAGCCACCTGATGCGTTACTTGCGCCAGCAGACGCACGGTCCGAACAACCACATCGTCCAGGTTCGAAGAGTCCTCAAGGAAATGCTCAACAGCACTGCGCTCCGGGTCACTCATCGGTTTCAACGCGGACAGGGAATCAACAAAAAGTCGGTAGCCCTTATCCGTGGGAACACGACCAGCACTGGTATGAGGCTGATAGATCAAACCGGCTTCTTCCAACAGAGCCATGTCATTACGAATCGTCGCAGAAGAAACACCTAAATCGTGCGACTGAGCAATCACCTTCGAACCCACGGGTTCACGGGTGTGCACGTATTCAGTGACGATCGCTCGAAGAACGCCGAGCCGACGATCGTCGTTCATGTGTCCTCCGTTCCAAGCGAAAACTGACGCGGAGTACCACACGCCATCGAAGCCGTGATGTGAAGGATCGGTTTCGACACGAATCTGGCACTCACTCTATCTGAGTGCCAATTCTACTCCCTGCCCATCAAAGCACCCAGCCGAAGTAACGAGCACAACGTTGGCACTACCTCTTCACAATGGGCACTACTCAAGCAAAGTCTTTGCTGACAGTCCCGGCCTCGTCACTACGAAACAATGAACGGCGGTGGAAATATCCCCCAACTGCGCAGACGCTAACGAGTACCGGGTTCAGTGACAAAATCAATCAGCTCTTCAACGCGCCCCAACAGAGCCGGCTCAACGTCCTTATAATTGCGGACCTGGGCGAGAATTCGCTTCCACCCCATCGCAATATCCGCTTGATTTGCATGCGACCAGCCCAGCGCATCGAGAGTGCCATGCTTAATATCCGTACCTCTCGGAATATCCGGCCAGCGAGTCAGCCCCAGGCGAGCAGGTTTCACAGCCTGCCAAATATCCACAAACGGGTGACCAACAACCAGCACACCGCTAGACCAACGCGACTGAACACGCTGGGCAATCCGCGACTCTTTCGACCCCTCCACAAGGTGATCGACCAGAATACCGGCGCGAACTTCATCAGACGGTCCGAAGACTTCCAGGATCTCTTCAAGATGATCCACGCCCTCAAGCAACTGGACGACTACTCCCGCTTCTGCCAGATCATCGCCCCACACGTGTTGGACGAGCTCCGCATCGTGGCGACCCTCAACCCAGATCCGCGACTGCTTCGCTATCTTCGGGCCCCCCTTCGGCCCAGCAATCGAACCCGAGTTCGTCACCGCACGCCCACCATGGGTAGTCAGCTGAGGCTTGAGTGTGGGCACATCAGATTCTTGTCGACGAGGTGGCGCAAGCATAACGGGACGGCCCTCCAGCCAGAAACCGCCACCGAGCGGGAAGGAACGGACAGAGCCTCGCCGATCTTCTAATTCAACGACGTGCATGCCACCCGATTTTTCAACGCGAATAACAGCACCCACCCAGCCTGTTGCCACGTCCTCTAACACCATGCCCAGTTCAACCGGGATTTCCTGCGAACGCGGGCGAAGCGCATGTGGCCCCTCACGGTGCGGGTCGGAGCTCAAAATATCCGTGCCATACGGGTCGAACGAAGTCGAATATGGGTCGAAGCGGTTTTCTTGGGACATCACTCGACCACACTAAGCAAGATTGCGCGGCAGTGCCTGCCCGAAACGCCGCCGTTGATGACCAGACGGACACGTACGCGACTGTCCCCCCTCCGCTGATCGCCCCTACCAGTTCGGTTATACGAGGCGACAGAATCGGGCTCCCCGCCAAGAAAACGGCGCCTTACACGACACACCCCACCACAGCGCCCCGCCCGAAACGCAGGTGCCCGGCACCCCTCATGGGGCACCGGGCACCTCAGTGCACAATCGCACCAGAACGCGTGAGTTCGCGTTGATCAGTTCAGCGTGTCCTTGCGGGTCTTGGAGTACAAGAAGCCGATCACACCAGCGAAAACGACCAAGCCGAGCCACTGAGCAACTCCCGCGAACGAGTCAGGCATGAACGCAAGTGGTGCGTCCTTACCGGAGAAGCCGACGATACCGGCGTAAACGACGCCCCAGAGGGACTCACCGACGATCAAACCGGTGGCAACCAGGGTACCCATGCGCCTTGCCTTCTCGGGATCCTTCTGCTTAACGGCCCACTTGTCGTGGATCATGCCGAGTAGCGCACCGATCGGGATAGTCAGGGTGATCGAGATCGGCAGGTACATGCCCATGCCGACAGCCAGACCGGGGAGCGACATCTTCTTGGTGGTCTTCTTCAGGACCTCGTCAATGATGATGACGACGATGCCGATCAGTGCGCCGATGCCCAACAGGTTCCAGTTCAAGTCTCCGCCGAAGACGCCCTTGATCAAATCAGAGATCAGAGAGGCCTGCGGAGCTGCAAGAGCGTTTTCGCCAGCGCCCGGAGCTCCCTGGAAACCGAAAGCATTTCCCATCAGGTTCAGAACCGGCGGAATGATGATCGCGCCGAAGAGAACGCCGATGACCAGAGCAACCTGCTGCTTCCACGGGGTTGCACCCACCAGCTGACCGGTCTTCAGATCCTGCAAGTTGTCGTTCGAAATCGTGGAGATACCGAAAACAACGGCTGCAGTGAACAACGTGTAGGCAACCAGGGCGGACAGTTCGTCACCGGATGCGGTGCCGTGAATAGCCTTCACAACCAGGGCAGCTGCGATAGCGACGATGATGCCGACACCGGAAATCGGCGAGTTGGAGGCACCAATCAGACCCGCCATGTAACCGCAGACGGACGCAACAGCAAGCCCCGTGATCAGGATAAACAGGATCGAAATGATGATCAGGCCCAACGAGTTGTGTGCAATGGCGGTGTCTTTTAAGAACAGCCAGAGCAGAACACCGATCGGGAGCATCACCGCAAGGGTCACGCCGATAACGATCTTGCCGGACAGGTCCTGCTCGGTCAGCGGGACAGTTTCGCCCGACTCGCGCTTCGCGGTCGATGCAAGCGAATCCTTAATACCGATGACGATGGGGCCGATCAGCTTGATCAGCGTCCACACTGCTGCAACAGCAATCGCGCCGGCGCCGATCAACCGGACTTCAGAACGGAAGACGGTACCAACCGTGTCAGCCAGAGCCGAGGGATCAACAATTCCCCAGGTCCGCCACGGTAGCAAGACGATGTACGAAATCGCCAGGCCGACGATCATTGCGATACCCACACCAATGCCAACCAGGTGGCCAACACCGATCAGGGCCAGCGAGAACGAAGCCGAAGCCATGGTGCCACCCGCTCCGAACTTGAAAGCGGTGCCGATTTCGGTCCCGAGAACCTTCATCGAACCGAGGATGGCAAAACCAGCTGATGACAGACCGCCCCAGATAATGGCGAGCAAACCACGCTTGGATTCTTCGGCACCTTCGTTGGTGTCGCCAACCTTCAGGACCTCGGCAGCTGCGACGCCTTCGGGGTACGGGAGATCAGAGTGCGTGACCAGTGCGCGACGTAGCGGGATCGAATACATAACGCCGAGAATGCCACCGAGAGCGATGACGAAGACCGACTGCCAGTATGGGAAACCCTGCCACCAACCGACCATGACTAGGCCAGGGAGAACGAAGATGATCGCGGACAGTGTGCCTGCCGCGGACGCGATCGTTTGAACGATGTTGTTTTCTTGGACCGTATGGTCTTTGAAGTAACGCAGAATTGCCATCGAAATGACGGCCGCGGGGATGGAGGTTGCGAAGGTCAGGCCCGCCTTCAGGCCGAGGTACACGTTCGCTGCGGTGAAGATGATGGTGATGATGCCACCGATAATGACGCCTCGCAGGGTCAGTTCCTTCACCGACGTCCCCGTCGATTGTGTTGTCTGGGACATATAACCGGACTCTCTACTTAATAGACTGTGCCGATGGGAGTTTACCACCGCACTATTTCTCAGCAAATTCGGCAAAAGTTTGTCATTGTTGCAGTTCACGTACATGCTCAGCCTCTAGTTTCGCCGACGAGGCACCGCGATGGGACTACAGGCTGGATTTGAATGGAAACAAAAAGCGGGTAATACCGGATCGCTCCGGTATCACCCGCCCCTTGAAAGACTCAGTGCCTTCTATAAAACTCAGTGTTCGCCATGCTCCAAGGCTTCGGCTTCCATGGCTTCTTCGTAGGTCACGTGGATGGTGCCATGTGCGTGCTCCGGCGGAGCGTAGATCGAGTAGACGCGAAGGGGCTCATCACCGATTGCGGTGACGTTGTGCCAAGAGCCAGCCGGAACGAAAATGGCATCATCGTCTGAGGCTTCGGCCTCGAAGGACAGATTATCCTTGGTCGGCCCCATCTGCACCAGGCCTCGCCCGCCTTCGATGCGGAGGAACTGGTCGTGGTCTTCGTGAATTTCCAGGCCGATGTCGTGTCCGGGCTGGATGCACATGACGGTGAGCTGCAAGTTCTTACCAGTCCACAGAGTGGTGCGGTAGTTGGTGTTTTCCATCGTCGCATCTTCGATGTTGACGACGTACGGGTTGGGTCCCATGTCTTGGCTCATTGCGCCCTCCTATTGACGGATCATCTGCGGCCAGTAATGACCGCGCTCCCTTTCAAGAATAGAGGCACCCCTGTAGGGGTGCAGTGGCAACGAGAGATGAAGGTTAGAATCCCATGAGTTCGCGGGTCACATAATCGGCAAGAAGTCGCCCTTTCAGGGTCAGAACGACCCGCCCTTTCAGCGCATGTCCTGCGTCGATCAGCTGGTCTGCGATCAAGCCTGGCAACGCGTGGATATTGATGACATCCGAGACGCGTATGCCTTCGGAGGTGCGCACGGCGAGCATGATTTTCTCCAGTGCTCGAGCATCGGATTCAAGTATTTCGCCCGCGAGCGCCGGAGAAACTCCCGCTTGCACGCGCCCCGCGTAGGCGGTCGGGTGTTTGACGTTCCACCAGCGGTAACGTCCCACGTGCGAGTGCGCGCCGGGCCCTAGCCCCCACCAGTCCCAGTCACGCCAATAGGCCAGGTTATGTCGACTTGCGTGGCGCAGTTCGGTCGGTTCCACGCCAGCTTCGTTTACGTCCGGGCGCGCAAAATTCGAGATTTCGTACCATTTGAAGCCCGCATCAGTAAGGACCTGGTCAGCGAGTTCATACTTGGTTGCTTCGTCGTCCGGGTCCGGCATGGGCAACTCACCGCGAGCGACCTGCGCCCCCATTTTTGTGCCCTCTTCGATCACCAGCGCATACGCACTAATGTGATCCGTTTCCAGGGCGACCGCAGCATCCAACGACCGATGCCAATCATCGATGCTCTCCCCCGGCGCCCCATAGATCAGGTCGACGGACACGTCCAAGCCAGCATCGCGCGCAGCTTGGACGACAGAGGGGACTTTCTGGGGATTGTGCGTGCGGTCCAACGTTGCAAGCACCTGAGGTACTGCTGACTGCATTCCGAAAGAAACCCGAGTGACACCCGCCTCTTTTAGCTTGAGCAGCCCCTTGGCGTCGATTGAATCGGGATTCGCTTCAATCGTGAGCTCGGCTTGGTGTGCGATCCCAAAATGATTTCGCAGGCTATCGAGGATGCGTGCCAGTTCGTCGGTGTCAAGAAGAGTGGGCGTTCCACCACCGATGAAGACAGTTTCGGCTGGTCGCGGTTCAAATCCGGCATTCACGAGGCCGCGCCTACCGAATTGTGCTTCGGCTTCAATTGAGCGCGCGTATGAGCCCGGCTCTGCCCCCACGCCGAACCCTGTTGTGTACGTGTTGAAGTCGCAGTATCCGCATCGAACCGTGCAGAATGGCACATGCACGTAGAGCGAAAGCGGACGCCCTTGGTCGACTTCAGCTAATGCTGGCTCAAGATGGCCATCTTTTGGCCATTCAATTCCATCGGGTTGGACCGGAGGCAACGGCCAGCTCCTTATTCCGCCTGATCGGAAGTATTTTCACCCTGGGTCGTACGCGCATTCGTGGTTTCACGAGGCAAACGAACTCCGACAACGTCGTGGGCAACGCGACCTTCGTTAAGGCCTCGGGTTTCGAAGTGCGTGACAATGCGACCTGCAAAGCGAGGGGCAAAACCACCGCGAGTCGGTTGTTCATCGGCTTCGTCGGGGCGCTCGCCTTCGTAGGGATTAGCCAGCAACGGGCATCCCTCTACTACGTCGCGCATCTGCCAGGCGTAGTCGTCCCAATCGGTTGCAAGTCGCCAGATACCGCCGTCAGCGAGGATTCGTGCAACCTCGAGCGCAAAATCGGGGGACACAAGACGACGCTTATGGTGACGCGACTTCCTCCACGGATCGGGGAAGAATGTCCACACCTCGTCTGCGACTGAGTCGGCGAAAACAATCGGGAACGCCTGCTGAGCATCGGCTTCGATCACACGAATATTCGTTGCTCCAGCTTCAACGGCTTTGGAGATCAGCTTCGCGATACCGGGCACCCACACTTCAAATGCCAAGTAATCACGTTCGGGGTGTGTGCGAGCCGCTTCAACGATCTGTTCACCCGTGCCCGATCCGATTTCAACGGTCAGAGGGGCCTTGCGAGCGAAAAGTTGAACCGGATCCAAGCGAAAAGTATCGGCGACAGTCGTATGGCCGATCCCTCGCTCAGGTTCGATCACATACTTCGACGCGTGAGCATCCCAGGTTCGCTGGAGATTCAGCGGGAGCTCACGACTACGACGTGTAAACGACTTGGTCCGCGCGAAGAAGACTTCCCCTTCGGGAGCCTCTCCTGGGCGATAGCTGGGGCGATCCGCCACAATCACTTCTTTCCGGTTGGAACATCCGATGTCAGAGCTGCGATGAAGGCTTCCTGTGGCACGTCCACGCGACCGATGGACTTCATGCGCTTCTTGCCTTCCTTCTGCTTTTCGAGCAGCTTGCGCTTACGCGTAATGTCACCGCCGTAGCATTTAGCCAGCATGTCCTTACGCAGTGCCTTGATCGTTTCGCGAGCGATAACGCGTGCACCTACTGCCGCTTGAACAGGGATTTCGAACTGCTGGCGGGGGATCAGCTCCTTCAGACGCTTCGTCATCCGCTGACCGTACGCATATGCAGCATCGCGGTGAACAATCGCGCTGAACGCGTCAACGCGGTCACCGTTGAGCAAAATATCGACCTTCACCAGATCGGCACTCTGCTCGCCCTTCTCCTGGTAATCGAGCGAGGCGTATCCGCGAGTGCGCGACTTCAACTGATCGAAGAAGTCGAACACGATTTCTGCCAGAGGCAAGGTGTAGTGGAGCTCGACGCGGTCTTCGGACAGGTACTCCATGCCCTTCATGGTTCCGCGACGATCCTGGCAGAGTTCCATGATCGTGCCGGTGAAATCAGTCGGCGTCAGGATTGTTGCTTCAACAAGAGGCTCGCGAACCTCAGAGATCTTCCCTTCGGGGAACATCGCCGGGTTTTCAACGATGATCTCGCTCGCGTCTTCTGCAACGACCGTGTAGACAACGTTCGGCGCTGTTGCGATCAAGTCGAGTCCGAATTCGCGTTCCAATCGCTCCCGGATAATTTCGAGGTGCAACAGGCCCAAGAAGCCACAACGGAACCCAAAGCCGAGGGCTGCCGACGATTCAGGTTCGAAGGTGAGCGCTGCGTCATTGAGCTGAAGACGTTCAAGGGCATCTCGCAGATCAGGGAAGTCCGAACCGTCAACCGGGTAGATACCGGAGAAGACCATCGGACGCGGATCCTTATATCCGGACAGCGGTTCCTCAGCGCCTCGAACGTTCAATGTCACCGTGTCACCGACGCGCGACTGACGCACGTCTTTCACGCCCGTGATGAGGTAGCCTACTTCGCCGGCGGCAATACCTTCGCTGGGCATCGGTTCTGGCGAAATCACACCGATTTCAAGCAGTTCGTGGGTCGCGCCGGTCGACATCATCTTGACGCGCTGGCGCGTGGACAGGGCACCATCAACGACACGAACATAGGTCACCACACCGCGGTAGGTGTCGTAGACGGAGTCGAAAATCATGGCTCGGGTTGCACCGTCTGGGTTGCCATTCGGAGCGGGAACGACTTCGACGATACGATCCAGCAACTCGGCAACGCCTTCACCGGTCTTACCCGACACTTTCAGG
This sequence comes from Schaalia turicensis, assembly GCF_019380255.1. Taxonomy (NCBI): domain Bacteria; kingdom Bacillati; phylum Actinomycetota; class Actinomycetes; order Actinomycetales; family Actinomycetaceae; genus Schaalia; species Schaalia turicensis. The sequence goes on from NZ_CP048928.1 coordinate 1,182,333, forward strand.
ACCTCGGATTCATCGCAACCAATCAGCTGAGCAACCTCGGCAGCATACTTTTCAGGCTGAGCACCGGGCAGATCGATCTTGTTCAAAACGGGAATGATCGCAAGATCGTTTTCCAGAGCGAGGTAAAGATTCGCCAGAGTCTGTGCTTCAATACCCTGCGCAGCATCAATCAGAAGAACCGCGCCTTCACACGCTGCAAGCGATCGAGAGACCTCGTAGGTGAAGTCAACATGACCGGGCGTATCGATCATATTGAGCGCGTACGCCTGGCCATCTCGTGTCCACGGCATACGAACAGCCTGAGACTTAATGGTGATGCCACGCTCACGCTCAATATCCATACGATCGAGGTACTGAGCGCGCATATCACGCTGCTCAACAATGCCGGTCAACTGCAACATGCGGTCAGCAAGCGTGGATTTACCGTGGTCAATGTGCGCGATGATGCAGAAGTTTCGCAGGCGTGACTGCTCGGTGTGAGCAGGACGAATCGTTTCCACTTGTGCGGGCGTAGGGATTGGCACGGTACCTCCAATAGATATTCCCCTTTATCGTCCCATTAACGCGCCCCCAAGTGCCAACTATGAGCGCGCGACCTCGCGCACATCACGTTCTTCCGTGTAAAAGAACTGTGTCGCATCCCTACTCTTCACCTTCCATGACAACGATCTGACGATAGCTTTCACTAATCTGGCGGAAGGTTTCGATCTCTTCTTCTTCCAATTCTTCGGGGGGATCATTGACAAGCATCTCTGAGAGGTCGATAACCGCCTGCGAATCATCCATATCAATCGACGCAGCAAGAAGAACACAATGAATCTCAAGTGTCAGCGGATTATGTGCTCCAAGAACCTCTACGCAGTCGGTGAACGTCTGTTTCCACTCTTTCATCGCCTGTTTTCTGCGTCCAAGCAAGAATTTTGTTCGAGCAATTTCCCCGCGCAGGCGAAGAGTTCTTCCGTCTTCAAGCCCCCACTTCTTCTTTGAGATCCCATGCAGACTTCTATAGATTTTTAGTGCAGAGTCGTACTTATCAGCCAGCACCAAGGCTTCAGCCAAGTTGTCTTGCGCGGCCATCGCCAGCGAGTCGTCTTCGGCCAAGCGCGTCCCCATATCGCGCACAACGCGCCGATAAATTGAAACGGCCTTTGTAAAGTCACCCCTAGCTTTAGCGGGCATCGCGGAATTTGTTCGCACCGCCCACGCAAGTTCGCTGTGGTTCCCCATGACATGCTCAACATCGCGAATCAGAATCCGGTAGTTCTTATCGATATTTTGATAGTTTCCCAGCGTCACCTGCCAGTAAAGCTCAGAATTACGGGCAACCAACACATCCTCATCCAACGGTCCCAGGTTGTCCATTCCGATCTCGGTGGCGATACGTGCCACGCGAAGACAGTCGGTTGCTTGGTCGTTGAGCGCATACCAATCAACAAGTGCGCGAGCAATCGTCAACCGCTCGCGCACATCAACTGATTCATCCTTGACCAGCTCCTCAATCTTTGCGATTACCTCGCCCGAGTCTGATTGGAGAGCCTCTTCCATACGCTCGCGCACACGCATGTGCGGAAAACCCATGCCGGTCCCACCCCAGTCAGGCGCATGCGAATCGGCGGGATTCCCTGCCTCGTCGATAGGGGTGGCAGACGTGCACTGAAGTGCCATGATCGCGTTCCTCCTTGTACGCATTGGTCACTGGTGCACCCACTGTCTGCCTTCGACGAAAAGTGCGCCATCTTCCCGGTGAGAAATTGTGGATAACTCAGGGGGTGTGCACTGTGTGGATAACTTCGCGCCCGCCATCACGCGGAAGTCGGAATCCTCGTGTCACACTTGACCGCAGAAAACAGTAAGGAAGGACCTCACGCGGCACAGGAAGCATGTAACGGTAGGTACTGGCTGGATATCGGATCGGGCGCATGGGACACATCAGGTCGCCCATCCGAGGTTCGCTTGGACCGAGCTCTTGTCGTGAGCCCCAGCACTATCAGGCGTGAGGGCGCCACTGTGCCTCGCGACACGTGGGAAATGATGCTTCAAGCGCTCAAGAAGCACCCATAAGCGCGTTTAGTGAGCGCATTCACGCCCACTTTCCGCTAAGAAAATAGCGTTCGACGTATCGCGCTGGTAACGTTGTTAGTCGGACTCCCGGCCTGGTCGGGCAGGGGGTCTGGTCCGAGCCGTTTGCGGATGTCCCCACGTCCCAGTCCCGGTTCTGACACAGCCCTCACCGACCCTGTAATCACTTCAAGCAAGGAGTTTTCCGACTGTGGCGAATATTAAGTCTCAGATCAAGCGGATCCGCACCAACGAGAAGCGTCGTCTTCGTAACCAGTCTGTGAAGTCCGAGCTCAAGACGCTCGTTCGCAAGACCCGCGAAGCTGTTGAAGCAGGAGACAAAGAGCTCGCAATCGAGTCCCTCAAGACTGCTTCCCGCAAGCTGGATAAAGCCGTTTCCAAGGGCGTTATCCACAAGAACCAGGCCGCTAACCGCAAGTCCAAGCTTGCAAAGCGAGTTTCTTCGCTCGGCTGATCGCTCATTCTTCACCTTTGGGGTCGCATCCACGTGAGATGCGACCCCAAAGTGTTTGTGTACGGCGTGTTCATCAGGCAACGGACGGACGTGTTGGGTAACCCGTTCGCCCCGCGAACTTGAGCGTTTAACGCCTTCGACGCAACCGACAGATCGTCGTAATGGCCTTTTCAACTGCGTAGCGCGGGTCTCGGGACAAGCCTTTTGTTTCACTGTCTGCACGTCCAAGCGCTTGGATAGCATCTGCGAGCGAACGATCGTTCCACCCCCGCAACTGGCTACGCACGATATCCACCTGCCACTGTTGCATTCCCACGTTGACTCCGCGTCCGCTTGATGAGGCAGATACTTTCACCATCTGTCGGATCTTGATTGCCAGGGCAGCGACAAGCTGTTGAGGTTCAACACCCGTAGCGAACGCGTGCCGTACAAGGGTGAGGGCTCGCGCTGTTTCACCAGCGATGGCTGCATCGGCTACTTCGAATCTGCTTGCTTCAATGCGTCCCGCGTGATAACGATGCACGTCCTCTAGCGTGATTGTGCCGTCGCAGTCAGAGAGAAGCTGGGCAACTGCGGCCGCCATTTCGCGCAGGTCGGAGCCAAGCGCGTCAACGATCGCTTGCATCGCATCACGATCCATCTGACGGTGAGCACGGCGAACATCAGAGCGGATCAGCTCAAGCTTGTCCCGGTCAGATTTAATGATTTCTGCTGAGATAACGGGGAATTTAGCTTTTGCGATAGCGTCGGTGACCTTTTTTCCCTTCGCGTTTCCGCCGGGGTGAACCAGAAGAAGCCACACATCGAAGGCAGGGGCCGCAATATAGGTCAAGAGGTCGTTGGCAAGAGCGTCGCTCATCGTTTCAAGGTCACGAATGATCACCAGTCGGCTTTCACCAAACAGTGATGGCGAGGCAATCATGTCCAGTTGACCCGCCTGATAGGTGGCAGCGTTCAGGTCTGTGCGTTCAAGGTTTGGATCTACAGAACGCGCCTGCGAGCGCAGAGAATCAAGAGCGCGATCGATCAGCAGCCCTTCTTTGCCCTTAATCAAGACAATAGGAGCCAGTTCAATAGCAACCGGAGCTGACGGTTTACTTCCCCGACTAGCCATTGATTACCTCTCTTTCTTCGCACGCCCTATAAGTCTGACACGTTCCATGTACACATGCGTTTGCACTCGACGTAGTAGGGGGATGACGAGCGCACGCTTCCAGTAGAGCACCAGTGTCGCGCTCACAATGCTAGCGACGATCACGTCACGCGACGAAAGCTGATGGCTAGCCCCTGGAAGGTGTGCAAAGAAGAAAGCAACGTTCGTAATCCACCGCGTGAAGAACGCTGATCCTTGCGCACACGCGTGAGCGAGCCAAGGAGAGACTCCAAGCAGGCACGTTGCCGCGATCGCCAGCAATGTCGCCGGCGCAACCGCTACCGAGGCCATAACATTCGCCGGTATGCCGTATACCGGGACGCGTGGGGTGGCAAGAAGCAGGATGGGGAAAGTCATCGCATAGCAACTGACTGGGATTGCCAAGTAGTCAATCGCGACGCCAATTGTTTTGCCGATGAGTGTGTCCGAACGGATTTTTCTGCGCCGATAATCGAGGATGTGCCGAGCGATCACAACCATTCCAAAGGTCGCCGCTACGGAGAGTGAAAAACCGAAGTTACTTGCGACCCACGGGTTGAACAGGATTGATCCGATGGTGACTGCGCTTAACGTCGTCACCCCCTGTTTTCCCCTACCGCTAGCCTCTGCCCCAATCCCCAACGCCGAGGTGAGTACCGCTCGCATTACTGCAGGCGTTGCCCCAACTATTGCAACCACAATGGTCAGAACTACTACGATTCCGAACAGACGAAAACGTGTGCGGCCTCGTAGGACGAGGGCCGCAACTCCCATGATGATCGCCAAGTGCGAGCCGGAGACTGCAGTTAAATGCAATAGTGAGGTCCGGCGAAAAGCTTCCTTCAGTTCTTTCGTCATTGCAGAGTCATTACCGATTGCCATTCCCGGAACCAAAGCTTGCGCTTGAGGTTCCAAGTCAGCAACCAGATCGACGAGGCCGGCGCGAATTCTTCGCACCGTAGCTCGCCACCCTTGTGGCCTAGCAACACATTTCAGTTTCGAGGTGTGAATGATTCCTGCCCAAGGAAGATGCGCGCTGAACTCAGTGTCGATCACTCCCCTGGTTTCAACTGTGTCCCCACGATAGAGAGTGGGCCAGTGGCTTCCTGTTAGTCGCACTTTAATAGGGCGAGTTGGTCGCATCCCTTGTGTGCCCGCGCCTGTCACGCGAAGGGAAACGATCTGCGAATCTGACGAGAACTTCCCTGAGACTTCAGATGGATCATCTTCTAGCTCGCCACGTATCGTGATCAGCGATCCGGTTTGAGCCGCTTGAAAGACCTCGGTGCGCCGTGCACTGTTGTGAGCGACCGCCCCCAAACACACGGCCACAACAGTGGCAAAACAGACCAGTGCTAGCAGGGCTCGCAGGGAACCAAATGGGATCAGGGTGTGACGCCCTTGGCGTGGATGAACCGCATTCAACGATGCCAGCATCCACACGCACCCCAGGCTTGTAGCACCAGCAACAGCAGCTATGGCCGTGTTGCTGTCCGTTTTCGTTCCGAAGAGGGCACCGCACCAGACTGCCACCGCCACGGGGGCAAGACGCCAATCATGCATTGCCGGTGGCGGTTTCATTGACACGCCCGAGAACGGATCTTCTCTAGTAGTGCTGGTCCTATCCCCGGCACCGCATCAACGTCATCCACCGATTGGAACGGACCGGATTGGTCTCGGAACTCTTTGATTCGCCGGGCAAGTGCCGGACCAACGCCATCTAACTGCTCGAGAGCACCAACATCGGCCGTATTCAGGTCAATACATGAGCTCCCAGTTGTTGATGCGGTCGGTGACGAGGAATCAGAAGGGGTGTGTGCGACCTCGCCCACCCGAGGAATCACAATATGTTCCCCGTCCACCAGTGGGCGCGCTAGATTTACTTGTTCAACATCGGCATCTTCTGCCACTCCGCCCGCTTCTTCGAGTGCGTCAGCGACCCGTTTGCCCATTTCTAGGGTCAATAGGGACGGCGAATTGACCGCTCCCGTCACATAAACGGTGACCTGTTCTCTGTTCTGTTGAGGTGCCGGAAGCGACGTGGGTTGGCTGGCGGATGACGCTACCCGAATCGACTGCCCAGACTCAGTGCTGGCGTAGTCTTCACTGTCATTCATCTGTTTCGCCGACGATGCCGTGGTTGTTTTCCACACACCGATCCCCGCAACAAGAAGAACAACGACTCCCAGTAGCACCATCGATTGAACCGACGGGAGCAGACGCACCTTCCACTCGGGACGCGGCTCATCGAGCGGATCCTCATCTTCAGGCTCAAACACTGCCTCGGTCAGACGAGCGACATTCAGACGATTCGTGACATTCATGCGCACACACTAAGAAGCAACACCTCCTCGCGCACCTACGCAATAAGAAAACTGTGGATAACTCATCCGGCTATCAACAGGTTGGCTTGAGTCACGCCACCCGGCCTCGTCCCCCTTGAGGATGAAAGGTAGAACGTCGAGTTCAGACATTCCCCGAAACGCCTTTGGCGTTGAACGAGGTTCTGACGCATCGTGGTACCGGACAAGCATGTGTCACGGTTCTCAATGAATCAGGTCGCCCAACTCCGGTTGCGCCGACGTCCATGTGGGCACCGCTTGCGTCATGAGACCGGCACGCGCTGACTTTTGAGAAGGACTCCAAATCAGACAGGCGCGCACACTACGGCCTATCCCAACTAAGCTAAGGGGTTAAGGAACACAGCAGTGGCGAGCATCTCGCTTCATCCACTGCGGGATGCTCCTTCATCAAGCAGAGCCTGAAAGAGGAATCGACATGCGCATCGGATTTATTGGAGCCGGTTCAATGGTCGCCGCAATTGCACGCGGTGCGGTTGCGGCCGGAATGAACGGAGCTGATTTCCTTTTCACTGACGCGAATGGTGTCCATGCTCCGGCGCTTGCCCGCGAAGTTGGTGGGCAGGTTGCTTCATCCAATGGGTCGCTCGCTCATCAGGTTGACCTGCTTGTCCTTGGGGTGAAACCTCATATTCAGACTGAAGTGATCGAACAGATCGCTCATATCGTTCGCGAGCGTCCAGATATGGCCGTTGTTTCTTTGGCTGCCGGTCGCACCCTTGATTCAATGCTCCGCGATTTCGGCGCAGCGGTTCCCTTGATCCGCGTGATGCCGAATGTCAACGCACAGGTTGGCCAGTCAATGAGCGCAATCTGCTCTCAGGATGCAACCGAGGCTCAGCTTGGAGCAACCGAACGCCTGCTCAGCGCTGTCGGGCGTACCGTGCGAATCAGCGAGAAAGAATTCCCTGCGTTCATGGCGTTGGCAAGTTGCTCGCCCGCGTGGGTTTTCCAGATTATTGAGACGCTTGCCCGAGCCGGCGTGAAACATGGGCTGACGAAGTCTTCTGCCACCTTGATTGCCGCCCAGGCTGTTGCTGGCTCAGCGGACCTGCTTCTTGCAAGCCAAGAACGCGGTGTGAATGCTGCCCAGCTTATTGATTCGGTCTGCTCGCCCAATGGCACCACGATTGCCGGTCTGCTGGCCGCTGAAAACGCCGGTCTGTCCCCCGCACTTGTGACAGCTGTCGACGCTGCTATTGCACGCGATCAGGAAGTGTCTTCCTGATCTTTGTCTGTCCTGCGCGTCATCGCTCCCAGTTGCGCGAACCCGACCAAGAAAACCCCATCTCCCCATGAATGCTGTTGTCCTCTGATTGCGGATTTCACACTCGCGTGACTGGCTACGAAGGAGACTTCGTAGCCAGCCTTTATTGTGTTTCATTAACGAGGTTCCTCCCCGGGCCTCGTTGATTGATCACCAGGGGGCAAAGGTCGCGAATACCCGATGCGCACGTTTGGTTTTCCCCTTGAAACCCCACTACTCTAGTGGGGTACATGTCCACGACTCGGATGGAGAATATTGATATGGGTGGCCGTCTTTCGACCCCGACTTCTGTTGTAGCACCGACGGTTCCTGACCGTGTTGGCGCTGAAGGTTTGGAACACAAGTGGGGTGAGAGCTGGGAGAACGCAGGTACCTACGATTTCGATCGTACGGCAACGCGCGAGCAGGTGTACTCGATTGACACTCCGCCACCCACGGTTTCGGGTTCTCTTCACGTTGGACACGTGTTCTCGTACACCCACACTGACGTTATTGCGCGTTACCAGCGCATGATGGGTAAGTCCGTTTTCTACCCGATGGGTTGGGATGACAACGGTCTGCCGACTGAGCGTCGCGTGCAGAACTACTTTGGTGTTCGCGTTGATCCGACGCTCCCCTACGATCCTGACTTTGTTCCCCCACATGAGGGTGGCGAAGGTAAGTCGATCAAGGCTCGTGATCAGAAGCCGATTTCGCGTAAGAATTTCGTTGAGCTCTGCGAACGTCTGACGGTTGAAGATGAGGCTCAGTTCGAGGCGCTGTGGCGCTACCTTGGTCTGTCCGTGGATTGGAAGCAGCATTACCAGACGATCGGTAAGCGCGCCCGCAAGGTCGCTCAGGCTGCATTCCTCCGCAACTTGGCTCGCGGCGAGGCCTACCAGAGCGAGGCTCCCGGTCTTTGGGACATTACGTTCCAGACCGCTGTTGCTCAGGCTGAGCTTGAGTCGCGTGAGTACCCGGGTTTCTACCACCGTCTGGCGTTCCACCTCACAGATGCTGATGCTGCCGCGAAGGCTGTCGCTGCCGGTGCTCCCGTGGAGAACGGCGTGGATGTCTGCATCGAGACAACTCGTCCAGAGCTGCTCGGCGCGTGTGTCGCCCTTGTTGCTCACCCGGATGATGAGCGTTACAAGCCTTTGTTCGGAACGACCGTTGCCTCCCCCGTCTTCGGTGTTGAGGTTCCTGTTCTTCCTCATCCGCAGGCCGAGATGGATAAGGGCGCTGGTATCGCCATGTGCTGTACCTTCGGTGACACCACGGATATCGACTGGTGGCGTGACCTCGACCTTCCTCTGCGCGCGATCCTACGTAAGGACGGCCGTATCATCGCTGAAACGCCCAAGTGGATCACGTCCGCTGAAGGTATCGCAGCATTCGAGGCGATCGCCGGTAAGACGACGTTCTCCGCACGCGAGACCCTGGTTGCGATGCTCGCCGAGTCCGGCGAGATGCGCGGTGAGCCGACGAAGACGATGCGTCAGACGAACTTCTTCGAGAAGGGCGATAAGCCACTCGAAATCGTGACCTCGCGCCAGTGGTACATCCGTAACGGTGGCAAGCCGTGGACGAACCCGGCGTCGGGTAAGGATCTGAACGAAGAGCTGGTTGCTCGCGGTCGCGAGCTGGCATTCCACCCCGACTTCATGCGTGTACGCTACGAAAACTGGGTGACTGGCCTGAACAATGACTGGTTGGTTTCCCGCCAGCGTTTCTTCGGTGTTCCATTCCCGCTGTGGTACAAGGTGAACGAGGCCGGCGAGGTCGATTACAACCAGATCATTACGCCGGCCGAAGACGAACTGCCCGTCGATCCTTCGTCTGATGTTCCGACTGGATACACCGAAGCCCAGCGTGGCGTTGCCGGCGGTTTCGTGGGAGAACTGGACATCATGGACACGTGGGCAACGTCGTCCCTGTCCCCGCAGCTGGCATGTGGTTGGCTCGAGGACGAGGATCTGTTCAGCCGTACGTACCCGATGGATCTGCGCCCTCAGGGTCAGGACATCATTCGTACCTGGCTCTTCTCGACCGTTGTTCGCGCAAACCTCGAGTTCGGAGAACTTCCGTGGAAGCACGCTGGTATCTCGGGCTGGATCCTTGATCCGGATCATAAGAAGATGTCGAAGTCCAAGGGCAACGTGGTCACCCCGATGGGTCTGCTTGAAAAGTACGGTTCGGATGCGGTTCGCTACTGGGCAACGTCCGCTCGACTGGGCTTGGATGCGATCTTCGACGAAGCGCAGATGAAGATCGGTCGTCGTCTGGCAATCAAGGTTCTGAACGCTTCGAAATTTGCTCTGACCATGGGTGGTGAGGGCGCGGCGATCGATCTGGATCCGGCGCAGGTGACGGTGCCGCTGGATCGTTCGGTTCTGGCGACGCTGGCCTCCGTCATCGACGAGGCCTCGGCTGCTCTGGCGTCCTACGAGCACTCTCGCGCGCTCGAGGTCACGGAGTCGTTCTTCTGGACGTTCTGCGACGACTACCTGGAGCTGGTCAAGGAGCGCGCCTACAACCGTGATAGCGCGTGGGACGAGGCCTCGGCCGCATCCGCCCGTGCGGCTCTGGCGATCGTTATCGACAACGTCGTGCGTCTGCTCGCCCCCTACCTGCCGTACGTGACGGAAGAGGTGTGGAGCTGGTACCGCGAGGGCAGCGTGCACACCGCTCCGTGGCCGGTCGTAGCTGACCTGGCTGGCGTCGAGGGCAATCCCTCAGTGCTCGAAGCCGCGTCCTCTGCTCTGATCGCGCTGCGTCGCGTGAAGTCTGAAGCGAAGGTGTCGCCGCGTACGCCGTTCCTAGCGGTGACGGTGCGCGCCCCGCAGGCTCAGGTCGAGGCTCTGAAGTCCGTGAAGGGTGACCTGGAGGCCGCGTCAAAGGCCGTGGATGCCCTGACCGTGACCGCCTCCGATGACGCTGAGGCCACCGAGGCCGTCGTCGAGTCCTTCAAGCTGGGCGAGGCTCCTGCCAAACGCAAGGGCTGAGCGTTAGGCTGCTGGGGCCTCCGTGGGAAACCACGGAGGCCCCTCCTTTTACCCAGTATTGAAAGACGGGGCTAATGTCCGAAAGACACAGGTCTCAACAGCACTGATCTGCACGTTGACGACCTAGGGTGAAGCCATAGCACTCAAGAGGCTCAATGGGTTCCTGGCGGCCATCCCACACTCCGACAACCGCGCTCGGATGGTAGAGGTGGCGGACTGGGGTGTTCACAACTCCCCGGAACTGGAGCTACGCATCGCGTGGAACCAGCCGATGTTCACTCACCACAGCACGTATATCATTCGCGCTGAACTGGGATTGAATAGAACGAGCGATGCTCTCGCCTGATCCTGTCCCGCAAGGCTCGGCGACAGTTCAGAGAACTTCGACGCTCCCTCTCCCCCGTTCTACGGGCGCGTAGGATAGGGGGGGGAACAGTAGGAGCGCCGCTGGCCCCGTCCCGCAGCACACACCGCCCAGCGACCAGGGAGCAGACATGACCGCCGAAGAAACCCCGGCCTCGTCCAACGACGACACGACGACGCAGGCGCAGACGACCACCAAAGCCCTCGAGTGGCACGCCCCCGTCCTGGTGCGCATCGACGATCACACGACGATCCCCCACCTGCTGAAAGAGCGCGTGCAGCGCAGTGCCATCCGCCCCCTCATCCTGCGCAAAATCGGTATCGGCGACACGTGGCGTTCCATCACGGCGCGCGACTTCTACGATGAGGTGCACGCGCTCGCCGCTGGCCTCATCGCGCGGGGCCTCGAACCCGGCGACCGCGTCGCGATTATGAGCCACACCCGCTACGAGTGGACGCTCCTCGACTTCGCGTGCTGGGCGGCCGGCCTCGTCCCCGTGCCCATCTACGAGACCAGCTCCATCGACCAGGTCGCCCACGTCCTCGTCGACGCGGACGTCAACCTCATCATCACCGAAACCGTGTCCATGGCAGAGATCGTGCGCGCGGCAGCAGAGCGAGAAAACCGGGACAGCACCCACGTGCTCTCCCTAGACTCCGAGGCCATCGAGACCCTCATCGCGGAGGGCTCGGCCACCCCGCGCGAGCGCGTCCTCGCCCGCTCGGAGGCCCTCACCAAGGACGACATCGCAACCATCGTCTACACATCGGGCACGACGGGCACGCCCAAGGGCACAGTCCTGTCCCATGAGAACTTCACGAACCTATGCCTGAACGCCCACTCGTGGATGCCGGAGATTGCCGCCGGCAAGGACTCGCGCCTGCTCCTCTTCCTACCGCTGGCCCACGTGTTCGCGCGCTTCCTGCAGGTCTTCCAGATCAGTGGCAACGGCGTGCTTGGCCACGCCTCTAACATCAAGAACCTGCTGAACGACCTGGCATCTTTCAAGCCGACCTATCTCCTCGTCGTCCCGCGCGTCCTAGAAAAGATCTACAACTCGGCGGACACGAAGGCTTCCGGCCCCAAGCGCAAGATCTTCCGCTGGGCCGCCAAGATCGCGATCGCCTACTCGCGTGCCCTCGACACTGAGGAAGGCCCCAGCGCCTCCCTCAAGGCCCAGCACGCGCTGGCGAATAAGCTCGTCTACCAGCAGATCATCCGCCTGGTGGGCGGCAACGCAGACTACATCGTCTCGGGCGGCGCACCCCTGGCCACTTGGCTCGCCCACTTCTATCGCGGCGTCGGTATCCCCGTTCTAGAGGGCTACGGCCTGACAGAGACGGTCGGCCCGGTCTCTGTCAACACGCCCCACCTATCCAAGATCGGCACCGTAGGCCCGGCTCTGCCGCCCATGTCCTTCAAGATCAGCGACGAGGGTGAGATCCTACTCAAGGGCCCAAGCATCTTCCAGTACTACCACAACGACCCCGAAGCAACGACCGCCTGCTTCACCGAAGACGGCTGGTTCCGCACGGGCGACCTGGGGTCCCTGGACCGCGACGGCTACGTGTCCATCACGGGCCGCGCGAAAGAGATCATCGTGACGGCGGGTGGCAAGAACGTCGCCCCGGCTGTCCTCGAAAACCCGATGCGCTCCCACCCGCTCATCTCCCAGGTCCTGGTCGTGGGCGACCAGAGGCCGTTCATCGCCGCGCTTATCACGCTGGACGCGGAGATGCTGCCCGATTGGCTCGCCACCCATTCGCTGCCCCCGATGAGCGTGGCGGAGGCAGCCACGAACGTCGAGGTCCTGGCCTCCCTAGAGAAGGCGGTGGCCTCGGCGAATAAGCACGTCTCGCGCGCCGAGTCGATCCGCAAGATCAAGGTCCTCACGACCGACTTCACGGAGGCAAACGGCCTGCTCACACCCTCGCTCAAGGTCAAGCGCCTGAAGGCCACGCATCGCCTTGCCTCCGTCATCGACGAGATCTACGGCGGTCCCGTGCAAAACTGACCTGCTCATGAACAAAGCCGTGGCCGGCTCGCTCCCCTCTCGGTGTCGGGGTTGGCGAGTCGGCCACGGCTTTCTTATGTGGGCAACCTACTGCGAGGCGAGCGCCGCTGTGGGTGGCGTGCGGGCCGCTCGGATCGCGGGGTAGAGCCCGGCGACGGCGCCGATGAGGAGAGTGGAGCCGAGGCCTGCGGCGATCACCCACCAATGCAGAGTGGGCGGCCAGCCGTACGCGTAACACATGCCCCAGGTGACACCGGCGCCGATGAGGCATCCGGCGAGTCCTCCGAGGAAGGACAGCAGCAGGGCTTCGGCCAGGAACTGCACGGTGACGTGTCCCCGCTTGGCGCCGAGCGAGCGGCGCAGGCCAATCTCCTTGCGACGTTCCAGGACGGAAATGATCATCGTGTTGGCCACGCCGATGCCACCGACGAGCAGGGCGATCGAACCGACGCCGGCGAGCAGGGTCGTGAGCGTCTGGTCGGCCGCGTTTTGGGCGGCCAGTGCGTCGGAAGGGCGTGAGACCTTGAGGCCGGTGGCGCCCTGCGGGGCGAGCGTGGGTCCGAGGAGCTCGCGGACGTTCTCCACCTGGTCCTCGGAGGAGCGCTCATAGATCGTCGTGGGGGTCTTGCCTGCGCCGAAGTACGTGTCCGCGGCGGCAACGCCGATGAGGGCGGCGTTATCAAGTTCCTCGGCCAGGGGTGCTGGATCCATAATGCCCAAGACGGTGAACGACATGCCACCCAGCCACACCTGGGTGCCTGGCTCGACGACGCCGAGCAGCTGCGCGGCTTTCGAGCCCAGGACGACGCCCGGATACTTCGCGGTGGCATCGTTGAGCCACGTGCCCTTCTTCATGGTCCCGGATACGACATTCAGGAGGTTCGTGTCAGCCGCCATCGTGATGATGCCGCCGGTCGCGTTCGGGTCGGACAGGCGCGAGCGGTACACGGAGACGCCACTCAGCGTCGACGTCGAAGCCGCGTCGGTGACGCCCGGGATCATGAGAGTGCGGCCCACGGCGTCCTCGGGCAGGATGAGGTCCGTCCCCGACAGGTCAGCGCCGCTGCGCGCCGTCAGCATGTTGGTACCTAGCGCCCGCAGCTGCTCTTGCAGGCGGGCCTGCGAGGATGCGGAGACGCCGACGACGCCGACCATGGCCGCGATGCCGATCGCGATGCCCAGGGCCGAAAGGACGGCGCGCATAGGGCGAGCGCGTAGGCCCGTCAGGCCCAGGCGCGCGACGTCCGAGAGGCGCAGGGCGGAGCGACCGGTTTCTGAATTCTTCTCACTCTCCATGGCCACCTCCCGGGTGTGCGGAGTCGGAGACAATCTCGCCATCGCGGATGGCGATCTGCCTGGGCAGCGAGGCCGCCAGGTCGTTGTCGTGGGTGATCACGATGATGGTGGTGCCGGCCTCGTTGAGCTCGCGCAGGAGGGTGACGATGGACGCGCCCGAGCGCGAGTCGAGGTTGCCGGTGGGCTCGTCGGCCAGCAGCAGGGCCGGGTGCCCGATGATGGCACGAGCGATTGCGACGCGCTGGCGTTCACCGCCCGACATCTGGTGGGGCTTGTGGTCCATGCGGTGTCCGAGGCCCACGCGGGTCAGAGCCTCACGCGCGGCCTCGCGACGCTTGGCACGGGGCACGCCCCGATAGAGCAGTCCGTCTGCGACGTTGTCAAGGGCGCAGACGCCGGCCGTCAGGTGGAACTGCTGGAACACGAAACCGATCAGCGACGATCGCACTCCCGACAGCTCCGTGTCACGCAGGGAGGACACGTCTGTGCCGTTAATGCACACGCTGCCCGAGGTGGGGCGGTCGAGCGTTCCGATGAGGTTGAGCAGAGTGGATTTTCCGGAGCCGGACGGCCCGACGATGGCGACGAACTCTCCCTCGTCGACGGCCAGGGATACTCCGTTACAGGCATGCACGGGCGGGCTGCCGAAGGACCGGTGCACGTCGGTCAGTTGCAGGATGTGGCTCATCGGTTGGGCACCACCACGCGCTGGCCTTCGGCGATCTCGTCGCCGCTCACTTCGACGCGGTCTCCCGCGAACAGGCCGACGGTGACAGGGACCCGACGAATCTTGCCCGACTCATCCACGACCTCGACGCCGAACTGGTCGGCACTCAGGGCCACGAGCGCGCTGAGGGGCACAGACAGCACGTCCGTGCGAGTCTCGGAGGTCAGGCCCAGGGAGACCGAGGCCTCCTGGAGCCCTTCGAGGGCGGAGGTGTCATCGGGGGTGACGGTGATCGGAATAATTCGTTCCTTGGTCGTCTCCTCGGATCCCTCCTCGCTGGCTTTTTCGCGCGGGGGTTCGACCGAGGTAATCGTCCCGGTCGTCGTGGTGGTGGAGCCGGGCAGGCGCACGGTCACTGAGTTTCCGACGACGCCGAGAGCCTGGTCGGAGAGCTTCAGGTTCGCGGAGATGACTTGACGCGAGGAAGAGGCCGTGAACAGTTCCGTCTCCATCGTCGCGTTGTCGCCGACACGGGCCTTCAGGGCACCAATACGCAGGTCCTCAGGTGCAAAGAGGACGGTGCCCAGCGGCAGCGAGCCGGTCTGGGGTAAGTTGAGGGCCTTTTGCCACCTCTGGATCGCCACGGTCGTGTTCCAGTCGAAGTGGGCATCGGGGGTAGCCTCGAAATAGCCGAGCTCGGACAGCGCGGTCTCCAGCTGGGTGACATCCTCGCCGTTGTCCATGCCTGCCTCAAACGTGCGCCAGGCGGGGGTAGAGCCGTGGAGCAGATACGTGTTGTCGCCACCGACCGTGTACACGTGCGATCCCTGGGTGAGGGTCGTGCCGGGCGTGGGCAGGGAGGTGACAACGCCTTCGAAGGCGCTCTTGAGGGTGTAGGAGTCGGCGTAGTGGAGGTTTCCCTGGACGGTGGTCTCCCCCGCCAGGTCTCCCTTCGTAATGGTCTCCGTCGCACCGTCAAAGGACTGGGGGGCTTGGGCGTCTGTGTTGGTGCCCGAGCAGGCGGACAGGGTCAGCGCGCCGATCGCCAGGATCGCGAGTGCCGCGGGGCGCAGGGTTTGCGAACGCTTCACTTGGCGGCCCCTGACTGCTGGAAGCACTTGTTGAGCACATCCTCGGGGATGTCCTTGACGCTGATGCCTTCGCCCGCCTGCGGGTCCTTGACGTCATATCCGGCCTCACGCAGGCACTGCGCTGCCTTGACCATTGACTCGCGCGCTGCGGGGTCGTTCGCAATGTTGTCCTCGCCGGTCAAGCCGGAGACCTTCATCATGCACTCGTTGAGGGCAGAGTCGAAGGCGGTGGAGTGATCGTTGAGCTGATCGGGCGTCAGGCCCGTGTCAGGCACGTCGAAGCCCTTGTCACGCATGCACTGAGCAAACAGCAGATTCGGGTCGTTGCTGGCCGCGCTGGTGGCCGTTCCGCTCTGGCTCTTGGTGCTGGACGCGGACGAGGTGGACGAGCCGGTCGATCCGCATGCGCTGAGGACCGTAGCCAGGGTGACGGCGACGACGGCAAGAGCGCGCATCTGCGTGCGATTCTTCATCAAAAAACTCCTTGAGGACTGCTTATCGGCAATGGTTCTCACTGCCTGAATAGATTACAGTCCACAACCCTGAAAGCTGCCTGAAAACTATCGGGGAGCCTGCGCAGAATTTCATCAGACACCCCTGAGAGGGCAAAACGAGACGGGGGACGCTCGCACATCCACCGTCTCTCAACAGATTCTCTTCCTCGTCGGGTGCTTATACGGTCAGTCTTCGCCCCCTCGGAGTGAGCTGTGTTTTGCTCGAGGATGGACAGGATCTCTACGTGCTTGGCCTCACTCAAGGCAACCTACCCGAGTGCCCATCATCTCCCAACAATGCCATGCTTCGGTATTGAGTGGGCGCTCCCCTCGTCGTACTCGGCCTTGATGTCTTCGTGGTGGCGAATAACTTCCTTCACCATGAAGGCAAGGAACTTTTCAGCAAAGTCGGGGTCGAGGCCGGATTCTTCGGCGAGCGATCGCAGACGCGCAACCTGTCGTGCTTCACGTGCCGGGTCAGCCGGCGGAAGATCATGGAGAGCTTTGATGTGTCCGACTCGCTGGGTACAGCGGAAACGCTCAGCAAGAATATGGACGAGCGCAGCATCGATGTTGTCGATGGTTCCACGCGCGTCAGCCAGCTCGGCAGGGATGCCTGTTCCGATCAGGGCCTCTCCGGACGTGTGGGCGCTGATCTGTGTTTCTTCTGCCACTGGTTTTCCCATCCGGTTCAGGCGGTGCGAATCTGATGAGCGCGCTCGGCGTAGAGCTCAGGCTCACCTTCACCAAGAACGTACTCGCGCGTAATCACAACGCGCCCCACGTCGTCACGGCTGGGCAGCTCAAACATCAGGTCAGACAGTGTGTTCTCCATGATCGACGACAGGCCACGGGCACCGGTCTTACGCTCGTTCGCCAAGGCCGCGACCTCGAGCAACGCCTCGTGCGTGAACTCCAGATCAATGCCGTCAAGCTCGAAAAGATGCTGGTACTGGCGAACTAGGGAGTTCGTCGGCTCGGTCAGGACGCGGACGAGGTCTTCTTCGGTCAGTTCCTGCGTGGACGTCAGGATCGGCAGACGACCAATGAATTCTGGAATCATGCCGAACTTGTGCAGATCTTCCGGGGTGATCTCTTTGTACAGGTCACCCATTTCAGCAGCAGACTTCAGGTCTGAGCCAAAACCGGTGGAACGCTGACCCAAACGAGCCTTCACGATCTCTTCAATACCGGCGAAAGCCCCCGCTGCGATGAACAGGATGCCCGACGTGTCAATCTCAAGGAACTGCTGGTTCGGGTGCTTGCGTCCGCCCTGCGGCGGCACCGAAGCAACCGTGCCTTCAATAATCTTCAGCAGAGCCTGCTGGACACCTTCGCCGGAAACATCGCGTGTAATCGAGGCGTTCTCTCCTTTACGGCCAATCTTGTCGATTTCGTCGACGTAGATGATGCCCCGTTCAGCCTTTTTAATGTCACCATCCGCGGTCTGGATCAGACGAAGAAGAATATTCTCGACGTCCTCACCAACGTAGCCGGCTTCCGTCAGCGCAGTCGCGTCAACGATCGCGAAAGGAACGTCAAGCATACGCGCCAGCGAACGCGCCAAGTGAGTCTTGCCCGTACCCGTGGGGCCAAGCAACAGAATGTTCGACTTGGTCCCCTGCATATCTTCAGCATGCCCAGCGTCACGCGACTTCACACGCTTGTAGTGGTTGTAGACCGCGACAGACAGCGCACGCTTCGCACGATCCTGGCCGATCACCCACGAATTCAGGAAGTCGTTGATTTCAATTGGCTTCGGCAGGGGCAGTTCCGAGGTTTCTTCGGGAGCCTTGCCCAATTCCTCAGCGATGATTTCGTTGCAGAGGTCTATGCACTCGTCGCAGATGTAGACACCGGAACCGCCGATGAGCTTGCGCACCTGCTTCTGACTCTTTCCACAGAACGAGCACTTGAGCAGTTCAGCTCCGTCGGTCAGTCGAGCCACGTTAGCCCTCCATCGATCAAAATTCATCACTACCGCGCGCCACCGGGACGTCACACGTAGATATGTTGGTTGCCACCTAGGATTGGCGTGCAAACGCTTCCGTTCAGCGTGTCTTCAGCCTATGTGAGGACAGGTAAGTCCGCCATTCGGCGCGCCATTTTCTCCCCACAGCGTAGCCACCTTCACGCTAGTGAGCGCCAGCGTTTTAGCCCTTGCGGGACTGAAGAACCTGGTCGATCAGGCCGTATTCTTTCGCCTGGGGAGCGGTCAGGATCTTGTCGCGCTCGATGTCGCGACGAACCTGCTCAACCGGGGTGCCCGAGTGATGCGCGAGCGTATCTTCCAGCCACGCGCGCATACGGTCGATCTCGTCAGCAACGATCTGGATATCGGATGCCTGCCCCTGCATGCCTTCCATGGCCGGCTGGTGGATCAGAACACGAGCATTCGGCAGTGCCAGGCGCTTGCCCGGTGAACCGGCCGCCAGCAGAACGGCTGCAGCCGATGCGGCCTGACCAAGGCACACGGTCTGGATCTGCGGCTTAATGTACTGCATCGTGTCGTAGATTGCGGTCAGCGCGGTGAAGGAACCACCGGGGCTGTTGATGTACATGGTGATCAGCGAATCTGGATCCTGGCTTTCCAGAACCAGAAGCTGCGCCATCACGTCATCAGCAGACGCGTCATCAACCTGCACGCCGAGGAACACAATGCGATCCTCGAATAGCTTGGCGTAGGGGTCCTGGCGCTTAAAACCGTAAGCGGTGCGCTCTTCGAAATTCGGCAGAACATAGCGAGCCTGTGGCATCTGACGGGCGATACCTTCAAAGTACGGGGTGGTGCTCATCAGTTTTCTCCATCCTGGCCGAGCGTACTAATTTCCTGCGGGTTCACGATGACCTTGTCAACGAAGCCGTATTCCAGGGCCTCGTACGCCGAGAACCAATTGTCACGGTCCGCGTCCAGTTCGATCTGCTCAACGGACTTGCCGGTACGCTCAGCGGTGATCTCAGCGAGTTCCTTCTTCATCTTCAGAATCAGGTCCGCGTTAATACGAATCTCAGTGGCGCTACCACCGGCACCACCAAGAGGCTGGTGGAGCAGGACGCGAGTATGCGGGGTGATGAAGCGCTTGCCCGGCGCGCCTGCGGTCAGCAGGAACTGACCCATCGAAGCAGCCAAGCCCATTGCGACAGTGACGACATCAGGCTTGACGTACTGCATAGTGTCGTAAATTGCCATGCCTGCGGTCACCGACCCACCCGGGCTGTTGATGTACAGGTAGATGTCGCGGTCCGGATCTTCGGCGGCAAGCAGAAGCATCTGGGCGCAGATCGCGTTGGCGTTTTCATCACGGACCTCGCCGTTCAGCCAAATGATGCGTTCTGCAAGAAGTCGCTGGTACACGGAGTCGGACAGACCCATCGGCGATTGCACGCCGCCGCCTGCCATTACAGCCTGGTCGCTCACGAGGATTCTCCTTGGTCGAATAGATCCGCTTTCAGATCCCACTGGGTATAACTTATCGGTTTCACGCGGACAAGGCTCAGCCAATCCCCCTCTGTTCGCTGTAGGCGCAGTGCTCATAGCAGTATGAGGCCTCCCACATGCAATGTGGCCGGTACCCGAAAGTACCGGCCACATTCACTAGCGTGTGTTGCTAGCGCATGCTTGAATCAGGCTTCAGTGGTCTCTTCTGCCTCTTCAGCTTCTGCTTCTTCCTTTGCAACGTCGCCGAAGAACTCAGAGAGGTCAACGACCGTGCCTTCGGTGTCCTTGACGGTGACCTGACGCAGAGCCTCGATCATAGCCTTGGAACGTCCGAGGTCTGCGACAACTGCTGCCATCTGCTGCGAGGAGGAGAACAGCTGGTTGATGTCGATGCCGAGGTTCTGCGACATCTGGATCGCGTAGTCGATGAGTTCCTGCTGGGAAACCTGAACATCGAACTTCTTCGCGATTGCCTCGGAGAGGAGTTCAGAACGCAGTTCGCGCTCGACGGCCGCGCGCGCTTCCTTCTTTTCTTTCGGCTTGGCATCTTCGGAGACGCGGCGCGAAACCTCGTGCTCGATGACCTCTTCAGGAAGAAGAATCTCAACCTGTTCGAGGAGGTCGGTGATCAGGTTGTCGCGGGCCTGTAGCGCCTGCTGCGAGGTCTTTGACTGGCCGGCCTGCGTGCGCAGGTCTTCCATGAGCTCGTCGATGGTGTCGAATTCAGAAACCATCTGAGCGAAGTCGTCGTCCGCCTTCGGCAGTTCGCGCGCCTTCATGGACTTCACGGTGATGGTGATGTCTGCTTCTTCACCTTCGTGGTCGCCGCCCTTGAGGGTGGACGTGAAGGAAACCTCGTCGCCTGCCTTGGTGCCACGCAGAGCCTTGTCCTGACCATTGAGCATGTTGCCCGAGCCGATTTCGTAGGACACGTCTGCGACCGAGTCGACCTCTTCACCGTTGATGGTGGCAACCATGTCGATGGTTGCGTAATCGCCGGTCTTGGCCTTGCGGTTGATGGTCTTCAGAGTTGCGAAGCGAGAGCGGAGCTCGTCGAGTTCCTTCTGGACGTCTTCGTCGGTGACCTCGGTGGTGTCGACGGTGACAACGGTCTTCTCGTCGAATTCGGGGAGCTCGAAGTCCGGCACAACCGGGACCTCAGCGGTGAAGATCAGCTGTCCCCCCTGTTCGCCGGTGGTGTTCGGGATCTCGGTGACCTCGACCTGTGGCTGTTGCATCGGGCGGAGCGAATGCTCTGCGACTGCATCCGAGTAGTGACCCGGCAGGACCTCGTTGACGACCTGTTCGATGACGGCTGCGCGACCGAAACGCTGGTCGATGATGCGAGGTGGCACGTGGCCCTTACGGAAACCGGGGATGGAGACCTGCTGGGAGATATCCTTGTAGGCCTTGTTCATCTCATCGGACAGTTCCTCGTAGGGAACCTCAACGGTCAGGCGAACCTTGGTGGGTTCGAGAGTCTCAACGGTGCTCTTCACGTGCGTGCACTCCAAAACGTTTCAAATTTGCGGGAGCACCCAATTCGGGCGCATGACAACTCGCCTAGTTTACGACAGACCCGCGTCAATGTCCCTATCGAGACCAGGTTTATGGCTTAAATGCGCGCAACTCCACTAATCGAGGGCGACTCCACCTTCGAAGTTTCCAAGGAGTGATCCACAGACCA
Source organism: Schaalia turicensis (assembly GCF_019380255.1). NCBI lineage: Bacteria > Bacillati > Actinomycetota > Actinomycetes > Actinomycetales > Actinomycetaceae > Schaalia > Schaalia turicensis. The sequence goes on from NZ_CP048928.1 coordinate 1,203,661, forward strand.
GTCATTCGGCAGTCGTGCGCAAACTCGAGGATCCCTAGGCTCTCACATACATAACCCCGACACTGCAGCTTTCGCCAGTGAAAGATCTGGGGTCTTCATCTCAGGCATACAGAAATTATCGCGAGGAGTATCCGCTGGGCGCGCCATTTCCCAGAAGGAGATCCACTCAATCCGTCTGCCTCGCCCTACTTAATCGCCAGAAGAAATCATGGACGCACGGCGTATGCGTAGTACACCGACGAGGCCGAGGACAAGGAAGAGGCTCGCGGCTAGGAGCGCCCAGCTTGTGGCATCGCTAAAGCCCCTCGTCAGTGCTTCCACGGTGAGAGCAGTTTGATCACCAAGGGCGCTGTGATCGCCTTGAGCTCGCAGTTGCGCGATCATGACGCCGGCGGACGAGCGCGTTGCCTCGGCAATGGAATCGAATGCCTCCCCTGTCAGTCCGGCGTCTTCAAGCGCTTGAGGAAGAGCCATCGAGAGCGAAACGGAGAGCATGGCCCCCGCAACAGCAGTTCCCAAAGCCGAACCAATCTGCCTGACCGTACTCTGTGTCGCCGATCCTTGACCGGAGAATTGAACAGGAATATCCCGAAGTACCGTGCCCGTCAACTGCGCTGATGCAAGACCGAGTCCAAGACCATAGACGGTCAGAGGCAGGCCAATCCCCCATCCCGGGGTCGTCGGGCTCACAAGAAGTGCGAGAACCAGAATGCCTACCACTTCCAGAGCCAGTCCGATCAATACTGTCGCCGGAGCGCCGAACCTCGCCGCAAGATGTCGCGCAGACGCACCCGACAAGAACGCACCAACTGCCATCGCCGCAAGGACGAGCCCCGCGCCCATGATGTCCAAGCCAAGTGCGTTGATGAGATACAGGGGAAGAACAAAAATGATCGCGAATTCTCCCACTGCAACCATTCCGGCAGTCACGTTCCCCCACGCAAAGGTCGGCAGAAGGAAGAGGTCCAGGCGAAGAAGAGCTGTGCGCTGAACCTTCTCACGATGGCGTTCCCACATCACGAAGAGAGCCAGCGCAATCACTGCGACTCCCAAGGCAACGGGGACGGGAGAAAGCGCAGCAGTTGTCGGCCAATCCCGCCCAAAGATGCTGAATTCACCCTTCGGAGTCCACCACCCAAGGTCAGGGCCCTCGATAACGGCGAAGACAAGAGCTCCGAAGCCAATCGCGCTGAGCATGGCTCCATCAACATCGATGCCGGGACGCCCACTCTTCCCCCGAGTATTCGGCACGGTAAACAGCGCGGCGACGAATACCAGCGCGCCAATCGGAAGGTTGACCAGGAAGATCCACGGCCACGAGGCCCACTGAGTCAGCGCTCCACCCGCAAGTGGCCCAACTGCGGCAGCGCCGGAAATAACGGCACCCCAGACACCGAATGCCGCCGCCCTATATCGACCACGGAATACCGCGTTTACCGTTGAAAGCGTCGAGGGCATGATGAAAGCCGCCCCCAATGCTTGGATCGCGCGCGACGAGATCAGAACCCCCGCGGTTTCGGATTGGGCAGCTAAGAGACTCCCCGCTACGAACACGACGATACCGATCAGGAATACTTTTTTACGCCCCCACCTATCAGCCAAGTTGCCCGTCGAAAGCAGAAGCGCTGCGAGCAGGACTGCATAGAGACTGTTTACCCATTGCGCGTCGGTGATATTCAGCTGCAAGTCCCCAATAATGACAGGGAGAGCAACTCCGACGATTGTGCCGTCAAGGACAATGAGCCCCAGACCGATGGAGAGAACTGCTAGAGCCATCCAGTCACGGCGCGTGGGTGCTACTTCAGAATTCTGGTTTACTGCGCTCATACTTCAATGACCTTTGACGTGGATCAACGAACGAATGCCATATACACAATTATTATGACACTCTGTCAGATACTTTGCTGAGCGAAACGCACATAAAAGAGGCAAAGCACCGAAGAGGGACAATCTCGCAGCGCTGAGGGCAAACTTTATCTGGCCAAAGAAGCGAAACCTTACCCGCGCCACCCCACCGTTCTAATACCACCAAGACAACGGCGGGCAGGTAGTCGCGTTGGGGTTACCTGCCCGCCCTGTTGACAGGTAGCAGGCCGGATACGGACTTGCGAGGGGCGGATGTTAGGAGTTGGCGAGTTGGCAGACGCGAGAGCGAGACAAGCCCATAATGTAGCTAATATCTGCCAGAGAATAGTTGGCGTCTTTCAGCGCTCGTATTGCTTTTCGGGACGCTACGGAGGCTACTTTGGCGGATTCTTCAGCTGTTTTAGATGCTTCGATGGATTGTTTTACTTGGGCGGATTGCTCTATCTCAGGGACGATAGTGATGTTCCAGGTGGAGTGATCGACGTTTTCTTCCATCGTGTCGAGGTAGTCGATTACTTGCTGGCGGGCTTTGGGAAGAGTGCGCACTTGTGTCCAGATGTCGTCCCCGTTCCACAGTTCCCAGCCACCGCTCCAGTGGCGGGCGGTGATGGTTATCGTGTTCATTTTGTGTTCCTTTTGCTTGCTTCGATCGTTTTGAACGCTTTGCGGGTCAGGCCCGGGGAGATTTCGCGGGTTTGGGTGATGGAAACGCTGAAAGACCCGTTTGACCATATTTCGTGATCGCCTTTGCCTTGGCGTGAAGTAAAGCCTGCCTCTTTGAGGAGTGTGGTCAGTTTATGGCATCAGGATCCGTAAAATCCTGACGAGTACTGGAGTCGAATCCTATTCAGAACGGCAATTCAATGATCTCAAGGCTGTTGGGAAGCTACTTGATCATGTGGAAACCGGCAAAAAGTACATCCTCGTAACTGGTAGACATGCTGCTCTAATCAGAAATACAGGAAGCAGATACGAATATTTGGAGCTACAAAGCCCCTATCCAGATCAAAACGGCTGGCATGAGCTCACAAAAGCAGAACTGCGAGAGCGTTTCGCCTGTAAAATGTCACATAGTTTCCGAGGTTTTAGGTACGAGGCTGACTCGACAATCGCGGAAATCACCACACTTGCACTCAGTGACGGAGACGCTGAACTGGTGGGCTACCTTAACACTGTGGAAACAGCGCAACGAAAGGGGTCGCTAGGTGCTGTTAAATGATGAGTTTGTCATCGACGATCCTGAAGTTGCTGATCCTCATGTGTGGACTGTAGGGCGCGTCTGTGAAGATGGGTCTTTTGAGATAGGTTCCCTGTATGTCACGTTCGATAAGAAGACAGTGTTGAACCTGTGGACGGACTACCCGCAAAAGTTCACTCCAGAGCAGATTCAGATCCTGCGGGAAGAACAACCATACTGGTATAAGTTCTTCCTGCCGAGGCTAGAAGAAGCTTGAGGGCTCTATTCAGACGCAGCACCAATACACATCGACATCAGTCGGGCAGAAAGCCGTTTACGACCACAAGCCGGTGCAGATTCATTTCAGCGTTCCCCAAGGAACTCGGGCGGTCAATCCGATGCGGATTGGTCAATACGGTGCATCTGAGCGCGAAATCATTCTCCACCGCGGCCTGAAATACAGAATCGATCACGTGCAAAACGATGAAATGGCAGGCCAGATTCACGTCTTTGCTACGATTCTCGAGGAAAAAGAGTAGAACAACGCCATGGAACCGCAGAAGAAGAAGCCACTCTCGAATGAGGAGCTGAACAGGCTCGTCGAAGAATCCGGCTGGATCGACGGCGAGTGGCATTCTGCCGCTGCGGCAAGTCCCGCCGGCGAATCGTCCCTCCCGGAGGGCCGCTACCCATGCATGCTCTTCCTCGTCGACGAGACGCCAGTCTCATGGGTCGACCTGATCCGCGATGGCAAGGTCGTCGCCATGCTCGCCTGGTACGGAGACCCCGTCACCTACATCGACCCGGACTGGATCAGCCTCAGCACGCGCGATGATGAGCTCCAGCACTACATGGACGAACTCGGGATCCGCGGACTCACCATGACCGAGGCGCGCGACCACATCCTGGAGATCTGGGAGCACACCGAGATCCGCACAGGCACCCTCGGAGAGTGCAACGCGATCTACGAAGAACGGCTGAATAAGCTGTAGAAGCCCAAGCGCTAACAGCACCAACACCTTCAACACACAGAGAGAACCCCGAAGCCACTGAGGCTCCGGGGTTTCTTCATGCCAAGGTTAGAAGAAGCCTGAGCGACCAGAAGCTCACAAGCTACTCCCAACCCCTGTCACCCGTTAGTGGTGCCGGGGTTTTCTTATACCCAAGTTTTCCCTGACCACTGGGGTTCAGTGGGTTCATTATGGCCGACGGGCCTTGTACGGAGAGGACACACTTGGCAGACCAGCAGACCGAGCTATTCCCGATGGATTGATGAATTCACCACTTCCCGCGGCCTGTCGTCAGTGCCCCTCACAATCCGCACGGGAAAGTGAGGGCGGTTTTTGCGTATCTGCCATCAATTGGTTGTCTTTGACCAGTTGCCGCGTCCTGGGCGACGAGCGTTCCACTCGTCGATTGTTTCTACTTTCCAGCCCATTGTGCGCCTGCCTTCGAGTCCGATGTACACGTCGGGCTCTGGAAGCGTGTAGCGCCCTAGAGTGCCTACTTGTACGCCAATACGGCGGGCAAGGTCAGAGCGAGACAGGTAGACGGGTGTCTGGTCTGTCATTTCTTGTTCCTTCCCATGATGAATGCAATCAGGTAGATGACCCATGCGACGACAAGCAACGTGCCTGCGATTGCTGCGTAGACCGCATACCCTTCAACGGCAAGCCAGACGATGACGCATGCGAGAGCGAGCGAGATCAGGATGTCCTTGATGTTGTTCATGTTGTGTGGTGGAATTTTTCGTAGGGCCGGTGACCCGGAGTTGTTAGTGGCATCTCCGGGCCATCGGTCTTATTTGCGGTTGTTCTTCGATGCTTTGACCATCTTGGCGCTTGCCTTGATGATTTCAGCGATCCCGACGAGGATTGCCAGTAATTCCTACGAAATCCGTTTCCTTCACCTCCTTCCTACACCTCCTTAATACCACACTAGCAAAGTGTTAGCAAATAAAAAGAGGATAGAAGCAAGAAAATGACTAGAACTTAAAACTCTCCCCCAGCTTCCGCGCGTTCGGCTTCCTCAGCTTCCTTCCGACGCTTACGACGATCAGCGGGTGTGATATACACCCCACGAATCATCTCTGATTTCGCAATCGCCATCGCGTTTTGGGCGTCCTTCAGGTTGGAATATGAGCCGATTAGGTACCGTTTGCCCTCAAAACTGAAGCGGACGCGGTATTTTCCTCAGTATTTCTCGATTCCACGCGGTAAATGCGGCATTTCAGCTCCGTTGGTTGTGCCTGGTATCAATTTCAGTGGCTCTTGGTATCAGGCGGGCTTGATACCAAGATGATACCAATTTCAGGCACCTAAACGGCTCTAAACGGCTTTCACTCTCCCCCACACCACCCCACCACAAACGGCGCGATAGCAACAAAAACCCCCGATCCTCAACGAAAACCGGGGGTTATCAGATACTTAGACGTCGAAAATGATAAAAGCCGCGTGAGTTCCTGAACCCCTTTTGACCAGTGGTTTTATCGCGTTTAGGGCTGTTTGCTGCCGTGCTGGAGTCTCGGCGATCTGGCGCTTGTGGCTGTTGCGTTCGTTGGGTTGGCGCGCATTTCCGGCTGAGGGGGCCTGCCGGTGGGCTTGCGTTAGCGGGTATCTGGCGAGGGGGTTATTTCTGTAGTCCTTCTGGGAGCAGCTTGTTCAGCTCGTCTCGGGTGAACTCTTTGAGTCCATCTTCTTTCAGGCGCTTCTGGGCTTCCTTGAAACTCTTGTTATCGGTGCGGTCGATACTGCTGTAGATCTCTGCAGTTTCATCTATCAGGGCGTTGCGGCGTTCACGAATCGTAGACGTATCGAGGTCGTTGAAATCAACGAGTAATGACTGGTATTTGCGTACCAGCAGCCATAGCTGATCGCCCGCTTTGCGATGCCGTGCGATCTTCGCGCCAATCTCGAGGCGGAAGCTATACGAGTTAACAAAGAGCAGGATGAAGGTAGAGACTGCTGTGATGGCGTTGATCCATATTTGTTGAGTGAAGAAGAAGCCCACCAGTCCAGCAGCTGACATCGCAGACAGTGTGATCTGAATGATCTTGATGATTTGCTCACTTCTGGCTAGTCGGCTGCGCTGTTCTTCCTGAGTAGCGTGGGAATAGACCACACTGCCGTACTCGTGTTCAATCTGGGAATAAAGGCGGTCACGTTCAGGACTCTGGGAATTTGTCACCATAGATCAGTCTCCACGTTGATACTGCGTCAGGATTATCGGTGCGGGCAGCGCTGCGACTGGCATCCGCATAGATTTTGAGGAGTTCGAGCTCGGTTCTATTGAAACGCACGTCTATGCGCCTGCGACTACCAGGAGCTTCGATCCAACCGTTCCGGTTGAATTCGCTGACCCAGTAGGCAAAGAAATCACGTGTGTGCCAATCAAAATACAGGAAAGGATCCTTGTCGGCGTTCTCGCTGGTTAACCAATATTCATAGGCCATCGCGTCAATGGCTTGTCCAGGAAGCTGTAGATCGCTTTTGATATTCCAAGCGCGTAGCATTCTGCAGAACTTTTTCAATCCTCCTGGTTTCGCGCTGGAAAGCTCAGCAAAGGCGCGTGATTCAAGTTCTGGCTTCATGTGCTGCCAGCTACCGCCATTGTGAGTATCGGGGTAGGCAAGAGTTTGGTAGCCATCAGAGAAGACTGGAACAACTTCGAACTTCACGCCATCACTGAACCCAACGACGATGACTTGGCCGTCGCCGCGTAATTTCGTTGTCGGGTACGTTTGCTGGAGGCTTTCTTTCACTCGCTGGAGTAAGCGTGAAGGCCCATTGCTCCCAAGCAGCGTCTGCATCCAATACGTTTCGTAGACGTCGCTTGGTAGTTCGACGAGTATGTCGATGTCGCTGGTGGAGATGGCGGTTCCTCGCCCGTAGGACCCTGCATACCGCGAGTGTTGGGTATCGGAGTTGATGCCCCAGAAGTCCATATTGAGTCTTCGAGTGATTGTACGGTATCGAAGCCTCACTGATTCCACCGTCGACGGTGACATGCGCAGGTTCGCTTCGAATCGACGGAAGAGCGAATGAACATCAGTCATCCTCAGGCTCCTCGCTGTCTGGGGCATTTTTCACTTCCAGGTCATCTTGTGCATCGTTGATGCGGTAGTAGACGAGGTCGCTGATCTCGCGGATGATTTGTTCACGGTTGGCGGCGCTGGAGAAGAAGTAGTCCATAATCTTGGATTGGTCTTCTTGGTGGCTGACTACTGCGTCTTCAACTGCCCGTTCGAGGTCGCGTGATTCGCGGAACTGTTCGCAGGTGTTGGCGTAGGCTTGTTGGCGGATGCCTTCTTGGTCAACGAGGATCGTGACGACGCCTTGGACCCAACTGTCAACGGCGTTGGGGCTGAAGTCAACGCCTTCGAATAGTTTGTTGATTTTGTCGATGACTTCTTGCATCTTGACCATGTTCGGGTCGTGCACCATGCCCGCACCAACGCCCATGGGTTTGAGTTTCTTCTCCTCGCCCAAGGCAATGGAGACGTCTCCAGATCGTGCGTTCTTGATGAGGGTCAGTTCCATCGTGGAGAAATCGAGTTCTTCAACGCTTTTCTTGCCCGTCAGGCGTGGAAGTAACAGGCGCAGGAAGAGTGCGAGTTTTTCCAAGATGGTGTCTTGGTAGTCAACGATCTGGGACAGGAAGTCATAGGTTCGCACGTAGGAAGCGACGTCCTTCTTAAACAGGTCTAGCTCGTCGACTTGGGTTTTGTCGTGGGCTTGGATGGCAAGACGGTAACGATCGTTGAACCGATCGGCTGCTGCCTTCAAAGGCCCAGTGTGCTTACCGTGGGTTGCTCCTTGAGTCAGGAACGCCTGCGCGAAGTCATCGACTTCTTCGGGAAGATAGATGCCCGCGTTGTCGAGCTTGTAGCGCAGGTCGTGGATGATGTCAGGGTCGGTGGGTTGGGTGATCTCGGCGGTGCGATAGTACGGCAGGAAGGATTGCCGGATCTCCTCGGGATCATTGACGAAGTCGAGTACGTAGGTGGCGACTTTTTCGATATCACCTGAGCGGAACATCCGATTCAACCGAGACAAGGTTTGCACAGCGGTGATGCCTGAAAGACGTTTATCCACATACATCGCTGACAGCAGTGGCTGGTCGAAACCAGTCTGATACTTGTTGGCCACGATCAACACATCGTACTCGTCGGTGGCAAACGCATTGGGTAGACTCCGCCCACGCAGCCCTTGGTTCAGAGAGATCTCCGTGTAGGGCGGTTCGGTGTGGGAGAAGGCCACGCCCGGCACTTGCGTTTCTCTGACCGAGCCTGAGAAAGCAACCAACGTCGCCATCGGATAATCACGTTTAGCAATGTAGGCGTCCATCGCCTCCTTGTACTTGATCGCCGCCGGGCGTGAGGAGGTAACCACCATCGCTTTGGCATGCCCATCAAGGAGATGGGCAGCGTTGGCACGGAAATGCTCGATGATGATCTGCACCTTCTGGGCAATATTCGTCGGATGTAACGACACCCACCGCATCAAGCCCTTCGTCGCCGTAGTCTCATCGACGAGCATGTCATCTTCGTTCGTGTCCCAATCCTTCTGAGCAACCTGGAAGGCGGTGTCATACGTGGTGTAGTTCCGCAAAACATCAAGAATGAAGCGTTCCTCGATGGCCTGCTGCATCGTATATACATGGAACGCCTGCGGGATTCCGTCAGCATCCTTACGGCCGAACAGCTCTAACGTTTTCGCCTTCGGTGTGGCAGTGAACGCAAAGAAGGACAAGTTCTCAGTGTGAGCCCGAGCAGTCATCTCCGCAGCCAACATATCCTCCGTGGACACCTCGGCGCCTTCTTCGACTTCGGCTGCTTCTGAAGCCGTGAGCACAGCCCGCAGCTTCTGCGACACCCTTCCCGTCTGTGAAGAATGCGCCTCATCGGCGATAATCGCAAAATTTCTGCCAGCTAATCCGGCCGTATCCGCGATCGCGGAAAGCACAAACGGGAACGTCTGCATCGTCACGATCACGATCTGTTTATTCGACAACAACGCATCCGCAAGCAGTGCAGACTTCGAGGACTCGCCAGCCTTACGCACCTCATCAACATTGATCGACGCAACTGTTCCGCGCGTGCCCTCAATCCCAGTGATCGCCTGCTGGAGCTGATCATCCAACACGGTACGATCCGTGACCACCACCACCGTATTGAACACCTTCTGGTTGTGATCATCGTGAAGTTTCGCCAACCCGTGAGTCAACCACGCGATCGAGTTCGTCTTACCCGAACCAGCAGAATGCTGAACCAAATAACGATGCCCAGGACCCTCCTCACGTGCAGCTGCCAGCAAGCTCGTGACCAACTCCCATTGATGGAAACGCGGGAACAACAGTTTCGTCGACGTATTCTTCTCCCCGGTGATCGGGTCGAAGGACGTCTCGACGCTCGAGTGCATGAAGCTGCCCAGGATCGCCAACCAGGCATCGCGCTGCAGCACTCGTTCCCACAAGTACGAAGTCGCCGCGCCGTTCGGGTTCACCGGGTTTCCGGCACCACCATCACGGCCAAGGTTGAATGGCAAGAAGCCCGTGGATGAGCCCGCGAGCTTGGTGGTCATCCGGACCTCGTCGGTGGAGACCGCAAAATGCACCAGGCACCGGTTGCCGAACCCCAGCAGCTTCTCGCCCTTGGGCTGGCGGTCCTGCTTGTACTGGCGCACCGCATCATCGACGCTCTGCTGATCGTCGGTCTTCAACTCTAGCGTCGCTACCGCCAGCCCATTGACGAACAACACCAAGTCGATCGAATCCTGTGGCTTCGTACGCGAATAGTGCACCTGACGCACTACCCGCAGACGGTTGGCACGGTAGGCCGCCCACGACTCCGGATTCAACGTGGTGGCCGGGCGGAACGCACACATCTCGAACTTCGCAGGAGTCTTCCTGAACCCGCGCCGCAGCACCGCCAACGTGCCGCCACCCACCTCCAGTGGGCGATCCAACTCGGCAGCCAGACGCTGCAATAATAAATTTCGCTGCTCCTGTTGCTTGGTCGCGCTGGCAGCCGGATCGACGACCTTTGCCAGCTCCTGCGGCTGGGTCTCTTCCAGCCAGGCCAGCACATCCGCCGGATACATGGCCAGATCCTTATCATAGCCGTGCGCGTCTCCAGTACCGTCGTACAGCCAGCCGTGGGAGCCGAGGTACGCACAGATCTCGTCCTCGAACGCCTTCTCGTGTTCAATACCCATGATCTTCTGCCTCCTTACACCTGGATCTGCCCAGTGACTGCCGCCGTTACCAACACAGACCGCCGCTCAAGTGCAAGATCGATTGCCCGCTGTGTTGTTATCACAAGTTTTTCCGCATCAGCGCGTGCTTCCTCATAGTGTGCGGCGATCCTTTTCTGCTCTAGGAGCGGAGGAACAACCATGGGAAGGGAGAGAAATACCTCTGGGTACAGCCGGAGTCGAGATGACCAGATGCCTCGGGAGTTTGCCCGCATAAGATCGACGTACGTCTGGGTTCGGTATGCCAAGTCGAAATATTTGCCCTCAACCTGGTCGTTGTCTCGGAACTGGTACACGTCGTACGAAGGGCTCACGATTCCGCTGTACTCAGAAACGCCCAGTGCTCCCATCCAGGCCCACATCGTGTTGATGGCAAGTTGGCCGGGTTCCACGAGCTTGTAGCCAACGTTCGATTCAGCCTCGAACATGTTGACGTTCTTCATTGTTCGAGGCGTCACACCAGTGATGTGACTCACGGAGAGAAGTTCCTCCTCGCCCGTTACGCTCCTAACATCAACGTGTTTCAGCAGAGCCTTGTTCTTTATCGATACCCAGCCTGAAGGCGGCTCAACGATAGGGCTCTTCGTTCCGCGATCCGACCGCCCCAGTCCCCAAGCCAGACGCTCCGCCTTAATCCTTAGCCGAGATTCCGCGAGCGCAATGAGCTGATGCTGCTTCTCAACAAGCTGATCGATCTTGGCTGTGTGCTCGTCCAAGTAGCGAACGATCCGATTCTGCTGATCTATGGGAGGGAATGAGATATGAAGGTTCGAGAGCTTCTCCGCAGTGAGATGAGCAAATGACACCGCATTGCATTCAGAAAGGAGATACCCCGAGTCCTTCAAACGAGACAAGTCGTAGTAGAGATACTTTGCAGAGATGATGTCAGGCATCACACGCACTCGATTTACAGAGTTCTGGAAACCCCAACCCTTGTAATCACGCGGGAGAATAATAGAGCGACCGACATCACCCCCCTCGACAACGAGGAGATCGTCCTTTTGCAGAGTGAGCGCATCGACTTCGTCAGGCGAGAACCACATCTCGCTGATGGAATCTTCCAGCAGAACGCCGCTTTGACCGATAGATGCGGCTCTAGCGTATGGAAGCAAGATGTCCGTAGGCTGCTTCTGCTGACTCTGAAGCATCTTTCCCAGAGTCACCGAAGCTACATTCTTCAATCTGGTTGAGACGACAGTCATTCTGTCACCTCGGTGAGGAGTGTGATGATGTCGCGGGAGACGGCTTGAAGTTCGGCGTCGATCTCGTCGAGGGGTCGTGGCGGGGTGTAGCGGTAGAAGTGGCGGGTGAAGGGAATTTCGTAGCCGATCTTGGTTTTCTTCGTGTCCACCCAAGCATCGGGAACGTATGGTTTGACTTCGGTGTCGAAGTACTTCTTGATGGTGGCGGCGCGGTTCTTGTCTCCTGCAGTGTTGCCGCCGTAGGTGAAGGGTACTCGTTCGGTGTCGCGCAGGGCGCTGTCTGGTTTCTGTTTGCCGCGCGCGTTGGTGATGATCTCGCCGTTGTCGTCGCGGGCGGGTCGTTCCACGGTGATCTGCCAGTAGGCAAACTCCTCGATAGGCAGGATCTTGGAATAAAGGGTGTCGACGTGGTCGGTGTAGAGGTTGAGCACGGTGTCTCGGTCGGTTTGGGAGAGTTCGCGTCCTTTATCGCCGAGCTTTTTGCGCATCTTCGTGTAGAAACTGGTGGCATCGATAAGCTGGACGGTGCCCTGGCGGTTTTCGGGCTTGTTGTTGTCGAGCACCCAGATGTAGGTGGCGATCCCGGTGTTGTAGAACATGTCGGTTGGCAACGCCACGATGGCATCGACGAGGTCTGACTCAAGCAGATATTTGCGGATGTTCGACGGCCCGGATCCTGCTCCAGCGTTGAACAAGGGTGACCCGTTGAGGACGATGCCCGCCCTACCGCCGCCTTGGGAGGCGGGTCGCATTTTCGCAGCGACGTGCTGCAAGAACAGCATCTGCCCGTCGGAGACCGCAGGAAGTCCAGCATGAAAACGCGATCTTTCGCCGAGCTGTTTCACTTCGGCTTTTACTGCTGCTTGGGATGCTTTCCAATCTGTTCCATACGGCGGATTCGACATGCAGTAGTCGAAGGTTTCTCCAGCGAACTTGTCGTCAGCCAGCGTGTCGCCCAGGCGAATGTTGGAGGCGTCTTGACCTTTCATCAGCATGTCTGACTTGCAGATGGCGTATGACTGGTCGTTCCACTCCTGCCCATACAGACGCAACTGAGCGTCCGGGTTCATGCCGGGGTGCCCGGGGGTACCGATCAGATGCTCTTCGGCGATCGACAACATGCCACCGGTGCCGACGGTCGGATCGTAGATCGACCGAATCGCTCCCGGCGTGGTCAGCGCTTCGTCATCCCCTGCGAAAACGAGATCGACCAGCAAGCGGATGGCGTCGCGAGGGGTGAAGTGCTCACCTGGGGACTCATTCGAGGTTTCGTTGAAGGTTCGGATCAGGTATTCATACATGTCACCCATCTCGGCGTTGGTGACGTGGTCGGGATGCAAGTCGACCTTGGTGAACTTCTCCACGACGATGTAGAGCAGGTTCTTCTCATCCATGGTGCGAATCTGGTCTTCAAATTTGAACCGTGCGAAAACGTCGATGTTCTTGGAGAAACCGGAGATGTACTGGATGAGGTTCTTCGCCAGACCGTCGGAGTCACCGAGCAAAGTGGGCAGCGTCCAGGCAGTCGTGTTGTAGAACTCCAGCTCGAGTTGGTTGCGCACCTTGACCGTCAACAGATCCGGGTTGGAAGTGGTGGATGCGAGCTTGAGAATCTCGTCATGGCAGTCTGCGAGCATGCAGTCCAAGCGTCGCAGGATCGTCATCGGCAAGATCACATCCCCGTACTGGTGTGGCTTGTATGGACCGCGCAGCACGTCTGCGATCGACCAGATAAACGCACCTAGATTGCTCACTTGTTTTCCTCCATGGTGGTTTCGAGAATGTCGAACAGATCGCAGTCGAGTGCGTTGCAGATCTTGATCAGGACATCGGTGGTGATGTTGGCGTCTTTGCCGAGTTTGGCGATGGAGCCGGCGCTGATTTTGGCGGCGGTTTGAAGGTCTTGCTTCCTCATACCTTTGTCGATGAGGAGCTTCCACAATGGCTTGTAGCTGATCTTCATCGTTCGCCTTCCTTCAATCCGTCGCTGTTGCTGGGCTTCTTGTTCCATGTCCATCCGTAGAGCGCTTCGTGTTCTTTGCCTAGTTCGATCACTGCTGTTTGAGTGACGATTGTGTTGACCTCAGGCGCTTCTGCATAGTGCTCGTCTTTGTCGAAGGCGATGAATATCTGCTTGTTGGTGAAGCGCTGGTAGAGCTTGAGGATTCTGCCGACGGTTGCGTCTTCGATGCTTTGGTGCAGCGGGTGATCGTGGATCACGTATGGGAGCGCGGTCAGCTCCAGCATGGCTAGGTCGAACAGGATCAGGTTCTTTCCGGTGGTGCCAGTTCCATCGTCAACTTCGGAGCCATAGGTGTAGCTCTTGCCGGTGTCGGAGAATGTGAACACTGGCGGGTACCAGTCGCCTGAGCCTTCATGAATGAAGCGGTCGAGGTGTGCGATCTCAGCGTTGAGTTTCGTTTCGATCTCACGGTCGTAGCTCTTACGGGTGTCATTCAGGCGGGCTTCAGCGTCTTTCTTTTCTGATTTGAGGTCTTGGGTTGCTTCCCAGGCTTCTACTTGTTCCTTGACCAGGGCAAGCTGCCCGCCGATTTCGGCGTTGCGGCGCAGTTCTTTCTCCGAGACGTGGATGGGCACATTCAGATCTCGGAGCTGTTGTTCAGCTTCCCCAATGAATGTGGTCAGCGAGCCCAGTTCTTGCTGGTAGGCGGTGATCTGGTCTTCTACTTCGTCGGAGACGATCTCGGTGATAGTTCGGTGGAAGCGCTGGACGTCTTCGATTCGTTCGAGGTCCGCGTCGGGGAAGAATACGTGTAGTTGTGCGAGGTCAGGATCAGTGATGGCGGGGAAATCTTCGTTTAGGGACTGCGTGAGGCGCTGAATTTTTGCTTTCAGTCTGCCGCGTGCAATTCGCAGCCCGTGCAGATGGCTCTTGATCGTTGCAGCCTGGTCGGAGTGCTCGACGTCGAGTTCAAGCATTGCTTGATCGGCGCCTTTGATGTGTGCGTCGAGTTCTGATTCGAGTTGGTGAACGTGCTTGACCGCCTGCGTGTAATCCCTCTTTAACCGCAGTTTTTGTGCTTGGAACACACCAATCTTTTGGGTTCGTTGCACGGCCTTGAGATTTTCCGTTGCCGTGGTGAGAGCTTGTTCGAGTTCTTTGAGGTAGTCATAGACACCGAAAAGCTGGCGCATCACAGCCAGCCCAGTGGCTACTGGTTCACGGCCGGGGCCTTGTAATGGGGTCTCAACGTTGCTCAGTGCTTTTTCCTGGATGCGGGCAAATCTTGTCACGATCTGCCGGAAGGAAGCATCCATGCCTGACAATCCGTATTGGCGTTTGAGCCAGCCTACGTACTCATCGAACTCCCACCGCTCAGCGGGGTTCTTGTATTCGGGATCCTCATAGGTTTGGACGAACCCTGGAACGTTAGTGGTGCGCGAGAAGTAATAGTCAACGTCGTTGAAGCAGAAGGTGAAGTAGATAGTGTGAGCACCTTCAGCTTTCGCGCTGACGGCTTTGGATGTTGCGAATGTTGAGCCGCCGAACGCGTAGTCCACGATGAACAGCAAGGTGGACTTACCGATCGAGTTTTGGGCGCTTTGCCCGCCACGCACCGTGTTCAATCCAGGATGGAACATGATCGGTGGACGAACCTGACCGTTATTGCGGAACTTGTCTGACCAGACGCTAACGAGCACGGACAATCACCCCTGTCGTGGAGTCGACGTTGATCTGTTTGAGAGCAAACAAGGCAGTGAGCGCATCAAGAAGGTCCTCGATCGCAGGATTATCGAGCCGCACGCGAAGCTCGCTGATGCTGACGGGTTCGGCTTCGAGGATGGTCAGAATTGGCGCGAACAGTGCGAGCGTGGATTCCGAAAACGGGTAGAGCTTGTTAGGAAAGCGCATACTGAGGCTCCTTCCCACTGGTGACAGGCGGATACGGTGCTTCGAACACGTCACATTTTTGGATGAAGTAGGACACCACTGCCTGACACGCGACGAGTTTGCCACCAGTGGTGGTGTGCAACCATTGCGAAAGCTGAGTGAAAACGTCGTCCTGGGGTATTCCAAGGCGTTTGAGTCTGCGGTATTGAGAGTTGATCGAGTGCCGGACTTCGTCGAAATCCCAGCCGTCGTTGTAGTCAAGCTGTTTCAACGTCGATTCGATGAAGACGTACCACGCAGCGACGTGCGCCAATACAGCCTGCTGCAATATGACATCATCTGGGATTTTTGTTTCGACCGCCAGTGGTTCTGTGATCGGTTGATGCAAATCGCCTTGTCCAGCGCCGCCCATCTTCTCCAACACTTGCCGTATCCACTGCTCCATGCCTTGTGGAGACATGGCCAGGCGAGATTTGAACTGCGAAACGAGTCGATCCTTTATTGCCTTGAGCTTTTGGACAGCTTGTGGATTAGCGCCCGTGTGCATCGCATGATGATGGGGACACAGCGCGATCAGATTCGCAGGATTTCGCGGATCGTTTGCGGGGTCGATGACGGTCACCTCAAAGCTCGGGACTGCCACGCCTTGATCATTGACCTGAAGAAGCTGATTCAAGCAGTTCAAGGCTGGGCAGGTCGACCCAGCTTCCATCTGCAAAGCAGGCCCCAAACGCTTGTGCGCTGCGACCGTTTGGATACGCCGAACTTTTTCTCGCGCATCCTCCACCAGTTGCTGGTTCGTTGTCGCCGCAGTTAAGACTCGCGTGAAGTAATCAGCACACCATTCAGGGACACGATCCCACGCGATTGACGGTTCAAAGGGGCGGATTGCTTCCGCCATGCGTTCCAGCTGGGGCTGGCTACGCTCCTGCAACGTCGCAACAAGTCCATAGGGCTCGAAATTGTGGCGCAAGATCGGCTCTGCAATATCTGAGTTGAAGGGCCTGTTGCCGGAGGCGATGTGGTTCAACGACGCAGCCGGAGGGGCCATCACCGGATCATCCTCAGTGCCTTCAAAACCTGGGTCTGCCTCACACACCAGAGACAACAGGTTACGCATCCGTTCTTCCCGGTTGGAGCCAAGGTCAAGGTTCGAGCTCAGCAGCTTAAAGAAGTCTTTGAACTCCACCAGTACCTCCTCGTCTTAGCCCTGTCTCAAATCGTGTCTCAGTTCGTCTCAAGTGGCTCCGTAACGTCATTGGCAGTGGCAGCGAGCTAACTGAGTAGAACAACAACTCTCACTAATTCTACCGAAATTATCTCGCGGTTGCGAAGAATTATTGGCCCGAATCTGTGAGGAGGTGAAGCACATGGGAAGGAACCGTAAGCAGACGTCGGCGAAGGTGGCGTCCAAGGCGTCGAAGATTCTGACCGATGGCCGTTATGGCAAGGACTCGAAGTCTGTTGCCGCGTCGGCGTTGGCGCAGGCCAAGCCGTCTAAGCGCGGCAAGTAGCCGCGCGTTACCCCGTCCGGTTTTGACGTCTGTCATGACCGTACGGGTGAGGGCGAGGTGCTTGCGGTGGCCAACGCGACTGTTCGTCCTTGAGTCCGGGCTTGGTGTCCGGGTGCCCATCTGGCGGGTGGGCGATCTCCACGGCGAGTGCTGGCTGTGGTTGTAGACAACTTTATTCACTAGTGAGACCTGCTCTGGGAGCGCTCGGCGGGTCACCTCACCCAACCCCTCTTTGCTGAGGGCTGGGTGGGGTGGCTCGCCTTTGTCGTCTTCCTAGCAGTTCTTACCAGTGATCTGAGCCAAACAGATCAGGTCTCCAAATCACCGGGATTCCCGGAGAAATGGAGATCCTTCGATGAAGGTCACCTTCAAGCACGAAGCAGACAACAACAAGAACGAGTCCATCACTGACACTTTCGACATTGACCCTGGCGAGTTCGCTCTCATGATCGCTACCGACCGGCAGCAACGCGCCGCAGCTACTGGTGTTCCGCTTGATCAGGTCAAGCCCCGCACACCGCAGAAGATTCTCGACGAGTTGTGGAACGCAGAAGAAGCGGCCACGCATCAGGCGGTTCGCGCCGATCGCGGCAAGGGTAAAAAGAAATGCACGTGCGGGGCTGGGTGCGCTCCTCGACGTGGATGCCGCGTCCCGAATAACAAGCCGTTTTCGTATGAGCAGATGCTCGACATCGATCTTGACCCTGCTTCACCGGGTATGAGCGCCGAGGATCAGGTTATCGAGCGTGAAGATAGTGCTCAGCGTGCCCGTGAGCTCAAGGTCATGCGCGGCGTCATCGCTGGTTTGGATCCTCAGCATCGTGAGGTGATGACGCGCCTTCTCGCAACCGACAAGCTCAAGCAGGCGCAGGTGGCGCGCGATATGGGGTTGACCCGTGCTCGGGTATCGCAGCTGGTGGCAGAGGTAAAACCACTGATTCGGCAGGCGGTTGAGGAGGCCCGATTTAACACTTCGAGCGGTGTCGGCAGTGGGGTGAAGGGAGAAGCCAACCGGGCTGCTCCCACCAATGAGGAAGAAAGGTAAGCCCGATGGCTCGACATAGTCTCAAGCTTCATATTGCCCGGCATATCCCTGACGACCCTGGAATCGTCGCCACCAAGAATGTGACGCTGCGTGAACGGCTCATGCGCCTACTGCTTGGTACCCCGCGCAAAGTCATGATTCTCGTTCCCGGTGACTCGGTAAAGCAGATCGACATCACCGAAAACACCGACGATAACCTAATGGCCCTGGCTGATGCTCTCAAGGCGGGTGAATCCAAATGATGACGCCGGAAATTAACGCCTTCATTCGTGATGGAAACCAGACGATGCGATCGCTCGCAGATTTGCTTGCGCGGGCTCAGCAGATCGTTGAGGAGAGCTTCGAAGACCACGCAGGAATGCCTGGTGAACGCCCGGAGCTTGCCCTGCAGATCAAGGAACCCTTCGAAACCATCCCAGCTGTGCACAGCCAGCCAGAACTACTCGCGGACGAGCCAGAGGTTGAACCTGAACCGATAGTGATGCTCGAAGAAGTACGTGCTTTTCTTTCCGAGCTCTCAGCGCAAGGCCACACCGCAAAGGTTCGTGAGCTGATCGTCGAAGCTGGTGCGGACAAGCTCTCAGCGGTGGATCCGTCGAAGTTCGGCTGGCTGCTCGAACGGGCGAAGGAGATTGCTAATGGCACCGTCTGACCACGCCCTCCTCTCGGCATCTGGGGCACACAGGTGGCTCAACTGCACCCCGTCGGCGCGTCTGGAGTCTGATGAGCCGGAGTCAACGTCTGCTGCTGCTGAGCAAGGAACCGCCGCTCATGCCTTGGCGGAGCACAAACTCCGCAGGGCTCTCAAGCAGCGCTCGAAGCGTCCGGTCTCGGCCTGGATTGATGACGAGATGGAAACCTTGACCGACGACTATGTGTCGTTTGTGCAAGAACACATTTCCATCGCCCAGGAGACCTGTGGTGATCCGCAGGTGCTGATCGAACAGCGCCTGGACTTCTCCCATGTGGTGCCGGGAGGTTTTGGCACCGGGGATTGTGTGATCATCGCTGAACCCACCTTGCAGATCATTGATCTCAAATACGGGCAAGGCGTGTTGGTTGAAGCCGCGAACAATCCGCAGTTGATGCTCTACGCGCTCGGTGCGCTCCACGCTTTCGGGAGCCTGTACGACATCGAGACGGTATCAGTGACGATCTATCAGCCGCGCCGGGCGAACGTCGACACCTGGGAAATCAGTGCCACAGAGCTCGAACACTGGGCTGAAACCGAGGTGAAACCGAAAGCTGAGCTGGCCTCGGCTGGTGAGGGTGAGTTTTGTCCGGGCTCGTGGTGTCAGTTCTGCAAGATCGCACCCACGTGCCGGGCACGAGCCGAAGCCAACCTTGCGCTGGCCAGATTGGAGTTCGCCCCACCAGCAGAACTGTCGGACGCAGAGATTGCCGACGTGCTCACGAGGATTCCGCAGCTCAAAACATGGGCATCCGACGTGGAAGCCTACGCGCTTTCCAAGGCCGTCAATCAAGGTGTCGTCTTTGAGGGGTTCAAGCTCGTCGCAGGCAGGTCGGTACGCAAATACACCTCCGAGAAAGACGTGGCGAAGGCTGCTGAGGCTGCTGGCTATAGGGACATCTGGGATCGCAAGCTCATCACCCTCACAGCCATGGAACACCTCATGGGTAAACCCGCCTTCAACGAGATCCTCGGCGATCTCGTAACCAAACCTGCAGGCAAACCCACATTGGCGCCTGCATCCGACAAGAGGCCAGCGCTCGACCTGGTGAGTGCGGCCACCGATTTTCAACCAAACAAATAACGAACAGAAAGAAGAACAAGATTATGACAACTCAGAATCCGACCCGTATCGTCACCGGCGAAGTTCGCCTGTCCTACGCACACGTCTGGGAGCCGAACTCCATTCAAGGCGGAAAACCCAAGTACTCCGTCTCCCTGATCATCCCCAAGTCCGACACCTCCACCATTGCCGCGATCGAGAAGGCCGTGAATGCCGCCATCGAGGCCGGGATCGGCAAGTTTGGTGGTAAGCGACCCAACAAGGCCGCCCTCAAGTTGCCGTTGCGTGATGGGGATATTGAGCGTGACGACGAAGCCTACAAGGGCGCCTACTTCCTCAACGCCAACTCGCTGACCGCTCCACAGATCGTCGATCAGAGCGTCGCCCCGATCCTGGACCGCGCCGAGGTCTACTCAGGCTGCTACGCCCGCGTTTCCTTGAGTTTCTATGCGTTTAACACGAATGGCAACCGAGGAATCGCCTGCGGGCTCGGGAACATTCAAAAGACCCGTGACGGCGAGAGCCTTGGCGGTGGGCGCGTGAGCGCTGAGACCGACTTCGGCACCTTCGCCACTGATGACGACTTCCTGAACTAACCAACTCCAATCGTGGAGGGAACCAGCGTTCATTGTTGGTTCCCTCCACATTTTCCTCTATGTGAAAGGAACCTCGTCATGCGAACACTCTTCTGCGATATTGAATCTTTCAGCCCCGTCCAACTCGCTAAGACGGGCGTTTACCCGTATTGCGAGCACCCAGACTTCGACCTGCTCTTGTTCGGTTATTCGATTGATGGCGGCCCGGTAGAGGTGGTGGATCTTGCCAGCGGCGAGACCCTGCCCGATGAGGTGCTATCAGCTCTGGTGGATCCGGGTGTGGTCAAGTGGGCGCATAACGCCGCCTTCGAACGAGTCTGCCTGTCCGCCTGGCTCCGTCTTTACCATCCCGAGCTTCTCGGTGATGGGTTTCTTGACCCAAGACAGTGGCGGTGCACCATGATCTGGTCGGCCTACCTCGGCCTGCCGATGAGCCTCGACGCAGTAGCCACAGTTTTGAAGCTTGACGTTCAAAAAGACACAGTAGGTAAGAAGCTGATCAAGCAGTTCTGCACACCCGCCACACCCTCAGTCTTGAATGGCGGCAACCGCAGGAATCCACCATCAGCTGACCCGACCGGGTGGGCAAGGTTTATCGACTACAACCGGCGCGACGTCGAAGTCGAACAAGCCATCCACGACAGACTGGCGTCTTTTCCGATGCCGGAGTCCGAATGGGACACCTACGCCCTCGACCAACGCATTAATGATGTCGGGATTCTTCTTGACCATACCCTTGTCGATAATGCCGTTGCCGTGGACGAGCGCCACCGCAACGCGTCGCTTGCGCGGGCGCAGAAACTCACGGGGTTGGAGAATCCAAATTCGCCGATCCAGCTCAAACAATGGCTCCACAACCACGGCTGCGAACTCGAATCACTAGCGAAAGCCGACGTCGACACTGCACTAAGTGCTGCTACTGGCGCGGTGAAAGAAGTCCTCGAACTGCGCGGCGATCTAGCGAAATCCAGCGTAAAGAAATACCAGGCCATGCAAAACGTTACAGGCAGCGACGGCTGTGCACGCGGTCTTATCCAGTTCTACGGAGCAGGACGTACCGGACGCTTCGCCGGACGCCTCGTCCAAGTCCAAAACCTCCCCAGGAACTATCTACCTGACCTCGACCAAGCACGAACACTCGTCAGAACAGGCAACCTCGACGCACTTGAGTTGCTCTACAACTCCGTGCCCGACACACTTTCACAGTTGATCCGCACCGCCTTCATCCCTAGTACCGGCAATCGGTTTATTGTCGCGGACTTTTCTGCAATCGAAGCGCGCGTCATCGCCTGGCTCGCAGGAGAAACAACCATCCTCCAGGCCTTCCGCGCGGGAAAAGACCTCTACTGCGAAACTGCGAGCCGCATGTTCGGCGTCCCAGTCGAAAAACACGGTATTAATGGCGAGCTTCGCCAAAAAGGGAAGATCGCGGTGCTCGCCTGTGGCTATGGCGGATCGGTCGGTGCGCTCAAAGCTATGGGAGCACTCACCATGGGACTCGCTGAGCACGAGCTCAAACCTATCGTCGACGCCTGGCGGCAAGCTAACCCACACATCGTTGGGCTCTGGGCAGACGTCGAAGAAGCCGCGATCGCTGCAATCACGTCGCGCCAGCCGATCCGGCTGCGGAACCTACGCTTTACCGTGGAGTCCGGGATTCTCTTCATCGAACTCCCCTCCGGAAGACGACTTGCGTATGTGCAGCCGCGTTTGGGTGAGAACCAGTGGGGTGGAACGTCTATCACCTACACCGGAACCACCACAGCGCGCCGCTGGGGACAGCTCGAAACCTACGGCGGCAAACTTGTCGAGAATATCGTGCAGGCGATCGCCCGTGATCTGCTCGTGGTTGGCATGCACGCAGTCGCCGAGGCAGGGCACCAGATTGTGATGCATGTTCACGACGAGATCGTTATCGACGAACCCACAGATTCGGGCTTCACCGTTGCTGACGCGTGCGAGCTCATGACGACACCGCCCGACTGGGCAGCAGGGCTCCCACTCGACGCCGACGGCTACGAATGCGATTACTACCGCAAGGACTAACTCCTACTCGTCGCCGAGCAGCAGCTTCGGGTCGGTTTCCATGAACTCTCGAAGATACGCGGCGATCTGCTGATTCGCAGCAGAGGGCGCTGGATCGTTGTCAAGATCATGTAAGTATTCCAAGAACGCAAAGAGACGCATGCGCATTGCCATCGCCCACACCGTGGCTTTATCAATCTCACCCATATCTCCATGATCGCTCGCGCAGCACTGTTTGTCTGCGGGGTATACCCTGCATGGATTTAACACTTTTAGGTTCGTCGGCAGTGGGGTGAGGCCCTTAACTCCTTGTGCCGCCCGGCACGAGTTTTTCTCGACGGGGTCTCGGGAAGGAACCCCGCCATGGGAAACCAGATTCAAACATTCACCAACGACGTGTTCGGCACCATCCGCACCATCACCAATGATGGCCAGACGCTGTTTTGTGGGAAGGACGTCGCCACTGCGCTCGGCTACGTTAACGCCAGCAAGGCAGTACGCGATCATGCTCGCGCCGATGGGGGTCTAAAACGTTACCCCATCGTCGATGCCATGGGACGCGAACAAGAAGCCACCTTCATTACCGAAGGTGACCTCTACCGCCTCATCATCTCTTCAAAGCTCCCGGCAGCACAGAAGTTCGAAGCCTGGGTGTTCGATGAAGTGCTACCGACGATTCGCCGCCACGGCATGTACGCCTACGACGAACTACTCGCTGACGATGAATTCCTGGAGCATGCCATCGCCACTCTGCGGGCCGAACGGGCCAAGCGCCTGGCTGCAGAGCAAGCCCTGCTCGAAGCGGAACCGAAAGTCTCGTACTACGACGTTGTGTTGCAGTCCGATTCGCTGTTGACGACGACCGCGATTGCGAAGGACTACGGACTCTCCGCGAAGAAGCTCAACCGGATCCTGCGAGATGCTCACGTGCAGTTCCATCAGTCGGGCCGGTGGTTCCTGTACGCGAAGTACGCCGAGCAGGGATACACCCAGTCCAAGACCCACGAATACGGCGAAGGCCAGACCCGCACCCACATGTACTGGACCCAGAAGGGACGTCTGTTCATCTACGACCTGCTCAAGAACCAGCTCGGCATCCTCCCGGTGATTGAGCGTGAAAGTCAGGTGCAAGCATGACCGTCGCGACTCTTGATATTGGTTTTTCGAAGAAGAACACCGAAGGCTATCTGGACCTGACGAGCTACCACGCTTTGAAGAAGCTCCAGCGTGAACAGTTCGGCTACCGACCCTTGGTTTATATCTGCTCGCCCTACTCAGGTGACACCGAGGCGAACGTTGAGCTCGCCCGTCAATTCTGTGGGTTTGCAGTAAGCGCGGGCAAGATCCCGTTCGCTCCGCATCTGCACTATCCCCAGTTCATGGATGATGCAGACCCTGATCAGCGTGAGTTGGCGATGTTTTTCAACAGGGTGTTGCTCGCCAAGTGCGAAGCGCTGTGGGCATATGTCGGACGCGTGAGCCCTGGTATGCGCTTAGAGATCGGGTGGGCGCGCGACCTCGAGTTGCCGATTAAGTATTTCGATTCTGATTTCAAGGAGGTCACGCCATGACCACGTCCTTCACTCTGTTTGCTGCCACGGTTACCGGCGTGCAGAACAATAACCACTACCCGCATCGACACGAGGTCACTGATGCGGCTTCGCTGACAGCGGTTGCTGGCTTTGATCACGTGGCAGCCACCTACATGAATGACCGCCGCTCAACTGCAGCGTTCATGTCTTCGGATTGCGTGGTGATGGATATCGATAACGACCACACCGAAACCCACACCGAGTGGATCACGCCTGAGAAGCTCGGCGAGTTGATGTCTGGTGTGGAGTTCATGACCGCCACCTCCCGCAACCACATGAAGCCGAAGGGTGTGCTCTCCGCCCGGCCACGTTTCCACGTCTACTTCCCAATCCACACGATCACGAACGCGGACGAATATGCGGGATTGAAGCATCGCCTGGCATCACGGTTTGGTTTCTTCGACCGCAACGCTCTGGACGCAGGCAGGTTCATCTACGGCACCACCAACCCACAGATCACTGTGCATGAGGGCGACCAGTTGCTCGATGCGTGGCTCGATAACGCTGATGAGCAGGACGTGTTCGCCGCCTTCGATCAAAGCACTCTCGTGATTGGTGAAGGCTCGCGCAACGCTACGTTGTCGCGCTTCGCTGGCAGGGTCCTCATCCGCTACGGCGATACCGACCAAGCACGAGACCTCTTCGACCGCAAAGCCAATCTCTGCGAACCACCACTCAGCGAGGGCGAACTGCAGACGATCTGGAACTCGGCATGCAGGTTCGCTTCGAAGGTCGCCTCCGACCCGAGCTATCTGCCGCCAGAGGCTTATGAGGCGTTGGCGGGTTTGCGTCCGGATGATTTTTCCGATGTCGGTCAGGCAGACACATTGGCTGGCGAGTATGCGAACAAGATCCGCTACTCACTGGCTACCAAGTGGCTTGTCTACGACCACGGCGTGTGGGACGAGAACGACCTGTCCGCACAAGGCGTCGTTCAAGAGCTAACTTCCCGCCAGCTCGAGGAAGCAGACCGTCTGATCGCGTCCACGTGGGAGACCATGACGGCAACCGGCGCAGATCTCGTGATGGCCTCCGCATCGTCGAAAGCACGCGGCATCGCCAAGCTCACGCCTGTGCAGGCGTCCGCGTTCCGGGCGTGGGATGAGGCAAAGAACTACCACAAGTTTGTTCTCTCCAGGCGTTTATCACGCAACATCACGGCCACGTTGAAAGAAGCCGGGCCAATCTTGCAGGTACGTATCCGCGACCTCGACGTCGACCCCTACCAGCTCAACACCCCGGCAGGTACCTGGGATCTGCGCGACGGCACAAGCCACGGGCACAATCCAGCCGATCTGCTGACCAAGCAGACCGCTGTCGGCCCCAGCGATGAGGGCGCACAGATCTGGGCCGACGCCCTGGACGTGTTCTTCCAAGCAGATGCCGAGTTGATTGGTTACGTGCAGCGCATTGTCGGCCTGGCAGCTATCGGGCAAGTCTTCGTCGAAGCCCTCGTCATCGCCTACGGGGACGGCCGCAACGGCAAATCCACCTTCTGGAACACCATCGCCCGAGTGTTGGGGACGTATTCGGGCACGATCTCAGCCGACGCGCTCACTGTCGGGGTGCGCCGCAACGTCAAACCCGAACTTGCCGAAGCTAGAGGTAAACGGCTCTTGATCGCGGCTGAAACCGAGGAAGGCATGCGCCTATCAACCTCGAACGTCAAACAGCTGGCCTCGACCGATCAGATCTCGGCAGAGAAAAAGTTCAAGGACCCCTTCGCCTTCACACCCTCCCACACGCTCGTGCTCTACACGAACCATTTACCGCGTGTGGGAGCCATGGACGCAGGCATCTGGCGCAGGCTCATCGTCATCCCGTTCAACGCCACCATCGAAGGCGATACGGACGTGAAGAACTACGCCGACCACCTCTACGAAAACGCTGGCGGAGCAATCCTTTCCTGGATCATGGAGGGAGCGCGCCTCATTCACACCGAGGGATACAAGCTCACTCCGCCGTCTCAGGTCGTTCAAGCCTCACAGGCCTATAAGGAAGACAACGACTGGTTCTCCCAGTTCCTTGAAGACTCATGCGACGTCGAGAACGGCTTATCAGAGCGTGCCGGTGACCTCTACCAGACGTATCGAGCGTGGGCGCAAAACACCTCAGGATGGGCGCGCCCGATGGTCGACTTCAACGCTGCGGTCGAACAAGCCGGATTCGTGCGGAAAAAGACCAAGCACGGCATGTACGTCTACGGGCTCGCGATCGCATCCGAGTTCGGCAACTAACCCCATGGTGACGAGCTGTGACGAGCCATTCCCTACCTTACGCATGTGAAATTACATGGTGTTTTTCTCTATATAAAAGGTTAGGAACGACTCGTCACATGCCGTCACCCCTACAAGCGAACTCAAGGAGTGACCATGAACGAGAAAACAATCGAAGCTCAGCTTAAGAAAGCCGTCGAAGCCTCTGGCGGCTTGTGCTGGAAGCTCGTCTGCCCTGGAACCAGCGGCGTACCTGACCGGATATGCCTGATGAGAAACCGGGCTGTTTTCGTTGAACTCAAAGCACCAGGCAAACAGCCACGCCCAATCCAAGTACGTCGACTGAACCAACTGCGCGACCAGGGATTCCAGACCTTCGTCATCGATTCGGTGGACGGCATCAAGGAGGTGCTTGATGCACTATCAGCCGCATAACTACCAAACACAAGCAACCCAATACATCATCGACCACGACGAGGCAGCAATCCTCCTCGGGATGGGACTCGGCAAGAGTGTCATCACCCTGACGGCGATCTGGCAGCTCATGCTCGACTACTTCACCATCCACCGCGTCCTCGTCATCGCACCACTGCGAGTGGCACGCGATACGTGGCCAGCCGAAATAGCGAAGTGGGATCACCTTGATGGGCTCACCATCGCGGTCGCTGTTGGAAACAAGCAAGACCGGCTGAACGCTCTCGCGGCGTCTGCGATGGTGACCATCATCAACCGTGAAAACATTCCATGGTTGGTGAACCAACTCGGGGGTAGCTGGCCGTTCGACATGGTCGTCATCGACGAACTCTCCAGCTTCAAAAACCACCGGGCAAAGCGGTTCACGGCATTGGTGAAAATGCGGCCGCACGTTAAGCGCTGGGTTGGCCTGACCGGAACGCCAGCGTCGAACGGGCTGATGGATGTGTGGGCGCAATTCCGTCTTCTCGACGGCGGCGAGCGTTTGGGCAGGTTTATCACTCGTTATCGCGATCGTTGGTTCGTTCCGGATAAGCGCAACGGGATGCAGGTGTTCACCTATAAGCCCCGCGCGGGTGCTGAGGATGAGATCTATGGGGCGATTGGTGACATGACGTTGTCGATGAGAACCACCGACCACCTGCAATTACCGGAATTGACGGTGACAACCACGCTCGTCACGTTGGAGCCGAAAGAGCGCAAGGTCTACGAGCAGCTCAAAGCTGACCTCGTCCTCGACCTTGATGGGGCGACGATTGATGCTGCGAATGCTGCTGCGTTGTCGGGCAAGTTGCTGCAGTTGGCATCGGGTGCGATCTACACCGGCGACGGTCAGTGGGCTCCCGTGCATGATCGGAAACTTGACGCTCTAGAAGACCTGTATGAGGCAGCCAACGGCAGCCCGTTATTGGTGGCGTATTGGTTCACTCACGACCGCAAGCGCATCACCGCTCGTTTCCCACAGGCTCGCGAATGAAAACCTCGGCCGATATCGAGGCGTGGAACAGGGGCGAGATTGCGCTTGGGCTGACTCACCCCGCATCTGCGGGTCACGGTCTGAACCTGCAGGCAGGTGGGCATCTGTTGGTGTGGTTCTCGCTGACGTGGAGCCTGGAGCTTTACCAGCAGACGAATGCGCGCCTGTATCGGCAAGGGCAATCCGAACCTGTGACGATCACGAATCTTGTTGCTGAAGGGACGCTCGATGAAGCCGTCCTTAAAGCCCTAGATGCGAAAGACGCTACGCAGGCTGCGTTGATTGACGCGGTCGCAGCAGAAATCACAACCACTAGGAAGGAACTCTCATGCATGTGATGACGAAATACCTCGACACAAGGAAAGCCGCGATCGCCGCTCTGCAGGATTATGCGGTGATGGAACAGATCATCGAGAGTACCGACGAGCAGATCAAGGCGGCTTATGCTGACGCGGCAAGCCCAGCATCCCCACGCATGGACGGCACACCACCATCAGGCGACCTCCACGCTTCGGAGAACAGGATCGTCGCGAGCATTGAGCGAATCGATGCGTACAAGGCTCGCTACCTGCAGGCTCGCCAGTACATGGACTGGTTCTTGCCTGCGTGGGAAGTCATCGCTGAAGACGACCGCTTCATCCTCGAAGGCTTCTTCCTCAGCGAGGGGACGCAAGATGAGAAGGTGTCGATGATCGCCGATCATTTCTACGTCGAGCGTGACACGGTCTATCGGCGCAAAAACCGGGCCCTCGACAGGTTCGCCACCGCCTTATATGGACAGCTCTAGCGTTAGCGGGTATCCGAAACATGCGATAGAAAACCGCATATCAGTGTGAGAACATATAAGTGGTTGAAAACTAGGAGAAGCCCCAAGAACCCACACGGGAACTTGGGGCTTCACCATGTTCGGGGAAGGAGCCAGCGATGCCAGTCAAACCCGCCTCCCCGTGCTCCCACCCCGGCTGCCCCGAACTCACCCACGAACGTTTCTGCGAGCAGCACGCGAAGGCAGAAGACGCGCGGTATCAGAAGTATCAACGCGATCCGAAGATCAACAAGCGTTACGGTGCTCGCTGGCGACGCATCCGCGCCGCCTACATCGCCCAGCACCCTTTGTGTGAAGACTGCCTAGCGCAAGGCAAGACGACACCGGTGCAGGAAGTTCACCACATCCTGCCACTCGAACACGGCGGCAGCCACGATTTCAACAACTTGCGCTCGCTGTGTAAGCCGTGCCACTCGCGCCAGAGCGCGTTGGATGGTGACCGGTGGCGGCAAGGCCCGCGTGTGTATTCGTATTAGCCCAGCCAGTCTTGGGTGTAGGCCAGCAAGCCAAGAACGGCTCCAAGAACGGCTCCGATACCAACACCAATAAACACCCAAAGATTGCTGGACGCCCAAGAGCGGGGCTTGTCGAGGTCTTGATTGTCTTCCATGACGTAATTATTGCAGAAAACCCCGCTCCTGCGCCATAGCTTACGTCGACCTCAAAGATGCTGGGCTGGCTCTTGTTCGTTGCTTACGGTGCGACGTCGCGTGTCTGGTTTGGGGTTGGGGCCTTCGAATCTCTCATGCCTTGTCAGAGGTCAGCGGGCGGGGCCAACCGCGCGCAAAGTTCCTGAATCAAACAGGGTATTAACATGTACTGAACCCCAATTCTTGGACAGTGTGATTCTATCCGATGGTGGTTAGTGCGTGTTGCCGGTATTCGTTTGGGGTCATCCCTCCGAGCCGTTCTTGCATACGCTCAGTGTTGTACCACTGTATGTACTCGTCAATCGCTGCGCGTAGCTCGCTGATGGAAACGAATGAGTCATTGTTGAACATTTCTTCTTTCAAGTGAGAAAAGAAGTTCTCCATCACGGAGTTATCGTAACAATTGCCCTTACGGCTCATGGATTGAACGCACTGATGCTCAACTAGCTGACTGATCCATGACTGGTGCTGATAGTGATAACCCTGATCAGTATGAACAAGAACACCTTCAGGATCACCCGCTACACGAAAAGCCTTTTTCAGGCTCAACGCGGACACTTTCGTTGTAGGAGACACCGAAAGAGTGTGAGCAAGAATCGAATGATCACACAAATCCATCACCGGAGACAAATACAGCTTCTGCCCCGAGATCTGGAACTGGGTAATATCGGAGACCCACTGCTGGTTTGGTTTTTCCGTGGCAAACCGCCGATCTAAATGATTATCAGCCCGACGTGGCGTTGTAGCGCGGTAAGAGTTGTAACACTTACGCTTCCTCGTTTTAGAGCGTAAACCGAGCTGCCTCATCAACTTAGCAACAAGCTTGCGCGACACACACCACCCATCACGCAGCAGCTGAAGCCGAACACGGCGATAACCATAACGCTGATGGCTTTTATCGAAAATCTTCTGAATCGCCTGTTTCAACTTCACATGCCGGTCCTGAGCCCGCATCTGCCCCAGCTGATAATAGAACGTCGATCGCGCCAGATTGGCTACCTGTAACAGTACCGGCAACGGGTATTCAGATCTGAGAGTGGCAACCACACGAGTTTTCAGCCTTGCCCCTGCTCCCTCAGATCTCGTAATTTTTTCAAATACGCTACCTCTGCTTTTAACCTCGTATTCTCCTCAATCAACGCAGCATCCGCAACCGTCGCGCTCCTCTCGGGATCAGGGCTAGCGATCAACGTTTTCGGCTTCCTGCCACGCCTTTTCGGGCGTAAGCCCTCATCGCCAGCTAAACGCCACACCCGCACCCAGGAATACACGATATCAACCGAAGAAAAATTGAACTCTGCCGCCAGCTGCGTCGCGGTCTCGCCAGCAAGAAAGCGAGCAACAATCGAGCGCTTGAACTCCCACGAGTAAACAGCTTTCCTATCACGTGCCACAAGCGCCATTCTCCCATGGAGAACCCACCTGTCATAAAGAAGATTCACCGGCCGAAACGACAACCCAAGTTTTCTCGCTGTGGCTCGAGAGCCATACCCCGCCTCAAACGAATCAACAGCCGCCGCTCGCTGCTCCACCGACAACGAACTATCAGGACGCATAACACCCCTAACCCTAAAACTGAACAAATAACCGTCCAACTTTCAGGGTTCAGTACAACACTTCGTTATTTGTCGGCAGTGCCAGTGAGGGGTGAAATCCCGCTGAGTGTTGCTCGGTTTTCTTGCGCTTTGTCCGTCCGGATTTGGGTTTGCCAGGGACGTACAGGTGAGGGCAATAAACTCGGAGCTTCTCATCCGGTGTTCTGGATCCCTCCCTGGCAGGTGTTCGCCTGTCTTGAATTAACAAACTGGTTTCCAAAAAGGAGGAATCATGACAGATCAAATGGTGCTAAAAACACAGCAATGGCTTAATCGCACCTATAGGAGCAAGGCTGGTTTCGGTTCAGTCATAGAGGACGGATATACCGGCTGGGGCACGGTCAACGCTTTGATTCGGGCCCTGCAAATCGAGCTGGGTATTACGACAACGGCGAACAATTTCGGACCGGGAACTATCAGTCGCTTCCAGTCGCGGTGGCCTAACGGCATCCGCCAACAGGATGACGGTGCACAGGAGACTTCTAATGTGTACGGCATTATCCAAGGCGCCTTGTGGTGCAAGGGATATTCTGCCGGTGCCAGCGATATCACGACTCACTTCTATAGCGGAACTGGAAAGGCCATCAAACAGCTTAAGAGCGACATGGGCATTGGTGGAGATTCCACTGTGACGCTCGACGTCATGAAAGCGCTGTTGTCAATGCAGCAATTCGTCCTGCTTCGCTCTTATGGGGGCATTTCAGCGATTCGGCAAGCACAGCAACAAATCAACCAACAGTATCGCGCTTATACCGGAATCATCCCAACCGATGGACTCTACGGTCGGGAAATGAACACTGCTCTGATTCAGGTCTTGCAAGCCATTGAAGGATTTAGCCCTGCGGAAGCCACAGGTAATTTCGGCAATGGCACCAAAGCGCGTCTAACAATAGTTACACCCAGCAATGCGGCAAGTTTACCGAAGTGGGCTTGGCTAGCTCAGGTTGCTCTAGTGTGTAACCGGATTTCTCCCGATATCTATCCTTCTGCACAAACCGCACTGTCAACGTTCGTTCCGCAATTCCAAGCAAAGTATCAGCTCCCACGAAGCGGGGTGGTCGACTCGACTACATGGATGAGCCTGTTGACCTCGAAAGGTGATCCGAATCGCGCCTGCAAAGCATGCGATACACGCTTCGAGATTACGGCTGAGCGACTTAACCTACTTAAGGCGAACGGCTATGAGATCGTAGGACGTTACCTGACTGAGCCGAATCAGGATTCAAAAGATCCGTCTGACTATTTCAAAGCAATTCGCCCCGGAGAACTTGAACGCATCACCAACGGAGGGATGAAGTTCTTCCCGATATTCCAAGAGTATTCCACCGAATTGCGCCACTTCACTCGAGAAAACGGAACTCGCCATGCCACGCTCGCAAGGCAAGCAGCCCAAAGACTTGGCATTCCGGGAACGTATATCTATTTCGCAGTTGATTTCGACGCGACCGACCCTCAGGTCACAAGTCATATTCTTCCGTATTTTCAGGGTGTGCGTGGAAGCCTGGGAGGCGGATACAAAGTGGGTATTTACGCATCACGCAATATTTGTAGCCGCATCATTAAAGCCGGCTACGCTGGAAGCGCGTTCGTCTCGGACATGTCTACAGGATTTTCTGGCAACCTCGGCTTCCCTATTCCTGATAGTTGGAACTATGACCAGTTCACTGAAATCAGTGACTACAAGGGTGCTGGTTTTGACCTAGACAGGGTCGCCTATTCAGGACAAGCAGCGGCAGTTGATCATGTTGCTCCTTCGAGTGCCGGTGGCGCTGGGCCCGACACCAGCATTGACTACAACAAGTTGGCTCCGATTGATCTGATCTGGCATTTAGAGAAACGCTTCGAAGAACTTCGTGCCAGTGGCAAGGTTGGAAAAGACTACGTTGCGGGTTCTCATGGTGCGGGAACGTGGATTGCTGTTCCGACTTGGCGTTGCATACTCAACTATTTAGCAAAAGCCTATCTGCGTGACGGTGGTAGTGGATCTGCGGTGAACTGGTCCGTGTCTGCAGAAAGTTTCAGGAGTGCTGACGCGAGCGTACTTGAGAAGGACGCTGTAGGCAAGAAGATCATCGCAGCATTGAATCGCTATATTGATAACACTTGGCGGCAATCCATGACCGACAAGACCGGAGAATCAGTTGATCTGGCGCATCTGGCGGCAACAACACTTGGATACACCAACTGGAATGTTATCCCTGATGCGTGGACTGGCTGGGCTGGAGACCTAGCTACTGCCATGGAAAACATTCAGAAAACGCTTGAGTGGAATCCCAGTGCGAACCTGGATCAGGTGGCCACAGCCCTAGTCGGTCAAGGTAACGATTACCGTCAGCATCCTGGCTTGAAGGGGCTAGTACTTGACAAGAAAAACGACAAGGGAGAATGGGAATCGGTAGGAAACAACTGTAACCGTGACGACCTCTGCTGTGACGGAGACGCCATCGTCATCGCTAACACGCTAGAAAACGGCAACGACTCCAACGCTCATCTTCTGTCAGCAACACTGCGAGAGTACTACAACAACTCCAGCAAACTAGCCAACAGATTCAAGCAGATTGCCACCAGCGTTAATGCCTCAAATACATCAGGAGCGTTGGCAGCATTCACTTCAGTCATGTCAGGAGTCCCAGGTAGGGTTCTAAGGCGAAAGCTAGGTGGTTCAATTTCCTCAGAGGTAAATAATAAAGCCTGCGAGAAACTAGCGAACTTCATTTTCTGACGGATTATTAGGTTCAGAAACATGGCAGGCTACCCGTTTTCGTATCACTAAACGAATCAGGTAGCCTGCCATGAAAATGACAGCTGGGATTCCGTAAAGTCCGCACCATTTAACATCCGAAGGAGAATCTGGAGCTACTTGATACCAAATGTGATTTCCGGTTGCAAACACGCTTCCTCCAGTTGAAATCCAAAATGCCATACTGTCAGCAACCAAGCCAAAGCAGTAAAGCAAGAGTGGCAAAACAAAAAAGTTTAGCTGCCAGTCTGCTACCTGGATTTTCCGGGTGATTAATAATGCGACTACAGGTATGAGAATCGGTTCAATGACTGCCGCAGGGTACAGCACCCACACCAGGTCGCTGAGAAAAACAGTCTGGAATACCAGAACACATACGGCATAGACCAGAGCGATTTTGACGATATCACGCATCAGTGCCCTTTCCCTCACCATACCTAGTCAGAGATAAGCCAACTTCACTATTGACTGAAAGCTCATCGATGTTGGAACTGTCTCCATGCCTGTCTAAACTGCCACGTAATAGGAAACCGCTGGGCGCTATCCTGAGGCAGGAATTTGTTTTGTTGGCTTTATTGTGGACGCGGAGCTTCTTAATCGCCCAGTCGTAGTGGCTAGGCGCCGCCGACACAAAATAGGAGCCCAGCGATGTGCCGCCTGTCCAGGGGAAATACTTCTTGGTGAATAGCTCCTCGTTGGTGAACTTGCCGATGAGCTCGATGATCTGCGAATGGCTCGAGGCCAGAATCTCCTGTATGTCGCCCAGTGGCGTGTCTTGGTATTGCTCCCAGATTTCCGTATTCAGTGCTGGCGTGGTTCGCCACGTGTGAGGTGCGGGCAGGAATGACTGGGCGGTCCCGTTTTGATTAGCGTCAACAAAGTCGAACAGCATCTTTTGCCACGCGTATAGGTGGGCAAGGACATCGCGTAGGTTCTTGTCTCTGCCCCAGTGGGGTTCAGGACGGTCGAAGTCAGCACCGAAAAACAGGCTGACCTTTTCTATCTCTGGTCGCATGGAGTCAATCAATGCTTGCAGCACATCCCATTGGGAAGTGGTTGCTTCTAACAGTTCCGTTTTCGTTTTCGCTCGACCCATACCTAATTGCAACACAAGACGGCACGAAATTAGTAGAGGAGGCTTACGCCGTGGCGAAAGACGGAACGAACCGTGGTGGCCGCCGCGTCCGTGCGGGAGCGAAGCCTGATCCGCTGAATGAGAAGCTCGCAGCTGGCCGCCCAGCCACTCGGCTTGAGGATCCGCTGGGTGAGCCGTTCGACTTTGAAGGCTCTGATATTGGTGATGGTGCGGTGCTTGCTGGTGATGACGTGATGGAGCAACTGCTCAAAGCACGCTCGTAGATGCGTCCTAGTTGCTTGCCGGGGTTATTTTGAGCGTTTTGTTGCGCTGAAAGCTGCCCCTAGCGCGATTCCAACTCCTGTGCCGATAGCTAACGCTGAGGCGTTATCGTCCATAATGAACCGAAAGATAATGCTGGTCATTATCCCGGCAATCAGTCCATAGGCCACGGCTTTACCATCGCCGGAAGATTCTGGCTGATTAGGTTTACTCGTTTCGTCTTTCACGTATTCCAGTATCACACACGATTCGGGTTCGCCTGTCTATCTTCGCTCCCCACTCTTGGCTGACAAGGCGGGGAGTTTTTGTTTCTTTTGATTTTTCTACTGAAAGGGCATTCCTATGACTATGGTTTGCAGCGCTGAGGCCGTGTGTATCGGCCATCCCGATAAACTGTGCGACCTGATCGCCGACACCATTCTCGACGATATCCTCTACGAGGATCCAGCCGCACGCGTTGCAGTAGAAGTGATGGCATCTGGGCATCGGATTATCGTCACCGGTGAGATTACGACAACCAAGCGTCCGCGTATTCGTGAATCGGTGCGTTACGCGCTGGTAAAGGCGGGTTATGTGCCGTGGAAGTTCCTCGTCTTCGTCTGGACACACCGCCAATCCCCAGACATCAACGCAGGAGTCACCCGATCGCTCGAAGCACGGTTCGGTGACGACACCGAATTCGCCCTCCA
Organism: Schaalia turicensis; assembly: GCF_019380255.1. Classification (NCBI taxonomy): domain Bacteria; kingdom Bacillati; phylum Actinomycetota; class Actinomycetes; order Actinomycetales; family Actinomycetaceae; genus Schaalia; species Schaalia turicensis. Next base: position 1,239,061 of record NZ_CP048928.1, read on the forward strand.
AGGAGCAGGTGACCAAGGCACCGTCTTCGGTTACGCCACGGTCGAGACCCCGGAGCGTTTGCCATTGCCGCTTGTGCTCTCACACGAGATTTGCGCCCGCCTCGATAAGGCGCGCAAGGACGGCACGATCACCGGGATCAAGTCCGATGGTAAGGCGCAGGTGACAGTTCGTTACGACGATGTTGGTAGGCCCGTGGCGGTTGAGACGGTGGTGGTGTCGATCCAACACGAGAAGATCAAGGATCTGGATGAGCTTGCAGCTGAGGTCAAAACACTGATCGTCGCACCCGCGTGCAAACCGTACCTGTCGATCAGCGCCGACACCGAGATTCTCGTCAACCCCTCCGGATCTTTTACGGTTGGTGGGCCGAAAGCAGACACGGGTCTGACGGGCCGCAAGCTGATGGTCGACACCTACGGCGGACTCGCGCTCCATGGTGGTGGCGCGTTCTCGGGCAAGGACGCCTCGAAGGTTGACCGTTCGGGTGCCTATATGACGCGCCTGATCGCCCGCACGATCGTCGACGCTCGTCTGGCTCATGAGTGTCAGGTGGCGATCAGTTATGCGATTGGGAAAGCTGATCCGGTCGCCTTCACCATCGACACCCTCGGCACCGGCGAATACTCTGACGAGATCCTCACTGCTGCTGCACGGGAAGTGTTTCCGCTGCGCCCCGGAGCAATCATCGACGCCTTGAACCTTCGCAAGCCTGGCTTTACACAGTATTCAACCTACGGTCACTTCGGCCATGCCGGTCTGCGCTGGGAGAGCTCGTTCGCTCACGTTAATGCTTTAGGGAAGGCGGTGAAGAAGCATGCTCATGAAAACAATGCCAATAGCTGAGCTGAAGCCCGCTGACTACAACCCTCGTAAAGACCTCCAGCCCGGCGATCCCGAATACGAGAAGCTCAAGCGATCCCTGACCGAGTTTGGCTACGTCGAGCCCGTTATCTGGAACTCCACCACCGGGCATGTCATTGGTGGTCATCAGCGCTTGAAAGTGCTCGAAGACCTCGGCCACACGGACGTGGACGTGATCGTCGTGGAGCTGGATGAGACGCGCGAGAAAGCACTCAACATCGCGCTCAACAAGATCAGCGGCGAATGGGACCAGGACAAACTCTCACTCTTGATTGCCGACCTCGATGCTTCGGATTTCGACGCTGAACTCACCGGTTTCGATGACGCTGAGATCGCGCAGCTTATCGGCTCATTGGATGAGGGTGAGGTGGAGGATGACGAGTTTGACCTCACCGCCGCGTTAGAAGCTGCTACTTTCGTGGAGCGTGGGGATATCTGGACGCTTGGCCGCCACCGACTCGTGTGCGGCGACGCCACCAGCGCCGAGGACGTCGAGTTGTTGATGGATGGTAAGCGTGCGAATCTTGTGTTGACCGATCCGCCATATAACGTCGCCTTCGAATCAGGATCCGGATTGTCCATCAAGAACGACAAGATGGATGGCGATAAGTTCTACGATTTCCTGCTATCAGCGTTTTCGAACATGGTGGGCGTGTGTGAGAAGGGCGCATCCGCGTATGTGTTCCACGCTGACACTGAAGGATTGAACTTCCGTCGCGCTTTTCAAGATGCTGGTTTCTACCTGTCGGGCTGTTGTATTTGGGTTAAAGATTCCCTCGTATTGGGACGTTCCCCGTATCAGTGGCAGCACGAGCCGGTGCTATTCGGGTGGGTGAAGACGGGTAAGCACAAGTGGTACGCCGACCGGAAACAAACCACGATCTGGAACTTCGCCAAGCCCCGCCGCAACGCTAACCACCCCACCTCCAAACCGCTGGATTTGTTGGCGTATCCGATCGGGAACTCCACCCAGGCGAACACGATCGTGCTCGACACCTTCGCAGGCTCAGGCTCCACACTCATGGCAGCTGAGGCAACCGACCGCATCGCCTACTGCATGGAACTCGACGAAAAATACGCCTCCGTGATCCTGCGCCGCTACGCCGACGCCACCGGAGACGCCGCAGGAATCACGTGTCTCCGCGACAGCCAGCAGCTCGCCTACCTGGATGTCGTGAAGGCAGTGGATCGAGGCACCACATGACCGCGTTGACGCTTGGCTCTCTGTTTGACGGGTCGGGCGGCTTCCCACTCGCCGCCCTCAACGTCGGTATCCGCCCCGTCTGGGCGTCCGAGGTGGAGCCGTTTCCGATCCTCGTCACCACCACCCGTCTGCCCGCGGTCACCCACCTCGGCGACGTCAACACTATCGACGGCACCGTGATCGAGCCGGTGGACATCATCTCGTTCGGGTCGCCGTGCCAAGACCTGTCGGTCGCAGGACGGCAGACCGGGCTGGCAGGTTCACGTTCCGGCCTGTTCTTTCAGGCTGTTCGCATCATCAAGGAAATGAGGGAGGCGACTAATGACCAATATCCCCGATTTGCTGTCTGGGAGAACGTGCCGGGAGCCTTCTCCTCCAACCAAGGGGCGGATTTCGCCGCCGTCCTCACGAGCCTCATCCAGGTCGTCGCGCCGTCCGTCCCTGACGTGCCTGTTCCTGACACGCGGTGGGCCGACGCTGGGACCGTCGTGGCAGGCGGATGCTCGGTTGCGTGGCGTGTACTCGATGCGCAACATTTCGGCCTCGCCCAACGACGCCGCCGCATCTACCTTGTCGCAGATTTTGCAGGCCGATCCGCACCCGAGATTCTTTTTGAGCCCGCGAGCCTGCCAAGGAATCCTGAATCGGGCGGCACGCAAGAACAAGACCATGCCCACACCCCTGAAGCAAGCCTTGGAGGCCGTAGCAGCTCGGTGATATTGATGGATCATCATCCGCAGGACTCGAGGTTGACCGTCAACTCCTTGGGGGTGGTGCAGACGCTGACTGCCCGGATGGGCAACTCACCCACCAACGTCCCCATCCTCCTCGACGCCCCAGAGGAACGCAGGGTGTTTGGCCTGAATTCGATCCACCAGTCCCGCAGCGGTGGCGGCCACTACGGCTACGAAGCAGAAGTGTCGAAAACCCTCGACCTGAAAGGCGGAGAGCCGACCTGCAACCAAGGCGGCATGGTCATCTTGGAACCCGTCTATGCCGCATCCAAGGCCGACTATTTCACCCGCACCACCAAGGATCAGGCAGGTGCGCTGCTGGCCACGGATTACACCGACCCGCCCATGGTCGCCAGCTCGTCGCTGCGCCCCAGACGGTTGACGCCGGTCGAGTGCACCCGGTTGCAGGGCTTCCCCGACGACTGGTGCGACCAGCTCGCCATCACCGACCCCACCGATGCCCAGCTCGACTACTGGGTGGACGTGTGGGCCGAATGGAACCGCCTCCGAGGCGTTAGGCCGCGCTCCCGCAAGCAGGTCGCCAGCTGGCTCGCAGACCCGACGTCGGATTCGGCGCAATACAAGTTGTGGGGCAACGGGATCGCTTTGCCCGTGGCTCGCCACGTCCTTGAAAGACTGAAGAATTTTGCTCGCGCAAGGACTGGATAAGCGCTCGCACCTATGGCTGTATGTACATGACCAAACGACCCCCTAACTAGAGGAAAGAGGAGATGGAGGATGGTCATGAGTGATTTACATATTGAGATCAGCGAGATGCTCGAAGCGGGCATCAATATCTGGGACGTCGAGGAAGCCCTCGACATTGCACGAAAGTGGAACTTCCCGCTGGTTGCCGGGGCAATCGAACACGACGCAACCGGCTACCTGCAACTGGTCGAGTCTTGGTTTGACGGTGAGGGTGTGGCGGCATGAACCAAATTTCGTTCGTCCCGAACAAGAGCGGGCGTAAGAAACTCGCCAACACCATCGCCGCTCACCTTGGTCTCACGGCAGTTTATGCGGGAGCACCCACGTTCGACTACCAGATCGGAGATGCACGGTTGGACCGGGACTGGACCCTTCACCTCCCAGAGGACATCGACGCCGAAGCGCTCATTGAAGCCACACAGAAGGCCGGGTTCGCGCCCACGAGCGAGGAGTACGGGCTGACGCTTGCTTTCCCCACGACAGGTTGGGACGAAGCCACAGCCGCGAAGCTCGAAGCCCTGCTCGCCGCCAAGGGAGAACTCATCGCTAAGGCGCTGGGCATTCCGGCCACTCCGATGAATTTGAATGCGGTGGAGGGAACGGTTGAGTTTGCCTGGTTCGAACAACTTCCTGACGCGGAGGTGATCGAGGCGGCCAGTGTGCTCCTTCAGCTCATGATCGAGCAAGCCAAGACCTCCACCCGCATCTCACCGAAACCACCTGAACCAGGGAATGATAAGTATGCGATGCGCTGCTGGCTCCTACGCCTGGGCATGATCGGCGACAGCTACAAGCACGTGCGCCGAGTCCTGCTGACCAACTTGGAAGGGAATGCGGCGTGGAAAACCACGCCCACACAGGCCGAATAAACGGGAAATATGCAAGAGATCAGAATCTCTATTCTTCCTGTGTAAATACGCCGAAAACGGCTGGATAACCGCGCACACCTATGGCTGTATGTACATGACCGAACAAGAGGACAAGGAGAAAGTCATGAACAACGGCAAGACCACGATGGAGCAGCTGCAGATGGCGACCGACAGCTACGGCACGGTGATCACCTACGGAGACTTCGTCCTCGCCTCGGCATACCGGCACCTGGGCAAAGGCCGGATCGGAAACGACGCCCGCGTCTACAAGCTCGCCGAGCAGCCCATCGGCGGCTGGGGACCGGACGTTCGCAGTTTCATTGAATGCGAACTTACCCTGGTCGCCGAGGCTGACGAACTGTTCGAAGACGCCGGCCACGCCATCGCCTGGGCGCTTGCCCACACCAACTAACCAGCACAGGAAGGAGCCTGAAGGGTGTGATGCGCACTCTCGACACCTACACGCCGACCCGATTCATGGCCACAGGCTCACGCTACGACAAGCGCAAAGCAGACTTCGCGGTCGCGTTCATCCAAGCCCTGAAACACACCAAAGGCCGCTGGTCAGGACAGCCCTTCCAGCTCATCGACTGGCAAGAGCAAATCATCCGCGACCTGTTCGGCACCGTCAAAGAAGACGGCTACCGCCAATTCACCACCGCCTACGTCGAGATACCCAAAAAGATGGGCAAAAGTGAGCTCGCCGCCGCAGTCGCGCTCCTGCTCACCTGCGGGGATGGTGAAGAACGCGCCGAAGTCTATGGGTGCGCGGCAGACCGCCAGCAAGCCTCGATCGTGTTTGAGGTCGCAGCGGACATGATCCGCATGAGCCCCGTCTTGTCCAAGCGTGTCAAGATTCTTGCCTCGCAGAAGCGGATCATCTACAAACCCACCAACTCCTTCTACCAAGTCCTGAGTGCAGAGGCGTATTCGAAGCACGGGTTCAACATTTCTGGTGTCGTCTTCGACGAACTGCACACCCAACCGGGCCGTGCCTTGTTCGACGTGATGACCAAGGGTTCGGGTGACGCGCGCACCCAGCCGCTATATTTTCTGATCACGACGGCTGGTACCGATACGCATTCGATTTGTTATGAGCAGCATGAGAAAGCTGAAGACATCCTCGCAGGCAAGAAACATGACCCGACGTTCTACCCGGTGATTTACGGGGCTGACCGCGAAGATGACTGGACCGACGAAGCAGTGTGGCATAAGGCTAATCCGAGCTTGGGGATCACGGTTCCGATCGAGAAGGTTCGCCAAGCCTGCACGAGCGCGAAACAAAACCCAGCCGAAGAAAACACCTTCCGACAACTTCGCCTCAACCAATGGTCAAACAAAGTGTGCGGTGGATGCCCATGCACGTCTGGAACGCTAACAACGCACCTGTTGACCTTTCCGACCTTGAGGGCCGCGTGTGTTACGGCGGGCTGGATCTTGCGTCGACGACGGATATCACGGCGTTCGTGCTCGTCTTCCCACCCGAAACCGGTGACGAGCGGTATGTGATTGCGCCATGGTTCTGGATACCCGAAGAAAACCTCACACTCCGCGTTAACCGTGACCACGTGCCCTACGACCTGCGGCAACAACAAGGCTTTCTACAGACCACGGAAGGCAACGTCGTCCACTACGGCGCAATCGAAACCTTCATCGAAACCCTTGGTGAGCGGTTTGATATTCGTGAGATTGCGTTCGACAGGTGGGGTGCTGTGCAAATGAGTCAAAACCTCGAAGGTCTCGGTTTCACCGTGGTCCCCTTCGGGCAGGGCTTTAAGGATATGAGCCCACCGTCGAAGGAGCTGATGAAGCTCGCACTCGAAGGTCGCCTGGCTCATGGTGGGCACCCAGTCCTGTCGTGGATGGTCGACAACATTCACATTCGCACCGACCCAGCGGGCAACATCAAGCCGGATAAGCAGAAGTCCACGGAGAAGATCGACGGCGTCGTCGCCACGATCATGGCCCTCGACCGAGCTATCCGAAACGGCAGCGGGCACGTCAGCGGCAGTGTTTATGACGAACGCGGCCTACTCGTACTGTGAGCACGCGCATGGATGAACGCGCCGATGCCTGTGCCGATCAGTCCCAAGATCGAGTAGGCGACGCCGTAGATGAGGGCTGAATCGTTGTAGTACACGAACAGTGTGGTCAAGAACCCTGCGAACGGAGCCAGTAGCCACCACCAGCCGAACCCGTGGCGTGCCCCATCGATAACGCTCAAAACGATGGTGAGTAGTGGAAACGCGAGGAAGAGCAACGCGATGAACCACTTGGCGTTGGGATCGCCCAGCCTGCTAATCCACATGGAAATGAGCGGCAACAACCAAAATGCCACTAGCAGAACACTCATCAGTGCCCACGACTGTTTTGAGGGCGCTTTCATATTCCAATTCTACATGTGAAAGGACACCGCATGGGTTTCCTGAATTGGCTGCGTGGCGACACCACCCGCCCCGCCGACGATCACGCGATTAGCTCGGGCTATAGCTTCTTCTTCGGCGGCACCACCTCGGGCCGTCCGGTGACAGAACGCTCGGCGATGCAAATGACTGCCGTCTATAGTTGCGTGCGCATCCTCGCTGAAGCTATCGCGGGGTTGCCGTTGCATGTTTACCGGCAGAGCAGTGATGGCGCGAAGGTGAAGGCGCTCGACCATCCGCTCTACAGGTTGTTGCATGATGAGCCGAATCCAGAGATGACGAGCTTCGTGTTCCGAGAAACGTTGATGACTCACTTGCTGTTGTGGGGTAATGCGTTTGCGCAAGTGATCCGCAACGGCCGTGATGAGGTTATTGGCTTGTATCCGCTTATGCCCAACCGGATGACCGTAGGTAGAGATGAGGCTGGGCGGCTGTATTACGAGTATCAGCGCATGTGGAACGAACCAACAGGAAGGTTCGAAACCGTCACCCTGGCTGCGCGCGATGTGCTCCATATTCCAGGGCTGGGCTTTGATGGGCTGGTTGGTTATAGCCCGATTGCTATGGCGAAGAACGCCATCGGCTTGGCGCAGGCTACCGAAGACTACGGCGCATCGTTTTTTGCTAATGGTGCGGCTCCGGGTGGCGTGTTGGAGCATCCGGGCACGATCAAGGATCCAGCTCGGGTTCGGGAGTCGTGGCAGGCGACGTTCGGTGGCGCGAGGAACGGGAACAAGATCGCCGTCCTTGAGGAGGGCATGAAGTACACGCCGATCTCAGTGTCTCCTGAACAGGCGCAGTTCTTGGAGACCCGTAAGTTTCAGATCAATGAGATCGCCCGCATTTTCCGTATCCCGCCGCACATGATCGGTGACCTCGAAAAGAGCTCATTTTCGAACATTGAGCAGCAGAGTCTCGAGTTTGTGAAGTACACGCTTGATCCGTGGGTGATCCGCTGGGAACAAGCCATCACCAAAACACTCCTCAGTCCGTGTGAAAAACCTGGCGTGTATGTGAAGTTCAACGTTGAAGGTCTGCTGCGCGGGGACTACCAGTCACGCATGGAGGGATACGCGGTGGCTCGGCAGAACGGGTGGATGAGCGCTAACGATATACGCGAGCTAGAAAACCTCGACAAGATTCCTGCTGAGGCTGGCGGGGATCTCTACCTGGTAAACGGCAACATGCTCCCACTCAGTCTTGCAGGGGCATACGCGCAGACAACCGAGTCTGAACCGAAGCCTGAACCGGCTGAGGAACCTACGAGTGAATCTTCTGTAAGGAGGAGGATATGAGACGTTTTTGGAACTGGCTCACACCCGAGCCACGCAACACTGACCCGGACGCAGGTAGTGTCCGGGTTTTACGCATTAGCGGCACAATCGCTGAAGAATCCTGGTTCGATGACGACATCACACCCGCCATCTTCGCCAATGAACTCAACGCGGGTAGCGGGCCGGTGACGATCTGGCTCAACAGCCCCGGAGGGGACGTGGTTGCTGCCGCACAGATCTACAACATGCTCATCGACTACCCAGGCACAGTCACCGTCAACATCGACGGGATCGCCGCATCCGCCGCGTCCGTGATCGCCATGGCAGCCACGAAGGTCGCCATGAGCCCGGTGTCGATGTTGATGATTCACAACCCTGCCACGATGGCGGTCGGGGATAAGGACGAACTCGCACGTGCAATGAACATGCTTGATTCGGTTAAAGAATCGATCCTGAATGCATATCAGGAGAAGACGAACTTGAGCAGGGCGAAGCTGTCCAAGCTCATGGACGCCGAAACGTGGATGGATGCGCGGGCCGCGATCGACATGGGATTTGCCGACGAACTCCTGACAGGTGAACGCAACCCAATGTTTGCGGTCTCGCCTGAGAAGCCCAACGATGACCTGGATGACGATGAGGACAAGGTCGACTCCCCAGACGAACCCGACGACGATGAGAAGCGCCTGCCGTTCCCACCCAAGAACGCAGGACTTGGCACGGTGTTTTCACGCCGAGCAGCCGAGCAAAAACTCGTCGCACATCTGACCGCCACATCACCTCCGAAGCCGATGCGACCACCACACCTCACCACTACACCCGCTGCACCTCTTGGTCGGCGGGTTTGTGATTTGTACGCCGAACTAGCGAACCAACCCCACTGAAAGGACAACTAACCATGACGACCCCTATGACTGTTTCTGATCTTCGTACCAAGCGCGCAGATGTTTGGGAGAAGGCGAAGGCTTTCCTAGATGAGCGCCGCGACACCACAACTGGCTGTCTGTCTGCTGAAGATGATCAGGCTTATGCGAAGATGGAAGCCGAGATCGATCGTCTCACCAATGAGATCGCCCGCTCTGAGCGCGCCCTGCGCCGCGACGCCGACCTCGCACGAGCAACGAACATGCCGCTCACGTCCATGCCGGGTATGAATCCTGATGATGAAGCCAAGCCGACTGCACCGCGCGCGACCGCCTCGTATAAGCGGGCGTTTTGGGACGCGATGCGGCTCAACGTTTCTCCGATGGAAGTCCGCAACTCACTGTCTGAAGGCGTCGATACTGAGGGCGGCTATCTGGTGCCTGATGAGTTCGAACGTACCCTGATCTCCTCACTGGAGGATCAGAACATCATGCGAGGCTTAGCCAAGGTCATTCAAACCACCAGCGGGGATCGGAAAATCCCGGTCGTCTCTACGCATGGCACTGCCGGGTGGCTCGATGAGGGCAAGCCGTATACGGAATCTGATGAAGCTTTCACGCAGGTCAATTTGAGTGCGTTTAAGCTCGGCACCTTCCTCAAAATTTCAGAGGAACTCTTGAACGATGCGGCGTTTAATGTCGAGCAGTATTTGGCGGCGGAGTTTGCTCGTCGTATTGGCGCTGCCGAGGAAGAAGCCTTCCTCACCGGGGACGGTAAGGGTAAGCCCACCGGTATTTTCGCAACTTCTGGTGGTGGTGAGAAGGCAGTGACTACGGGCAAGGCGACGGATATTACGGCTGATGAACTCATCGATCTGCACTACGGTTTGCGTGCTCCGTATCGGAAGAACGCGGTGTGGCTGATGAACGACTCGACCGTGAAAACCATCCGCAAGCTCAAGGATGGTAACGGCCAGTATCTGTGGCAGCCAGCCCTGACCGCAGGAACCCCAGACCTTGTCCTTGGCCACCCCGTCCACACGTCCACGTTTGTGCCTGAAATCAAGGCTGGTGCGTCGACGGTTGCTTTCGGTGACTTGTCGTACTACTGGATCGCCGACCGACAAGGCCGCTCGTTCAAGCGGCTCAACGAACTGTTCGCAACCACCGGACAGGTCGGATTCCTCGCATCTCAGCGACTGGACGGCAAGCTCGTACTACCCGAAGCAGTCAAACTGCTCACCCAAAAGGCAGGAGCATAACCAGCGGTTCTACACACGGATAGGGGGTGGCCGCACATGGGCACGAACGAACTCATCGATCAAGTGAAGGCGAATCTACTCATCACCTTCGATGACGACGACAGACTGATTGCTGCGCTGATCAATGCGGCCATCTCCTACGCCTGCGCTTTCCAGCACCTGCCCGAAAACCACTACGAGACACGCGACATGTCTGGGGCAACCAGGCAAGGCATTGTCATGCTCGCTTCTCATTTCTATGAGTCGCGTGATGGTTCGACGGCAGGATTCTGGGCCGATAAACCCGATGCGGCGCGGGCGGTATGGAACGCGGTCAACAACCTGCTGCGCCTAGATAGAGATTGGAAGGTGTAGACCAATGGCTTCTCTTGGATCCATGCGCACCACCATCGACCTCATCCAGCCAATGGTTGTGCGTGATAAGGCGGGGTTCACTACCACACGCGATGAAGTGCGAGCAACGGTGCGGGCGCAGATCGAGGTTCGGCATGCATCGGCTGCGTGGGTGAATCGAGCCGCATATACGAAAGCTGACGTCCTCTTCCGCATCCGCACCGTCCCCGGACTATCCGTAACTACGGATATGCAGATCAGCGGACCGGATGGCAGGTATGTGATCGACGCAGTCGAAGTGATCGGCCGTTACGTGGAGATTCTCGCCCACCAGACCACGCCCGAAGGGAGCAACTGATGGCTAGAGTGCAGATTCGCCTGCCGAACGCGTTCATTGATTCCCTCGACGCTGCCAGCCGTGTGCTCGAAACATCTGCTGATGAGGTTCTGCAAGCTGGGGCTGCGGTGGTTGAACCGCGTATGCGAGCCAACCTCACCGGTGCGATCGGACGGGCCACCAAGCAGCCCTCGCGTTCAACCGGGCAACTACTCGCAGCGCTTGGTACAAGCTCGGTGAAAGTAAACAGCCGAGGCGATCACAACATTAAAGTCGGCTTCGCTGAAAATCGCCGTGACGGCAGAGCGAATGCGTTGATCGCCAGCGTCCTCGAACACGGCCGATCCAACCAGTCCGCACGTCCGTTCCTGGCGCCTACACGTTCGCAAACACGGCGTGGTGCGATCGACGCCATGAAAACGGCGCTGATCGCGCGGATTGAGCAGGTGGGGCCATGACCGCATTATTGGAACAACTAACGAACATCGCTGACAAGCTCGGGCTGCCGTTCGAAGTCGGCCTGTATACGGCCACGCCAGCGCCGCAGACGTATCTCGTGGCAACCCCGCTGACAGACATGTTCGACGTGTTCGCAGACAATCAACCCAGTATCGAGGTTGAGGAAGTCCGCCTCGCACTCTTCACCAAAGGAAACTATCTCGACCTGCGTAACCGCATTACTCGCGCACTGCTCGACGCCGGATTAACGATTACTGGTCGTACCTATGTCGGCTTTGAAGCTGATACCGGATTTCACCATTACGCGCTCGATGTGGCGGCAGCGAACTCGTGGGGTTAGGCGGTTTCGTCGTCGAAGAAGTCGTCGTCGATCTCGTAGAGGGTGAACTCGCGGGCCTTATGGACGGCAACCCCGTAAGCGAGCATCAGGCTGGTGAGTTTGATGCCGTCGATGAGGATGATCCTGCCGTGGCGATATCCAGCTGCGGTGCGCTCGGCAGCGGGCTGGAAGCTGGATGTCGTGATGAACACGCCCAGGTTCGCACCGCGTGAATCCAGGGATCCGATGAAGTTGCGAATCTCTGGATCACCGACTTTGTTCGTGTCGGCGTAACGCTTGGCCTGAATGTAGATGTTCGTCAGCCCGAGAGCGTCCTGGCGGATCACACCGTCGATACCTCCGTCACCGGAGCGCCCGACATGCTGTTTCTCACCGTGGGTGCCGCCGTAGCCCATCGCCCACAACACGTCGATCACGGCCTTCTCAAAGAACTCGGGCGAGGCTTCCTGCAGGCGTTTGCGCAGCGCGGTCTCGGTCTGCGCGTTGAAGGTTCGCTCGGCAGCAGCCATCACCTCGACCGGGTTCGCCTCCTCCTTGGCAGTTGACTCCAAGGTATCCGGAACCTCGCGCTTGCGGGCGGCGATTTCTTCCTGGTAGGCCTGCCACACAGGCCACTCGAGCATGTCCTTCTCGGAATACTCCGCCAAAGACCGAGCATCGACGGTGCGCCCGTTGTCTGTAATGCGGTAGTGGCCGCGCTTCGGACGCTCCAACAGACCAGCTTGGGTAAGTCCAGAACACGCCCAGTTGATTCGGTTGACGTACCGGTGCTGACCGGAAGCGATCCTCTCCGCGCGTACATCTGCTGGCAGCTCCATGCGGGCGGCCACCAGTTCGCACACATCGCGCACTGCCCGTTCCTGGCCGTCAGCGAGAACCCGTAACACAACCGGCCGGAACTGATCGATCGTCGGCGTGTTATCGCTAGCCATGGACATCCTCGTCATTCGTATCTACACAAAACCACTTGCTCCTGATCCTACCGGTCAGGGTTTCACCCATAAGAAAGGAACACACTCATGGCCACGATTGGTTTGGACAAGCTCTACTACGCCACCATCACCGAAAACCCCGATACGGGTGAGGAGACCTACGCCAAACCCAAACCCCTCGCGAAAGCGATCTCCGCAGAACTGAGTGTTGAGGTTGCTGAAGCGATCCTGTATGCCGATGACGGGCCGAGTGAGATCGTCAAGGAATTCAAATCCGGAACCCTCACCCTCGGCATCGATGATCTGGGTGGTGAAGCAGCCGCAGCCCTCACTGGGGCGACCGTGGACGCGAACGGCGTCCTCATCTCCGCCTCAGAAGACGGCGGCAGCCCGGTGGCGATTGGTTTCCGCGCAGCACGCTCCACGGGGAAGTATCAGTATTTTTGGCTCTACCGGGTCAAGTTTGCCCTCCCAACAGAAACGCTGGCCACCAAAGCCGACTCGATCACGTTCTCCACCCCGAGCATTGAGGGCACGATTTTGCGCCGTAACAAACCCGATAGTAAGGGGCGTCATCCGTGGAAGGCCGAAGTGCTAGAGGGCGGCACCGGGGTCAAGCCTGAGACGATCACGAACTGGTATGCGCAAGTCTACGAACCCGCCACCAGCTAACGAGCAAGGAGTACCAAGCGATGACCAGCAAGAAGAAAACTGAATCTGTTGTGGAACCAGGACGCTCCGCCACTGTCACCATTGGCGGGGAGGACTACGAGCTCGTGCTCACCACGAAAGCCACCCGCCTGATCGCCGAGCGCTATGGCGGACTCGAACACCTGGGCAACGCCCTCGAAACGTCTGATGATTTGGGCAAGACACTCGGTGAGGTGATTTGGCTGATCACGCTGCTGGCCAACCAATCAGTCCAAATCCACAACCACCGCCACCCAGACGACAAGCGCCCAGAACTGAGCGAGGACGAGGTCGAACTCCTTACCGTGCCTGCTGATCTGGCGGACTATCGTGGCGCGATCGCCGAAGCTCTCCAGCGCGGCACACGCCGAGACATCCTTACCGAGCCAGCCCCAAAAGCATCAGCGGCGGACGGATAGTCGACAACGATCAGGCTGTGTTCACGCGGCTGACGTATATCGGAATGGCCCACCTTCACCTATCACGCGTGGAGGTGGGTCTGACCGTCTTCGGAGAACTCCTCGACCTCGTGGACTGCTGGCGACTCGAAACCGGGCGCGCCGAGCCGTTGCGTCAATGGTTCATCGACGACGTCATCCCGCCAGGGATTTAGGAAAGCTAATCTCGACAAATCCCAGGATGAATGTCGATCTTATGCAGGTGGATAAGCTCCCGAGCCCGCCCGTCGATTGTTTCCCATGGAATGATCTTTCGAATAATGCGGCATCTTGTGCGCGGGCTTTCCCCGCGATTCTTAGATGACAGACTCTCGCTCATTGCTCGACGAATGATCTGGGAGTCAATTTCGAGAGCAGCAGCAAGCCAAATAAGAGCTGCCGGGTTGCCGAGTTTATTGTAGGTCGTCTTTGCATCGAGCCAGGGTGTCTTGACTTCGTAGCCAGGAATTCCACCACGGCACGTCCGAGAGAAGAACCACGAAATCATGTGTTCTCGCTGGGATTTCCACCACCGGTCTTCTTGCCCGTCCTCTGACTCATACTCCACAGCTAGATCAGGATGCGCAGGAAGGAACACGAACAAAGTCGCCAATTCGAGATTTGTAGTTACTGAATTTTTATTTTCCATATCTCATTTTACCAACCTCGACCGCCCGTGAAACTAGCAGTTATTAGGAGAGAAAGCAGATGGCTGACTCCAGTTTTGGTTTGAAGATTGGGCTTGAGGGTGAGCGTGAGTTTAAGCGTGCGATTACGGATATTAACCGTGAGATGCGTGTGCTCGGCAGTGAGATGAAGCTTGTGGCGTCCTCGTTCGATAAGAACGACAAGTCCGCCGAAGCACTCACCGCCCGTAACCAAGTGCTGGGCAAAGAAATCGAGGCCCAGAAAGCCAAGATTGAGACCCTGCGCGCCGCACTCGAAAACTCCGCCACGAGCTTTGGTGAGAACGATTCGCGGACGAAGAATTGGCAGATCCAGCTCAACAACGCAGGCGCTGAGCTCAACCGTCTCGAGAGCGAACTCAAATCGAATAACGACGCCCTGTCCGATTTCGGGGACGAGGCAGACGGTGCGGGCGACGATGCCAAGGGCGCGGCGAAGGACGCAGGACGTCTTGAGGACGCGGTGGATGATCTCGGTGACGAGATGGACACCACTAGCTCCAAGACCCGCATTTTCGGCGACGTGTTGAAAGCCAATCTTGCCTCCGAAGCCATCATCGCCGGGGTCAAGGGTATCGGGCATGCGATCGCCTCGATTGGTCGCGGCATGGCCGGAGCCCTCAAAGAAGGCGTGGAATACAACGCGCGTATGGAGCAATACTCCACGTCGTTTACGACGATGCTTGGCGATCAAGCCAAAGCTCAGAAGCTTGTGAATGATTTGAAGGCCCAGGCGGCGAAGACTCCGTTTGGTATGGAGGACCTCGCGGGCAACATGCAAACCCTCCTGAGCTTCGGAATGAGCCTTGAGGATGCGAAAAAGCACCTGAACGAAATCGGCGACATCTCCCAAGGTGATGCGGTGAAGATGGAGTCGCTAACGCTCGCCTTCGCCCAGATGTCTTCGACTGGCAAGTTGACTGGTCAGGACTTGCTGCAGATGATCAACGCCGGCTTCAACCCGCTCGAAGAGATCTCCCGCAAGAGCGGCAAAAGCATTGGTGAGCTCAAGGAGGATATGGCCAAGGGCGCGATCTCGGCTGACATGGTCGCTGACGCATTCGCCAGTGCTACTGCTGAGGGCGGGCGTTTCTACGGGGCTATGGACGCCCAATCCAAGACCTTTAGCGGCCAGTTGGCGACGATGCAGGACGGGGTCGCTAACCTCAAAGGCCTGCTGGCAGGCGGACTTAGTGAGGCGTTGGCGGGTTCGGTGTTGCCGATGGTCAACGGGTGGATCGACGAACTGACCGCAGCGTTTGAAGAAGGTGGCACACCAGCGCTTATCGACACCCTCGGCAGCGTACTTCAGGAGGCTCTGGGGTTTATTGCTGAGCAGTTGCCGATGGTGGTTGAGACTGGCATGTCCATTCTCACCGCACTGCTAGAAGGTGTTATCAAGGTGTTGCCACAAGTAGCTGAGACTGCGGTGACGCTGATTATCGCGCTGGTCGAGGCGATCATCGAAGCGTTGCCGTCTTTGTTGGAGGCGGCGATTCAGATCATCGCCACCCTCGTCTCTGGCATCAGCGAAGCGCTACCGGAACTGGTTCCGGCTGCGGTGGAGATGCTCATGGCTTTGGTGCAGGGTCTGGTCGATAACCTCCCGTTACTTCTTGATGCGGCGTTGCAGCTCATCACCGGACTTACCGAAGGCTTGATCGCAGCCATCCCCGTGATCATCGAAGCCCTGCCACAAATCATCACCGGCATCGTGACGTTTCTTGTGGGGGCGATTCCGCAAATCATTCAAGCAGGCATCCAGCTGCTGATGGCGTTGATTGGTGCGTTGCCGCAGATCATCACGGCGATTGTGGCGGCTTTGCCGCAGATTATTACCGCGATCGTGGGCGGTGTGGTCGGTGCGATCCCGCAGCTCATCGAAGCAGGTATCCAGCTACTGACGGCGTTGATTGGTGCCTTGCCGCAGATCATTACGACGATCGTGGCCGCGTTGCCGCAGATTATTGCCAGTATTGTGTCGGTGATTGGTGGGGCGATACCGCAACTTGTCCAAGCAGGCATCCAACTCCTCACCGCGTTGGTGCGGGCGTTGCCCCAGATTATTTCCACGATCGTGGCAGCAATCCCATCGATTATTTCTGGGATTGTGTCTGCTGTTGGTCAGGGTGTGTGGCAGATGGTGGAGGCGGGTAAGAACCTCGTCTACGGCCTGTGGAATGGCATCCAAGGCTTGGCGGGCTGGTTGTGGAATCGGGTCTCGAATTGGGCGAGCGGGATTTGGGATTCGATCACTGGCTTCTTTGGCATCCACTCACCGTCTCGCAAGATGGCGTGGGCAGGACGGATGCTTGTCGAAGGCCTCGCAGGCTCGATCAAAACTGATGGCAACAAGGCCGTCACCGCCGCTACTGGTTTGGCTAGGGACACGATGGACGCCTTCGCCGAGCTTGAAGACGGGCTTCATGTGCCGATCGAGACGGTGGCGGATCTGCAGGTACCGGCCGTTGATCTCACCCCACAACCCATAGCTATCAATCGCGATACGAGTGGCGGTGCTGATAGTGAGCGTGTGGATGTCGCGAGCATCGTCGATGCCACAGCAAAGCACATCCTGTCCTCGCTGGACATTAGCGTGACGTTGTCGGATGGGACGCTGGTGGGCAAACTCGCACCCGCCCTCGATAAACAACTCGCACGAATCGACCGTAGGCAGTCGGTGATGGCAGGAGGCTACTAATGTTTGGTTTCACCCTGAACAGCGCGGTGACCTCTACGTCGCTTGGTCTGCGCTTGACCGCCCCGGTTGCGATTCCTGCATCGGTGCGTGCGGTGGATGATATTGAGGTCGAGGGCAGAGCAGGCACCCTGACCAGGTTCACGGGCTGGGAGGATACCGAGATCGAGCTTGAGCTCGCCGTTCCTATCCGTGGCGGTCTCGACCAGTACCGGCGAGCCACTCACGAGCTCACCAATGCCCAGACCATTGCACTCACGGTCGAGCCTGGTATTTACCGCAAGGTCAAACACTGCGAAGTGAGCGAACTACGGCGTGAGTTGTCGGGGTGGGGGCTGTTCACCGCACGGCTCACCTGCCAGCCCTTCACCTACCTGACCAAGGGCTTGAAGCCCGTAACGATGTCGGAGTCGGGGACGATCACTAACCCCGGCCTACTCGATGCCGATCCGATCATCACTGTTACAGGCACGGGCATGCTCTCGCTGACGATCAATGCGCGTGTCTATCACGTGAACTCACCAGCAGGCTCCGTCACGCTCGACAGCGCGCGTCTCGTCGCACACGTATCTGGTCGTGTGCAGACGGATGCGCTCAGTGAAGCATTCCCAACCTTCAAACCTGGGGTCAATCGGATCACGCTCGGTGCGGGTATCTCACAAGTGGCCATAGTGCCGAATTGGCGCAACCCCTAAACCGCTCTCACTCATCTCACTTTGATGGCTGCCCCTTTGTATGGGGTGGTCATTGTCTTGTCTGGAAGGCACCCTCATGATTACGGTTCACGACCGCACCGCCACCACATTCACCGCCACCGGGCTAGGAGTCTTGGATCGGGAGATCATCAACCCGATCGTGGTCGAAGAACTAGGTGGCGAATTCTCCCTGACCTTCACCTACCCAGCAGATGACCCTTCAGCCACGCACCTCGTAGTGGAAAACATTGTGGCAGCGCCCGTGCCAGGACTGGAGCAACGTCAGGGGTTCCGTATTAGCGAGGTTGTCACCACCCTTGACGGCTTTCTCGAAGTGAGCGCGTTTCATGTCTTCTATGATCTGGCTGCGAACCTCATCGCCGACACCTACGTGGTCAACAAAACCGCCAAGGCTGCACTCGACCAGCTGCTGGGTGCTGCGAACACGCCCCACAGGTTCACCGCCACCAGCTCCGACACCACGACTCGGGCGAGCACTCGGGTGGTGCGCATGCCCATCGCTGCCGCCATCATGGATGAGGCGCAAGACAACACGTTCGCTTCGCGTTGGGGCGGCGAACTGGCCCGCGATAACTGGCACATCCATCACGCGCCCATGCGCGGAACCAACCACGGTGTGGTCATCCGTGACCGCAAGAACCTCACCGGCTTCGAATCATCCATTGATTTTTCGACGGTGGTGACGCGGATTTTACCGGTCGGCTACGACGGCCTACTCTTGCCTGAGCTCTATGTGGATTCGCCGAAATTCAGCTCTTATGTGGTGCCGCGTATCCGCGTCATCCGCTACGGACAAGTCAAAGCCATCACGGATAAGGACAATCCGCGTGAGGGGGAACTTCCGCTCGATCAAGCCCACGCGCAGTTGCGCCGTCTAGCGGCGGCAGAATTCAGCGCAAGACATGTCGATGAGCCGTCTGCTTCGTACAAGATCCGCTTCACTGACCTTTCACAAACCCGTGAATACGCTGATCTTGCACGGCTAGAGACCGTGGAGATTGGCGATACCGTGACCGTCCGCCACGCTGATCTTGGTGTCGCGCTTACGGCACGGGTAGTGGCATACGAATACAACCCGCTCACAGGCCAGTACATCTCGGTCGAACTGGGTTCTACTGCTCGGAAGTTCACGACCGTCACCCGCCAAGTCAAAACCGCCATCAACACGGCCATGTCGGCCTCAGATGCGGCAGGATTCGCACTCGCTTCAGCTGATGGGAAGAACACCAACCACTACGACACCATCCAGCCTGAGAAGGCACAGCTGGGTGACACCTGGTTTCGCGCGAACGGCGAAACCACCGAAATCTGGATCTACCAGCTCACCGACACCGGGCAGCCCGGCTGGATAGCACTCGCCACTGATCTGAACCATGTCCAGATCAGCGCGGAACTCGACGCCGCCCGCGCAGAGGTCGACCACGCCCTCGCCGCTGCCCAGGATGCACAAAACGCCGCCGACCAGGTGCATGAACGCCTCGCCACCGCGCAGGTCGAGATTGACCAGGCCAAGACCACAGCCGCTGGTGCTACCCAGTTGGCGCAGGATGCCCACGACGTTGCGGTGACCTCGGATGGGCAGCTCACGATTGCCGTTGTTGACCCGAGCGTAGCGGACGCTGCTGGCAGGCCAGAGGGCGCGCTGTGGCAAGTGCGCGTAGACGGCGTGATCGCCCGCCAATACATCCTCACCAACAACCAATGGAAACAGACACCGGTGGGTGGCGCGATGATCGGGGCGAAAGCGATCAGCCAAGCACACATCGCAGACGCCGCCATCGGCACCGCACACATCGCAGATGCCGCGATCACCGACGCGAAAATCGCCAACCTGTCAGCGAGCAAGATCACCTCGGGCTATCTAGCAGCGGCACGCATTCAGGCTGGATCCATCACCTCGGACAAGCTGACGATCGCCAACGGGTTTATTGCCAATGCGATGATCTCGAATGCGGCGATCACGGACGCAAAAATCGGGAATCTATCGGCCTCGAAGATCACGACCGGGACGCTTTCGGCTGCACGCATCGCAGCAGGGTCCATTACCTCGGATAAGCTCACGATCGCCAACGGATACATCACCACTGCGATGATCAAAGACGCTGCGGTCACCAGCGCGAAGATCGCTTCGCTGGATGCTGGCAAGATCACCACCGGCTACCTCAGCGCAGGCAGGATCGCCGCGCGGTCGATTACGGCCGACAAGCTCGCCACCAACGCCATCCAAGTAGGCTTAGCTGGCTGGACGCAATCTATCCGAATCACGCCCACGCAGATCGCCTGGTATGACGCCTCCACGTTGGAGGGAAAGATTACGAGCGCTGGGATGCAGTTCTGGTACGGGACCCGCTATATCGGTGAGTTTGCTCGGCGGGCTCACAAGGACAAGCCGAATGTGCAAGGCATCGTCAACCAGCTCGCCTACAAAGGCGACTACGTCGCCTGGACCTACCAGAAAACCTCCGGCGGAGACTACTACACCTGCCTGACGTTGGATCCGAAAGGCTTGTTCTACGGCAAAGCAGGTATCCACCTCGGCTCCGATCTGCGAACCGGCGGTTACAAGTTCTACACGACGGGCTCACGATATGTGACCTTGCAGGACTGCACGCTGACGGGCAAGGGAACCTATTCGGGCTGGGTGGGACAAAGCGGGCTGTCCAAGATCGTCTTCCACACCTATGACCTGATGGTCGTCACCAACGGGTCGTATTACAATATGACCCGTCTATTCGACCGCACCAAAGATTTAATGTCGCGAATGAACGCAATCCTCAGCCTGCTCAATCAAGGCTGGATCACATCCATCTCCGGAACCGGCTCGAATATAACCTGGCGGTACTTCTCCAACACAGGCCTGTCGGCCATGTCCACCAACCTCGCATAGAAAAGGAAACACTGATGAAGATCATGCTCGCCAACCAGTATTTGCAACCCATCGCAGACCTACTCACCAATATGCCGCTCAAGGCCGCTCAGTCCCGTGCCCGCTCCAAACTCCTGGCGCTAGTGAAGGAAGCGATCGCGCGATTCGGGGAAGACGAATACGACCTCGTCACCCAATTCGCAACACTCGACGAGAACGGCCGCCCGATATTCGCCGACGATGGCACGTTCGTCCTCGCCAACCCCGACAAAGCCAGTGAATTCCTCGACGCACGCCAAGCACTACTGGCATCTGTTGCGGAAGTCTCCGGTCCCACCTACGACGGACACGAAGCAGACATCCGCCAGCTTCTTGACGGCTATGAGGGCGAACTGTCTGGCGTGGCGGCGGAAGCCTACGACGTTCTCTACGACGCCATCACCAAGGACAACCAATGAAGGCCAAGGAAGAAAAGGACACAGAACTGACCGACGTTTCAGATGATGAGTCAACGTCTAGCGAAGAAGTACAGCTACCGATCGTCCCAGTTGAGTCCGATGCCACGCCCTCACCACCAGCAGAGGCCATCGAAGCCCAAGAACTCCTAGCGCCCAAGGCGGCCTCGTTCGACTTGAGCCTGCCAATTCTTGAGGTCTTGACTGACCCAACCATGTAGCCCAGTGCTACACCGATTTTTTTGATGCCTTCACCCCAGATGGGTGTGGGCAATTTTTTATGCCCACGAAAGGAATACCCATGTCTATACACGCCATCTGGCACGCCATCCAAACCGGAATCGCCAGCCTCGGTGCGTGGCTCGCCGCCTACCTCGGCGGCTTAGACGGTTTGGTTTACGCGTTGATCGTCTTCGCTATCGCCGACTACATCACCGGCGTGCTCGCCGCCATCAACGAACGCCGCCTCAGCTCCTCGGTTGGTTTCCGAGGAATCAGCCGCAAAATTTTGATCTTCACCCTCGTCGGCCTGGCCCATTTGATCGACGTCCACATCCTCGGAGCACCCGGAGTCCTACGCGCGGCGGTCATCTTCTTCTACCTATCCAACGAAGGCATCTCGCTGGTGGAGAACGCCACCCGCCTCGGCCTGCCCGTCCCATCCCAAATGCGTGGGGCGCTTGATGCGATCGCTAACCGCGCCGACAAACGACCACCCCTGACCGAAACGACAATTGAAAACACAACAGATAAGGAGATTCACTGATGAAGAATTGGCTCGCGCTTGAGGCCGATATCGACCTCATCATGAACAAGCACTACACGCCCGGCAGGAACGGTAGGCGGATCGATAAGGTCATCATCCACCACAACGCAGGCAACCTCACCATCAGGGGCTGCTACGACGTGTGGCAAACCCGTCCTGCTTCCGCCCACTACCAAGTCCAAACCGACGGACGCATAGGCCAGCTCGTATGGGACCGGGATACCGCCTGGCATGCAGGAAACTTTGCCGCCAACACCACCAGTATTGGCATCGAACACGCCGACATGACCAGTGATCCATGGACTGTATCCGAGGCGTGCCTTGATAACGGTGCACACCTCGTCGCGGCCGTTTGCAAGTTCTACGGTCTCGGCCGACCCCAGTGGGGGAAGAACGTGTTCGGGCACAAGGACTTCTCTGCTACGGCCTGTCCGGCATCTCTTGCTGGCTCCCAGCACGCCGCATACATGGCTCGCGCCCAGTCTTGGTATGACCAGATGATCGGCACAGCCCCGGCACCAGCTCCTGTTCCTGCAGCACCGAACATCGACGCATTGGCTGACGCTGTCATTCGTGGCGAGTACGGGAACGGTGATGAGCGTAAGCGTTGCCTCGGAGCCAACTACGCGGCTGTCCAACAGCGAGTCAATGAGAAGCTTTCTGGCAACGCGCCAGCGAAGCCTGCTGGGCCCAACATTGATGCCCTCGCTGACGCCGTGATCCGTGGCGAGTACGGCAATGGTGAGGAACGTAAGCGCCGCTTGGGCAACCTCTACAACGCGGTCCAAGCGCGAGTGAATGCCAAGCTCGGCTACTAACAGCTAGAGGTCAACGAACTTAGCCCCGTCAGCACTGTGACTTCCCAATCCTCGGGGAGCCGGTGGTGGCGGGGCTTTTCGTCGTTTCATGGACGGATTTAACAATCGGGGGTTTGTCGGCAGTGGGGTGAAGGGAGTGACCCCACTGTGAATGATCTTGATGAACAACGTATCCGTAACCTGCGCACGGCGGGCTGGGGGTATAAAGCGATTGCCGAGTTTTGCTCCCTGACTCGTGACCAGGTCCGCTCGTACTGCACAACCCGAAACCTTGACGCCGCTCCGGTGATGGTCGAGCGCGTGTGCCAGTGGTGTGCCAACCCTATACAGGGAGCAGCTCGGGCTAGGTTTTGCTCGCCCGCCTGCAGGCATAAAGCGTGGCGGCATCGACAGAAAACCGAGCCTGTGCGCGAGCAGACCTGTACGCACTGCGGACGCCGCTTCGCGATCGTGGACAAGCCAGGTCAAAAGTTTTGCTGTCACGCCTGCTATGTACGTGCCCGATTCGGCACGCGCGGCGGACGACCATGAACACGCTCGTCACTCCTGTTGATCAACTGGCCCAACCTGACGTGTTCGCCCGAGAACTCGCCTTCATTACGGACGCTCACACGTTGAGCGTGCTGGCGGGGCAGGGTGTGCTCACGCCCGCAGAGTATCAGCGTGCTCACCGGTTGTTATGGGAGGCGTGGACGCCGATCTCTCAACCATCAATAGTGGGCGAAACGACTGGATAAACACCTGGTTTAGAGCGTGTATAGACCTAACGCGAAAGGAGAAAACGTGGCACAAGTTAGTGTGGTGACACCAGTTCGGCCGCCTGCCCCGAAACTGGTCAACGTAGCAGCATACGCGCGGGTCTCAACCAACGGCACAGAGCAGTTAGCATCCCTATCGGCGCAGGTTTCGTATTATTCGCGCCTGATCCAATCCACACCCGGATGGGCCTATGTAGGGGTGTTTACCGATGAGGGTATTACGGGTAGGTCAACAAAATCCCGGCAAGGCCTGGCCGACCTGATGGATGCAGCCAGGGGCGGGGGTGTCGATATTGTGTTGTGTAAATCAATCTCACGCCTAGCCCGCAACACTGTCGACCTGCTCGCTACGGTCCGTGAGCTCAAAGACCTTGGCGTGGCCGTACGGTTCGAACGCGAACGCATCGACACCCTTAGCGCTGACGGGGAACTGCTGTTAACCTTGCTGGCCTCGTTCGCCCAAGAAGAATCACGCTCACTATCCCACAACGTCAAATGGGCAATCCGCAACCGGTACAAGAACGGGGGCACGAACTCCTTCGTTGTCTATGGCTACCACTGGGCAGACGGCCAGTTCACCATCATCGAAGAAGAAGCCAAGATCGTGCGCTTACTGTTTGCCAATTATCTCGATGGGATCAGCCCGGAGAAAACCGCGACGATGCTCAATGCTGAAGGTAAACGCTCTCGGGGAGGGGGACGGTTCTACGGGTCTGTGTTTCGTCGCATGCTTGAAAATGAGCGCTACAAGGGCTGCCAAATGCTACAGAAAATGTACCGCCCCACAATCCAAGCACCCACATGTGCGCTCAATGACGGGGAGCTGCCGCGATATTGGGTTGAGCAAGCCCTCCCAGCGATCATTGATGAGGTGATGTTTGACGCGGTGCAGGCAGAAATCGCGCACAGGCGTGAGGTGGGTCCGGCGGCGACCCCGTCAAAGAACACGGGCGTATTCACCGGACGGATCTGCTGCGGCGCGTGCGGGAAGAACTATCAACGCAAAACCCGCACCTACAAGTCTGGAACCTCGTATAAGTTTTGGCGCTGTTGGAGTGCCTGCACCGGGAACGGCAACCCCTGTAGGGGGCACAACCTGCGCGAAACACTCCTCGAACACGCCTGCGCAGACATGCTCGGCACCCAGGGTTTCGATCCTGTCCATGTTGCTGAGCAGGTCGTGATGATCGAGGCCTTCGAGCATCAGCTCACATTCCACCTCGCGGATGGAACCATGACGCCGGTGGGGTTAACCAGTGAGGGGAGGTTGGCATGAGTCGCACCGTCACAGCGATACCCGCAACAAAGAAGCTTCGATCTGCCGCAGCCTCATCTGGTGTACCAGCACACAGGCGGGTGGCCGCGTATGCGCGAGTTTCCACCGAGATGGAAGAGCAAACCTCCTCCTACGAGGCTCAAATCGACTACTACACCACCTACATTCATTCCCGTAATGATTGGCAGTTCGCGGGCATGTACTGCGATGAGGGCATCTCTGGCACCTCCATGAAACGTCGCGAAGGTTTCCAAACCATGATCGATGACGCCCTGGCAGGCAAAATCGACCTGATCCTCACCAAGAGTGTGTCCCGGTTCGCACGCAACACCGTCGACTCGCTCACTACCGTGCGCAAGCTCAAAGACGCAGGCGTCGAGGTTTATTTTCAGAAAGAAAATATTTACACCTTTGACGCCAAAGGCGAGCTATTGATCACGATCATGAGCTCACTGGCGCAAGAAGAATCCCGCTCGATCTCCGAGAACGTCACCTGGGGGCACAGGAAGCGTTTTCAAGATGGGAAAGTCATGGTGCCCTACAAATCCCTACTCGGATACAAGAAAGGAGCAGACGGCAGCCTCGTCATCGACGAAACCCAAGCTCCGACCGTCAGGCTGATCTACCAGCTGTTCCTTGACGGGATGGCCATCAGCGAAATCAAAACCGAACTCGCTGCCCGCAAGATCCTCACCCCACGCGGGAAAGAAGTGTGGTCGACATCGACAGTGCGCTCCATCCTGTCGAACGAGAAATACAAAGGCGACGCCCTGCTGCAAAAGACGTTCACCACCGATTTCCTTACTAAAAAGATGAAGGTCAACGAAGGCGAAGTACCCCAATACTACGTAACAGGCAACCACGAGCCGATTATTGCTCCACGCATCTGGGATCAAGTGCAATACGAGCTCGCCACCAGGCATGGCAACATATCGTCAGCGAAAGTCGGCTTGTTCTCCACCCGGCTCAAATGTGCTCGGTGTGGGGTGTGGTATGGGCGTAAGACGTGGGCGTCGAACACGAAATACAAGTACACAGTCTGGCAATGCAACCACAAATACACAGACGAACATCCCTGCAGCAGCGCGACGGTGAAAGACGAGCAGATCAAGGATTCTTTCGTGCAAGCGCTCAATCAACTGATCGCCCGCCGTCCGCAGCAAAGCCAGCTACCGCAGGTGCTTGGCGACATGTTCGGTACGAGCCGTTTGGAAGAACAGGCCGCTGCCTGCCAAACAAAAATCGTGGAGCTGACCGAGCAGATCGAGGCGCTGATTGCGGAAAACCAGCGGTGTGCGCTCAACCAGGACGCCTACCAAGCCCGCTACACCGAACTCGATACTATCTACCGTAAGACGCTCGCACGTAAAACAAGCCTGGAAGCAGATATCGCAGCGAACACCGCCAAGCACGCCGCCATCACCACAGCCCTAGGCGATTTGACGGGCGAACCTGTGAGCGAGTTTCACCCCGCACAATGGAGCGCTCTCATCGATCACGCCATCGTAGACGAGGATACGATCCGGTTCGTGTTCCGGGTTGGCGAGGAAGTGAGTGTCCAGCTTTAAGTCCGAGATGAAGATTCTGGCCCGTTCGTGCATGAGCGCGCGGACGGGCTTTTCTCATGCCCAGAAATCGTGGCAACAGCGAAGTGATAGTGCTCGGGAAACATTTCCGCAGGTCAGGGCAAACGCGCTATACACTCGCTAACGCAAGCGATTTTCTTGACCCCCTTGGGGCGTACGCGCTAACGCAAAAGGGTACTTATCATTTTCGACGTCTAAGTGGAGCGGATGACGGGAATCGAACCCGCGTGATCTGCTTGGAAGGCAGAGGCTCTACCATTGAGCTACATCCGCAGACGCATCAAAGCGCGCATGGTCGATAGTAGCGGGTTTTCACTTCGATTGCGAAATTTAACCCTCTAGGCCTTATGATCTTCCATGTAGCATTTCGCTTCGGCGCCCTCAAACGCCGTTGCGTGTGTTTCGGGGTGTGGCGCAGCTTGGTAGCGCGCCTGCTTTGGGAGCAGGATGTCGCAGGTTCAAATCCTGTCACCCCGACAGTCAAAAAGAGGCCGTGACCCGCATAAAGGTCACGGCCTCTTTCACTTCAATGCTCATGAAGCAACGTATTTCAGAACGTTGCCGTATCGATCACGTAGCGGTAGCGCACCTTAGAGTCGACAACGTTGTTGTAGGCTTCGGTGATGTCTTCGCCACTGATGATCTGAACCTGCGGGGCGATTCCATGCTCGCCACAGAAGTCCAACATTTCCTGCGTTTCGGGGATGCCACCAATGTTGGAACCAGCAACGATTCGGTTACCGCCAATGACCGAACGCCACGGCAGGGTCAGCGGTGTCTCGGGCAGGCCGACGTTCACGAAGGAACCGAGCGGACGCAGTGTTGCAATCAGCCCCGCGTAATCAAGGTTCGCGGCGCTGACGGTGCAGATAATCAGGTCAAAGCTGGAAGCAAGCGACTCGACTGTCCCCTCTTCACTGGTGGCGTAGAAGTGCGTTGCGCCGAACCGACGCGCATCTTCTTCCTTCGAACGACCGTGCGAGATCACGGAGACCTCGGCACCCATGGCCGCCGCAATCTGGACCGCCATGTGCCCCAGTCCGCCCATGCCCACAATTGCGACCTTCTTGCCGGGGCCAGCTCCGAAGCGCTTCAGTGGCGAATACGTCGTAATACCCGCGCACAGCAACGGAGCCGCTGCCTCAAACGGGATTTCATCCGGGATGCGGCACGCAAAGTTTTCCGACACCGTGAAGCCCTGGGCGTAACCTCCGGCAGTCGGATTTCCATCGGCATCCAAACCATAGGTCCAGAGCGCTCCGGGAAGGCCGTCCTCGTCCCCCGTACAGAACTGTTCGTAGCCCGAGGTGCACATTTCACACGTGCCACACGAGTTGGTCAGGCAACCGACGCCGACCTTGTCGCCCACCTTGTACTTCGTGACGCCTTCGCCGACTTTGGCGACGATGCCGGCGATCTCGTGGCCGGGGACCAGAGGGTACTTCTTCGGGCCCCACTCGCCCCTGGCGCTGTGAATGTCGGAGTGGCAGACGCCGGCGTACTTGACCTCGAAGTAGATTTCGCCGGGGCCGGGTTCGCGCAGGTGAATGGTGGTTTTGTGGAAAATGCTGGCGGTGTCGTCGCACGCGTAGGCGAGAACGTCGGGCATGATGCCTCCAAAGATTGTGGGGTGGGTTCGCCGATTATCGGCCTCGTTTCATTATCCGCGTTGGGTGCAATTCGCGCACACCGACGACGGTGATGAAGTTGCTGGCGGCGTGAGCACGGTGGACGTGGGTGGATTCAGTTGCCACAAGTGGATCATTCCACGATGCACGAGGTCGCTCCCCTGATGAGGGCTCAACGCCTATTTGGCGCGAATATCACGAAGCATTTCCGCCGAGCGCCCTGGGGAGCCTCGTAGCTCGTCGCCTTACCAGCGACGAATCGGCACCAACCGTAATCTGAAGGTCGCGGGGGCTGAAACAGGTTTGCCTTCGTCTTCACACACAAACGAGAAAAGATCATCAATCATTTCTCGCAATTCGCGGAGCGTGTGGCCCTGCGTGTGGTAGGTCTGCCCAGCGTACGTTAAATGAGCGATCCACCAGCCACGATCACGAGCGACCTCAACGGTCATCATTTCCCCTCCAGTTCCTCGTAAGAAAAATTGCCACTGTAGTCCTCAGACATTCGCGGAGCCCCCTTATGCCCCCGTCAGCGTAGGAAACTCCTTACGAAAACAAAAACCCGGAACCGCAAGGTTCCGGGATTCATCTGGGTGGCTGACGGGACTCGAACCCGCGACGTCCTGGACCACAACCAGGTGCTCTACCAACTGAACTACAGCCACCATTGAAGCGCTTAGCGCAACGGAGAAAACTCTAGCAAATAAGTCACCTCAAATGAAAATCATACTGGGTACTAGCGCGTGTCATTCGCCACGTCGCCCCCAACAAGCGCAAAGCCACACCAAGCAAGGCGCCACATCACCAACCGCACCCAACGCGACAAAACCGAACTTTTAGACCCACATCCGTCGCACCAAGCGCACCTGGGAACAGAAAAGACTCAGCCAGGCACCGATGCAATATCGGAATCAGACCCTTGAGACCCTAACCACCTAGAATTAAACCAGTCCAACTTCCGGGGGCTAGTTCACCAACTGCCGGGGGCTAGTTCAGGCCTTCGGGGCGTCCTCACTCAAGCGAGATGCTCACCAGTGCGCACGCACCGAGATTGCATCAGCAAAGTTTCCGAGCGCTTCCGGCGTTGCGCCCAGGTACAGGTCAGCATCAACCAAAGACACTTCCATGACCAAGAACGAGCCCTTACCGTCCGGCACCAGGTCCACGCGGTTGAACAGGAACTGTTCGTCGCGTCCAATGCGTTCCTTCACGTATGCGTGCAGGTTACGGCGGATTTCTTCGCCCCACTGCCATGCGACAGAGTCGGCTGCCTGAGCGGTGACAACTGCTTCGTGCATGCTCGGGTCGGTGACGGATGCGGGGTGCAGCTGCGCACGCTTCACCACAGCGTGCGAGACCAGACCATTGAAGAACACCAGCGAAATCTCACCGTTGGTGTCGATTTCTTCGAGGTAGCGCTGAACCATGACCGCACGTCCCTCGCCCAGCAGCTGCTGGACCTGCGCGATGGCGGCTTGACGCTGCGGGGTGGAAAGAGTGGTGTATCGGCCGATATCACGCACGCCGGACGAAACGGCGGGCTTGACAATGAACTCACCAGAGGCCGGGAATCGTGTGTGGATCTGGTGCTTCGACAGGTTCTGCTCAGGTTCCAGCCAGGTGGTGGGAATGGTGGGCAGACCGCGCTTCGCCAGCGAGCGCAGGTAGGTCTTATGCGTGTTCCACTCGAGAATGTCGGGGTGGTTCAGGATTCGCGGAACCTTCTTGGTCCATTCGAGGAAGGTGTCGCGTTGCAACGGGTAGTCGCTGACCGAACGAACGATGACCATTCCGGCTTCGTTCCAGTCCACGTCCGGGTCATTCCAAACTTTAATTTGGGGGTCGCATCCGCGTTCCGCGAGAGCATCCAGCAATCCTTCCTCACCGTGGTAGAGGTTCGGCATTGCAGATGATGTCACCAGCGTGACTTTGGGCTTGGTCGTCATAGTTCCAAAGATACCGAATCGGCGCATGCTTGTGGGAGTTAAGTCCTGAGAGCCAGCGCACGCCACAGTGGTCGTTTGTTCGCTCAGCGACGAGGCCGCCTCCACTTGGAAACCGTCTCACCACTACAGGGGCGGGGGCACACTCGCGTCTAAGATCAAGGAGGGGCGTACTCAAATCTGCGTACGCCCCTTCCCGTTGTCTTTATCGGTTCGACACTTATCGCAATCCGAGTTCCCGATCGAGCGCTTCTTCAAGAAGTGTGTCAATCAAGCTGGTGTAGTCGAGTCCTCCCTTTGCCCACATTTGCGGGAACATGGAGATCGGCGTGAATCCGGGCATGGTATTCACTTCGTTGATGATGACGGATCCGGTTTCTTCATTGTGGAAGAAGTCGACGCGTGCCAGACCTTCGCATTCCAAAGCGTCGAACGCGCGGGCAGCCGTGTCGCGGATCTTCTTTTCGAATTCGGGCGCCACGTTTGCCGGGCACACGAGGCCGATGGCTTCGGTGTCGACGTATTTGAGTTCGTAGTCGTAGAACTCGCCTTCGGGGACCTCGATTTCGCCGAGGGGCGCGGTGCGCGGGTGTCCCGTGGCGGATCCGAGGACGCCGCATTCGATTTCGCGTCCAACGATTCCGGCTTCGACGATGACGCGCGGGTCAGCGTTTTGCGCTTCCTTCATGGCGACTGCAAGCTCGCCCGCGGAATCGACTTTGGTGATACCGATGGAGGAGCCTGCGCGACAGGGCTTCACGAACACAGGGTATCCAAGTGCGCTCACGCGGTCGGTGCATGCCTTGGGGTCTTCTGCCCATTGAAGAGCGGTGATGAGTTCCCACTGCCCCACGTCGATTCCGGCTGCGGCAAGCACGGTCTTCGTCAGGTGCTTGTCCATAGAGATTGCGCTGGAGGTGACGCCGCATCCGACGTAGCGGACGTTCGCCATCTCGAAGAGGCCCTGGATGGTGCCGTCTTCGCCGTAGGGTCCGTGCAATAGAGGCAGGACAACGTCAACATGTCCAAGGTCTTCAACGCCGGAAACATGGGAATCTAAAGCCGAGGGATCGCCTTCGTAGGTGACGTCAAGCAGCGACCCAGAACCGGGAGCAAGAACAACGCGCGAGGCGCCGGCCGTCACGCTCTGGCCGTGTCCGTCTTTGAATTCCAACGCCGAAGGGTCATCGGCTACGCGCACCCATTCCCCATCGTGAGTAATACCGACGGGCAGAACATCCCACTTCTCGCGATCAATTGCGCGCAGAATTCCGGCCGCTGTCGCACACGAAACCTCGTGTTCACCTGAGCGTCCACCAAAAACGATGAGGACGCGACGCTTTTCAGTTTCAGTCATGCGTTAAGAGTATCGCCACCGCGCGCCCGTTCGACTACGCGGTGGCGGTGTGCCCGTTTACTCGCATTGCCGAAGCTGCGCTCGGCATATTTTCACGCTACGCGTGAACGCCACCCGAACAAGGGCGCGAATCGGACCCTCAGAGTAGCGAGATCTCCCAGCCATCCATCTTCTGCGGGCGCGCAAGGAGCATCTGCCCCATCTGTTCGATCGTGGCGTCACCGCTGACAACGGCTAGAACGGCTGCGCTGATCGGCATATCGATGCCCAGCGAATCAGCGACGGCAAGGATCGGCTCGGCAGAACGCACACCTTCAACAACGCCAGGTGACAACGCGAGGGCCTTGTCCAAACTCAAGCCCGTACCCATACGATGACCCAAGGAGAAGTTACGTGACAGGCGCGACGAACAGGTTGCCATCAGATCACCAATACCGGCGAGTCCAGCAAATGTGGCGGGGTCTCCCCCAAGCGCTTGACCCAGGCGAGTCATCTCAGCAAGACCTCGTGTAATGAGAGTCGCGCGGGTATTGAGCCCCAGCCCCATCCCCTCTGCAGCGCCAATAGCCACGGCAATGACGTTCTTCGTCGCGCCCGCGATCTCACAGCCAATAGCGTCCGTCGAGACATACGGCCTAAAGTACGAGGTGTGACACGCCTTCGCAATATCGATAGCCAACTGCTGGTTCGTTGAGGCAACGACTGTGGCCGTCGGCTGATGCTCGGCGATTTCACGCGACAGGTTCGGCCCGGAAATGATAGCAATACGATCTTGGCCTAGTCCCGAGGCTTGTTCGATAATCTCGTCGACGCGCAGATGACTTGCAAGCTCCAAGCCCTTCGCAAGAGACACGATCACAACATCATCACTCAAGCATGGGCGCGCAGCCTCCAGAGTCGAACGCACACCGGCAACCGGCACAGCGATAACGATCAGTTGAGCGCCGGTCACAACCTCTTCGATAGACGTCGACGCACTGATCTGATCCGACAGTTCAATACCGGGAAGATAGGTCGCGTTCTCACCCGAGTTGATGAAGTCAACCGTGGTAGCTTTCCGACCCCACATTGTTACATTGAGCCCAGCATCCGCAAGAATCTGCGCAAAAGTAGTACCCCAAGCGCCGGTACCTAAAACCGCCGCGCGCGTAAACACACGTTCCTTACTCATATGTGAGACCCTACTAGCACCTCGACAATTATGGCGGTGAAGATTCAATGATGTCTCGTAAGCGTGTGATTGGCGTTGCCCTGCTGGCATCCTGCGGTGTGATCTTGGGCGCATGCGCACCTCAAGCCGACGACACTATGAGTGATGGATCGACACCACAACCGATGCCCTCACAATCTGGCCAGTCAGGCCAGTCGGGTGATGCCACCCCAGAATCTGGCCCTGACGCACAAGAACAGGACACGCAGCCAATTAACGGCGACGCTTGGGTCAACGAGTTGGAAGACGCCCCGTCTCAACCTGGTAAAATCCCCGCAATCTTCCACGATATGCGTGTTGGCGAACACGACACTTTCTATCGCATTGTCGTTGAGTTCACCGGCGAGGCCACCCTGGGCTACCACCAATCGTGGGCCGACAAGCCGATCGAACAGGGACGCGGACAGGAATTGGACGTGGAAGGCGTCGCCTATCTTGATTTCGTCCTGACCGGAACATCAATGCCAATCATGGACGGACAACTCGAGCAGTATTATCAGGGGCCACAAAACCTGCAGGTTGGTCCCTTGGACGTACGCGAAGACGGAACCTTTGAAGATTCAACCCACATCGTGATCGGTATGGATCACGCGAGGAATTTCCAGCTCGGCTTCCTGACACATCCGCTTCGAGCAGTAATCGACATCCAGAAATAGCAAGCAGAGCGAGAGCCTCGGGAGCGCTTGTCTCCCCCAGCCTATTTGCCTGCCTTCTTCGCCTTCTTCTCTTCGAGCTTCTTACCTTCTTTTTCCCACCACGGGCCGGCCTTCGTCTTCGCCTGCCACATACGAGTCGGAGGTTCAAGGCCGCGCAGTTGTGCCACTCCCTTGGTCAGCGCAGTGTGCATGCGCGAAGTCGCTTCTTTCACTGCCTCGTGATTATCTGCCCCTTGGTCACTCATCAGATCCGACAGGTCAACAGGAGGCATGATCTGGTAGCGAATCGTGCGCCCAGGGCGGAAATCAATCTTCGACGAGTACGGGCCCTTGACGAATTGAGCACCCCATTGGGCAATCGGAACCACCGACACACCGGTGTCCAACGCCAGGCGCGCAGCACCCGTCTTGAACGACATCGGCCATTGATCGGGGTCTTGAGTGAATGTGCCTTCCGGCCAGATAGCGACAATATCGCCGTCTTTCAGAGCCTCGGTGGCAGCTTCCAAAGACTGAGCGGGATTCACTTCGCGGTCAACGGGGATCAGCCCCATGCCCGCAAAAATTGTGCCCATCACCGGCACAGAGAACATCGACTTCTTCGCCAGAAAACGAATCTTCGTCTTGCGCTTCATGTAGAACCAGCAGAGACTCAGCGGATCAACGGCTGACAAATGGTTCACAATCAGCAAATACGGGCCGTTTTCCGGGATGTTTTCGGTACCCTGCGCATCAATCTTCACCCACGGTGTCATGATCGGACGCAGGACGTTCTGGGCGAAGCGGTAGACGCCAGTGATCTTCGTGCTCATGGATCGAAGTCTAACGTGAGAACAGGCACTCACCGCGGAATGTCAGGGTGCTGTCCACCTGCACCTTTGCGTCTAAGGTCGGCGAATGGGTGCAAGAGCGATCCGCCACGCCTTACGCCGACTACGTTCCTCAGACCAGAACGTCGACGATGTGCGGCGCCGAAGTCACGGTGAAGGGAATCTCGGCCACCTTATCGCCGTCCGCCATGGCAACCATGCCAACGGGCTGGGTAATTTCAATCGACGAAGCCGGCTCCACATGGATGACCTCATGCCCCTGCGAGCGGCCACCCACAACCTTCGCCAAGATCGGAAGAGCCTTCAACAACGGGATGTCTTCAACGTGGCACAGTTCCATGATCCCGTCCGTCATATCGGACTGAGGAACAAGGCGAACGCCACCACCCAATCGTCCAGAGTTAGAAACGGACGTGATCCACCCAGTAAGCTCGCGTTCTTGCCCATCAATCTTCAGCGTAATGGTGGAAGGGCGATGGGTTGCGAGAGCAGCGAACGCTCCATAGCCATATGCGATAGGACCAGACGTAAACATTGACTCGTTCGCCAATAGATTCGCCTTCGCATCCAAGCCCAAAGAGACCAGGCCCAAAACCAGGGAATGAACAGTTCCGTCTGGGGTGGTCACCCACATTCCGTCCATCGGACGAATTCGCGAAGCAAATAGCTCGTCGCTTTCTTCGTTCACAAAACCCAGTTCTGCCAACTGTTTCGCGCGAGCTGACGCATCGGGGCTGATCCCAAGAGCTCGACACAGATCATTGCCTCGTCCGCCAGGAATCGGCGCGAACAAGGTGCCAGCTTCGTGGGCGCCTCGTGCGATCGCCGAAATGAAACCGTCACCACCCAGGGCGCCAATCACATCCTCGGTTGTTGCAGACGCAATCTGACAAGGGTCATCTGACGCTCTGGTGACGCTGACTCGGACCGCCCAACCGCCGCCACGTAAAATGCGGACAACTTCGGGGCCGACGTTCACTGAACGACCACCGGCTGACATAGAAGAAATCAGCAGATGGATTGATCGCCTCTCCGCCGTAGTGTGCGCAGTCATTGATTCGCTTACTTCACGTAGTCGACGCGAGCATCCAGCTGGTTCAGCTTCTTCGTAAAGTGCTCATAGCCTCGAGCAATCACGTCAATGCCAGCAACCGTAGACGTTCCCTGAGCGGCAAGCGCAGCAATCAGATGCGAGAAGCCACCGCGCAGATCAGGAACCTCGATGTCCGCACTATGCAGCGGAGTGGGGCCGGAAATAACAGCAGAGTGGAAGAAGTTACGCTGGCCGAAACGGCACGGTGTTCCGCCCAAGCACTCGCGGTAGACCTGAATATTTGCGCCCATCTTGCGCAGGGCCTTCGTGAACCCAAATCGGTTCTCATAGACGGTTTCGTGAACGATGGACAGGCCTTCAGCCTGAGTCAAAGCAACGACAAGAGGCTGTTGCCAGTCGGTCATAAAGCCCGGGTGTACGGCCGTTTCAAGGGCAATCGACTTCAGTTCGTCACCGGGATGGTAGAAGCGGATGCCGTCAGAGTCGATGTTGAACGCTCCACCAACCTTGCGGAAGGTGTTAAGGAAGGTCGTCATGTCGGGCTGGTGTGCGCCACGGACATAAATATCACCGCGGGTTGCCAGCGCAGCGGCGCCCCATGATGCAGCCTCAATACGATCAGGAAGTGCGGTATGGTGGTAGCCCTTCAGCGTGGGCACACCTTCGATGCGGATCGTGCGGTCCGTATCGACGGAGATGATGGCACCCATCTTCTGCAGGACGTTAATGAGATCCATGATCTCAGGCTCGATCGCCGCCCCCTTCAAGGTGGTAATACCTTCAGCACGAACAGCGGTCAAAAGGGTCTGCTCGGTGGCACCGACTGAAGGGAATGGAAGCTCAATAACCGCACCGTGCAAGCCCTCTGCGGGCTTCGTGATGTGGACGCCGTCAACACGCTTATCGACGTTCGCGCCAAACTTGCGCAGGCCTTCAAGGTGGAAGTCAATGGGGCGACCACCGATGTTGCACCCACCCAGTTCCGGGATGAAGGCTTCACCGAGCTGGTGCAACAACGGACCGCAGAACAGAATCGGGATGCGCGAAGCCCCGCCGAGGGAATCGATGTCAGAGCGCGACGCAACCTGAACGTTCGTCGGGTCCAGCGTCATCACACCGGTTGTTTGGTCGAAATCAACAGTCACGCCGTGAAGGCGCAACAGGTCCGACACAACATCAACGTCGCGAATCAACGGCACGTTCGACAGCTGTGACGGAGATTCACCAAGAAGCGACGCAACCATCGCTTTGGGCACGAAGTTCTTGGCACCACGAACAGTGATTTCACCGGTTAGCGGGTGACCGCCTTCAACGCGAAGCACGGAGGGCATGAATCAGGCTCCTCAAAAAGATGAATAGTCTGCCTCAACTTTAAAGCACGGCGTGCCGTGAGCGTCTGCAAAGGAGAGTCACGTCTCCCACAGATTCACTCACGGCACAACACACTCAGATGAAACCGAGTTTCGAAGTATTCAGTGATCCGAACTCATTCAGCGAGCGGACGGCATTCCCAGTCCAACAGGACGAGCAGGAATGACCTCTTCCTTCGGAAGATACTTCGCCGGAAGCGTCTTCGGCTTGAAAGAAGGACGGCTGGTTTCGTAGGCGTCGATTGCGTCTTCGTCGCGGAGAGTGAGAGCAATATCGTCGAGGCCCTCCATCAGGCACCAGCGCACGTAGTCATCAATCTGGAAGGACGCGGTGACCGGACCGGCGGTCACCGTCTTGTTTTCAAGCGAAACAGTGACTTCTGTGCCCGGCTCGTTTTCGAGGATCTTCCACAGGGACTCACAGTCTTCTTGAGAGATCACGCCAGCAACAAGACCCTGCTTACCCGCATTGCCTCGGAAAATATCGGCAAACTTGGCAGACAGGACGACGCGAAAACCGTAGTCCTTCAACGCCCATACCGCGTGTTCACGCGACGAACCGGTACCGAAGTCGGGGCCGGCAATCAGGACAGAGCCAGAGCGGTACGCATCCTGGTTCAAAATGAACTCGGGATCGTTACGCCAAGCAGCGAAGAGAGCGTCTTCGAAGCCGCTGCGAGTAATGCGCTTCAAGTAGACGGCGGGAATGATCTGGTCGGTATCGACGTTCGAGCGACGAAGCGGAACACCAACACCGGTATGGGTCGTGAACTTCTCCATGAGTGTTATCTCCTTCTTCGTTTCTTACAGATCAGCGGGGCTGGACAGGGTGCCTCGAACCGCAGTTGCAGCGGCAACCAGCGGGGAAACCAGGTGGGTGCGACCACCCTTACCCTGGCGACCTTCGAAGTTACGGTTCGAGGTGGATGCTGAACGCTCCCCTTCCTTCAGCTTGTCGGGGTTCATTGCCAGGCACATCGAGCAACCGGCATTACGCCATTCGGCGCCGAAGTCGGTGAAGATCTTGTCCAGTCCTTCAGCTTCAGCCTGCAGGCGCACGCGAGCAGAGCCGGGCACGACCAGCATGCGCAGGCTGTCTGCCTTCTTACGACCCTTGATGACGGCTGCCGCTGCACGCAGATCCTCGATACGACCGTTCGTGCACGAGCCGAGGAAGACGGTATCGATCGGGATTTCACGCATCGGAGTGCCCGCCTCGAGCCCCATGTATTCAAGCGCACGCTGGGCTGCCATCTTGCCAGTCTCATCGGTGAAGTCATCCGGATTCGGGACAGTGGCTGAGAGCGGCACGCCCTGGCCGGGGTTTGTGCCCCAAGTGACAAATGGTTCAATATCGGCTGCTTCGAGGATGACCTCGTTATCGAAGACGGCATCATCGTCGGATCGCAGAGTCTTCCAGTATTCGACTGCGCGTTCCCATTCTTCCCCTTCGGGAGCGTGCGGACGTCCCTTGATGTATTCGAAGGTGGTTTCGTCGGGAGCAACCATGCCGGCGCGGGCGCCCGCTTCAATCGACATGTTGCAGATCGTCATGCGGCCTTCCATCGACAGCTCGCGGATTGCTTGGCCTCGATATTCCAGAACGTAGCCCTGGCCACCGCCGGTGCCGATCTTTGCGATGACAGCGAGGATGATGTCCTTCGCAGTCGACCCTGCAGGCAGGGAACCGTTGACGGTGATTGCCATGGTCTTGAACGGAGCCAGTGGCAGGGTCTGGGTTGCCAGAACGTGTTCGACCTGGCTGGTACCGATACCGAATGCGAGTGCGCCGAATGCACCGTGCGTCGAGGTGTGCGAGTCACCGCAGACAATTGTCATACCCGGCTGAGTGATACCCAGCTGCGGGCCGACAACGTGAACGATGCCCTGGTCGGCATCACCCAGCGAGTGCAGACGAATACCGAACTCTTCAGCGTTCGAACGCAGAGTGTGAATCTGTGTACGGCTGGTCTCATCAGCGATCGGCAGGTCGATATCGAGGGTCGGGGTATTGTGATCCTCGGTGGCGATCGTCTGATCGGGACGACGAACCTTTCGCCCTGCCAAGCGCAGCCCTTCGAAAGCCTGGGGACTGGTCACTTCGTGAACAAGGTGGAGGTCAATGTAAAGAAGGTCAGGGGCGCCACCTTCGCCCTTTTTCACAATATGGTCTTGCCAGACCTTTTCGGCCATTGTGCCGGTCATGTTTCCCCCTTGCGTGCGTTCAAAATAGTCCTGAACAGCGCTTACTTACAGGCAAACGGTCACCGAGCGACTTATTCGCTTGCTGTTTCCTTGTTCATCGTCTGCCGTTTCAGCATGCGAAGAGTTGCAGTCTCATTGGTTGAGATGGCAAACTTTTGAATATGGAGGATTCAACGACTAGTGGAGTCGGAGTTCTTGACAAGGCAGCACTCGTTCTCGGCGCGCTTGAAGCCGGACCTGCTACCTTGGCTCAACTCGTCTCCGCGACAGGTTTGGCCCGACCCACCGCGCACCGTCTAGCGGTTGCCCTTGAGTACCACCGCATGGTTGCTCGCGACATGCAGGGACGTTTTGTTCTCGGTCCCCGCCTCCAAGAACTCGCTTCGTCTGCTGGCGAAGACCGTCTGCTTGCGGCGTCGATGCCCGTCCTGAAGGCTCTTCGGGATCATACGAAGGAATCCTCACAGATCTTCCGTCGCCAAGGCGACTACCGTGTCTGCGTTGCCGCATCCGAACGTGAGATGGGTCTGCGCGACTCCATCCCGGTTGGCGCAACTCTATCGATGTCCGCCGGTAGCGCAGCACAGGTTCTGCTTGCATGGGAAGAACCCGACCGCCTCCACCGTGGTCTTTACGGAGCCTCCTTCAACGCAACGACGCTCTCTCAGGTTCGTCGTCGCGGGTGGGCACAGTCTGTCGGCGAACGCGAGCCGGGAGTCGCGTCAGTTTCCGCTCCGGTACGAGGCCCCTCGGGTCGAGTCCTCGCTGCCCTGTCGATTTCCGGTCCGATTGAACGCATGGGGCGCCAGCCCGGTCGCCAGCACGGCCCGTCCGTCGTCGCAGCGGCAAACCGCCTGTCTGACTTCCTGCGTAGTGTCGAAGACGGCGAGCTCTAACCTCCTCTTCCGCCTTTAACCTCCAACGCATAAAAGTGTGAGTCCCAAGAAAACTCTTGGGGCTCACACTTTTGACTATCGAGTCGTCAGCAGTCCGTTGTCGTGTTCAGACGCAGGACACCGTAGGTCCAACCGTGTCGGTGGTAGACGACGCACGGTTGCTTCGTTTCCTTGTCAATGAACAGGAAGAACGGGTGGCCAACCATTTCCATCTGGTTGAGTGCTTCATCAACCGTCATCGGTTCGGCTTCGTGAACCTTTTGACGAACCAGGATCGGAGTATCGCCAAGCTGCTCTTCGCGCGCTTCACCAACCTTGAGGTCTTCCGCAGAGCGAAGTTTGAGCGGAGCGGCCTCTTCGATGGTATCTTCAACCGGCGCAGGTTCTTCGAGGAACTCGACCTCATCCATCTCGTGAGAGTAGCGACGACGATGATCCTTGGCGCGGTCACGCAAGCGACGGAGGCGTTCGAAGAGTTTACCGGCCGCAATATCTACAGCTGCGTAGCGGTCGCCGGATTCTGCTTCTGCTCGAATGATTGGACCCTTGCCGTAGACCGTGAGCTCAATTCGCTCGGCGGTATCTGCTTGGCGAGGATTACGTTCGTGTGTCAGTTCCACGTCGACGCGCTGAGCGCGCGGGTAGAACAGGGTAATCTTCGAGACTTTCTCTTCGACGTACTCACGGAAGTTCGGGTGGATTTCCGCGTTGCGTGCGACGACAGTGATGTCCATTTTTCCTCCATGGGAAGCTGGCGAGCTTCGTTGCTCGCGGGGTTGAATGTCCGATTGCCTCATCGCATCGGACGGTGATCGTAGCTATCACCCCCAGTCGCTGGGCAAAGACGCCATTCTTCGGGTCATCTTTGCTCTATCGGTTATACGCCTATCATACCCCTTTTGCGTGAGCTGCGTCATAGAAAGGCTAAACTCGGGCACATACGCCGACCGCGTCAACCCGTCCAACAGCGCGCGCCACCTCACGGCATGTCGCTCCTGTTGTCAACACATCATCAACAATCACTACCGCCACATTGGCGGGAATATGAAGCCGCCGGCGCATGGATCCGGCTCGATCGAGACGGCGGCCTCGTCCCCCACGAC
The DNA here is from genome assembly GCF_019380255.1 of Schaalia turicensis. Taxonomy (NCBI): domain Bacteria; kingdom Bacillati; phylum Actinomycetota; class Actinomycetes; order Actinomycetales; family Actinomycetaceae; genus Schaalia; species Schaalia turicensis. The sequence continues at coordinate 1,279,665 of NZ_CP048928.1, forward strand.
CCGCTTGAGAGCGCACGCCAAACCGCAAACGAACGGCGCCAACCACCCGCGCTGGCCGTCCACTGACCTGCGCAAGCCCTAACGCAACACCCCGAGCAAAAGCGCCGGTCACATTCTTACCGTGAAGCACTCGTTTCCAGCTCGACGGCGCAGGAATCACCCACCACGGCTCATCGCCTGGAAGCGCAGCGGCAAGACAACGCCCCACACTTGCGCCCGCGTCATATAAGAAGTCGTCGCCACGAAAGGTCGGCGAATGTTTAGAGGCGATGATGATGTTCCTCAACTCGCCGTCATACCTTCCGATAAACCCCATCGGCACGGTGGCGCCACTTCCGTCATTATCACAGGGCGCGCATGGCATTCCCGTTTCGCTCTCCCCTAAGGTGACGAGGCCGATCCGCTCTAATCGAGCGGATCGAAGCGCGATACTACGACAACGCGGACACACGACATGATCCCAGACCATACAACCCGCACATTGAGCAGGCATCAGTATTGACAGCAGGGACAAAACCGCGATGCGTAAACGCTGAAGAAACTCCATTTCTCCATCATGTGCCTCTGCTTCAAGGAGGGCGAACGGGGAATCTGCATTCTGTGGATAACCCGCCTCAATTTGCTACGGTGTTTAACAATTGTTCACTTTGACGTGAAAACGAAACTGAAAATGAATCAGATGCGCACTCTAGCCGGGGAATCGCACGTCGGCGAAAGTTGCGGGCATAGCCTGCCATAAAGCACCCGTTCGACACATGACGCTACCCGAACGGACCTTCACACACACATTCGCCGTCGTCAGACCAGCACTGACTGCTAAGGCCTGATCTGGAACCTCGGACTGGGAAACAAAGCCACCAATCGCAACTTCATCGAGTTCCATATCGTCACTATCAGCCGACGATTCAGCCGAACGAACAACCACATAGGACGACGAACCAGCCCACGAAAGATCAGCAATCTGCCCGTGAATACCGAGAATCGCCTGACCGTCTTCAAGGCCTAATGGCACACCGCTACTATCTCGCGCAACCGCGAACATCCAAGCGGTCGCGTTCGACGGCGTTCCAGACAAAACAAGAGCTCGCGCGCCATCGGGCGAAATGGCAACGCGAAGCACGCTCACAACACCTGTTTCATTCATGGGAACACGTCCAACCTGGCCGTCGGGAGTCGTTGCAATGATCGGTCCGCTTGTTGAAGCGGGCGACCAGACCCAGCCGAAGCGGTCAATCGAAGGAGCCCCGGCCTCGTTCCCCGACCCCACGTCCACCGACGAATGCGCGCCTTGAGCACCCGAGGCGGACACGACCAGCGAATTTCCTTCGCGCCATGCCACAACATCGCGGTTAATCGGTGACACCGCCGGATACGACGCGGAAGACGCAGGAGAAATCGGCAAGTCAAACGGTGTCAGAGTAGAGCCCGCCAGCGATCCAATGCGACCTGCCTGCAAAGCAATTCGCGTATCCAACGAATAGGAGGGCAACGCCGGAGTCTCGACCCCTTCAAGAGAAACCCCGGAAAGACTCAGATCCACTGTGGAAATCTGCGAATCCTGAAGGAGGGTTTCCGTCACCTCCCACGCAAGAAGCTGACGTGGGGTTCCCTCGCCAACCGTGGGGGCGCTCAGATCCACTTTCGCGATCTGATCACTGATTTCAACACCCTGAGCCGGGAACGTCGTTCCACCGGGAATCGCATTCGTGACCGCCGCTTCGATTGTTTGGCTCGGCCCAGCGATCAGACCTGAGAGCAGATGCGAGGCAAGGCGACGCGAAGGATACCAACGAGGATCCGCAACCAAGGCATCCCCGGTCCTCGCTGGGAAATAGAGGTTCGCTTGTTCATAGGCAGCGCTGAACGCCGTTTGAGAAACGATGAACGCATCTTCGGGGGAATCGATGCGCCACTGCCCGTCCTCTTGGACCAGGTTGAACGTCGACGAGATCATGGAGTCTTCGCTCCGCGTCATCACGCCTTCACTGTTCACTGACGCGACAGCGGGAACAGTCACCGTTGCTGTTAACGTTCCCGATCCCTCATCACCTTTAATTGAAATCGACGGCGACGAAGCAGTGTCATAGATCAGAGCCTCATCATCTGGTGCCCACGCCTGCTGGGAAGCAGCCGTTAAAAACAAGCGCGCAGTCGCAAAATCATCATTCGGTCCCGCAGCGCTTGCAAGAAGAAAATCAGAAATCAACGTCTGCGGATCAGAATTCTTCAAAGGCCCATCAGCAGCAAATTCAACGGGATCAACGTCAGGAACAGACACCTCAAAGGGCGCTGGATCCGATGCCAGAGGCAAAGCAATACAGCCGGCAAGGCCAAACATGAGGATTCCGGACAATAATCCGGACGCGCATCGTCGCTTGAGGGCACACCTCATCATGTGGCTTCCTCCCACAATTCAAGAGGAGTCGACACTACGGTCCCACCCGCCACCTTCGGCAGGGTCATCACGAACGAGGCTCCTTCGCCAATCTTTCCTGTCGCAACCAAAGTGCCCCCGTGAAGCGCCACGTCCTCTGCAGAAATGGACAGACCCAACCCGGTACCACCCGTTGTGCGTTTACGCGAAGAATCCGCGCGGAAGAAGCGGTCAAAAACATGGGAGGCTGTTTCCTCACTCATACCGGCGCCATGGTCACGCACTCTGACAGCAACGTCTGTTTGACTCTGAGCGACCGTAATATCAACCGGAGTTCCTTCGGCGAATTCAAGAGCATTCACGAGAAGATTGCGTAGCACGCGCTCGATACGACGCACATCAATCGGGCACGCGCACCGTTCTTCGCCCGCGTGAAGTGCGACGGGTACACCCAGTCGATATGCCAGCTCAGTATTAGCTTCAATAACCCTGGCAACAACCGTCTTCAGGTCCGTCATTTCAGCTTCAAGATCAGCTGAGCGAGCATCGTAGCGTGAGATCTCAAGCAGATCGGTAAACAGTGAATCCATTCGTTCTGTCTGATCGTGGAGAAGTTCAGCCGATCGTTTCGCCGGAGCGGGTAGGGCATCCCGGTTATCCCAGATGACTGAATCCGCCATCTTGATTGTCGTCAAAGGCGTTCGAAGTTCGTGGGACACATCGGAAACGAAGCGCTGCTGAAGCTGTGAGAGCTCGTCGTATTCTTCGATCTTTAATTGTAAGGATTCAGCCATCAGGTTGAAGGCCCCCGACAGCTGAGCCATTTCGTCACTGCCCTTCACGTCAAGACGAACGTCCAGATCACCGGTAGCAAGTTTCTTCGCCGCATCTGCCGTTTTGCGAACGGGACGAAGCAACTGAAATAGCATCCAAAACGCGCCAACTGGCAGAGCAATCATCAAGGGAGTGGCGGCGACCAAAAGGACACGCATCACCATATTCACCTGGCGCTGATCGGAGGCAAGGGAATAGACGATGTACAGTTCGTGCGTTCCTGCTCGAGGAAGACGCACCGTCGTTCCGACAAGGATTCCCGGATCCACGTGATCGCCGTTGGCTGGGATGGCAACAGACTTCCACTGAGCCTGTCCCCCGTTTTGCACGGCATCGCGCATTTCGGTGTCGATCAACGCATCAACATTCGCGTCGACGATCTGGTTGATACGGAACGTCGATGTCGAGGTCTGAGAACGCAAGAGAATAACAGAAACAGCACCCGCACCACCGGCAGATGTCCGAATGTTCTGAACAACCTGACGGGCAGCTTCCTGAACCTGATCGGGAGTTGAAGCCGTTGACTGGTCGAAAACAACCTGGGCGCTTGAAAAACGCAGGGCTGCGTCTTCGAGGATCTGAGTTCGACGCGACTCAAATGCGGTATCTTTCAACTCAGCAGACACGAGCAGTCCGAAAACAGTGATCACTCCGAGGGCTGCAACCGTGATCGCTAAAGCCGAACGAAGTGATAGCGAGGCGCGGACCGCGCGCGCAGGCCCAGAGCGATAGACGGCTGTGTAGACACGCGAGTTCGTCCACTTACGCACACGTGAACGAAGGCTCTGAACCCACTTCTTCAGCCACGGGTACTTGTGATAAGGCGTGTCAGGCGAGCTGGCAACATCGCTGGTTGAAGCCACCGCGTCATCTTGAACGAGCTCCGAGTCAGTGTCGCTTGCCACGCCACGGTCAGGCGCCTGCGCCGGCACGGTAGCCGACTCCCCTCACCGTGATAACAACTTCAGGCTTTTCCGGATCTCGTTCGATCTTCGAACGCAGACGCTGGATATGAACATTCACAAGACGCGTGTCCGCCGCATGGCGGTACCCCCATACCTGCTCAAGAAGTTCTTCTCGACTAAACACCTTCCACGGTGCTCGCGCCAGCGCGACAAGAAGATCGAATTCAAGCGGGGTCAGCGAAATTGCTTCGCCCCCACGCGTGACCTCGTGCCCAGGAACATCAATGTCAACGTCATTAATCGACAGCTTTTCGTCACCTGAGTCGTCACGCCCACGCAGACGTGCACGAATTCGAGCAACAAGCTCCTTCGGCTTAAACGGCTTTGCCACATAGTCGTCCGCACCTGCTTCAAGGCCAGCCACAACATCTGACGTATCCGTGCGAGCAGTCAGCATGACAATCGGAACATCTGACTCCAGACGAATCTGTCGGCAGACTTCAATTCCGTCGATGCCGGGCAACATGAGATCCAAGAGGATCAAATCAGGATTCGACGCGTGGAAAGCCGCGAGCGCTCCGCTTCCATCTGGGCAGGTGGCAATAGCAAATCCTTCGGCTTCTAATACGATGCCAATCATCTCTGCAAGGGCGACGTCATCGTCGACTACTAGGATTCGCGAAGTCATATAACGATCGTGTCACGATCGAACGGTTTTTGTGACTCGACTCGCCAAATGGTTCAACGTTACCCCTTTTCACTGCCCATTTTCCTTATCTTTTTATCGTCTCATGCCATACTTTTTTCATCTTCATTGATTGAAGTGACCTCCAGAGAGCCGTCATGACTGATTCAAACGACTTCCACCACCTCCACGTGGGTTCATGGGGAGAACCGGATTCTCCGAACACTCCACAGTTCCACCCACAGGACAATGCCACTGTGTGTGCCTCTCAAGATCCTTCGTCCACTCAGGGCTTCAATCAGCCTCCCATTCAGGCAATGAACTCCACGCCAATGTCGCCCGGTTCTCCCTCCCCAGTTCAGCCCGGAATTGTCCCCCTGCGCCCACTGGGCGTGGGTGATCTGTTTTCTGGAACGTTCGAGGCTCTTTCAAAGAACCCGTTCGTCTTGTTCATTCTTCCCGGAATCGTCACGATTGTTGCTGGGATCATTACGCTCGTCACGATCTATTTCGCGTTACCGAATTTCACGTCGCTTGTTGATTTTGACGGTCGCATATCGACCGATGACCTGTCGACAATCGGGATGACGATGGCGCTTCGTACTATTCCCTTCGTTCTGATTCTGCTTGGTCTAGCTGGCTTGTTCCCAGCGATCGTGGTTCCAAACGGTACGGCTGACGCGATCATCGGTAAGAAGCTATCTGCCGAAGATGCCTTCAAGCGTTTTAAGTCCAGACTGCTTGCCATGATCGGTTTAAACATTCTCTGGACATTCCTCTTCACCCTGATCGTCAGCGTTACGTTCGCCGTATTCTCGCTGGTCGCCCTAGGCGTGACAGGCTACGTCACCTACCGTAGCCACACTCAGATGATGATGGTTTTCTTGCTCTTCGGCTCAGTTGGAGCGATCACGACATTCCTTGTGTGCGTGTTCTTCCACGTTCGGTTCATTTTTGCTCAAACGGTATGCGCGGTAGAAAATCTCTCCCCATTTAAAGCGTTGAAGCGCTCGTGGAAGCTCACACAAGGCGTAGCGTTCAAGACTCTTGGACGCACCATCCTGATTGCAATGGTGATGGGCGCGATCGGAAGTATTTTCTCCGGAGTACTCTCCACATTCACTACGTTCACCATCAGTACCGACTTCACTTCATTCACCATCAGTACCGATCCGCAGATGTATCTGACCGCAATTCCGTTAGCGGCAGTAGCATCCACGATCGTGCAGATGCTTGTCATGCCTCTTTCACAGACATACATCGCGTTGATGTACGTCGACGAACGTATCCGCAAAGAAAACTTCGCGTACACGTTGATGGAGCAGATTCGTCACTGAGCCTGCTGAGCGCGTCCGTTTAGTGTGAGTGCGGAGCGTCAGAATCAGAAATAACCGTGAACTGAGCCCTGCGTTTCGCATACGGAGACTGCGGGTCAAGAGGGCTTGAAGTATCAGGATCGTGGGACGTAAACGGACCTCGTTCGCAGGCCTCGTAGGTTCGCGGTCTGGAACTACGCGATGGCGAATCCGTTGCCTGAGAGGCGGACGAACGCGGAGGAACTCCAGCCTGCGATGCTTCGGATGACGAGGTAGGCGTCTTGGCGGCCTGGCGAACCGCGTCCACAAGGGCAAGCAGATCGTCGCCCGAAGGCGGAACCGAATCAAAATGGGTGACAAGTCGGATGAGCTGCCAGTCCTGAGGCGGATTAAAGCGGTTCGCGTGGTCTTCGCACATGTCATACGCATTAGGTTGCGCATATGTTGACAGTGGGCCGAGGACAGCCGTAGCGTCCGCATAGTCATAGGTCAACGTGGCAACTGCCGGACGCGAGCATCCTGGCTTAGAACAAAGACGAGCCGAAATCACCCCCATAGCCTACGCCAGGATTACCCATTCGGGGCGTTGGCACTCTGGCTAAGGCGAAGCACGTTAATGTTGTGGGGTGCCTAGTCGAATTCATCATCCTCGTCGCGATCCTCATGGTCGTGGTGGCAGGGGTCCCGTCTTTTTCCCGGGAACACCCGCATGGCGAACCAGGCGCGAAGCCTTCGATGAAATGATCGGCGCGCACATCGTAGAGCTCACTCGACGCTGGCCCGAAGTGGCAACAATCGAATTCGCTACCGAGGATGTTCCTCCGTCAAATCCAGCTCCGTGGGAATCTCACGCTGAAGTGCTTGCGCGCATTTTCCACGCTGATCGCAGGCGAGGTCTTCGAGACAGAATTGTCATCTATCGGCTTCCGATCGTTCTTCGCGCAGGCGATCAGGACATCGTGAAGATTACACGTCAGATTCTGGTCGACAGGATCTCGCACATCTTGGCGATTCCGCCGGATGAATTAGACGAATACCTGCGCTGACAGGTTGAAGACACACTGTCAGCCGAACACGTTGTCAGCGCGTCGGCTAATATGCGTGCCTTACCTAGTTGAAAACACACTGCCAGCCGGGACGCCGTCAGGGGCCGACGTGGACCCTAGCTTGTTGCGTTGCCAACCCTCCGGTGCCGACATTCCACGTTGCATGCACAACACCATTCGGAGTTGTTGCGCTGACAACGATGGAGGCGTAAATCTGCTGATCAGATGTCACCTTGCCGTCATCTCTAGGAAGATCAACGACGGTGGATGTGCCCGCAGGAACTTGGACTTCCCGACCAGCAACGCTGACCGTAGCGTCTGAGGACGCATCCGTGAGAGGATTCACCAGTACCATCTGCGCAGTCACGTCGCTCACACCGGAGTTACTTTCCAGAGACGTTGCGCGCAGAGGCGTGGCACTCAGTTCCTTTGTTACCAGATCACTCAGGGTTGTTAGCCCTGGAATATCTGCCTTCGAGAGAGCGTTCGCAGTGGCGATACTCGACAGGATCGTCCACGTCTGATCCGTCTGCGCCCACTTTCCGCCATCCCACGATTGTTCAATGGCACTCACGACCGGCGCATCGGACGTGACCATAATGCCACTGGCGGCTGATGCGATACCCGTCAGTGGAATATCCAGAACGGTTTGGGCATCAATTTCCAGTTCTGTTCCTTCGACAACCTTTGACCCGTCCTCGCCGATCAAGGTGACCTGAATCGACGCGGGGTCTTCCCCGGGGACACCGATGCGGAGAAGAGACGCTGTTTCGCCACCAAGACCCGCGAACACTACTTGTGTCGCAGGTTTCGTCGACGCACTCCATGTGGCGCCAGCGGGGATTTCGCCATCCAATCGGGAAGTTTGAGCCCACGCGGAGATGCCCACCGAATCGGACTCAATATGCAGGGCGATTCTCTCTTCGTCGGGGTACCAGCCCGAGGGCACGACGGTGATCGTTTTCCCAGCGGGCACGGTGAGCGTGTGCGGAGCATCGTCCAGCAATCCAATCGGCCCATAGCCGGTCACGGAAACGGTTGCTGGGGTTGCGCTGGGATTGGCCAGAGCAAGAACAACGTCATTACCCGCATACGTCGAGCCCGTAAGAATCCATTGATCGCCGCTGGGAAGTGAGCAGCCCGTGGCTGACAATCCCAGTAGTTCTCCGCCACCTTGGCCAGTGATGACAACACCTGTAGGAACGCCGATTTCTTCATTTGGCGCCCCTGAGGCAGTGATCGATCGGGCCAGTTCATCACCGTCTGTGGGGGCAAGAGTCGACCAGATGTGTCCTGCAGTCGTGGTGGCAGGAGTCGACGCGAATGGGTCAATGATTCCCGGTGGACATGCAAGCGTCACCGATGACGGGGCAGCCGTGATGACGGGTGTTTCAATCGTCGTGGGTTCTTCACCGGACAGGAACGTTGTAGCGCTAGCGGCAAGCCCCAAGAGTGCAAGCGCACCAAGGGAAGCGAGCAGTGCGACCGGTTTGTTCATGCGTTCAGTCATGAGCGACGCTTCCTCCACGGCATACCGGCCAAGAACGCGAATCCTAGAGCCACCAGTGATGCGATCATCCACGGGAGTTGCCACCAGCTTTGATGCCACACGTGAAGCTCTCCGTCGGTAACCCCACTAAATGCTTGCGCCCAGCCATTGGAGGCCAGCTGCGGGGTGAGCTCGGTTCCGTTCACTGTTGCTTTCCAGCTGGAATGCGCGCGTTCTGCCAGCTGCACTGTCGCATTCGTTCCGGTGTTTTCAACCGTTCCACGCGCATCAAGCAAGCCGGAGTCGAGGCTGGCGACGGTGTTGAACGCATTCAGTGTCACCCGCGCAGGGGTACGGCCTTGCGGGCGGATACGCCACAGGTATCCCGCATCGGTTTCGCCAACGCGTTCAATGTCGGGGGCAGATGCCAGTGCTTGCACGAACTGCTGGACTTGTACAGAATCAGAGCGCACCAGAATCGAGTCGATTCCGTGCTCACCGATTGCCTGGACTGTAGAGGCGTCAGGGTAGGAAACGAGCGTGAGCACCAGCGTTTGAAGGTCTGCTGTTGCTGCGTCCGATGGTGCACCCGAGGTGGCCTCGTGGTAGGCGATCGCGCGGGTAAGCGCTGTTGAGTCGGTGAATGACGGTCCGTTTGCGCGCCACACGTTGGCATCAATGACGAAGAATGTTGCGTCTGCGTCCAGGACAAGAACGCGTCCTGCAGTTTCGGACGTTTGCGCCTGCTTGGACACTGCCGCGATCACATTCGGGTTGGCGACGACGTGGTCTGAAGTCAAGCGTTGAGTTTGCGTCAAGTCGCCGTCAGCGCCAAGCGCACGAATGTGAGTGAAAGCAGGAAGCACCCCACCGGCGACGATTCCGATTGTGCCGATGAAAGCGACCAGTTTCAGCCAGAACGGTGCTTTGGCGTCCCACGTCTTGACGTGAGAGGACGAAAGTGCAATGGCAACAAGCATGCCGACCGCGCCAAGCGAGAAGTAAGTGCCAGTCCAGATAGTTGTCGTGGTTGCTCCGCTCAGGCCTGCATCGAGTCTGGAGGCGAAGGGTGTCGACGCAAGAATCAGTGCACTGGTGAACACGATCAGTGGGACGACGCGGTTGCGACGGTGCGCGCTAAGCGTCGACGAGGTCATGACTGCGAAAGAGCATGCCACTCCCCCGATGATTAAGAATGCCGAAGGCGCGACCCAGATGCTCATTTCAAGAATCGACGAGGCCGCGCTTCCCAATCCGAGCACCGTGAACCACGAGGGCGCGGTCATGGAAGCAAAGGTTCCGCCCGAAGCGTCCAGCAAGGCTCGCCAGCCTCCGGGACTGGTCAGGGCGAAAGCGTAGAGCGGAGTGACAAGAGCGACCGAAGGAAGAAGAGCGAGCAGAGCGCGAACCCATGGCAGGCGCCGGGTTGCGGTAGCCACAATCAGTACGAAGAGCACTGCAAGAAGCCCGGAAGGAAGCGCTGCAACAAGGAAAGCCGAGGTCAACGCAAAGCGCGCTAACGCACCGGTTCGTTCTGACCTGAGCAGTTCCACGGTGCCTTGCGCTCCGGCAATTCGCAGAGGCTCTGGCGCAGTGAGAACGCGGAACCATTGGTCAACGGCAAGGGGAAGCAGGACGTGGAAGAGTGCCGGTCCGATACGCCCCTGCGAGGCGGCAAGGCTGAGGGACGGAAGGAATGCCCATGCGAGCGATCCCAGGGCACGCACTGCGATGGACTGAGTCAGACGACCGGTCAGGTGCCATGCGCTCAGGCAGGAAAGTGGCCCGGTGAGCATCGCAATGATGCCGATAACGGTAGTCGGTTCGATGCCGGCAAAAGAGAAAGGCCACGTAATAAGTGCGAAGGGAATCAACAGCGGATCGTTAGGGCCGGCCATACCATCGCCACCGGGGATCCATGAAGCCCATGCTGCGTCCCAAAGATCGCTCCACGACGAAGGGAGAGTACGCCACGCGCCACCACTCACTGACGAGGTACGTCCCCACCAGAAGGCCACGCCGAGGGCGATCGTGGCGAGCATGATGGTCGCGAAAGCTACGCGTGAGCGCGAACGATACTGAGCGCGCGATGCGGTAACCAGCGGGTCTTCGTCTTTGTCTTGACCGATTGCCTGACGTCGTCTGCGCGCACTGTCACGCACCTGTCGACCGCTTACGTACAGCTCGCGAAGAACCTTGACGGGAACGATACGACTACGTGCTGCACGGTGACGCGCTAAGAGCAGGTGCGGGGTTATCGCAATCAGAGCCAACCATGCCCGCAATTCAGGCCAGAACAGTTCACCGCGACCGCTGACTAAGCGCCCAAAAGCACGCGCGGGCGACCAGAAGGCAAGCCAGAGCGCCAAGAATGGCAAAGTGAAGACTCGCACGCCCTTTGCCCAGTTATAGAGCTGGGCAAAGCGACGCTGGCCAAAACTCATATCGCGGGGGACGCGCGCGGAAATGGAGGAAGGCTGGTTGAACAGATCGAGAACGCGGGCATCGTCACTCGCTGTTGCAGGCTGGTCGTCTAAAGACTCTTCAGTGTTTTCGCTGAGCGCCAGTAGTGTCGGAGGAATGTACGAGGTACGAAGGTGGCGAATCCTCGCTTTGGGCGCTACAACAACGCGATAGCCGGCAAGGTGCAACCGGCGGGAGAAATCGAGGCCTTCTCCGAACGGACCGAGAGCAGTGTCAAATCCTCCCACTGCGTTCCAGGCAACGGTGGAGACGAGCATTCCCGCAGTGCCGACGCCCAGGACATCAGAGGTTGAGTCGTATTGTCCTTGGTCGATTTCGCCACGGAGAATTCCGTCAGCTCGACGCGCGCTGGACGTTGCCTGAATACCGCATTCAATGATGTGGGACCCATCGGAGCACATTTGTTTTGGACCGACGGCACCGATGGTGCGTGAGCGGTCTGCATGTGCCCAGAGGGCATTCAAGCAGTCTGGTTCAGGAATGGAATCGGAGTGAAGGACCCACGCCCACGCGTAGGTGTTCAGAGCAGCGTCTTTATCGGCGAACGCCCGGTTGAGAGCCTGCGAAATGTTCTTGGCGCGGGGCGCGCTGATTCTGTGGGCCGTGGGAGCAATGCGGCCAATGAGCCCAGCAATTTCAGTGTCTGACGCTGGAGAACAATCAATAACATAGGTTGCACCAGGCTTCATTGTCTGGGCTTGAACAGCAACGAGGACGTCGCTGAGGATTTCCGTGGCCTCGTGAGCAACAACGAGAGCTACGAGAGAGGAGCTCACTGGAGAGTCATCTTTCAGATAGCGAGGCGACGCATACGACGGCGTTCGCGCTCTGACAGCCCGCCCCAAATACCGAATCGCTCGTCGTGGTCGAGAGCGTACTGCAAGCATTCTTCACGAACTTCGCAGGACTGGCAGACAGCTTTTGCTTCGCGTGTTGACCCGCCCTTTTCGGGGAAGAAGGCTTCCGGGTCGGTCTGAGCGCAGAGTGCGTGCTCTTGCCATGCAAGAGGACCGTCAATCGACGCGTAGAAGTCAGCATCGAGTGCTTCAGACCAAGAAATCGGTCCGTCACCGAGAATGTTCCACACGCGAATATCTCCTTGCAGTTTTACATCAATATAAGAATTACACGCGTGTCATCTTCATAAGTCAAGCCCGAGGGAGTAATTGAGAAATCCTTGCCTGCCAGTTGCAAGAAGTGAACTATTGTGGTTAGCCAGTATTTGTGCGCCTCAAGCAGGTTTTCGGCAGGAATCCGGCATTGTTATTCGATGAGCTTGGAGAACATCTGTCCACTACGATTCCACTTATGACCACTTTCCCGCAACTCATTTCGCTTCTGGCAACACGTCCATCCCCGCAAATGACGATCTATTCGCACGAACGCGTTGAGTTCAACGGACCGGTCATTGCCCGCTGGTTCGCGAAGGTCGCCAATCTTCTGGGAAGCGACCTTGCTCCGAACCTGTTTGATGGCCCCTTTGGCTTCGAAACTCCCTCGACCGTCTCTTCTGACTCCAACAATGAGACGCGCCAAACACTGTGCCTCGCCGTGGGCCCGTGGCAGAAGCTCACGTGGAGCGTTCCCGCGCTTGCTATGGGATTGAAGCTCTGCAGTGATTCAGCAACGCTAGGTGTTTCCGACATCCTTGTGACAGATTCGGTTGACGAGGCCTCACGCGACGCGCTGAAGCGCGGCGCGTGGGTGTTAGCCCAACCAAGCACCTACCTCACGTTTTCGTGGAATGGAGAGCCCCTGCCTGATGGAGTGCTCGATGCACTCATGGAGGTCGGCGCTCAAAGCGACGCACTCGAAGTACCCATTCCACAGCGGGCACCCACATCCGTTGAAGAAGCGTGTGGCATCACCCACCCGCTTCCACCAGACACCGCGTCTTCTGAATCGCAACGCATTGCCCTTTATCAGTTGGATCATTGCGCCCCCATCGCAGTCACGCACTGGTTAACTGGGCGCAGCCTCGTACTTATTGATCCGAAACTGTATTCCGAGCAAGAGGCACAACGAATCGCTCAGTCAGAAGGCGCATCGCTCCTTCACGACGGCGCGCACTGAACGCGACCGAACAATCGGCGACTACCACACGCCCAATACGTGTGCGAGCGCCAGCTGGAAACCTTCACGAGGCTTGCGTCGAATCTGACGCCAACGACGAGCGAACTTCAGACGACCAGAAACAGACGTGTCCTCAAGCTCGCCGATCAGTGAGCTCAGATCCGCCATCACCTGATCGTCGTATCGTGCCACCTGACGCACAGCACGCGCGACCGCCAAAAACTGACCACGATAGAAACCGCTACGCAGACGCGCAAAACGGTCGGCATACGCTCCCAATCCCCTATTCGCGCCCTGCACATTCGCTTCATGCTGACGATAATCCAGGGTCGGCGTCGCACTCACAATCCACTTGGCACCAATCGCACGCGAAATCGCATACACGTACCAATCGTGGACACCGATGGCAGAGTAGTCCAAAAGCTCTAGAGCATCACGAAGTTTTTCATGGAATTCCGGCGTAAAAACATAGGTCGACCCCGGTCCGGCAGCCTCAAAAATGTGGTCCCACCGTTGCATGGCACCCGCTTTATCAATCAGAGTCTTCTTCCCCGACTGATCGAAGCTCGTGACATTCGAGGATGTCACATCCGCATGTTCAGCTTCAAGAATCGCAATCTGTCTGGACAACTTATCCAGATGCCACACATCATCTTGATCCGTAAACGCAACATACGAACCATCCGGACGATGCGTCATGAACAGATGAAGGAAATTCCCCGTCACACCCGGCGTACCGTCGCGAGGCGGAAGAAGGCGAATACGTCGATCCTGACCAGCGCGCTGTGCAACGTGTTCAACAGTGCCGTCTGTTGACCCGTCATCAGAAACGAGCAACGTTACGTCGACTCCCCTCTGATCAAGGATTGAATCGATCTGTTCGTCAATCCACGTCCGACCGTTGTAGGTCGCCATTAAGACCGTGACGCGCGGGTTTTCACCCAACGCGCCACGTGCGTGGCTATCCACGAATCAGTGACCTTCAGCCGCGTACTTCGCTTCGACGGCTTCCTTCAGCGGCGCCCACCATGCTTCGTTATCGGTGTACCACTTGATCGTGTCGGCAAGACCCGAGCGGAAGTCCGTAAAGTGGGGCTCCCACCCAAGTTCTTCGCGGAGCTTCGTGTTATCGATCGCGTAGCGCAGGTCGTGGCCAGGGCGATCGGCGACATGATCGAAATCGTCTGCCGGGTAGCCCATCAGTTCGTTCAGGATCGTGACAACATCATGGTTGTTCGTTTCACCGTCAGCGCCGATCAGGTATGTTTCGCCGATACGACCCTTCATCAGGATGTCCCAGACCGCCGTGTTGTGGTCGCGAACATGGATCCAGTCGCGAACGTTCAGACCATCGCCGTACAGGCGCGGACGGACACCGCGCAGACGGTTCGTGACCATGCGAGGAATGAACTTCTCGATGTGCTGGTAGGGACCGTAGTTGTTCGAGCAGTTCGAAATCGTTGCTTCCACACCGAACGAACGCACCCACGCGCGAACCAGATGGTCCGAGCCGGCCTTCGATGCCGAGTAGGGCGACGAGGGGTTGTAGGGAGTGGTCGGCGTGAACTTAGCGGGATCGTCCAGTTCCAGATCGCCGTAGACCTCGTCGGTTGAAATGTGGTGGAAACGAACCTTGTGGCGTCGGACTGCTTCAAGCAGGGTGAACGTACCAACCAGGTTCGTCTGAATGAACGGCGACGGATCGTTCAGAGAGTTGTCATTGTGCGACTCGGCAGCAAAGTGCACGACAGCATCAGCTTTCGCAACGACTGAATCGACAAGATCAGCATCCGCAATGTCGCCTTCAATGACGCTCAGACGTTTCGCCATGTCCTCGGACACGTCGGTCAACGAGCCACGGTTGCCTGCGTAGGTGAACGCATCAAGAACAACAACATCCACATCCGGATGGTCTTCAAGAAGAGTGTGGACAAAGTTGGCTCCGATGAAACCAGCACCACCAGTAACGACGATTCGCACGATGAACTCCTAACGAATAAACAGTTATAGGCAATTATGCCGTACGAGGACAGTGAATGAACCTCAGACGCACCATCAATAGGAAAGAGAAGCCGAGGGAGGCACATTTCTTGATGCCGTGCCTGCGAGTAAAAGAAGCCCCGGCCCCGCGGGGAGAAACACGCCCTCCCCTGATCCCCATCAGCAAGATGTGCATCTCAGGAATCAAAGCTCCGCAGAAGATCACGACCGAACGCCCAGATACCCCGCGAATACTTCGAGTAGTTGCCTTTAGACGCCTCCCCCATAAGCGATGGGATCCGAGAAAGATGCCCTTTGGGCATGAGTGAACGAGCCTGCTGATGCTTCACAGCTTCTTCAAGGCGGTGTCGTTGTTCGGCTGTGCCACGCTGTGTTGTATTGACGAAGTGGGATGCGCTGAGGGCTCGCGTCAAGCGCCGCGCATCATCATCAGAGTCTGCTGAAATCTTGCGTTTGATCTGAACAAATAACGGTTCTTTTTTCGCGCCGATTTGGTTGTTCTCATGCTGGCGATAGTCCGTCAGAGCTTCTGGAAGAAGAACCAGCTGACAATCGAAAGCGGCAATGAACCCAAGCCACTCGTCGTGGATCCAGCCGTCAGGAACCGGCATAATACTGCGCGCGAATTCCCCCTTCACCGCAGCCGTTGCGCCCGTAACAAGGTTCCGCTTGAGTAGTACCGCGAGCGCATCGCCATCGACGAGGTTCCGTTTCTCCCACGCGCTGACGTTGAGCTCTTCAAGAAGCGCCGATCCCTTTGGATTCCCCTCAGCGTCGACAAGGCGGGCATCAGAATGAACGAGCTCTTTGTCGTCAAGAGTTTCAACTAGTTTCTCAACTTTGTCCTGATGCCAGACATCATCCTGATCGCACAAAATAATGACGTCACCGGTCGTCGCGCTGATTGCATCAGCAAAGTTACTCCTGACGCCAAGGCCGGGATTATGACGCCGGACCATGAGGTCGATGTTTGTTCCAGCAACACGCTCTTCAACGATCTGAACTGTGTTGTCACTAGAAGCGTCATCGCCCAGAACAATTTCATCCACCGGCATGGATTGAGCCAGAATCGACTCAATCTGCTGAGCGATAAATCGTTCGCCGTTATACGTACACAGGGCGACGCTGATGCGCGGAGAATCAATCATTGAAAGTAATTGTTGGCATCATCGCAATCGGCCCCGTACCTGCATAAGGCCCAGCAACGATCAAGTCCCACGCGTTGTGGCGATGATTGATGGTCCTCCCAAGTCCATCTGCAATCCCCGCATGAAGGCGATACATTCCATCCCCAAGAGGAAGATTAGGAATCGAGAATGTGACTCGATTCTGACCCGTAACTGAAGGCATCACCGATTTTGAGGCATTGGTATCAAATGTAAACAAGTGCTGACCAAGATTGGTCTCGAATGTAATACCAACCAGCCAGTCATCCATTTTCTC
The DNA here is from genome assembly GCF_019380255.1 of Schaalia turicensis. NCBI lineage: Bacteria > Bacillati > Actinomycetota > Actinomycetes > Actinomycetales > Actinomycetaceae > Schaalia > Schaalia turicensis. The sequence goes on from NZ_CP048928.1 coordinate 1,296,315, forward strand.
TTCAGTGGTGAAAACCATCTGGACTTTCATATCATCGCCAGTATTCAGGCGATGAACACGATTACCGTGTGCGTCCTCAATATAAACATCATCGAGACGGACTTTGCCAAACAAGTAATCTGAAGGATCGCTTTCCTTCTGTTCCCTATCGGCAAGCTCAAATGCTTCACGAAGAGCATGAACTGCTTCTTGCGTATTACCGTCAAAAACAACGTGTCCATGATCGAGAACAACACCGCGGTCACAGACCGCATTCACTTGATCTGCTGAGTGCGAGACAAGAAGAATCGTTCGTCCTTCACGTTGAAATTCGGAAATCTTATCCATGCACTTTCGTTGGAATGGCTCATCACCAACCGCAAGGACTTCATCAACAAGAAGAATGTCCGGATCCGAGTGAACCGCAACTGCAAAGGCTAGGCGCACATACATTCCGGAGGAATAGAACTTCACCTGAGTGTCGATGAAGCGTTCGATTCCAGAAAAGGCAACGATCTCATCGAACTGTCGTTCAGTCTCCACGCGAGTCATGCCAAGAACTGATGCATTGAGAAAGACGTTCTCTCTACCAGTTAAATCCTGATGGAAGCCAGCTCCAAGCTCAAGTAAAGCCGCCATGCGCCCACGTGTAGTCACCGTTCCTATCGTCGGACGAATGATCGAGCCCATGATTTTAAGCAGTGTAGATTTACCAGAACCGTTGTGTCCCATCAGACCGACTGTTTGATTCATTGGGATCGACAAAGAAACGTCTTCCAACGCATTAAACTCTTCGATATGAGCTTTTGAAGAATGGACGACTCGATCCTTTATCGACATATCTCGATGGATCTTAAAAGATTTTGACACATTATCTACACGGATAACATCTGGATAAGTCTTAGCCATTATCACAGCTCCTGTGCGAAGTTACCTTCGAGACGCACAAACACGCGGTGCGCTCCGAAAAGAAGAAGAATTCCGACAATCAAAGCAATTGTCATGCGGAGAATCATATGAGTGGGATAGGGAGCATCGACTCCTGCCGCCCACATTGTCCTTTGGAACCCAAGAATTGCTAGGGTAATTGGATTAGCCAGGTACAGTTCAAGAATCCATCCGGAAACTGTGTTTGCTACGAAAGAATAGGAATAGACAATAGGGGAAGCCCAGAATCCTAGAAATGTAATCACTTCAATCAGATGTTGAACATCACGCAAGTAAACATTTATTGCTGAGAGAAATAAGCCTCCAGCCAAGCCGTAAACGATAAGGAGAAGAAGGGCTAGCGGAAAGAATACGAGTAAATGCAGATGCGGGAATTGAAAAGTACATACGACAGCAATCAGGAGGATGATGAACTGAGTTAAGAAGTTAACAAGCGCATTTCCTGCAACAGATAGTGGGAATACCTCACGTGGAAGGTAAACCTTCTTTACAAGCCCGGAATTTGCGACAATTGATCCGGTTCCTCCATTAATGATGTCAGCGAATAGCGTCCATGCTGTCAACCCGGAGAAGACGAAGATAGCAAACTGCGGGATACCTCGCGCTGCTCCAAGAAAATGACCAATAACGATGAAGTAGATCAGCAATTGTGCCAGTGGCTTCACTAGCGACCAGGCAAAACCGAAAGTTGAGTCCTTGTATTTTGCTTTAAGCTCTCGTCTGACAAGGTAACCGAACAGTTCTCGACGTCGCCACAGATCTCGGACAGCCGTCCGCGTACCTTTGATAATTCCCGTCTTGTCCCCGAGCTCTTTAAGAGGTTCTTGAACCAGGCGTGCTTCCCGATCAGCAACGATCTTGTCGAGTGTTTCTGGTGTCATCCCTGATAATTCGGCTCCTGATTCAGAGGGGCTATGAAACTCTGAGTTCGCTCTTGTAGTCACTTCACTCTCCCCCTCATTCTCCATAGCGCTTCAACGCTGAACGCACTCCTCGACGTACGCCTCGCCAGCGCTGGACATGATAGGCCGGGTTCACAAGCAATCCGTGAAGCTTGCGTTTGGTTGTAACCTCGCGATCACGAACTAAACGAACAGCATCCCGAAGCACTCCACCAACAACAAGCTTTGCGACTGTAGGAATCGACGGAAGGGCTACATCAATCCCGACTTCGCGAAGGCCCTGCGTTTCTTCGAACATACGATCGTCGTATTCTAAGATCGTCATCTCGTTAGAGTGCCAAACGACAGCTCGCGGAGCGTACGCCTTAATATAGCCAGCATCAATGACATCTCGGCCAAGCAACTGATCCTCGGCATACGAAACATCGCGGTAAGGAATCTCGCCTGTGAGAACTGAACGACGAGCTGCCGAATTCACGTCGGAATAGAAGGTCACCGCATTACGCACGCCCTCGTCCTGAATGAAATCATCGTCGTAGAACAAGGTTGTACCGTGCATCGGCCCAAAACTGGCAAAGGTGTTTTTCACGTCGTAGCGCAGCAATGGGAATGCATCTGCACGAGGCACTTGAGAACCCATAACTGCAACAATGCGCTCGCTAATATCAAAGGGAGCAGTGATCTCATGAAGCCAGCGATCAGATGCTGGAGTCGCATCGTGAGTCAGGTAGACAACATAGCGCCCCTTAGCCAAGTGGGCACCAAGGTTGCGTGTTTTTCCATGACCAAACTCGCTATTCGGGATCTGATGAAGCCTGACCCACGGATTCTTCGCGATGATGTCGAGCGTCGAGTCTGTGGATCCCGAATCAATGACGAGCGTTTCAAACGTGCCACCATAGCGCTGAGCATGAACCGCATTAAGAATTTCCTCAAGGTGTTGCTCACCGTTATAGGTCAGAATGACGACTGTTGCGTCGAATTCATATTCTTTTTCAGAAGCCATGTTCACAAATCTCCTGCCACGTACGTTGAATACCGACCTCAAGTTCAGTCATTTCGAACGGTCCGAACTCGTTTTGGATGCGTGTCGTGTCAAGAACGCTACCGTGGACATAGGTGCTGGGAACGTCACGGTATTCGATAACAGGATGTCTACCCGTCACGTTGACCATCGCGTCGACAAGTTCGTTCACCGTAGTGCCACGTCCCGAACCAACGTTGTATACCGGCTGGCTTGGGCCCGTCGAAATCATCGTAGCGACGATATTCGCGAAATCTTTGACATAGATGTAGTCACGGAACATCGTTCCGTCTCCCATCACTGTCAGAGGCTTATTGTTCAGAATATTCCTCAAGAAAATCGGAATAATTCCCTGGCGCTTATGCGGGTTTTGACGAGTCCCATACGGGTTCGAAATACGGAAACTCGTTGAACGCAAACCATATTTCCGTTCAAAGAAACGCATGTAGTTTTCGATGGCAAGCTTTCCAATGCCATAGGGAGAAACTGGAAGCGTCAGATCCTCTTCGGAAAAGTTTTCTTGATCGCGGTCTCCGTAGATCGTGCCACCTGAAGAAGCAAAGTAGACATGCTCAACTCCCTCGTCAGCACAGATCTGGAACAACTCAACCGAGCCAAGAATGTTCGTGCGAATATCCACGATCGGGTCATTTTCTGCTGTTGCAGGATCCGTCGTCGACAGCATGTGAACAACAATCTGCTTGCCGCGAACCGCCCGTCGAAGATCAGCTATGTTCAGAAAATTTCCGTCAACGATATCAACGCCTTCCGAGGCCCAATGGGTAGTCCCCGAAAACATGTCGAATACGGTGACACGATGCTCACGCACTACGAGAGCATCCACGAGGTGGGATCCAAGAAAACCGTTTCCGCCAATGACGAGAATGTTAGCCACGCATTGCCTCCTCGAAGGCGGTGACAAATTGAGCCCCCGCATCGTCCCATGAGAAATCCGAAACGGACGAGGCTGCCTCGCAAGATTTTTCAATCTGCTGAGAATCATCGAGAATTTCAACGATCTTGTGCGCCAATGCCTTTGGCGACAGTGGCGTGTATGCGATATGCGGATTAGCTGAAACCAGACGGTTATTCTCTGCGTCATTGACGACCGGGATCGTTCCACACGAAAGCAATTCAAGTGGGAGCAACGACATGTTCGTCAGTGACATCACCAGAGCGGCCGCACATTTGTTGTAGAGAGGACTCAAATCACTGATACTCATCGCACCATGATCGATAAAGTCGAATGGCACATCCCAACCACCGAGAGGCCATCCTGCCATGTGAATCGTTGTTAGAGGACGTAGCCGTTTCACTTCAGCAAGAGTCATGACCCCCAGCTCAAACCCTCGACGAGCCGTCACTGGTCGCGCATAGAAGAACACATCTGATCGGCGCTGTTCATTCGTTCGCTTATAGAGTGAAAAATCTGCCGCAAAATCGAAGGGATGTGTTTTCATTCCGTAGTCAGTGGAAAGCTTCTTTGCAAGCCAGCGTCCAGCAGTGAAAGCTTCAAAGCCAAAGCGGTACGTATTTTCGGCAAGCACGGATTCGGAGCCAACAGAGTAGAACGACGGCTCGAAGTCCTGCACAAAGTAGTATCTGCGCGCATTCGAACGGTCGAGGTACGAGGGGTATGCCGTCTCCCAACCGGTGGAGAAGATCGCGTCGACTTCTTCGCCGACTCCAGCCGATGGCGAATACACCTCGATTGAAGCATTCAACTGAGGATAAGCAACCGAATCACGAAGTATCTTTTGGATGCCCTTGATGTTGATCGGCAGGGGGTTAGAGGAATAGAGAAAGATCTTGACCGTATGTCCGGCTTGTTCCAAGAAAGAAAGGAAACGGAATATATTCTGGTGTCCACCTGAATGCTCTCCGGGGGGAGACATAATCCAGGCAGTCGTAAATGGGCCGTCTCCGACCGATCGAGGCTCTTGTTTCCACTGCGGAGCTACTGTCCAGTCAGCAACCGCCGCGTCCTCGAACTTCACCAACGAAGCATTCCTTCGTCCGCTGAGCCCACCCGCATTTTTGGGAGAGGATAAGTGAGTGCCCACTCCAAGGAAGAGGCGCCCTACTGTCAGTCGTGCGCCGTTACGTTTGTAATACGAGGCGCCCAGCTTTGAATAGTTCGCGAGCTTCTTCATTCCATTCATACGCGTCAGTGTATATGTCCGAGGCCTTGATACAGGGCAGTACATACACAGGTCTGCCAGTTCCCCATCACACGACGTTGACGGGAAACTGACAGATCAGATCACTTCAACAGGTCCAGCAGGTACTGCCCGTAACCGGACTTCACCAGCGGTTCAGCGCGCTGACGCAGTCCTTCATCATCAATGAAGCCCATACGCCAAGCCACTTCTTCAGGAGCTCCAACCTTCATCCCCTGGCGTGCTTCCACTGTACGAACGAAGTTCGTTGCATCAGCAAGGGAATCAAATGTTCCAGTATCGAGCCAAGCAGTACCTCGAGGGAGAACCTCAACTTGAAGCTTTCCTGCTTCAAGGTAAACCTTGTTCACATCCGTGATTTCGTATTCACCGCGTACGGAAGGCTTGAGATTCTTCGCGATCTCTACGACGTTATTGTCGTAGAAGTACAGACCGGGAACCGCATAGTTCGACTTCGGATGAGCAGGCTTTTCTTCAATAGAAATTGCGGTGTAGTTATCATCGAATTCAACGACACCGTACGCGGTTGGATCTGCCACATGGTAGGCGAACACTGCACCACCATCAGGATCCACATGACGGCGAAGCTTCGTGCCCATACCGGGACCGTAGAAGATGTTGTCACCAAGAACGAGAGCCGCGGGGTCAGTTCCAACATGATCAGCACCAAGGACAAATGCCTGGGCAAGTCCGTTCGGCACTTCTTGAACAGCATACGAGATACTGACACCAAGCTGTGAGCCATCGCCCAGCAGGCGGTGGAAAGCTTCGGCATCATGAGGTGTCGTAATGACAAGGACGTCTTGGATACCTGCAAGCATCAGCGTTGACAACGGATAGTAGATCATCGGTTTGTCATACACCGGGACAAGCTGTTTTGACGTTCCCAATGTAATTGGATTCAATCGGGTTCCTGATCCGCCGGCAAGGATAATGCCCTTCATCGTTCCTCCGCAGGTTGAGTGCGCGCACTGATCGACTTACTTGTGCACCTTGACGCTCATTATGCCAAGACTTTTTCTAATGTTGCGCATCACACTCACACATGTACCAGAGTGCAACTGAGGAATATCACCGTCTGCTTCACCGATAAACGGCCCCCTATCACCTAAACTCGTTCCAGTACTAGTTTCCACTCAGCGCCAGCCATGGATGTAGGAGCACGATTCACGATGACGACAGCGACCCGAAAAGCTCTTGGCATTGAAGAAACCCCTATTCCTGGCTTCCTACGCATTGATCTCACCGTGCATGGAGACAACCGTGGCTGGTTTAAAGAAAACTGGCAACGAGAGAAGATGCTTGCTCTTGGGTTACCTGACTTTGGCCCCGTGCAGAACAACATTTCTTTCAACGATGAAGTTGGCGTAACACGCGGTATTCACGCTGAGCCGTGGGACAAGTTTGTTTCGGTCGCAACCGGCCGAGTCTTCGGCGCGTGGGTAGATCTGCGCGAAGGCCCTTCGTTCGGAACGGTTTACACGACTGAAATTGACCCCTCGGTTGCAGTCTTCGTTCCTAGAGGCGTGGGCAATTCATACCAGACTTTGGAACCAAATACCGCATACACCTATCTGGTGAATGACCACTGGTCTGCCGACGCAAAATACACCTTCTTGAACCTCAACGATGAAACTGTCGCAATTGATTGGCCAATTCCGTTGGAGGACGCGATTCTGTCCGATAAGGACAAAGCTCATCCCAAACTCGCAGATGTTATTCCTTTCCCTTCCCCAGATACGCGACGTGTTTTGGTAACCGGAGCAAATGGTCAGCTTGGACGCGAACTCCTCAAGCAACTCCCCGAAGCTGGGTACAACGTGACGGGTGTCGATCTTCCAGAATTTGATATTGCTGACGATGCCGCCATGGACGCGCTCGACTGGTCGCAATACGACATCATTATCAATGCAGCAGCGTGGACAAACGTCGACGGAGCAGAAACACCTGAAGGACGCCCGCTTGCTTGGCGAGCCAATGCCCATGGACCTGCGAATCTCTCTCGAATCGCAAGCAAACACCACTTGACGGTGGTGCATATTTCTTCCGAATACATCTTCGATGGTTCAGTGGAATTTCACACGGAGACCGAGAATCCAAGCCCTCTAGGCGTGTATGGTCAGTCGAAAGCTGGTGGCGATGCAGCAATTGTCACCACTCCCCAGCACTACTTGGTTCGGACCAGCTGGGTTGTTGGCGATGGAAAGAACTTCATTAAGACGATGAAGGGTCTTGCTGATGAAGGTGTTAATCCCACCGTTGTCAACGACCAAAAAGGGCGTCTTACCTTTACTACCGACCTAGCAGGTGGCATCATTCACCTTCTTTCAACTAACGCCGAATACGGAACATACAACCTTTCTGGTGGAGGTCCCGTTGTCTCGTGGTGTGACATCGCGAAACGAGTTTTCGAGTTAGTCGGTCGTTCGCCAGACGACGTTATCCCCGTAACAACCGTTGAGTATTACGCAGGAAAAGAACAGATTGCTCCCCGTCCTCTCAACTCGACGCTTGATTTGATGAAGCTTGAACAGACAGGCTTCACACCACGAAACTCGATGCAGGTTCTTACAGAGACTCTCAGCTGACCGCAACTTACGCGTTATGACCGCCCTGGATACCAAACCAAGTGAAGGCACTCGCACCATCATGAACATGAAACTGTATCGGGATGCTTCTGAGGCGCCACTGTGGGTACGAACTATTCTTTTGGCTCTTATCTTTACGGCGCTCTCAGCGCTCGTCGGTTATCGCTATATTTCGGAGCATAGTGCGATCTCCCCGCAAGACGAGTACGTATATATCGACGCTGTTGATAAAGCAATGCACGGCGAAGTTACTCGTCAATACTCTGAAACGGACGAATACGCGCGTTCGCTCATTACATGCGTAGGCATCGAGATTTACGGCCGGCAAGGTCCTGCCTGTGGTGACACCAATGCGCCCTCTGAAGATTATCCCTTTAAAGGCTATTCAACCGCTTCAGTTCACTCACCTCTCTATTTCTTTATCACTGCTTTCTTGACGAAGATTCTTCTCTTCCTCGCTCCCGGCAAACAGATGTATTTGTTAGCCAAGTTCACCGGTACTCTATGGCTCGGGCTGGGATTAACTGCGACATGGCGCCTTGCGCGATACCTCGGCGGTTCACGCCTTATCACGGCATCAGTGACCGCTCTTATGCTTGCAAGTCCCGCGATCAGGTGGGCGAACTTCTATATCACCCCTGACTCGTTCAGTTTGCTCGCAGGTTCATTCATCTTCTTATCTACGCTGAAAATGGTCCGCAAAGAATGGACTTCGATTCCCCTCATCGTTGCCTCGATTTTTTTTGGTCTGATTAAGTTCCAGATGCTCTTTGCAACGGGTGCAGCACTGCTGTTTATCCTCATCTATTTCATACGCGTTAAAGAGGAACGCTCTTCACTCAAGCGACCAATTCTTCTTACATTCTTGGCGCTACTTTTGGGCCTTGTCGCTCAGTTTGCCTACCAGCATTACAGGAACGTCACTGCAATCCACATCGCCGAAAATTATTCAATCGATGCGCATGTTCCCTTCTCACCGACTTTTGCGGTCGAGCAACTGGATAATTTCCTTACCTACCTTTACATGGGCCCTGTATCACTCAATGGCGGCTTAATCGGCGCAGTCGGGCTCCCTTATGCTTTCACAACGTTATCTTCCTTGCTTCTGGTTTCAGGTCTCGTTGGAGCAGCTCTCTTCGCTGTTAACACTGAAGTACTTAACCAATCATTCGCGCTTGCCCTATTGTTGGCCTCAATCTTCGTAGCCCCCGCGTTCTACATCTACCTGAACCTCACAATGGGTGTTGGGTTTGACCTTGCTCCGCGATATGGTGCCGCTCTTCTACCGGCTCTTGCGATAGGTCTACCCGTGACAGTAAAGTCCAAGACTTCTTCGGTTCTAGTGGCAGTATTCGCCGTGTTTGCACTCGCGTTTGCTCTGATTGCAAACAGTATTGTCTAGGTCAGTACATTCACTATGCACTTAACACCGACGAGCAGAAAGTAACAGATAATGGCTGAAGCAAAATCACGAATCTTGGTCATCGTTCCGGCATGGAACGAAGAAGCAGTCATCGGACCTGTGCTTGAAGAACTTCGTAGCGAAGTCGGCTCGATGGCTGATATAGCTGTTGTCTCTGACGGCTCCGGCGATCGCACAGCAGCAATTGCCAAAGAACACGGCGCGATAGTTCTTGATCTGCCAATCAACCTCGGTGTCGGAGGAGCGATGAGGACAGGTTATTCCTATGCTCAACGCAACAACTACGACTATGCTGTTCAGCTCGATGCAGACGGGCAACACGACCCCAAGGAGATCTCGAATCTCTTGGCATCCGCGAAGAAAACGGATGCCGATGTTGTGATCGGCGCACGCTTCGCAGGAAAAGGCGACTACACCGTTCGAGGCCCCCGTCATTGGGCAATGAAAGTTCTCTCCACAATCCTTTCGAGAGTATGCGAAACAAAATTGACTGACACAACGTCGGGCTTCAAACTAAGCAACCGAAAAGCTATCGCTTTGTTTGCACGGAACTATCCGGCTGAGTACCTGGGTGACACAATCGAAGCACTTGTCATCGCAAAACGTCACGGTTTATCGATTCGGCAGGTCCCCGTAGAAATGCGTCCCCGTGCTGGAGGAGAACCCTCACATAATCCTCTTAAAGCTGCTCGATTCCTGATTCGTGCATTCATTGCACTGTCCGTTGCCTTGACACGCCCCTCTGTTGGCTGACGAGTGAGAGAAACTGGAGATCAGAAATGACATCAACATACTGGCTCGGCATCCTTTTCGCGCTCGTCATCTTTTACGCAATCTTCATCAAGATGCGCAATGCTGGAATGAAGGAACGCTACGCGACGTGGTGGTTCGTCATTGCAATCGGGGTATTGATCGTTTCCTTGTTCCCGAAGGCCCTGAGCTTTGTTGCTCATCTCTTGGGTGTGCAGGTTCCTCTCAACCTTGCTCTAGTGACTGGAGCAGTTGTTTTCATGCTTCTTACACTTCGAATGAGCGTTGATCTTTCTCATGCCAGCGAAGAGCGACGAAAGCTCACTGAAGAAATCGCAATCCTCAACTACGAGCTCGAGATCATTAAATCCCAGCAAGTTGGAAAGCAATCAGATCACTAAAGCCATTCAACGTGTTATCTCGGAGAGCTAAGACCTCACTGGCAACGTGACGAGCACCAATCTTTTCGGTAAGAAGAACTTGAGATCAGTCAGGTAGGCTCACAACATGAATGTGCAGTTCCTAAGAGACTCCGTGCGCGCCACGGCGCTTTTTCTGTTTTCTCTGATCACAGTTGCTCTGTTCGGAATGGTCGTCAAGACCGGCATCGCCTTGGTATTCTGGACAGCCGTCATCGTTGCGCTTGCCCTTCTTGGCGTCGTCATCTATCGGAACTACCAGACACTGACTCGTCGGTCTTTCTTCACTGCACTCGCAATTCTTCTTCCCTCTCTTGTCGGTATCGCTTCAGTCGTCTATTTGCTCTCGTACTATGACGGTGGCGTTCCGGTTCAGTTCACGCGTAACGATATGGTGATGAATACCATCGAAGCGCTGACAATCCACCAGAACGGCGGACTAGGCTCCGGCGATGAGGTCAAACCTGTCTTCCTTACTTCGGTTATCACCTCAATTTTCTATGGGCCAGGTACTTCCTTCAGCCCGCTTCTGACGATGCTGTATGGCAATATCGTTGCGGGTCTCGTTGTATGTTGTCTCGCCAGTATGTTTACCGGCTGGTTGACGTGGGCGTTGTTGCCAAACGCTCCATGGCCCCTACGTACAGCTGCCGTGTTTGTTATCGGATGGGTCCCCTTTACTCGTAATATTTTTGGCGCGGTTGAATTTGATGGCTACCTCAACATCCCAGTTATCTATTTGATCTTGATCCTTTCGTGGATTACCTATCGGACCCTCCGTCCTGCCCAAGCACTCATTTGGCTTCCTGTGCTACTGGTCGCCACACTTGCTACGTGGTCTCCAGCTTCCCTGATGCCTGGCCTGCTGCTATTAATGGCACTTGTACGTTGCCTTCATAATCTTCCCGTTCATCACCCAACGTCACGAGAGTTGATTTGGATCGCACTGACTTGGCTCTGCGTTGCAGTATTCTTCTTCGCTTGGTCACTGCCAGCACTCCGCATCGACGGTGATTACCTCTCTGCTGGTCCCGGCTATTTTGCTGGTGAGATAAGCGACCACCTTACAATTGCCAGCATTCTTCTGCTTCTCCTGCTCTTCGTTTTCGTTGCCGCCTTTCCCCGGCATCGCTCGCCCGAGACAATGGGACTTGGTGCCTTTGCAGTTGGCGGTTGGCTCGCGACTTTCTTCCTCCTCTTAATGCGAGAATCTGGCGACTCTCGCTGGGGCTACTATCCCCTGAAGATGATGTGGATCTCAACGATCACATTTGCAACCATCATGACGATTGAAGCGCTCCGCCAAGCGTTTACCCATCGGTCAGCATCTGACCGACGCTCCTACGCATGGTGGCGAGGGCGTTTTGTTCAAGTCGCCTTCTTCGTTCTGTCGGTAGTCATCATGGGTGTAGGCTCTCTTCTCCCATTTGAACATTTCGGTCGGGGTGGGACTCTCTTCCCCACCCTTCCTCGCTACGCAACAATGCCCACAAATAAAGACCACACAATGCCGACCGCTGAGGAAAAGAAACTGTACGACCAGTTGGTTGAAGTTTTTGACGAAAACCAGGGCGCTCCTGTCGTATTTATTCGTCACGCGTCCAACCGCGCATACGATGGCGATCGAAATCGCTACCTTATTCAATTCTCAGCGCCTACCAGTTATGATGTGCGTATTCACGCATACCGCGAATGGCAAGGCGACTACTACGGAATGCTATGCCCACTCCTACGCGCTTGGGATAAAGAAGCGACTGTTATTACGTCCACTGAGGGCTACGAAACTACGCGTGAGCAGATTGACTACTGTGGCCTATCGGATCGCGTCAAACTCATCACCCTCGACAACTGATTCAGTCTTGTCTTTAGCTCTTTAGGAATCCATGCTCGATAAGCTACGAAAGACCTTCGTCCAAAAAGATCTCAGTTCTCGAGATAACTCGCTGAATTTTCTACGTTTGCTCTTCGCTCTACTCGTCGTCTTCTCCCACGCGCAGATTCTCACCGCTACAGGTGATGGCGTCGTTGTTCTAGGACAACACCTCGGAAGCTGGGCAGTTGTTGGATTCTTTGGAATTTCGGGTTACCTCATTACCGGAGCCCGAGTCCGAAGCGATGCGGGAAAATATCTGATTAACCGCGTCGCCCGCATCTATCCTGCATTCCTTGTAGCACTAGCATTCGTCGCTTTCGTGCTCGCTCCTATTGCCCACGTGATTGAAAAGGGCACTATTGACGGATATTTTGGTTCTTCCCCTACCCCACTTGACTACGTTTATAGCAATATCCTGCTGAAAGTCAGCTACTACCACATCGGTACAACCCTGTCAGATCATCCGCTTACGGCGTGGAATGGGTCGCTGTGGACGCTCTCATATGAATTCTGGTGCTACATCATCATCGGCGTATTCATGTCCTGGGCATTTATGCGCAAGCATGTCTGGCCAACTGCCGTTCTATTCGCAGTTTCAGTGTTGGCCCACGCTGGTATTGGACGCCTCAATCCCTACATCGATAGCAACTACGATTTGGGACTACTCATTTTCATGCTTCCCTATTTCTTGGGCGGTGCGCTGATTTTCCAGCTGAAAGACACTCTTCCAATGCGTGGTCGCTATGCACTGATCGCTGCTATCGCTTCAGTTGGCATCATCTATGCCCTGCCAGACTTCGGTAAGCAACTCGCCTCTCCACTCATGGCATACTTCGTTCTCTACCTAGGTACGATCGTGCCATCACCACGTTGGGTGAAAACACATGATATTTCGTACGGGATCTACGTATTCCACTTCCCCATCATTCAGTTCCTGATCACTCTTCACCTAGACAAACTCGGATTCATTCCATTCTTGATTGTCGCTGCACTTATCACGATGACACTGGCGACTCTCAGCTGGTTTGGAGTCGAACGTGCTGCGATGCGGTGGGCACGTGGAAAATCACCATGGGGTGGCCTAAAGAAGACTTCTTCTATTTCTCCGGTGCCAGCGAGTGAACACACAACCGAAGACAGCTCTGTTGTACGTTAGAATCTGCTTTCCCTCACCGGGAATCTAGCTCGAAACCACAGCTGAGATTCCAAAAGGGTACTCAGATCATTAGACTCGCCTTATGGGATCTCATCGCATTCGCTCTGTTGCGTCACTGTGCTTCGCGCTGACACTGCTACCTTCAATGGCACTTTCTTCCAGCGCTGCACCAACTCCAGCCTCCCAGGACGGATGGTCACTCCAGGACAATAGTTGGGTGTTCACCCGTTCGGGACACATTCTGCAGGGCTGGTTCCAAGATCGCGGTTCTTGGTATTGGGCTGACTCAGAAGGTCGAGCCGTCCTTGGATGGAAGCAGATCAATTCTTCGTGGTACTACTTCAGTTCCTCGAACGCGATGACTACTGGCTGGCAGTCCATCGGTGGCAAATGGTATTACTTTGCCACCAGTGGCGCCATGCAAACTGGGTGGCTCCACAATGGAAACACGTGGTACTACCTCGACTCTTCCGGAGCAATGGCCACCGGCTGGACCCTCGTCAACAACACCTGGTACCACTTCACCCAGAGCGGCGAAATGAAAACCGGCTGGGTCCACAATGGAAACACGTGGTACTACCTCGACTCTTCCGGAGCAATGGCCACCGGCTGGACCCTCGTCAACAACACCTGGTACCACTTCACCCAGAGCGGCGAAATGAAAACCGGCTGGGTCGACAACGGTGGCACGTGGTACTACCTCACCACCTCCGGAGCAATGGCAACCGGTTGGCGATCAGTGAACGGAACCTGGTATTACTTTGAAGCATCAGGCGCCATGAAAACCGGTTGGCTGGAAAACAACGGCACCTGGTACTACCTAGCCCCTTCAGGAGCAATGGTCACAGGCCAGCAGGACATTGATTCGGCCACCTACTACTTTGCCTCCGACGGAACGTGGTTTACTCCTACGCCGATCATGGGAGCCCCCCACACAAACCGTGCCACAACAATCCAAGCAATGCTGAACGCATACGCCCAATCGGGTCACTCCTATCCCTCGGGTGCACTCAGCATTGGGGGCGCTCCCACCGCTTTAGACTTCTTCTCGATCCTCTATGACGAGGCAATAGCCGAAGGCATCAACCCGGAAGTTGTCTTTGCCCAGTCCATGCTAGAAACCGCGTGGCTCTCATTCGGTGGCGACGTCAAGATCCAACAGTTCAACTTCGCAGGACTTGCCGCAACAGGTAACGGAGCACAAGGCAACGGCTTCCCCGACATGCGCACCGGTCTGCGGGCACAAGTCCAGCACCTACGCGCATACGCTGACCCACATGCAACTGAATCTAGTCTTGCCTACCCCTTGGTAGATCAACGGTTCGCCTACGTTTTAAGGGGAAGCGCGCCCATCGTTGAATACCTCGGCATTCAAGAAAATCCCCAACACCGCGGGTGGGCGACCGCCAAAAACTACGGGTTCCACATCGTTGCCCTGATGAAGCGGTCTTTCAGCTAAAAAGTGAACAGAGTGTACCCCGCGTTGGGATTGAAGTTGTTTCGGCTCTCACATACGACTACTGTTCGACGGCTTTCTTATCCCTGTTCGCCACCAGTACGAGTCCGAAGATCATGGAGAGCACGGTCATCGCTATCCCATAGGCAATCGAAGCACCCATAATCTGATAACGCGGGATCAGAATGGGAACAAGAGCTGCAATCGTCAACGCTGACACGGCGTACCCTACAAAGACCAGCTTCTGCTGGCGCATCGTCGTAATCGCGTAATAGAGAATCACACTGGCAGAGTTCATGGCTCCACCAAAGACAAGAACGATCAGCTCCGTTCGATATGGAGCAATATCTTTACCGAAAACAAGATTGAGAATCGGAACACCAATAAAGTAGGTCACAATCGCAACCGCGACAAATGCGCCCGCTGTAGCGGTAAGCCCGCGACGCACGATCCCAACAAATCCTGACCAGTTGTGGCGAACCCAATGATGAGCCATCTGTGTCAGAAGTGGTCTAAAGACAACCAATGCCAGCAAATTGATTGCTACCGCAGGCATGTAAAGAATTGCGAAAATACCCTGTTCTGTCAGGCCCAAGTAACGGTCAATACCGAAACGTGGAGCATTCGCAAGATACATGGAAATAAACGATGCAAGAGCAAGCGGTAGACAATCAATGAGGAGAGCAGAAATCTCGCGTTTTGTCCATAGCGGTTTGAAAGCAAAAAGTCGCACGCTCTGAGGAACAAATAGAACGATCATCGCTACGAGCGACGCAACCAAAGTTGCAATTACTGTTATCCAAAGGTTCTGCGTAATGACAAGCCCGGCGCTAAATACAGCTGTAGTGACAAAAGTACGCCAGAACCCTGCTGCACCAGCAATATCCAGATGGCCACTACGTTGAAGCTCGCAGTAGTAAACATCTTCGAACGCATCAAAGACGCGGATCGAGGCAACCAGGATCATGAGCATCACAGCGGAGAGCCCATCGCCACTCACAACCGCGTATCCTGCAATGCCAATAATCATTGCACCGACGGTCAAGATTCTAGTTGCATGATAGGTGCCGAAAGTAAACTTCCCCGACGCATCTGTCACATGGTACGTGCGTACTTCAAACATTCCCAGCGTCTGGAATTGTTGACCGACCGCAATTGCTAACGAATATAAGCCGGCAATCTCAATACCGAGAACACGAGTGACAACGATCAACATGACTACCGTCGCAGCAGACTGCATCAGAGAATATGCAGTATTCCAAAAGTAGTCACGTTTGAGAGAACTACTGGCACTGGCGTCCGACATGGACTCGTCCTTCTCTCAGGCGAGGCTTTCGTAGGGACCGAAATCGATTTCTACCGGCTTATGGTTACGGCGCTTCTCTTCCGGTGGCATCTGCATGTAGTCGCCGTACGAACGTGTCAGAACCGCGTCGTACTCGCGCTGGAGTTTGACCGTAATGTCTTCAAACGGAACATCCAGAGCTGGGAAGAGCTCCTCGCGAGTCACTGTCCAGTTCCACGGATCACGCATCGAAAAGTCAGCGTAGATCCCTGTATCAACCGATTCGAAACGACGAGCAGCCTTATCCCACTTGTTCTGCAACATTTGTGGGGTTACACGGAATAAACGCATAGCCCAATGAGCAAG
Organism: Schaalia turicensis; assembly: GCF_019380255.1. Taxonomy (NCBI): domain Bacteria; kingdom Bacillati; phylum Actinomycetota; class Actinomycetes; order Actinomycetales; family Actinomycetaceae; genus Schaalia; species Schaalia turicensis. The sequence continues at coordinate 1,312,664 of NZ_CP048928.1, forward strand.
CGAGGTTGCACTGTGGATCGCAAAACGCTTGAAGCCGTGTGTGTCAATCAAGTAGGGAGTCGGGGTTCCCTGTACGTAGAGCAGACGACCCCACACCCATGTTCTGCGACTCATTGCTTTAACCGCTGCAGGATCATCGCCCGGAACATTATCGAGAGGGAGTAGATCGATTGCTAGGCGCATCCGGTACTTCGAGTCCTTGCCAAACTCAGGAATGAAGACAGTTCCATCCAGCCCAAGTTTGGTAAACATGAAGGGATATTCTGGCACCGTACGCGTATTGTCGAAACGATAGTCTTTCGACATAATCTTCGGCGCCTCGGCAAGGAAACGCTCGTAATCGGCACGAGTCATAAGCACGTCAACATCATCGTCCCACGGGATGAACCCCTGATGCCGCACAGCCCCAATAGATGTTCCACCGTAGACCGTGTACTCGACCCCAAGCTCGCGACAGGCTTGATCAAAATCCTTCAGAATCTTTAGGAGAACTGCCTGAATCTTCGCAAGTTGCTCCGGATCTGAAAATGCATCAGGCGTTGCCATACGTTGTCCTTAAACTCGAGCATCATTCCAACTTGATCGTTACCCGATTATCGCACAGGAGAGTATTTCAGCCGAGAAACACATCGTGCTTCAACAATGATCCCAGACTCGTTACGCCACAAGAATTCACATGCACATCCACGTTGTTCACCGCTGTCGTAGGTTGCACACGAGAAACAAGAGTCGATCAAGGGGAGCCAGATATGCGTCCATTACACTAAGTGACCATGCATCTGCCCCAACCATATACGCGAGATCTTGGCTCTCGCGATAACGCCCTCAACCTCCTGCGATTAGCCCTTGCGTTTCTGGTTGTGTTTTCTCACGCCCAGATTCTGGCAGGTGTTGGAGATGGTGTTGTCTGGCAGGGACAACACCTGGGTAGCTGGGCAGTCGTTGGTTTCTTTGGTATTTCCGGCTTTCTTATCACGGGCGCACGAACTCGAAGTAATGGCGCACACTATTTGATGAATCGCATTACTCGCATCTATCCCGGATTCTTGCTGTCCCTCGTTGCGGTTGCTTTCATCTTCGCACCGATTGCCTATTACGTTGAAAAGCACTCGTTCGACGGGTTCTTCGCAACTCCGACTACGCCACTCCACTACATTTACTCGAATATCTTCCTTTTAATTAATCACTACGATGTCTCGGGCACTCTTGCATCGGTGCCTTATCCGTCGGCTTGGAATGGTTCCCTCTGGAGTTTGTACTACGAGTTCTGGTGTTACATCATCATCGGTGTCTTCCTGTCATGGGCGTTCACAAAGAACCACGTGTGGCCAACAATCCTGCTATTCCTCGTGTCGGTAGCAATTCACGCGAGAATCGGTTGGTTCCTTCCCTACGTTGGAAATAGTGGCGATTTTCAGCTACTCATCTTTATGCTCCCGTACTTCCTTGGGGGCGCGATTATCTTCCAGCTAGGCGATAAGTTGCCAATGAGATGGGAGTACGCTTTTGTTTCCCTCATCCTTGCGCTTGTGTGTATCTACGGTTCGGACGGTTTCGGTAAGCAAGCAGCATCACCATTTATGGCCTACGTGATCCTCTGGCTGGGAGCTGTTCTCCCCTCTCCGAAACTCATTCAGGTTCATGACATCTCGTACGGCGTGTATATTTTCCACTTCCCCGTCCTTCAGCTTCTTATCCTGTTCGGCGTTCACACGATGGGGTTCTGGTTCCTTTTAATGGTTGCCACGTTCATCACTGTCATCTTGGCGACAGCGAGCTGGTTGGGTGTTGAACGTGCAACGATGCGTTGGGTTCGCGGAAAATCCCCCTGGGGAGAGCTCTCCTTAGCTGCTCGTTAGTAAGCCTCAGCAAACAAGGCTTTTCGCTACAGAGAACTCACTTCCCTCATTTCCGCCATTGCCTTCCAACGAAGTGATAGCCATTCACTGAAAGAGGTTGGTGGGCGCTTTTCAGAAGCACCCACCAACCTCTTTCAGTGTGCTCTGACACACTACGAAATCACATGCTTCAGAAGTTGCGAGACAGCCGCGTTATCCTTCTGCTTCAAGGCTTGGGGAAGCAAAGTCAGAGCATGTGCTCTCGACGTTGAATGAATACGCGCAGCACGTGCAGCGCGCCTCCAGCCATTCTTCAATACGAGCTTCTCGGCAATCGCAAAGTAATCGCGTTCTCCTTGGAAACGACGGCCATCAAAAAGTGCAGTCGACGATGCAGATTCAGCGTGACGACGGTATGCAAAACATACATAGGGATCGAAGAGCAGAGAGCCTCCAGCCACGATGACATCCATGACAAGCGCAAGATCCTGAATAATCGGGAAACCCGGACGGAACTGCGTTGTTTCAAAAACCTCACGCTTGAAGACGAGCGAAGGCCAGTACAACCAATCGGCTCGCAACAGCGATACGGCAAGATCCTCACCGGACAACAGACGAGGCCGCTGCGCATCAGGTCGCAGTAGGGACTTAACCCGGTCGACAACAGGAGTGACCGCAGAGCTGCTCTCATCAATGATTCGAACTCCCGGCTGGATAATGGATGCAGAGGGAAATTCAGAGTGAAGCTTCAAGATTCGTTCGACGAAGTCGCGTTCTGGAACATCATCGCATCCAAGCAACATAATGAGCTCCGCCGAGGCAAGTTCAACGCAGTGCTCATAGTTCTGGGTGATGCCCAGATTGTTTTCATTGCGAATATAAGTCACGCGCTCGTCATCAAGGTGCGAGAAGTACTCGCCCACCTGCGGATCTGGGTAGCAGTCATCAACAACCGTCAACTTCCATCCGCCCACGCTTTGGTTACGAACGGCCTCTACTGTTTCAAAGAGGTACGACGGTTCGCCCCAAAACGGCAACATAATGTCGAGGGTATGCATAGCTCAATCTCTCAGATTCTTCGGGGGAAGGTAGACAACGGGTCTGGCTTCTACCTTTCAGATAACTCCATCTTAGTTGCTCGATTATTATCTCGGCAGAACCTACAGGGAACGCCAAGATAGTGCGCGAACCCTCACCTATATTTTTCAGCTCACGGTGTCTGATTTAGCTCGTTTTATACGAGGTAATGGCAAAGCCAACTGATACCATCACACCTATGCGAAAGACTGTTCTCGTTACTGGTGCCGGTGGCTATATTGGTCGCCATGTCGTCGACGCTCTGCTGAAGCATGACGTCAATGTTTCTGTCGTGGATTTGAAGTTTGACGGAATCGATGAACGCGCCAAACGTCTGAACGTCAATATCTTTTCAGGCGACGCTGACATCTACGAGCAGCTAGGCAAGCCCGATGTTGTGCTTCACATGGCCTGGAGGGACGGTTTCAAGCACAATTCTCAGGCGCATGTGGACGATTTGGCTTCCCACTACCACTTCATCTCAAATCTGCTTGAAGGTGGGTTGTCTCAGATTGCAGTGATGGGCTCAATGCATGAGGTCGGATATTGGGAAGGCGCTATTGATGCTGACACCCCCTGCCACCCCGCGTCCCTCTATGGAGTAGCAAAGAATGCTCTGCGTGATCTCACCGCTATTCGCGCTTCTCAAACTGGCTCATTGATGCAATGGATCCGTGGCTACTACATCGTCGGCGATGACAAATTCGGTAATTCCATTTTCAGCAAGCTTCTTCAGGCTGATGAAGAAGGCAAGACATCTTTCCCCTTCACCATGGGAAAGAATCTGTACGATTTCATTTCCGTTGATGGTCTAGCGCAACAGATCGCCGCGATCGTGACGCAGGATGAGTACACGGGCATCATTAACGCGTGCTCGGGTCAACCGATCTCATTGGCTGACCGCGTTGAGGCATACATCAAGGAAAACAATCTTTCTTTGACACTCGAGTACGGCGCCTTCCCCGATCGTCCTTATGACTCCCCCGGCGTTTGGGGCGATCCAACGATCATCAACCAGATCATGGCAAAGAACTGACTTCGCGTTCACATAGGTGTGGCCTCCCTACAGACAGGGAGGCCACACCTTTTTGACCAGGATCCTATGTGAACTGCGAACGCAGTTCCTTCCAGTTCGGCGTAGCAGCCAGAACCGTACCCACCAAGATAACCACACAGCACACGATCTGTAGGACGCTGGGAACGGTCCCTTGCAAAAGGAATGCGAAGATCACCGCCCACGCAGAGTAAGAGATGTTCAGTGCCATCCCTCGCGAGGCGCCGACTGTGTCGATGGCCTTGTAGTAGAAGAGATACGAAGCCGTTCCGGCGATTGCAGCAATCGCGATCACACCAGTTCCCACCGTCGGGATTGCACGGAGGGTAAACCCGACGACCCCAGCGATCGGAGCAACAACAATGACATACACGAGCGCCGATGTTGTTTCACGAATATGGAGGGCAGTCTCGTTGTCAACGGCATCGTCACGCATTCCCCACGCGAGAATGACAGCTTCGGAGCCCCAACCAAAAACACAGGCAAGAGCGGCAATGACGCCAAGGACAGGGTTGCCCTCGGTAACCGTCTGCGTGGACGAATAGCCGATCATCACAATGGCTCCAAGAGCTACGAGCAAAGCAATAATCTGCTTGGGGCTCATACGTTCTTTCAGGAATACGAACGCCAGAACGGTACCCACGGCCGGGTAGAAGGTGGAAATGATGGCCGTAAAGCCCGGCCCGATGTGATTGATCGCAATCAGGTACCCGGTCATACCGAACGGACCACCCAGCAATGCGCCGAGCATGACGGCTCGACCCGATCGAGTCTTCACCGCAGCTAAAGAGTCACGTAGACGACCTCTCAGGCCCATATAAACAAGCAGGACCAGGGCGGCCGTCACATCGTGCAGTAGCGCGGATGAAAGCGATGATTCTGACGCATCGAGGAACGGGACAAAGACTAGTGCGAGAGCCAGGATCGACGTGTCCAAGCCCCAGAGAGCACCCGAAAAAATACCCCACTTCATTGCGTGTCTCCTCTTCAGTTATCCAGCTCGGCGTTCTCGTACGCAGCAAGTAATTCGTTGAGCTTTCCGGTTGCGTGCGAGTAGTAGATGTACAGCCATTCACCGACGTTGTCGCCCTCTGCTTCCTTTACGAGGGACCAGATGTACCAACACCACCCAGCAAAGACAACGTATGACCAGAAGTGACGCTGTTCGGTTGGGGTGGGTGTTCGGCCAAAATAGTATTCGAGGGCTTGGGTAGCAAGCTCATCGGTGAGATCGGTCGCGCAAACGACCATTGTCCCGAAGTCAGCAGCGATATCGGACATCCCCGCGTATTCCCAGTCGATCAGGTCAAGATGCCCGTTCTGAGAAACAAGGAAGTTCAGGTTGAAGAAATCGTTGTGGCTGGGACCCAGCGGGAAGTTGTCCGCATCGGCGTGTGTCTTCAGCCGAAGGACCTTGGTGCGAAGCTCCTCATATCCAGGTACGTCGATGGGACCAAACTGTTTCAGAATCTCTTCGTATCGCAGACCTTCAGTGACGAAGTCAAAGTTGCGAGTGAGAGTCTTCCCACTGTCATGTAGGCGTCGGGACATCTGCATCGCGCGACGAAGCTCGTCGGGATTCGTCACGTCAAGGTTGCGACAATCGGGGATAAAGCGAGAGATCTTCCATCCTTGAATCGGGTTGGAAGCAAGGAATGTCGAGTCTAGTTCCAGTTCACTCGCCAGATTCAGTGCTTCGCTTTCGGCTTGTCGGTCCACGATCTTGTCAGTTCCCAGGCCCGGATGGCGATAGACATACTCTTTGTCTCCCACAGCAAAGTGGCATGACAGATTAGTAATTCCCTGCTTGAGGGGGTAGACATCCTGGATATCATTCACATCGCAGTTCAATGTTGCCGTGATGTTGTCAAAAATCTCGGAGTCAACATTCTCCATGAAGAACGGGTCAAAAGAGCGAAGTTCATCAAGAGAATCAAATTCGTTAATCAGGCCAGCAGGGTATGTGCGCATGACCATCGAGAACTGCTTGATGTTGTCGACATAGATCTGTTCCCAGAGCTTCGGGGTGGTTTCTGGAAGGTGATAAACGCGCTCGAGGATCTCCACAAACGTGGCTGAGAATTCACGGTCGAAGTAGACGTGGCCAAGCATGATCCACGCGTCATGTCCGCCAACTTCAACGCCGGTAATGCGACCGCCAGCGCCGGTTGTCAGACACCACTCATCGGTCTCACCTTCAACATACTGGGCCGAGTAGTAGGCGCGGTAAACGTGGGATTCGAAAGGATTCTCGGTGAAGTAATCGTCGGACGAGCAGACGTAGGTATTGGCCAGTTTGTCGCGTACCAGCCACAGCGAACCATTGTTGTTTCGCGTGGCGTATTCGGAGTTCACAACGATTTTCACGCCGTATTTTTCGACGAGGTAGAAGAAGTATTCCTTCCTGTAACCGACAACGACGGTGATGTCTGTAATTCCGGCTTCGTGGAGCTGCTCGATCTGGCGTTCGATCAGAACCTCTCCATGAACACGCAGGGTCCCCTTCGGTCGTTCATAGGAGATGGGGGCGAAACGTGATGAGAGACCTGCTGCCATAATGACTGCGTTATCGACAGCATATGGCGCGAGAGCTTCCAGGCCAGCGTCAGTGATCTGACGGGCCGCAAGATACCCGCTCGCTTCAAGCTCACGAACAGCCGAGTTCACACGTCCTAGTGACATACCCGTTATTGCTTGGATCTCACGCTGAGTGAGCGTTCCTTCGTTACAGTTCACTGCGTAAAGAACATCGAATTGCGCGTGTGACAGTGGTGCAGACATCAGCCATCCGTTCAAGAATTGTTTTCCGAGACTCACGTTCAAACATAAGCCTTGTGTAAATAATTATGAACATACAGCGTGGTGATGTCACGCATTTTTGCGTATTTCACATATTTTCAATCGACTTCAACGAAGCAAATACGTGCACTTCATCGACTTTCTGGCACGTTATTCACCAATAACGACGCGTGGCACCCCCGCCCACAACTCGGGTGAGGTCACGCGACGCCCATCGAGTAGCAGACGAATTCCTGGGCAATCCGCTGGGGTGAGCGTGCGGTACAGTGCATGATCGGCCTGAACAATGGCGCAGTCGCACGCATCAGCCCCCAGATGATACGGCTCCCACCCGAAGCCTCGTAACTCATCGTCTGAGTACATCGGATCATGAACGGCGACGTTTGCCCCGCGAGTGCGCAGAGACTCAACCGTGGCGAACACGCCGGAGAACGCCGTCTCTTTCACTCCCCCCCGGTACGAGGCGCCTAGAACCGCAACTCGTAGCCCCGCTAGCGAACCCAGCACGGACTCCGCGCGAGACACAACGTATTCCGGCATCGTCGCGTTGTAGGAACGCGCAGTGCGCACGATCGATGCATCCGGGTCGGTCGACAGGTAGAGGCGCGGGTAGACGGGAATACAGTGCCCTCCCACTGCGATCCCCGGACGGTGGATATGCGAGTAGGGCTGGGAATTGCACGCGTCGATCACTCGCTCAACATCAATCCCCACCTTGTCCGCATAGACTGCAAACTGGTTGGCCAAGCCAATGTTGACATCGCGGTAGGTAGTTTCAGCGAGTTTCGCCATCTCTGCAGCCTCGGCGCTTCCCATATCCCAGACTCCGTTGGGGGAAGGCAGGTCAGCGCGCTCATCGAAGTCGAGAACCGCTTCATAGAAAGCGATACCCGCTGCTGTTCCCGCATCGTTCAGCCCACCAACCAGCTTCGGGTATTTACGCAGGTCAGCAAAGACTCGTCCGGTCAGCACACGTTCGGGCGAGAAGACGAGATGGAAGTCTTGCTCTTCCTTCAATCCCGAAATCGACTCAATCATTGGCTTCCACCGGTTGCGGGTTGTACCCACGGGCAGCGTGGTCTCGTAGGAGATAAGAGTATTCGGAGTGAGATGCGTGGCCAGCGAGCGCGTCGCATCATCCATCCACCCGAAATCCGGCTCCCACGTCGTGTCATTAACGAAAAGCGGAACAACAAGGACAACAGCGTCAGCGCCGGGAATCGCTTCTTCATACGACGTTGTCGCACGCAAGCCCCCTGAAGCAACAACGTCGCGCACGTATTCATCAAGGTGCGCTTCACCTGGGAAAGGTTCGACGCCCTTATTCACCAGGTCAACGGTCGTTTCATTCACGTCGACGCCGATGACGTCATGCCCTTTCATCGCATACTGCACGGCCAGTGGCAGTCCAATTTTTCCGAGGGCAACAACAGCGATACGCACGGGTACTCCTTCAGGGCTCTGTTCGCCATCAAGTATGCGCTGAAGAAGCCGTGACTCTCTTGATTCACGCGCGGAGCGCCGGTATCCGTGGGCGCACACAACAGATAGATAGAATGAATTCCATGTCGCGTCCCCAAATTCTGGTCCTCTCATTTTCTCCGCTTATGCGCGATGCCCGCGTACTGCGTCAGCTCAGCGTCGTTGCTGAGTTTGGTGACATCACGACCTGCGGATACGGTCCTGCAACGCCCTATTCCACGCATCATGTTGAAATCCCAGCAGGCGCGGCCTCGTTGCCCCAGACTCCCCTGGGAGTTGCGTGCTTGGCACTTCATTGCCACCGCGCATCGGACTTGGCAGCCCCCGGCACGCGCGCAGTCATTGACGACTTACGGGCACGTCACTTCGACGCAGTGATCGCCAACGATGCGCGCGCACTTCCGCTTGCGTACGAGGCCGCCCAGTCTGCACCGATCTGGGCTGACCTGCACGAGTGGGCACCTGAAGAGCGCACCCACGTTGCAGCGTGGAGGATCCTTATTGCGCCGTGGATCGATTCGGTCTGTGAGCGTTATCTTCCCAGGGTCGCGAATGCGACGACGGTTGGCACAGAAATTATGAAGCTCTACGAGCGCCGTTATGGTGTTCGCCCGCAGCTCATGCGTAATGCCGCTCCTTTCGCGGACCTCACGCCATCAACTACTCCTACACACAGGCCACTACGCATCGTCCATTCGGGTGCGGCAGTGCCCGGGCGTAGCCTCGAAACAACGATCGACGCAACCCTGGCTACGGACGGCGATTTCAGCCTTGACCTGTACGTGGTGCCCGGTGGGGATAAGGGCGCTTATCTCAAAGAATTGAAGGCGCGAGCATCCGGTTCGGACCTCGTTCGTTTCCACGATCCTGTCGCTCCCGCTGACCTGCCGGCCACCCTGAACGCCTACGACATTGGTGCATTCTGGATGCCACCGGTGACAACAAACGCACGCCTCACGCTACCCAATAAGTTCTTCGACTTTGTGCAGGCACGTCTTGCCCTGGCAATTGGGCCGAGCATTGAAATGACCGCTTTACTCGAAAAACACGAACTGGGCGTCATCTCCGCCGGGTACGAGGTTCCTCAAATCGTTGATTCCCTGCGCCAGCTGACACCAGAAGTGGTTGACCAATTCAAACAGGCTTCGCACACCGCCGCACCCGAGCTCTGCTTTGAGAAGGAAGCTGAAGTCGCACGCGGAATCATGCGCGACATGTTGGGATGTTCTTAACGAATAGTTCGCTCCCACATCAGCACATTGAGTCGCAGGTTCCCCGAAGTGACCCCCTGTTGAAACTCAGCGTGAAGATTGAGCCACTTCCAGCACGATTGCGGTAGCTCGCGCAGATGAGACCGCAACCGATCGGTGTTCTACAACCCAGCGATGAAGGCGCGCACGATCACAGCGCGGATCATTGTCATCAAGAGTTGACAGCTCAACCATCGCATCACACACCGCATCGACATCTACATCAACTGCGCACCCCAGGTTTGCTTCCGCCACGTCGAGTGCAGCCTGCCCGGGACCAGCAAAAATAACAGGAGTTCCCGCTGAAAGGGACGATAAAATCTTCGTCGGATACGCGTAGTCGTAGGCGCCGGGCTTCATTGAGGCAAGCGACGCAGTGGCGAGCGCGTACCAGCGTTGGGCTTCCTCGGCGCTGACAGTTGGGTGGAATTCAATTCCAGCAATCCCGCGAGCGCGATCGCGCAACTGCGCCCACGCACTCCCCTGCCCTAAATAAATGAGGCGCGCCTCCGGAAGCTTCTCCTTCACCTTTTCGAACGCATCGATAAAGATCTCCGGAGCGAGCCACTGGGCGACTGTGCCCGCGTAGAGGAAGACGGGGCCTGAAGTTTGGGGGAATCCTTCGGGGACGAGGCCACGATCCCCGCTCAATTTGCCGTCGCTTGTTTCATCGCGGGTCGTATCAATGCCATTGGGGACGACGACTGCTTCCCGACCTGAAATGGCCTGGACTCGATCCGCGACACCCTGGGATACGGCGATGACTGCCGTTGCTCGCTTCATTGCGGTTCGTTCCATCCACGTCACCGCGTCAACGACAAGTCCAGTGGTTCCTTGGGCGCGCGCCGCGTCCGACACGATATCCGCCGCAAAGTAAATGTGAGGAATACGCCGTATACCGCATGCCATAGCGGTAACAAGACCGGTGGTCGGTGGCGGTTCGTTGACCACTGCATCTGGGCGTTTCGCCGTTAGCAGGCGGAAAAAGAGCGGAACGTCGAAAGATATATAGGGAACGTATCCGCGTACTGCTCCCGTTGCGTCACGAAGAACCGGCCAGCGCCTGACGTCGATATCGTTCATCCACGATGGGAGTGGGAGGCTCCGCAGTGATTTTTCGGGTTTTGAGGTGAAAACACTCACCTGAGCCCCGCGCGCATGCAGGGCACGAGCGAGAGCACTCAAGCGAAGTGCCGCGGCAGCTGGATCAGGCGTAAAAGTACGGGTCGCAATAACGACACGAGCCTTTGATCGCGATGGTGAGCGTCGTCGTTTCACTCTTTAAGTGTGCAGCACTCTCCCCTGATACTCCAAGCAGACACCGTAATGGCACAATTGCACGTATGGGTCCGTCTATCCTGCGTCGAATGCGAGCTGAACATCCTCAGCTGGCACATATTTCGACGCTTCTGACGGGAACCGTCATTGCACAGCTGATTGTCCTTGTGACAACCCCCATCATCGGGCGCCTCTATACTCCCGAAGATATTGGATCATTTGCTGCGTTCCTTGCTGTTGCGCAGATTGTCGCGGGCGTGAGTGCTGGCAGATACGACATGGCAATCGTGCTTCCCGACTGTGACAACGAGGCGCGACGCCTTGTCCGCGTTTCGCTCACGCTGACATCCATCGTTGCAGTACTGACATCCGTATTCTGTTGGATCTTTGCCCGCCCGATTTCCCGCGCTTTAAACCACGAGGAATTGGCGGGGATTCTTGGCTGGTCAGGCATTGTTGTCATGTGCCTTTCCGTCACGTCAGTGATGAATTACTGGCTCACTCGAGTCGAACGATTCTCAGTCATTTCATCAAATAGGGTGCTCAATTCTGCCGGTATTGAGTTGAGCCGCATCGGAGCCCCGTTTGCTGGCTTAGCTCCCCTAACGGGTCAGCTTTTCAGCCAGTTCTTCGGGCAGGTCCTCTCTACTTCTACTCTGCTGTATCGTGGCCGATCGAGCCTCGTCGCCCCCGAGACTGGCGGACGCACCACGAAGCAACTCCTGCGCCGCTATCGGCGAATGCCGTTACTTAACGCTCCCAATGCGTTGGTTGACGCTGTGCGAGTCAACGGAATCGTCCTGCTCATTGGCGTGTGGTATTCAGCTGATCCGCAGGGGCAGTTTGCCAAAGCGTGGCTCCTCATGCAAGCGCCCGTAGCTCTGATCACCAGCGCAGTTTCTCAAGTGACCTATCGTTCCCTCGCTGTTGCACCCCGCGGAACGCTGTTGATGACAGTCCGTAGATCGATCCGTTTATCCTTCTTCGCCTCCATCGGTCCCTTCGTTCTGCTTGCCTTGATCGCTCCTTCGTTGTTCCCCTGGTATTTGGGGGTCGGTTGGGAACAGTCTGGGCTGATTGCTCAAGCCCTCCTCCCCTGGCTTCTGCTCAATGTCGTGACATCGCCGATTTCAACGGTTTTCGTTGTCACAGACAGGCAAGGTCTGATGCTCGCATTCGCGTGCGTGTATGCGACAACTCCCCTTGGAATCATCCATATCATGGGTGGCGCAGGCTTTCCGATCGTCACCACGCTCTGGGTTGTCTCCATCGTCCAGGCACTGTTACTTGCCGGCCTCACCGCGCTCACGGTTCGCGTTGCTAGAGTCTGGGATAAGTCTGACAATACGGAGTCTTACCCCGTTACGCCACGCACTAGTGTCGTGGCGCCCATGACCGTTGAACAGGCAGATACCGAATGAAAGTCACACTGACCAAAGGCACTCTGTCGATTCCTCCCACGTATTTCGCCACCGCCCATGCGCTCGCAATGCCGGATATCGACTGGACCATCGTGACTCGTACGGCGTTCATCGATGATCCATCAATGAGCATTCCTGTTCTCCAGGTGGTTCCCGATCGTCTTGCCCCTACAGTTCAACGCGCTGCGAAATGGGCGTATGGGCACGCCATGACACGCATGATTGTTGCCAGCCACCCCGACATCATTCATCAACAGCAGGCAACGTGGTCTCTTCCAGCGGCTCGAGCATCACGCAAGCTCGGTGTTCCACTGGTGACAACCGTGCACGGCGGGGATGCCTATCATCATTCCAACCTTGGAATCCATCTTCCCTCTATACCGAGAAGAGCCGGCGCATATTGGAATGACCTCAATATTGAGGCTGCGTTCCATCAATCTACACAGGTGCTCGCCGTGTCGAGGTTCCTTGCTGACAAAGCTGTTCAATCTGGAGTAGATGCCCGCAAACTGACTGTTCATTACCAAGGCGTCGACACCAGCTGGTGGACTCCCGCCACTTCTTCCATCACCGGCGAACAATCTCCGCTTGCCACCGATGATCCAATCCTGCTTTTCGTCGGAGCGCTGAGCGAGCTCAAAGGGATCCCCGACCTGCTTTCTGCTCACGATTCCCTCTTAAGTTCGTACCCCCATCGCCTTGTCCTGATCGGAGATGGGCCGCTACGTTCTCAAGTCGACAAGGCCGCTTCCGCCGACCCATCAATTCACGTGCTCGGACGCGCAACAAAGGAAGAGGTCCGCAAGTGGATGCGTTGCGCGACCGGCCTCGTACTCCCCACCCAAACAACGAACGGTAGAGCCGAAGCCGCCGGACTTGTCCTTCTTGAAGCGCAAGCGTGCGGGACCCCCGTTATCGCGAATCGGGTCGGTGGAACTCCTGAAATGGTCGCACCATCGTGGAGTGAACATCTCGTAACGGAGCGCGATGTGCAATCCCTTGCATCCCAGATGACAGCCCTGTTGAGCATGAACGAATCTGAGCGTGAAGAACGCGCTCAGCATGCGTCACGCTGGGTCAAAAAGAATCGCAGTGTCACACGCGCAATCGAACAACTACGGGATATCTACAGTCAGCTCACACACTCAACAGCCTTCTGAGCGCGCGGAGTCCGAAAACACCGTGGGCGTTGTGAGGAATTCTCCTTTCGCGCCCACTTTGCTGTTTCTGGTCACCTACTTGCGCACATCCGGGCTTTCATGAGAACTTCGTCTGAAACAGCACCGGTTCCGCCTAGAGCGACAACCTTCTTGGGTTTAACGTCCTTCAAGTAGTCGCAGACACTGGAGGGCAGTGAAGCGGTTTCGGTCAACAGACGAGGACCATCCGTGAGGGTGCCTGATGCAACACCATCCATGAAAACATCGCCGCGGACAAGATAGACAATTGAAGGCTTTGTCGGATACGAATGACGCGCTGAAGCAACCGACGTGGAGTACCGGTCTGTCCCTCCGAGCGAGGTGGCACCAGCAGCTAGCGACACCGAGCCCAGCTGATACCTCTTTCCACCCAGCTTTGATGCCAAAGAAGCAGACGCACTATCCAAGCCAACTCCCGGCTTCGCCAAGAGAATCGGCCCGTCTTCGGCGTTTGCAGCAACCAGAGCGTCAGCTGAGCCAACGCCGTTCACACCCAAGCCATCTGCAACGTAAACCGCTGCGGATGTCGTGGGAAACACGTATGAAGCAACACGACGAGCAGTATCAAAACGATCAGTTCCGCCCAAGCGCACTCGAGAAACACCCGGGAGCGAGTTCCAGAGCGAATCTGGCAAGACTCCGGTTCCACCAACCATGACGACCTTTGAAACACCAAGGCGTCTCATTTCGTTGACTGTTTCAGGCTTCACTCCCCCGCGTGAAGCGAAGAGAATTGGCCCGTCTTTAACGACGCCGGCAGCCAAAGCATCAACCGGCGACAGGCGGTTCACCAGATAGGCTGTCGTCGCTCCCGAGGGGAAACGCGCTTGCGAAATGGCAATTGCGGTGGAATCGCGGTCTGCGCCCGAAAGACGTCCGCCTTCAGCGGGAACAGCTCTGGGAGTCTCCTGAACATTGCCTGCTCCGTCAATCCAAGCGTTGTTGCCTTTAACGAGGCTGGCAACAACCTTACGCAGACGCGGAAGCTTGTCATAGAACGCTTGACCTGGGCACTCTGTTCCCCCGACGTCACGGTGACCCGACAATGCTGGAATCCAACGACCACCGGCTGGCTGCCCCTGAACCCAGATGCCCTTGTAGGGATCCTCGATACCGATTCGTTTAAAGAGCCACGCAGCGAGCTTTGCCACGGAGTTCTGAGCTACATATGGCGGTTCTTCGTAGACGAAGTTTCCGACAACAGAAATGCCCAGCGTGTTCGTGTTCGCACCGTAGGCATGACCGCCTTCGTAGAAGCCAGTCAAAGATCCTTCGCGACCTTCATATACGGTGCCATAGCGATCAACGAGGAAGTGGTAGCCCACATCACCCCAACCATTCACGTTGGTGTGAAAATTCCAAATACCCTTCACCGTCGCCGCGGCGCTTGCCTTAGAGTAGCTGTTGTCCGAGGCAGTGTGGTGGATAACAACACCCTGAGGCCTAATCGCTTCAGGAGTCCAACCTGACGACCATGGCAGACCGTATTCGCCACGGGACAAAATATTCAGTCCCTGCATTCCAGTGTTGTACGAGGCGCCTCGTACACCAGTATTCACTGCACGCGCGCCCGGTTGCTCCTTGAAGTCAACCTTCTTCAACGAAGAATCAGAGCCAAGTTCATTTTCCTGGGTTTCGGTGTACACCACGCTCACATGAACGTTCCCCAGGGCCTGGACATCAGTATCAGTGCCAGGCGCCGCTTTCACGACAGCTTCGATTTTCGAGGCATCCTCAAGATAAATGGGATTCGTGCTCTGCGTCATTGTCTCAGCAACAGCATCCTCAAGTTCGACGTCTGTCCAGCCAGACCACATACCATCGGCTTCGCTTCGGTATGCGATCGTGACTGCGCCTTCTTTAATACCGTCTTCGAACACAACACCGGCAATAACAACACCTGAAGGAAGATCAGACGCGACGTGCAGAACAGATTCTTCATTCTCTTCGGGAACTACTTCGGAAGCATTGTGAAGAGAGCGCTGTTCAACCTCAACAAGGAACGGATCTTCACTTTCACCAGTTCCGTATTCACTTGGAGCGACTTTTTCTTCCATGGGAGCTTCAGCGATGTCTTCCATGCCATGAATATCAGCAATGGAAACCGTGGCAGGAGCAACATCCATGTCAGAGGGAAGAACTAAGTCAGTAGCAGTCGAAGGCGTCGATGGCTGAAGGGCAAGAGCAGCAGCTAACGCGCCCACACTCAGAAGCGACACAATAGACAATCGGCGCACAATTACTCCAAAACGCGGTGACAGATGTTGCTAGTGTGACACATGTTGTTAATGGAAACAATGTGAATTCACCAGTATCACGCCATTGAGCCCCTATTTGTTACAGGGTCACCGCGTACCCTTCGCGCGCAGACTCCAGTATCGCTTCCGTGATTCGTAGGGTCTCTAAAGCTTCACGCATCGAAACATGATTCGCCCCTATACCGTTGATCGCATCGCGGAAGTTCTCCTGTTCAACAACAAGAGGTTCACGCTTATCAATCGCATAGCGAGTCACTGTTCCCTCACTGACACCCCTAAAAGCTGCCACTTGATCCCACTGAACGCGTGTTGAGCCGTTTTCGTAGAACGTCAGGTCCGCCATCGCAGTATCGGCGACCAGGGCCCCCTTCTCTCCAACGACAATCGTCGTGCGATCTTTATAGGGAGAAAGCCAGTTGATCTGGTGGTTGACCAAGATGCCATTATCCAAACAGCCCGAAGCAACCAGCATGTCTTCATCTTCGCGCCCCGAACGATACGCCGTTTGGGCAAAAATTGTCCGATAGCTACTCCCCGTCACCCACTGCGCAAGATCAATGTCGTGCGTTGCCAGATCCTTCACTACACCGACGTCGGAGATGCGCGCCGGGAAAGGTGATTGCCTCCTGGTTGAAATCTGAAAAATTCTTCCAAGCTGACCGCCAGCGATGCGCTGACGCATTTGCATGAGCGCAGGGTTACAGCGCTCAACGTAGCCAACAGCACCGATAACACCAGCATTATCGAATGCTTCAACGATCTTCTTGCCCGCTTCGTATGACGTGGCAAGTGGCTTTTCAACCAATGTGTGAACACCAGCGTCAGCAAGGCTCAGTGCCACTTGCTCATGGAACACCGTCGGTACAGCAACGATCGCCGCATCAATACCTTGGGAAATCATGTCATCAACGCCAGGCAGAACTTTCATGCCATTGCCGACACCAAAGCGATCTCCTGCTGGATCAACAAGGGCAACCAGCTCAACTCCATCGGTTTGTCGAGCAATGCGAACGTGATGGCGCCCCATTGAGCCAACGCCAACGATACCCAAACGAATAGTCATCGAAACCTCACGCCCCAGCGCGAGCAAGCGTGTTCACGGCTTCAACGATGCGTTCACGTTGCTGGTCGATCAAGGATGGATATACGGGCAACGACAATACCTCGCGCGCAGCGCGAAGCGTATTGTCGAGTTCGGTCGATGGCGCATAGGGTTTCAATGACTCAAGCCTATGATTCGGAATCGGGTAATACACTCCGCTTCCCACTCCCCATTCCTCAGCCAATGCCTTCATGAAACGGTCTCGATCAGTATCAATCAGACGAATCGTGTACTGGTGATATACGTGAGTCGCTCCCTCAGCGACACGAGGAACAATTACTCCTTCTAAATGAGTGTCAAAGAATGCGGCATGAGCTTGACGTTGCTTGGTCCACTGTCCAACTTTCGTCAATTGCACCCGCCCGATTGCCGCATGGATGTCGGTCATGCGGTTATTCAAGCCAACCAGCTCATTCGCATACCGTTGTTCCATACCTTGGTTACGCAAAAGACGAACGTTTCGTGCAATCGTCTGATCCGTTGTCGTCACCATGCCACCCTCACCGGATGTCATGTTCTTCGTCGGATAGAAACTGAAAGCTCCAAATGCTCCAAATGTTCCAACGAATTGACCATCAAGCTGAGCCCCGTGTGCTTGGGCCGCGTCTTCAAAGAGCATAAGCGAGTATTTGTCCGCGAGCGCTTTCAGCTCATTCATCGGCGCCGGATGACCATAGAGGTGAACCGGCATAATGGCTTTCGTTCGCTCAGTGATTGCATTTTCAACCGAAGCGGGACTCAGACAGAACGTATCAAGATCAATGTCAGCAAAAACAGGCGTTGCTCCGGCGAGTACAACTGCATTGCCCGTTGCCGCGAAAGTAAACGACGGAACAATAACCTCGTCGCCGACGCCGACCCCCGATGCAAGAAGACCCAAATGAAGCGCAGAAGTTCCTGAATTAACGGCAACGGCATTGGCGCCACCAGCAAGCTGAGCTGAAAACTCGTTTTCAAATGCGGCGACTTCTTTACCCTGGGCAAGCATTCGAGAACGTAGAACTCGGCAAACAGCGTCTACTTCCTCTTCGCCGATAAGGGGATGGGCGGCAGGAATCATTGCAGGCATCAGTCATCGTCTTTCGTCAGGACAGTATCGCCAACGACAGTGTAGGTTTCACCCGTCTTGGGGCAACGCAAACGCGACGGTTGTCCCTCAATCTCTTTCAGTGGAACGCCAGCCGTTCCTACCCAGCCAACCTGTCGGGCAGGAACACCAGCGACAAGGGCATAGTCTGGAACATCTCGCGTAACAACAGCGCCTGCTGCAACCATCGCCCAACGACCAATTGAGACGGGAGCAACCACAACAGCTCGCGCGCCCACCGAAGCTCCATCACCAATTGTGACGCCGACAGGTTGCCAATCATCAGCAGATTTGATGGAGCCATCTACGTTCACTGCTCGTGGAAAATGATCGTTTGTCAGGACGACTGCTGGCCCAATAAAAACTCCGTCACCCAATAGGGCAGGTTCGTACACCAAGGCATAGTTCTGAACTTTGCAGTTAGCTCCCAGCCTGACACCTTCGCCGATATACACGCCGCGACCGATGATGCAGTTCTCGCCCAGAATCGCGGCCTCGCGAATCTGAGCGCAATGCCAAACCGCGCACGAAGGCGGAACTGAGGCGTTCTCGCTCACATCCGCGCTTGCTTGAATACTCACCGGTCATCCTTTCATAGGCAACACTCCTACTGTACCGGCGACGTTTCTTTCCTCTCAATGCTCTTCATCCCCATACACTCACGTCGCCACGCTGCATATAAGAGTGCGAGAATAGCGGTCATGAGGATTGATGACGATACGTGGATCATCATCCCTACGTACAACGAGGGACAGATGATCGGCACCGTTATCGATGCTTTGATGCCTTATTTTTCTCGGATTCTCTGTGTAGACGACGGGTCAAACGATGATTCTGCCAAGGTCGCCCGCTCACATGGAGCCACTGTCATTACCCACCCGATCAATCTTGGTCAGGGCGCAGCTCTGCAAACAGGAATCGAATGGGTGAAGACTCATACATCGGCGCGCTGGATTGTCACTTTTGATGCTGACGGTCAACACGATCCGAAAGATGCTCGTTCAATGGTGGAATACGGGAAAGAGAATCAGCTGGGTTTCGTGCTTGGATCTCGTTTCTTAGGAAGACACGGCAAGTCCGTTCCGCTACTACGTCGCGTTGCGCTAAGAACAGTGGCATTCATTTCCGGTCTACTCGGGGGGCTTCGTCTGTCGGATGCACACAACGGGCTTCGAGCTCTGAACCGTGATGCTTTTAGCCACGTGCACCTGCATCACAACCGCATGGCACACGCCTCGGAGATTAATTCTCAGTTGGCACGCACTCACTTGCCTTATGCTGAGTACCCGGTCCACATCACGTATTCGGACTATTCGCAAGCTAAGGGACAATCCCTTTTAAACGGCGTCAATATTCTTGTTGATCTTATGTGGGAGCGATGATGACAGAGTATTTTCTTATCCGCGCCCTACTGATCATCGGTCTTGCCCTTGTCACGTGGCTACTGGTTCGCCCAGTTCAAAGCCAATCGCATCTTGCCGCCCAACGGCTACTGATCCTCGTCATCGTTATCTTTGCCATCATCACAATTGTGTATCCGCCACTTCTGAACCAGATTGCGCGGGTTGTCGGTGTAGAACGGGGCATTAACCTTTTGGTCTACGCCCTCATTATCTGTGTACTCGCCCAGATGAGCGCGTCGTATCGCAATTCCATGGCGCTGGAAAAACGAATCACTCTTCTTGCCCGCCAAGTCGCGCTTAGCAACGATCCGCCTTCGCAGGAATCCCCTGTGACGACGCATACTCACACCAACGACGACTCTGGGAATCCTTCAAATGAGACAAGTAGCACTCTGCACAACACGGGCGATTAAAAACGCCACTTTTGGGTGCCCAACCGCCGAAAACGCTTCTATTCACGCTACGATCGACACCGATGAGTAAAAAAACGTTGAAGAATCGGGCAAACCTGGTTCAGCATGCCGCACGGAACCCCTTCCGTTTTGGTGTTCTGCGAACCGTGCTCGCATCTCTTTTGACCGTGACGCTATTCGTTGGCTCCACTGCGGCTTTCGTCTATCGGAGCCTTGCCAATCAGGTAAAGAACGCGTCGCTGGATATTTCCGCGCTTGAGGCACCTCAATCCACCAAACCAGAACCAATGAAGCTCATCGATGCTTATGTGGGACAACCGATCAATATTCTTGTCTCCGGTGTCGACTCACGCTATAACCAAAGCTCTGACTACGGTGACGCCGAAGAACTGACGACGATTCAGTCCGACACGACGATGATCGCCCATATTTCCGCCGATCGTTCGGAAGTCACATTTGTCTCCATTCCTCGCGATCTTCTGACCCATATCCCTTCGTGTATGCGTTCAGATGGTTCGATTACGTCGTCGTACTACGGAATGTTTAACTCAGCATTTGCAATGGGTGCCGGCACAAACGATCTGGCAGGTGGCGTTGCCTGTACCAAAGCAACGGTCGAAGAACTGACTGGTTTAACGATTGACGGATTCATTGTTGTTGACTTCACCGGCTTTAAAGGGTTGATCAATGCTGTCGGTGGCGTGTGGCTAGATATTCCTGAAGAAATGTACGATCCCGCGTCCGGTCTCGATCTTGAGGCAGGGTGCCAGTACCTCGACGCGAATAGCGCGCTAGCGTACGCGCGCGCTCGTAAAAATGTCGGCGACGGTTCAGATATCTCTCGTATTGGACGCCAGCAACAGCTGATCGCGGCAGCGCTTCGTGAACTTTTGTCCCGAAACTTTATTACTGATTTCCCCGCCCTGATTTCTTTCGTTCAGGCAGCAATTGCTTCTCTTACAGTGTCACCGAACTTCGGCGACATTAACGCTGATGCCGGTCTGTTTGCCTCCATGCTGAAGTTGCAGGCATCGAACATTCGCTTCACAACGATGCCGTGGGCTGAAGCCCCCGAGGATCCCAACCGAGTGATTGAGATTGAATACCTTTCGCGACCATTGTGGCAGGCATTAGCAACTGACACTCAGCTACCGGGAGGTACAGAGTACACCGACGGGACCGGGGCTCAAATGACGATCCCTTATGAAGACGCACCTGCTGATTCCACTCAATCAGTTGCTCAGGCTTCTTCCTCCTCTTCCGGCGGAGTCATTGAAGAACAAGATGAATCTGACACGACTGCCGTGTCAGGTACTGCATCATCTGCTTCCACCGACACCGCTCAACCTGTCCCTGCAACCTGTCCCCCGAACCGATGAGCACCGAACCTCCCTCTTTCGTCCCTTCATCTGGTCGAAAGCGTCCTACACGCGCGGATGTAAAGAAGGTGAATGGCGAGACACGCCACCCTGATTCTCCGGGCATTCCTCGCCTCTCTGTCGAACAGCGAGCTATTTCGTCCTCAGAATCGGGAGCAGATTCGAAGGATCAGGTTCTTCAGCGCCCCGTTATTCGGCTCCGTGAACGCCCTCGTGTCAGCGGTATTGCGGCAGACGATGCCGAACCGCATGCGTGGCGAATCGGATCAGAATCAGCAGATGAACAGATGCCGAAGCGTTCTTTGCTCCCAACAACCGCTGACCAACCTGCTGAAAATCTTCCTCCATCTTTTGCTCCCGGACGCAAACATCGCGTGGGGCGAAACTCAGATTCAAGCGAGCATCGGCAAACAGCAAATCCCCCTGCTTATACTCCGGGTCGCACGATGTCGAAGCCTAGCGGGATCACTCATACTCCACCTACTCAGGAATCTCGCCAACGTGGAATGTCAACAACCACGTCTTCTGTTCAGCGCTTTCAACCACGGGGTCAATCAACGAACGCTGTCTCTTCGAAAGCGTCACTTCGTCACCCTGTAGCACCAAAGAAACGTTCTGCTCATTGGGGACGCAAACTCGTCTCCCTTGTGGTCGCCCTTCTTGTCCTGATCGTTGCGTGGGGAGCTTTTTTGGTGTGGGATGCTAATTCTCACCTTGGTCGAACAAACGCTTTGACAAGCGGAGCGAACACGCCCGGTACAACCTATCTTTTAGCGGGATCTGATTCCCGCGCAGACGGCGCAGTGCAGGATGATTTTGACGGGAATGATCGCTCGGACACCATTATGTTGGTTCACGTCGCTCAGAATGGTCAAGCAACAGCCCTCTCCATCCCGCGCGACAGCTACGTGGAGATCCCCGACTATGGCTGGGACAAGATCAATGCTTCTTTCGCATATGGTGGAGCAAATCTGCTGACACAGACAGTTGAAAATCTGACCGGATTGCACGTTGATCACTATGTTCAGGTCGGCATGGGTGGCGTTGCGAATATTGTCGATGCCGTTGGCGGAATCAATGTATGTTTCGACGGTGATGTCAGCGATGATCCTTCTGGGCTTGTCTGGCAAGCTGGATGTAGCGACGTTGATGGGATGACAGCCCTCGCCTTCTCACGTATGCGCTACTCGGATCCGAAGGGCGATATTGGTCGTGCTGAGCGGCAACGTCAGGTGATTTCAAAAGTTATTGACAAGTCCGCAAGCACCGAAACATTTGTTAACCCTGCACGTACTTTACGCCTTGAGCGAGCTGGCTCTGAGTCCTTCACTGTTGATGAGGATTCGTCCGTTGTCGATGTTGCGAAGCTTGTTTTGGCCTTCCGCTCTGCATCGAATAACGGATTGATCGGTGCGCCCCCAATCGACGAGGTTAACTATCAGACTGATATGGGTACCTCTGCTGTCCTTCTTGAAGGAACAACAGCTCCTGATTTCTTTGAGAAGCTGCGTTCAGGCGCACTCTCCATCGAAGATTTCAATATCATCAACGGTTAATTCTCAGTTTCAAGCTGAAGATAATGCAACGGTGTGTGGGGGATGGTCGTAACGACCATCCCCCACACCGCAAGTAATCGAAGACTTACTTCATATACTTTGTCACGTCGATACGGCGAGGTCCGGCCTGCCAGCCGGAAAAACTTGACTCCAAAATATCGTGAAGCGTATGGCGTGCTACCCAACCGAGTTCTTCACTGATCCGTGTTGCGTCCCCAACAAGGACGGGGGGATCACCCGCACGCCGCGATTCCTCAACGACTTCGAAATCCCAACCGGTAACACGGCGCAGTCCGTCAATGATTTCGCGGACAGAAGTGCCCCTCCCGGTTCCAACGTTGAAGACGTTATGTTGAAGTGGACGAGAATCAGCAAGAGCATCGAGGGCAGCGATATGAGCTTCTGCAAGATCTCGAACGTGGATGTAGTCGCGAACGCATGTACCGTCCGGAGTCTCATAATCCGATCCGAAAATCCTGGCGGGCTCATCGCGTTCAACACGATCGAGAACCATCGGAACCACGTTCAAGATTGCCAGATCTGCTAGATCATCCCAGCCAGCACCGGCAACATTAAAGTATCGCAACCCGATCCATTTGAGGCCCCATGCGACCTCGCAGTCATGCATCATCCACTCGCCTATAAGCTTCGTTTCACCATAGGGATTAATCGGATGGCATTCGGTATCTTCGCTAATGATATGAACGTCCGGCATTCCGTAAACAGAGGCTGACGATGAGAAGATGATCTGTTCAATACCAGCATCGTTCATGGCGCGAAGGAGATTCGCGAGGCCACCAATGTTCTGCTGGTAGTACCACATGGGGCGTCGAACCGACTCCCCTACCTGCTTTCGTGCTGCACAATGAACAACGGCAGTGACGTCTTCATCCAGCATGACGTTCGCAAGATCTGTGCTTGCGCTATCGGTAGCGATATCAAGAGTGATGAGTTTTGCGCCTTCTACCCTTGATGCTGTGCCCGTTGAAAGATCATCGACAACGATGACCTTTTCGCCTCGTTCCAATAGCAGTCGGACTACGTGGGATCCGATATATCCAGCGCCACCAGTGACAAGAATGCTCATGCTCTCATCCTAGTCACCGTATAGCCGCCTCAAAGGACTTCGTCGGTTTCTTCCGCCTTTGTCCACCTATTGGCGAGGCCCAGCTAGGTCGTACTTCCGTCACACACAATGCGAGCCACGATGCCCGCGGGAATCTTGCGGAGCCACGTTTGTCTTGGCGTTAATGCTTAGCTCAACGAAGCTTTCACTGTGTCAGCTAGGGCGCTCCCCTTTGCCGTTGCAACGTCGCGCAGAGCAACTTGGAATTGACGCATTTGGGCGCGCAGTTTCTCGGCCTGGGCTCCTTCACCTGCTCCAAGGATTCGTGCTGCCAGAAGGCCAGCATTGCGCGCACCGGCAATCGAAACCGTAGCAACGGGAACGCCTGCCGGCATCTGGACGATCGAGTGCAGGGAATCGACACCATCAAGGTGTTTGAGAGGAACGGGAACACCGATGACTGGAAGTTCCGTAAGGGCTGCGAGCATACCCGGCAGGTGCGCCGCACCGCCTGCGCCAGCGATGATGACGCGCAAACCTCGAGCAGAAGCGCTTCGCCCGTACGCAACCATGTCTTCGGGCATACGGTGTGCAGAGACCACACCGACCTCGCAGGCGATAGCGAATTCTGCGAGCGCAGCAACAGCGGGTTCCATGGTGGGCCAGTCGGAATCGGATCCCACGACGATACCGACTGCAGGGTTGTCTCCGGTCTTTGTCAGAGTGATATCGAGCTGGTGTGTTTCGGTTGTCATCGATGGTTCCTTCACTAAAACGGTCAATGGGTCATGTATGCGGGCATGATTACGGATCGGGGGTGTGAGTGCCGCCCGGCCTCGTCGGTGACGAAGAACGAGAGGCGAAATATGTGAGCGTTAGCCACGCAGAGTGGCGACAACGGCTTCAGCTTCGGCGCGCGCAACGGCTGGGTCCTTGTCGACGACGGTGACGTGACCGAGTTTGCGCCCGGGGCGAACCTCTTTGCCGTAGAGATGCACTTTGGCGCGCGGGTGGTCTGCGAGCGCAGAGGCAAGGTGGCGTGCTGGGTCGACGAATTCGGAGCCAAGCAGGTTCACCATGACCGCGTGTGTTCCAGGATTGACGAGGTCTGTTGAACCGAGGGGCAGGTCAAGGACAGCGCGAAGATGCTGTTCGAATTGGCTGGTGAACGCCCCATCGATCGTCCAATGGCCGGTGTTGTGTGGGCGCATCGCAAGCTCGTTCACAAGGACGTGCTGGTCGCTTCCTTGTCCGACGACGAACATTTCGACGGCTAGGACACCCGTGACGCCAAGTTCACGCGCGACCGTTTCACCAATCGATGTGGCCTGGGCACGTGTTTCCTCAGTCAGGCCTTGAGCAGGCGCGGTAACCACGGAGCAGACTCCGTCCACCTGTTCGGTGGATGCGACCGGCCAGGATGCGATCTGACCGGAGGGAGTACGTGCGCTCAGGGAGGCGACTTCTGAGGTGAAGGGGACGCAGTCTTCGGCAAGAAGAGTTCCTTTGGCAAGCCAATCGACGGCGTCTTCAGCTTGGTGAATCACTCGTACACCGTGGCCGTCATATCCGCCGACCGGAGTCTTCACGACGATCGGCCACGTGCCAGCATCACCGAAAGAGGCGAGTTCTTCAAGGGTGGACACTTTCGCCCAACGGGGACATGGAATGCCCAGCTCGGTTAACTTTTCGCGCATTGCAAGTTTGTCTTGGGCATACAGCAACGCGGCTCGCGGGGGCTCTGCTGGAAGGTGGCCCTTGGCGACATCAAAGACCGAAGCCGGAATATGTTCGTGTTCGAACGTGACCACATCCGCACCGTCAATCAGCTGTGCAACGGCGTCGGTATCGTCTGGCATTCCGACGATCGACGTGGCGAGTGCCTGTCCTGTTGACCCATCCGAGGATTCAACAAGCGCACGAAGTTCAAAGCCTAGGGCGATCGAACTTTCCGCCATCATTCGGGCAAGCTGCCCACCGCCAATTACTGCAACAACCGGACGAGTATCCTTGGCCTGATCCATGGCTCTTAATCTAGTCGCAAGGGGCTTATGGGCGCACCTACGTTCACGGCGATGTCAGAGCCTCATTGTTCTTCCATTGGGATGCGCGCGAAAGCAACGCCAATTTCAGAAGCGACGAGAACGACGCCCCATCGAGACAACCGATCCCTGTGGCATGACGTGATCCGGGTCCATCGAAGCAGGAATCGCAGAAAGCGAAACGGTGAAAACCGGAGGATGGTTCTGTGTCAGTTCCAGACGCCCACCCATCGCTTGAGTCAGGTCTTTCGCCAGCGCTAAGCCGATCCCCGTCGAACCGTGGCCGGAAACTCCCTTGGCAAAAATATCGGGAGCAAGATCATCGGCAACACCCGATCCTTCGTCTGAGACTTCGATAATGACTCCGCGCTTGTTCGCCGACTTCCGTGCGACGACCAGGGTTGTGCCTTCACCGTAGTTCAGCGAATTTTCAATCAATGTGGCAAGGACCTGGGAAAGCTTGCTGGCGTCGGCAAGCAACGGCAGTTCAGCTTCGTCGGTGAATACGAGGCTGCGCCCGGCTTTTTCGAACGCGGATTCCCATTCTTCGCGCTGTGTGTTGAACGCTTCAAGAATGTGGATTGCTTCAGTTTGCGCAGATGCTCGGGCGTTCGCATCAAGGAGTTCAGCCACAACGCCCGTGAGGCGTTCGACCTGTTCGAGACAGTTGCGAGCTTCTTCTTGTACCTCGGGTTCAGTGGAGATCATTTCAATCTCTTCGAGGCGCATGGAAAGTGCAGTCAGTGGAGTGCGAAGCTGGTGTGACGCATCGGCCGCGAACTGACGTTCGGCAGCTAGCCTGCCCGCCATGCGTTCACTGGTACGCGACAGTTCTTCTTGGACCAAGTCGATTTCTTCGATGCCCGAAGGTTTGACCTGAGCACGAACCTGGCCCGCACCGACCTGCTCAGCGTGGGCTGCCAGGTAGATGAGGGGCGCGGATAGCTGGCGTGAAAAGCGGAGGGCAAGGGCTAAACCAACCAGCAGGCACGCTGCGATTCCGGCAATAAAGATTCCGAACACGAATGCGATACGTTTCAGCGTTTGTTCTGCGGATACTTCCATGCGGATCGACGTTCCCGCCGTGGATGACGCATGCACGACGAACGACATTCCCCGGGGTTTTTCCCCGGCAAGCATCAGTCCGTGTTGGCGCGTGTTCACACTGATATAGGCATTACCCTGCATGTCGGTCACTGGTTTCGCCAAAGAAGTGACCGTGTCTTGATCGACATCTGCACCAGTCGCTATACGACGATCGATTGTGTTCACAATCGTCTGTGCCCTGGATTGGACGCGATCCCAATCAGAGTTCCACACAATGGTGGACGTTGCGACCGCACCGGGAATACCCATCAGGAAACACACCACTGCAACAGCAGTGACAATCATGCGAACGGCTTTTTTACGCATGGGTCCCTTTCATTCCCTACGATTCCCGGCGAAGCGATGCTGTCAGATCGTTCCCCTGAAATAGGTTACCCGCGGCGAAGGATTCGCCGCGGGCCCCATAAGGTTGTCAGTGTGTCAGCGAACTTCGAAACGGAAGCCCATACCCCTGACGGTGGTGATGTAGTGCGGTTTGGTCGCATCATCGCCAAGCTTTCGACGAAGCCATGAGACATGCATGTCCAGAGTCTTCGTGGATCCTGTCGGGTCCGATCCCCAGACCTCACGCATCAGAGCGTCACGTTCGACAACGCTTCCCGCGTCGCGAAGCAGTACGCGCAACAGGTCGAATTCCTTCGCCGTCAGTTGTAATTCTGTTGAACCAACGAAAGCACGGTGAGCGTTCACATCAACGCGAACATCCTGAGCGCCCAGGTCACCCTCGACGCTTTCGGTTCCCGTGCGACGCAGAAGAGCACGGACGCGCGCAAGAAGTTCTGCAAGGCGGAAAGGCTTGGTCACGTAATCATCGGCGCCGGTATCCAAGCCAACAACCATATCGACTTCATCAGTGCGCGCCGTCAGGATCAGAATCGGAACGCTCTTTCCCGACGCACGAATTTCACGCGCGACATCCAGACCATCCATGTCTGGAAGGCCAAGGTCAAGCAGAACGAGGTCAGCGCCATCTACTTCAGCGAGTGCGCCACGACCGGTGCCGTGCGCACGCACTTCGTAGTTCTCGCGGCCAAGGGCGCGAGCGAGAGGTTCGCTGATCGCGGGATCATCTTCAACGAGCAGAACAGTAGTCACGTACCCCATCATATACTTTCAAGATAATTTCTTTCAGATTTCTTGACCTTTTGGACACGGGTTTGTTGAGAAGCTCATGCACGTCAAAGTGCCCGGCCTCGTACCTAAAAGCGGCACCCCTTAGTCTTGGAGCGTCAGCAAGTAGGGGGAAACCGGACCAAATCCGTGGAGGTCCGCGGAGGGGAATTCCTCCAAGCGATACCCATCCCCCGCCTTCGAAGCAACGGCAGTAGCGGTCGCTGGGTCCGTCAAAATCTGACCGACCGGCGCAATATCAACCAAACGAGAAGCCAAGTTCACCGTCGGGCCGAACACGTCACCCGAACGTGAGAAGACATCGCCACGGACGAAAGATGCACGAACAGGAAGAATCGTATCATCCGCATTCAAGCGCTCAATCAGCGAAAAAATCACGTTCAAACCGGTCTCAAGATCATCGGCAATGTACAAAACAGCATCGCCCAGCGTCTTCACCACGCGACCGCCAGCCTGCGTGATCGCCTGACGCGATTCGGATTCAAAGTGCTCGATCAGTTCGACGACCTCACCACCCAGGATTGTCGACGACGACGTGTAGGACACCATGTCAACAAAGCCCAACGAACGATTGAGTGGGAACCGAGCCTTGGAGTTCTCGTGACCGCGCTGGGACACTTCCTTATCCAAGCGCGACAGCAATGCCTCCATCTGACGCTGCCACGAGTGAATGAACATCCTCTCGAATGCCTCGACACGGTCCTTCATATGGTCTAGAACGTAGAGGCGAGCCGTCGTGTCATCCAAGCCTAGGCGTCGCACCGCGTCTTCAACAAGCGCTTCACACTGCCACAGCGCTAGACGATCGGCCAAGTGGGAATTCGCCCTCAGAAGCGAATGGCTGGTTGCCGTGTCAATCGCCTGTGAATCAATCATGTCGTTCCACGAGACGAACACGTCCAGATCACGTTCGGTGAACGTCTTTTCGCCAGGCTCAGGGGGGCGGAATCCCAGTGAATTCCAAAAGTCATTGATTTGTTCAACGGTAGTACCAGCGTGCTGGGCAAGCTCGTCGGCACTCATCGTCAGAGGACCGCCCAAAAGGCGGGGAACGTAGCGTTTAACGGTCTGGTGATCGTCCGAAGTAGGGGGCTGAGACTGGTGAGCTTGAGCTTCACCATTGGGCACAGCGCTGTCCATCTCTCCCCTTCACATACAGATCCACACAGATACTTTAGTAGCGTACATCACGTTTGACAGATTCGTGCAGTTACTGCACACAATTATCAAGATGTATCAATTGCCGATTGAAAAGGCAAAATAGACCTATGCGTTTTCTTCTTGCCTCAAAGTCACCGGCTCGCCGAGCAACTCTGATTTCCGCTGGCATCACACCTATTGTTCGCATATCCGACGTTGATGAAGACCTCGTGCTCGCCGACTTCTGCGCGCGTAGCGCCGGCGTTCCTTCGCCCGGCGATCAGGTGACAACCCTGGCAGACGCGAAGTGCGGTGCGGTCATTTCCGGCTTAGTCGATGGCACGATTGTGACCGACGAGGCCCACTGCGAACGCCTCCTCGTCGTTGCGTGCGATTCGATGCTGTTGCAGGACGGGCAGATGCTGGGCAAGCCCCACACTGCAGAAATTGCACGCGAGCGCATCCGAGCTTTCAGAGGCTCCGAAGCAATTCTGTGGACCGGCCATAGCGCAGCGCTCGTCGAGCGAGACCCCTCTACCCCGCTAGATTCCTACGCTCTGATTGCGCGCACCCACGCCTCGACTTCAACCATCGTCCGATTCGGCTCAATGAGCGACGCCGAGATTGATGCCTACGTAGACTCCGGCGAACCGCTCCACGTTGCGGGGTCTTTCACGATCGACGGCCTTGGCGGGCCCTTCATTGCTGGGGTCGACGGCGATCACCACAACGTTGTCGGGATTTCACTCCCACTGGTTCACACGATGGCTGAAGAAATTGGTGTTTTCTGGCCGGATCTCTGGGATCATCGCCAGCCTCGCTGAACTTTCCCAGCATTTGGGAGCACTCATCACACCTTGCAAACCTGCCGAAAGGCGGAATGGGCACCCCACAGCGGGCACTCTCGCTTTACAGTAAGCCCATGGATACGAATCAGGCATGGGGCATTGGCCTCGCAACAGTGACGAAGAACGGCGAGACTCTCGACGTCTGGTACCCGCGCCCACACCTGGGTCAGATGGAACCTGGCGATGACACAGATCTGCTCGACACCCTGACTCACATGCAGCGCCACAATGATGCGCGCGGTGTTCGCACCACGGTTGTCACCTGCAGGTCAGATCTGGACGATCAACCGCAGTCCACTGCGGATTCCTACCTGCGCCTCCACCTGCTTTCCCACCGAATGAAAAAGCCGAACACCATCAATCTTGACGGTATTTTTGCTCGCCTCCCCAACGTCGTATGGACCTCCGAGGGCCCGTGCGCAGTCGCAGACTTCGAAGAAACACGTCTGCGTATGCGCGCTCACCTTGGCCACCCGGTCACCGTGATCGGCGTCGACAAGTTCCCCCCGATGGTGAACTACGTCGTACCGAAGGGCGTGCGTATTGCAAACGGTGCAACCGTACGCCTGGGCGCCTACCTGTCTGAAGGAACAACCGTCATGCACGCCGGTTTCGTGAACTTCAACGCCGGCACCCTCGGTCGATCCATGGTTGAAGGCCGTATCTCTCAGGGCGTTGTCATCGACGACGGTTCCGACGTGGGCGGCGGCGCATCCACAATGGGCACCCTGTCCGGCGGTGGCCGCCAGCGCGTGAAGCTTGGTAAACGGTGCTTGCTCGGCGCAAACTCCGGTCTCGGAATTCCTCTTGGCGACGACTGCGTCGTCGAAGCTGGTCTGTACTTGACCGCAGGAGCAAAGGTTGCCGTCATGGAATCCGGTGGCGTCGTCCCCGGTTCGAACGGCCTCTTCGCAGAACCTCGGACGGTTGCAGCGCGCGAGCTTGCAGGCGCATCAAATGTCTTGTTCCGACGCAATTCTCAGTCGGGTCGAATCGAAGCACTGGCCCGCGGTGGCAAGGGCATCGAATTGAACGATGAGCTACATGCAACCAACTGATGAAGGCTCGATCCTTTTCATGCTCACGGGGGTGGCAGACCACGGTCTACCACCCCCGTTGACGTTCAGTTGATCGGCCTCGTCCACGCGCGGCAAGGACTTTGGCTATGCGCCGAGCGCAAACCCGACAGCGCGTTAGTCAATCACGCGAGCCGAGCGCTGGCGAAGAAGCACATAGTCGCGTTCAGTCGAGCCAACGTACACCTGACGCGGGCGACCAATCTTCGTCGACGGATCCTCGGTCATTTCAACGTACTGCGCAATCCAACCGGGCAGGCGACCAAGTGCGAACAGTGGCGTGAACATCTTGGTCGGGAATCCCATCGCCGAGTAGATCAGGCCCGTGTAGAAGTCGACGTTCGGGTACAGCTTGCGCTCCTTGAAGTAATCGTCATTCAAAGCGATATCTTCAAGCTCCATCGCAATATCCAGGAGCTCGTCGCGCTTGCCGAGGCGAGACAGAACATCGTGTGCGGTTTCCTTCACCAGAGCCGCGCGCGGATCGTAGTTCTTGTACACGCGGTGCCCGAAGCCCATCAGACGTACACCTTCCGCCTTCGACTTCACCTTGTCCACATAGCTCTGGACCGACTCACCAGTGTCGCGAATCTGATTGAGCATGCGCAGAACCGCTTCATTCGCGCCACCGTGCAACGGGCCAGCAAGCGCGCCCACGCCGGCCGCAACAGACGCATACAGGTTCGCTTGCGAGGACCCGACCAAACGAACGGTCGAGGTCGAACAGTTTTGTTCGTGATCAGCGTGAAGAATCAGCAACATATCGAGTGCTCGAACAATCGCAGGATCAATGTCGTACGCCTGATAGGGCATGCCGAAGGTCATGCGGATGAAGTCTTCGGTGTAGCTACGTTGCGAGTCTGGGTACAGCAGTGGCAAGCCTGCGGCACGCTTCGCGATGTAGCTGATCATGGTCGGCACCTTCGCCAGCAGAAGCACCAGCGCGGTATCCAGCTGAGTGCGGTCGCGCGGATCAAGCGTGTCTTCGTAGTAGGTTGCCAGGCCTGCGACACCCGCTTGGAGAATCGCCATGGGGTGGCCCCTGTGCGGGAACGCGGTGAAGAAAGCCTTGAAGTCTTCGTGAAGCAAGCGGTGACGGTGGACGGCGCGAATGAAGCTTTCCAGTGTGGAGGCATCAGGGAGTTCGCCGTAGATCAGCAGGTAAGCAACCTCTAGGAACGACGAGCGCTTTGCCAATTGTTCGATCGGGTAACCGCGGTAGCGCAGAATTCCCGCACCACCATCGATGTAGGTAATCGCAGACTGGCATGACGCTGTGTTCGTAAAACCGGGGTCGAGGCTGACTACGTCGCCGTCGGCGAGCAAGCGGGAGACGCTCAAGCCATCATTACCGACGGAGGCGCTGGTGCGCGGGAGAACGATCTTCTTTTCCCCGACGGTAAGCACACCGTCGGAAGTAGTGTCGACCGATTCCACTTTTGCCTTGGCCATGAGGACTCCTTAACGCGTTGGGCAATGCGGAGCCATGCAAGCACACAGGTTGGAAGAATGCGCGACAGCGCTTTCGTTCTCAACGAGTCGCTTCACTGCGACCACAATCACCACTTAGGACGAAAGTCCGTTATTTCTGTCACTCTATACGCCACTGTTCGGCCTGTAAAGCGCTAGAACATCAAACTTTCTCCAAAGTTATTGTAAAGGACTAGTCAACAACATGCTAAGTGTGGGCCATTATTCGAAAACAGGAAGACACCACGCCCGGGAGAGTTTCCCCTTACGCAAGGAAATTGACGCACGTTTCAAGGCGCTGCGAGGCAGCCTCGATTCGCTCATCACTTGCCGTCAGAGCCACTCGCACACGCCCCTCCGCAGCCTCCCCATAAAAATCGCCGGGGGCAACCAGAATTCCCAGTTTCGCGAACGCGTCAACCAACGCCCACGAATCCTGCGTGCGCGGATGTGCGAGCCAGAGATAGAGTCCGGCAACAGAATTTTCATCATTCACGAGGCCAGCTTTACCGCACGCTTCGACCAGCCTCTTACGTCGCCGTTCGTACACAGCACGCTGAGCCTCGACATGCGCCTCGTCGCGAAGAGCGATTGCCATCGCATGCTGAACGGGAGCAGGAACCATCAGTCCAGAGTGCTTGCGGACCTCGACGATCGGGGCGACGAGCTCAGGATCCCCGTAGACGAGTGCGGCGCGATACCCCGCGAGGTTCGACTGCTTGGAGAGCGAGTAGAGGACGAGGAGGCCGCTCGGGTCGCCCTCGCACACGGTCTCGTCGAGGAGGGAAGGGACGCCCTCCGAGATCCAGGGCTCGGCCCAGGGCAGGGCCGCGTAGCACTCGTCGGACACGACAACGGCATCGTGCTCACATGCCCACTGACGAACGGCACGAAGTTCGTCAGCTGACAGGACATGACCATCCGGGTTTCCAGGAGAATTGAGGAAAACAAGAACGGCATCCGGCCACGTATCCGGCTTCCTAGGATCAACTGGAACGGGGGTCGCGCCCGCGAGACGCGCACCAATGTCATAGGTCGGATAAGCAACCTCTGGGACAAGCACCGTATCCCCCGGGCCAACTCCCAGCAGACGCGGAATCCAGGCAACCGCTTCCTTCGAACCGATGGTGGGAATAACGCCGGACAAGCCAACGTCCACCATATTGCGACGTTGCCCCCATGCAAGGATCGCTTCGCGCACTTCCCGAGTGCCAATAACCGTCGGATAACCGTGAGCATCCGACGCTACCGAAAGTGCCTCGCGGATAAAACCCGGCGTCGAATCGACGGGGGTTCCCACCGAAAGATCGCAGATCCCATCGGGATGCGACGAAGCAAGCGCCTTCGCGGGAGCGAGGAGGTTCCAGGGGAACTCGGGCAGTCCGAGCGGGCGGGGCAGTGTGATCATCACTGGTGCGACTCGAGGTAGTCCGCATTCTGCGGGGGCAGCGCGGCGACCATCTCGTCGTCGAAGTCCTGGACACCGGTCTTCTGCGCGCCACCGGGGGAACCAAGATCCTTGAAGAAGTCAGCGTTTGCTCGGTAGTAATCCGACCATTCCTCGGGCAGATCGTCCTCGTAGAAAATTGCCTCGGTCGGACACACCGGCTCGCACGCACCACAGTCCACGCATTCTTCGGGGTGAATGTAGAGAGTACGCGCACCTTCGTAGATGCAATCGACCGGGCACTCATCAACGCAAGCGCGGTCCTTCACGTCAACACAGGGCTGTGCGATGACGTAGGTCATGGCAACTCCTCATTGGAATCGATAGGGAAGCTTCTGCCCTCTATTATCTCCTTTATGAGTCAAAGTGCCCCAATTGAAAGCGCCAATGCGCATAATCGCGCCGAAGACAAGGCCTCGTCCCCCACGAGCGAGACCAACGCGAAGGCGCGATTTTCCAAAGACCCACGGGGCGCAATTCCTGCCAACATAACCGAAGGCGCGAATCTACCACCACTCCCATGGCTCGCATGGATACCTGGCGAACGCGTTGTTGTCCGCTACCGTTTAGCCGACGGACTCCATGACGCTCTTGGCACCCTCAAAACAACGTCCCGCGACTACGTCGAGATTGAAACCCGACGTGGACTGGTCCGAATCGATGCCGAAACCATGGTCACGGGTAAAAAAGTTCCGCCCCCACCAGCCTTCGGATCGTTTCAGAAGGAAAACTGACGGGGACGGAATCTATAGCTGAGCTAGTAAAGCATGGTCGCGCCACTCACTTCGCTGCGCGACGCTCGCGTGCTGCGATCTTGAAACGTTCCTGCGCATCCAAGACGACCTTGCGGACGCGAACCGCTTCAGGCGTGACCTCGACACATTCGTCGTTAGCCGCAAATTCAAGCGACTCTTCAAGAGTCAGCTTGCGCGACGGAGTCAGCGATTCGTACACATCAGCGGTAGCTGAACGCGTGTTCGTCTGCTTCTTCTCACGGCAGATGTTGACGTCCATATCTTCGCCACGCGGATTTTCGCCAACAACCTGGCCTTCGTAAACCTCGGAAGAAGGCTCAACGATGAAGGAACCGCGTTCCTGCAGATTCGTCATCGCATACGGAGTTGCCTGGCCTGCACGGTCAGCAACCAGCGAGCCGGTCAGACGCTGCTCGATGACACCCTGCCACGGGGCGTAGCCGTCAGCGATCGACGATGCGATACCGGTACCGCGCGTTTCGGTGAGGAAGCGGGTACGGAAGCCGATCAGACCGCGCGCCGGAACGACAAACTCCAGGCGGATCCAGCCCGAACCGTGGTTCGACATGGTTTCCATGCGACCCTTACGGGCTGCCATCAGCTGCGTAACGGAGCCGAGGTACTCTTCGGGAATGTCGATAGTCATACGTTCCATCGGCTCACTGCGAACACCTTCAATGTCCTTCGTGACAACCTGAGGCTTACCGACGGTCAGTTCGAAGCCTTCGCGACGCATCTGCTCGACCAGGATGGCAAGAGCCAGCTCCCCGCGCCCCTGAACCTCCCAGGCATCGGGACGCTCGGTCGGCAGAACCCTCAGAGACACGTTGCCCACCAGCTCGCGGTCAAGACGATCCTTGACCTGACGTGCGGTGACCTTCGCACCCTTGACACGACCAGCCATCGGCGAAGTGTTGATACCGATCGTCATCGAGATCGCCGGATCATCAACGGTGATCAACGGCAGAGGACGAGGATCTTCAAGGTCGACCAGCGATTCACCGATCATGATGTCTTCAATACCGGCAACAGCGACGATATCGCCGGGGCCAGCAGTCTCAGCAGAAACGCGCTCCAGGCCTTCAGTGCGTAGCAGTTCGGTGATACGCACGGAACGAATGGTGCCGTCATGGCGGGCAAGACCCACATTCGCACCCTTGGTCAGCGTGCCATTGTGGATACGAAGCAGAGCAAGACGACCTAGGAACGGCGATGCATCAAGGTTCGTAACGTGTGCCTGAAGCGGAATGTCCTCTTCGTATTCTGGGCCGGGGATACGGTTCAGAATCGTTTCAAACAGGGGCTCGAGATCCTCGGTCGGAAGCTGGCCGTCACCGGGGTTTTCCAGCGAGCACACGCCAGCCTTGGCGGACGCGTAAATAACGGGCACATCGAGCAGAGAATCAACATCGGTTTCAATACCGTCATTCAGCAGATCTTCACCCAGCGACAGCAGAAGGTCGGTCGTTTCAGAAACGACCTCTTCGATACGCGAGTCCGGGCGGTCAACCTTATTCACAACGACGACAACCGGGAGCTGTGCCTGCAGAGCCTTACGTAGAACGAAGCGAGTCTGAGGAAGCGGCCCCTCGGAAGCATCGACCATCAGGACAACACCATCAACCATGGACAGACCACGTTCAACCTCGCCACCGAAGTCAGCGTGACCGGGGGTGTCAATAACGTTAATGGTGACGCCGTCTTCAAGACCGAGCTTCTGAGCGGCTGGACCACGGTAGTGGACAGCTGTGTTCTTCGCGAGGATCGTAATGCCCTTTTCGCGTTCAAGATCGCCCGAGTCCATGACGCGCTCGCCCGTCTTCTCGACGGTGTCACGGTCAGAAAAAGCGCCGGACTGCCAGAGCATCGCGTCGACCAGGGTTGTCTTACCGTGGTCAACGTGCGCCACGATTGCGACATTACGCAGGTCAGAGCGGGTTGGCATAGATGAACTCCTCAATAACACGATGGCCAGCAACACCTGAATCAGTCAGTGCGAGCATGGCCGGTGGGTACACATTCGACCCACAAAATAGCTGAAACCAGAATATCGGCTTAACGCCGGCATTCCCCTACCCATACCTGCGACGTTCACCACGTCATGTGGGACGCTCATGCACGCTCGCGAGCGGGCGTACTACCGTTAGAGAGGAAGTGAGACCGCATGATGCGCCTCGTCGCCTATCATTGTCGAACACCACACAACCACCCCGAAGCACCCACCATCGAGAGGGACACTGTGCGAATACGCCCGCTGATCGCCCGCACGTACATGAAGTTCTCGCGTTGGACTCTGTCCGCCGAACCCCTGCCTGAAAAAGTCATGGTCATCGGCGCACCTCACACGTCCAACTGGGATGGCGTTTTCATGGCGCTCGCATTCTGGTCGATTAACCGCGAGTTCACGTTCCTCGTCAAAGACTCCGTGGTGAAGGTCCCCATCTTCGGCAGGTTCGTCAAGTGGATCGGCGGACGTGCGATCGATCGCAGTGGCGCACACGGTGTCGTTGGGCAGATTGTGGAGCAGTCGAACGCCGTAGATGAGTTCACCATCGTGCTCACCCCGAAGGGTACGAGGTCCCCGCGCGACTACTGGAAGTCCGGTTTCTACCGCATTGCGACGGGCGCTCACCTGCCTGTTCAGCTCGGGTTTGTCGATAAGAAGACAATGACTTTCGGATGGGGTCATAACATCACCCTGACCGGCGACGTGCGCGCTGACATGGAGGTCATACGCGAGTTCTACGCCGACAAGGTGGGCGTGAACCCTGAAATGGCGTCGGTTCCGCGCCTGCACGCTGAGGACGAAGAGGCCTAACCCCCTGGTTTTTTACGGGCAGAACGCCGGATTGTGTGGCCTCGTCTCCTATTTTGCGTTGAGAGAAGTCGCTCCCTTGGGGCGCGCAAGGCACCGTCGCAGGCCTCGAGTCCGGTGGTGGCGGAACGGTCGCAGTGGCCATCATTTCGATCCTTCTGATTGCGTTCTTCTGGCTGCCGCAGGCAAACGCATGGTTCATCAGGAGCACTGAAGAAGCTGACCGGGCATCGGGCATGACCACCTAACCACACAGCTGATTTCAGAAGCAGCCGAAGAGCGTTCCCTAGTCGATGACGAGGGAACGCTCTTCGCTTACAACGAGCACCTCGGCCCCCTTGAGGGCCTCACCGAGAACGTCGTTGACCGCCCACTCAAGAGAGTCAAGGGCGTCTTCTCCCCCGCTGATGGCCTCAGCCTCGCAGTCGTTGACCCGGATGAGCGCAGCCCCGCCGATTGGCACAACACCCTCGGCATCAGAACCGTGCTCTTCAACAATGCGCGCCCACGCGGAGTCCAGCGCTTTCGGCGTTATGACACGCACCCGGACTCGGTATGCCAGGTCTTGGGTTGTGTGCCGATCAAACCAGTCATCAGACACTTTCCACATCGTCATGCTTCAAGTATCAGACCGAGCAGCAGAAAACTGCAATGGGTGGGGCATTCCGCTCAACGTTGAAGCGGAGCTCAACCACGTTTCGCACGAGACGAACGTCATAGCCTCTATTAGACTTCTTTGATGTAAGCCCCGTTCGGAACTTGGTCAGAGGTTCAGACGTTGAACCTGAATTCGACGATGTCGCCGTCAGCCATCACGTAATCCTTGCCTTCCATGCGGACCTTGCCGGCCGCGCGGGCTTCCTGCATGCCACCGTATTTGATCAGGTCGTCATAGGACACGATCTCAGCTTTAATGAAGCCCTTCTGGAAGTCCGTGTGAATAACCCCAGCAGCCTGCGGAGCAGTATCACCGCGATGGATCGTCCACGCGCGTGATTCCTTCGGACCTGCCGTCAGATAGGTCTGCAAGCCAAGAGTTTCAAACCCCACGCGCGCCAGCTTGTCCAAGCCAGCTTCGCTCTGTCCGGATTCTTCCAACATCTCGCGCGCATCGTCTTCATCAAGCTCAACCAGTTCGGCTTCGAACTGAGCGTCAAGGAAGATGGCATCAGCCGGAGCGACCAGCTCACGCAACGATGCTTGCAGGGCCTCGTCTTCCATCCCCTTCGCGTCCATGTTGAACACGAAAATGAACGGCTTGGTCGTCATGAGCTGGAACGATTTCAGCGCATCGGGATCCAAGTCAGCGCCCGCAGGGCCCGACAGGAGCTCGCCACGTTCGAGGATTTCAAGAGCTGCCTTGGCTGTTTCAAGGACGACCGCTTCGGTCTTCTTACCTCGTACCTCTTTTTCGAGGCGCGGGATCTGCTTTTCCAGCGTCTGGATATCGGCAAGAATCAGCTCGGTCTGGATCGTCTCAATGTCGGAAGCAGGATCAACCTTGCCGTCAACGTGCACGACATCCGGGTCTAAGAATGCGCGAGTCACCTGGCAGATCGCGTCGGCCTCGCGAATATTTGCGAGGAACTGGTTGCCCAGGCCTTCACCCTCAGACGCACCTCGGACGATACCTGCAATATCAACGAAGGAAACCGTCGCGGGAATGATCTTCTCTGAATGGAAGATATCCGCCAGCACCTTCAGGCGAGGATCCGGCAAAGGCACAACGCCAACGTTCGGTTCAATGGTTGCGAACGGGTAGTTCGCCGCCAGAACGGTGGCGCGAGTCAGAGCATTGAACAGGGTCGACTTGCCGACGTTGGGCAGTCCTGCGATTCCGATAGTAAGAGACACGCTGACCATTCTAGGTCAGCGCGCCATCGTATGGAGTATCAGCTGGTGTGATCAGGGCCAGCCTTGCGCGGTGCGTGCGGGCGCGCGTCGACTAAGCCGTTCGCTTTCAGTTCCGTTCGCAAATTACGAGGCAACGCGAAGGTGATCGTTTCCGTTTCAGTTCGAACAACGTCAACCGTGGGGAACCCACGAGGTTGCAACCACTCAATAACATCGCGAACCAGGATCTCAGGCACGGAAGCACCCGAGGTCAGACCGACCACCTTGGCGCCTTCAAACCAGACTTCCTGCAGTTCTTCAGCCTTATCCACGCGATACGCTGCACCGGCACCGGCTTCAAGAGCGACTTCGACAAGGCGCACCGAGTTCGAGGAGTTCGCCGAACCGACAACCACCATGACGTCAACCTTCGGGGCAATCGTCTTAACGGCAACCTGACGGTTTTGGGTCGCGTAGCAAATGTCGTCCGACGGCGGGTCAATCAGATTGGGGAAACGCTGACGCAGACGGTCAACCGTTTCGCGCGTCTCGTCAACGGACAGCGTGGTCTGTGAAATCCACACGACACGGTCAGGATCACGAACCTCAACGTTTGCGACCTCGTCGGGTGTTCCCACGACCTGAATATGCGAAGGGGCTTCACCGAAGGTACCTTCGACCTCTTCGTGCCCCTGATGCCCGACCAGAATGATGTCGTAGTCTTCCTTCGCGAAACGCACGGCCTCGCGGTGAACCTTGGTCACCAACGGGCACGTCGCATCAATCGTGGCAAGCCGACGGCGTTCAGCTCCATCACGTACTTGTGGCGAAACACCGTGTGCACTGAAGACGACGCGAGCTCCTTCGGGGACCTCGTCAGTCTCTTGGACGAAAATCGCGCCACGCTTCGTCAGCGACTCAACGACGTATTTGTTGTGCACGATCTCTTTACGCACATAAACCGGCGCACCGTAAAGGTCCAAGGCCTTTTCAACGACATCAACAGCCCTGTCCACTCCGGCGCAGTACCCACGTGGGGCGGCCAAGTAGATATGGCCGGTCTCGTTCCCCGATTCCTTCGAAGAAGCGGAGCAGGTCGAATCGATGGCGGGAAAAGCATCCGTCAGGTCACTCATGCTCTCAATTTACCGACATCTGGGTCGTGAGTGCGCGCTGAACGGGGCTTTGAGCACAGCTCCACATTTCTGCAATTCGATTCACCCATGGTCTGTGGCATTCTTGGATGCGTGACGAATCAACCTCTGGCACTTCGGGCCGCGGACACAACCGCAGATAACCCCTGGCCTCTCCGCAAGCTAACGGAGAACATCAAAATCTACGTCGAACGCATGTCTACGCTCTGGGTCGAAGGCCAGATCGTTGAATATAAGCCACGCGCTACCTCGAAAATCGCATTCTTCGTCCTCCGTGATGTTGAGACCGACACTTCGATGACCGTCACCGCATGGCCGGGGATGCTGAAGGAACTTGGTGGCGCTTTCACAGAGGGCGCACGGATCGTCACGCGTGTTACCCCTCAGTTTTGGACATCAAAGGGTTCCCTGAATCTGCGCGCACAAGAAATCCGTATCGCGGGCTCGGGCAATCTTCTGCTTCAGATCGAGCAATTGCGCGCTCAGCTTCAAAAAGAAGGACTCTTTGCGCTTGAGCGAAAGAAGCCCATCCCCTTCCTGCCCGGTCGAATCGGCCTAATCTGCGGGTCGAACGCGAAGGCGAAAGACGATGTCCTTGTCAACGCCACAGACCGCTGGCCCGTGGCCGACTTCGAGATCAGGGAAGTCGCTGTTCAGGGCGAGCGCTGCGTGCCAGAAGTCATGAGTGCTCTCAGGGAATTGGACGCACGGCCCGATATTGATGTCATCGTCATTGCACGCGGTGGCGGCTCCGTCGAAGACCTTCTGCCGTTCTCTAACGAGCGACTACTGCGCGCCGTCGCGCTAGCTTCCACTCCGGTCGTGTCGGCGATTGGGCACGAGGCCGACGCTCCCCTGCTGGACTTTGTCGCCGATTTCAGGGCGTCGACTCCGACGGATGCCGCGAAGCGAATCGTCCCGGACTATGCAACTGAGCAAGCGCACATTCAAACAGCAATCGACACAATGCGCGGAGCCATCATGCTTCGATTGGGCCGCGAGCGCCAGCTCATCGATTCATACGCTTCTCGCCCGGTTCTGCTCAGCCCGGGGGCGGTCGTCGATACGCATCGCGCGGGGCTTGCTCAAACGCTCACCGGTTTGCGACATGCAGTCGAGCGACGTCTTTCAACTGAAACAACCGCACTGGGACGGATGCAGGCAACACTCACTGCTCTTTCCCCGCAGGGAACACTCGATCGCGGATATTCAATTCTGAAGCTTCCCAGTGGAGCAATCATCAAGGATGTTGCCGACGCACCAAAAGGTAGTTTGATCGAAGGCATCCTTGCATCGGGCCGAATGGTCGCTCAGGTTGTGGGAACTACGCCAGCGTCGCCGACAGGCCAAGCGAACGGATAAATGGGCGCGGCCTCGTCCCCCTTTCTTTGCACATCAACCATTCACTCTCACATCGACTGTCATACCCCGGAGGTACATATGGATAACGAACTGGCTCCCGTCGAGTCACTGTCCTACGAGCAAGCACGCGACGAACTCGTGCAGATCGTCAAGCAACTCGAATCGGGTCAAGCACCGCTTGAAACGACTCTGTCTCAGTGGGAGCGCGGGGAAGCGTTGGCCGCTCACTGCAAGCAGATTCTTGATGTTGCCGCGTCTCGTCTGGATAAGGCTGAGGCCCCCACACAGTAAGCTGGCAGGCGCGAATGATGGTTCGTGTAGAGCTTGTATCAGATTCGTTTGGGAGTCTTTGTGGATGTGCTTGAGATCCAGTTGATATCCGCTTTGGAGACGAACACGGCGACCATGGCGGGCAACAGACCAACACCCTGCGCACAGATGCCACACGCGAGCATCGATTGGGCACGTTGATACCCTGCTCAGACTAAAATCGGTACAGATCGCGCAGCCTGTCTGCGCACCCGACAAAGGATGTGCCATGGATCTTGCTCACGAGCCTCATATTCTCGCCATCGGCGAAGCGCTCATTGACATCGTTACGCCTATTTCTCACCCTGAAGATGCACGCGAAATCCCCGGTGGTTCGCCAGCGAACGTCGCTATGACCCTCGGGCGTCTGGGACGCCCGTCGGTGCTCTCCACGTGGTTTGCAAACGACCCGCGTGGCAAGGTCATCGAGGAACACTTCACCGCTTCCCACGTGGTCATCACCCCCGAATCGCGCGGGGCTCACCACACGACCACTGCTCTTGCATCCATTGATGACAAGGGCGCGGCCACCTACACCTTCGACTTCGACTGGAACCCCACCAGCCCGATCCCCGTTTCTGACCAGGCGCTGATCGTGCACGCAGGCTCGATTTCCGCGGCCGTCCAACCCGGTGCCGACACCGTGTACGAGGCCCTGAAAACCGCGCGCCCTCACGCACTGATCACCTTCGACCCGAACGCTCGTCCTGCCATTATGGGCTCGCCAGAAAAAGCCATGCCCCTGGTCGAAAAATTTGTCGCAGTATCGGACGTCATCAAGGTGTCCGACGAGGATCTTGAGTGGCTTACCAATGGTGAAGACCTCGATCATGTGATTGCCCGTTGGCTTGACCTTGGGCCTTCGTTGATTATCGTCACTCGTGGCAAGAAGGGCGGTCTAGCCGTTTCGAAGTCAAGTGTCCGCGTCGAAGCTACCCCCGGCGATGTCAAGGTCGTCGACACCGTTGGTGCCGGTGATTCGTTCATGGGTGGCATTTTGGATGCAATGTGGGGTCTTCAGCTGTGCGGTGCTGAAGGACGCGTCGCTCTTGAGACAATTGATGCTGACCAGGTCCAAACAATTCTTGACCGCGCTTCCCGCATCTCTGACGTGACCGTGTCACGCGCGGGCGCTAACCCACCGTGGTCGTACGAAATCGACTGACGCGCTACGTACAATACGGGCGATACCTCATGAAGTATCGCCCGTATTCTTTATCCAACAGGTGGCTTCACTCCACCGGTGTCACACTCCGACGGATCTATTTTCCCAGCCTGCGTTCACGTTGAGCATAGGAGCGCAGAGCACGCAGGAAGTCCACGCGCC
The DNA here is from genome assembly GCF_019380255.1 of Schaalia turicensis. NCBI lineage: Bacteria > Bacillati > Actinomycetota > Actinomycetes > Actinomycetales > Actinomycetaceae > Schaalia > Schaalia turicensis. The sequence goes on from NZ_CP048928.1 coordinate 1,356,142, forward strand.
TAAAGTCCGGCCAATAGGCCTCGCAGAAGTAGTACTCCGAATGGACTGACTGCCAAATCATGAACCCGGACAGTCGTTGCTCGCCGGACGTGCGGATCACCAAATCGGGGTCCGGTTGGTCTTTCGTGTACAGGTGAGCAGTGATATCCGCATCGGATAGACAGTCTGCGACTTCGTCAAGGTTCTTCCCCTGGGCCGACGCCTCACGCATGATCGCGCGAACAGCTTCGGTGATTTCGTGGCGTCCTCCGTAGCCGACGGCAACGTTGACTTTCATGCCCCGAACGGTCGCGGTCGATGCAACCGATGCGCGGATCCGCGCTGCTACGTCTTCGGGGAGTAGGCCCAAGTCTCCAACGACGTTGAGATGCCATTTTCCTTGCATAGCCAAGTGGTCAACGGCGTCGGCGATGATACCAAGGAGTTCGGTCAGTTCCTCTGATGTGCGAGAAAGATTGTCGGTCGACAGCATCCACAAGGTGATGACTTCGACGCCGAGTTCTTCTGCCCAGACGAGGAATTCGGAGATCTTTTCGGCGCCGGCACGATGACCTTGCGACGCTTGTTTGCCGGTGGATTTGGCCCAACGACGGTTTCCGTCAAGAATGACACCAATGTGTCTGGGGATGGCCGACTGGGGAAGCTGCTTGCGCAGACGTTCCTCGTACAGGTCATAGGCCAGAGCGAGTCGCGCCATGGTCCCTCCCATTTCCGGCTACCGGTAGCAGTTGACAGTGTCGTAACCGTTAGCGACACCGTATTGGGCAACCGCTAGCGATCGTTGATCTGCGTTAAGGGTAATCGTTTTTCATAATGAAAGTGACCTCACCTGCACGCATATGCACAGTGGAGGTGCGCGATGACCACGATTGTTGGAACCGAACACCTTGGAGGCCTTGGAAGATGTTCATCTGCTGAATTGCCCCTCGTACACAATCGCTAACTTACGGTAACGTAGGTTATGTGGATATCAGCGTGAGACTGACAGCCACGGTTTGAATTAATTCGCGTTTGAATTCGTTGTGGGAGGCATCATGAAGGTCGCATCGCTTCATCCGAAGTCGTGGGTTCCAAACCAGTTGATCGCTATTAAGCCTCACCTGCGAGGATGGTTGCATCTTGTTACAGCCCCACTCTCGCTAGCGGCATCAATTGTGCTGATCTGTCTTGCCCCAACGACTCCGACAAAGTGGGCATCAGCGGTTTACCTTGCCTCGTCTCTTCTTCTTTTTGGCATCTCGGGTCTCTATCATCGCTTCTACTGGAAGCCGAACTGGGAGCTCGTGTGGAAACGGCTTGATCACTCGAATATTTTCCTTCTCATCGCCGGCACATACACTCCCTTGTCGGTTGCCTTGCTCACCAGGCACGATGCAATGGTTCTGCTGTCGATTGTCTGGATTGGGGCCATCATCGGGATCCTCATCAACCTTTTCTGGCCGACCGCCCCGCGGTGGCTCTCAACGTTAATCTACGTGGTTTTGGGATGGACTGCTGTCGCATACCTCCCTCAGCTCTGGAGCGCTGGTGGCCCGGCTGTGGTCTGGCTGATCGTCGCGGGGGGCATTCTTTACACGCTGGGCGCAATAGTCTACGCAACAAAGCGTCCGGATCCTTCCCCAACGTGGTTCGGGTTCCACGAAATCTTCCACGCTTTCACCGTTGCCGCCTGGGCATGCCACTGCGTGGGCGTGTACTTGGCCGTTCTTCTCTGATTTTCTCTGCCCGTGTTGACGAGGCCGGACGGCTCATCTGCACGTTACGTTTGCGCCCGGATTTTACCTGACTACTTCGCATTCAGGCAGGAATGCTTTGGCATTGCTAGACTGACTGAGTCTTAGCGCCGGTACCATCGTTCCGGCTATCGTTTTTGGAGGACACTCATGGCCGACACTCAGTGGCTAACTCAGGCTCAGTACGACCTTCTACAGAAGGAGCTCACCGAGCGCATTGAAATCAAGCGCCCGGAAATTGCGAAGCTGATCGATGCGGCTCGCCAAGAGGGCGACCTGCGTGAGAACGGTGGCTACCACGCTGCACGCAACGAACAGTCGATGAACGAAACGCGCATCCAGACTCTCCAGGAGATGCTCGCTTCAGCAGAGGTTGGCGAAACGCCCGCTGATGACGGCATCGTTGAACCCGGCATGGTTGTGACTGCTCTGGTTGGCGGACGCGAGATGACGTTCCTGCTCGGTTCACGTGACGCTGGTGGAGACTTGGGCGTGCAGGTCTTCTCTGCGAAGGCTCCTCTGGGTGCCGCGGTCACCGGGCACAAGACGGGCGACAAGGTGTCATACGAGGCTCCAAATGGCAAGGAGATCGAGGTCGAGATCCTCACAGCAAAGCCTTTCGCGGGCTGATCCGCTCTAGAGCGCCCCTTCATTCCTACTCTTTCACGGTCAGCGTTTCAAAGAGGATACGCTTCCGTAGAACACCCGGAGGGAAATAGCGCCGAAGCATGTGTGGCGGGGTCAGTAGTCTTTGGCTACTGACCCCGCCACACGTGTTGAACAATCTTAAACGCTACCTAGCCTCCCCTGGACTTTCCATGCTCTGGGCACTTTCAGTGCCGTCCATATCCGGTTTTTCCCCTGGAACGGGGGCCTCACGCCTAGAAGTGGACGCAACCGATCCGTCAGCCACGATCTGAGACGCCGCGTCTTGGGATGAAGATTGAGCGGGGGCCTCGTTGACGTGCGTCTTCGACGCGTACGATGCTGCGACCATTTCATCGAGCATTCCAGGAGGACCGCCGGGACGATCCTGCTTTGTTGCCAGCTCTGGCATGGAGTCATATCCGTGCAGGTAGAGGAACGTGGCATTCAAGAACGCCGCAATCGGAACACCGAAAACAGCGCCAGGAATGCCGCCCAGCGAACCAGCGCCTGCCACGACAAGCAACACGGCTATCGGGTGAAGAGAAACAGCGTGAGACATCAACAGAGGCTGAAGAAGATTCGATTCGACCTGCTGAACAACCAAGATAACAACCAGCATGATAACGCCAGCCGTAATCCCCTGATCAACCAAAGCAACCAAAACAGCGATGGCACCAGACACCATTGCGCCAGCAATCGGAACGAAGGACGCAAAGAATACGACCACAATGATCGGAAGAACCATGGGGAGCCCTAAGAAGAAGGCTCCCAAACCGATACCCACCGCGTCGATAGCGGCAACTTGAATCTGGGTTCGAACGTACGAACCGAGCGTCACCCAGCCACGAATCGCAGATTCGTGCAGAGGAGTACGTGCCGGAGCTGGGAACAGTCGCACAATCCACAGCCAGATTGTGCGTCCCTCTTTAAGGAAGAAGAACAGGCAGAACAGCATGATCAGGAAGCCGGAAACCAGCGATACCACCGAGGATGTGACCGAGTAGGCCTGGCTGAAAATCTGCTGCACGTTCTGCTGCACATAGTTGGTAATCTGAGTCATCGCACTGGTGACAACGTTGTCGAAGACCGTCATGTCGATCTTCCATGGCAAGTTAGCCAACCAGTCACGGAACGTATCAAGACCACCGCTAGCCTTCCTCATCAGGTCAGGCAACTGCATGGCAATTTCTGTTCCCGCCTGAGACAGAGCACCGGCGACAAGCGCAACCAGAAATAGCAGACCCAGAGCTGCTGCCAGCGTCCTCGGGAGCTTTGCCTTTACGGTCAGCCAACGCACAAGCGGTTCAAGTAAGACAGCAAGAAGCAAAGCGATCGCGACGGAAATAATCAGCGTCCAGATCTTGGAGGCAGCCCACGCAATACCCGCAGTTGCGATCGCAACGACAATCAGACGCCATGACAGTGCGGCAGATAAGCGAAGGGGCCAGGGAACGGACCTTGTTGCATCGCGTTCACTTTCAAGCGTATCCCCGCGGTGAAACTCCATCGTGGGCTCTTCTGCGCCGACGGCATTCTTGTGCTCCGCTTCTGACGCAAACCGAGCAACAAACGCACCAAGGCGCGCTTTGTTCCGTCCGCTGCGATCAAACATCGCGACCCCTTTCACTGTTGAACTGTTTCAAGACTACCCAAGACCATGTACAAATTCCTTTGTAGCCTATTTCCTCCTCCTGTCGCGCCTTGGCGTATTCAGTGTTTGGATGAAGCCATGAAAAACCTGACTGACCTTTTCAGCGGTGGCAGTTTCATTGCCCCTGTCGCTCTCAACGCTCCCATTCACACCGAGCCCGGAAAAAACGAAGAAATCATTTATTTTGCAGCGGGGTGTTTCTGGGGAGTCGACAAAGCCTTCTGGAATACTCCGGGGGTCGTTGCAACCGCAACGGGCTACATGGGTGGCACGCTGGAAAACCCCTCCTACGACGACGTCTGTAGCGGGCTGACCGGCCACGCTGAAACCGTGCGTGTTGTCTATTCAACCGAAAAGACCAGTGTGGCTCAGCTCATTTCCCTCTTCTTTGAGATTCACGATCCGACTCAAGTGAACCGCCAGGGTAACGACCGTGGGCCCCAGTATCGCGGTGCAATCTGGATTTCGACGGATGAACAGTTGGCAGTGGCTCTCGCTGCCCGTGATGCGTATCAAGAAAAGATCAGCGAAGCTGGCTTCGGCCAAATCGCAACTGAGATCGCCCCCGCATCCGAAGCCGGTCAATTCTGGTACGCAGAGGACTATCACCAAAAGTACCTGTTTAAGAATCCCAACGGATACGAATGCCACGCACGAACAGGGATCCCCTGCCCGATCGTCTAGTCACCTCGCATGTCAACACCCAACGTTTTCCGTTCGGCTTGTGCGCATATATACGAGGCCGCGCCCGCAGCAACGCATTGTGCTTGCTACGGGCGCGGTTCGTTGTCTCTGAACTCAGGCAACGCCCATGATGTCGGTGACGAACACCAGCGTGTCACCGCCACCGATACCTGCCTGCGGAACACCACGTGCGCCATAGCCGTATTCCGGCGGAATGGAGAGCAGAACGCGCGAACCAACGCGGTGGCCCAGCAGGCCCTCGTCCCATCCGCGGATGACCATGCCAACGCCGATCTGGAAACTCAGGGCCACCCCGCGATCGTAGGAGTTGTCGAAGATATCGCCACCGAACACCTGGCCAAGGTAGTGGCAGTGGATGGTGTCTCCGACTTCAACGACATCGCCGTCGCCTTCTGTCAGGACCTCGACAAGAAGTTCGTCGGAGGGAGCATTTTCGAAGGCGAGCTGAGGCTTACGGGCAAAGTCGCCGGTAACAGTGATGTTTTCCATGAGGATTCCTTCAAGATTCGTGATGCACGGTAAAGATTCGATTCCTTGCGTTGGAATCGGAGAGAAAGAGTCAGTTGTCCCTGAATGCTGCGATGAGTCGCAGAATCTCTAGGTACATCCACACGACGGTGACCAGAATACCGAAAGCACACATCCACGCATACTTTGCAGGAACGCCCTGCTCTACACCGATTCGCGCTTGGTCAAAATCGCCGATCAGACAGGCTGCTCCAACGAAGACAGCCAGCAGACCAACGACAATGCCCAGCGGAATACCCATCACAGTAATCGAGTCGAAGCCACCGGAGGAAAGGACACCCGTCAGGGTCAAAACCCATGACAAGAGTCGGTAAACGAGGATGCCGATCAGTGCAATCAGCGTGAACTTCATCAGCTTCGACGAATTACGGACCTTACCGGAAGCAAAGAGCGCAAGGGTCACACCGAAGACGGCGGCCGTCGCAACGAGTGCTTGAACGACGATTCCGGGGTACATCAATTCGAAGACGGCAGAAACTGCGCCAAGAGCCAAACCCTCGAAGGCTGCATAAGCGAGGATCAGAGCGGGACGAATCGTCTGAGAGAACGAATTCACCATCGCCAGAATGAAGCCAACAAGCACGCCAACACCGGACAGCGCGATCGCCATCGACGGGTTCACGGCAGACAGCATCCACGTTGCCGTAGCGGCAACCAGCAGGACACCCAGGGAAATTCCGGTCTTCATAATGACGTCGTCGTAGGTCATCACTCCACGGTCAACAGCATCCGCGGCCGGCGCTTGGTACATCGACTCCATCTGAGACTGCGTGTACTGCCCGTAGTCCATCGACGAGGCCGACCCAGCTTGGGTGGAATACGAGTTCGCCGTCGAATATGGGTAACGCTGATCCGCAGCGTTAGCGGCGCTCGGTTGCGATGATGGAGTGTATCCGGGCATTGTGGGGTATCCCGCCGGCGTGTACTGCGATTCCTTCGCCCACTGAGTTTCAAGCTTGTCAAAAACTGGGTTAGACAACTTCTGGCCTCCTAGGTCTTACGTGTCTATCTCTATTGTCCCATGACTATCACGGACTTTCCCTAGAAGAAACCGCACAAAACCGCCACAAAACCTGTGTCTTTCCTGAAAACACTCGTCCCCCACCAGACGGAGAAGGCCTAAGAAAGCGGTGAACAAGCGCGCATGGCCGGCAGATCCTTATGCTCAGGCAGTGCGTTCTTTAGGTTAGAATGAGACGCGCACATGCGCGGCCCCCATGGCCCAATTGGCAGAGGCAACCGACTTAAAATCGGTGTGTTGTCGGTTCGAGTCCGACTGGGGGTACTTTTCACTCCCCACCTATCTCAGGCAATTCCTCTGGGCCTAGGCAAGCGATATGGCAATGCCATCAAGAATGTCATGCTCGGACGTCACAACATGGTCAATGACACTCCCCTGCTCAGTTGCGCGAGCAACAACACGCTTGACGATACGGCTCCAAATCAGCGCACCCGCCGCAATCACATCTTCACGCCCCTCAGGCATAAACCCGAGAGCGGCCTTCACCTTCGTCGGTTGATCCACCATGAAACGCACCGCTTGATCAATCTGATCAAGACTCAACGACGCACCGTGAATGAGTTCCGGCTGGTATGTCGCAAGCCCCAAAGCCTGAGCGGTCAACGTCGTGACAGTGCCAGCAACACCCACCAATGTCTTCACACGCTCAAGGTCAACAACCTTTTGCGCCCCATCGAGCTGTTCATCAATCCACTCGATTGCACGCTCTTGAATAGCAAGGGGAATTCCCGCTTCCGGATCACAGTCAGCAAAGAATTTTTCTGTCACGCGCACTGCACCCATATCGACAGAAATTGCCTGACGAACCTCAGTATCGCCCAAGACCAGTTCGGTCGAGCCACCACCAATATCGACGACAAGCATCGGGCTTTCGACGCCTGCCCCTAGGTCAGAGACTGCGCCCGAGAAAGACAGGGCGGCCTCGAGCGTTCCTTCAACAACCTCCGGCTCGATGCCGAGAATCGAACGAACAGCATCGATAAATTCATCACGATTGGACGCATCCCGCGACGCAGACGTCGCCACAAACCGCACCTTCGACGCACCCAGGCGGGAAATCATGCGCTCATACTCAACAACGGCATCAATTGTGCGATCAATCGCAGCCGGATCGAAACGACCCGTCTTATCTACTCCCTGCCCCAAGCGAACAATACGCATCTGACGAGTCAAATCAGTCAGGCGCACACCGTTTTCATCACGCTCCACATCGGCAACAAGCAACCTGATGGAGTTCGTTCCACAATCAATACCAGCGACACGATTCATTAAATACACATTCCTTTTCGGGGCACACTCCCAAGCTACGCCGTCACCTAATCAACGACACCATCATTGCCACACAACAACCGCCGGTCGGAAACCACCAATTAGCAGGAGCAGTGCTGAGCGCTCCACATCCCTCGTTCTTCCATCATCGCTAACGCGCGATCACCAATCGGATTCACACCGGGACCCGCTGCCAGGGCATGACCAACCAGAGCATGAAGGCACTTGACACGCGTCGGCATGCCACCAGCGGAAACACCCGAGATTTCAGGAACATCCCCCAATTCGAGACGACGTTCAATATAGTCATGATGAGCTGCCTGGTACTGAACGGCAACCTCTTCATCATTGGCCAGCAGGTCATTGAAATCTTCCATGACATGCTCGGCCTCGAGCGTTGAACACGCCTTCACGATCGGAGGGCTGGTCAGATAGAACGTCGTCGGGAACGGACTACCGTCTTCAAGACGCGGGGCCGTCTTCACGACAGTCGGACGGCCGCACACGCAACGTGCACCAATACCGACAACACCACGAGGCACACGATCCAACTGCTCACGCAAAACATCCAGATCTGCTTCGGTAGCGATCGACGGGTCTTTCCCCACTTCGGTCACGATAACGTGCTCCTTACGATTTGGCCGCGACACGCGGCTATTGAGATTGAGCGCTTTGCGCGCCACTGGGCGCTGGCTGATCACCAGACTGCGATGGTACAGCCTTCGACTGACCCACTTCAGCTTCGTCAGCTTCTTGAATCAGTTTACCGACAACTTGAATCCACGGCCTTGCTGGACCTTCAGGCGACGCAGCGTTGATCTGCGCTTTGTCCACATACTCCTCGCCAGGATCAACCACCGCGTACTGCACCTCACCCGGCTTCACGTACCCGAGTCGTTCACGAGCCTGCGAGGCAATGAACTCCGGGTCGCTCCACAAGTCGAGCTGCTCACGCATCTGAGCATTCTGTTGCTTCGTCTGTTCTACCTTCGCGGTGATGTCGCGAAGCTCCTGCTCCTGTTTCCACCACGCATACAAATTGGGGACGAGCAATGCCCCAAGCACACCAACAAGAACAACAACGGAGAGCAAACGCGTCGAAAGCTCCAGACCGCCAACAAGGAACGTCTTTCCTTCAGCAAGACGGCGTTCTTGGCGAGCTTTCTTCTCTTGACGACGCTCGCGAACTTTAGCTCGACGGCGTTCTTCACGACTCTGCGGAACACGTGCAGGACGGAACTGATGAGCTGAAGCGGCGACATTCGCCTTATGAGCGCTACGAATCTCCCGTGCTCGCTCTAGGCGTTCTGCGGGAGAGGGTGGCACCTGCACATCTGCCTGCACCTTTGCGCTATCAGACTTCTTGGAGCGCTTGAACAAGGATGATTTTTCTGAAGCCTTCTGATCCTTTTTGGGCGCGGTTCCACGCGATAGACCACGATTGTGGTCTGGTCGTCGGGGCGCTTGGGGGCGCTCACTGCGTGGATTACGAGGCATGCTTCTAATGGTGCCCCACTTCGGGCTTTGGCGCGCGTCAGCCTAACGGCGAGCCGAAGCGTGCACCTGTGATGTGCTCCAACTTTTAGGTTTCATTGACTTGATACAGCAGTGGGCCCCGAACCGACGGTTCGGGGCCCACACGTCGCCTCAGCGCGTGAGCACATCGTCGACGAAGCGTTTTTCCTAGCTACGCTCAGTTCAGCGACCGAGGCGCGGGAAGGAGGAACGGCCAGCGTAAACAGCTGCATCGCCGAGTTCTTCTTCGATGCGCAGAAGCTGGTTGTACTTGGCAACGCGCTCGGAACGAGCCGGTGCGCCAGTCTTGATCTGACCGGAGTTGGTGGCAACTGCGAGGTCAGCAATGGTGACGTCTTCGGTCTCGCCGGAACGGTGCGAGGTCATCGAACGGTAGCCGTTACGGTGTGCTTCCTCAACCGCATCGAGGGTTTCGGTGAGCGAACCGATCTGGTTGACCTTAACCAGCAGAGCGTTGGCGGCGCCAAGCTCGATGCCCTTGCGCAGACGCTCCGGGTTGGTAACGAAGAAGTCATCGCCAACGAGCTGGACGCGATCGCCGATCTTGTCGGTGAGGGACTTCCATGCATCCCATTCGTCTTCCGACAGCGGGTCTTCGATGGAAACCAGCGGGTACTTCGAGATGAGGTTCTCGTAGTACTCAACCATGTACTCGGTCGTGCGGCCTTCGCCTTCGAACTGGTACAGGCCGTCTTTGAAGAACTCAGAGGAAGCAACGTCGAGGGCGAGAGCAACGTCTTCGCCGGGCTTGAAGCCGGCCTTTTCGATTGCTTCGATGATCAGGTCGAGTGCTGCAGCGTTGGACTCGAGGTTCGGGGCGAAACCGCCTTCGTCACCGAGGCCGGTGGACAGACCGCGTTCCTTGATGACGCCCTTGAGGGTGTGGTAGACCTCTGCGCCCCAACGGAGGGCTTCGCGGAAGGTCGGTGCACCGATCGGAGCGATCATGAATTCCTGGATGTCAACGTTGGTGTCGGCGTGCGAACCACCGTTGAGGATGTTCATCATCGGGACGGGCAGAACGTGAGCGTTCGGGCCACCGAGATACTGGTAGAGCGACAGGCCAGCGGACTCAGCTGCTGCGTGTGCAACGGCGAGGGAAACACCGAGGATGGCGTTTGCACCAAGCTTGCCCTTGTTCGGGGTGCCGTCGAGATCCAGCATGATCTGGTCGATGGTGCGCTGATCTGCAGCGTCCTCGTCGATCAGTTCGGGGGCGATGATGTCGTTCACTGCGTCAACGGCGTCCTGAACACCCTTGCCCAGGTAACGGCCCTTGTCGCCGTCGCGACGCTCAACTGCTTCAAATGCGCCGGTGGAAGCGCCTGAAGGCACGGATGCACGTGCAAGCGTTCCGTCTTCGAGCAGGACCTCAACCTCAACGGTCGGGTTACCGCGCGAGTCCAGAATCTCGCGAGCTGCAATAGCCTCAATCCTTGCCACGTCATTCTCCAATCGATCAATTTCGTGGACTGTTGTCAGTCATAACGGTAGTACGTTTGCGGCCGTTCGGCCTAGTTGCAGACGCAAATCTGAACAAGCATTCACGTCTTGTGGGGTGCGATGATCCGTTCAGCCGCCTTTGGTCCCGATCTTTGACGGAACCAAGGAGGAATGGATCACACGATCACTCGCCAGACCCAGCTCCACCACCGGTCTGGCCAGCCGTGAAAACGGAAGCATCCACAACGTCACCGAAGATCGGTGACTTGAGGCTGCCATCTTCTTCAATCGTGCCGTAACGAGGGTTGATGTCAACCTGCTGCGTAGCAGCGATTTCCTTGTAGTCCTCAGCGAGGGTGGCAAGCGCATCCTGGCCCATCTGGTCCAGCTGAGCTTTAATCACCGAGTAGCGAAGAATCTCGGTCAGAACGGGGCTGAAGTCACCGGATGGAGCATGAATACGTCCCTGGTCAACAAGCGACGCAACGAACTCATTCACCTGCTCATCGGTTGCAGAAATCTGGTTCTCATTAGCCAGCTGCGTGAACTTCAAAGCATCGGGAAGCATGGCAACAAGGGTTGCGCGACCCATCGGCTGGCCGGTCAACTCAGCGTACTGGGAAAGGGCGTCTGAAACATCAGCTTCGGAGTAGTTGACGCCGTTCACTGAAACTGCGGTGCCCGGGTGTGCCGAGCATGCTCCGAGTCCCAGGATGGAAATGCTTGCTACAGCAACCATTGCTGCTTTCTTTACGCTGAACACGTAGGTCCTCCCTGCCGTATAGCCCATGTTGGCCACGATTATTTTATGACACGTTCCTTTAAAAGTGCTGAAAGCGCCATGATGATGAAATCAGGCGTTAAAAGGGACAAGAATCTTCGTTACCAAAGTTTCAACCCAATCCAGCAACGCTTCATCCGTGAGCGGTTCTCCGCCGATTCGACTAGTCATGGGAAGGGGAACCATGACCTGTCGAACAGCAGCTTTAATGACCGCACCCGGGTGTAAACGCTTCAAGCGAAGAACCTGAGACTCGCGCAGGTCTACCGGACCAACACGCAGATACTTGCCCTGGGTCACGATCTCTTCAATACCGGTTGCGCGCACGATAGTGCGAAGGCGAGCAACATCGAACAGCAATTCCACATTGCGGGGCAACGGCCCGTATCGGTCAATCAGTTCCTCGCGCACATCGGCTGCTCGCTCGGGCGACGTGATCGACGCAATCTTGCCGTATACCTCCAAGCGCAGACGCTCACCGGGCACATAGTCCTCAGGAATGTGGGCATCAACGCTCAGATCCATCCGCAGGTCGCTCTTCTCTTCAGGAGCCTCGCCACGATAGGCTGCGACCGCATCGGCGACCATCCTCACATACAGGTCGAAGCCAACCCCTTCAACATGACCGGATTGAGCCCCGCCCAGCAGGTTGCCGGCACCTCGGATCTCTAGATCCTTTTGTGCGACAGCAAGCCCTGCACCCAGGTCGGTATTCGCAGCGATAGTCTTCAGGCGCTCATGCGCGGTTTCCGTCAGAGTCTTGTCCGCCGGATAGAAGAAATACGCATACGCACGCTCGCGGCCTCGTCCCACTCGACCACGCAACTGGTGCAATTGGGACAAACCGAACACATCGGCGCGATCCACGATCAGCGTATTCGCATTGGAAATATCCAAGCCGGTTTCCACAATGGTGGTACACACCAGAACGTCGAACTCGTGGTTCCAGAAGTCGACGATCACGTCCTCTAGCTGGTGTTCGCTCAGTTTTCCGTGAGCGATCCTCACGCGCGCCTCGGGAACGAGTTCCTGAATGTGGGCTGCGACCTTCGAAATTGAATCCACGCGATTGTGGACAAAAAACACCTGTCCGTCACGCAGCAACTCACGGCGAATTGCCGCACTGACCTGCGCATCCGTGTACGCTCCAACAAAAGTCAAAACCGGCTGGCGTTCTTCTGGTGGAGTCTGCAGAATCGACATCTCGCGAATACCTGACACTGCCATTTCCAGCGTTCTTGGGATCGGCGTGGCCGACATCGACAGCACATCCACGTCGGTGCGCAGCGCCTTCAGCGTCTCTTTATGCTCAACGCCGAAACGCTGTTCCTCGTCAATCACGACAAGGCCGAGGTTCTTGAACACCACCGTTCCCGTCAGCAAGGAATGAGTGCCAATCACAAGGTCAACGCGCCCCGAGGCAAGCCCCTCTTTCACCTCTTGCGTTTCCTTCGGCGTTGAAAAACGCGAGAGGGACGCAATGGTCACGGGGAAGCCCGCGTAGCGTTCGGTGAAAGTTTCGACATGCTGTTGTACAAGCAGGGTCGTCGGAACAAGCACAGCAACCTGCTTGCCATCTTGAATTGCTTTAAACGCAGCGCGAACAGCGATTTCGGTCTTTCCGTATCCGACATCGCCCGTCAGCAGGCGATCCATGGGGATCGGCTTCTCCATATCAGCTTTCACTTCATCAATCGTCACCAGCTGATCGGGGGTTTCCACATATGGGAATGCATCCTCAAGTTCGCGTTGCCACGGAGTATCGGGGCCGAACGCGTGTCCTTTGGTTGCTTGGCGAGCAGCGTAGAGGCGAATAAGTTCCTTGGCAATCTCGTTGACCGCTTTCTTCGCCTTCGCTTTCCGCTTCGCCCAGTCAGCTCCACCCATCTTCGTCAGCGTCGGCTGATCCGAACCCGTGTACTTGGAAATCTGTCCAAGGGCATCGGTCGGAATAAACAGCTGATCCCCACGCTGGCCTCTCTTTGAAGGCGCGTACTCCAAAACCAGATAGTCACGGGTGACAGATGCGGAGCCACGTCCCACGGTGCGCGAGACCATCTCAATGAATCGGCCGATACCATGTTGCTCGTGGACGATGTAGTCACCCGGGTGCAGTGACAGCGGGTCGACACCCTTCTTGCGACGCGAGGGCATCCGTCGCATGTCCCGGGTTGTAGAACCCGTACGACCCGTCAGATCCGACTCCGTGAGGATAACGAACTGCTCACCCGGCAGGACAAAACCCTGTCCAGCTTGCGCGGTCGTAACGGCAACCGAACCGGCTTCGACAGGAGTCTCAATATCATCACGCAGAGTTGCCCGAACCCCTGCTTCAGCCATAATTGTGCGGATTCGGCGTGCAGGACCGGGGCCTTCAGTTGTGATGACAATCCGCCAGCCCTGCGACGCAAGCTGCTTCAAATCTGCGCTCGCCGACACAAAATCGCCCCTGTACGAGCGTACGTCACGCGCTCCCATGCTCATCAGAGTTGGGGACGCAACCACTGCCTTCGTCTCTTCCGCGAGCGCGTCGGAAGTGTCCTCGCCAAGCGCGTCGGCAAGTTCGGGTGGGGGGAGCGTGGTCAATTCCCACCAGGCACGATCGTCCGACTTCCAGATGTCCTCGTAGTGAAGGAACGAGGCCTCGCCTGCTTTAATGGGCACTTGTCCCCCACCGGCGGCGGTGGACCAGGCGGCCGCTAAGAATTCTTCGGTCGTTGCGATCAGGTCTTGGGCGCGGGCAGCAATCCTCTCCGGATCGCAGGCGATAATCGGGCTATCTGCGGGCAGAAGATCAAGCAGACGATCCATGCCGGAGGTCAGAACCGGTGCCAAGGATTCGATGCCGGGCGCCGCGATTCCCTCGGAAGCGAGTGCCAGCATTTCGGTAGCGCCTGGAAGCTCGGTGGCCAGTTCGCGTGCGCGAGCTCGCACTGCCCTATTGAGCAGGAGCTCACGGCATGCGGTTGCCCAGAGGCCGTCCGGTGCTTCCCCTAAGGTTCGCTGGTCTTGAAGAGAGAAGGCACGAATCTCATCGACTTCGTCCCCCCACAACTCGATGCGTAGTGGATGCGCTTCCTGAGGCGGGAAAACGTCAAGGATTCCACCGCGAACGCTGACTTGTCCGCGAGATTCGACCATGTCGGTGCACTGGTATCCCAGTTCAGTCAGTCGGTCGACAAGATCCGTCAAGTCAACACGATCCCCGACTTTGACGCGCACGACTTCAATGTCAGCCACACCTCGAATAATTGGCTGGAGAAACGCGCGGATCGGGACAACAAGAACCGAAAGTGGACCCGCATGCGGATCGCCTGCAACGGGATGAACCAGCCTGCGGAGCACAGCAATACGACGGGCCATCGTGTCGACCTGAGGTGAAAGACGCTCATGCGGGAGCGTTTCCCAGGAAGGGAACATTTCAACACTGTCCGTCCACGACCTCAGGGCAGCAGTCAAACGTTCAGCTTCCCGCCCTGTCGCAGTCAGGGCAATCAGTGGCTGTGCCTGTCCGTATTCGCTTAGAGCAGCAAGAACGGGAGGATGCGCGCCAGCGGGAGCAACAAAACAACCGTTCCGTGCCGACGAGATCGAACCGCATGCCTGATCAAGTGCAGAATCTGAGGCAATGATGCCTTTTAAACCGGTAAGGTTCACTCTTTACTTCCCTGAGTTCGCTGAGTGCAGAGCCATCTGAGTCGGAGCAAAACCGTTTGTCACGATGGATTCGACAACATCGGCAGCATTTTCAAAGGTCACGTCCCATTCGGGGCGGTCTTTGGCGCTCAGACGAGCAAGAACAAAGTCTGCGGGGGCCTGCCTGCCCGGCGGGCGACCGATACCAATACGCAGGCGATGATAGTCCTTCGTTCCAAGGACCTGAGAAATGGACTTCAACCCGTTGTGGCCACCTTCGCCACCGCCCTTTTTCAAGCGAAGCTCATGCGCAGGAAGATCCAGATCGTCGTGAATGACTAGAAGATGACCGGCATCGATTCCAAGGAACTTCATCAGTCGGCCAACCGGGCCACCCGAGGTGTTCATATAGGAATCCGACTTTGCAAGCACAACCTTCGGGCCGGGCACACCACCAGGAAGAATTCCAAGACGCACATCCGCTACGTGGGTGCCACTTCGATGAGATGACCACGATGCACCTGTACGTTGGAGCAACACATCTTCGGTCAACTGACCGACATTGTGACGGGTCACAGCATACTGCTCCCCCGGATTACCAAGGCCAACAACAAGCCACGCGGATGAAGACGTCATACGTCGATTCTGCCATTAGCGTCCACACAATGACGTATAAGGCGTTGCACACCACGCGGACCGAAGTGGGTTAGCGGGCATATGCGTTGCTCACGTAGGCTTGTCAACAGCTACTCCGTTTGTTCACCATCTACCCTAGGCATTGCAATGTTTCTTCCTCAGCGTTCCCCCGGCCAAGACTGGCTCGGTGTCGTTGTTGCAATCCCGGAGCCGTGGGTCACACAGCTGACAGAACTTCGCTTGAACCTCGGAGATCTTCAAGGGTCGATGGTGCCGGCGCACATTACGATCCTTCCGCCGACGCCGTTCCCCTCGGGCGAGCGTCCCGAAGTCATTCGTCACCTGCGTGAAGTGGCAAAACACCACCGCCCCTTCCGCGTGGCCCTCAAAGGCAGTGGCTCATTCCGTCCGATTTCACCGGTTGCCTTCCTCAATGTGGATCACGGTGCGCGTGAATGTGAAAGCCTCGCCGACGAAGTCCGCACTGGGCCGCTGAACATCGAGCAACGTTTCCCCTACCACCCGCACGTCACCTTGGCGCAGGGTCTTGAGGATCCTGTGCTTGACTTGGCCGAAGATATCGGCGATACCTTCGAAGCCTCGTGGATTGTCCCCGGATTCCGCCTCGACAAAGTCGATGAACGAGGTATGTACTCCACCATGGCCCTATTCGACTTCGAAGCAGCCACACTCTAATCTCTTCACCCCCTCGCTCAGGGGATCCGTCACGTTCGTTGTGTCCACTCATCCGCCACCGTTACGGTGAATACATGACGAAAGAACAGGTGGCCTCGTCCCCTCAAACACAAGAGGATGCCATCCCCACTTCCGCACCCCCGCGTCTCGGCGACGCGCTCCGCGCCCCGACCCTGGGCGATAAGGTCGCCCAACTTGGCGCCTGGTGGGCACATACGCGCCTGGCGCGCATGCTCGCACGCTACAACGGGGTCTCCGGCAACCTAATTTCTTCAGGCATGGCCCTGACCGCAATCCTGTCATTGACCGCCGCTTTGACCGTTCTTGTCACTGTTTTCCTGTCGATCATCGGCGACAATCAGGAGCTCCGCACCGCATTCTTCGATGCGATTGCGCATGCCATCCCATCCCTGATCCAAACAGATGACAACCCGAACGGCATGGTCAGCCCCGATGATTTCGTGATGACCGGAGCCGTGTCGATCACCGGCATCATCGCTCTTGCGATCATGACGTGGAGTGCCATCGGCGTGATTGGACAGCTCGCGAATTCGATTCGCAAAATGTTCGCGATCCCCACGGTCCCCGACAATCCGGTGATACAGATTCTGCGTAACGCGCTGGGGGCACTCGGCCTTGCGCTCTCCATCATTCTGGGCGCCGGCCTTGGCATTGTCGTCGATCTTGGTGGCCAGTGGATCCTAGGCACGATTGGTTTGTCTTCCGGACCCGTTGCCACCGGCCTGCTGAAAATTGCTTCCTACGTGGTCGCTTTCGTCGTCTATGCGCTGGTCACATGGCTTCTCATCTGGGTTGTCGCACGCGTTCATCCTCCGCGCAAAGACCTGATCTGGGGGCTGGCAATCATCTCAGTCGCATCGATCGTGCTACGAATTCTTGGCACGTCTGCAGTCAGCGCTTCGTCGAGCCCACTCCTTGCGGCGGGCGCTTCCATCATCACGCTGATCCTCTGGATCAACCTACAAATGAGAGCTTTCCTGATGGCATGCGCGTGGATGGCAAACCCGCCGGCACCCGGAAAGCCCGCGGATGCTGACGAAGTCCATTTCACAGAACGCCCGAACTACATCACCTGCTCGGATCCGCGAACACTGCTCTGGCCACACCACCCGATTTCCGGGGAAGTTCGCCCCGACCCGTTGTATTCGGCAAGCCGTGACTTGGAGTGGCAGACGATCAAGTAACTGCCCTCCGCCGTTAGTTCACGAGGCCGGGCAGGCTGAATACGACTGTGGGGGAACACCAGATGGTGTTCCCCCACTTCGCTTGTTCATGCTCGAGTTGAAAAGAAATCCAGAAGATTCCCTTCCGGGCCCCACGACAGCCCTAGCGGTCAAACCTGGTAGGTCACGGTGAGTGGTGCATGATCAGAGAATCGCTGGTCGTAAGCCTGAGCACGCCCGATCGCGAATGTAGTCGCGGTCGATGCCAGAGTCGGAGTTGCATAGTGATAGTCGATGCGCCAGCCCGTGTCGTTATCGAAGGCTTTGCCTCGCCACGACCACCACGTGTACGGCCCCTGCACGTCACCGGCTAGGTCACGAACAACGTCATGCCAGCCGGCATCGACCCAATCGTTTAGGAATACGATTTCCTCGTCCAAGACACCCGCACGTTTATTGTGGTTCGGCATCCAGTTCTTTATGTCCTGACGTGAGCGAACAACGTTGTAGTCACCGCAGACGACAGCCTTTTCACCCGACGCAAGAATCTCAGCCATGCGCTCGCCAATGCGAGGCAGATGAGCCATCTTCGCTTCTTGCTTCGGCGTATCCTTTTCACCCGAATGGAAGTATGCGGACACAACACGAACACTCTGAGAGTTCGCGGTGACAACGGCTTCAATCCAACGCCCAGAGTCAACGTCAGTGTCCGCGTCCCCCAACCCTGCGCGAACATCATCTAGGGTTGCACGGCCTCGTCGCACTGCAATCGCAACACCCGCGCGACCTTTGATGCGACACGGCTCGGTGGCAAGCAACCACTCTTGCCCCAAGATGTCTTCGGTGATCTGAGTATCGGCGCGCACTTCCTGCATCAGCAGAACATCCGGGTCTTCGACCGCAATCCAATCAAGAAAACCACGTTTTACCGCTGCGCGGATCCCGTTCAGGTTAATGCTTGTAATCTTCACGCTTATCCCTTGTGCGTTGAATTCGGCAGGGTGTCAGTCGCCCAGCGTGGCAACCATGACCGCCTTGATCGTGTGCATACGGTTTTCTGCCTGATCGAAGACGATCGAAGCGCCTCCTTCGAAGACCTCGTCGGTCACTTCGATACCATCCATACCGGTGGCTTCAAACAGCTGCTCACCGATCACGGTCTTACGATCGTGATACGCCGGCAGGCAGTGCATGAACTTTGCCTGCGGGCCAGCCTTTTCCATCAGCGAAGCATTCACCTGGTAGTCACGTAGCATCTCGATGCGTTCATTCCAGACATCTTTCGGCTCGCCCATCGACACCCAAATGTCAGTGTGGACGAAGTCAACACCCGCAACACCTTCATCAACCTTGTCGGTCACCGTCACCTTCGCACCGGTTTCTTCGCCAATACGGCGTGCGTGAGCGATGCATTCTTCATCCGGCCAAAGTTCACGCGGCGCAACAATGCGGACATCAGCTCCGATCAACGTGCCATTGACCAGCAGGGAACGACCCATGTTGAAACGAGCATCACCAACGTAAGCGTAGGACACCTGATTCAGAGGCTTACCCGCGTGTTCACGCATGGTCAGTGAATCGCAGAGCATCTGAGTCGGATGCCAGTCATCGGTCAGACCATTCCACACCGGAACACCGGAGAGCTCCGAAAGAACCTCAACCTTTTCCTGCTCATCACCGCGGTATTCGATACCGTCAAACATGCGACCCAGAACGCGAGCGGTATCAGCAGTCGACTCCTTGTGTCCCATCTGCGAACCGGAAGGATCTAGATAGGTGGTGTGTGCCCCCTGATCGAAAGCTGCCACCTCGAAGGAGCAACGCGTGCGCGTCGACGTCTTCTCGAAGATCAGCGCAATATTGCGCCCCTTGAGGTGCTGAACCTCGGTACCATTCTTCTTCGCGGCTTTGAGTTCAGCTGCCAGATCAATCAAAGACAGCCATTCGGCAGGAGTGAAGTCGATTTCGCGGAGGAACGGACGACCATGAAGAGCGTGAGGCATGGATGCTCCTTGTGAGATTGTGTAGGTCTGAAAGTAGGAACGTTGAACGTTCGAGGCGTCAAACGTTAAACGCGTGCGGGTAAAGTATCGCGCACAATCGGGCAAGTCATGCAGTGCGCCCCGCCACGTCCGCGGCCAAGTTCATTGCCGGGGATCGTAATGACCTCGAAACCCTGGTCCGAGAAGTAGTCGTTCGACACCGTATTTCGTTCGTATGACATGACGACACCGGGCTCTAGGGCAAGGAGATTCGAACCGTCATTCCACTGTTCGCGTTCGGCGGTCAAGGAATCCGTGGGGACCGTCAGCACGCGGATGGAATCGAATCCCAATCCGGCAGCGATGACGTCATACATCTCATCAGCTTCGTGAACGGTGATATCCAATTCGCCAGCAGCACCGGGGCGAATCACCTGAGTACGAACCTTCCCCAACCCGGCATAGGCAGTAAATGTTGCTTCATCGAGCATCGTGAAAATCGTGTCGAGGTGCATCTGAGCACGCTTCTTTTCGATCTGCAAAACAATCACGGTGGACGCTACTTCGCCGGCAAAAAGCCTGCGAGCAAGACGTTCAATTCCCTGTGCAGTCGTACGTTCTGAGGCGCCAATAATCAGTGTGTCGTTTCCAGCGTTAATGATGTCGCCACCTTCGATTGTGGCCTGGCCGTCAAGAGTCCCGTGATTCCAGAAGGGGATGTTGAGATCAGCGAAACGCGGGTGCAACCGGTAGACGATCTCTTGGTTGATCGTTTCGCGACGACGAGCCTGTTTCCGCATAGACAAAACCGCAACTCCCCCGCCGATCCACGACGAGGTGTCACGAGTGAACAGGTGGTTCGGCAACGGGGCAAGAATGAAGTCATCCAAGTCCATTCCGGAGATCCAGGCGGACTTCGGTTCATCGATCTGTTCTAAAAGCTCACGCTTCGTCATGCCGGCAATCAAGATCTCGGCAAGGTGAGACGAATCCAGTCCGGCTGTAAAAGCGCGGAGTGAATCCAAAGCTGCAGGACCAACCGTTTTATCGGTGAAAACGAGTTCCAGGGCTTCATCACGACCGCCTGGAACTTCGAGGGCTTCAGTCAAAAGAGTCGAAAAATCAAGAACCTCGATGCCATGACGACGCATCTTTGAGGTCATCGCATCGTGTTCTTCTTGGGCGCGCTCCAACCAGATCACGTCATCGAAGAGGAGTTCTTCCATGTTCGTTGGCGTAATACGCGACATTTCGTTACCGGGACGGTGAACGAGGACTGTCTTCAGCGCACCAACTTCAGATGTGACTGACGGATTCAATGAACTCACTATCTTCAACTCCAACATATGTGGCACTGGGGCGGAGCCTCAACGCCAAGGCTCCACCCCACCACCACAAACAGTTACGCGAGGCGCTCTGCTGCCTCGACAACGTTCGTCACCAGGAGCGCGCGAGTCATGGGACCTACGCCCTTCGGGTTCGGGGACAACCACGATGCGACCTGGTCAACACCGTCTGCAACGTCGCCGCGCAGGCGAGCCTTACCGTCTTCACCTTCAACGCGGGATACACCAACATCGAGCACTACTGCGCCCGGCTTCACCATGTCTTTGGTGATCAGTCCAGCACTACCCGCTGCGGCCACGACAACGTCCGCCTGACGCACGTGAGCAGCAAGATCCTTCGTGCCGGTGTGGCAGACGGTGACGGTTGCATTGATTTCCTTGCGGATCAGTAGCAAACCAATCGAACGGCCAACAGTGACACCGCGACCAACAACGCACACATCCTTGCCACGAAGGTCAATGCCGTGTCGTTCCATCAGTTCGATGACGGCGCGAGGCGTGCACGGAAGCGGAGTATCGATCGGCCCAGAGCCACGAAGAACCAAGCGACCAAGGTTCATCGGGTGCAGGCCATCTGCGTCCTTCGCAGGATCAATGCGTTCTAGGATCGCGTTCTGGTCGATGTCCTTCGGCAGTGGCAACTGAACGATGTAGCCCGTGCATGCCGGGTCAGCATTCAACTGGTCAATCGCTGCTTCAATTTCAGCCTGCGAAGCCGTTTCCGGCAGGTCAACGCGGATGGATTCGATACCCACTTCAGCGCAGTCGCGATGCTTACCCGCAACGTAGGACACCGAACCGGGATCTTCACCGACGAGGATCGTGCCAAGGCCGGGCACAACACCACGAGCGCGGAGATTCTTCACACGCTGGGCAAGTTCCGCCTTGATTGTGGCAGCTGTACCCGCACCGTCGAGGACCTTAGCGGGCCCTTCCCAGGGAGCCCTCATTCGCCAAGTCCAACGTAGAGCGGACGAGCGTCGGTCAGAGCCTTCACGCGTGCGCACAGGCCGTCAACGTCAACCGATGCGCCCGATGCCCCCTGAACCAGCGTGGTGCCGATGATGTCGGCGACCTCAGCGAAGTCCTTGGCGTCGAAGCCACGGGTTGCTAGAGCCGGCGTGCCGATACGCAGACCGGAGGTGCGCATCGGGGGACGCGGATCAAAGGGAACTGCGTTGCGGTTGACGGTAATGCCGACCTCGTGCAGAAGATCTTCTGCGTCGCGACCGTCCAGCTTCGATTCGACGAGGTCAACGAGGACCAAGTGAACGTCGGTACCACCGGTGACCAACTTGATGCCGGCTGCTTTCGCATCGTCTGCATTGAGACGATCAGCCAGTAGCTGAGCACCTTCGAGAGTGCGACGCTGACGATCCTTGAATTCTTCGGTCTGCGCGATCTTCATGGCGATTGCCTTTGCGGCAATCGCGTGCATGAGCGGACCGCCCTGCTGGCCGGGGAAGACTGCGGAGTTAATCTTCTTGCCCCACTGCTCGCCACGAGACGACAGAATCATGCCCGAACGCGGGCCACCGATCGTCTTGTGGACGGTAGTGGTGACAACGTCAGCGTGCGGGACTGGGCTGGGGTGCAGGTCTGCTGCGACAAGGCCGGCGAAGTGTGCCATATCGACCCAGAGTGCTGCGCCGACCTCGTCAGCGATCTCACGAAATGCCGCAAAGTCCAGATGACGCGGGTAGGCGGACCAGCCGGCGATGATGACCTTGGGGCGCTCACGCAGAGCAGCTTCGCGCACCTGCTCAGCCTCGATACGCATGGTCTGACGGTCGACCTCGTAGGCCACCGCGTTGTAGTTTTTGCCGGAGAAGTTGATCTTCATGCCGTGGGTCAGGTGACCGCCGTGAGCGAGGGACAGGCCAAGAATCGTGTCGCCCACGTTTGCCATCGCCATCAGGGCTGCAGCGTTTGCTTGCGCGCCGGCGTGTGGCTGAACGTTGACGAAGTCGGCACCCTTGAAGACCTGTTGTGCGCGCTCGATCGCAAGGTTTTCTGCGACGTCAACGGCTTCACAGCCACCGTAGTAGCGACGACCCGGGTAGCCTTCCGCGTACTTGTTCGTCAACACGGATCCCTGCGCTTCTAGGACTGCGCGCGGGACGAAGTTCTCTGACGCAATCATTTCGAGGGTCGCCCGCTGACGTGCCAGTTCAGCGTCGAGCACAGCCTGAATCTCGGGATCCAGCTGGGCAAGGGTCATGTCATTAAGGGAATCCATTGGGTTCTCCTGCTCCTTGAACTGCCGATTTCTCGGTCGGCGCCTTAGCCCAGGCGGGCGGCTATGGTGCCTGTTCATCGCTCCCCGGTGGTTTCCCACCTGTTCGCCAGTCACGACTCATCCACCATATCGCGAAGCGACCAGTTCGCGCACTGCCTTCCCACGTACGAGGCCGCCTCCATCTAGGCACTCCCCGCCTGCTATGGGGCGGATGTGGCGAAAGCCGAAACCGTCGCTCACACTCACCAGCGAGAAGCGGTCTCGGCCTCGTGAATCAATTCCTCAGCAGTGCGTGCGTCACACATCCGCCTGGGGAATAGACGAAAACTAGCGGGAGAACACCACGGTTCGCGTGCCGTCCATGAGGACGCGACGCTCGGCGTGCCAGCGGACTGCCTGAGCCAAAACGCGACGTTCCACGTCCTGGCCAAGCGCCACCATGTCCGGCGTGGAGTCGGCGTGCGTCACGCGCGTGACGTCCTGCTCGATGATCGGGCCCTCGTCCAGGTCGGCGGTCACGTAGTGTGCGGTCGCACCAATGAGCTTCACGCCACGATCATGCGCCTGCGCGTACGGGCGAGCACCCTTGAACGACGGCAGGAACGAGTGGTGAATATTGATGACGCGCCCCTGCATTTCTTCGCAGACCTTCTCAGACAGAATCTGCATGTAGCGTGCCAGAACAACTAGCTCCACCTTTTCCGAGCGGACCAGGTTGAGCAACTCACGCTCAGCGTCAGCCTTCGTTTCCTTCGTCACCGGAATATTCAGGAAGGGAACGCCGTAGAACTGAGCAACGGGAGCAAGATCCGGGTGGTTACCCACGACCGCGACAACCTCGATCGGCAGGCCCTGGCTACGCTGACGGTAGAGCAAGTCAGTCAGGCAATGGCCCTCGCGCGACACCATGATGACCGTACGCAGGCGACGACCGAGGGCATCAATATGCCAGGTCGCATCAAAAGTCTTCGCAACCTTCGCCAGACCTTCTTCGACGGGACCTCGACCGACCGGCGAGTCAACCTCAATACGCATGAAAAACAGTCCCGAATCCGGATCCCCGAACTGCTGGGACTGAATAATATTGCCGTTCACACTGCCGATCACACCTGTCACCGCGTGGACAATACCTGGCTGATCCGGACAGGACAGCGTGATGACAAGCTTCGTGTTTTCTACGGTCGATTCACTCATGGGTACAGATTAGCGGGTTTACTCATCGCCCAGTATCCACGGCCATAATGTCCTTAGTCAGCCCTGATAATCCAGTTCCTCGTCACGATCGAGAATCGCTTGAGCAAGGTCTTCACAAACAATCAACGAATGAGCAATGCCACTACGCAGCGACACCAGTAACGACAATGCGCAGACCCATGTGATGGCCTTCTTGCTCAACAAAACGCTCGTTCTTTTCAGAGCGTTTCTTCGGGTGTGCAAGTAATATTTCGTATTTCACCCAGGCCATGAGCGAAATGCATAGGAGAGCGAAGCCCACTGGGATACACAAATTGTTGGGCACGATATTCGTTGCGCATGTGCAGGTTTTTCACGAATTGCACCCATAACAGCTGAACTTGATGCTGTGGCTACATTGATGCTGGTCAAAGGCTTGTTTCGTTCATTTTGTAGATAGACGCGTGGTAGCGAATCGGGGTGGTCACGCGGTGAGCTGAGCAAATAAGAAGTGGCCACGAGCTTAGCCCGTGGCCACTTCCTTCCCTGTCAATCAGACAGGATCAGCGTTTCAACGAATCGCGTTGATGCTCAGTTCACTTGATGAAACCGAGAGCCTTCACTGCGTCATACTCTTCCTGCAGAGCCTTGATGTTGTGATCGATGCCTGCGCGAGTTGCCTCGGAGATCTCCAGACCGTCGACAATCTGCCACTCGCCACCGTCAGAGGTGACCGGGAAGCCGAAGCAGAGGCCTGCTGGGACGTCGTAGTGGGTGCCGTCGGACATGACGCCCGCAGTGACCCATTCACCCTCGGGGGTGCCGTGGATCCAAGAGTACATGTGATCGATTGCTGCGTTTGCAGCCGATGCTGCTGAGGATGCGCCACGAGCTTCGATGATGGCGGCGCCACGCTTTGCGACAACCGGACGGTAGGTCTCAGAGAGCCATGCTTCGTCAACCAGGTCAGCAGCCTTCTTGCCAGCAACGGTCGCGTAGGAAACGTCCGGGTACTGGTCTGCGGAGTGGTTGCCCCACACGACAACGTCCTTAATGTCGGCAACTGCTGCGCCGGTCTTGTGGGCCAGCTGAGCAACTGCACGGTTGTGGTCAAGGCGCATCATTGCGGTGAAGCGGGATGCCGGAACATCCGGAGCAGCGTTCTGAGCAATGGTGGCGTTGGTGTTGGCCGGGTTGCCAACGACGAGGACGCGGATGTCGTCTGCTGCGCCATCGTTGATGGCCTTGCCCTGCGGGCCGAAGATGCCTGCGTTGGCTTCCAGCAGGTCTGCGCGCTCCATGCCCGCCCGACGCGGCATTGCGCCAACGAGGTAGGCAACGTTGGTGCCTTCGAATGCCTTGGTGGCATCGTCGAAGATTTCAACGCCGGCAAGGGTCGGGAATGCACAGTCATCGAGCTCCATTGCGGTGCCTTCAGCGGCCTTCACGCCCTGGGGGATCTCAAGAAGGTTGAGCTTGACGGGGACATCGGGACCGAACAGCTGGCCGGAGGCAATACGGAAAAGCAGGGCGTAGCCAATGTTGCCGGCGGCGCCGGTGACGGTAACGATGCGAGGTTCTGCCATGATTCGGCACTCCTTCTTAGTTTGTGTGCGTCGGCGGTGTTCGCCGTCGCCTGGTGGCGGTTTCGCCACATACTGACGTTCCAAGCCTAAACGCTTTCGGCGTGGGAAAACAGGGCTAGCAGTCCTACTTTTCATATACGCAAGCACGTGATCTAGACCATGATTAGAGTTGCACATACGTACATTCGTTTTCGAGCCTTGCATTTTCTAGGTTGCGTCGAGGTCACGCGGTGGAGGTCATCATGGAATCGAAAGAAAACACAGGTCAGGAGTCACCTGAAGACACCATGACCTACGTGTCTGGGCCGTCGAAGTATTGGACAGGTGATCCGCGCGATCTGCTGGTTGCCTCTGAGGCGTTCGACCTGAATTCCTTCATTCGTGACGCCACGCCCGGTTGGGGCGCAAGCAAAAAGAAGGCGTTGAAAGCGATGGCTAAGCGGGCAGTTGATTTTTCTGAACTCCAAGAACGCCTGTATGCCGCGTCGAAGGAAGGTGCGTCGGATTCAGTTCTGTTGATCCTTCAGGGTTTAGACACGGCTGGTAAGGGCGGAATCGTTCGCCACGTCATCGGGCAAGTGGATCCGCAGGGTGTTGCTCTGAAAGCATTCAAAGCGCCCACGGAAGAAGAGCGTGCCCACGATTTCCTTTGGCGTGTCCGCCCACACTTCCCCCGCCCGGGATACATCGGTGTTTTTGACCGCTCGCACTATGAGGATCTTCTGGTTCCCACCTCCGCGCGTAACGCCAACCAAGAATCTATCTTCACCGCTGATGAGGATGAGCTAAACCGTCGCTATCACGATATCTACGAGATGGAATTAGAAGCCGTTCGAGCCGGGATGAAGGTCATTAAAGTCTGCTTGGTCGTCTCCTATGAAGAACAGGGGGAACGTCTGATGGAGCGCTTGGAGCGCCCAGATAAGCACTGGAAGTTCTCCACGGGTGATCTCGATACTCGCGACAACTGGAGCGCCTACCAAGACGCTTATTCCGAAGTGATTCGCCGGACCTCGACGCGTATTGCTCCGTGGTATGTCATTCCTGGCGACCACAAGTGGTATGCACGCTTGGCAGTCCAAGAGATCCTTGTCCGTACGCTCGAAGGCATTAACCCCACATGGCCACAAGCCGATTTTGATGTCGATGCTGCGAAAGATCGTCTTTCGGCTTCGCTCACTCCTGAGGTTCTGTCATCTCATGCCCACGAGAAGTCGGGTGACGCGGGATCCCAAGATAAGAATGAGGGCGAATCAAAGTCCAAGAAATCCAAGAAATTCGACAAGAAGAAGTCGGACTCTTCCGCTTCACAAGATGCGCCCCACATTTCCGTGAGCGCCTGGGGATAGGTGCTCCCCGCTCACTCCCGGCTATGAAGGGAGAGAGCGACAATAAAGTTTCGGCCTCGTCGATAATGAAATCAACGAGGCCAAAACTGTGGCGCTACGCTTATCGCGCACAGCCGTCAAACCGGCGCAGCACTTAAGCTGAGAAGGGTCACTTGCGGTTCTCGCGGTAGTACTCGATGAGAGCCTTCGTGGAGGCATCCTGCGCGTCGAGTGCAGCCAAGTCACCTTCGATGGCCGGCAAGATCTGCTTGGCCAGGACCTTGCCTAGCTCTACGCCCCACTGGTCGAAGGAATCGATGCCCCAGACGGCGCCCTGGACGAAGGTGATGTGCTCGTAGAGAGCAATCAGTTCGCCAAGAACACGCGGGGTCAGGGCCGGTGCCATGATCGACGTGGTCGGCCGATTACCGGTGAAGACGCGAGCCGAAACGATGGCCTCCGGGGTGCCCTCGGCGCGAACCTCGTCCGAGGTCTTGCCGAATGCCAGAGCCTTCGTCTGAGCCAGGAAGTTCGACAGGAACAGCTCGTGCATGTCAGCCTCGCCATCCTTCAGGGGCCACGCCGGGTTAGCGAAGGCAATGAAGTCGGCGGGAACCATGCGGGTGCCTTGGTGAATCAGCTGGTAGAAGGCATGCTGACCGTTGGTTCCCGGTTCGCCCCAGAAGACCTCGCCGGTCTCGTAGGTGACGGGAGCACCATCGCGCCGGACGGACTTGCCGTTCGACTCCATGGTCAGCTGTTGAAGGTAGGCCGGGAAGCGGTGCAAGTACTGCGAGTACGGCAAGACAGCGTGTGTGTCGGCACCGAGGAAGTTCGAGTACCAGACATTCAGCATGCCCATGAGGATAGGCAGGTTTTCTTCCGGCTTCGCGGTGGCGAAGTGGACGTCCATCGCGTTGAAGCCCTCAAGGAATTCAGCAAAGCCATCCGGGCCGATCGCGATTGCCAGCGAGGTGCCGACAGCGGAATCCACGGAGTAGCGGCCGCCCACCCAGGACCAGAAGCCGAAAGCATTGTTCGGGTCGATGCCGAACTCAGCGACCTTGTCCAGAGCGGTGGACACGGCGACGAAGTGCTTGGCGATGGCGCCCTTCTCGGTTGCCTCGTCGGTAACGATGCCACGGTCGCGCAGGGCGCCGAGGAACCAGTCGCGCACAACCTTGGCGTTCGTGATCGTTTCAAGCGTCGTAAATGTCTTCGACGCAACAATAACCAGGGTGGTTTCCGGATCGAGATCCTTCGTGGTCTCACCCGCGTCGGTCGGATCAATGTTCGAGATGAAACGGCATTCAAGACCATCCTGAACAAAGGGCTTCAGGGCCTCGTAGGCCATGACCGGGCCCAGGTCCGAGCCACCGATACCAACGTTGACAACCGTTTCAACCGGCTTGCCGGTAATACCGGTCCACTCGCCGGAGCGAACGCGCTCTGCGAAGTCGTAGACCTTGTTCAGAACCTCGTGAACGTCCGCGATCGCATCCTGGCCGTCAACGGTCAGCTCGTCGGTTGCCGGGCGACGCAACGCGGTATGCAGAACAGCGCGGTCTTCGGTGACGTTGATGTGCTCACCGGCGAACATGCGATCGCGCAGGTCGTAGACACCAGTCTGCTCAGCAAGAGCCAGCAGGTCAGCAAGCACGCCTTCGTCAATCAGGTTCTTCGAAAAATCAACGTGCAGGTCGGCGCCGTCAATCGTCCAGCGAGTTGCGCGGTTCGGATCAGCTCCGAACCAAGCGCGAAGATCCGGGTCAAAAGCGTCGGCACGTCCGTCCAGTGCTTCCCACGCGGGAGTCATTGTGGGGTCAACGACCGGATTGTCAGTCATGAATTCTCCTGTATCAATGGATCTGCGATGAGTTCGCGGTTCTTGAATGAAAAAACAGTTTTGGTCGAATCAGACGATTCGGCGATGTCTTACTCGGGATCTGCGTCTGCGATGGAAATCTCGACAGCGGGCTTACCCGAATCCTTCATCGAAACGATGCGCTGAACCGGGCTGAGCTCTCGCCACCACTGATCGAACGGACGACGATTGCGGATATCCAGATCCTCAAACATGTTCTTCACCAGGCGAGCTTCGATCTGGTTGCGTACCTGACCGATGTACACGCCCTCGGATTCGCCACGATTGAACTGGTTGTTGATGTGGTCGAGCGCGCGGTGAGCAAGACGCGTTGCCAGCAGGCGGTCGAACGGGCTGGGCGAACCCCCCTGTTGCAGGTGGCCGAGCGCCGCATGACGCACGTCGTATTTGCCGTCAGATTCTGCCTCGTACACGGACGCAAGGAATTCGCGGTCGTAGTACTTCGACACTGCCTCGTTGACGAGGACCAGGAACAGACGGCGTCCTTCAGCGAAGGAATCAACCATGCGCTTCGTGTCATCAGCGATCTCATTCAGAGTCACATCATCTTCGTTGAGATAGATGTACTCAGCACCGGATGACAGTGACGCCATCAGCGTCAGGTACCCGCAACGTCGTCCCATGATTTCGGCGACGAAACAACGCTTGGTCGCTGCGGCGGATTCCTTGATGCGGTCAAGCGCCCAGGTGGCATTGTTGATCGCGGTATCGGCACCGATCGATAGTTCCGAACCGGGCAGATTGTTGTCGATGGAGGCGGGAACCAGAACGATCGGGATACGGAAAGCCGGGTAGCGGTCACGCTCGGAGATCATCGAGTGGACAGCAAGGTAGGCGTTGAGGCCGCCAATAACAATCAGCGCATCCAATTCGTTACGTTCAATAGCGCGTCCCAGGGCGTAGAACTGCTCAACTTCGGGGACATCGCGCCTCGTGCCGAGTTCCGCGCCACCCTTGAACGCCCAGCCTTCAACGTCAGCCCAGGTCAGTTCTTTGACCGCGTTATCGGCCAAACCCTTCCACGAGCCTTCGATTCCCAGCATCGTCCAACCGCGAGCGATGCCTAGGCGGACTGCCGCGCGCGCTGCCGTGTTCATGCCAGGTGCAAGACCGCCAGCGTGCAGGATACCGATTCGACGAGGCTTTTCAGTAGGTTCGGGCGTCAGCTGAGGCGGAGTCGAAAGGATCGTGTTAATTTCGACCATCGTCGTGAAAGAAACACCGCGCGAAGCCTGGGCAGCTTCATAGTCGCCGGCCACAATCAGGTGCTTGACCGCACGAGTATCGTGCACCGCCTTCATCAGCGGAATACGGGTCACGCGATTGTGGCGGACACCCAGAACATTCGGGGTGTTTTCCGGCGTTGCTGAAAGCATTTCCTGAACAGCGGCGTAGCCAAGCAACGATGACATCCAGCGGTCATAGGCTGACGGCGAGCCACCACGCTGGACGTGGCCAAGGATCGTCACGCGAGCGTCTTCACCCGTGCGCTCAGTAATCACATCGGCAATGTGTTGAGTGGTCAGTACATTACCCTCGCGGTCGGTTGCACCTTCGGCGACCAACACGATGGATTCGCGTCGCCCTGCTTCACGACCCAAACGCAGGTGTTCAGCGAGGTCTTCTTCCCAGCCCGGTCCAACCGGATCTTCGGGGGTAAACACGTAGTCAGCACCACCGGCAACCGCTGCCATCAGGGGGAGGTAGCCACAATGGCGACCCATGACCTCGACAACGAAGGTGCGCTGGTGAGATGCTGCCGTGGAGGTCAGCTGATCCATCGCGTCCAAAATGCGATGGAGTGCAGTATCCGCACCGATTGTCATGTCGGTGCCCACCATGTCATTGTCGATCGAGCCGACAAGACCAACAACCATCAGAGCCGGATGCTTTGCCGCTTCTTCTTCACTGAGCACGCCTTCATCAACGAGTTCGCGAATGTGCTGCGACCATTCGCCTCGGAATTCATCCGTGCCAGAGAGGGAGCCATCGCCACCAATAACGACAAGGTGGTCAATACCGTGTTCGACCAGATTCTTCGCGGCCGCATGCCGGCCCTCGTAATCGCGGAATTCTGGACACCGGGCCGTACCGATGACCGTGCCGCCCTCGGCGAGGATTGATGAGACATCCGACCAGCAGAGCTTCTTGATCGCATCTCCGCCTTTAACGGCGCCGGCCCACCCTTCCATGACCGCATAGGGTTGGGCGCCCACGGCAAGCGCGGTTCTCACGACGGCGCGGACGGCCGCATTCATTCCCTGCGCGTCACCGCCTGATGTGAGAACGCCGATCTTGAAGTCAGCAGGGGCTTTGAGCGGTTGCGGAGTAGCCATTGCGTGAAGCTCCATTCCTGTTCACGGTCTGAAAGTGTTACCAGCTTCGTCCAGTTTACGTTTCGTCCAGTTTACGGCGAAGCGGGAAGTGATGGGTAGACCAATCGGGTATTCAGGGTTGTCAGAACACTTTTCGGGAATAAAAGAGTGGTGGCCCGCATGTCTCATTGCGGACCACCACTCTGAAGGGGCATGTGAGCTCGTGCGTTGAAGAATCAGCGTCTATTCGTTTGATGACGAATAATGACGGGTACGCGCTTGAGCCAATCCGTCAGTTACTAGCCGACGGGTTCGCAGCAGCAGATGCAGCGAGGTCTTCGGCGCTGACAACGCCTTCGACCGAGACGCGGTCAAGGTAAGCCATGCCGTCGAAGGAGAGCTCGCGAGCGTTCTCCGGATCGCCTTCTGCGCCGATCTTGCCACCGGCCATCCGGTCAACGATGATCGCGATTGCGCCGTCACCGGTCACATTGGTTGCGGTGCCGAAGGAGTCGAGGGCGATATAGGTGGCGATCATGAGGGCAACCTGGGCATCGTCGAAGCCAAGCATCGACGAGAGTAGACCGGTTGCTGCCATGATTGCACCGCCGGGAACGCCGGGGGCTGCGACCATCGTGATGCCGAGCATGAAGATGAAGCCAACCCACTGTACAGGGCCGACATCGATGCCCTGGGTGATGACGATAGCGAACGCGAATGCGAAGATCTTCGAGGTCGAGCCTGCCAGGTGGATCGTTGCGCAGAGCGGAATGGTGAAGGATGCAACGGCGTCGGAGATGCCGTTCTTCTTTGCCTGACGCAGAGTAACCGGGATAGTCGCCGCGGACGACGAGGTGCCGAGTGCCGTCAGGTAGGCGGGCATCATGGTGAGTAGCGACTTGATCGGGTTCTTCTTGCCGATTGCGCCAGCAACGATGTACTGCGTGAGCAGGATGACGACCTCAAGCAGGAGGACGACGACAACAACGCGGACCAGGGTGCGCATAATGTCCCACGCCTCACCGGTGTAGGTGAGGTTCAAGAAGATACCAAAGATGTGCAAGGGCAACAGCGGGATGATGATGCGCTCGATGAGCTTGGTGATGATGGCACGGAATTCAATGAAGCCCTTACGCATAACGCCACGCGGGATCATTGCAAGTCCGATGCCGACCACGAAGGAGAGCAACAGCGCGGTCATAACCGGGACAGCTGCAGGCATTTCGATGGTGAAGAACGATTCGAGTGCCGAGCCGGGCTCGGTAACATCAGCAAGACCGTTCGAAAGGAGCTTCGGGAAGACGGTTGCTGCGACCAGGTAGGTCAGGAAGCCTGCGAAAAGAGTCGAGGTGTAGGCCAGCGCGGCGGTAACGCCGAGCCACTTGCCCGCGCCACGTCCGAGATCAGCAATAGCCGGAGTGACCAGACCGATGATGATGAGCGGAATCGAGAAGGACAGAAACTGGCTGAAGATAGCTGAGAATGTCGCGAAGACTCGTCCAACTGCGACAGGCACCAGGTGCGAGTCACCCACTTTGGTGGATCCCAGCACGAGGGCGAGGATGATTGCGACGAGCACCCACACGAGGATGCTGCTCTTCTGCATAAACTTTCGCATGATTTTCCTTGAGTCGTTCGACTGATCGGGATACGTACAGGATGCCCACAGACCGCATTCCGATTAGTTTTCGTTCACTATTCGAACATTCCGACACCGCTACTCGGGCAGTTTCACGCGCTATAGAGACGAAACCGGGGCGGGCAAGCCGAAGCTCACCGCACCCCCGTTTCGTTGAGTGAGCAGATCAAGCGAGGGCTTTCGCCAGATTATCGTCGAGCGCTACAAGGAACTCTTCGGTGGTGAGCCACGGAGTATCGCCACCGACCAGACGAGACAGATCGCGCGTCATCTTGCCTGAAAGAACCGTGTCAATGATGACCTTCTCAAGCGTGTGGGAGAAATCGATAATCTCAGGCGTATTATCAAGCATTCCTCGGTGAGCAAGAGCGCGGGTCCAAGCGAAAATCGAGGCAATCGGGTTGGTTGACGTTGGTTCCCCCGCCTGATGCTTGCGGTAGTGACGGGTAACAGTGCCGTGAGCGGCTTCAGCTTCCATCGTGCGACCATCTGGGGTCATCAGGACGGAGGTCATCAGACCCAGCGAACCGAATCCCTGAGCGACAGTATCTGACTGAACATCACCGTCGTAGTTCTTGCACGCCCAGACGTAGCCACCTTCCCAGCGCAAGGACGAGGCAACCATGTCATCAATCAGACGATGTTCGTAGGTCAAGCCAACTTCGGCAAATCTGTCCTTATATTCGCGCTCGAAGACATCGGCGAAAATGTCCTTGAACGCACCATCGTAGGCCTTGAGGATCGTGTTCTTCGTCGACAGGAAGACCGGATAGTTGCGCTTGAGTCCGTATTCAAAGGATGCTCGAGCGAAGTCTGCGATCGATTCGTTGAAGTTGTACATGCCCATCGTGACGCCACCACCTTCAGGCATACGGATCACTTCGTGCTCGATCGGTTCCGACCCATCGTCGGGAGTGAAGGTCAGCGTGATGGTGCCCGCTCCCGGAACCTTAAAGTCAGTCGCACGGTACTGGTCGCCGAATGCGTGTCGACCGATAACGATCGGCTTGGTCCATCCGGGGACGAGGCGCGGAATGTTGTCAATAATGATTGGTTCACGGAAGACAACGCCACCAAGAATATTGCGAATCGTGCCGTTGGGGCTACGCCACATCGTCTTCAGGCCGAACTCTTCAACACGCGCCTCGTCGGGAGTGATTGTCGCGCACTTGACGCCCACGCCATGCTCTTTGATCGCATTGGCGGCATCAATCGTCACCTGGTCGTCAGTCGCGTCGCGATTCTGGATCGACAGGTCGTAGTAACGCAGATCAACATCCAGGTAGGGGTGGATCAGACGGTCTTTAATGAACTGCCACATGATGCGGGTCATTTCGTCGCCATCGAGTTCAACGACCGGGCCTGCAACCTTAATTTTCGACATCGTTTCTCTTTTCGTCGGGCGAGCTGGCGCTACGCGAGAAATTATCTTGACATCGAGATTACTTGATTAAATACACTCGCGCTCATAGATGAGACAGAAGAAATACGTTCGCCAACCCAAAGACCCCGACAGCACAACCATGTCGGACCGAGCGGTTAGGACAGAAGGTTCATCGTTGCCGTGAACGGCGAAAAATACCAAATACCAAGCGCCAAGAAAGCGAGCACCACGGCATCCATCCACCGATTACGTGAAGCAAACCATGGGCGTCCTGGCAAAACAAGACGCGCACCGGCCATCACAAGCAACGTGCCAGCAAGGGCATAGACCGCACGATGAGGGTGGTTCAAAAGCGCCAAAATCGCCGTAACACCAACACCGACGAGGACGAAAATGATCGTCCCCCAGTACGCATACGACGGCGAAGTATTCATTCGCACCTGCTTCTTCACACTGCAAGCCTACGGGGTAATGCATTATTCACACATCTTCACGTCTTAATTTGCCTCCGGAGCGCGCTACCATGTTCATGCGACCGTGCAGGCCGCGCACATTTTCACGTGTTGAAGGAGCATCAGTGACTTCCCGTTACATCGTTGTCGGGCCCGATTCCGCAAATGCTGCAACAGACGCAGCTCACGAACTTGCCACCGCGCTTTCAGCGCGTGGAACGCTTGCGCGCATGAACGCGCTCGCTGGCACGACCCCATCCGCAGCAGCGACCTCCGGCACCTCGGCTTTGCCGGCAGCTGTCGAAGCTGTTCGCGCAGCTGACGCAGACTTCGTCCTCATCGACGGAGTTGTCGCCGGAGAAGCTCGCACGTTCGATGCCATCCGTTGGAACGTGAACCTGGCAGCATCGGCTCGCGCAAACGTCATCTTGGTCCTCGACCCCGAAGGTGTTCCAGCCGAACTGCTCACCGAAGAAATCAACGTTTTCGCTACCCGCTGCAAGTCGCACCAGGCGCAGCTCGTGGCAGTGATTCTGCCCGGCACCCCCACTGCTCTCGGCGTCGACGTCCCCGTCTTCTCCCTTCCCCTTTCCGACGAGGCAATCAAAACCCTGGTTGAGGCCCCCGCCCCGACCGCAGTCACTCCCCTCGCTTTCCAGGCAGATCTGATTGACCGTGCACGCGCAGACCGCAAGCGCATCGTCATGCCCGAACCGGAAGACGATCGCGTCCTCCTAGCAGCTGGCGAGGTCCTCGCTCGCGGTATCGCAGATGTCATCCTCGTTGGTGACGCAGCTGCCGTTGCAACCCGCGCAGGTGAACTTGGTATTGACCTCACCGCAGCATCCGTCGTCTCCGTAGACGACCCAGAACTGTCCGAAAAATACGCCGTTGAATTCGCACGCCTGCGTGAAAAGAAGGGCGTCACCGTCGAGCAGGCTCGCGAAAAGATCAAAGACGTGTCCTACTTCGGCACGATGATGGTCCACATGGGCGACGCAGACGGTATGGTTTCCGGCGCATCTCACACGACCGCGCACACGATCGTTCCCTCCTTCCAGATCATCAAGACCGCTCCCGGCGTCTCGATTGTTTCTTCTATCTTCCTCATGCTGATGAAGGATCAGGTGTGGGCATTCGGCGACTGCGCCGTGAACCCAAACCCGACTCCGGAACAGCTTGCCGACATCGCCATCTCCTCGGCACGCACCGCCGCTCAGTTCGGTGTCGAGCCTCGCGTTGCAATGCTCTCCTACTCCACCGGCACTTCCGGCTCCGGCCCGGACGTCGACGCCGTTGTGGAAGCAACCCGCATTGCTCAGGCAAAGGCTCCAGAGCTCGCTCTGGAAGGCCCGATCCAGTTCGACGCAGCCGTTGACGTGGCCGTTGCTTCGAAGAAGCTCCCCGGCTCCCCCGTTGCCGGCAAGGCAAACGTCTTCATCTTCCCGTCACTATCCGCAGGCAACATTGGCTACAAGGCCGTTCAGCGTTCCTCCGGTGCCGTTGCTGTCGGCCCGGTTCTGCAGGGTCTGAACAAGCCGGTCAACGATCTGTCGCGTGGCGCACTGGTCGAGGACATCGTCAACACCGTTGCTCTGACCGCCGTTCAGGCACAGGGCTGAAGCTTCCAAGTTTTTACCGATTACTCACAGGAAAGGCGAACTCGTGTCCCAGACCGTTCTCGTCATTAACTCCGGCTCTTCATCGATCAAGTACCAGCTGGTCGATCCCGAAACCGGTGAAGCAATCGCCAAAGGCCTTGTCGAACGTATCGGCGACCCGGTCGGCAAGATCAAGCACACCCACGGTGACGACGTCACCATCGAAGAAATTCCGATCGCAGACCACGAAGTTGGTATGCGTGAGGTTCTTCGCCTCTTCGACAACAAGGGCCCGAAGCTTGCAGAAGCTGGCATCGTTGCCGTCGGCCACCGTATCGTTCAGGGTGGCAAGTACTTCGATGGCCCGGCCGTCATCAACGACGAGGTCCGTAACCTCATCGAAGAACTCTGCCCGATGGCTCCCCTGCACAACCCCGCACACCTCAAGGGCATCGACGTGGCTCGCGAGCTCATGCCGGAAATCCCTCACGTTGCAGTCTTCGACACCGCGTTCTTCCAGGCTCTTCCCGAAAAGGCCTACACCTACGCACTCAACGCCGAAGTCGCTGAGAAGTACGCTGTTCGCCGCTACGGCGCACACGGCACCTCGCACCAATTTGTTTCCCGCGAGGTCGCAAAGTACCTGGGTCGCGATGATCTCAAGCAGATCGTCATGCACCTCGGAAATGGCGCTTCCGTGTCCGCAGTCCTCAACGGTAAGCCGATCGATACCTCCATGGGCTTGACCCCGTTGGAAGGCCTCATGATGGGCACCCGCACCGGCGACATCGATCCGGCCGTTGTCTTCCACCTGGCTCGCCAGGGTGGCATGACGATTGACGAGATCGACACGCTGTTCAACAAGCAGTCCGGCATGAAGGGCCTGACCGGCGAATCCGACATGCGTAGCGTGTGGGAAATGATTTTCAACGATGACGACAAGGAAGCGCAGCACAAGGCTCGCGTTGCCATGGACGTCTACATCAACCGCCTGCTCAAGTACGTTGGCTCCTACACCGCTGAACTCGGTGGCCTGGATGTCATCACCTTCACCGCTGGCATCGGCGAGAACGACTGGGATGTTCGTAAGGAACTCGCCCAAGCATTAGAGCCCTTCGGCGTGAAGATCGACCTGGCAGCAAACGACGGTCGTATCGGCGAGCCTCGCGTGATCTCCACCCCCGATTCGAAGGTCACCCTGCTGGTGTACCCAACGAACGAAGAGTTCGCGATCGCGCGCCTCGCACGTGAGGTGATCTGAGTTCTGCTCGCGCCTCGCACGTGATGAGCTGTGGTGGGCTGGCTCGAAAGAGCCAGCCCACCATTGTTTTTCCTGCCATCAGCTTTGAGCGTAAGCGCGTGGGCAAACGGATGGGTCATGGGAGACAATAGAGGCAACACTAGGAGGAAAGTTGAACTTCCATTCGCTTTACGATCAGGGCTTCGCGCGCGTTGCTGCGGTGACGGTTCCTGTTCATCCCGCTCAGCCACTTGCTAACGCTAACGAGGTCATTGACGTTGCTCGCGAGCTTGATGCCAAGGGTGTTGCCGCGGCCGTCTTTCCCGAGCTGGGCATTTCCGGCTACGCCATTGATGATCTGTTGCTTCAGGATGTCGTGCTGGATGAAGTGACTGAGGCTCTGCATCGCATTGCTGTTCAGACGAAGGATCTGTTGCCGATCCTCATTGTTGGTGCCCCGATTCGCAACGATGGTTCCCTCTACAACTGTGCGGTAACGATCCACCGAGGCAAGATCCTGGGTGTCACCCCGAAGTTGCACCTGCCGAACTATCGCGAGTTCTACGAGAAGCGCCATTTCGTGACTCCCGGTCCGACAACTCCTTCCTTCATTGACACAACCGCGTGGGGTTTTGTCGACGATGACTGTGCTTCGGCATCCGTTCCTTTCTCTCCGATCACAATCGATGTTGAGGATGTTCCTGGCCTCGTCATTGCCCCCGAAGTGTGCGAGGACATGTGGGTTCCGCTCACCCCGTCGACTCTTGCTGCTCTGAATGGCGCAACGGTTCTGATGAATCTTTCCGCTTCGCCGATCACCGTTGGTCGTGCGGAAGACCGCCGACTGTTGGTTCGCAGTTTGTCAGCGCGCCTCAACTCCGCCTACGTGTACTGCGCGTCGAGTGCGGGCGAATCGTCAACCGACCTGTCATGGGACGGCCAGACGATGGTGTACGAGGCCGGTGACCTGCTGGCAGAGGGTGAGCGTTTCAAAGCCGGCGGTCGTCAGATCACGATCGCTGACGTGGACATTGATCGTCTTGTCACTGAACGTACGCGCCAGAATTCGTTTAAAGACAACGCGGATCGCTACCTGGGCGAGGATCAGGGGCTGAAGGCAACCGCTCCTATGGACGTCTACACCCAGCTGAACCCACCCCGCACGGATCTTGGTTTGGAACGCCCCGTTGATCGTTTCCCCTTCGTTCCCGACGATCCGGAGCGCCTGGCTCAGGACTGCTACGAGGCCTACAATATTCAGGTTCATGGTCTGGTTCAGCGCCTCAAGGCGATCGGTAATCCGAAGATCGTTATTGGTGTTTCCGGTGGCCTCGATTCCACGCATGCTCTGATCGTCGCGGCGCGCGCAATGGATATGCTGGGTCGGGCGCGAACGGACATCTTGGCCTACACGATGCCCGGTTTCGCAACGTCCGATCACACGAAGTCGAACGCGATTGCGCTGTGCGAAAGCCTCGATATTCCCTGCCAGACGATCGATATTCGCCCGGCGGCTCGCCAGCTGTTGGCCGACATGGGGCATCCCTACGCCGACGGCAACGACACGTATGACGTCACCTTCGAGAATGTTCAGGCAGGTCTGCGCACCGACTACCTGTTCCGCATTGCCAACCACAACGGCGGAATTGTTCTGGGCACGGGTGACCTGTCCGAGCTGGCGCTCGGCTGGTGCACGTACGGCGTGGGCGACCAGATGAGCCACTACGCCGTCAATACGGGTGTTCCGAAGACTCTGATCCAGCATCTGATCCGCTGGGTTGCAGCTTCCGGCCAGTTCTCCGATCGTGCGGGCGAGGTTCTGACCTCTATCCTCGGCACGGAGATTTCTCCCGAATTGGTTCCCGCTAAACCCGGTGAGAAGATGCAGTCCACGCAGGACAAGATCGGCCCGTACAACCTGCAGGATTTCAACCTGTACTACGTGTTGCGTCGAGGGGCTCGTCCGTCGAAGATCGCCTTCCTTGCTGAGAAGGCGTGGGCTGATGTGAATGCTGGCGAGTGGCCGGCCGGGTTCCCCGAAGGCGACCGCGTCGCCTATTCACTCGAAGAGATTGTCAAGTGGGAGACCCTGTTCCTGCGCCGCTACTTCACGCAGCAGTTCAAGCGTTCTGCTCTGCCAAATGGCCCGAAGGTTGTGGCTGGTGGCGCCCTATCGCCTCGTGGTGACTGGCGAATGCCGTCCGACGTGACTGGTGCACGGTGGATCGCAGAGTTGGAAGAGGCCGTCGCGGGCGTTCCTCACAGTGGTGTTCCGGCTACTCAGACGAAGGAGAACTGATGACGACGCTGACGTTGACCGGCGTGATCGGTTTTGCCGTGATCGCGTGTGTTTTCGGCTTGGTTGCCCTGAAAGGCAGGGCCGGCACTCTGGCACGAGGCTCAGGCTTGGGTCTTCATTCGGCAGTGTTGGAGTCCTCCGACAACGCATGGAATACGGGTCACGAGGCCGCCTGGCCGATCATGGCCATGGCCTGCGTTGTGGCGGTGTTTCACGCGGTTGGCTGCGGTCTTGCTTCACTCATGGGCAATGACGGCGAAGCCTTCCTTCACGTTCTGTTGATCTCCGGGATTATTGTGTCCCTCGCTCTTGGGGCGTTGGCGCGCGCGGCCGCGATTAACGCGGCAAAGCGCCAGGCGGAGTCTGATCAAGCCGAGAGCTGATCTTTATCCTTGATACGGCGCGCCCCCCGGGTTTCTACCCGGGGGGCGCACGCTATTTCACAGTCAGTGTTTAACGCTCAGTGTCAGCCGGTGGCGCATACGCTGACATCGGGGTGAGCGCCGATTGCGGGGTGTTCACTTCTGCGTTTATACCTGCCGGCTGAATCATATGAGGAATCCGAGGCACCGGATGAGTGCCAGCGCTTCGTGCCACTGCGCGACGGAGAAGAACCTCCAGGGGACCTCGTTGATATCCCTTCGATTCGAGCACCCAGCAGAACAGCGCCATCAAGGTCCAGACCGCGAGCGCAATAGCAAGCCCGAGGGTCTGGGAAACTCCTCGAATACCCGCCAAGCCGAGAGCAATGAACGTGGCAAGGAAAAGAACGGTCTGGCCAACATATGCGGTCATTGAACGCTTACCAACCGCGATAAAGAAGTGGCGCACTCCCCCGAGATTTTCGCGTGCAGGACCGGCAAGCAACCCGAGCAGGGCCAGCCAACCTGCAGCTCCAAGCAAACCAGTAATCTCGTGAAGAGCGTCCTGACCGAAGAAGTAGGAATCCATCAGGCCCGAATCCTTCAAGGAATAGGACAGGCCACCAAGGGCACCCAGAGCAAGACCCAGGAACGCCACCAGCATCAGGCGCCCCTTGTGAACGTCCGGGCGCGAAATATAGTCCGTGGTGGCCAGCCAAGCACCGAAGACGGTCGCAGGAAGGATGGTCGTCATGATCAGCCCAAGGAGCGACGAGAATACCCAGCCAAATACGCTGATCAGCGGGTAGTACCAGCCGAGCATCAGGTCGGCGGGAGCGTTCGTCATCTGCGTATTGGTTGCGCCACCAAACCCCTTCAGGCTCTCGCCCCAGTTCACGAACGATTCGGCTCCAAACTGGCTGAGCGTCATGACGGTAAGGACGATGAGAGCAATCACGGTCAAGATCGTGAAGCGTCGCCGCGCAATGAGTCCTGCGAAAACAATCGCAACCAGCGCATACGCGCCGATAATGTCGCCGGAGAAGAAGAGTGCGTGGACAAAGCCGAAGAGGAGCATCCACCAGCCGCGCCTACGGATCAGACGGCGAGAGTCATCAATACTCTCGTTTTCGAATCCTGCGATCCACGTTGCGCGCACCTGCTCAGGCATTCCGGGCAGGTTCTCATCAAGTTCGTCGATTCGACGTTCCACGTATGCGCGCTGGCGTCGCAACACCATCGTCATCAGACCGAAACCGAAAAGCATCGAAAAGAGCGGATACGAGCGGTGGTCGATGAACATTCCGCGAATGAACACCCACCACTGATCGCTCAGTGAGTATTCGGGATTGTCGGGGAAGAAAGAAAGCCAAAACGGCACGTTTGCGACCGCGATCAGAATCAGCATGAAGCCGCGTGCAAGATCCGGCGCGGGATAGCGGACAGAGTTCTTCGGGGTAAACGAGGCCGAGCTAGACATACTCGAACACTATCCAAGGATTCGGGCTCGCTTCAATCAGGTGTCTCCCTGATTTGCTTGTAGGCGCTCGCTGAACAAGCGCGACCGCAAGCTAAGCAAACGGTGAACAAGCGCGACCGCAAGCTAAGCAAACGGTGAACAAGCACGGTCGAGCAAGGTAGCGAAAATAAAGGAGGCGCGGCCTCGTCGAAGACAACACGACCGCGCCACATTGAAACTTTTCGCTCAGGCGAACAGCTTCTCACCCACGTAGGTGTCGGAATCCTTCACGCCCGGCAACACAAAGTACATGCCGGTCGCGATGTGCTGGAGGTACTCCGTCATCTGGTCGTTCACCATTTTCGACAGGATCGGAATGAAGTTCGTCGAAGGATCACGGACGAAAGCGATGAAGAACAGGCTGGCTTCGAGGCGACCCAGCTTGTCCACCTGCTCTTTTACCGCGCTTGTTCACCACCACCCGCTCTTCTACCACGCTTGTTCACCACCACCTGCTCTTTTACCGCGCTTGTTCACCACCACCCGCTCTTCTACCACGCTTGTTCGTCGCTTCACCCCTCCAATCAGGCAGGAAAGGTTAGGCAAACCGTAGAGATATCCGCAAAATACGTAGCCCGTTAAGCGTCGCAAATCCGCGCCACAGACAAGGAAAGACACGAGGAATGTGGGCGCGGCCTCGTGAATTCATCAGTGCACGTCACCGAATTATTCGCACCAGCTTGCGAAAAATAAAAGGCGAGAAAAACACCAAAAGATCTGACGCTTTCAAACGGGACAACGGTCCCGAATTGGTGAACAAGCGCGCAATAGCGTGGGGACGAACACGGCGTTTTCTGGGCGCAATCCAGCACACGGAAACTGCCAGATCTACTGACTGACACATTCCCTTCCAAGGAGTCCTAATGACCGAGTTCTTCTACGAAGACATGCTGCCGCTGGGTGAAGACACAACCGAGTACCGTCTGCTCACCACCGAAGGCGTCGAAACCGTTGAAGGCCCTGACGGAACACAGTTCCTCAAGGTTGCCCCCAGCGCACTCGAACTACTGGCGAAAACCGCGTACCACGACATCTCGTACTACCTGCGCACCGCGCACCTCGAACAGCTGGCGAAGATCCTCGAAGACCCGGAAGCATCCGCAAACGACCGCTTCGTCGCACTCGACCTACTGAAGAACGCAAACGTTGCCTCCGCAGGCGTTCTGCCGATGTGTCAGGACACGGGCACGGCCATCATCAAGGGCGAACGTGGCCAGCGCGTCATCACCGAAGGTGTGGACGGCAAGCCCCTGGCGCACGGTGTCTACGACGCCTACACCGAGCTCAACCTGCGTTACTCACAGAACGCTCCGATCACCATGTACGAAGAGAAGAACACGGGCTGCAACCTGCCGGCGCAGATCGAACTCTACGCGGACACGCAGGTCGGTCACGAGCTC
This sequence comes from Schaalia turicensis, assembly GCF_019380255.1. Taxonomy (NCBI): domain Bacteria; kingdom Bacillati; phylum Actinomycetota; class Actinomycetes; order Actinomycetales; family Actinomycetaceae; genus Schaalia; species Schaalia turicensis. The sequence continues at coordinate 1,399,359 of NZ_CP048928.1, forward strand.
GACTACCACTTCCTGTTCATGGCTAAGGGTGGCGGTAGCGCAAACAAGTCGTACCTGTACCAGATGACGAAGGCAATCCTTGATCCGGAACACATGATGCAGTTCCTGGAAGAAAAGATTCGTTCCCTCGGCACCGCAGCATGCCCGCCGTACCACTTGGCGATCGTCATCGGTGGCACCTCCGCTGAATACGCGCTCAAGACCGCGAAGTACGCGTCCGCTCACTACCTCGATACGCTACCGACCACCGGTTCGGAACTGGCGCACGGTTTCCGCGATGTCGAGATGGAAGACGAGGTCTTCAAGCTGACCCAGCAGATGGGCATCGGCGCCCAGTTCGGCGGCAAGTACTTCTGCCACGACGTCCGCGTCATTCGCCTCCCTCGCCACGGCGCATCCCTACCGGTCGCCATCGCGGTATCCTGCTCAGCTGACCGCCAGGCAAAGGCAAAGATCACGCCCGAGGGTGTCTTCTTGGAGCAGCTCGACTTCAACCCCGGCCGTTTCCTGCCGGCAACCGACCCGTCTGAGCTGGGCGAAGACACCGGCGCCGTGTCGATCGACCTCGACCGCCCGATGAGCGAAATCCTTGCCGAACTGTCGAAGTACCCGGTGAAGACGCGCCTGTCCTTGAACGGCACGATGATCGTTGCCCGCGATATCGCCCACGCGAAGATCCGCGAGCGCATCGAAAACGGCGAGCCGATGCCGGAATACATGCTCAAGCACCCCGTCTACTACGCGGGCCCAGCGAAGACTCCGGAAGGTATGCCGTCCGGCTCCTTCGGCCCGACGACCGCGGGCCGCATGGACTCCTACGTGGATCAGTTCCAGGCGCTCGGCGGATCCATGATCATGGTCGCGAAGGGCAACCGCTCCAAGCAGGTCACCGACGCCTGCCACAAGCACGGCGGTTTCTACCTCGGCTCAATCGGTGGTCCGGCTGCTGAACTGGCCGCAAACTGCATCAAGAAGGTCGAACTTCTTGAATACCCGGAGCTCGGCATGGAAGCCGTGTGGAAGATCGAAATCGAAGACTTCCCAGCCTTCATCGTCGTCGACGACAAAGGCAACGACTTTTTCGCGGGCACGCAGGAGGTCACACTGACGATCGGCAAGCGCCCCGGCATGTGCTGATTGTGTTTCTGCCGGCGGGCATCGCGGTTGCGTGGTGTCCGCCGGCAGTGGCGTGTCGGCTTCGTGATTGAGATGAACGAGGCTGTCGCCACGCCCTACCTCGCGCTTGTTCACGGGCGGAGCGAAAACCGACGAGCATGAAAATGGGCTGCGGCAAATGCGCGCTTGTTCACGTTCCTTCCGGTTCAAGTGCGCGCTTGTTGACCACTCAATCAACCTCAGAGGGGAATGACATCACCGTCGGCGGTGAACAAGCGAAGTCCTCAGCAAGTAAGTCGGTGAACAAGCGCGGTCGGGACTAAATTCCGATCGCGAGCGCGAACTCGGCCTTGATGGTTTCGAGTCTCGCCCGAGCCTCGTCCCACGGCACTTCTCCGCCACCTGGAGCATCGAGAATGACCTCAAGGTAGCACTTGAGCTTCGGCTCGGTGCCGGACGGCCGAGCGATGACGCGGTCGTTCGCCTCAGTGGTGACCATGATCGCGTTCGTACCCGGCAGGCCGTCCCACCCCTGAGACATGTCGACGACGGAGACGACCGACGAGCCCGCGAGCTGCGACGGCGGGTTCCCGCGCAGACGATCCATGCCCTCGGCGATGAGACCGAGATTCTCGACGCGGAAGGTGAGCGGCATCGTCACGTAGCAGCCGTAGGCGCGAGCCATTCGCTCGAGCTCGTCCTGGCCGGTGTGGCCCTGCGCCTTAAGCTCGGCGAACAGGGAGGCGGCGACGACCGAGGTCGAGATGCCGTCCTTGTCGCACACGTGCTCGGGATCGGGGCAGAAGCCGATGGCCTCCTCGTAGCCGAAGACGATGCCCGGGGTGCGGGCGATCCACTTGAATCCCGTGAGGGTGTGGCGGTAGTCGAGGCCGTGCGCCAGGGCGATCCGCTCGAGCTGGCGGCTCGACACGATCGAGTTGGCGAAGACCCCGCCCTTCGGGGCCCGCCCGGCCAGGAACTCGCCGAGGATCGAACCGGTCTCGTCGCCGGTGAGCTGACGCCATCCGCTCGCCGAGGCCTCGTCCGGAATGGCGAGGGCGCAACGATCGGCGTCGGGGTCGACTGCGATAATGAGGTCCGAGCCGTGCTCGCGCGCATGCGCCATCGCCAGATCGAGGGCGCCGGGCTCCTCCGGGTTCGGGAAGGAGACGGTCGGGAAATCGGGGTCGGGCGCCGCCTGCTCGGCGACGAGCGACACCCGGGTAAAACCCGCCTCCTTGAGGACGCGCTCGGTGAGCGCTCCGCCGACGCCGTGCATCGCGGTCAGGGTGATCTTGAGGTCTCCCCGGTGGTCGCCGGCGGCCAAGGCCGCGGCGACTGCAACGTAGTCGTCGCGCGGATCGACCTGCTCAATGCGCTCCTCGTCCTGGGGGACCTCGTCGGCCGGGGCGGCTGCCGCGATGGCGGTGGCGATGCCAGCGTCGTGCGGAGGCACGATCAGGGCGCCCTGACCGGCGTCGGTGACGATGCTTCCGCCGAGGTAGACCTTGTAGCCATTGTCCTTGGCGGGGTTGTGCGAAGCGGTGATCATGATGCCCGCGTCGGCGTCGAGGGCGCGCACCGCGAAGGAGGTGAGCGGGGTGGGGTGCGAGACGGGGAGGGCCAGAGCCCGGCAGCCCGCCGCCGACACAACGCGCGCGGCCGCACGGGCGAAATCGACGGAGCCGTGCCGGGCGTCGCAACCGATGACGACGCGAGGTTCGCGCTCGGTTTGCGTCTTGAGGTAGGCGGCGAGGCCCGCGGTCGCACGGATGACGACGGCGAGGTTCATCCGAGATTCACCCGGGCCAATCTCGCCGCGCAGACCCGCGGTGCCGAACTCAAGGGGCCCGTTCATCGCGGCCCGCAGTTCGGCCAGGGCGCCCTCGTCACCCGCCGAAGCGGCCTCGACGGAAGCGAGGAGCGCTGAGGAGGTCTGGCCGTCCGGATCATGGGTGGCCCATTCGCGGGCCGTCGCGAGAAGCTGATCGTTCATCGTCTCACTCTTCGATCCCCTCGAGGATCGCGACCGTCGCAGATACGCCGAGACGCGAGGCTCCGGCCTCAATCATGGCGAGCGCGGTCGTGGCATCGCGGATCCCGCCCGAAGCCTTGACGCCAAGGCGGTCGCCGACCGTTTCGCGCATGAGCTTAACGGCGTGCACCGAGGCGCCACCGGCGGGGTGGAAGCCGGTGGAGGTCTTCACGAAGTCGGCCCCCGCGTTCTCGGAGGCGCGGCAGGCCATGACGATCTCCTCATCGGTCAGAGCAGCGGACTCAATGATGACCTTGAGGACGCGTGGAGCGGGGACGGCGTCGCGCACGGCGCGGATCTCAGCTTCGAGCTCAGCCTCACGGCCTTCTTTCACGAGGGCGATGTTGATGACCATGTCGACTTCGTCGGCGCCGTCCTCAACGGCGCGCGTGGCCTCGGCGGCCTTGATCTCAGGCTTGACAGCGCCCGAGGGGAAGCCCGCGACGCAGGCGACCATGAGGCCCTCGGGGGTCTCGAGGGGCAGCATGGAGGGCGAGACGCACACCGAGTAGGTGCCAAGCTCGGCGCCCTGGGCGACGAGGGCCGCGACATCGGCGGCGGTCGCCTCGGGCTTGAGGAGGGTGTGGTCGATCATCTGGGCGACTTCAGTCTTCTTCATGGTGGTGCCTTCCTCAGATCTGCGCCAGGGTAGCGCGAGTTCCATCATCGGGGTGAACGCTGTCTCGCGTTCCTTTTCGGTTGTGGCTTCGCCCGGGACGAGCGAAGCCAAGACGGTGAACATGCCGAGCGCTTCGACTTCGGCGTGCGCGGCGGTGGCGTACAGACCCGCGGATTCCATTTCGACGGCGAGGATCCCCATTCTCTGCCAGCGTTCGTTGAAGGTCTCATCAGCGTTGACGCCGACGGTTCCTGTGCTTGTCGTTCCCGCTGCAAGATATCCGGCAATATAGCTGGGGTACAGGGTGTTAAAAACGATGGTGCGTAGATTCACTGCGTATTGCGTGGGCTCCGGCTCGGTCACGTTGCGGTAGTCCTGCGCATCGACCAGCACGAACTTGGTCTGGTCGAACTCATCTGCGAGGGCTTCTGCCTGCTGATCGATGTTCGAACCCGACAGGATGATCAGCTGGCACCCGGCAAGCGCCAATATGATTCCGCCGCTCGCCACCATGATCGCGGTTGCACGCTGAAGGTGAGTGCGCATTGATTCCTCAGCTGGTTAGGATTGTGAGCGCTTGACCATCGTGGGGAGAGCCGCGGTGGACATGTTGGCGCGTGATTCATTGAGCCTATCAAAAACCGGCTTTCCAATGATTCACGAGGCCGGGCCAGCCTCACGTTTACACGCGAAACTGCCCCGGAGCGTAGCGCATCTGACGCTTGGCAGAACCAGGCGCTACAAGTGAGCGCAAACGGACAAAACAGATAAATCAGTGACCGCTTGGCTGATAGGGCGAGACCACCACATCCACCTTCTGCAAGTCTTTGACTTCCGAATAGCCGGTCGATGCCATGGTTCTCTTCAGGGCACCAACAAAGTTCAGGGAACCGTCTGCACGCGTCGAAGGACCGTAGAGAATCTGCTGCAGGCTTCCGGATGTGCCTACGTGAACACGCTGACCGCGAGGCATGTCTGGGTGCGTGGCCTCGGAACCCCAATGCCAACCGCGCCCGGGCGCTTCTTCCGCGCGAGCCAGAGCGGCACCCAGCATGACCGCATCCGCACCACAGGCGATGGCGCGCGATAAATCACCAGAACGCCCGATGCCACCGTCAGCAATGACGTGAACGTAGCGTCCTCCGGATTCATCCATGTAATCGCGACGCGCAGCGGCCACATCGGCGATTGCTGTTGCCATCGGGGCGTGCACGCCGAGCGATTGACGGGTCGAGTGTGCCGCTCCCCCGCCAAATCCGACAAGAACACCGGCGGCACCCGTGCGCATCAGATGCAACGCTGCCGTATTCGTGCAGACTCCACCAACAATGACGGGGACGTCGAGTTCATAGATGAACCGCTTGAGGTTGAGGGGCTCAGATCGGCTGGAAACATGTTCTGCAGAGACTGTTGAGCCTCGGATGACGAAAAGGTCCACGCCCGCATCGACGACTGCTCGCCAGTACTTTTGGGTACGCTGAGGCGACAACTTACCTGCAACAACTACGCCGGCTTGCCGAAGTTGAGCGAGGCGAGCAGTGATAAGCGACGGCTTAATTGGTTCCGAATAGATCTGTTGGAGTCGCGCAATAGACTCGTCTTCTCCAAGATGGGAGATTTCTTCGAGAAGCGGCTCCGGATCTTCGTAGCGCGTCCATAGACCGTCCAGATCTAGAACACCCAACCCGCCGAGTTTTCCGAATGCGATTGCTGTTTCGGGGCTCATGACCGAGTCCATGGGGGCAGCCATGATCGGAATATCGACGTGGTAGGCGTCGATTTGCCAGCCGACGTTCACATCTTCGGGATCGCGAGTGCGCCTTGAGGGAACCAGGGCAATATCGTCCAGACTGTAAGCGCGTCGCGCACGCTTTCCACGACCAATTTCAACTTCGTTGCTCACGACTTGATACTAACCACTTTGGGGCGCTGACATGCGCTTTTGTTGATGATTGCAGCGTGGGTGCGATGAGGTAATCGACGAGGCCGGCTTCGCCGACCTGATGATTGCCATTTTGTTTCTCCATGGTTTAGGCGACACTAGTTCCATGAATGAAAACACTTCTTGGATTGATCAGCCTTGGCTTGGTTTCGACACAGAGACAACCGGCACAAATCCTCTTTCGGATCGCCTTGTCACTGCTGCGCTTGTTTTGCGACGCGGGGGTATCAACCCGTCTGGCCCTGACGAAGTTGTCACATGGCTAGCTAATCCCGGGGTAGAGATCCCTGAAAGCGCCAGCGCTATTCACGGGATTTCCAACGAAAAAGCTCAAACCCAGGGACGGAATATTTCCGAGGTTTTAAATGAGGTTGCTGATTCTTTGGTTGCGCACTGGCAACGCGGATTCCCTGTTGTTGTCTTCAATGCGGCGTTCGATATTACGTTGATGAATGCCGAGCTCACTCGCCATGGTCTGCAGACTTTGGAAGAACGCCTTGGTGGCCCTGTTGGACTCATTCTTGATCCGATCGTCCTTGATCGTCACTTCGATAAGTACCGGAAGGGAAAGCGAACCCTGACCACCATGGCACCGCACTACGGTGTGGATCCGGATCCGAATGCTCACACGGCAGAAGTTGACGTTTCGATGACATTAGACGTGTTGGCGAAGATTGCCCAGGCGTTTGGCGCTCCGCTCACGCTAAGCAGTGCTCATGCGTTGATGGCATTGCAGGCCAGCGCTTTTAAAGAATGGGCTCAGGGTCTTGAAACCTACTTTGCACGTCAGGGTAAACCCCAGCAGATTGATTCCCAGTGGCCACAAAGGGCTCTCAATAGCTGAAGGGGTTAGCATCCCCATCATTAAACGGGTCGGTTAATGAAAGAGGTCGATGACCCAATAGAACGCCCTTGTTGCTATCGGGTCACCAGTCTTCAGCGCGCTGTAACTTCCATGTGCGGGCGCGACTTCGTCCCATAGGTGGGACTGATTGGACGCGTGGTGGTCAGCGCTAAGCGCTGACCACCACTGTGACGTCACTTGGTATCGATCAGGTCTTTCCATGTGCGCTTCTCACCGACCAGAAGGCTGAAGTGCTTGTTCTGTTCAGCGATCGCCGCATCGGTTGCGGGATTCTTAATCAGTGCCGCAAGAACCTCGGGGGCAGCAGTGATAGCACCAACGCCCTGGCGGACCAGTTCAAGAACCTGTTCAGAGTTCTTGAAGGACGCAGCTAAAACATCAGCTTCCATCCCATACGACTTCAGCGTGCGGTGGATTTCGCTAGCAACGCGAACACCATCAATGCCGTAGTTATCCATGCGGTTCACGTAGGGAGCAACATAGCGGGCACCAGCCTTTGCTGCCATGAATCCCTGCATCGAAGAGTGAATGCCTGTTGCCGTCACCTGCATGCCCTCTGCGACAATGCGAGGAATTGCCGCGAAGCCGTCGCGAGTGACAGGAAGCTTCACAAATAGGTTGCCACCAATTTCTTCCCGCAGAGCACGCGCTTCGGCAACCATATCGTCGGCTCGTTCCGACACGATCTGAACATGCAACTGCGACCCATAGGGCAGCAAATCTTGGATCTTATGCAGAACATCCAAAGGCTCTTTGCCCTCGCGGTACAAGATGGTCGGGTTAGTCGTAACACCGTCAATCGGAAGGTAGGACAGTGTCTGTTCAATTGCTTCGACGTTTGCATAATCGATCAGGATGAGCATGTGCGCGATCCCCTTTTCAACAGTGTGAAAACATGTTCCGACAGGTTCAGATTAATGCCCATTTTGGCACAAAAATAGGACCCCCGTCGCATGCGTGAAACCGCCTGCGACGAGGGTCAATACCTGTCAAACGTTTATCAGCGAGAAGACCCTGACGAATGGTAGTTCGGAGCCTCGCTGGTCATCTGCACATCGTGCGGATGAGATTCGCGCAGACCTGCAGATGTGATTCGAACAAAGCGACCATTCTTCTTGATCTCCTCGATCGACGAAGCACCCAGATAGAACATCGTCTGATGCAGGCCACCAACAAGCTGGTAAATCACCGAGGCAAGTGAACCAGTGAACGGAACCTGCCCTTCAATACCTTCTGGAACGATCTTGTCATCACTGGTGACATCGGCCTGGAAGTAGCGGTCCTTCGAGTAGGACTTGCGACCACGCGAACTCATTGCGCCCAGCGATCCCATACCACGGTAACGCTTGTACTGCTTACCGTTCGTGAAGACAACCTCACCCGGGGACTCTTCACAGCCGGCCAGAAGCGAGCCGAGCATGACCGTATCAGCACCGGCCACAAGAGCCTTACCGATATCACCCGAGTACTGCAGACCACCGTCAGCGATCAGCGGAACACCGGCGGGCTTACACGCTTTAGCAGCCAAGTAAATTGCAGTAATCTGCGGGACGCCCACGCCAGCAACCACTCGGGTGGTGCAAATCGAGCCCGGGCCAACACCAACCTTCACCGCATCGACACCGGCATCAATCAGCGCTTGAGCACCTTCAGTGGTTGCGACATTGCCACCGATGATCTGAACGCCAGCGAACAACGGATCCGCCTTAATACGGCGAATCATATCCAGCGCAAGCTGGGCGCCACCGTTAGCCGTATCAACAACAAGAACGTCAACACCTGCTTCAGCGAGCGCGGTTGCACGTTCCCACGTATCACCCCAATAACCAACAGCAGCGCCGACAACCAGACGACCACGGTCATCCTTCGTCGCGTTCGGGTACTGCTCGGTCTTCACGAAGTCCTTGACCGTGATCAAGCCGGTCAACCTATTATTCTCGTCAATAATCGGAAGCTTCTCCACTCGATGCTCAGCCAGCAAAGCCTTCGCATCTTCACGAGAAATACCAACCTGACCCACAACAAGATCCTCGCGCGGGGTCATGCAATCGCGAACCTTCAGCGTTGCCCACTGGGATTCAGGGACAAAACGCAGGTCACGGTTCGTGATGATGCCAACAAGACCATTTTCTTCGTCAACAACAGGAAGACCAGACACACGATAGTGACCGCAAAGCTCATCAAGCTGTTCGATGGTCGCATCGGGACCAACAGTCACAGGATCTTCAACCATTCCAGATTCGGAGCGCTTCACCTGACGAACATGCTGCGCTTGTTCTTCAATCGAAAGATTGCGGTGAAGGATGCCAATACCACCCTGACGAGCCATGGCAATCGCCATACGAGCTTCAGTCACAGTATCCATTGCTGCAGAAAGCAACGGAACACGCAGGGTAATTTTCTTCGTCAGCCGCGACGTAGTGTCAACAGTGGATGGAACGACGTCAGTCAGCTCTGGGAGCAGAAGAACGTCATCGTAAGTAAGGCCAGTCAGTGAGAACGGATCATGCTCTAAAAAGTCTCCCATGAGCCAAGTCTAGGCTGTGGCTCAAGCCGGATAAAAACTTCGGACGAACCTCACAATTCCGAGTGGTCGTGTGCCCTCACCTGCGCTAATGCCGCCGCGAATCCCGGATACAAGCCAATACGAGGCAACAGCAACATCTGACCGACATGGTAGGCATCAGCCTTGCCTGCCCAGACAGTTTCACTCTCGTGTCCATCTGCGTCGACTTCATGGATCCAGCGTCCCGGGCCAGCATGAATGACCTGATCCGCCCACGCCACATAGCGAGCGAAACGCTCCGACTGGACCATGACGTCGTCATCATTACCTAGTTCTTCACTGACTTTACCCAGAGCGAGCGTTGCATTCACAGCTTCGCAAGCAACCCAGTGCATGCGAGTATCCACAACAGTCTTTCCATCAAAGTCCGTCGTGTAAACGATCCCACCCTTTTCGCTGTCCCAACCATCCTCATCCGCTCGATCAACAAGGCAATGCGCAACGTCATACATCCATTCACTCGGAGTATCCCCGCACGCAATGAGTGAGGCTCGACCATGCAGGATCAAACGCGCCCACTCAAACCCGTGTCCCGGAGTTGCACCGTAAGGACGGAAAGGATCAGCGGGATTTTCAATGAACATCTCGGGACAAACAACCCAGTTTTTATCGAAGTGCTCAGGCAAGCGCCAACCAAAGCGAGCACCAAGATCGGCAACAAAACGCATCATTTCGCGCGCACGATCCAACCAACGTCGTTCACCCGTCGCATCGAAGGCAGCAAGATACGCCTCGACCGTGTGCATATTCGCGTTCAGACCTCGATATTCTTCACACTCGCTCCAGTCGCGGTTCCACGAGTTCGCGACGCGCCCATACGACGGTTCCCACCAGTGCGCATCCTGATCGGCAAGCGCTTCATCAAGCAACGCCCGGCCTCGTTCATGCCCAGCCAAATAGGAAGCGGCAGTCGCGAGAATCACGAACGCGTGCGCATAGGCTTCCTTGCGGATCGGCTCAACCGGGCGAGCATGTTCCCCAGTCGCATCCAGAGCGGAGAACCACCCGCCGTATTCATCGTCATGCAACGAGGTGGACAGCGCATCAAGCCCGTGCTCGACAAGACCAGACACTCCCTGGACACCACGCATCTCAGCAAGTGCAAACACGTACGTCATTCGACACGTAATCCACAGCTCAACGCCCTTGGACTCTGTAATAGCACCATCGGCATCCAGATAACCGAAGCCAGCAGGGCACGCTGAAGCTGAAGCGAACTCAACAAGCGCAGAGAAATCAGCATCAAAAGCGCCGATAAGAGCGGAATCATTCCAGGGGGTCTTCATTGTCACTCCCGGTCAAAAGATGTGCGTAACACCGATAAAGGTATCACTGCCTCAAGTTTCGATGAGAGGTTCTATGGGACTTGTTAAGACACAACCGAGGAAAGATCAACACCGGGCGCAAGTACCGCAAGAGTTTCTTCTACGCCGGCAGCAATTGTGCGCACGCGCAGGACGCGCTCATCAACGACCTTCGGAGCATCCGCGCCAACCAGCATGACATCAAGGTCAAGATCAGTAGTAAGACCATGAATAAATTTCTCGCAGGTTGCTCCAGAACCCATGACAATAGCCAACACGACCGGGCGTTCTTCGGTATGAAGCGCAACGCGAGCACACGCTCCCTGATCATCAACTGTCGCAGTCGAAACGACGCGCACATCGATGCCGTACCAGCCAAGAGCAACACCAAGAACGTGCGCTCCCAGCTCGTGGACAACGTCCGTAAGAACAACAACAGCCCCCGGGGCTGTCTGAGGAGAAACGCACTCGCTAGCAAACTGAGCAAGCACATCAAGGAAAGCGTTTTGAAGAATCGTAGACGGCGCACATCCAGGTTTCTGCCCGCATGTGGAGGCACGCAAGGTGTCGAGCGCTGGGCTGACTAAGCGACTCCAAGTATGAACAAGCCCCTCGTCGCCCACCGCGGAACGAAGGACATTCTTCAGCTGATGCCCGTGGCAGGCTGATACACAATTCAGTAGTTCAGAAACCGTATGAGGAACGGGCAGGTCTTCTTGACGTGAACGCGCAGGGGCCGTCGCCAACACGGTAGCGGCAGCATCTGCGGGAGAAACCCCCTGATGCACAAGGTCAACCATCGCGGTCAAACGCGCAACATCGCTGGCACGATAGCGACGATGAGTTCCTGCTTGGCGTTCATCTGGGCCAAGACCATAGCGTCGTTCCCAGGTGCGAAGAGTCGAGGGGGAGATTCCGAGACGAACGGAAACAGCAGTCACTGTCAGCGGAGCATCGACGCCTGAATCAGCTGAAGACGCAAGATGTGCGCGAGGCATGTCGTTTCCTTTCCGCTCGCCAGCTACCAACGTTTTTATTCAACGTTGTTCACCCCTACAACGATTGTTCACCGAAGAGCGAGCTTTCGCCACCGGAGCGAAGAAGATGTGTCAAGTAAGTGAGACAAATCTTCTTCATGGCATTCCGCATGTTTTGTAGCGATATATTCAGATTTTTCTCAGGTTTATTGCCTTTTCTGAGAAATAACTAAGAATGTATGAACGGGTCTTGAACAACTTACGAACAATATCTAAACTGATGGAGGCTGCTCGCGAAGAAGTACTTCGACTGGCAGTCACCGAATGAGAGGTACACATGTCTGACGTTTCACGTCTCCCCGGCCCAATGATCGACGCTTGGGATTGGCAGTACGACGGCGCATGCCGTGACCTCGACACCGAGCTCTTCTTCCACCCTGAAGGCGAACGCGGTTCAACGCGTCGCCGTCGCGCAGCAAACGCAAAGGCAATCTGCGCAACATGCCCCGTGATCGACCAGTGCCGCGAATACGCGCTGGCATCACAAGAGCCCTACGGCATCTGGGGCGGAATGACAGAAGAAGAACGACGCGAAGAAATACGTTCATCGCATCGTCAGCGTCGAGCGTCGTAATCTACCCCAGTCTTACAGAGGCGTCGCGCACATAGCGCGACGCCTCTTCACTTCTCATGCCACACTAAAGAATCATCGATAGTTTTCACTATTCCCCAACAACCAATCGGAAGCGAAGTCGTGACATCACCAGTTGTTTCATCCCAGCCACGCCGTAAATCCCGATCGCTCATCATTTCGATCGCACTCATCATCATTGCAGCATTCGTCCTTGCCGTCAGCATTTGGACAACTAGTGGAAACAAGCAAGCAGATTCGGCAGCATCAGCGCAATCGTCAGACTCGACGCACACTCAATCTGCCCAATCTGCATCAGCGACGCCAGGAGCCTCGTCCGCTGCCGCGGCGGCCGCCGACGTTGACCCGAACGTCGCAGCACCCAGTGAGAAGAACGCAGAGCTCCTTGCAATCATTCGATCCGCACCCAAGCGCGACGCCAACGACAATCAGGCCAAAGGCGCTCTGGGCGCTCCGGTTGTCCTCACACTCTTCTCTGACTTCTCCTGCCCCTACTGCACGCTGTTTGCTAAAAAAATCGAACCCCAACTTGCCGATCTGATCGAAGACGGAACTCTTCGCATCGAATGGCGCGACCTGGCACAGATCACCCCCACGTCCCCCTTAGCAGCTCAAGCGGGACGTGCGGCAGCCGATCAGGGCAAGTTCTGGGAATTCCACGACCTGCTGTATCAGGCAACCAACGAACACGAACACCCGGAATACACCGAGGAATCTCTCGTCGCATTCGCTGAACAAGCTGGCGTTTCAGACATCGACACCTTCCGCGCCACGATGAATGCGGCCGAAACCGTTCAGGCTGTCGCCAACGCGAAGAAGGAAGCCTACTCCATCGGCATCACCGGCACACCTTTCATGTTCATTGGGGACACCTACATTTCGGGCTACCGCGATTACGAGTATGTGCGCACAACGATTGAACTTCAGGCGGAGGCCGCCCGTTCATGACTTTGACCCCATTGGCTGCCCTGCTCGGTGGCGTATTGACGGTCTTCGCCCCCTGTTCGGTGATGATCCTGCCAGCATTCTTCGCATACGCATTCCAGTCGCGTTCTGCACTGCTACTGCGCACCGGAATCTTCTGGCTGGGTTTGCTGACTTCTCTTCTGCCTTTGGGCGTACTTGTCGGCGCGGCGGGATCAGCTCTGCGCGATCACCTGGATCTGATCACACGCATCTGCGCCTTCATCATCATCATTCTTGGCATCGTTGAGATTATCGCTCTTGAAATCCCCACGCCCCATCGCAAGGCGTCGGCGGGAGTACGCAAAGAACGTGATCGCACTCATCCTCTGTCGATCTACCTTTTGGGGCTCACCTATGGCTTTGCCGGTATCGGTTGCGCTGGGCCAATCCTAGGGGCCGTTTTGGTGGCCGCAGGTATCGGAGCTTCGCCGGCAACAGGCGCTGCTCTGATGGCTCTGTACGCCACTGGCATGGTTGTTCCTCTGGCAGTGCTCGCATTGGCGTGGCAGTCTACGAATTTGTCCTCAAGCACCTGGTTGCGTCCCCGCCCCCTTCGACTATTCGGTCGCGATACAACGTGGACGAACGTCGTCTCAGGCATCGTTTTGGTTGCGCTGGGCGCGGCGCTTCTGGTCGCTGGCATCGCGAATCCACTTGGGGGATTGATTTCAGCAACGACCTTGGCTTCGTGGGAACAGTCTCTGATGCGGTTCGGTTCGACGATTCCTACGTGGGCAATGATCACAGTTGTTGTCTTGGTGATTGCCGCCGCGTGGTTCGCGTGGCCTCGTCGGACAAAGGAGACGGAAACAAACGCCGCGTAGTTCTTTGCTGTTCTCGATACAGTGTGGGCCTGGCACCTGAGGTGCCAGGCCCACACTGTTTGTCAGTGGTGAACTCTAGGTTCAGCGCTCAACGATTGCGAGGACGTCGCGTGCGGAGAGGATCTGGTATTCCTTGCCTTCGTACTTGACCTCGGTACCACCGTAGCGCGAATAAATCACAACGTCGCCGACCTTCACGTCGACGGGAACGCGGTTTCCATTGTCATCAACGCGGCCAGGGCCGACTGCGATAACTTCGCCTTCCTGTGGCTTTTCCTTGGCGGTATCCGGGATAACCAGGCCAGAGGCGGTGGTCTGAACTGCCTCGACCTGCTGGATAACAATACGGTCTTCGAGGGGCTTGATGGAGATCGACACTGTCGCTCCCTTTCTTCTTGAAAGTTTCCGTCATCCCTTCCCTGCCGTCGCGGGGGTCAGGGGCAGGATCGCTTCGCGGTTTTCACCGCTTCATGCATGAGCATATTCCGCCTCTGGCACTCGAGCAACCTGAGTGCCAAACAGTTCACTTTCAGCAGATTTCCCACCGCGCTTGTTCACCAAACCACCCACCTCCACCACCGCGCTTGTTCACCAAACCACCCACCTCCACCACCGCGCTTGTTCAAGAAAAGCAACCAGTTCATGTGCGCGGCCTCGTCCCCAACATCTGAAATCCAGACGCACTAACGCTGAACAAGCGCACTCAATCGGGGAAAGCAAATGCCCAACGATGTGCGTAAACGTCGAACAAGCGCGGTCCGTGGCAGAATCGGAGGGTGAATTCTTCCCTCGATCCTGTTCTGACGCGCGAGGGGTGGGACCTGCTTACCCGCCTGCAGGCCCTCCCGCACACAACAGAAGCAGACCAGGCACACTTGAACGCGCTCTTACGGAAAGAAGGGATCGAGCCGGCACTCGTGTCAGCGCTCCTCACCCAATTGGATCTGCGCGTTCACGCTCACACGAAGTTCGGCGAATTTGCCAACCATATGATTTTCACGCGCGACGGACTGGAGCAGGCAACGCGCCTCAATGTCGCCGCACACCACGCTGGGCGGTTTCGGGACAGCGGAGCAACCTACGTCGCAGACCTCGGATGTGGGATTGGTAGTGACTCGCTGGCGATTGCCGGCCTAGGATTAAAAACGCTCAGCGTCGACCTGAATCCCGATGCCGTCGCATGCGCAGCAACCAACCTGCGCGATTTCCCGGACAGCGACGTGTTACTTGGGAATGTCCTGGATCTTGACATTCATGAGCTTGCCGACCGTGGCGTCGACGCCATCTTCGCTGATCCTGCACGACGCACCGGAGCAAAACGCGGATCCAGACGTCTCATGAATCCTGAATCCTGGTCTCCCTCACTTTCAACGGTACTGGGCTGGCGCGAGGCAATTCCCCGCGTTGGCATCAAAGTCGCGCCCGGAATCACCTATTCGGCTCTGCCTGAAGACGCGTGCGTGCAGTGGACAAGCGTCGATGGATCCATAGTCGAGGCGGCAATTTGGACTGGCCCGCTCGCCCACGATGGCTCGGGTCGGGTTGCGTGCGTCATCAAGGGATCGCGGACGTTCACCTTGCGCGCAATTCACGAGGCCCCAGCAAACGCTCCACTTATCCCGACCCCTGTCGGGAAGCTGGCGGATTACTTGGGTGAACCCGACGATGCAGTGATTCGAGCCGGGCTCATTTCAACGCTCGCCGACCAGTTGGATGCACACCTGATCTCTGAGTCGATCGCGTATGTGAGTGCGACTGAGGCAACGCCGAGCGAATTCATCCGCTGGTTCAAGGTCGAAGATGTCGTCACGTTGAAACCGAAAACAATTTCCGCTGCTCTTCGAAGCCTTGGCATCGGACGCATTGAAGTCAAGAAGCGAGGCGCCGACATTGACCCTGCGACACTGAGGCGTTCACTCAAGCTCTCAGGCGATAAGGACGGCGTCGTCATTGCCACGCGCATCGAGGGACGTCACCGCGCGATCATTGCAACGCGTGTCAGCTGATCCGCGCACACATGCGCAGTGATGTGACGGTAAGTGGCCTCGTCAATTAACGTCTTCGCGCCACCGACGCGCCAACCTGAACGGTGAACAAGCGCGACCTCACCCCACACAAACGGTGAACAAGCGCGGTGGTGATTAGGCGCAACCGATAGCAAAGAGGAAGATCAGGCACTAGGCAACATTGACGTCTGCGTCAGAGGCATGCCCGAATCTGGCGAGAAATTCCAATCCGACGGAGCAACACCTGCGCGAACAAGCTCCGACCCCATCGCAGCGATCTGCGCACCGTTATCCGTGCAGAAACGCAACGGGGGCAGGCGAACCTCAAGCCCAGAAGCCTCAGCACGCTCAGCAAGAAGCGCACGCAGACGAGAGTTCGCAGAAAAACCGCCACCCACAACGATCGTCTGGCACCCCGTGTCCAACGCCGCGCGCACTGCTTTAGCGGTCAGAGAGTCATTCACTGCCTCAGAGAAGCCTGCGCACACGTCTTCAGCGTTCACAGCTTCACCGCGAGCCTCGGTACCCTCTATGTAGCGAGCAACAGCGGTCTTCAGACCGGAAAAGCTGAAATCGTACTTGTGACGCTCTTTATCCTTGCCACCGGACAAACCGCGCGGGAACTTAATGGCATTCACGTCGCCAGCCTGGGAGAGCCGATCGACGTGCGGCCCACCCGGGTAAGGCAGATTGAGCAGGCGTCCAACCTTATCGAAGGCTTCGCCGGCAGCATCGTCAAGCGTGCCACCCAGTTCTTGAACGTCGGTTGCAATGTCGTTAACCAGCAAAATATTCGAGTGACCACCGGAAACAACCAGACCGATAAAGCGCTCAGGGAGCGGGCCGTCAGCAAGCTTATCGACAGCAAGATGGCCGATCACGTGGTTCACACCGTACAGGGGCTTACCAAGGGACGAGGCAAGCGCCTTCGCAGCACAAATACCGACCGTCAAAGAACCAACGAGGCCCGGACCACCAGCAACAGCAATCGCATCCACGTCATCAAGCGTCACGCCAGCTTCATCAAGCGCCGCATTCAAGGTTGGGATAAACGATTCAAGGTGAGCGCGCGACGCAATTTCTGGGATGATACCACCGTAGCGGGCATACTGATCCATCGATGTGGCCGTGCGGTCGACGAGCAGTTCGCACCCGCGCACAAGACCAATGCCAGTTTCGTCGCAGGTGGATTCGATTCCGAGGATGAGTGGTTCCTTCACCCTTCCAGTTTATGCCGGCAAAGAACGAGGCCGTGAATCCAAATGTGTGACATCTGCGCCGTGGCACGGACCGCCATCACTGTGAGTTTTCTACGGGGTCATCATCCTTCAGTGGAGTCCGCTTGTTGGCAACGATCATCGCAACACATGCAACGGCGAAGGCAACAAGCGACCAGGGGAGTGCTTTATCCGCGGTGACCTTGATTGCATCCGAGCCGAACACCAAGCCGAGCAGAAGCAGGATCGACAGAATCGCGAAGACAATCATTGCTCCGATAGCAATCGATGATGAAACCTTGTAGCGACGAGTGTGAGTGTTCGGGCCTGTTTCGTCGAATTTCTCCATTGAAATCACCTTCCGCATCGACGCCGAACAATGGCGCTGACCAGCAGTTTTACCTGCTCTTATTCTAGTCTCTTCTGCATTAAGTAGTCGGCGAGATAAGGTCATCCATCCGCAGTTCGACGCTTGATCCCAAGTCGAATTCGGTGAACATGCGCGTCTGACGGTTCAACATCAACACAGGCAAGCTCCCCAGAAGAAAGAAACTACCAATCCAACTTCTGGGGAGCGTGTGCTTCAGGGTTTGAGGTTGTTTTCAGCAGAGTTAGTGACGCTTGCGGGCTAGCACGAGCATTGCTCCGGCCCCCAGCAGAACGGTACCGAGAAATGCAGGCAGATCATTTGCACCAGTCTTGGCAAGCTGCTTGTGTGGCTTCGATGCAGGGGCAGGAACGTCCCCACATTTCACCGGAATCGTCAAACCGGCAGACGCTTCAATGACCGGACCGAAATCAGTCTCGACAACAACCGGAGTTGCCACGATTTCTCCGGATTCCTTACCTTCACAGGCACCGTTTGCAACAACAGAAACAGTCGCACGTCCCGCACCATCGGTAGTGATCACGGAACTTTCATCTGAAGAGTGTGCTTCGACGAGCGAATTATCAACATTTTCTTCGGAAGCCTCCCCTCCAATCGCGACTCGCACCTTCTTTGTGATCGAAGGACCTTCAGAGAAGGACAGCCCGCGCAGAGCAATGTCAACTGTGGCACCATTCTCAACGGGCCCCTCAGGGAGGGTGATACCGATAGAGGACTTCAGCGCACGCGGAGCCACATTCTTATTCGAATGCTCACCGAGATACTCATTGAACTTATCCCGATCCAAATAGCCACTATTCATAAAGGCGCCCTTCTTAAACGCGTCAAAGGAATCGCCACCCGTCAGGATGTAAGAATTCGATCCGATCGTGTATTCCGTTGTGTCATTAAGAGGCTCGCCATTGATAGTCACTGAGGTGATACGGTGTCCCACCTCAGCGAGAGGATCATAGGTGTAGTGAACGTTAGAAGAAAGGCTGAGCTTGAGAAGCGGTCGAGAATTCTGCTCTGAGAGGGCCTTCCACTGCTGCTCGAGCGCAAGTTTGAAATCTGCACCTGTCAGTGTCACATAGCCGAGTTCGTTCGACCACGGCAAGACATCATATGTTTGCTTGTAGGTAATTTCCCCTGCTTCGTTCGGAACTAGATCCGCACGCAAGTCACCGGCAACGACGACACCGATATCTACGCCCTTACCCGAAGTGGTCGTGATCTTATCCTTGAACATGTCAGCGACGAAATCGCCGAGGCTCGATTCGATACCACGGTTTGAGCCAGCAACCGGATCCTTGTCGGGAGCAGCGAAAACTCCTCGATTGAAACGCTGTTGATAGCCTGTACCTACAACGCGATTGCCCGCTTGTGCGGACTTGCTGACAGCGTCGTCAACGATTGCCTGTGTCACTGCGTCATCTCCACAATCAGCGACTGTTGCAGCGGAGATGATCTGAGCGTCTGCCTTGACTACCTTATTATTCGTAGTGTCGTAGCTGATACGAATCAGACCGAGATTGTCTGTGTAGGAGCCCGAAGCAACACCAGCAAGCAGCGAGTTCTGAGAATCAAGTTTCTCTACAGAGTCAACCTTGTCGAACTCGTAGGGGACGTGCGTGTCACCACCCATGATGCCATCAACGTCAGCAGACACCTTCGGATAGTTGTTTTTCACATCATCATCAAGCATGGCGATGACAACCTGTGCGTCCCCATCAGACTTGAGCGAAGCAGCAAGGCTATTGATCTTCTCGATCGGATTCGTGAACGTGAGTCCATCGGTTACCCCTGGGCTCAGCTTGGAAGGAACATCCTCAGCAATGGCACCGATGAACGCGACCTTGACGCCCGCCGGAGAATCCCAAACCTTGTAGTCACCGAGATAGGGTTTCGTTCCTGAATCCCAAGTCCCCATTCCCTGAACGTTGGCCCCAAGATAAGGGAATCCCACCTGAACGTATTCAGCGGGGTTCGAACCATCGACGCGCTGTTTGAACACTGCTTGCCCCATGTCGAATTCATGGTTGCCAATGGTAGAAGCGAGAGGATCAAGCGTATTGAGGGCCGCGATCGTCGGATTGTCCTTCAATGAACCAGAGGTGTAGGGAGAGGCTCCGATATTGTCACCAAGCAGAGTAAAAGAGGAGTTCGGGTTATCGGTGCGTGCTTTCTTCAGATAGCAACTCATCGCCGAAAGCCCGGCCTCTGTGACTTTTCCTGATTTGTCCTTCACTTGCTCGATATGCCCGTGAACGTCAGTGAGGGTGTAGAGGTTGAGCGTGACAATGTCTCCCCCTGCGCGTGCTGGCTGAGGAGCTGATTCTGTTTCAGAAGAGGTGACTAAAGCACCAGAGTCGGACTTCTCTTCTGCTGGGGTATCCGGCTTCCCAGATTCGGGCGCAACAGGGAGCACATTATCTTCAGAAAGAACAGGGCTTACGCTTTCTTCAGTCTTCGCCGGACTTTCAGGCACCTCAGCATTGGGGGTAGCCTGCGCAGCAAGTGGAGCTAAGACGAGCACCGCGCTGGCACATCCGCCGATCAACGCTTTCGTACGAGTTCTCATATGCTTTCCTTCTTCGTGTGGCTCGCATCTTCACGAGCCTCTCTGTGTTGTATGGGCAAATGCCCAGGGATTGAAGTATGCGCTACTGCAAGCAAAGGTGAAAGGTATATTCTCGCGAGTTAGAAATAGGTGGTTGATCGAACTGTTGAAACATCCGGAATACACAGACCTGCAGTTAAAGAAATAGGCAAATAGAAAGGGATAATGTGGCCGCTTCCGATTCATAGCGGCTCATGTTCACAGACAACCTCTTGAACTGTGGGCAAGGCAAAATGCACGCCGAAATCCTCTCGATTATCATGTCGTTCCCTTACGAAAGCAACTGATTTGATACGTAAGTGTTACCTTACTCACCACCTGTGAGGGTAACAATAACTCGCTTGCTAATGAATAACAATCGAGGCCAGCACACACCCACTCTTCAACCTCCCTCTCGGTAATGCATGCAAACATAAATGAAAGCGGGGTCCCGGTGGAAAACCACCGGGACCCCGCAAAGGCCACGAGCCGGATCAGATGCCCTTCAAAGCAGCCTTTCCGAGCTGACGGTTCAGCGTGGAGATGACGTCAAGCGGGATCTGCTTCGGGCAGACCGCAGCACACTCACCGATGTTGGTGCAGGAGCCGAAGCCCTCTTCATCCATCTGGTTGAGCATGTTGACAACGCGCTTGTAGTTCTCCGGCTTGCCCTGGGGCAGAAGCTGGAGGTGTGTCACCTTAGCCGAGGTGAACAGCATCGCCGAAGCGTTCGGGCAGGCTGCCACGCAAGCGCCACAGCCGATGCATGCAGCCGCTTCGAATGCGCGGTCTGCGTCCTGCTTCGGGACCGGGGTTGCGTGAGCATCCGGGGCCGCACCGGTGTTGACCGAAATGTAGCCACCAGCCTGGATGATGCGGTCCAGTGCGGAACGGTTGACAACCAGGTCCTTGATGACCGGGAATGCTTCTGCACGCCACGGCTCAATGGTGATGGTGTCACCGTCATGGAAAGTACGCATGTGAAGCTGGCAGGTCGTGGTGACCTCTGGGCCGTGGGCAATGCCGTTGATGACAATGCCACACTGACCGCAGATGCCTTCACGGCAGTCAGAATCGAATGCGATGGGTTCTTCACCACGTGCGAAGAGTTCCTCATTGAGGACGTCGAGCATTTCAAGGAAGGACGACTCCTCGGAGATTCCCTTCACCTGGTACTCGTGCATCGCGCCACGGTCCTCGGGACCATCTTGGCGCCAGATCTTCAGTGTCAGGTTCACTTGTAGCTCCGCTGCTTCAGCTCGATGTTGTTGTAAATGAGGTCTTCCTTGTGGAGGATCGGTGGCTGGTCTTCGCCACCCCACTCCCACGCGGCGACGTACAGGAACTTGTCGTCATCACGAAGCGCTTCACCTTCGGGGGTCTGTGACTCGGCGCGGAAGTGGCCGCCACAGGATTCCTCGCGGTGAAGAGCGTCGATGCACATGAGTTCACCAAGCTCCATGAAGTCGGCAACGCGACCAGCCTTTTCGAGGGACTGGTTGAGCTCACCAATGGATTTGCCAGGAACGCGAACGTTCTGCCAGTAGTCTTTGCGAAGTTCGCGAATCATACTGATTGCCTTCTTCAGGCCTTCCTCGGTGCGCTCCATACCGCAGTATTCCCACATGATGTGGCCGAGTTCCTTGTGGAAGGAATCAACCGAGCGGGAACCGTTGATCGACATCAGGGTGTCGATGCGCTTCTGAGCCACAGAGAGAGCTTCGACAACGTCAGCGGACGATTCGTCCAGCTTCGGCAGATTAAAGCACTTGGAGAGGTAATCGTTGATTGTGTTCGGCAGGACGAAGTAGCCGTCCGACAGCCCCTGCATGAGCGCGGATGCACCCAGGCGGTTGGCGCCGTGGTCGGAGAAGTTGGCTTCGCCAGCAACGTACAGACCGGGAAGGTTGGACTCGAGATCGTAGTCAACCCACAGCCCGCCCATGGTGTAGTGGACTGCCGGGTAGATGCGCATCGGCACCTCGTAGGGGTTGTCGCCCGTAATGCGCTCGTACATATCGAACAGGTTGCCGTACTTCGCAGAGACGGCGGCCACACCCATGCGCTCGATCGCATCGGCGAAGTCGAGGTAGACGCCGCGGGCGACGCCGGCGATCTTCGGGCCGACGCCACGACCTTCGTCACACATGTTCTTTGCCTGACGCGATGCAATATCGCGGGGAACCAGGTTGCCGAAGGACGGGTAGATGCGCTCCAGGTAGTAGTCGCGATCCTCTTCGGGGATCTGACGCGGGTCCTTTTCGCAGTCTTCAGCCTTCTTGGGAACCCAAATACGACCATCGTTACGGAGGGACTCCGACATGAGGGTCAGCTTCGACTGCTGATCGCCGTGCTGCGGGATGCAGGTCGGGTGGATCTGCGTAAAGCAGGGGTTACCGAAGTAGGCACCCTTGCGGTATGCGCGCCAGATTGCGGTGGCGTTACACCCCATCGCGTTGGTCGACAGGAAGAAGACGTTGCCGTAACCACCGGTTGCCAGGACAACTGCGTCAGCGACGTAGGTTTCCAGCTTGCCGGTTGCCATGTCACGGGCGACGATGCCACGGGCGCGACCATCGGAAACGATGATCTCAACCATTTCGTGGCGCGAGTATTCCTTGACCGTGCCGGCTGCAACCTGACGTTCCAGCGCCTGGTAGGCGCCGATCAGGAGCTGCTGACCTGTCTGGCCACGCGCGTAGAACGTACGGGAGACCTGGACACCACCGAAGGAGCGGTTGTCGAGCAGACCACCGTATTCGCGCGCGAACGGAACGCCCTGTGCGACGCACTGGTCGATGATGTTCGCGCTGACCTCTGCCAGACGGTAGACGTTGGTTTCGCGGGCGCGGTAATCACCACCCTTAACCGTGTCGTAGAAGAGGCGGTAGACGGAGTCATTGTCGTTGCGGTAGTTCTTCGCAGCGTTGATACCACCCTGCGCAGCAATAGAGTGCGCGCGACGAGCGGAGTCCTGGTAGAAGAACACGTCGACGTTGTAGCCCATTTCGCCGAGCGAAGCGGCAGCAGCGCCACCCGCAAGGCCGGTGCCTACGATGATGACACGGAGCTTACGACGGTTAGCCGGGTTCACCAGAGCGGCGGAGAACTTACGCTGTTCCCAGCATTCGGCGATTGGCACATCAAGAGGAGCCTTGGCGTCAGCGATCTTCTCGCCTTCACGGTAGAGGCCCTTGATCAGGGTTTCAGTCATGAGTAATCAGCTTCCTCAAGAGATGAATCCGGCGGCGATTGCGATCGGAGGTGCCATGAACATCACGAAGATGATGGCGCCAACGAGGCCGGAGAGGACGATCATCGGCTTACGAGTCGCGGGGCGAACCCAACCGAGCGTCTGGAACATGGACCAGAAGCCGTGCGAAACGTGAATGCATGCAAGACCGACGAAGATTGCGTACACGATGACGAGCAGCGGCGAGTTGAACGATGCAACCATGCGCTCGTAAGGTGTCGAATCAGCGGTGAAGCCCGTGCGGACAGTGCCGGTCGTGAAGTGCAGGATGTGGAAGATGAAGAGGAACAGGATCAGAACGCCGGACATGCGCATGGTGCGCGCGGCGTACGAATCGGTAACGGACTTCTTCACGACGTAGCGGGTCGAACGTGCGCGACGCGAACGCTTCCACGTGTATGCAGCTGCGTACACGTGGATGACAAGCATCAGGAGCATCGCGGCGCGGAATACCCAGATGAATCCGCCGTGCGGGAAGATCGGCACGAAAGCCTCTTCCTTCAGCCAGTGTGCGTAATGGTCATACGCTTCCTGACCGAGGAACATCTTGAGGTTGCCGTAGGAGTGGAACAGCAGGAAGAAGACGAAAATGAAGCCCGAGATGGCCATCAGCTGCTTAATAAAAACACTGGTGGTCCACGCGCGGCGCTTCTTCGTTGCGACATTTGTAGTGGCCATGTCCCAAGAATATCCACACGTCTTCGAGCGTTTTAGGACTGTTGTCCGCCCTTGGTCCTAGATGAGCGTTTTGTCAGCTCAGTTTTCCGCGTAATTTAGCTAAATTCTTAGGGGTATCCTTAGCGTTTTGAGGGCTGTTTGTGCGCGTAGGACAAGCGTTTCAAGGCAGTGTTGACTGCCTTTTACCTAACCGTCCTGTTTCAAATTTCGGGCATATGACAGTTTTGAGAAACCCGTCGTAAAACGCAGGTGCGCGCCTACTTGTGTGCTCTCTTCCGCCACCATCACGCTCGACATTGAAGGGACGAGGCCACCCACACTTTCAGTTCGTCAGATCCAACCGCATGGCGATGCCGTCTTCGAGTGGATTCTTGAAATATCCCCTCACGCGGTCCAGGACGATAAAACCTGAGCGTTCGTAGAGGCGTCGCGCAGCTTCATTCGACTCGCGAACTTCAAGGAACACGTAGTCCGCTCCAGCTTCACGTGCGCGAGATACCAGCAGGTCGAGGATCTGTTTACCCAGGCCCTGGCCTCGTACATGGGGGAAAACGCCGATTGTCATAATGTCGGCGCCATCGCCCACCACTTTCACTCCCCCGTAGCCGACAACCTGCAGGTCAGGGCCATCTGGGAGCGCCACCAGGTAGTAGGTGGAAAACGGGGAGGCCAGCTCGTCGGCGATCATTCCCCACGTCCATGGGTCCTCCGGGAAAAGAGCTTCTTCAAGCGCAACCAGGATCTCTTCATCCCCCGGCTTTGCCTGATGAAACTCAACCGGAACGCCGGTCACATGCGCTCCATCGGCTGGCCGTGAATCTCGGGACGGCGCAGGTAGAGCGGCTCGGTGCCGAGTCGGTCTTCTTCACCCCTGGCCAAACGAGCAGAAACAATACGCGACAGAACTGCCGGATCTCCATCAACGATCGGCCCCTTACCCGCGGGGGCAAGGCAGTCGACGGAGTGAGCGGGAAGTTCACCCGCGCTGATGATCAGACCGTCCGCATCATGCATCGAGTTGAGCAGGCTCTGAGCCGTGCCGACCTCAAGGCGGCCGATCAGACGCACATCATCGGCACCTTCTGCGACGTAGTGTCCCCAGTACAGTTCCTTACGGCGCGCATCAGAAACGGCGTACACGTGGGTGTCCGGGGGAAGCAAGTCGAGTGCCTGGCGGGCAATGACATCCAAGCTTGAGGCTCCGTAGACGGGCGCGCCTGTCACGAGCGCAAACACTCGCGCGGAGACGAGGCCCGCGCGCAGACCGGTAAACGGTGCAGGACCCGTACCAACCAACACGCGTTCAATACCAGCGTCCTTCGCCTCGACCGGCAGACCGGCTTGACCGAGTGCCTCGCGGACAAGCTCGGTGATCGATTCAGCGTGGTGACGCGTTGATTCGTTGTGAGCGTGTCCCACCACGTTTCCGTCTTTCAAGACGGAAACGATCGTGGCGGCGGAGGTATCAAGGCTCAGTTCAATCACAGGGGTAATCCTACTCGTCGGATCAGCGAGTCACGATGTGAGCTTCGGGAGCGGGCGCCCCCAAGAAACGCGGGGCTTGCCAATCAGTCTTCGTCCAAGGTGGCAATCAGCTCGCTGGCGCGTGCCATGACTGCGTCGAGAACGCCGTCCCAGCGGTTGGAGTGCGGGTGGAGCGTAATGGTGCGCTCGCCGTCATCCATCGTTTCAAGGTCGATCGCATCTCCGTCGTGGGCAGCTTCACCACCGGTCTTGCGCGTGACATCAATTTCGAGGCGCTCATCAGACAGGGCTTCCGTCTTACCTTCGCCCCATTCGACGACGGTCACGGACTCTGCCAGAGAAGAATCGAGGTCCAGGGTTTCGAGGTCTTCGAGGTCGCGGATGCGATAGGCGTCGGCGTGGATCAAGTCAGGACCGTCGCCGAGGTTCGGGTGAACGCGGGCCACGATGAACGTCGGGGATGCCACACGGCCTCGTACCCCGATTCCTTCACCCACGCCTTGAGTGAACGTCGTCTTACCCGCGCCCAGACCGCCACGCAACATGATGAGATCGCCGGCACGCAGGTTTTCACCCAAAGCGCGCCCGAGGCACCGCGTTTCATCAGCGGAAGCAGACACCAACGACTGGGGTTCAGCGGTCATGAACAGTTCTCCTCACGTCGAGCCGCGCCAATATAGAGGCGCGGGATGCGTTCGCCCAAGCGGGCAACGATTTCGTAGTTGATGGTGCCGGCTTGGCTTGCCCATTCGTCAGCCAGTGGCGCACCGGTGGCCGGGTCACCGAAAAGGATGACGCCGTCGCCAACCTGTGCGGGCGCATTCTCGGTGCGGCCAGTCGGCAGACCCGCCTCACCCGATGCCGGGCCAAGGTCGATGATGAACTGGTCCATACACACTCGGCCCACAATATGCGTGCGAATCGACTCCCTATCCGTGTTGACAAGGACGGGGGCACCGTTCGATCCGGCGCGCAGAATACCGTCGGCATATCCGAGGGGCACCAGACCAACCCAACGCCTCGAGGATGAACGCCACGTGCCACCATATGAAGCAGGGGTGTCCTCTTCGATCACTTTGACACTGGTCAGTGGCGCTTGCAGGGTCATCGCGGGACGCAACCCCAAGTCAGATGCGGACGCCACGGCGGAGTTGGGGCTCAGTCCGTACATACCGATGCCGGCGCGCACCATGTCGTAGTGCGCTTCGGGATGCCAGAGGATGCCTGATGTGGCACTCAGGTGGCGAAGTTCCGGCCTAATTCCAGCCTGCGCCAGAATTGTGCAACCGGCCTCGAAAATGTGGACATGCGAGGCGGTCGATGCATTGCCCTCGTCGCTGGGGTCGTCCGCGCGCGACAGGTGACTCCACGCGCCGATCACCTCAACAAGACCCTCGTCGCGGGCCATCCGCACTGCCGAAGCAAGCGCCGGCAGATCCGCAAGCGTCGAACCCGCGCGCGACATGCCCGTATCGATCTTCACGTGAATGCGCGCCTTCTTACCCGTTTCGCGTGCAGCCGCGCAGATCTGGGCCAGCACCCAGGTCCAGGACACCGACAGATCCAAGTCTGCTTCGAGCGCCTGCGCCCAGTCAGCTCCCGAGGGGGCGATCCACGTCAGAATCGGCGCTTTCTCACGTGCTATTCCAGCTTCGTCGAGCGCGTATCGCAGAGTGAGTGCTTCACCGAGTTGCGCGACACCGAGCCACGAAGCTCCTGCCTCAAGCGCAGTCATCGCAACGGGAAGAATTCCATGCCCGTAGGCATCTGCCTTGACAACGGCCATCTGAATGGCCGTCGGCGCAGATTGTTTCAGCACCGCCAGATTGTCGGCAATGGCGCTGAGGTCAACGACAGCGCGCGCCGGGTACTGGGCGAAAGCGGAAGACTCTTCGTTCATCACGCTTCTAGTATCGCACCGGTGAACAAGCGCGCGTTACGGAGGGTCATCATTGTTGCGTCCGCCTTCAGATTAGCGCGTCTCCCACCGCGCTTGTTCACCGTTTACTCGTCAAACCACACCGTGCTTGTTCACCAAACCCACCGTGCTTGTTCACCGTTTACTCGTCAAACAGCACTGCGCTTGTTCAAGAAAACAGCTCGTCAGCACCAATTTGTTGAAACGGAGCACTGAACAAGCGCGGTAAAAATCAGGCGAGCAACTCCCCGATCACGCTCGACACGCATTTTGCAATCTGGATTGCGGTCACCGGGCCACCACTCACACTCACCTTCGACGCAGCGCGTTCGCCGGCACGCGCGTGAACAAGCGCGCCCGCAGCCAGAGCTTCAACAAGCGAAGTAGTTGATGAGCCTCGTTCACTCTTCGCACCCCACTGTGCCGCAAAGCCTGCGAGCAGGCCCGCCAGCACATCGCCACTTCCTGCGACTGCGGCCCAGCCACTCCCTCGCGGAACAACAACGATTTCGCCTTGCGGTGTTGAAAGAATGCACGAGGCCCCTTTCAGCAACACATTTGCTCCACTGAGCTTCGCAAGAAGACGCGTTGCCTCTACCGGGCACTGCTCAACCCACCAGCGAGGGCGCTTCTGGCCCCATTGGCTGAACATAGCCTCGGCTTCGCCTGCGTGAGGGGTGAGGAGCACCCGCTCCAATCCTCCCACCGTCGCCATTTCTCGGACAAAGGACAGGGCACCAGCATCAACAATCAGGGGAAGATGCGAGGCAACGCAGAACTTTGCCAGCTCGAGCGCGTTCACACGCGTATCATCATCCATTCCCGGACCAACCAGACCCGCCTGGATTCGACCACCGACACCAACGATCCCCGGCTCGAGCGTCAACACCAAGTCAAGGACTTGATCGGGCGCATCCAGACGCACCATGCCCACGCCGGAATAGCTGGCACCCAGACAACTCAGAGCGCCTGCTCCGGGGTAGGTTTCTGAGCCGACTACCAAGCCTGCGACTCCGCGCGTGTACTTGTGGTCCGCCCAATCGGGGCGAATGACAGTGCGGGCAACATCTTGGTCGGTCACGACTCGAACGTCTGATTCTTGGGCGTTAAAACCCAGCGGAACACACTGCAGAGTCCCCGTGTAATAGGCGGAGGGAGGAAGGACGAGTGGTGTCTTCAGCAATCCCATAGTGACGGTCGTTGTCGCAGACACTACTGGCCCCGTCACTTCCCCATCATCTGAGAACTGCCCGGAAGGCACGTCGACCGCGACGACCTTCACTCCCCGCGCTTGTTGAAGCTGGGCAAGCTCCTCGATGAACGAGCGCGCCGGTTCCCGAAGCTCGCCTGACGCGCCAATTCCAAGAATTCCATCGATCCAGATAGGAGCTTCCAAAGCCGTAGCAATGTTTGAAATGTCAGTGAGCGCCCACAACTTCGACCGCGCTTGTTCACCGTCAGCGCCACCGGCTGGATCCTGCTGATCGGCAAGCTTTTCCTGAACAAGCGCGTAAGCATCAAGAATCTGCACACCTGCCTCAAGCGCAACTGATCGGCCTCGTGAATGAGACTTCGGAGCAAGAAGTAGAGCCGAGCAGGAAAACCCCTGTTCAGCTAGGTAGGCGAGCGCATACAGAGCATCGCCTCCGTTGTCCCCGCCTCCAACAAGCGCGCACACGCGAGGAAGCGTCAGATAATCATCGCTTTCAACGCATCCGGGTGAAAAGGCGGGTGAACGGTGAACAAGCGCAGTGTTGCCGCGGTGAACAAGCGCGGTCACGGCTTCAGCTACTGCGTGTGCCGCTCGCTTCATTAACCAATCCGGATCGCCATCTCCAGCATCGGTGTGGCGCGCTAAAAAGTCAGCCTCAATGGCACGCGCAGTCGCGCGATCGTTCACGAAGATCATGCAGCGATAGTGTCACCCCTTTGGGTACGCATCAACCTATTGCGCGGATTGTCACGGTTTCTTCAGGCTCAGGGGTCGGTGCCGCACGGTGAACAAGCGCGGTCGTATACACCCCAAATGGTGAACAAGCGCGGTGGTACAAGACCGGGGATGTGCGCCAAGGCGCGGACGAAAAGGCCTCAGGCGGCGTCGAGCCCCTTAGCGACCCCCGCAAGCACCGCGCCGACGATAACCAGCGCAACACCAATGACAGTCCAACGCAGTTCGCGACCCGCGCGGTGCTCACCCAGCCAGAGGATACCGAGAGGAGTCGAAATCAGAATGCCCAGCTGCGACAGAGTGAAACCGGTCGCGACACCGACGCGTCCAGCGCCGACCTGGAGTAGGACGACGGCGGCACCCCACATCAGGCCGAGTGCCGTCATTTGCGCCATTAGGAGACTCACTAGCTTCGGAGCCTCGTCCCCCTTCCGGCGCGCGTCAACGGCGTACGCGATCAGGGCAACAAGGAAGTAGCCCGTCGCCTGCGGCAACAGGATCGAGGGACCATCCAGCCCAAAGGCACGACCGATCAACACGTAACTCGAAAAAGCGAAGGTCGACGTCATCAGCAAACGCGTTCCGCGCGCCCAATCCAGGTTCTTCGTATCGGAGCCTTCCTCGGTGCGTGAGACGAACCAAATACCCAGAATGAGGACGATAATCGCAGTCGCACCGACCGGGAGCGCCCCACCGTGACGCCATTCGCCGAACAGAAGAACACCACCCAGCGAGATCGCTGCCAACTGCCCGCCCGTCGACACCGGCATCGTGCGCGAAACACCCAGCACGTTGAAAGCAGCGACCTGGTCCACCAAACCCCAGCCGACAATCAATCCGGTAACAAAAGCGACGATCACATCGCGCACATTCCACTGAACCCCAAGGAAGGGCGTGACGGCGAGCGCAAAAATAAAACCACCCATCGTCAAACCGAGAACACGCTGCTGGTCAGTTGTCTTGACCGCGCCGGTGATGGTGGTTTGAAGGCCAAACAAAATCGATGGAACGAGCGCCCAGAGAATGTCGATCACGATAATCTCAATCCTGTTTTGGTGTACGAGGCCGGGCTCGCATACTCGGTCAACAAGCGGATACAGCCCGATGGTAGTGGGATTTGTCCCACGAAAGCGAAAACGTCCGCACAAAACGAATCCTGCGTCTGCCACGACGGGTGGCAGACGCAGGAAAAGTCCAGTCAGGGATGTTTACTCAACGGTCACAGACTTAGCGAGGTTGCGTGGTTGATCGACGTCAAGGCCCTTCACGGTTGCGAGTTCGCAGGCGAAGATCTGCAGCGGGACAACCGTTAACAGGGGCGCGTACAGCGTCGGGATCGGAGGAATCCTGAACACGATTTCAGCGAATTCGTCGACGGAGGTGTCGCCTTCTTCAGCGATGACGATGGTCTTTGCGCCGCGAGCGCGAACTTCCTGAATGTTTGCCAGAACCTTGTTGTGCAGTTCGGGACGACGCGGGGTCGGAACAACGATGATGACCGGCTGGCCTTCGTCGACCAGTGCGATCGGGCCGTGCTTGAGTTCGCCGGCCGCAAAGCCTTCTGCGTGGATGTAGCAGATTTCCTTGAGCTTCAGGGCGCCTTCAAGGGCAACCGGGTATCCGACGTGGCGACCGAGGTAGATGACGGACGTCGCGTGTTTCATGGTGCGAGCAAACTGTCGGACAGTCTCGCCCTGATCGAGGATCTTCTGGATCTTCGCCGGCGCTTCAGCCAGCTTTTCCATGTAGTCGATGATCTCGTCGGAGTACTTGTTGCCACGAACCTGGGCAAGGTACAGGCCCAGAATGAAGCAGGCGGTGACCTGAGACGTGAACGCCTTGGTAGAGGCGACAGCGATTTCCGGGCCCGCGTGGGTCAGTAGAACAGCGTCGGACTCACGCGAAATAGTCGAGCCCGGAGTGTTCACAATTGCCACGACCTTCGCGCCCTGCTCGCGAGCGTGACGGATCGCCTGGATCGTGTCCATGGTTTCACCGGACTGCGAGATGGCCACAACCAGTGTTTTTTCGGTGACGACTGGGTCGCGGTAGCGGAACTCAGAGGAAAGCTCGACCTCGACGGGGATACGGCACCAGTGTTCGATCGCGTACTTGGCGACCTGACCGGCGTAGGACGCGGTACCGCAACCGATCATGACGATCTTGTCGACGCCACGCAGGATATATTCGGGGATACGGACCTCGTCGAGTGCAAGGTGACCGGTGGAATCGATACGGTCTTCCAAGGTTTCGCGAACACCACGGGGCTGTTCGTGAATTTCCTTTTCCATGAAGGTCGGCCAGCCGTCCTTCGTCGCGCGATCCGAAGTGAAGTCAACTTCGTATTCCTTGAGCGGAACAACATTCCCATCATGGCCAAGAACAGTCACGCCACGAGCCGTGACAACAGCCATCTGATCCTGATCGATCTCGACAGCGCGGTTCGTGTGCTCAATGAATGCCAAAACGTCAGAACCGAGGAAGTTTTCGCCGTCACCCAAACCAACAACCAGAGGCGAAGAACGGCGTGCCGCAAGAATAACCTCCGGCGCATCGGCTGAAACGAGTAGCAGCGTGAATGTGCCCTGCAGGCGCTCAGTAACAGCGCGCATCGCAGCAATCAGACGACGAACAGTATCTTCGCCAGCGTGCACTCCGGCAAGAGAGCCGCCCCACTGCCCAGCAGTCCCGGCCTCGTACATCTTGGCAATCAGGTGGACGACAACCTCAGTATCCGTATCGGACGCAAAAGTGACGCCATCGGCGCGAAGTTCGGCGCGCAACGCGTCAGCATTTTCGATGATGCCATTGTGTACCAGAGCGAAACGACCGTCTGCGGACGAATGCGGGTGAGCATTCGCAACAGTCGGACGACCGTGCGTCGCCCAACGAGTATGACCGATCGCAGCGAAAGCATCGGCAGGCTTGAGGACCTCGATCTTGTCAGCAAGGTTCGCGAGCTTACCGACTGCGCGAATCACCTTCAGGCCGTCCGGAGTTGACAGAGCCAAACCGGCAGAGTCGTATCCGCGGTATTCCAGGCGAGCGAGGCCCCCCATGACGACCTCACGCGAACGAGCCGACGGGGTGCAACCAATATGTCCAACAATTCCACACATGCAAGCAATTCCAGCACATCGAGCGGAGTTGCGCTCGTCGCCTTGCCCATGTCCGACAGATACCCGCCATTCTTCACACTTTTGCCTCAAAGGTGCATTCGAACAAGCGAGTGCGAGACAATGCCATCGTGACTTCCCACAACGCACACGCCTACTCTGCGATCTCCCCTTTTACGCGCATTGAACGCGCCGATTGGGATAGGTTGGTCGACCACACTCCCCTGCCGTTGACGCAAGAAGACATCACCAGGATCGCTTCCTTGGGCGACCCCATCGACATGAGCGAAGTCGACGCGATTTATCGCCCTTTGTCTGCGCTCCTTCAGCTGTACGTTGACGGCAGGCGACGCACCGCCCGCGAGCGCGCCACCTTCCTGGGCGAGCAAACGCCCACACCCACCCCTTTCGTCATCGGAATTGCCGGCTCAGTTGCCGTTGGAAAGTCAACCGTCGCCCGTCTTCTGCAACTTCTGCTCCAGCGTTGGGAGCACACCCCGCGCGTCGACCTGGTGACAACCGACGGCTTCCTCTATCCGAACGCCGTGCTCGAAGAAAAGGGCATCATGGCACGCAAGGGCTTCCCGGAGTCCTACGACCGTCAGGCTCTGCTGAATTTCTTGGCCGCCGTGAAGTCGGGGGCGGGCGACGTCACTGCTCCCGTGTACTCGCATGTCATCTACGACGTTGTCCCGGGCAAAATCCTCCACATTGAGGCTCCCGACATTCTGATCGTCGAGGGAGTGAACGTTCTGCAACCCCCGCGCCTCCACCCTGGGGCGCTCGGTGTTTCCGTGTCTGACTACTTCGACTTCTCGATCTACGTCGATGCTGAAGAATCCGACATCGAGCAGTGGTATGTCGACCGGTTCCTCACTCTTCGCCAAACTGCCTTCTCGCGTGAAGATTCCTTCTTCCGCACTTACGCCAGTTTGACGGACACGGAGGCCGAAGCGACAGCGCGCATGGTCTGGTCGGCAATTAACTTGCCAAACCTGCGTGAAAACATCGCTCCCACTCGCGAACGCGCCACGATGATCTTCCACAAAGACCAGGATCACCGCGTCGATTCGTTGCTACTGCGTAAGGACTAGCGACCGCCTTTCCCAGTTCGTGTCAGGGGCGACGAGGTCCCTTCTGAGACGCTGAACGCCTCTGGTGGTGAAGACAAAGCTCAACGGGCTCAGTAGAGGATTCCCCTACCGAGCCCGTTGATTGTCTCAGTCACGCCCCTCAGCGGATGCCTCGTATCAGATCGCCAAGTTTTCCTTCACCACGTCAGCGAGTGAGGCTGCGACAGAATCAGCCTGTTCCTGGGTGGCGGCCTCAACCATGACGCGCACCAACGGCTCGGTGCCCGACGGGCGAAGAAGAACACGACCGGTATCGCCGAGCTGTGCTTCAGCAGCCTTGACAGCCACCGCAACAGCTTCGTTCGTCGCTGCACTGCTACGGTCAACCCCGCCCACATTGATGAGTGTCTGGGGTAAGCGCTCAACGAACGCAGTCAGATCCGCCAGGGAGCGACCGGATTCCTTCACCATGCGAGCAACCAGCAGGGACGACAGGATGCCATCACCCGTCGTTGCATGGTCGAGATCAATAATGTGGCCGGACTGTTCGCCGCCCAGCACATAGTTGGAGGCGCGCATTTCTTCGAGCACGTAACGGTCGCCGACTGCGGTCTGAACCGTCTTAATACCTTTGTCACGCATCGCGAGAATCAGACCAAGGTTCGACATCACGGTCACGACAAGGGTGTCTCCCTTGAGCTTGCCACGCTCACGCGCATCCACCGCGAGTGCGCCCATGATCTTGTCACCGTCGATCAGGTTGCCTTCAGCATCGACTGCCAAGCAACGGTCTGCGTCACCATCGTAAGCGACACCGAAGTCTGCCTTGTGCTCGACGACGGCCTTCTGCAGGCCTTCAGGGTGGGTTGAACCAGCATTGAGGTTGATATTGCGGCCGTCGGGTTCAGCGTTGATCACGATGACCTCGGCACCCGCTTCACGTAGCGTTAGCGGACCGAGCTCGAAGGCGGCACCATTAGCGCAGTCAACGACGATTGTCAGACCATTCAAGTCCGTGTTCACAGACTTCACCACATGGTCAACGTACAGGCGCTTCGCCTTCTCATGTTGCTCGTCGACCTCGCCGACACCGTCGCCGGTCGGGCGATCCCACTCGGTTCCGATCAGTGCTTCAATCTCATCTTCAACCGCGTCGGGGAGCTTGTAGCCACCCTGCGCGAAGAACTTAATGCCGTTGTCAGCCATCGGGTTGTGTGACGCCGAGATCATGACACCCAAGTCAATGTCGTCCTGCGAAGCAGTCAGGTAGGCAACGGTCGGAGTCGTCACAACGCCAAGAAGAGTCACGTCCATGCCTGCGCTTGCAAGCCCGGCAGCCAGAGCGTGCTCAAGGAACTCACCCGAAATGCGCGTATCTCGACCAATGACGACACGCGCTTTCGTCCCGTCACTGCGAAGCGCACCAAAGTAGCGAGCAGCAGCTTCACCGATCTTCAGCGCCAGGTCAGCCGTAATATCAACATTCGCGAGGCCACGGACACCGTCGGTGCCAAACATTCGTGCCATTTTAGTTCCTTCATTCACGCCGGCATCGCGCCGGAAAGCGTTGTGTCAGTTGTCCCTAGCGTACCCGTGGCCCCGGCGAGTTCGGTTCTTCTGCGGCCCCGTCTGTCACTTTGCGAGAATTTCCACCCTCGCGTATTTCCGGTATCGCAAAGGACCACGAGGCCCGGATTCCGCTCTTCCCACCGCGCTTGTTCACCGCCAACACCGCAAAAACAGCGCGCTTGTTCACCGCCAACACCACAAAAGCAGCGCGCTTGTTCACCGCTGACACCCAAAAAGACCGCGCTCGTTCACCACTAACACCCAAAAAGACCACGCTTGTTCAGTGCGAGGCATCAACAAGTACGCGGCCTCGTCAATGAGAGACCACGCACACGACAAAGCCGGATGCCGTGAACAAGCGCGCTAGTCGCCGAGTAGCACGATGCCCTAAAAACACTTGTGGCCCCGCTCCACAAGGAGCAGGGCCACAAGCCAAGAAAACGAAGGATCAGCGCTTCGAGAACTGCGAAGCCTTACGTGCCTTCTTGAGGCCTGCCTTCTTACGTTCGATGACGCGAGCGTCACGAGTCAGGAAGCCAGCCTTCTTGAGTGCCGGGCGGTTGGCATCGCGGTCGATCTCATTGAGAGCGCGCGAAATGCCGAGGCGCAGGGCGCCTGCCTGGCCGGAGATGCCGCCACCGTTGATACGGGCGACAACGTCGAAACGGCCATCAAGGTCAAGAAGGACGAACGGGGACTTCACGAGCTGCTGGTGCAGCTTGTTCGGGAAGTAATCCTCGAGGGTGCGTCCGTTGATCTTCCATTCGCCGGTTCCAGGAACCAGACGAACACGGGCAACGGCCTCCTTGCGGCGACCAAGGCCCGCGCCGGGCGCGGTGATGGACTGGCCGGCGCCTGCGGGCGCGGTTTCAGTCTCAGTGGTGTACGAGCTAGGGGCGTTCTCCTCATCCAGCTCGACGATTTCGGTGGTCTCAGCCACGGTTCTCCTCAGTGCTTATGTCGATTATTCAGTGGCACGAAGCTCACTGAGCAACCTGGGTGATCTCGTAGGGAACCGGCGACTGGCCGGCGTGGGGGTGCTCAGCACCGGCGTAAACATGCAGCTTCTTGAACTGCATACGGCCGAGGCTGGTGTGAGGAAGCATGCCGCGAACGGCCTTCTCAACCGCGCGCTCAGGCGACTTGGCCATGAGGTCACGGTAGGAGGTTGAGGTCAGACCACCGGGACGACCAGAGTGGCGGTAGGCCATCTTCTGTTCGAGCTTCTTACCGGTCAGAACGACCTTGTCCGCATTAATGATGATGACGTTGTCACCCATATCCATGTGAGGGGCGAACGTCGGCTTATGCTTCCCACGAAGAATGGCGGCAACCTGAGCCGCCAGGCGGCCGAGGACGACGTCAGTGGCGTCGATGACGTACCACTTCTTGTCTGCGTCCCCAGGCTTGGGTGAATAGGTGCGCACGGGCGTAACCTTCAATTCTTATCAGTCATGGAGCATCAATCCCCAATGTCAGGATCGCGCTCGCGATGTAACGGTTCGCGCGAGGCGTCAGTTGCAACTCAACGGCGAGTGGGAATACACCGAGGGCGCTAGCTAACGCACAGCGTCATCAAGTCTATCGGGCAGGATTGAGCCGGTCAAAGTTGCCGGGCCTTTGTGTCCGATTCCTCAGTTGCTACTCCCTACCCCCACCGCGCTTGTTCACCGTGCGGGCAACCCGAAGAAAACCGTTCCGGTGATGATCCCGGCCCCGTGAATTGGTGAACAAGCACGCACGAACGCTGGCGCACCAAGGCAGACTGGGCCTAACTCCCGTCGCCACAACACGAATCGCGACGCGACCGCGCTTGTTGAGCGCGCGAGGCCCACTGATCCGGCGCCGGATAGTCCACGCCCTCCAAAGTCAGTCCGTGCGCAGGAGCAATCGGCGCCGCGCTTGTTCGAGAGCAGGCTTGAAGCAGCTCATACGGCCAGTCGACGCTCCGGCGCCCCAGACCCACTTCAACAAGCGCGCCTACAAGCGAACGCACCATCGAGTGGCAGAACGCATCAGCGTCGACAAAACACTCAACAAGCGCGGACTCTGACGCGCCCTGTTGGGGAGTAAGCGCGGTCGAACGGTGAACAAGCGCCCCCGAATGGTGAACAAGCGCTGTCGAAGACGGCTTGAATTCCAGGCGCGTCAGCGTGCGAATCGTTGTGGCTCCTTCGCGTGGCCGGCAGTACGACAGAAAATCATGCTCGCCAAGCAATGGGGCTGCTGCCCGATTCATCAAGTCAACATCTAGAGGTTGTTCAAGACTCAGAACATCAAAACGGCGGAGCGGATCGACTGCCCCGCTCATCAGCCGGTAGCAGTAATGACGTCCTAGAGCAGAAAAACGCGCATCAAAATCCGACGAAACAACATGCGCCTCGCGGATCACAACATCGGCCGTACCTTTGGGCGCATTCAGGGCTCGATCGCGCATCCACTGCCCATACGCGCGCGCAATCACACCGTTCAATCGGCGAACAAGCGCGTTCGCACAGGCCTCCGCAGTCGCTTCCGCCCCTCGAGGCGCGAGCTTTTCCCACCGCGCTTGTTCAACGTCGAAGTGGACCACTTGATGGCGCGCGTGCACTCCGGCATCCGTTCGCCCAGCGACCGTCAGCACAGTTGGGCACCGAAGTACGAGGCCTAAGCCAGCTTCAATTTCACCTTGCACGGTTCGTTGGCCTGGCTGGGAAGCCCACCCG
Organism: Schaalia turicensis; assembly: GCF_019380255.1. Lineage (NCBI taxonomy): Bacteria > Bacillati > Actinomycetota > Actinomycetes > Actinomycetales > Actinomycetaceae > Schaalia > Schaalia turicensis. The sequence continues at coordinate 1,437,159 of NZ_CP048928.1, forward strand.
TGGAAATTCGTCCCGTCGTAGCTGAGGTCAAGACGGATGCGAAGAGTGTGAGGCGCTTGAACAAGCGCAGCGGATTCTTCAACAAGCGCGACAGGTTCGTGAACAAGCGCGGTAAAAGCTAAGGGGTCGGAGTTGCTCATAGAGACCACGCGCGCACTCCCCCGATGATGCCTGCATCATTGGGCACGATGATGACATCGTCACCTAGGCGGGCGCGATGTCCGCTTGTAATCAGCTTCGAGTTGCCGCCTCCAAGGTAGAGACGGTCCCACATGTACATGGGACGAAGTCCATCGATGACGCGACGGACGCGACGCGACCAGTGTGCATCGCCAAGTCGTAGCCGTTCGTGTTCCCCGATGTAATCGTCGTAGGTCAGGCCCCAACGGACGAAGCCCTGCGACACTTCAACGTGAGGTGCCAGCACTCCGGAATCAAAGACTGCATTTCCGAGGCCCGTCCCCAGGGTGATGATCATTTCGAGCCCCGTACCGGTAATGACACCGGCTCCAGCAACCTCGGCGTCATTCAAAACCTTCGTGGGCAAGCCAAGCGCCCTTTCGATGCCTCCTCTCATGTCGAAATGGTCCCAACGTTCAACAAGTTCGGGAACCACTTTGGAGCGAGGGCCGGAGCGCGTGATGTAGTGCGGGGTAGCCACAACCACTCCGTGTCGGATCATTCCAGGCATTCCCATAGTCACACGGTCAGCTTGAGGGAGCTTGTTCGCCAGATCCTGCGCAACTTCGATCAAGAGCTCCGGCGGTAGCGGGTACGGCGTAGGCGTGCGAATCGCCGGTGCGATCATCGTGCCTCGTTCGTCAACGACGGAGCCTTTAATTCCGCCACCACCGCAGTCAATTGCGAGCGTCATGGGTTCAGACATGCCACCAACTCTAACGATCCACCGCGCTTGTTCACCGATTTAGTCCGAATTGTCGTCGATTCCCACCGCGCTTGTTCACCGCCATGGGCCCGCCTGCATATGCCCGATAGTCGGCCTGAGCATGAACAAGCGTGGTCACAAAACACCCCAAACGTGAACAAGCAGAGCCACAAAAACACGCCACGCCTGAACAAGCGCGGTGGACGCAAACAAAAAGGTGGGGCCGGAAACGCATCAGCGTCTCCGACCCCACCTCAAAAGTGAGAGTCAATCACGGGCAAGCCCGCGACCTAGTCACTCAGCTTCAGATGCCTCAACCTCGGTCTCTTCAGACTTGGGGGCTTCCTCAACCTTTTCAGCAGGCTTTTCAGCTGCCTTGGCGGCAGTGTCTTCAGCCTTCTTCACAACAGCCTTCTTCTCGAGCTTCTCGAGAACGATTTCGATGCGCATGAGAGGAGCGTTGTCACCCTTACGGTTACCAACGCGGATGAGGCGGGTGTAGCCACCCTGACGCTCAGAATCGATGGCCGGCGCAATCTCGTCGAAGAGCACGTAGAGTGCTTCCTTCGAGGTGATCTTCTTAGCAACCGTGCGACGAGCGTGCATGTCGCCACGCTTTGCCTTGGTCACGAGCTTCTCGAAGTAAGGCTGCAGAAGCTTAGCCTTGGCTTCGGTGGTCGTGAGTGCGCGGTGTTCGATGAGCTGAGTCGCGAGGTTCGACAGGATCAGCTTCTGGTGTGCCGGGCTTCCGCCCAGACGAGCACCCTTCTTGGGGGTGGGCATTGTGTCTCCTACGGATTAGGTGCGTCCATCGGACGCATAAGGGTCAGATGGACTGTTCGTCGCTGAACTGGACCGAACCAGACTCAGAGGCACCCGGGATCGGCATAACCGAATCCTTGAGTGTCATGCCGAGAGTGGCCAGAGATTCCTTGATCTCTTCGATCGACTTGGTGCCGAAGTTACGAATATCAAGAAGATCAGCCTCGGAGTGAGCGACAAGCTCGCCCACGGTGAGGATCCCACGACGACGCAGCGCGTTGTAAGAACGAGACTGCAGGTTCAGGCTTTCGATCGGCAGAGCAAGGTCTGCTGCGAGGGTTTCGTCGGTGGTCGACGGACCCACTTCGATGCCTTCTGCTTCCTCGTTCAGTTCGCGCATGAGGCCGAACAGTTCAACAAGGGTCTTACCAGCCGATGCAAGAGCATCACGCGGGGTGATCGCCGACTTGGTCTCCACGTCGATGACGAGGCGATCAAAGTCGGTACGCTGCTCAACACGAGTTGCCTCGACCTTGTAGGTGACCTTGACAACCGGCGAGTAGATCGAATCGATCGGAATCCGCGAGATTTCAGCCTGAGGATCCTTGTTCTGCGCCGCGGAAACGTAACCGCGTCCACGCTCAACGGTCAGTTCGATCTCGAGCTTGCCCTTGTCATTGAGGGTGGCAAGGTGAAGATCCGGATTGTGGATCTCAACGCCTGCCGGCGGGGTGATGTCGCCAGCGAGGACGACACCGGGGCCGGCCTTACGCAGGTACATCACGACGGGTTCATCCATCTCAGAGGAGAGGACGATCTGCTTGATGTTGAGGATGATCTCTGCGACATCCTCCTTCACACCTTCGATAGTGCGGAATTCGTGGGCAACGCCATCGATACGGATGGACGTAACCGCCGCACCCGGGATCGAAGAGAGCAGGGTACGACGCAGGGAATTACCCAGCGTGTAACCGAAGCCCGGTTCGAGGGGTTCGAGTGTGAAGCGTGAACGGTGTTCGCTGACTTTTTCCTCGGTGAGGATTGGTCGCTCTGCAATGAGCACGTCTTGGTCCTTTCTTCCCGGCGCCCGCCATATGACGCCGGACAGTGGATCCCACATGAGTGGGACGGAGGGTGTGAGCACGACCGAATGGTGTACTCAGACGTGGGGATGCGATGCCGGACGGCAAAGCATCCCGGTGCGACGAATCAGACGCGACGACGCTTCGGGGGGCGAGCGCCGTTGTGTGCCTGAGGGGTAACGTCCTGGATCGAGCCGACCTCGAGGCCAGCGGCCTGGAGGGAACGGATCGCGGTTTCACGGCCGGAGCCGGGCCCCTTAACGAAGACGTCGACCTTCTTCATGCCGTGTTCCTGGGCGCGACGCGCGGCCGCCTCTGCTGCAAGCTGCGCAGCGAAGGGGGTGGACTTACGCGAACCCTTGAAGCCGACCTGGCCAGACGAGGCCCAGGCGATAACGGCACCAGTGGTGTCGGTCAGGGAAACGATGGTGTTGTTAAACGTCGACTTGATGTACGCGTGACCGTGGGTGACGTTCTTGTTGAGCTTGCGGCGCGGCTTACGAGCAGCACCGGAGCGCGAAGTTTTTGCAGCTGCCATTGTGTTTAACAGTTCCTTCTTCAGTCGTATGAAGAACTATCCGCCGTAAAGGCTGGAAGTCCTTAGGCCTTACTTGGCCTTCTTCTTGCCTGCAACGGTGCGCTTCGGGCCCTTGCGGGTGCGAGCGTTGGTCTTGGTGCGCTGACCATGGACCGGCAGGCCACGACGGTGGCGAAGACCCTGGTAAGAGCCAATTTCGATCTTGCGGCGAATGTCAGCCTGAACTTCGCGGCGAAGGTCGCCCTCAACCTTGAAGTTCGATTCGATGTATTCACGGAGCTTGACGAGATCTTCCTCGGTGGCGTCCTTCACGCGGACGTCCGGGCTGACACCCGTTGCTTCGAGGGTCTCGGCCGCGCGGGTGCGACCGACTCCGTAAATGTAGGTAAGTGCAATCTCCAGTCGCTTTTCGCGGGGGAGGTCGACACCGGCAATACGTGCCATGTTGTTGGTGCTCCAGTAGTTCTTCGGAGGTCGTCATCACATCTTCCGGATGAGCTATCCGGCCTCGGCCTCCGAACCGAGGGTCGCGTATTCGCGCTTGATGTGATCCTGTGGGCTGTTGTGCCCGGGTCAGCTACGTGAGGATTTCAGCCCTGACGTTGCTTGTGCCTGGGGTTGTCGCAGATGACCATGACATTGCCGTGGCGACGAATCACCTTGCACTTGTCACAAATCTTCTTGACACTCGGCTTGACCTTCATGGTTATTCCTCCACCGTCCGTAGACGGTCGTGTCGGGGTTTACTTGTAGCGGTAGACGATACGGCCTCGGGAGAGGTCGTAGGGGCTCAGTTCGACGAGAACTCGATCCTCGGGGAGGATTCGAATGTAGTGCTGTCGCATCTTTCCTGCAATGTGGCCGAGCACAACGTGCCCATTGGCCAGTTCCACACGGAACATCGCGTTCGGCAGGGCCTCAACGACCGTGCCTTCCATTTCGATGACGCCGTCTTTCTTTGCCATATCCTCCGTCTGTCCTCTACGTTCTTCGGATGAGTCATGGCCCAAGGGCCACGGGGCGCATGCAACACGTACGACACAGCCGACATGCGACACGCCCGAAGATCTAGAGTACAGCAAAAGCACATCCCTCTGGTAGTTGACTGCCCTGTCGACTGCCTCACCTTCGGCCGGATTCATCGACAAGGAGGGAAGCGCTGGCCAAGTTCATCGACGAGGACTCGAGCGCGGGCCGAGTTCATTGACGAGGACGAGAGCACGAGCCGAGTTCATCGACAAGGAGGGAGCGGTGCAGCGGACGAGACAAAAGGCTTAGTCCTTTTCTCCCCTACTGTGATGCCTTGCCGTTTCAATGACACCTGGAAGCTACGACACCTGGGAGCTGCACAGAGCATCACCATCCCCGCATCCCACACAGCATCTTCTGTAACGAAAGTGGCCCCTCCGTCTTGAAAACATGGAGATACTGGGATCACCTGCCTCAAATCAACAAAGGAGTTGTCATGACGCACAGACTCAGACGCGCGGTGGCGTCATGTTCATAAACGGCAGAGCATCAACCGGTAGCGCTGCCTGGTGGAACGTCGGCTTCGCCCTCTGTCTCGTAGGCGTCGCGTTGACTGCACCGCGCTGGAACTGGATCTTCTGGGTGGGCGCCCTCGTCTACATCGTCCGCGCCTTGGTCATCGTCGCGAAGAGCCACAGCTCCTCGAAGAAATCGGGACATTCCACGGACGAGCACTCCCCCCGCTAACGGATCGGTCGGCCTGGGCTCAGTCGATCACCGATAGCCCAACCTGATACTCCGGCAGGAGAATCGCAGAGTCGCGGGGCACGGACAAAGATAAGTATCCGCGTCGCTGTGCGCATTGTCGCACCACGCTTACGGCGCTGACTTCGCCTCGAGGAGCAGAGCCAGCGTTGCGACATCTGTGTCAGAGCTCGATCGGTTCGACCCCGAAAGGCGCGAGCCCGGCCTTTCCATAGTCGGGGGCGGTGAGCACGCTGATGCCGTCGTCGAGGATCGCGACCGTGTGCTCCCAATGGGCGGCGTCCGAACCATCGACGGTACGGACAGTCCATTCGTCAGACTCAGTGAGGGTCTCGATCGAACCCGACGTCAGCATCGGCTCAACCGCAAGGACCATACCGGGCTTCACGCGCGGGAAGATTCCACGAGCGTCATAGTTCAGGACCTCGGGATCCTGGTGCATCGCGGTGCCGATACCATGGCCTGTATATTCCTCGATGATGCCGGCTTCCCAACCGAACTCGTCGTCATACTTGGCAACAACTTCTTCGACGGCGCGACCGACGCTGGAAATGCGACGCCCCTTTTCGAGGGAAGCGAGAGCTGCCCACAGAGACTCGCGCGTCACAACGTCCAGTTCACGGCGACGCTCCATCGTGGCCTCGTCAACTCCCTGAGGGTGAGCACCCGAGCCACGCTTTCCTGCCATGAAGGACTCGTCGTCCACCCACTCGTCACCAACGATGATGGAGAACGCCGCGTCACCATGCCACTGCTTGCCACCGTGAGACACCCACGCACCGCAGTCGAAGGAGACGATGTCCCCATCCTTCAGCTTCTGCTTGCCGGGAATACCGTGGACGACCACATCATTTACGGAGATGCAGACCGTGGCTGGGTAGCCGTAGTAATTGAGGAAGTTCGAGGTCCCTCCCCCGCGCCTAATCGCGTCGGCAGACACTTCATCCAGTTCAGCCGTAGTCACACCAGCGCGCACCGCTTGGCGCAGGCTCGCGTGAATGTCAGCAACAATCAAGCCAGCTTCACGCATCCAGCGGATCTGGTCTCGAGTCTTCAACTCAATACGCTGCATAACGGTCAGTTCTTCGCGACAGAATTGAGGACAGTGAAAATACGCTCGGTCACTTCGTCGATCGAACCCGAACCATCAACAACCTGAAGCAAATCATGGTCGGCGTAGTACGCCGCAACCGGTTCTGTCTGCTGGTGATAGACCTCAAGGCGGTGACGCATGACAGGCTCAGTATCATCGGTGCGATGCTGTTCCTCGGCACGCTTCATCATGCGGGTCACAACTTCGTCCTCATCAACCTGGATTTCAAGAACCAGGTCAAGCTTGATGCCGACCTCTTCGCACATGTCGGCAAGCACATGAGCCTGCTCCACGTTGCGCGGGTAGCCGTCAAGAAGAAAACCGTTCGCAGTGTCCGGAGCAGACAGACGCGCCTTCACCATCGCATTGGTCACCGAGTCAGGAACGAACTCACCACGGTCGATGAATGCCTTGGCCTGCAGGCCAATCTCAGTGCCTTCAGACATATTCGCACGGAAAATCTCTCCGGTAGAAATAGCCGGAATACTCAGCTTTTCCGCGATGCGAGTAGCTTGCGTCCCCTTGCCTGCTCCGGGCGGACCCAGAAGAACCATGGCGGTCATTGTAAGAATCCTTCGTAGTGATGCTGCTGAAGCTGAGTATTAATCTCCTTCACGGTCTGCAGACCGACGCCCACAATAATCAGAAGCGTCGTGCCCCCGAACGGCATCTGCGACTGCGAAATCTTCAGGGGGATAATAAGGAGTGACGGCAACAGGGCAACGATCACAAGGTAGAGTGCGCCGGCACTCGTAATGCGGTTGATGACGTAGGACAGGAACTCAGCGGTCGGACGACCTGCGCGAATACCCGGAATGAAGCCACCGTAGCGCTTCATGTTGTCAGCAACCTCTTCGGGGTTGAATGTAATCACCGTGTAGAAGAAGGCGAAGAAGAGAATCAGGAGTGCATAAATCGTGAGGTAGACCCACGATCCCTGATGTAAGTTCGCCGAAATCCACTGAACCCAACCGTCGGTCTGGGTACCAAACTGAGCAATCATCAACGGCAACGCAAGAATCGACGAGGCGAAAATAACCGGGATAACGCCAGACATATTGATTTTCAGCGGGATGTACGTCGTCGTGCCACCGTACTGGCGACGACCGATCATGCGCTTCGCGTACTGAACTGGAATGCGACGCTGAGCCTGCTCAATGAACACCACGGCGAGCGTAACGGCGAAGAGGAGCAGAAGGATCGCGATCACGGCACCCCACTTGCCAGACTGACCGATGGCCAGCATCTGGGAGGGAAGACGGGCAATGATCGAAGTAAAGATAAGGAGCGACATGCCGTTGCCGATGCCACGCTCGGTGATCAATTCGCCGAGCCACATGACCACGCCGGTACCCGCCATCATGATGATGATCATGATAAGGAACATCCACCAAGAGTCATCTGCCAAAACGTTCGCGGAACAACCGGAGAACATACGTCCGGTGCGAGCCAATGTCAGTGTTGTCGTGGCCTGTAGAACGCCCAGGAAGATCGTCAGGTAACGCGTGTACTGCGTCAGCTTGGCTTGACCGGTTTGTCCTTCCTTATGGAGGTCATCGAAACGCGGAATGACAACACGCAAAAGCTGAATGATGATCGACGCTGTGATGTACGGCATGATGCCGAGTGCGAAGATCGATAGCTGGAGCAACGCGCCACCGGAGAACAGGTTCACGAGGTCAAGAAGATTCGCTTCTTCCTGCTGAGCCAGACATTGTTGGATCGCGGTCGAGTCAACGCCGGGGGTCGGAATGTATGAACCCAGGCGGAACATCGCCATGATAAACAGCGTAAACAGCAGCTTACGACGAAGGTCAGGGGTGCGGAACGCCTGTGCAAATGCACTAAGCAAGGCTTCCTCCTACGGGTAATGGGAATGCTGGAGCATGTGCCCTAGCGACCGTGTCAGACTACCGGAAAAATGGCTCCGTGTAGACATCGGCCTTGGGTTCAAAGGTTCTGCGAGGAACCGTCTATCAGTTTAAAACACTAAAAGGGGGTGATCCGGATTGATGCCGGACCACCCCCAATCAGCTGTCAGCGTGCGGAAATGGTTCCGCCAGCTGCGGTGATCTTCTCCTGAGCAGAAGCTGACCAGGAGTCAACTTCGATCTCAAGCTTGACGGTGAGCTCACCGGTGCCGAGCACCTTAACCGGAGCGCCGTCACGAACCGCGTGCTTTGCGACAAGATCCTCGACCGTCACCTTGCCACCCTTGGGGAACAGTTCCTCAAGCTTGGCAACGTTGACGACCTGGTACTCAACGCGGAAGGGGTTCTTGAAGCCACGGAGCTTGGGCAGACGCATGTGAATCGGCATCTGGCCACCTTCGAAGCCTGCAGCCACCTGGTAGCGAGCCTTCGTACCCTTGGTACCGCGACCAGCCGTCTTGCCCTTGGAGCCTTCACCACGACCAACGCGGGTCTTGGCGGTCTTGGCGCCGGGGGCTGGACGGAGGTGGTGCAGCTTAACGATCTGCACCTTTTCGCCTGTTGTGGACTTGGAGTCCGCCATGGTCAGTCGACCTCCTCAACGGTCACCAGGTGACGAACCGTGTGAACTGCACCGAGAACGGTCTCGGTGTTCTCACGGACGACGCTCTGGCCGATCTTACGCAACCCGAGGGTGCGCAGAGTGTCCTTCATGTTCTGCTTGGCGCCGATCGACGACTTGGTCTGCGTGATCTTGATGTTCGCCATCACTCATTCACCCCCGCGGAAGCCTTTTCTGCCTCAGCCTTTTCAGCCTTGGCCCGCTTCTCAGCTTCACCCTCTGCGCGTGCGCGGAGCATCGAAGCCGGAGCAACGCGCTCCAGCGGAAGACCGCGACGTGCTGCAACAGCTTCAGGCTGTTCCAGTTGCTTGAGGGCATCAACAGTCGCGTGAACAATGTTGATTGCGTTGTCAGAGCCGAGCGACTTGGTGAGCACGTCGTGCACGCCAGCTGCCTCGAGCACTGCACGAACCGGACCGCCGGCGATAACGCCGGTGCCCGGTGCTGCCGGGCGCAGAAGCACGGTGCCGGCGGCATCGTGACCCTGAACCAGGTGCGTGATAGTGCGACGGATCATCGGAACGCGAATGAAATTCTTCTTCGCTTCCTCAACGCCCTTGGAAATGGCCTGGGGAACTTCCTTGGCCTTTCCGTAGCCAACACCGACGGTGCCTTCGCCATCGCCCACGACAACCAGAGCGGTGAAGGAGAAACGACGTCCACCCTTCACAACCTTGGAAACGCGGTTGATGGTCACAACACGTTCGATGTATTCATTCTTTTCGTTGCCACGACGTGTATCGCGGTCGCCACGACCATTACGGCGGTCGCGACGCTCGCCGTCGCCCGAACGCTCAGAGCCTTCCTGACCGTTCCTGCCTCGCTGCGGTGCAGCCATCAGATGATCTCTCTTTCCTTCGATCCGGTCACAGCTCGAGGCCACCCTGACGGGCAGCTTCGGCGACGGCCGCAACGCGGCCGAAATACTTGTTGCCACCACGGTCGAAAACGACGGCGGTGATGCCGGCCGCCTTCGCACGCTCTGCAACGAGAGCGCCAACCTTGGTTGCCTTTTCGGTCTTCGTGCCAGTCATGGTTTCGACGCCGGACTCGAAGTCGGAAGCAGAAACCAGGGTGTGACCGACGGTGTCGTCGATAACCTGAGCAACGATGTGACGATTCGAGCGGGTGACGACCAGGCGCGGACGCGCCGGGGTACCGTTGATCTTCTTGCGAAGGCGAATGTGACGACGCTTGCGAGCGACGAACTTGCCCTTGCCCTTGACCGTGTACGCCATCACTTACCAGCCTTTCCGACCTTGCGACGGATCGTTTCGCCCACGTAGTGGATGCCCTTGCCCTTGTAGGGTTCAGGCTTCTTCAGCTTGCGGATGCGAGCTGCGGTTTCGCCAACGAGTTGCTTGTCGATGCCGTGGACCGTGAACTTGGTCTGCGACTCAACGGTGAACTCGATGCCTTCCGGAGCTTCGACCGGAACGGTGTGCGAGAAGCCGAGAGAGAACTCGAGGTTCTTGCCCTTGGCGACCACGCGGTAACCGGTACCGGTGATTTCGAGTTCCTTCTTGTAGCCCTCGGTCACGCCAACGATCATGTTCGCAATAAGGGTGCGAGTCAGACCGTGGAGCGAACAGGAAAGGCGCTCATCGTCCGGACGGGAAACCAGAATCTGACCGTCTTCAATAGCCACCGTGATGGGGGCTGCGACGGTGTGTGAAAGTTCGCCCTTCTTGCCCTTCACCTTAACGTCTGCACCGTTAACGGTGACGTCGACGCCTGCGGGGATAGCAATGGGTTGCTTACCGATTCGCGACATTGTTCAGCCTCCTGTTCACCAGATGTAGGCGAGGACTTCCCCACCTACACCCTTGTCGGCTGCCTGACGGTCGGTGAGCAGACCGGAGGACGTGGACAGAATTGCCACGCCCAGGCCGCCGCGAACCTTAGGCAGGTTGGTGGACTTGGCGTACACGCGCAGACCCGGCTTGGAAACGCGCTGCAGACCCTGGAGAGCCGCTTCGCGGTGCGAACCGTACTTCAACGTGATGGTGAGGGTCTTGCCCACGCGGGCATCCTCAACCGAGGTCGAAGCAATGTAGCCCTCTTCGACCAGAATGTTTGCGATCGCGTTCTTCATCTTGGAGTACGGCATGGAAACCGTATCGTGATGCGCACGATTCGCGTTACGCAGACGCGTCAGCATGTCTGCAATGGGATCAGTCATTGTCATTGGGGAAATTCCCCTTCCTCGTCGTGGTTTCTCCTTTTGAGACCTACGACGTCAGTGTTTTACCAGCTGCTCTTGGTGACTCCGGGGAGTTCGCCAGCAAGGGCGAGCTCTCGGAGGCAAACGCGGCACAGGCCGAACTTGCGGTATACCGAGTGGGGGCGACCACAACGGTTGCAACGCGTGTATGCACGAACGCCGAACTTCGGCTTACGTGCGGCCTTGACCTTCAGGGATGTCTTCGCCATGGGTCAGTCCTCCTTGAACGGGAATCCGAGATGACGCAGGAGCGCACGGCCCTCATCATCGGTGGAGGCCGAGGTAACGACGGTGATATCCATACCGCGAACTCGGTCAATCGAATCCTGGTCGATCTCGTGGAACATGGACTGTTCCGTCAGACCGAAGGTGTAGTTACCGTGACCGTCGAACTGCTTGGCCGACAGACCGCGGAAGTCGCGGATACGCGGAAGAGCAGTTGAGAGAAGACGATCGAGGAATTCCCACATACGATCGCCACGGAGCGTGACGTGAGCACCGATGGCCTGGCCTTCGCGTAGCTTGAACTGTGCGATGGACTTCTTTGCCTTGGTGGTCACGGGCTTCTGGCCAGTGATAGCGGTGAGGTCGCGGATTGCGCCCTCGAGTGCCTTCGAATCGCGAGCTGCCTCACCCACACCCATGTTCACGACGATCTTGGTCAGACCGGCAACCTGCATGATGTTCTCATGCTTGAACTCGGTGCGGAGAGCGTCACGAATTTCGGAGACGTACTTTTCCTTGAGACGCGGGGTCATGTTCAGATCTCCTTGCCCTGCTCGATGCCGCGCTTGGCGCCACCGCGGGTCACGCGAACGCGGACGGTGCGGGTGCGGCCATCGCGCTCGACGACATCCTCGCGGAAGCCGACGCGCACGCGCTGCTTGGTTTCGGGATCGACCAGTGCGACCTTTGCGATCGAGATCGGGGCTTCGATGGTCTCGATGCCGCCGGTCTGCCCCTGGGTCTGGCCCTGGCGAACGTGACGGGTCTTCAGGTTGATGCCTTCGACGAGAACCTTGCCCTCAGCCGGGAAAACCTTGATGACGCGTCCCTGCTTGCCCTTGTCGCCAGCCTTGAGGGGTTCGAGGCCCTCGGCTGCACGGCGGGCGTTGCGCTCTGCGAGCTTCTTCTCGTCGGATGAACGACCGCGAACGACCTCAACCAGGTCACCCTTACGGATCTTGGCTGCCATCAGATCACCTCCGGTGCGAGCGAGACGATACGCATGAAGCGCTTGTCGCGCAGCTCACGGCCGACTGGGCCGAAGATACGCGTGCCACGCGGTTCGCCGTTGGAATTGATAATGACGGCTGCGTTCTCATCGAAACGAATGTACGAACCGTCGGGACGGCGGGTTTCTTTGCGAGTGCGGACTACGACTGCCTTGACGACTTCGCCCTTCTTGACGTTGCCGCCGGGGATTGCGTCCTTGACGGTGGCGACGATGGTGTCGCCAATACCCGCGTAGCGTCGAGCCGAGCCACCGAGCACGCGGATGGTCAGGATTTCCTTTGCACCCGTGTTGTCGGCGACCTTAAGTCGCGACTCCTGCTGGATCATTTTCTATTGACTCCTGTTGTCGAGCTGGTTCTGTTGGGAGCATTACTTCCCTCGAGCCTTGCCGAACGTGCATGAACTATTGCGCATCGATGCCGACAATAGTGAGAACGCACCACAGGATTAAATATGGTGTTGCTCGCTCTCACTACCGACGCGAGGCACAGTGCACCTTGCGTCACGCAACCCTCCAAGAGTACCCCACTTCCCCACTGACTTGAAACCGCCAGTTTCGTGAGGTGTGCCCCATCCACCGCGCTTGTTCACCAACATCCCCTCCCTCCACCCCGCGCTTGTTCACCGTTTCGGGTTCACGAGGCCACGCGGCTTCATTAACCAACACACGCGAATAGGCGCGAAGAACGATGTTCGATTTCTTGAACAAGCGCGGTCAAAAAAGAGGGTGACCAACAGTGAACAAGCAGGTTCAAGCGTGAACAAGCGCAGTCACCTTGAGGCGCTATTTCGTGAACAAGCGCGGGGAAAGCGCGCAAAACAGCAGGGAGCCCGGCTCCCCAAACCGGGGAACCGGGCTCATTACAAACCTCAGTGACGAATCACTTGGCCTTTTCGATGATCTCCACTACTCGCCAGTGCTTGGTAGCGGAAAGCGGACGAGTCTCCATGATGCGAACGCGGTCACCAATGCCACATTCGTTGTTCTCATCATGAACCTTGACCTTCTTGTTACGGCGCATGACCTTGCCGTAGAGGGCGTGCTTCACACGATCCTCAATCTGGACAACGACGGTCTTATCCATCTTGTCAGAGACAACCAGGCCAATACGAACCTTGCGGTCGTTACGCGCGGTGCTATCTGCCATCAGAATCACTCCTCAGTGCTCGGGGCGGTGCGGTAGCCAAGCTCCCGCTCACGCGCGATCGTGTAGATACGGGCGATGTCACGGCGCACGGTCTTCATGCGGCCATGATCCTCGAGGTTGCCAACAGCCTGTGCGAAGCGCAGGTTAAAGAGCTCGGCCTTAGCCTTCTCGAGTTCCTTGGACAGCTGGGCGTCGTCCATGGCATCGAGGTCGGAAGGGGTAAGTGCCTTTTCCGCCATCAGATGTCACCACCCTCTCGGACCACGAAACGGGTCTTCATCGGAAGCTTGTGCTGAGCGCGACGCATAGCTTCGCGTGCAAGCGCCTCGTCGACGCCACCCAGCTCGAACAGAATACGACCCGGCTTGACGGGGGCAACCCACCATTCAACCGCGCCCTTACCGGAACCCATTCGGGTTTCAGCCGGCTTCTTGGTCAGCGGACGGTCCGGGAAGATGTTGATCCACACCTTGCCGCCACGCTTGATGTGACGCGTCATAGCGATACGAGCTGCCTCGATTTGACGGTTGGTCACGTATGCGCCGGTGAGTGCCTGGATACCGTAATCGCCGAACGCCAGTTCGGTGCCACCGGTTGCATTACCGGTACGGTGCGGGCGGTGCTGACGGCGCCACTTTGTACGACGGGGAATGAGCATTGGGCTCAGGCCTCCGATCCGTTTTCAGTAGCTGCGGGCGCCTCGGTTGCGGGCGCCTGCTGCTGAGCGGTCTCCTGGTTCTGGCGTCCGCCGCGGCGCTGGCCACGACGATCACTGCGACGTCCGCCACGGTTGGCCTGCTCGGCCTGCTGGCGTGCGAACTCGCGCTCGGTGATGTCGCCCTTGTAGATCCACACCTTGACACCGATACGACCGAAGGTCGTGCGTGCCTCGTGGAATCCGTAGTCAATGTTCGCGCGGAGGGTATGAAGCGGAACGCGACCCTCACGGTAGAACTCGGAACGGCTCATTTCGGCGCCACCGAGGCGACCGGAAACCTGAACACGAATACCCTTGGCGCCTGCACGCTGCGCGGACTGAATGCCCTTGCGCATTGCACGACGGAAGGAAACGCGAGCAGCGAGCTGTTCTGCAATGCCCTGTGCGACAAGCTGAGCATCCATGTCGGGGTTCTTGACCTCGAGGATGTTGAGCTGAACCTGCTTGCCGGTGAGCTTTTCGAGGTTCTGGCGGAGGCGATCAGCCTCTGCACCACGACGACCAATGACAATGCCCGGGCGAGCGGTGTGGAGGTCAACGCGAACGCGATCACGCGTACGCTCAATATCGACCTTCGAGATGCCTGCGCGCTCGAGGTTCTCGGTCAAGTTCTTGCGGATTGCAACGTCCTCTGCAACGTAGTCAGAGTAACGCTGTCCCTTGGTGGTCGAGTCGGAGAACCAGCGGGAGCGGTGATCCGTGGTGATTCCCAGGCGGAACCCTGTGGGGTTAACCTTCTGGCCCATTTCAGCGGACTCCCTTCTTCTTGTCTTCCTTGGTACCGACGACGAGGGTGATGTGGCTCGTGCGCTTCAGGATGCGACCTGCGCGTCCCTGTGCACGCGGGCGGAACCGCTTCATAGTCGGACCTTCATCGACGAATGCTTCGATGACCAGCAGGTCTGCCTCGTTGAAGGTTTCGCCAGCCTGTTCGGCCTTGACCTTCGCGTTGGCAACGGCGCTCATGAGCACCTTGCGGACATCGGTGGCGACTGCCTGCGGTGCAAACCGCAGGATGTCAGCGGCCTCCAGAGCAGCCTTGCCACGAACCTCGTTCACGACACGGCGGGCCTTCTGGGGCGTGACGCGGACAAAACGCGCCTGCGCCTTAGCTTCCATTTATCTGCCTCTTCTTCCGTGGAGGCCGGCTCAGCGCCGGCGTCCCTTTCGATCGTCCTTGTCGTGGCTGCGGAAAGTACGCGTGGGAGCGAACTCGCCAAGCTTGTGACCCACCATCGACTCGGTGATGAAGACGGGAACATGCTTGCGGCCATCGTGCACCGCAAAGGTCAGACCCAGGAAATCCGGGGTGATGACCGAGCGACGCGACCAAGTCTTGATGACATTCTTTGAGCCGGATTCGATTGCGGCGTCGACCTTCTTGAGCAGGTGGTCGTCGACGAACGGGCCCTTCTTCAAACTGCGTGGCATAGTTATCGACTCCTACTCAGCGGTTCTTACCGGTCTTGCGACGGCGAACGATCAGACGATCGCTGTCCTTGTTCGGACGGCGGGTACGACCCTCAGGCTTACCCCACGGGCTAACCGGATGACGGCCACCAGAGGTACGACCTTCACCACCGCCGTGCGGGTGATCAACCGGGTTCATAACAACACCACGGACGTGCGGGCGCTTGCCCTTCCAGCGCATACGGCCGGCCTTGCCCCAGTTGATGTTGGATTGTTCAGCGTTGCCGACCTCGCCGACCGTTGCACGGCAGGTGATTTCGACGTTGCGGATTTCGCCGGACGGCATACGCAACTGGGCGAAGCGGCCTTCCTTGGCGACGAGCTGAACGGACGAACCGGCGGAGCGGGCGATCTTTGCGCCGCCACCGGGCTTGAGTTCGACAGCGTGGATAACGGTACCGAGCGGGATGTTACGCAACGGCAGATTGTTACCGGGCTTGATATCGGCGCCGGCGCCTGCTTCGATGCGGTCACCCTGGTTCAGCTTGGCCGGTGCCAGGATGTAGCGCTTTTCGCCATCTGCGTAGTGCAGAAGGGCGATGCGAGCGGTACGGTTCGGGTCGTACTCGATGTGAGCGACGACTGCCGGGACGCCGTCCTTGTCATGACGACGGAAGTCGATGACGCGGTACTGACGCTTGTGGCCACCGCCACGGTGACGCGAGGTCACGCGGCCGTTCGAGTTACGTCCACCGGTCTTGTGCAGCGGACGAACCAACGACTTCTCGGGCTCGGAGCGGGTGATCTCAACGAAATCAGAGACCGACGCGCCACGACGACCCGGGGTCGTGGGCTTGTATTTGCGGATTCCCATTTTTGTCCTCTACCTCTCCGGTTTTCAGGCCTGATCGCCGAAGATGTCGATGGCGCCTTCACGCAGGGTCACGATTGCTCGCTTGACGTCCTTGCGCTTGCCCTGACCCGTGCGGGTCCGGTAGGTCTTGCCCTTACGGTTCTGAGTGGCCACCTGACCGACCTTGACACCGAAGATTTCTTCGATGGCAATCTTGATTTCGGTCTTGTTGGCGCGCGGGTCAACCTCGAAGGTGTACTTGCCTTCATCCATGAGGATGGAGGATTTCTCGGTGACGACGGGCTTCAGAATGATGTCGCGCGGGTTCTTGCCCGCTTCGAGGGTGCTCACTTAGTCTCCTCCTTGGTGCCGAGGAAGGACTCCATGGCTGCCAGGGTGAACACGATATCGTCGGCGTCAAGGACGTCGTAGGTGTTCAGCTGGTCTGCCCAAAGGACGTGAACCTCGGGAGCGTTACGCAGGCTGAGAGCGGTGAGCTCATCGTTACGCTCGATGACGACGAGAGCCTGACGGTCCTCGACGATCGCGCGAAGCGCTGCGAGAGCGGACTTCGTCGACGGCTTCTCACCTTCGATGAGAGCGGTGACGATGTGGATGCGACCTGCGCGTGCACGGTCAGACAGAGCGGAGCGGAGTGCGCCCTGCTTCATCTTCTTGGGGGTGCGCTGATCGTAGTCACGTGGCTGCGGGCCGTGGACGATGCCACCACCGGTGAAGTGCGGTGCACGGATCGAGCCCTGACGAGCGTTACCGGTACCCTTCTGGCGGAACGGCTTCTTGCCACCACCAGAAACCATGCCACGCGTCTTGGTTGCGTGCGTACCCTGTCGGGCAGCAGCAAGCTGTGCGACGACGACCTGGTGCATCAGCGGAATGTTCGTGGGAACGTCGAAGATCTCTGCGGGGAGGTCAACCGAAGCTGCCTTCTTGCCCTTGAGATCGAAGACGTCGATGGTCTGAACGTCAGCCATTTCACGCACCCTTCACGGACGAGCGAACCAGGACCACGGAGTTCTTCGGACCCGGGATGGCGCCACTGATGAGCAGTAGGCCTTTCTCGGTGTCGACTGCCTGGACCTTGAGGTTCTGGACGGTACGACGAACGCCACCCATGCGGCCGGCCATGCGCAGGCCCTTGAAGATGCGTCCGGGGGTTGCGCAAGCACCGATCGAACCGGGCTTGCGGTGGTTACGGTGTGCACCGTGCGAAGCGGAAACGCCGGCAAAGCCGTGACGCTTCATAACGCCTGCAAAGCCCTTGCCCTTGGTGTTGCCGGAAACGTCAACAGCCTGTCCAGCCTCGAAGGTGGAAGCGTCGAGTTCCTGACCCACCTCGTAAGAGTCATGGGCGGAGGTGCGGACCTCGGTCAGGTGACGACGGGGTTCGACGCCAGCCTTTGCGAAGTGGCCTGCGAGAGGCTTGGTGACCTTGCGTGCTTCGATTTCGCCGAAACCGATCTGAACGGCGGAGTAGCCGTCGACCTCTTCGGTGCGAACCTGGGTCACAATGTTAGTGCCGACCTGCACGACAGTGAGGGGCACGAGGCGGCCGTCAGCGTCCCAAACCTGGGTCATGCCGAGCTTGCGGCCGAGCAACGCCTTAATCGGCGCAGCTGCGTGCTGCTTGTTGTCAGTAGTCATTGCAGATGTCCTCAGAGCTTGATCTCGATGTTGACGTCTGCGGGCAGGTCGATACGCATGAGCGAATCGACAGCCTTCGGCGTCGGGTCGATGATGTCGATGAGCCGCTTGTGTGTGCGCATCTCAAAGTGCTCGCGGCTGTCCTTGTATTTGTGGGGCGACCGAATGACGACAAACACGTTCTTTTCGGTCGGCAGTGGAACCGGGCCCACAACAGTGGCACCTGCTCGTTGCACGGTGTCCACGATCTTGCGCGCGGAGCTGTCGATGACCTCGTGGTCATACGACTTCAGCCGGATGCGGATCTTCTGTCCCGCCATGCCGTCTTACCTCTTCTCGTACAGATTCGTCACCGGTCCCCGCACTCGGGCGTGTCGCTTAAAAAAGTGACACACATATTGCGCGGTTCCTTCTTATGTGAAGGTGGACCGTTGTCTTGTCCAAAGATCACGGGCGTTTCAGCCCAGTCCGCAGAATCCCTGCGGAACCGCCCCACGGGTCGCGAGGCAACCGTTCAAGTCTGACAGAGCCACACCTTTCCTAGCAAGTTTGAACTCGCCATCTGGAGTGTGAATCCTCATACATTACACGGACGATTAAATTACTTGTCAGCCCCCATGCGCTTCGACTTGGAGCCTTTAGCCCACAGGTGCTTGAAGCACCGCGAATCAGTGTACCCGCACTCGGGCGTGTCGTCTACCTGGGGGTGTACTAGCACGAGGCGCCTGCGGGGCACCGACCAGAGGTTCAGTGCTCCACAGGCACCCTGGTGTTCGCTAATGGCGCTGGACGTCTCAGTCGCGTTTCTGACGAACTGCACACACACCCGCAACCAGGCAGAGGATTCCGAGTCCGCCAAAGAGCGTTCCATTGAAGCCGGTCTTCGCGATCTTTCGCGGCCTCGAATTGGTGGTGTTCGAGGGTTCAGACGGCGTCGGGTTGTTCGGCCCAGCCGGGGCGGCTTGTACTTCACCGTGCACGTAATACCCGCCTGAGTCTTCGCATCCGCACCCTCAGGCGTCTGCTCACCAGTCCAGGTGAACTTGAACTGAATATCACGACCACCCGTCGCAGGCGACTTCGACGCCAACGCAGCAAAGTGCCCCGACACCGCCCCTTTAACCGTGTACTCCGTATCCGCCGTCGACGCCGCCCCGACGAACAAGCACACAAACAACCACGAACAAGCACGCACAAAAAGCGAAAAGGCCACCACCCCCTGACGGGGATGGCGGCCCTTCGAGGTCCACTGGACCGAAGCTCTCACCCGGTCCGGACGACCCGCCTCAGCGGAACGCCCGACCGGAGTCGATCACTTCTCGATCGCAGTCACACGACCGGAACCAACCGTGCGACCACCCTCGCGGATCGCGAAGCCGAGGCCCGGCTCCATAGCGATCGGCTGGATGAGCTCGACGGTGATCTCGGTGGTGTCGCCAGGCATGACCATGTCGGTGCCCTCGGGGAGGGTGATGACGCCGGTCACGTCCGTGGTGCGGAAGTAGAACTGCGGACGGTAGTTCGAGAAGAACGGGTTGTGACGACCGCCTTCTTCCTTCTTGAGGATGTAGACCTGTCCGGTGAAGTTGGTGTGCGGGGTGATCGAACCGGGAACGGCAACGACCTGACCGCGCTCAACCTCATCGCGCTTGGTGCCACGCAGGAGGAGACCACAGTTCTCGCCTGCCCATGCTTCATCCATGGACTTGTGGAACATCTCGATACCGGTAACGGTGGTCTTCTGCGGTTCGCGGATACCGAGGATTTCAACCTCAGAGTTGATCGGGAGCTTGCCACGCTCAACACGACCGGTAACAACGGTGCCACGGCCGGTGATGGTGAAGACGTCTTCGATCGGCATGAGGAACGGCTTGTCCATGTCGCGCTCAGGAGTCGGCACGAAGGTGTCGACTGCCTCCATGAGCTCCTCGACCTTAGCAACCCACTGCGGATCGCCTTCGAGAGCCTTCAGCGCGGAAACCTGGATGATCGGGGCGTCGCGATCGAAGTCCTGGGACTCGAGCAGGTCGCGGCACTCTTCCTCAACGAGCTCCAGCATTTCCTCATCGTCGACCATATCGGCCTTGTTGAGGGCAACCAGGATCGTCGGAACGCCCACCTGGCGAGCAAGCAGAACGTGCTCGCGGGTCTGAGCCATCGGGCCGTCGGTGGCGGCGACAACGAGGATTGCGCCATCCATCTGAGCTGCACCGGTGATCATGTTCTTGACGTAGTCGGCGTGGCCGGGGGCGTCAACGTGTGCGTAGTGACGCGCCTCGGTCTGGTACTCGACGTGGGAAACGTTAATCGTAATGCCACGCTCACGCTCTTCAGGAGCGTTGTCGACGTTTTCGAACGGGGTGAACTCGTTCAGTTCCGGGTACTTGTCGTGCAGAACCTTGGTGATTGCTGCGGTAAGCGTGGTCTTGCCGTGGTCAACGTGACCGATGGTACCGATGTTGACGTGCGGCTTGCTGCGCTCGAACTTGGCCTTCGCCACTTGTGTCCTCCTGGACTCGGGTAGTTTTTCTAGCCTTTGGCTACGTGCAACTCTAACACCCAGCCGGCCGAAACCTACATGGAAATTGTTGGTATGTGAGGCGGGTCGCTACGCTCGCGCTAATTTCTTAGCGCGAGCAAGCGAAACGCGACGGATCGGGACTCACTCGCCCCGGGACTTGCCGACGATTTCGTCAGCGACGTTACGCGGAACTTCCGCGTAGGAGTCGAACTCCATCGAGTACACTGCACGGCCCTGCGTCTTGGAACGCAGGTCGCCAACGTATCCGAACATTTCAGAGAGCGGAACCTGTGCCTTGACGACGCGGATACCGTGCTGCTCATCCATGGACGAAATCTGTCCACGACGGGAGTTCAGGTCGCCGATGACGTCGCCCATGTACTCCTCAGGAGTACGGACCTCAACGGCCATGATCGGCTCAAGAAGAACCGGGCTTGCCTTCTTCGCGGCTTCCTTCAAAGCCATCGAACCGGCAACCTTGAACGCCATTTCCGAAGAGTCAACTTCGTGGTACGCACCATCGAGGAGCGTTGCCTTGATGTCAACCATCGGGTAGCCGGCGAGAACACCGGACTGCATGGCGTCTTGGATACCAGCGTTAACCGAAGGAATGTACTCGCGCGGAACGCGGCCACCAGTGACCTTGTCCTCGAACTCGTACTCTTCCTCGGAGCCTGCGGGGATAGGTTCGAGAGCGATGATGACACGCGCGAACTGACCGGAACCACCGGTCTGCTTCTTGTGCGTGTACTCGTACTTCTCGACCTTCTTGCGGATGGTCTCGCGGTAGGCAACCATCGGAGCACCGACGTTTGCTTCAACCTTGAATTCGCGACGCATACGGTCAACGATGATGTCCAGGTGAAGCTCACCCATACCACCGATGATCGTCTGGCCAGTCTCAGCGTCGAGCTCGACCGTGAAGGTCGGGTCCTCTTCGGCGAGCTTCTGAATTGCGACGCCCATCTTTTCCTGGTCAGCCTTCGACTTCGGCTCAACCGCAACCTGGATAACAGGCTTCGGGAACGTCATCGATTCGAGAACGATCGGCTTGTCGATTGCGCAGAGCGTATCACCAGTGGTCGTGTCCTTCAGGCCGATAACCGCGTAGATGTGGCCAGCATGTGCCTGATCCACGGGGTTTTCCTTGTTGGAGTGCATCTGGAAGATCTTGCCGATGCGTTCCTTCTTGCCCTTGGTGGAGTTCAAGACCTGTGCGCCAGAGTCCACCTTGCCGGAGTACACGCGGACGAAGGTGAGCTTGCCGTAGAACGGGTGAGCAGCAATCTTGAATGCAAGAGCTGCGAACGGTTCGTTCTCGTCAGGCTTACGGGACTCGGTCTCTTCTTCGGTTTCCGAACCGGGCTTGAAGCCACGGACGGACTCAACGTCCAGCGGAGACGGGAGGAAGTCAACAACCGCGTCGAGCACGGGCTGAACACCCATGTTACGAAGAGCGGTACCGCAGTAAACCGGGAATGCGCGACCAGAGATCGTCAGCAGGCGGATGCCTTCCTTAATCTGCTCGACGGTCAGCTCACCATTCTCCAGGTATGCCTCGGTCAGCTCGTCGGAGCCTTCCGCAGCAGCCTCGATCATGAGTTCACGGTATTCTTCCGCGCGTTCCTGCAGATCCTCGGGGATCGGGCCACGAACAACGAGGGAGCCGAGGGTTGCCTCGCCCTTGTCGTCTTTTGCCGGGTAGCGCAGGGACTCCATCGAGAGCAGGTCAACCTGACCCTCGAAGTCATTCTCTGCACCGATCGGGAGCTGCATGACGATCGGGGTCGCGTGGAGGCGATCCTTAATCGTCGAAACGGAGAAGTAGAAGTCAGCGCCCATCTTGTCCATCTTGTTGATGAAGCAGATACGCGGAACCTCGTACTTGTCAGCCTGACGCCACACGGTCTCAGACTGTGGCTCAACGCCTTCCTTACCGTCGAAGACTGCAACAGCGCCGTCGAGCACACGCAGGGAGCGCTCAACCTCAACCGTGAAGTCAACGTGGCCGGGGGTGTCGATGATGTTGATCTGGTTGCCGTTCCAGAAAGAGGTAACAGCGGCGGACGTAATCGTAATGCCGCGTTCCTTTTCCTGTTCCATCCAGTCGGTCGTCGAGGCGCCGTCGTGGGTCTCGCCGATCTTGTAGTTAATGCCCGTGTAGAACAGGATGCGTTCCGTCACGGTCGTCTTGCCGGCATCAATGTGAGCCATGATGCCAATGTTTCGAACCTTGTTAAGGTCGGTAAGCACGTCTAGTGCCACGAGTGCGATCCTTCGCTCGAAGTGATTGTGAATTCGCGGGCAAAATTAAGGTTGACGAAGACCGAAGATCCCGGCCTCGTCACCCAAAATCACCAGCGGTAGTGAGCGAACGCGCGGTTCGACTCGGCCATCTTGTGCATGTCCTCACGACGCTTCACGGCGGCGCCGAGACCGTTGGAGGCATCCAGGATCTCGTTCGCGAGGCGCTCGGTCATCGTCTTTTCGCGACGCTGACGCGAATAGTCAACCAGCCAACGCAGGGCAAGGGTCGTGGCGCGCGCGGGGCGAACCTCAACCGGAACCTGGTAGGTCGCGCCACCAACACGGCGGGAGCGAACCTCAAGGGCGGGACGAATGTTGTCAAGAGCGCGCTTCAGAACCGAAACCGGTTCCTGCTCGGTGCGCTCACGCACGGTCTCCAGTGCACCGTAAACGATGCGCTCTGCAACGGTCTTCTTACCGTCGAGGAGTACGCGGTTGACGAGCTGGGTCACGACCTTCGAGCCGTAGACCGGATCGTCGACGAGGGGACGCTTAGGAGCTGGGCCCTTACGAGGCATTACTTCTTCTCCTTCTTCGCGCCGTAGCGGGAACGAGCCTGCTGGCGACCACGAACACCCTGGGTGTCGAGGGAGCCACGAACGATACGGTAACGGACACCCGGGAGGTCCTTCACACGACCACCGCGAACGAGCACGATCGAGTGCTCCTGCAGGTTGTGGCCTTCACCGGGGATGTACGCCGTAACCTCAATGCCGGACGAAAGGCGCACACGAGCAACCTTACGGAGGGCTGAGTTCGGCTTCTTCGGGGTGGTGGTGTACACGCGGGTGCACACACCACGTCGCTGAGGCGAGCCCTTAAGCGCTGGGGTCTTCACCTTCGAGCGCTTCGAGCTACGACCCTTGCGGACGAGCTGCTGAATGGTAGGCACTGGTTCTCCAGTTTCTTTCCGTCGGAGGCCTTTCGATTGAGCAATCGCGAAAGGCCCTTGTCTAGTCATCCATGGCTTGACGAATCCCCTTACGGACACACGCATGTCCGCCAAGGGGCCGGTGCGCCATGATAGCCACCGTTCGGCTGGCCAGAGAATGACGCCCGGAGCTCCGACGGACGGAGCCCACTGTCAGCGAAAGCTGACGAAAGAGAACCCGTAAATTCACGGGAACCTCGTCTAGTTTACGAGGCTTGGGGTTTCTTGGTCAAAGGCACAACTCGTGAGGTGCGCCCCACTTCCCCCACCGCGCTTGTTCACCACCGCCCGCCCCACCCACCGCGCTTGTTCACCACCAACGATCCCTCATTTAGGGCACCGCGAACCCTTTTCCAAACGCTGACGGACTTGAACGCCTAGGAGCGCTTTGCTTCAACAAGCGCGCCAAAGTCGCAAAACTACGCGCTTCCCTCCCCGTATTGAGTTCCGCAACGGTGAACAAGCGCGGTAGTTTTCCACAGTTTTCACACACCCCGACTTATCAACATTTCGCTCTAGGGAGCCTCGCACATTCCTCCTCCATCGCGGAAGCTAGACACCTACTCCCCCCTCAGCCCACAATCGAGGTCCCCATGCACCGTTTCCAGGCGCCTCGCATCCGCGACGTCCGCAAGGCAATGACATTCACCCGCCCGCACCGAGCTTCGCGCGACGAACTCATGTACAACGTCGAAATACGAAGAGGGGCTTTCCTGAGCGTCACCTACCTCTCGACACTTCCTCAGCATTGGCAACGTGAACAGGCCGTCCAACTCGCTCGCATTATCGCTGTTCAGCACACTCATCCGCGATGCGTTCCAACGGGTATATCAGCAGCGTACTTACACGGTGCCCGCGCGTTTGATTACCCCGGCGACGTCCATATGGCTTCCCTGTCAAATTCAACGCGTTCCGCAAAGGCGTTACCAGCGGTCACTCTCGGCGAAGAAGTACTAGCCAGTCGCGCCACAATCGTGTTTCACCGGATGCTTCCTATCGCCAATCACACGTGCAGGATTGATGGAGTGCGGAGTTTGACCTTACATGACGCGCTGTTGACGCTCGCAGTGCAGGAGTGCGGTGCGCTAGCTTTCTCGATGGCTTGCTCGGGGATGCGCCTGTTGATTGAGAACACACGAAGCAGAAGCATTGGATTCAAAAAACGCCTTCGAACACTCAGGCAGTCGTTGATCGCTCAGTTCAAACAGCTCGAATCGGGCCACCGCCATCGCGCGGACGGCTCTTGGCTGTTCACTCACGCCGATGCCGCGTGCGAGAGTCCTGGAGAAAGCCACATCCTATGGATTCTGCGTTCAAGCGGACTAGCTGGCATTGAAACGCAGTACGAAGTCACAAGTAACGGCAACCGCTTCTTCTTCGATCTCTGCTTTCCTGAGGCTCACGTCGCAATCGAGTTTGACGGGCGTTTCAAGTATGGAGACAGTGACTTAGAGATTGACGAGGCTACGGCCAAGCAAGTTCAACGACAGACACAATTAGAGGCTGACGGTTGGCAGTTCATCCGTTTCCGTTGGGAAGACTTGCCAGACTGTTCGAAGATATTGAATTCCGTGTTCACGCTACTTCTGCAGGTTGACGCTTGTCCGGCCACTATGAGACGCGCTCGCGTCCACGCCTGACACCTCGCCTGTCTCTACTGACCGAATCAATCCACCGTTTTACTGACATTTCCGCCCTTGCCACTCGGCACCCCTGCCACTGCCTAGGCACTACGGTGTCGCCTCGCGTCTGATACCGCTTCCTCATCCCCGCGCTTGTTCACGATTTACAGTCACATTTCGTAACTTCTGTGTCCCGCGCTCGTTCGACGGCGCACCAAATACAACCTGTTCGCTCTGAGCGAACAGGCGCTTGTTCACCGTTCGCCGACGGTGAACAAGCGCCGAAAGGCAGACGACAACATATACAAAGCGTGGCGCCCGAGCGAACAAATCACATCAAGCGCCACGCCTCGTATTTAGCCGGTCATTGCCTGGCTAAAGAGCAACTACTACTCACGGAACGACATACCGAAGTCGATCGCACCAAGAGCATCGAGGAAGTCCTCGGAAACTCCACCATCCTGGAAGTCCATCTGCGTGTAGTTCGAAGCAGCAAGCGCTTCCGCAGTCGGCTCAACGGTGACTCGGTTGTAACGCGACAAGCCGGTACCAGCCGGGATGAGCTTACCGAGAATAACGTTCTCCTTCAGGCCAACGAGCGAATCAGACTTGCCGTTCATCGCTGCCTCAGTGAGAACCTTCGTCGTCTCCTGGAAGGATGCCGCCGACAGCCACGAGTCGGTTGCCAGCGACGCCTTCGTGATACCCATAAGCATCTGACGACCGGAAGCAGGTTGCCCGCCCTCGGCAGCGACCTTGCGGTTCTGCGCCAGGTAAGCCATACGGTCAACAAGCTCGCCGGGCATGAAAGTCGTATCACCGGGCTCAAGGATGGTAATTCGACGCAACATCTGGCGAACGATGACCTCAATGTGCTTCGCGTGGATACCGACGCCCTGATCGCGGTAGACCTTCTGGACCTCGTCAACAAGCTGCTTCTGCGCGACGGAGCGCCCCATGATGCGAACGATTTCCTTCGGATCAAGCTGCCCCTCAGTCAGAGGCTTACCTGCCTCGACATGCTCGCCTTCAGAAACAAGAAGCTCCTGACGACGCGAGACCTCAATAACGTCATCTTCCTTCGCGTCATCACGAGTGATGATGATGCGACGAACCGACGGATCCTCGTCATCAATGTGAACGCGACCAGCGGCCTCGCTCATCTTTGCTTCCATCTTCGGACTACGAGCCTCGAAGAGTTCCTGAACGCGTGGCAGACCCTGGGTAATATCAGCTGCAGATGCGGCGCCACCGGTGTGGAACGTACGCATCGTGAGCTGAGTACCGGGCTCACCAATCGACTGAGCGGCGATAATGCCAACTGCTTCACCAATATCAACCTGCTTGCCGGTAGCCAACGAGCGACCGTAGCAGGCAGCACAGGTGCCGACCTGCGATTCACAGGTGAGGACGGAACGGCAGGTGATCTCTTCAACGCCTGCTTGCGCAAGTGCGATGAGCTCATCGTCACCAAGATCGGTGCCTGCGGGCATGACGACCTCGCCGGCTTCGTTCACAGCATCGCGGGCAAGGTTACGCGCATATGCGGTGGTCTCAACCGTTTCGAGAGCCTCCCAAACGCCGTCGACCTTCTTCGCGATCTTGATCTTGACGCCCTGGCGGGTGCCACAATCCTCTTCACGAACGATGACGTCCTGCGAGACGTCAACCAGACGACGAGTCAGGTAGCCAGACTCTGCGGTACGAAGTGCCGTATCAGCAAGACCCTTACGAGCACCGTGCGTTGCGATGAAGTACTCGAGAACGGTCAAGCCTTCGCGGTAGTTCGCCTTGATCGGACGCTCAATGAGCTTCTGCTTCGGGTCGGACACCAGACCACGCATACCTGCGATCTGCTGGACCTGCGACCAGTTACCACGCGCGCCCGAGTTGACCATGCGGTACACGGTGTTGCGATCGTCGAAGTTACCGCGCATGTCATCTGCAACCTTCTGGGTGCATTCGAGCCAAAGGTCAACGAGGTCCTTGTAACGGTTTTCTTCGAGGATGAAGCCTGCGTCGAAGTCTTCCTGAATCTTGGCTGCGCGAGCCTCGTATTCAGCAAGAATTTCTTCCTTGCGTGGCGACGCCTGGATGTCGGAGAACGCGATCGTGATACCCGACCACGTCGACCAGTGGAAGCCGGCCGACTTCAGGGCATCGAGGCATTCTGCAACCAGAACGTTCGGGTAACGCTGGGTCAGGGTGTTGACGATCTGACCGAGCTGCTTCTTGCCGACGACCTCGTTCACGAACGGGTAGTCAACCGGTAGCTGCTCGTTGAAGATTGCGCGACCGAGGCTGGTTTCGAGCAGAACATCGTCGCCCGGTTCCCAACCTTCAGGTGCTTCCCAATCGGCCGGCGGAACGATGCCGTCGAAGCGAATGAGAGCCTTCGCGTTGAGGTCAAGCAGACCCATGTCGAACGCCATAATCGCTTCAGCGGCACTGGAGAACGACGGAACGATGGGGTTGCCGGCAGAATCCTTGGCAACTTCGATCGTCGAATCCGGTTCCGAAGTCAGGTGGAACAGGCCAATGATCATGTCCTGTGACGGCATCGCAACGGGGCGACCGTCGGACGGCTTCAGAATGTTGTTCGTCGACAGCATGAGGATACGCGCTTCAGCCTGAGCCTCGGCACCCAGTGGCAGGTGGACTGCCATCTGGTCACCGTCGAAGTCAGCGTTGAACGCGCCACAGGCGAGCGGGTGCAGCTGAATGGCCTTACCTTCAATGAGCTGAGGCTCGAACGCCTGGATACCCAGACGGTGAAGGGTAGGTGCACGGTTCAGTAGCACGGGGTGCTCGCGGATAACGTCGTCGAGGACGTCCCACACCTCGGGGCGCTGACGCTCGACCTTGCGCTTCGCTGCCTTGACGTTCTGCGCGTAGTTCTTCTCAACGAGGCGCTTCATGACGAAGGGCTTGAAGAGCTCGAGTGCCATCTGCTTGGGCAGACCACACTGGTGGAGCTTCAGCTGCGGGCCGACGACAATGACCGAACGGCCAGAGTAGTCAACGCGCTTACCGAGCAGGTTCTGACGGAAGCGACCCTGCTTGCCCTTGAGCATGTCAGAGATCGACTTCAGCGGGCGGTTGCCCGGGCCTGCAACGGGGCGACCACGGCGGCCGTTGTCGAAGAGCGCGTCCACAGATTCCTGCAGCATGCGCTTTTCGTTCGCGACGATGACGTCCGGCGCACCCAGTTCAAGCAGTCGCTTGAGTCGGGTGTTGCGGTTGATCACTCGACGGTACAGGTCGTTGAGGTCGGAGGTCGCGAAGCGGCCACCGTCCAGCTGAACCATCGGACGCAGGTCCGGCGGAATAACCGGAATCTTGGTCAGGACCATCGATGCCGGCGAGTTGCCGGTCGCGATGAAGGCGTTGATGACCTTCAGGCGCTTGATGGCACGTGCTTTACGAGGCCCGGAGTCGGACGCAATGGTCTGACGGAGGGATTCAACTTCGGCTTCAAGATCGAAGGTTTCCAGGCGCTTCTGGATGGCAGCTGCGCCCATGTCGCCCTTGAAGTAGGTGCCGTAGCGGGCGACCATCGCGCGGTAGAGGCGCTCGTCACCGATCAGGGCACCGACCTTCAGGTTCGTGAAATTATCCCACACGACCTCAAGACCGTCGATGTCACCGTCGAAGCGCTTACGAAGGCGCGCCATGTCCTTCTCGGCGCTCTTGCGGAGCTTTTCGCGTTCCGCGGCGGAGGCGCCATCAGCTTCGAGAGCAGCGAGGTCAGCTTCGAGCTTCTCGGCTGCCTGGTTGATGGCGTCGTCACGGCGGTCTTCCATCTGCGTCTTCTGAACTTCGAGTTCAGCGCGCAGATCCATGAGGTCCTCGTCGCGGCCCTTTTCGTCGATTTCGGTGACCATGTATGCGGCGAAGTAAATGACCTTTTCGAGGTCCTTCGGAGCGAGGTTCAGCACGTAACCGAGGCGCGAGGGCACGCCCTTGAAGTACCAGATGTGGGTGACCGGTGCGGCGAGGTCGATGTGGCCCATGCGCTCGCGGCGAACCTTAGAGCGCGTGACCTCGACGCCACACTTTTCACACACGATGCCCTTGTAACGGACACGCTTGTACTTGCCACACGCGCATTCCCAGTCGCGTGTGGGGCCGAAGATCTGTTCACCGAACAGGCCGTCGCGCTCGGGCTTGAGCGTGCGGTAGTTGATGGTCTCCGGCTTCTTGACTTCACCGTGTGACCACGAAGCGATGTCATCGCTTGTGGCCAGGGTGATCTTCAGGCTGTCGAACGTTTTGGCGTCCAGCAAAGTCATCTCTCCCTATCAGATCGCGTCGATGGTCGCCGCAGCGTTCGGACGGGCATCAAGTGTGATGCCGAGGTCTTCGCGCGCGTTGAAGTCTTCTTCCTGGTCACGCAGGTCTATGGCGTTGCCGGCTGCGTCGAGAGCTTCGACGTTCAGGCACAGCGAGCGCATTTCCTGGATGAGAACTCGGAAGGACTCGGGGATTCCGGGCTCAGGAATGTCTTCGCCCTTGACGATCGCTTCGTAGACCTTCACACGACCGGTCGTGTCATCCGACTTGATTGTGAGGAGTTCCTGGAGCGCGTAGGCTGCACCGTAAGCTTCGAGCGCCCACACTTCCATCTCACCGAAACGCTGGCCACCGAACTGAGCTTTACCGCCCAGTGGCTGCTGCGTGATCATCGAGTATGGGCCGGTTGAACGGGCGTGAATCTTGTCGTCAACCAGGTGGTGGAGCTTGAGCATGTAGGTGTAGCCCACTGCGATCGGATACGGGAACGGTTCACCGGAACGACCGTCGAACAGGCGGGCCTTGCCCTGCTCGTTCGTCAGACGGTTGCCGTCGCGGTTCGGGTTCACGTTACGCAGCAGGCCTGCGAGTTCGTCGGCTTCAAGACCGTCGAACACGGGGGTTGCCACGAGAGTCTCAGGTTCGGTGGTGATGCCGTCAGCCGGGAGGTGACGGGTCCATGCTTCGCCGGCCTCGACAGCCTTGGAAGCATCCCAGCCCTGGTGAGCGAGCCAGCCGAGGTGGTATTCGAGTACCTGGCCGACGTTCATACGGCCGGGGACACCAAGCGGGTTGAGGATGATGTCAACCGGGGTTCCGTCTTCGAGGAACGGCATGTCCTCGACCGGCAGAATCTTGGAGACAACGCCCTTGTTACCGTGGCGGCCTGCCATCTTGTCACCAATGGTGATCTTGCGACGTTGGGCGACGTAGACGCGAACGGTCTGTCGAACGCCAGGGTTGAGTTCGTCTTCTTCGTCGTTGAATTCGCGGACGCCGATGACGATGCCTTCCTGGCCGTGAGGAACACGCAGGGAGGTATCGCGAACCTCGCGGGCTTTCTCACCGAAGATTGCGCGCAGAAGGCGTTCTTCGGAGGTGAGCTCAGTTTCACCCTTCGGAGTGACCTTGCCAACGAGAACGTCGCCAGCGGTAACCTCGGCACCAATGCGGATAATGCCACGTTCGTCTAGGTCAGCGAGTGACTCTTCGGAGACGTTCGGGATATCGCGGGTGATTTCTTCTTCGCCGAGCTTGGTTTCGCGGGCGTCGACCTCGTATTCCTCGATATGGATCGAGGTGAGGACGTCCTCTTCAACGACGCGACGCGACAGGATGATCGCGTCTTCGTAGTTGAGGCCTTCCCACGACATGTAGGCGACAAGCAGGTTCTTGCCGAGTGCGACTTCACCATTGTCGGTTGCCGGACCATCAGCCAAGACGGAGCCGGCCTCAACGCGGTCGCCTTCGTCGACGATGACACGCTGGTTGGTGCAGTTGCCCGGATTCGAACGTTCGAACTTTTCAAGACGGTAGGTGTCGCGACCGCCTTCGTCCGTGGAAACGATGATCATGTCTGCCGAAACTTCGGAAACAACACCAGCGTGGGTGGCGATGATCATTTCACCGGAGTCCTGTGCTGCACGACGTTCCATACCGGTACCGACCAGCGGCGCTTCGGTGGTCAGCAACGGCACTGCCTGACGCTGCATGTTCGCGCCCATGAGTGCGCGGTTTGCGTCGTCGTGCTCGAGGAACGGAATGAACGCTGCTGCAACAGACACCATCTGACGTGCGGACACGTCCATGTAGTCAACTCGGTCGCGCAGGATCAGTGTCGGGTCTTCGCCGGCGACACGGCAGAGGACATGGTCTTCTGCGAAAGTGCCGTCGTCGTTCAGACGGGACGAGGCCTGTGCAATGTAGTGACCGATTTCGTCGTCTGCGGTCAGGTATTCGACCTCGTCGGTGACTTTTCCGTTGCGAACAACGCGGTACGGGGTCTCAACGAAACCGAAGGGGTTAATGCGACCGAAGGTTGCGAGCGAGCCGATCAGACCAATGTTCGGGCCTTCAGGGGATTCGATCGGGCACATGCGGCCATAGTGCGACGGGTGGACGTCACGAACTTCCATGCCTGCGCGTTCACGGGACAGACCGCCAGGGCCAAGAGCCGACAGACGACGCTTGTGCGTCAGACCTGCAAGCGGGTTGTTCTGATCCATGAACTGCGACAGCTGGGAGGTGCCGAAGAATTCCTTGATCGCTGCAACAACCGGGCGGATATTGATCAGCGACTGAGGAGTAATCGAGTCGGCTTCCTGGGTCGTCATGCGTTCGCGGACGGTGCGCTCCATGCGGGACAGACCTGCGCGGACCTGCGCCTGAATGAGCTCGCCAACTGCGCGAATACGGCGGTTACCAAAGTGATCGATGTCGTCCGCTTCAACACGGAGTTCGACAACCTCGCCACCGTTGCGGGTGCCGAGGAAGGTCTTCTCGCCCTTGTGCAGAGCGAGCATGTACTTCACGGTTGCAACGACGTCATCGATGGAGAGAGTCGAAGCCTTCGGGTCTGCGTCGGTGCCGAGCTTCTTGTTGATCTTGTAGCGACCGACCTTTGCCAGGTCGTAGCGCTTCGAATCGAAGTAGAAGTTGTTCAGCAGGGTGCGTGCCGATTCGACGTTTGCGGGCTCGCCGGGGCGGAGCTTGCGGTAGATGTCGACGAGGGCTTCTTCCTGGGTCTTGACGGTGTCCTTCTCGAGGGTCTCGAGGAGCACCGGGTATTCGGCAAACTCTTCACGAATCTCAGATTCGGTCATGCCGATTGCCTTGAGGAAGTGGGTGACAGGTTGCTTGCGCTTGCGGTCAATACGAACGCCAACAGAATCGCGCTTGTCGATTTCAAATTCGAGCCATGCGCCGCGACTAGGAATGACCTTTGCGCTGAACGTTTCACGGTCGGTGGAACGCTCGGAAACGCGCTCGAAGTAGACGCCCGGGGAACGGACGAGCTGCGAGACGACAACACGCTCAGTGCCATTGATGATAAAGGTGCCACGCGGGGTCATGAGCGGGAAATCGCCCATGAACACGGTCTGACGCTTGATCTCAAGGGTCTCGTTGTTCATGAACTCCGCGGTCACATACATCGGTGCAGAGTATGTGTAGTCCTTGGTCTTTGCTTCTTCGATCGAGTACTTCGGTCGTTCGAGCTGGCATTCCCTGAACGTCAGGGACATGGTCTTGCCCAAGTCCTCAATCGGCGAAACTTCTTCGAAGATTTCTTCAAGACCGGAGACGTCGGGGACGTCGTTACGGCCTTCCGCCTTAGCGGCTTCGACGCGAGCCTTCCACGCGTCATTGCCCAGCAGCCAATCGAAGCTCTCGACCTGCAGGCCCAGAAGGTTCGGGGCCTGAAGCGGTTCGGCGAGCTTAGCGAATGAGATGCGGTTCCTGGGCTGGTTGGCAGTGCTACTGGCAGCCAAAGGGGATCCTTCCCTGCATTTTCGGTGCGCACACACGCCTTCGCCCATTATCTGACTCCGTCCATCCCGCTCAGCGCCTGATACAGCGGGGTGGATACGGATCACCTCGGGCATAATAAGGCGCAAGTATCAATGATAGGGAGTCGCGGCTCCTCACCTCAATATCTTTTGGCGTTTGTGCCGAGTTTCACGCAACTACCACGTTGGCGCGCCGATCACGCTCCAGTGTGCCGTGATCGCAGATTTATTCGTCTTCGATTCTGCTCATCGTGGTCGGAGTTTTCGACGAGGCCTCGCACATCACCCTTGCAGGGTTTGCCTGATTTCTTGAGCCATCAGGGCTAATGCCCGAAACTTCAAATTCAGTGAAAGATGTTTCACTTCCCTAGCGATGGTCGCTAGTGCCTGCAAAATTATTGAAGGATTATTAGCAATTCGCGAATTCACGGTAACTCGAGATGCTGAGAGTAGACAGCGGCAATCGCCTTCGACGCCAGCTTGGGAACAGCGTAAGTTAGAAGATTGCTTCGAGTTCTTAAAGAACAACACTCTTTCACGCACTGGTTTGAATGGAGAGAATGGCACTGCTCGCAATGTTCATTACGGAGATATTCTTATCAAGTTCGGTGATTGCCTCGATGGCGAACGAAGCGATTTGCATAATCACTCATGCTCACTACGCCAGGCAAGACATCCATGATGGATAAGTGAGGCATGACCATCACTCATCTAACAAGTCTTGACCCACAATCTGCGAAGCACCAGGCCGCCACGCCTCTGCATTCTTCAAATAAGCCAGGTTTTCCGGACGGAAAACGAGTCTGGCTAGGCGAGTTCGGCAAGTGAATCGGGAGCCTCAGCACCCTCGGCGGCTTCCTCTTCCTTCTCTTTCTTGCGCCTGGCAGCCGTGTAGCGGGCCACCTGGGTCGCGATCAGCAGCGAAATCACGATCGCAATCAAGAACAGGATCATCCACCACGACCACTGGGTGCCGTCGACCGCGGGGATTTGCGGGGTCGGCATGATTCGCTCGCCGGTCACCAGCAGCCGATGGGAGTTGATGCCGTAGGGCGTGCAGGTGAGCAGGGTGGCCAGATCCTTGTCCTTTTCGCGGCCGAGCAGGGACGGGTCATTGGGTTTCACAACGTCGATTCTGGTGACGCGATAACCGAATGATTGGTCTTGAACCTCGAGGAAGAACTCGTCGCCGATCTTCAGGTCGGTCAGCCGGTCGAACATGGTGGAAGTCGGCAGGCCGGTGTGAGCTGTAATGACCGTGTGTCGGTCGACACCGCCGACCGGCAGGTCGGAGCCGAACATGTGGCCGGCACCGGCACTCAAGGTGTCATGGTCGGTGCCGTGCCGTATCGGCAACTTGACCTGGATCTTGGGGATCTTGACGACGCCGATGATGCCGCTCGGCTGGTCGAGCACATTCAGGTATTCCTGGTATTCGGGCGAGTCGGGGGCCACGTTGCCCAGGTACGGGTCGAGCACCGGGAAGCCCTTGTGGGTGTCATTGTATTCCCTGGCACGCTTGATGTAGGAGTCTTTCAATTCCTGCGACTGCTTATTCACCTGGTCTTTGTAAGCCTCGCTGACGATTTTCTGCTGATGATTATTCCAGACCGTGGAGGTGATCGGGTATGCCAGGCAGAGCACGCCCAGCAGAATGAAGATTAGTGGTGTCCAGCGCTTTCGGCGATCTTTCTTGTCGTTGGCCTGGTCGTCCGAGCCGCGAATGGCTCGGTATTCGGGGTCGGGAGTATAAGCGTCGTCTGCAAGAGAGGTTCGCGCAGCCTTGCCGGTTGCCTCGTTGTGGCCTTGGAGATCTTCGTTCATTCTTCCTACCGTGTCTTTTCGCAGTACCTAGCCTGCGTGTGGTTTTAGAGAGTGTGGGGGGCTGACCGTTTGGCCAGCCCCCCACTGTTCAACGGCTATCTACCGCTGCGTTGTTAGGCGTCTTCACGACGACGCGAACGCAGGTGCATTGCGGTACCGCCAGCTACCAGGCCAGCGCCCAGCAGAGCGAAGATGCCAACACCGATGGCGCCGGTGCGAGGCAGGTTGAACCACTTGCCAGAGTCCTTGGTCCGGATGTTGGTGATACCGGTCTCGAAGATGTTGCTACCAGCAGTAACAGTGACCGCAGTCACCTTGTTGGAGAGGATGTAGCCCGACGGAGCCTTCTTCTCAACCACATAGAATTCCTGGCCTACCTTGGCTTTGTAAGCCTCAGTCTTGCCGTCAGTGCCGGTGGTCTTGGTGCTGTACTCAGCAGCAACTCCTGCACAGTTCGACCGATCGTCGGTCTTAACGCAGTTTTCGGCGTCAGCCTTCTGGGCGAAGGCGATGAACTCTGCGCCCGAAAGTGCAGCATTATCGGTGGCGTCGGTCTTCTTGATCTGGAAATCGCCGAACTTGATGGTCGGGTCTGTAGGGTTAGGGTTGTTCGGATCGGGATCGCCCGGGTTCGGGACAACCGGGTCGGAGGGGTTCTCGCCCTCACCGTTGCCGGGAATGAAACCGAACTTGTTGATTACGACAACGTTACCGGCATTATCTTTCTTCGCACCAGACAGATCGTCCTTGAGCTTCAGGTTGAAGACAGCGGTTACCTGAACGTTGGTGCCAGCTGCAGCGTTAGCGGCAGTG
This sequence comes from Schaalia turicensis, assembly GCF_019380255.1. Lineage (NCBI taxonomy): Bacteria > Bacillati > Actinomycetota > Actinomycetes > Actinomycetales > Actinomycetaceae > Schaalia > Schaalia turicensis. The sequence goes on from NZ_CP048928.1 coordinate 1,472,875, forward strand.
GCAATCTTGGTGAGGCCGGCGTCGGTGAAGGTCACCTGGACACGGGTACGCGTACCAGCGGTGTAACCAGCCGGGTCGGGTGTGACAGAAACAGTGTAATCATCGGTGAGAGTCAGCTTGGTGTCCCCGACCTTCACATCACCTACAACTGCCGCGGCGGGAGTTTCGAAAGCGTCAACCTGGACGTCATCGAAGATGGCGAAGCCCTGAATATCGGCCTTGGTCAGATCCTTGGCGCCCTGTTCGGTGCCCTTGGACTTGTTCAGCTTGGCGGTAACGGTGTAGCTGGTATTAGCTCCCGCGCCAACAATGCTACCCGACGGGTTGCTCTTGGTGACGTTGCCGGACTCGTTGACGTTCTTCGGGTTAACGGTTACGTCGTAGTTGTAGGTCAGGTTGGTCGAATCGGTGCCGGTGATTTCCGGGATGGTCATGTAGAACTTCTTGACATCCACGGTGTGGCCAGCAGGGATCGTGGTCTCCTCGACCTGGTAGAGGCCTACCGGGAGGTTAGAGAAGGTTGTCTCACCATTGGTGTCAGTCTTCTGCTCAGGATGCACAGTGCCGGGAGTAACGGTAGCGGTGCCCTTATTCATCGCATCGATGTTCTTGGCGATGGTCTCCCAGCCGGCGTAGGTAGTGGTATTCACGTCATCATTGCCGATTTTGGCGACCTGAGTGACGGTGAAGCCAGCGCCTTCAACCTTGGCGCCACCGTTCTTGTCATCTGTCTTGATGATCTTGATCGAGCCCGTGGTCGGTGCTCCGTCTGCCCAAGGGGCAGTGCCAGTGGGCGCAGCGTTCGCTGCTCCGCCAGCGCCCAGTCCGCCGACTAGCGTCAGCGCGAAAGCTGCTGCTAGCAGCTTTCGGAATGACTTTTTCTTAGCCATTTTCTTTCCTTTCAATGTCATTTTGACATCGGTTGATGTCCTTGCTGCCCGAAGTTTCGGGCCAGGCATCTTCCGATGCCCCTACTATGTCCAGGATTCGAATTGCTGGTTATCTCGTCCCAACTTGTGCGTGTCGGATCTCTCCAGCAGGCACAAGATGAGTTATTTGGCTTTCCAGCGATCGGCCAGTTTCAGCTGTCCTACCGGCGGACCCCATTTAAGCCCTGGACTCTCCACGTCTAGTCCGATACAGGTAGCCACCCCCTGCCAAAGCAACTATCAACAGCGCCGCGTAACCCGCGACGTAGTTGAGGCTAAACACGCCCGTCTTGGGCAGTACAGCCTCGACAACATGAACCGTGATCGGCTTACGCACCCAGTTGACACCCTCAATGGGCGTGCCGTCGCCACTCACCGTGCCGTCGTCATTCAGTGTGAAGCCCTCGCCCACTGCGTAGACGTAACACTTGTACGTGCCAACCTGGGCGTCGTTTGCGTTGCCGTCAATCTTCGCGACAGTACGCGCCTTGTAGCCGTCCAGACCGATCTGGTCGGCGTTAGGCGTTTCGACACCGAACTTGGTGTCGCTGATCCCCACCGAAGGCTGGCCGTTTTGATCGGAAGGTAGGCCGTCAACGGAGCCGTCAGAGGCCTGGGACGGGGCGCAAAGCGTCTGAACGTTGATCTTCGAGGGATTCCCGTGAGAGAAAGCCTCAACGTTCATCGGCCTGAACATCGGCGAACCCTTAACGATCGTCTCCTCGTCGGGCATAACGTTCAGCTCCAACGCCTGCTTGATGTTAAGCAGGAACGTGCGCTCGCCAAGCCAGTTCTCGTCGACATGAGTGGTCTTGTTCAGCGACTTGTTCGGGCTGAACTGCGTGGTGTTGCGATCTGTGTTGCCGGTGGCGTCGGTGAAGTTCACGTGGCACATGTATGTCCCCGCCGACTTACCCTCCGTGCCGACAGTCAGTTGCCACGGGTCGTTAACCACGTCGGTTGCTGGCTCGAACACGCCGCTGTCGTTGAGCCTGCCCTGCTGGCCGGTCAAGGTCAGCGTCTGGCCACCAACGTCCTCAGTGTATTCGATGCCTTGGTGGAAAACCTTCCTGGGTTTATTGGCAGTTCCGCCGTCACCCACAACGGGCGCGCAGAATGTGGCGCTAGTCAGGTCAGTGTCCGTCGCGCTATGGCCAGTTATCGCAACCGGGTAGCTACCCTTGCCGTCGTTGTCTTTGACATAGACGTTGTTGATAACTGTGTCGGCAGCAACCTGGCCGTTCTCGCCAAGGTAAACCTCTTGATCGTTTATCCCGTCGATATTCGGAGGCGTGGCGTCCTCAACCGTCACCGTTATCGGTAGCTTGGCGACCTTCACCACGGTGCCGTCCTGGTAGGTCCAGCGAGCAACCATCTTGTATTCGCCGACGTTATTCAGCTGACCCTTGAACACGACATCGGTTAGGTTGCCGCGGGCGTCGCGCACTTCCTCTAGCGAGAGCACCGGATATTTATTCAGCTCGGCCGCATCAGCCGGTGGCGTCTCGTATTCCAGCGTGAACCCGCTACCCTTCTTCATGTTGGCCGTGACGCCATTCATGCCAAACAGGGAGTACGACTTGTGCCCGTCTTTCGAGTTGATCGGCTTGCCAACGTAGTTGGTCTCGGTCTCCAACAAGGTGCCTGCTTCACCGGTTATTGTCTGCGCGGTAAGAACGGTCTCGTTGTTGGCGACCGTCATGTTGTACCTGGCGGTGACAGTTGCGGTCTTGCCGTCATTGTTGCGGACGGTCAACTCGACGTCAACCCAGGTTTGTTGTTCTTTAGTCGGCGTGCCGATGAAGTAGTAGCCGTACTTCTTACACGGCTCGCCTTCGCCACCTGGGATCTCGCATCTAGTGCCGAAACTGACGCCTTCGGGTAGCTGAGCAGGGTTCACCACTCTCATGGAGTCGAGCTTCTGGTCGGTGCCATCGGAGTTCTTGCCCAGGGTGTATTCAAGCGGGCCCCACGTCACCGGGTTGTTTACCGTGCCGTAGAAATCGGCAGGTTTAAGCGTCGGCTTTGCAGCGGGCTCGGCCAGTACCTCAATGTTCATGATGAACGAGATCTCTTCGTGCTCGCCGTGGTCGGACGAGTTGGTGCTGGTCGCCGTCACCTTGTACTGGTAGACGCCCAGCGTGGCATCACCCGCGACCGTGCCGTCCAGCTTGATAATGCGCTTATTGCACGTCGCCGGATCGCCAGTGGCAAGCAAAGCATCGCCCTCATCGGTGAGACACTTGCCGTTGTTAGCTTCACCGAGGTTCACGCCTTTAGGACGGTTGTCGCCCATCGGCTCGAACTTCTTGATCTGGTATGCCGCCTCGCCAGCCTTAGGCCCAGCCAAGAACTTCAGGTCGAAGTTATCTCCGCGATGCACACGATAGGTGTCACCCTGCTTCCAGACGGTGGTGCCCGAAGCAGGCTGCTCCCCATCCATAGCCGGTGAGAAAGCGCCTTCGCCGGTCCAGGCTGTAATGACGGGATCTTTCAGGTCGACGTCAGGAAGAACCTCGATGCGCCAAGGCTCGGGAAGCGTTATGCGACTATTGGGAGTGCCAAAGGCGAATTGCGGCTCGTCAATGACGTCGACCTGCAGGTCGTGGATGCCGAGCGGAGCGCCGTAGCGCAGGCGACCCGTGGGCTTATTAGCCGCGCTATGCGGATTGAAGTTGGCGGGTTTGCCGTTCCATTCGTCAGGTAGCGATTCCTCAAGATTCTTGTCGTAATTCTGGGCCTCGAAGCCTGCTCTACCACGAGTGTTTCGGTACTTATCCATGAAACTGCCCTTGGAATAGATCGGCACGCCGTCCTCGGCGTCTGTGGAGATCACACAGCCGACGCGTTCGCTGGGCAGGTTATTGTTATCGCCGTTGTACATAACCGTGACGATGTCGAGGCCAAGCTCACGCCAGAGCTTTTCCTGCTCGTATTTCGGAATGAACTTTAACTTCTGGTTGTTGTAGCCATTAGAAATGGTGCCAGCATAGTTGGTTCCGTTGTGGTAACGGAATATGTACTTGCAGAAGCTGCCTTTTGCATTCCAGTCGACAAGACTATCCGTCTTAAATACCTTATTTTGGGCGTCCCACGTCCAATCGGAGGTGTCCCACTGCTTCGAGGCCCAGTCGCCACCTTCGGTCTTGTCAGTGGATTTCGTGTTGAAGTCCTTGGTGTTGTACTGTCCGACAATCCAACGCCCGTCAAAGCCGACCGGCTCGCCCCAGTGGAACTGGTGCGGACGCGGGTTCGACCAGTTCTCGTTGTAGAACCTGCGGGCGTTGTAGGGAACCAACACAGCCTGTTTGGTCTGGGCCTTGGGTAAAGCACGCTCAGAGTTAACGCCCTTGTGGATCACCTCGTTGCCGTTTGAATCCAGCACGGGGTTGCCGTTCTTGTCCAGCACCTTCGTTTCGGACATCCACTCGCGACTGAGGTAGTCGCCGGCCTTCTGGGTCTGGTAGTCGAAGGTGAGCACCTGAACACCGACGTTCAGCTCGGACTTGTTTGGAGGAGTAACACAACCATCAGGTGTATTGAGTTTGCCGGTGATCTGGTCTACAGGAATACTGCCGTCATCATTCCTTTGCATCTTGGGGCTGCACAGGACGATGTCTTTGTTCGGCATCTTCTCGCCACCGGGACGAACCAGGAAGTAGCCGGGATCCTTGTTTGTACCGACCTCGTTTTCCCAACGTTTCTTATCACCTTGTAAGCCTCCCCAGACAGTCTTATTACTCCACCAGGTGCGGGAGTCGTCTGACCCGCCACCTGGCTGGTTTCCCCAGACAAGTGTCGGCCAACGCTCGCCCGTGTTTCCGGAGACAGCATCGTAGTATTTGCCGTTGCCACGCACGCGCCAAACTATGTCATTAAAACCATCGACTGGCTTGCCGGTGACTTTGTTGTAGAACTGCCATGCACCGTAGTCAATGTTCGAGCTACCACCGGCAGCCGATGAAAAGTCTCCCTTGGTTTGGACGCTGTTCTTCAACTTGCCGTCACTGTTCCACACGATCAACTGGCCGGAACTCTGGCTACCGCCCTTAGTACGATCACTTAATACGCTGCCGGGCTGGTAGTCTTTGCCGTCGCGCACCTCCACGCGAATCGGGCCGTTACGGTAAGCCTCTTTAGTGCCCGCAACAGCATTTTCCGTAGCAAGGGCACCACTGTTAAGGCTGCGGCGATACGGGGTCAGATAGACCGGCGTACCATACGGGGCCCCGTAGAGCTGCTGGCAAGAACCCTCGCCGGTGCCCTCCGTGCAGGGGATGTGGCAAAACGAGCTGTTATTCTTGTCTTGATCTCGATTCGCTTCACCATTAGTGTTCAGTTCGCCGACGGTCGGGTTCTCCACGCAGTTTGTTTCGAAGTCGGCTTCGGTAAGCGATTTTCCGGCATCTGCCGTTTCGGCATCGGTGCCTTTTTTGTTGTATCCGTTCTTATAGAAACCACCGTATTTAATGCGATTGAACTGAGTGTAGGTGTCGGGATCCGGTATTATCTCCGTCGCGTAATCGGCATTTTGCTTTGGCGTGTAGCCCAGGTGAATCTCGGTATAGGGCAGGACAATCTCCGGCTGATCCCACTCCCAGCCGTCACCCAGCGCCGACCCGCCGGTGGTTTCACACTGTTTCTGGGAAAGCACCCTCATCGAGTCGGTGTCTAGCTTCGTGTCACCCCGCGCCAGCGTCAACGCGCCGCGCCCGGTGTTCGCCTCGTTAGCGCGGATACCGTCCAGCTCTGCCTCAGTGAAAGTCACCTGCTGTGAGCAAATGCCGTCACCATCGCAAGACGCCGTGATCTGCTTGGAGATCTCGGTGCCGTCGCCGTTGGGCTTAAACGTGAGCGTGTAACTGGTGCCCTTGTGCAGGCCCTTTAGAGTCACGGAAACATCGCCGGCGGTCTTGCCGTCTTCGCCACACGGCTTGCTGACCGCATCGATGAACGGCTCAAGAACCGTGAACGGACGCTGATCGACGACCTCATCGCGCGGGATGGTCATGCCCTTGAGCGGGTAGTTAGTGCCTACGTCTATCGGCTTAGTAACATCAAAATCCTGCTTAGCTTTAGTGTGCACCAACCGCATCAGATAATTGCCCGCAGCAAGGTCGACCGGCACATTCCACTCGCCCATTGACTTGTGGGCGAACTGGTCTTCAATGACTTCAACTACGCCGTTGGCATTCTTCTTGGTGTCGGGGCGAATCTGCGAATCGACCTCGCGGCAGGTTGGCTTGCCTTCAGTCAGCTTCAGTTTGCCGTCGGCATCTGCATCGCACAGCTCGACGCGGTGCGTGCCCTCATCGGTGTCACGCGACTCGCCCAAATCGAGATAGCTGGTGTACACCTTCTGGCCAGGCAGTGCGGTGTAGCTGGCTTCGCCCTCCTGAGACTTGCCGTAAGCGTCGTCGCGGGCCTGCCGCGCTTTATCGTTCTCGGCGGCCTCGTCAGAACCCTTAGTTATATTGCCCGTGTAGGTGAAAACCTTGGAATCGGTGACCCGCAGTGGCGCGATATTGATGACGTCGTACTCAGTCTGGCCCTTTGAATTGCCCAAAGCATCCTTCTGCGGCTCGCGCTTGGAGACCAGCGCCATCTGGTAATCGCCGGTCGGGAATCCCTCCGGCACTTGCATCTTCATCAGGCCATTATTTTTGGTAGCCACATCCTCGGAGGTGACCCAACCCTCTTCGTTGGCGAAATACCAAGACCCTCGCTCTGAAGCAATGGAATCCCAGGAGGAACCACGCGGCACGGCGACCAAACGGTAGCTGAAGCCAGGCATCGGCACCCTGATATTCGCCCAGATAGTCTTAGCGTCTTTGCTCTCCTGCTCATCAATGGTGCTCTCGTTTGCCAGCACCGACTCGGTGGAGTGCCGCGAATAATCCACCTCGGGCAGGGTTGGGATCAGACCCAGATCGAGACCAGTTCCAGCCAACTGGTAGTTATTCTGACCCACAGCCTGCGCAACCTCCCAAACCAGGAGGTCGGGCAGACAGTAGCCTGTGCGGAACTCACAGGCGCCATCGACTGAAGAAACACCAGTGCCAAACGGGGCGCCTGCGTTACCATAAGCTGGGCGGATCGTGCCATACCAGCCATTGGCACCAACCGCGGCGAAACCTTCGGGCAAACCACTGCCCGAAGAACTTGCCTTCAGGATGCGGCTCTTATTTTCAGGCTTCAGCAGCTCGTTATAAAGCCCTTCCGACTTGGCTTTTTCGGTGCCAGCATCCTCAGCCTGCGGGCGACGATCCTTGTTAATCAATGCCTTGATATCGGCCTCTGCCTCTTCATAGTTCGCTGGCGGCTCGATGGTCACCATGAACTTGGCAGGCGAAGCACCCGCCGAAATCGGGCGGTTATGAACTTCGGATACATCGTCCCAGCCGATGCAGAACGCGCCGTCCATATCGGTGTAGTCGTAGCGGGTCTGCAAAATGTCCGTCGGCTTGCCGAGGCCGTCCTGGGCATAAGAAGAAACCACAACTCGCACGCCAGGCACAGCCGGGTCTTTAGCTGCAGTTCGGTCTCTCTTGCCCGGCGCGCTATCCCAGCGGTCAAATCTGAACGTGCGGTCGGCATAAACGTGGCCGCACAGGAAAAGGTTAGTGTCAACGTTGCGCTTACCTGGCGCAACGTGACGCGACGAAGGCACCCACTGGTTCTTCGGCAGGTGCTTGCCCTTCTTGTCGTACTCGTCGCCCAGCGGGTCGGCGGGAGACTGACGGCTGGCAGGGTGGCCGTTCACATCATCCTTGTTCCAAGCGTCGTTCTCGTCTGCGGCGGTCTTCGTTTTGGGGCGGAAAGCCATGTTGAAGTTCGAGATCGAACCATGAATGTAGTTTGTGGTTCCCAACCATGACAGGGTTAGCGTGTCAACGACGTTGAAGCGGCCGCCGCCGTTGAGGCGCTTGGGGGTGAAATCTGCAAGCGGGCCACCAGGGTTGTAGTTGGACTCATCAACCCAGACCCGAACCCGGTCGAAGCGCTCGATACGTACGCGCGGGTTCTCTGCATCGGCAGGCAAGTTATACGCTTCGCGCAGCGCTGGACGGAAGTTGAAAGTGTAGTCACCATCCGCGTTGGTGGTGGCCTCGAACGGCACCGGGTTGTTGAACTCGTCGCGAGACATAATCACCGTGCCGTCAGACTTAATCAGCATGGCCTTCATCTTGACGCCTGCGATCGGCCAGTCCTGCGGGTCGAGACGCGTGGAAGCGTTGTAGATCTCGGGGTTGTGGCGGTGGTCATCGTAAACCTTGCCCCTAATCGTGCCGGGTTGCCCGCCCTCTAAGCCATCGTTGCCCAGGGATCGCGGTGCCGCGATCGCCTCAGCAGGTGTAAGTGTTATCAGCAGCAGGCAGCAAAGAAGGGCTGCTAAAAGCCCGCTCCCCCTCATGCGGAAGATCCCCTCCTTAGGTCGAGCTGCCCTCAAACGCATCCCAAACGCCCCTTCTTTGTTGCTTAGAACGGTTCCATAGTAAAGGTACTCTTCCAAAGAGAAGTTCGCAAACCCCATTTGCGAACACCGATAACTCTATTGAGCCGGTGAAAAATCAAATTTTCACAGAGGCTCTTCCCAAAAAACCGGGGTTAATACCCAAAACTTCAAATTCAGTGAAAGATGTTTCACTTCCCTAGCGATGGTCGCTAGTGCCTGCAAAATTATTGAAGGATTATTAGCAATTCGCGAATTCACGGTAACTCGAGATGCTGAGAGCACACAGCGACAATCGCCTTCGACGCCAGCTTGGGAACAGCGTAAGTTGGGGGAGGTTGCTCATCGGGTGATCCGGAAAAACGAGGGCAACCAGTCCGACCTTCCCCTCACCATCTCGGCTCAGCATGGGCTTGTGGACCAGCGCGACTACTTCAACAATCAAGTCGCTAACCGTGATATGAGCGGGTATTACTTGCTGGAGAACGGAGAGTTCGCCTACAACAAGAGCACTTCGGGCGACAGTCCATGGGGAGCGATTAAACGCCTGACCAAGTACGAAAAGGGCTGCTTATCCACGCTGTACATCTGCTTCGGGCTCGATCAAGGAGACCCTGATTTCTTGGTAACGTATTACGAGACGAATCGTTGGCATGGTGCGGTTCAGATGATTGCTGCTGAAGGCGCGCGAAATCACGGGCTGCTTAATATTGCACCAGACGATTTCTTTGAAACCGCGCTCACTTTGCCATGCTCAACGGAAGAACAAAAGCAAATAGGATGCTTCTTCACTCAATTGAATTCCCTCATCACCCTTCATCAGCGTGAGCCACCCCCACATGATGAAAGAGGGTAAAAATGCCAATCAGTATCAATGAAGAGTCGCTTTTCTGCGATTACTACTCGCAATGGATTAGCGTCTACAAAGAAGGGGCCATCCGTGAGGTCACCATGGGAAAGTACCGTCTCACGCAGTCTTGGCTAGCCAAACTGATTCCAGACCTGAAGATAAAAGATCTGGACCGGACCTCGTACCAGCAGCTCATTAATGGTTACGCAGAGCACCACGAACGCCAGACAACCATGGACTTCCACCATCAGCTTAAGGGAGCGATCCTTGACGCAGTTGACGAAGGATTCATTCCCCGCGACCCTACGCGCAAGGCCATCATTAAAGGAAAACAGCCACGTGCGAAAAAGATCAAGTATCTCAATCAGTTTGAGCTTCATGCCATGCTCGGCGACCTTGATTTATCAGGCGGGCCGAGTTGGGATTGGCTTATTCTCATAGTCGCTAAAACGGGCCTTCGCTTCTCCGAAGCCCTTGGGCTTACCCCCGAAGACTTTGACTTCGCTCATCAAACGCTTTCGGTGAACAAGACCTGGGATTACAAGAACGGCGGTGGATTCGTCCCCACGAAAAACGCCTCCTCGGTGCGGAAGGTTCAACTCGACTGGCAACTCATCATGCAACTTTCTGGGCTACTCAAAGATCTTCCGCCGACTGAGCCCATATTTGCGAAGGGAAAGGTCTATAACTCGACGGCTAACAGCGTTTTAGCGCGCCACTGCAAAAATGTTGGCGTGCCTGCCATATCCGTCCACGGGCTGCGGCATACGCATGCATCACTTTTGCTGTTCGCTGGCGTATCCATCGCCAGCGTATCCCGAAGGCTCGGGCATGCAAGCATGACCACCACTCAGGAAACCTATCTGCACGTCATCCAAGAGCTCGAGAACAAGGACATTGACATCGTCATGAGGGCTCTTTCGACTCTTATTTAACCTGTATCAGCAAATCGTGGCTCACGCTGATGAAGGGTGATAAGGGAGTCGAGAGAATCCAAGACCTTGCCAATCTCAGCCTGTTCATCAACTTCGGGGAACAACAACGGCAGCAGCATGAACTCTTCTACGCTGATGCTTCTCCCGTCGCGAATGCCGTAGGTGACGACTGAAAGGCTTTCGATAAAGCGCTGGGACATGAAGCGGTGCTTCCAGAACCTGTCACTATGCATTTGAGGCTCTTTAGCTGCGAAGACAGTGTATGCAGGTGAAGTGATGCCTTCCAACGGAGAGTGCGCAAAACCTCCCTGGAACGACCTCAGATGAACCACATGGTCACCGGGTCTAACTCGTTTGTATCCTGTCTCGTTGCTTTTGTCGTGCCCAACATATCGGCCGGAATCGTCTCTCTTGATCATGCCTTGATCTTGCGTTGCAGACAAAACAGGAAGGTCCGGATAGCCTCGGTCGTCAACCGTCTCGAAGATATCGCAGGCCTTACGCTGTTCCCAAGGGTCAGTGAAACCCTTGAACCTGATCTTTGGTTTTCTGCTCTCCACGTTACTCACCACTTACTCACCACCAAGGAGCTTCTGAAGCTCAGCCAGTCCGGCCATGTCGAACTCGTCTCCCACGAGGTTGTCGATCATGGTGGAAAGCTCCCTCTCGCTCGCCTCGATCTGCTCGCTGAGGTCTTTCAGCGTCGTTTCGTATTTGGAGCTGAGGGCGTCTACCTTCGAGGCCAGGTCATCAACGAGGACGCTTGGCATTCCGTACACGGCGTTTGCGAACGGCGCAATCCATTTCTTGGAGAGAAGCTCTTGGACTTGCTCGTCAGTCAACGCTTCAATGGTCTCCTTGCATGATGCATGAAGCTCGGCCCCGGCAGTCTTGATCTGACCCTTGAGCTTCTTCTGCTCATCGATGAGATCCTGGACGCGTTTCAGCGTTGCGACATAGCCCTTGAGCTCGGGATCTGTTTTGACCTCAGCAGCAAGAGCCTTCGCGAGTTTCTTGACCTCGGCGACCTTCCACGCCGCATTGTCGTCGTCGAGCGCCTCCGAGAGGGCCTCGCGCTCCTCTTCGGAGAGCTCCTCGGCGCTTTGGTCGATGTCGGACGTGCATGCGCTCAGCTGTTCTTCCAGTGCCTTGATCGCATCGGATTGATCCTTGAGCAGCGTCGCCTCGATCAGATAGAACGGGATGACGCGCCCCTCCCAGCCGTCTTGAACCTCGACTTCCTTGTTGTTCTTCTTCTTGATCACCATGTGCGGGTCAACCTTGGTGGCGGCGGACATACCTTCGGTTTGGAGCACCTCCAGGTCGAGAGATACATTCGCTGTCCATGTGTCGTCAAGCGCTTGGTATGCAGCATACGGATCGGCAAGCTCGATGCCTTCGAGAGCCTCGAACAGCTTGGAGGCGATCGACTGCTCCATCCTTGCGGCATCTACCGCGCACGGGTCGGAGACAAGCGCATCGTGGACCCAGTCGATGACGGGCTCCATGCATGCGTTGAACGACTCGCGGTACGCCACCACATCAGGATTTGCCTCAATCGCCGCACGGACGTCCTCCACAGCGGGCATCACGTACGCGCCGTCGCCCGCGAAGAGCTGGTCGCGCAGGCTCGGCCAAGCATTCCAATACCGCTCAAGCTCATCGACTTCACTAGCGGGAATCCCGCCAAACATGCTCGCATAGATGTCCCAGCTCTCGGGTCTATCCGACGAGTCCACATAGCGCGGGATGTTCAGGTTGTAGTCGTTGGAGCGGATCTCATCAAGAGAGACGAGACGGCTGAAGCCTTCGACGCTCTTACGTTCACACACGACGTCGGAGATTCGCTTGATGTCACATGCGCGCAGTTTGTTGTTCTTGCCGACCTTCTCAAAGCCCTTGGAGGCGTCCACGATCAGTACATCGGACTCGTCGCGCTTCTGGCGCAACACCATGATGATTGTGGGGATACCGGTTCCGAAGAAGATATTGGCCGGCAGGCCGATGATGGCTTGGATATGGCGGTTCTCCAACAGGTTGCGCCTGATCTGGCCCTCCTCACCACCGCGGAATAACACGCCATGGGGCAGAACGATGCACATGATGCCCTCGGGGCGCAGATGGTAGAGGTCATGCAGGAGGAATGCATAATCGGCCTTGCTTTTGGGAGCTAAACCGTATGCATAGCGCGGATCAACCTCCTTGTCGGTAGGGTCCCAGCGCTGGGAATACGGCGGGTTAGAGACAACCGCGTCCACATAGAGCGGGTTGTAAGTACCCGCGGGATCCGACTCGTCGAAGTAGGGCCAGTCATCTTCCAGGGTGTCGCCATTTCGCGCGGTGATGTTTGAGGGAAGGATGCCACGCATGATCAGGTTCATGCGTGTGAGGTTGTAGGTGTTCTCCTTGAGCTCCTGGGCGAAGTACTTGATGCCGTCCGAGCTGCCCACGCGCTTGGCGACGGCCTTACCAATGTTAATGAGCAAAGAGCCGGAGCCAGAGGTCGGGTCGCAGATGGAGATCTCGCTCTTCTCCTTGCAGTGCTCAGCCACAATCTCGCTCATGAGCTGGCTAACTTCGTGGGGCGTGTAGAACTCGCCGGCCTTCTTGCCGGCGTTCGCGGCGAAGTTGGAGATGAGGTATTCGTAGATGAAGCCCAGGACGTCGTAGTCAGCACGGCCACCCATGGGGATATCCTTGATAGTGTCCAGCAGGTCACGGATGGCCTTCGTTTGAGCGGCGGCGTTCTCGCCGATCTTGGACAGGCCGGTCTCAAGAGTCTCGAAGATACCCTCGAACACCTTCTTGTGAGCCGGGTTAATGTTGCGATTGAAGGCCGAGATGGAGGTTCGCACGTCGTCGACGGAGAACTTACGACTTGTGTCTGCGAACTCCTCGGACAGCCAGGTGGAGAAGAGGCTCTCGTGTCTGATGAAGTAGCCGATGTTCTTCCGGATGTACTCAACAGTCTCGCGGTCGTCCTCGGAAAGCGCTCGGATGTCCTCGTCCTCGAAGTCGTGCGCCTTGCACCAGCGAATCTCTGTTTCCGACAGGAACTTATAGAAGATGAAGCCCAGGATGTAGTCCTTGTACTCGTTAGCCTCGATCTTGGAGCGCATCTTGTTGGCTGACTCCCAGATCTTCGATGCGAGCTGCTGCTTGTTCATTTACTCCATTTCTTTCCTGTAGACGGCTCTAGTGTGTCGCCGCTAGTGTTTATCCATTCTGTCCAGCCGTTTCGCCTTCCGCCCAACGCGAATACGGCAGTGGCACTGGGAGAATTGAATTCGAGATTGTCTTCGAGGATCGAAGATTCCTCTTTATCAGGGCCTATCTGGGAGTGAGGAATGTTCGCGTTGTCCGTTTCGTATGAGCCGTGGGAAGTGATGGAAGAAATCGATGTTGCCTCAAGAGCGTCGAGGACACCTCTGTCGATGCTGGCCTCGTGGTCCAGGAATATGATGGCCCTGTTCCAGATTGATTTCCTTGCCTTGTGCGCGTCCAATCGGGTCACGCCTTGAGTTGTCTGGCCCGTGTAAACGCGGTTTAGGTTCCCGTGGTCTTCATCGAGAAGGTAGCAGATCCCTCGAGGCGGGATATCCGGCAACTGTTTGGCCTCTAGGAGATTATCCCTGGGGATAACGCTGGTCACCAGAGACTCACCCTCGACACGGCAGATGCGAATGCCGTCAAGATCGCCTCCGATGAGCTGCATTGTGCTGGTTTCGAGGCTAATCATCGCGTCACCTCCTCAGCCCAATCAGCAAGTTGTGCGATAAGCCCGGCTCGGACCATCGCACTGAAGTTCGTCCCTTGGAGTGCAGCTGCGGCCTTTGCAGCATCACGTAAGTTCTCGGGAAGCCTGATGGTAATGGCAACCTGCTCACCTTGTGCGAGGTATTGCTGTATTTCAGCAGGATCAGCACCATTCTTCACTAGCTCTATGTAACTCATCGAATGCTCCCGAAACATTACTTTTGCAATACAAGATATTTTAACTCAAAGCAAACACCGCACAACATCGTTAGCGCGACATTCGACGACGAGCGCGGTCCGGTCTCGCGCTACATGAGGCGCATCGACACCGAATCGCTCGGGGACAGCGAGCTCGCTCGCGACCACAAGAGCGGAATCTGCTTCAGCAACCTCCTGTTCAACGAGGTTGATCGTTTCGCCAGCAGCAATCACAAAGGGGACGGGTTTTCGGATTACGAGCTTCTCGGCACTCCGGACGAAAAGGACAGGGGGCCTCTGTTCACGTGCCGCCTGATTGAAGAGCAAATATTTAGCCACGAGAACGGAAGGTTCCGCAACTGGTGGTACGCGGACATGTACGACGATCTCCTCGTCTTCTACTCGCCCCTCAAGGACGAAGAGAACAGCCCGACCCCCGTGAAGGCCTGGAGGCGCTACGACCAGATCTGGCGGGAAGAGCAATAGATCTACGTCCAAGACAGCAACCACCCCTGGCACGTCTGCCGTTACGGCTTCAGCGCCGACGTGATGGAGCGCTACGACTACCGCGAGGGTAAATGGGTCCGTGACCTCGACCTCTACGGCATCGCTGCGAGCAAGTACTGGGAGTTCGAGGAGATAACCGCCGAAGGGGCCACGGCGATCATCGGAAAGCGCAAAGAAGAAATGGCCCCAAAGGAAGAGACTCAAGAACCCGAGAAGCGCCCCCAATGGGAGCGCTTCTTCAGAGACGCCTAGCTCGCCCCGCCGTCAGATACCCCGGGCAAACCTTGCTACGGCCTCTTCGGCACGTGCGGCAGCTTGGCCCCGCAGGAAGAGCAGAACGCTGCGTTACCGGTCGCCTTGGCACCGCAATAGGGGCAGAAAGCCGCGCGCACCATGCGGTCCGTCGGCGTCCAAGTCCTAATCCCCTTGGCGATCAGGTCTGCCACGCGTTCGGCTATGCCCGAGTCATCGTTAGAGCTCGCTACGGTGTAGTCGCTCGTGAGGTGGCCCTTGTAGTCGAAGTCGATCACGAACTTCCACGAACTGATGCCGCTGAGCGAAGCGACGGTCCCGTAAACCTTGTGCCCGCTCACGGAAAGGGACTCGAGCCTTTTGACAGATCGCCCCGCGGCCGCGACGATCTCCTCGAACCCCTCCTGGGTCACATCGTCCCTGAAGCACTCGCTCGCGCGGTCCCACTCGGCTTTTGCCTTGACCTTCTCGAGCTCGATCTTCCGCTTATCCTGCCTATCGCATGCGAACAGTACGATGCCGAGAAAAGCAAGAGCGGGAAATAGGATCATCAGCATGTTGGCCAGAGCTTCCATTCGAGGTCCCCCTAAACAAGCCCGGCGCTGTGGGCAAGAAGAAACAGCGCGACGTGCAGGATGATGAAGGAGGGCAGCCCTGCCGTGAAATACCACTTGAGCGTCTTATGGTGGGCGACGCGCATCCCGGCGATGCCGCCGAGGGCTCCTCCTGCGAGCGAGAGACCGAGCAAAGCAGCTTCGGGGAACCTGCTGCCGCGGTCGATCGCTCTCTTCTTGTCCAGGCAGAAGACGGCGAACGTGATGACGTTGATGGCGAGAAGGTATACACCAAGAGCGACGATGACGGGCGCGTTGAACGAAGCGCCCGGCTCCAGATCGACGACGATGACGCCAGCCCAAACGAGCACGACAAGCACCCACACAATCAAGAAGACTATGGCACTGAACCACCAGGCGATGTTGTGCTTGTTCATGTGGTTCCTGGTGAAGAGCATGAGGGCAAGGAGCATCCCCAGGGCGCCGCCTGCTGCGGCGAACAGGGTCAAGATCCTGCCGTCCATGAGGCCGGTATCCTCGTCCTGGTTGTAACGGGTTATCGCGTAGTCGATCGCGAAGAGAATGAACGTGAGGGCGTTGATGCCCGCAAGATAGATAACGAAGGGGTGAACGCCCTGGACAGCACCACCCAGGGCAGATAGTACCTGCTCCATAAGAAGAACTCCTGCCTGAACAACAGGCCGCCATTATACAGGTAGATTGAACGCCCGATGCGCCTGGACCATTGATGCTGCGGGGATGCCGAGAAGAACCTTTCCGCGGCCGAACCCGCATGGCCAGCCGCAGGTCGCTCTAACCTCTCGCGCCATTCGTCTGCTTCCATTCGTCCGAAATGACAACCGCAGCAGGCCGTGTCCCAACGGATGGGTACCATTTACCCGGGTGCACCTGGGGCAACGGGCCGTCAGGCCCGCGCAAGGTCGCTCGCAGAACACGCAACATCAAACACGACAGAAGAAGCGAACGACAGATGCCGGACCCCGGACGACAGCACCGCGGAAGACGAGCATTCCGACCACAACCGAACAACTCCAGCTACTAGGCAGGCGCCCGCATGGGCGCCTTTTACTTTTCAGGGACTTAGCTGCGAGCTAAGGCACGCGGCTCATGGCCGTTTCGTGGAGGCCCGACCAGCTCGACCCACCTCGACCCGTCTCCGTCCCCGTCGTGCGCGCGACGCGCCATCAGGCGGTTCAATCGTCGCGCAGACGAAAAGGGACACTGTGCCGCGCGGCGTACCTGCGCGGCGCCGCATCGACACCGAACCGGAGGCCCTGGGCGCTTGCCCGGGGCCTCCCCTGCGAACGGAGGAGGACATGGACAAAGGGAAAGCCGCCACGGCGCTCGCCGTCATCGTGGCGTTGCTGGCGCTGGCGGCGCTCGCCGTCTTGCCGCAACCCGAGAAGAACCCGTACGGGGTGCACGAGGTGCCCGCTACGGAAGAAGGCACGGCAATGGAGGCGCAAGAGACGGGAGACGGCATCGACTGGGACGCCCTTCCCGTCTCCATCGTCGCATGGGTGCGCGTGCCGGGCACGACCGTCGACTACCCGATCGTCCAGGGCCGGCCGGAATCGCCCGACTTCTACCTCACCCATGACGCCGGCGGCGAAAGATCCGCGTAGGGCACTCCCTACATCGACGCCGGGTGCGCGCAGGGCGCCGCGAGCCCGCTCGTCATCGTCTACGGGCACCACATGTCCGACGGCACCATGTTCGCGCCGCTCGCTCAGTACTCTTCGCGCGACTTCGCCGAGGGGCACCGCGTCATCCGGGTCTACACCCGCGAGAAGGAGATCGAACTCGAGGTCTTCGCGGTTGACGTGGTCGACGCGAGCTCAGAGGGCAAGCGGACCGACTTCGGCGACGCGGCGGAGCTCGACGCCTACCTCGGGGACAAATTGTCCCGATGCGAGGTCGTCCTGGAAGAGCCGGCGGAGGTCGCCCAGGCATGGGCTTTCGTGACGTGCAGCTACCAGACGAGCAACTCCCGCACCGTGGTCTACGCGAAGGAGGTGGAAGCATGGGATTCGCGCCCTTCGGAATAGGGCTCCTCATGGGGCTCCTCACGCTCACGGCCTACGCCTGCTGCGCCGCCGGCGACGACGACCGTGACTAGCCGCCGACAAGACGAAACTACAGCCGAACAAAACCCT
Organism: Schaalia turicensis; assembly: GCF_019380255.1. Lineage (NCBI taxonomy): Bacteria > Bacillati > Actinomycetota > Actinomycetes > Actinomycetales > Actinomycetaceae > Schaalia > Schaalia turicensis. The sequence goes on from NZ_CP048928.1 coordinate 1,490,486, forward strand.
TCGACCCCTTACCGCCATATCTCGGCAAGGGGTCTTGCATATGGTGAGATAATTTACGCACTTGATGAAAACAAGACGCCGCCGGCAGCTGCTCAGTAAGCTCCCGGTTGTCCATGAACAGAGGTGCGCAATTGGGAAAGATAAAGCTGCAAGACGTCAAAAGGGTTATCGACATCGGGAAAGACGTCCGGCCCTTCGTTGAGCCCGCTGTGAACAAATACGGGCCCGCTCTAATCGACTGGGGGCAACAGAGGGGAAAGCAGGCGGCAGACAGCCTGGGAGAAGCCAAGGACTCATTCCTTTCAAAGGGCCAGGCAATCAAGGACAAGAAGGAGCAGAAAAAGTCACTCAAGGCAGCCCGCAAGAAGGCCGTGGCAAGCTCGATTGCGTCAATCTCCGCAAAGGAGTTCTTTGAGAACTTCGAGAACAACGTCTCCAGCGAAGCCGATCTCAGCGATGGGTACATGGCAATCGCCGGCTGCTACGCCGTCGTTACGATGAAATCGGCACGAGAGAAAGACCCTTCCGCCTACGAGGACGTCTATGTCGGTTGCGGCAAATCCATGGGCTTCAGCATCTACACCCAGCTTTGCGGTTTCGGCAATGTGGATGTCTATGCCGACTTCAAGTTCAAAAGGCCCATGATGATCTTGGTCTTCCCATGCGAGGAGAAAGACCTCGAGACCCGCTACGAGGCCCTCGTCAGGGATCTTCAGGCCGAGAACTCGTACAACAAATGGGACGTCCTGGCGCATTCCGACGAGGCGGAATAGGGCCGATGGCATGAGCGACAAAGAACTTGCGTCGATCAGCGTCGAGGTCGTTCCCGTCGAGGACTTGAAGAACATCAGGATCGTCGCGAACGCCGATGCGGGTAAAGAGGGTCACTCCGGCATCGGGGAGCGGGTGGACGCCGTTCTCAGCCTCGCCTCGGACGTCATAGGCCTCGCCAAGGGAAAGCACCTCTACAAAGTCGAGGTCCCCGAAGGCTACAGCCTTAAGGACCTCGTCGCCTCGAAAAAGGACCCGGAAGCGGTGAGGGCCCTCGTCCGAAACCCGAAAGGTCGCCTGAGCGGTGACGTCTCCCTCAAAGCCGCCGGGGTCAGCCCCGCGCAGATCGCCAGCGTCGGCCTTGCCGCAGCGGCGATGGTTGTCGGCCAGGCGTACATGACCGAAATAAGCGACAGCCTCCAGCGCGTCGACGCCAAACTGGAAGCGATCGCCTCCATGATCGCCGGCGATCAGAAGGCAAAGGTCAAAAACGCCCTGGACATCGCAAAGACCTACGCAGCCCTTCATGACGATTACCTCCAAAAGCCCGCCGAGGCGCGCCAGGCGGCAAGGAACGAGATCGAGGGCAGGTACAACGACGTCGGCCAGGTAATCGATTGGATTACCGAGCAACTCGCCGGCATCGAAGACAAGGCCAGAGACGCTGCAGAGCGCGAGAAGGACCTCGAACCGCTGCTTAAAGAGGTCCAATCCTACGAGGCTCAGTTCGGCATGTGCCTCCAGGCCCTATCGGCGCTCGCCATGACGCGCATGTACTACGACGGCAGCATGGACGACCGCAGCGCCCTCATCGAAGAGCAGCGGATTCTCGACAAATCTCAGGGCTTTCTGAAAAAGAGGCAGGTCCTCGCCGCGCTCATGGAGATGAAGATCGGAGGCATGAAAGGGGCGCCCATCGCGCTTCCACGCGGCGCCCAGGGGAACGCCCTCAAGAGGCTGGTCTCCCAGACGCCCAGGGCCGCCGCAAAGGAGCAGCTCCTCGAGGCCAAGGTCGAGATGCGCGCGAGCCTACGCTCGGGAGAGTCGAAACTGAGGTCCGAGGCCGAAGATCGAAAAGGCGAGATCGAACGCATCGCGGCGGCATCCCGGACAGCCAGGACGCTGCTCACGGACGGGACCGACTGCTGGCTCATCGACGATCAAACAGATTAGGAGAGACAAAGAGGCGGGCAATTTGCCCGCCTCTTCTCACATCACCCACTTGAACACAGCGCGGAACAGTCAGACGAAAAAGCCCAGCGTGACCTTCAGCGCCGCCTTGAGGAACCTACCAAGCCTCTTCATCGACGTCACCCCAATCTTCCTTGACCTTGCGGGCGCCCTCCTCGGCGCCCTCTTCCTTCTCTTCGGCGAGCAGCCTCGCCAGCTCGTCCGGCACGCCCGGGACCTCCGCTCTCCCCAGCGCGCGCTGCAGGTCCCTTATCTGCGACTTCAGCGGTTTTGAGGAAGGGCCTACGTGCTCGCGGTAGCAGGCGCCGATCGCGGCCGAGTCGCACAGGAAGCCGCGCACCCAGGCAAACGCCTCGTCGCCGTCGAGCAGGACGCGGCCGGGCTTGGGCGAGCTCGGCCTCCGAGGCCAGCATGAAGCGCCACCCGCGGGACCTGCGCGCCGCCGGGATGCCGTCCGCGGGCGCGTCGGCGCGCCAGTCGTCGCACACCTGATGCCAGTTCGCCGTGAGTCAGAGCCCCTTCTCGGGCTCCTCGCGCATCTCGAGCTCGAACTCCGTGAGCATGTTCGCGCCGGAGAACGGCGAGCCCTCCGTGAACGAGAGCGTGTCGAACAGCGTCGTCCTGCCGCCCTCGTACTCTATCCTCACCATCATCTCCGGCCCCTCTCCCTGCGCTGGTCCTGCCTGGCCCGCTGCCGCTCGGCGGTGATGATGCGCTGTTGCTCGTCCCCTCGGCGGCCCTCGCGTGGGTTGCCGCCGGCATCGACGCACCCGCCATCGTCCCCGTAGCGGGTCTTGAGCGGCATGAGCCCGTTCTCGGCCATGTAGGCGCGCGCAGCCTCGAGGCGGCGGTACCCCTCGCCACCCGCCTGGCCGCGCCGCTCCAGCGTCGCCATACTGAGCCCGAACTCCTCGATGGACTCGACGTCGAACTTCGCGCAGGTCTCGAGCGCCGAGGAGAGCCTGCTCAGCTCCGAGAGGTCGTTGAGCTCGAGGGCGCGCTCGGCGGAATCACGCAGATTTGCCACCAGCTCGTCAATTTGAGCCGCATTGGCTGTTCCCGCTTCACTCATACCGCAATCGTCTCCTTCACGAAGTGCGCCTCGGCTATGCCGTCGAGCTGGGCGCGGATGGCCTCGAACGGCTGGTTCAGGTCGAGCGTCTTCACGCTTATCCGGTTGCCGCTCATCTGGTAGGTGCTGTCCGGCTGGATTTCCTCATCGGTCTTGGCGTAGAGCAGCATGCCGGAGACTTCGTGTGGCACACCCGCCCGCTCAAGTTCCGCCTCCTTGTTCTTCACATAGGTGAAGATCTGGTACAGGTTGCCGGAGTGGATGGTATGGACATCCCAGCTCTCCTGCGTCGAGTGCGTGTAGTACTTCGCGTCGATGATGAGGATGCGGTTGTCCCGGCTGAGTACGATGTCGCTCTGCATGGTTGGCAGCATCGTCCCGAAGCCGCCATCGAGAGCCCACTTGATCTGCGGCGAGCTCGCATCGGCAATACGGCACTCGGCGGCATAGTACTCGAGGATGAACTTCTCGTAGAGGCGTTCCATGTATTTCGGTTTGATGTAGGTCATGAGGCGCATCTCGCCGCGCTCGCTCGTCAGCAGCATCCCCTGCAGCACGAGCTGGCACACCGACAGCAGCATGCGGTAGCTCTGCGTGTTGCGCGTGAATCGGATGGAAGACCAGCGGATGGCCGAAGGATCCACCTCTTCGACGCCCGTGAAGAACAGCATCCGCTTCTTCAGCTCGTCGCGGTGCTCGGCGCTCACGTTGCCGTGGCACAGCAGGATCATCGACGTTGTCTTGAGCACCTGGTTCAGCAGATTGTCCTCGGAAAGCTCGTCGAACTCGCATGAGACGACCTGCCTGTGGGCGAGCCGGTTCCTCAGCGTACCGGGCATGTCGACCTTGCCGCGAAGCGAGGTGAGGTCTTCGGCGCGGTTCAGGTACTCGCGATGCAGCCCCTGCTTGAGCTGGCGGGCTATGCCCTTCGCGAGAATCATCGCGAACAGGTCGTGGATGCGCTCGAACTCCTCGCCCGCGACGTCGTCCTCGCGGTCGGGTCGCAGGTCTTGGAAGGCGTAGGAGAGCATATAGTAGACGTTCTTGATGAATATGCTCTTGTCCTTGATCATCGCTGGAACACCCCGTGCATAACGTTTTCCCAACGCTTGACCTTGGCCTCGTCGTCGAACCAGTACTCGGAGAGCATGGGTAGGATGTCGTAGTCCACGACCTCCTGCAGCCACTCCTCATCGCACGCGTCGCGCCCGCAGAGATAGCTGTGGCCGATGCAGAATCCCGCGCCAAGAGACTTGTCTCGGGCGATTTCCGCATTGAGCTCCTTCACTTTGGCAATCAGCTCGTCGAACGTCTCGTTGTCTAAAGCCTTCTGGTAGGCGGCGAAACCCTCCGAGTCGAAGCCCGGCTCCATCTCGAAGAACGAGAAACGACGGCGCAGCGCGTAGTCGATCATCGCAAGCGAGCGGTCGGCGGTGTTCATCATGCCGATGATGTAGAGGTTCTCCGGCACGCTGAAGGGCAGCCCGTTGTAGGCGAGTGTCGCCTTGTGCCCACGGTAGTCCCGCTCGATGAGCATCAGCAGCTCGCCGAATATCTTGGACATGTTGCCACGGTTGATCTCGTCGATGATGAAGAAGAAGTCCTTGTCCGGGCGGTTTGCGGCCTTCTGGCAGAAGCGGTAGAACACCCCGTACTTCATCTCGAACGTCTCACCAGCGGGCTTGTAGCCCATCATGAAGTCCTCGTAGGAGTAATTCTGGTGGAACTGCACGAACTCGATGCGGCTGTCGTCCTTCTCGCCCATTATCGACCATGCCAGCCGGTTGGCGGCGAAGGTCTTACCCACGCCCGGAGCGCCCTGAAGGATGACGTTCTTCTTGTTCCTGAGCACTGCGACGAGGTGGCGGTACCGCTCCTCCGTCATGTAGACCTCCTCGAGGAAGTCGTCGGGCGTGTACGTCTCGACGGCCTTCTCGTCGGCGATGGGGTTCTCCTCGCGGATGAGGTCGAGGATGAAGTCGTACTCGCCGGGGGTAAGCTTGAAGAGGCTACCCTGCGGGTTGATGAAGTACTCCATCTTCTCGAGCTCGGGGCAGTCGTGCAACGTCTGGTAGTCGACGGGCGTTGCAAGCCCCTCTACCTTCTCGAAGTAGAGCTGCTCGCCATCTTGCTCGGACGTTATCTTGGCGATGGCCACGACCTGCTTCACGGGGTTGGACTCGTAGCCGATGACCATGTCACCGGCCTTGGCATCGAGGAAGTTCTGGAAGATGCGGCGCTTGTTGCCGTTCTCGTTGTAGAGGGTGTACGACTTCACCTCGCCGACCGGCAGCCCCGAGAAGCTCCAAATCTTGGGGTTGGCGTTGAGCCACCAGTAGCCCCTCGCGCCCTCGCCCTCGGAGGCGGCGACGAACAGAGCGACGCCATCGGTGTCGAAGCGTCCGAGCGCCTCGGACAGCTCGTCGCGCAGCCGCCAGATGTAGCTGCCCTCCTCGTCCTTCTCGGCGTGCCTGCCGGTGTAGAGCACCGGCCACCACTTGAAGTTCTTGGTGTCGCCCTGCATCACAGGGCATCCAGTCTTGTCCACAACGCGCTTGGCGAGCGCCACCGAACCGGACAGGTAGAAGTTGCTTGACTCGCCGTACTTCACCGAGAGCTGCTTGCACGAGGCAGCGCCGCCGTAGTCCTTCAGGCGCTTTACTATCTCGAGGCTGCCCTCGGTGAACACGGCCTCGTCGCCGAGCAACGCCAGCCATTCGTCCGAGGTGAGGCCGGGGTCGTACTCGTCCTTGGAGGGGAACCAGTCCGCCGCCGACGCGCCCCTCTGGTTTCCCGAGACGTAGCGGCTGATGTAGAAGCCCACGTCGATGGTGAGCGTGCGCAGCTGCGGGTCTGGGTAGCACTCAGACGTGAGCTGTGAGCGCAGCATGGTGCTAAGCTCGTCGTCCTTCTGCAGCTCCTCGCACAGCTCATCGTAGAACGCGAGGTGGCTGCGCACGTTGTCGGCGTAGGCACCCTTCTTGAAACGATAGCTCGCGTCGAGTCCGTCCGCCGCCTTCTTGACCTCGCCGAACTTGTAAATGTAGTACCTGTCCGGGTAGCGCAGCCACAGGTAGGTGGTGATGGCGTTCTCGTACTGGTAGTGCTGACCTGCGCCGTTGCCGTACTTCTCCAGCAGCGTGGTCGACCCCTGCTTGAACGCCTCTATGCGCTCGTAATAGTCTACGCTCTCGTCGAAGAGTGCGATGAACATCGACCGCACCTCCTCGGGCGCGGTGTTGGCGAAGTTCACAATCATCCGCGCCGGGAAGTTGTTCATCGATGCGAGCAGGTTGTAGGTCTTGGACAGCGACCGCTCGAGCATGCCTGCGAAGTCCGGCGCGTTCACGTCCCAGTTGTCCTGGAAGTGCTTCACGGCCTCCCACTTATACCGCTCGTTTCCCCATTGGGTGGCGACGAAGTCCCTTTTGTACTCTACGAGCACCTCTTTAAGTCGGAATGCATCGAACATGGCTAGCTCCTTACGCGCTTCTCAGGCTCTGGTATATCTCGTCGGTGAAAATGCCCAGAACCTGCCTCTTTATCTCGTCGTTGCTCAGCAGCAGCGAGAAGAAGTCCTGATTCTGCGAAAGCCCCTCGATGAGGGCGTCGTCGATGTCGTCGAAATAGGAGAACTCGAAGTCTTTCACCGTGTTATTCTTCGCGGACGCCTTGAGCTTTTCGGACTTGAGCAGAAGGTCGCGGATTTGCAGCATAGCCTTTACGGCAACGTCGTTGTCGTAGGACTTGCCGGTGCGACTGTTGATCTCGGCGATGATCTGCGAGAGCCGTTCCTCCTTGGCCTCGCTCAGCTCGAAAGCCTCCGTTGCTGGCGGCTTTGCTATGACTTTCATACGAAACGAAACTCAGGAGTACAGTGCGGCACTCAAAAGTGCAGGCCAGAACCCTATCAGCCTACTCCCACTCGACAAATTCAAGTATATGAGGAAGTATTTCTCTTGAATTTACAGGTAAAATATTCGCAAATTTGCTAATATTTTACCTGCTATTTTCGGCTGTCAATTTTCTTAGTATCAAAATAGTATCACAAGAGGCTGGAAAATGCAACAGAATTATGTGGAGCTCTACATAATTCTGTAACCTTCTTTGCTGTGGTGTATCAAGTAATCTTACTGAACATATGGCGCACCTTGTCCAGGCGGCTGTTTGGACGGCGGGGCTGGATGACCGGCTCGCCGACAGCGGCCTGATACCCTTTCAGTTCTGTAAGACATACGCTCCGCCCGTTGGTGTAAAAGGCCAGATCAGTACGGTATGCCTGTATATAGCGGGCGGGAATTTCGCCAGTAAAGACAACTTCATCCTTTTTTACCTGGGCCGTTTCGATAGCGGCACAGTATTTTGGCGCATCGTGATAAGCCCTGGAAAGGTATTCCTGGGGCGCATAGAGGGTGAACGAGAGATAAGGTTCCAGCAACTGCGTTCCTGATTTCTTCAATGCCTGTTCCAATACAATCGGGGCCAATGAGCGAAAATCCGCCGGCGTGCTGACCGGGCTATAATAAAGCCCGTATTCAAAGCAAATCTTACAGTCCGTTACGTTCCAGCCGCACAAGCCTTGTTCCAGCCCGTAACGGATACCATCCATGACAGCGTTTTGAAAACTCTGGTTCAAGTATCCCAGGGAAACCCGGCTCTCGTATTGTACACCGGAGCCAAGCGGGAGCGGCGTAACAGACAGTCCGATGGATGCCCAAAATGGGTTGGGCGGCACCTCAATATGGATAGTGTGGCTGGCTGCTTTGAGCGGCCGCTCTAAATAAATGACGGTAGGTTCCTTCACCGCTGTTTCAATCTTGTACTTTTCTGCCAGCAAAGCGGAAACAACCTCCAACTGCACCCGGCCCAAAAAAGAAAGAATGATCTCATGGGTGATGGAATCCACCTCGTAGCGCAAAAGCGGGTCAGTATCCGCAATTTGCGTAAGAGCGTCCAGCAGCCGTTCTCTTTGCGCTGCCGTTTTCGGCGTGATCGCCGTCCGCAGCATGGGGAGGGGGGCATCGCACCACCTTTCACGAGGAAGCCGGGTGTTGTCCCCTAATACGTCGTTTAATCCCACGCTGTCGCTGGGAAGGATGACAATTTCGCCCTTGTGGGCGGTGTCTGTCCGAACAATCTCCCCTTTGGATGGAATACGCATCTCTGTGATTTTCAGCTTTTCTCTCCCGGCCAGGGCCACCGTATCCCGCAGGCGCAGCGTTCCGCTGTATAGCCGCAGATAGATAAGCCGCTGGTCACAATCTGTATACTCCACCTTGAAAACGTTGCCGCATAGGGCGGCGCTCCCCTGTTCCCCAATCGGTTGGAACAGCCCTGTCACCGCATCCATCAACGGTTGAATGCCAAGGCCCTTTTTGGCGCTGCCGTGATAGACCGGGAATAGGGAGGCGTCTTGAACCCGCCGCTGTTCCTCCTGCGCAAGTTCTTCCCGGCTGATTGGTTCTCCTGCGATATATTTTTCCAATAATTCATCGTTATTTTCGATGACCGCATCCCATGCTTCTATGTCGGTATTTTCATCCAGGACTATTTCCGGGGACAGCGACACCGTCTGCTTGATGATAATATCGGCGGAGAGCTTATCCCGAACAGACTGATACACACCCTGCAAATCAACGCCAGCCTGGTCGATTTTGTTGATAAAGATAACGGTGGGAATGTTCATTTTCCGCAGGGCATAGAACAGAATACGGGTCTGGGCCTGCACACCATCTTTAGCGGAGATCACCAAGATAGCCCCATCTAAAACGGCCAAAGAGCGGTACACCTCCGCCAAAAAATCCATGTGGCCGGGCGTATCCACTATGTTGACTTTACATCTGCGCCACAGGAAGGAAGTGACTGCCGCTTGAATGGTAATCCCACGCTGCCGCTCCAACAGCATGGTGTCCGTCCTCGTTGTCCCTTTTTCGACGCTCCCCGGTTCTGAAATGGCTCCGCTGGCATACAGCAGGCTTTCAGTCAGTGTCGTCTTGCCGGCGTCTACATGGGCAAGAATCCCGATATTGATTATATTCATGTCTATCCTCCATACAAGGCCCAAATGGGCGCAAAAATCCCCAGCGGCTAATACTTTTACCGCTGGGGATCATGACTTCGGACACACAAAAACACACACGGCTTACATAAGCTGCTGTCCGTCACGATATTTGCTTAAAAGGCAAAAGTATTCTTAAATTGGGTACAAAAACCAAGCCCCTGCAAGGGGCAAGCATTTTTGCGCCCATTATCAAATTTTATTTAAGAATACCTTGCCGCATATTTGGTAGACTCCTCAAATCAGGATAATAACAGTATATCATAGTGCGCTCTAAAAAACAAGAAATTATTTTACCCGATTCCCCAAATAAAACTGGAGGGCATTCACTGGAACACCCTCCATTTTTGGTGATTATCGCAACCGAATCAGGACGCCAGGCTAGGCGGTGAGCTCCGCTCGCACCTGCGTATGCTGAGTTTTTACTCCCCATTGCATGCAAAGGCATTTTCGACGCACCCGGGGAGTAAATGACGCAGTGGCTTACACGGCGGCACGCGGTAGTACGCCGCGGCATTTCCCCTGATTACTCCCGTTTTCATTGAGACGGAAAGATTCTTTACTCCCCATTAGCCACCTGGGGTAACGCCGTACGGAGACCGCAAAAACGCCCATTGAGTTCGATTTGAGTTTCACAGGCCACGAGACGGTCCCGTTTTGCCCTCGGGGACAAAAAGCGCGCGTCTACTCACTCGGGATGAATCCTTACTCCCATTCCTCCGAATACCGCCCCGTGCCTTGCCGTCTTGAAATACGGGGAGTAAATGGCGAAATCGCAGGTGAAAGGGAGTAAAAAGGCAAAGAAAAAGCCTCCGTCCCAACATGGAAACGGAGGCTCGATAATCGGTTTTACTCACCAATGTCGCTGGCGGCTTTGCCGTGGCTCTCGTACGAAACGAAACTCAGCAGCACAGTGCGGCACTCAAAGATGCAGGTCAGAACCCTGTCAGCCTACTCCCACTCGATCGTTGCCGGCGGCTTGGACGTCACGTCCAGCACCACGCGGTTCACTTCTGCAACCGAGTTGGTAATGCGCGTCGAGATCTTCGCCAGCACGTCATACGGCAGGCGGGTCCAGTCTGCGGTCATCGCGTCTTCCGAAGAAACGGGACGCAGGACGATCGGGTGGCCATAGGTGCGACCATCACCCTGAACACCCACGGAACGAACATCTGCAAGCAGAACGACCGGGCACTGCCAGATTTCAGAATCGAGGCCAGCAGCAGTCAGCTCTTCGCGAACAATCAGGTCAGCTGCACGCAGGATGTCGAGGCGTTCCTTCGTGACCTCGCCGATGATGCGAATACCGAGGCCCGGGCCCGGGAAGGGCTGGCGCTCAACCAGGTAGTCGGGCAGACCGAGCTCGCGACCAACAGCGCGGACCTCGTCCTTGAACAGCGTGCGCAGGGGCTCAACGAGCTCGAACTTCATGTCGTCGGGCAGGCCACCAACGTTGTGGTGGCTCTTGATGTTTGCTGCGCCCTCGCCACCGCCGGATTCGACAACGTCCGGGTACAGGGTGCCTTGAACGAGGAACTTGACCTCGCCACCTTCCGCACCGATCTGTTCAATGACCTGCTTCTGAGCAGCCTCGAATGAGCGAATGAACTCACGACCGATGATCTTGCGCTTGGTTTCCGGATCGGAAACGCCCGCGAGCGCGCTGAGGAATCGTTCGGATTCATCGCAGGTCACAACGCGGATGCCCATGCCTCGCGCATAGTCGCCTTCGACCTGTTCGCGTTCGCCCGCGCGGAGCAGACCGTGGTCGATGAAGAAGCAGGTGAGCTGGTCACCGACTGCCTTGTGAACCAGCGCTGCTGCCACGGAAGAGTCAACACCGCCGGAGAGCGCGCAGATCACCTGAGCGTCGCCAACCTGCTTGCGGATCGCCTCGACCTGTTCGTCAATGATGGAGCCTGCGGTCCATGAGGGTTCCAGTCCAGCGCCTTCGTAGAGGAAGTTCTTCAGAGCGTCCTGGCCACACTGCGAGTGGCCGACCTCGGGATGCCATTGCAGACCGAACAGCTTGCGGGAGCGATCTTCGAACGCTGCAACCGGGGTTTCGGAGGTGGATGCGGTGACCTCGAACCCTTCGGGAGCCGCCTGGACTGCATCACCGTGGCTCATCCACACGACCTGGTCAGCGGGAGTGCCAGCGAAGAGGCAGGACGAGGTGCCGACGGAAGCATCCGTATGCCCGTATTCGCGGGTGCCGGTGCGACCGACGGTTCCTCCGAGGACAGCGGCCATTGTCTGGAAGCCGTAGCAGATGCCAAGCAACGGAACACCGGCATCAAAGATTGCGGGGTCAATCGACGGAGCGCCCTCTTCATACACGGAGGACGGGCCACCCGACAGGATGATCGCTGCCGGGTCCTTCGCCAGCATGTCGGCGACCGACATGGTGTGAGGAACGATCTCAGAGTAAATGGAGGCTTCACGAACGCGACGGGCGATCAGCTGCGCGTACTGTGCACCAAAATCAACGACGAGGACGGGGCGAGGAGTTGAATTCATGGCTCAATCGTACCTGTCGCTCGTCAGCGAAACGACCCGCGCGAGCGTTCAACGCGTCTCAACCCGCTCCCCACCACCGCGCTTGTTCACCAATCCCACCCCACTCACCACCCCGCTTGTTCACCAATCCCACCCCACTCACCACCGCGCTTGTTCACCAATCGCCACTCAAAAATACGAGGCTGTGCGTCCCCGTCTCGCTCCCCATCCGGTGAACAAGCGCGGCCAAAAACCCACAGATGCTTGAACAAGCGCGGTCAATGAAGCCCGTTCAAGCACCTCGTTTCTTGAACAAGCGCGGTCGGTTGAGCGCAAGAAAACCTAGAGGTACGACACAATAGACTCATGCCTGCCAACGACCACCAGATGCCAGCCTTCGGCGCTTTCATGCTCGAACGTGGCAAACACGGCAGTCATAAACGCTTCCCGGACGGTCGCAAGCTTTCCAACGCAGAGCGTCAAGCGCTCCCACTCATCGCGGAATTAAACGCTCCCCTGCAAGTGGCTCGAGACCAGATCGCCAGCATCGCTCACTCCCGAGACGTCCCATGGTTGATCGATCAGTTCCTCAGCCCCGTCGCACTCGCCTCGAAGAAGCGCGTAAAGCTTCCAAACTGGAACCTCCTCTTGAAAGCAGTTGCGCACATCGAAGGAGCATTTGATGCCCAAGACCCCACGATTGCTCCGGCCCACACCCCAGATGTTCCACGTAAGAAACTGCTGGCCGGCCTCGTGAACTGGGCCGAGGCAACCCGAACGAGAGCCAGCGACCCACGCTGGGGCGACATCGACGGCCAGCCTGTCACGCACGCGCAATTTGTTGCTTGGCGAGCGTCAACGGCACGGCAGGAGCTTGCAGTCATCCCTCACCTCGAAGTACCCGCACCATTCGCTCACGCCTTGGAAATCGTGCAGGCATGGGATACCGTGCTTGCTGATCGCGGTTATGTTGGCGAGCAGTTTTCTCTGCGTGAAGAGGTTGTTCGACTGCACAACTGGCCGGGCGATCAGTGGGTTGACGGCGACGACTATGCTTCGGCGCAAAAGCGTTTTCACCGTCGCTTGAAGAAGGCGCGCAAGCTCGCCGATGATCCGGTGCGCGACGCGGTAATGCAACGTGCTCTTTACCTGCGCGAGGGGCTCCTCCTTGATGGAGTTGACCCGTTAAAATGGTTCCTCGCAGTTTGTAAGTTCCGCTGGTCGGTACCGGATATGCTCGACGTCCGCCCGGAGATTTTTACGTGGAAGCTCGCCGAACAGCTCGCTCATCTCGCCGGAGCTCCGGGGCACGATGATCAGTCGGCAAGTATCGACCTGTCGACGCTGACCGTGAATGACCCGCGCGAATTGGGGCAAGGTAACCTGCGCGCAGTCAGCGGCCCGCGGATCATGATCGACTTGGATGAAGATGTTGTGACAGCGCTTCCACCAGGGTGCCGAGTACGACGTTTCATCGTTTCGGGGCAGTCTGCTCTGGGCCCGGATTGGACCGTGTATTGGGTTGATTCAGAACGCGGGGATGCGCGCGTTATCTTGGATCTCGTCGAGTCCGAGAAGCTGCACCCGAACGTCATCTTCGTCTCCGACGGACAGCCTGACGACCTGGCGAATCTACTGCGCCCATTCTTGGAAGTCGCTTTCGAGATTCCCACGAACCCTCTGACTGCGCACAGTCACATCCCGGGCGTCATGCCACTCTTCCCCGAGCATCCAGACGCGGGGCTGTAGCTTCGAGCCTGATTTCAGGGTGTCAGAGGCTCAAAATGAGGCACCACAGTCTCTCGGTTCCGCGCGTTCCGCGTGCTCTCGGTGTTCCTTGCAAACTCGCCACTTTACCGCGCTTGTTCACCTTTCCTTCGCACACGGCAGTGTACTCAGATGAAATTCCCCCTGCCGGAGCGCTCCAGCAGGGGGATAATCAGTGGACGATGTCGCCGTTTCCAACAACCTCGCCGAAATGCAGGTCAGTGTGCGAAGTGGCGCGTGCCCGTCATGTACATCGTGATGCCAGCAGCCTTCGCAGCTTCGATGGATTCCTCGTCGCGGACGGATCCGCCAGGCTGAACGACAGCCTTCACGCCGGCATCAATCAGGACCTGCAGGCCATCAGCGAAGGGGAAGAACGCATCGGATGCGGCAACCGCGCCGATGGAACGCTGCTCAGTTTTTGCGCCAAGAATGTCTTCTGCGCGCGCACCGCCAGCGGACTGAATATCTGCGCCCGCATCCTTGGCCGCGTCACCGGTAGAGCGACCTCCCAGCGTGTTTGCGCGTTCGACTGCAAGCTTGCAGGAATCAACGCGGTTGACCTGTCCCATACCGACGCCGACCGAAGCCTCATCCTTAACCAGCAGGATCGCGTTAGAGCGGACGGCGCGAACCGTGCGCCATGCGAACTCAAGGTCAGCTAGGGTTGCAGCATCCGCGGCTTCACCTGCGACGAGCGTCCAGTTTGCCGGATCGTCGCCGACTGCATCGACGTCATCGCGGTCCTGAACCAGCAGGCCACCAGAAATCTGCTTGAACTCTCTGGCACCGACTGCCAGCGGAGCAACTTCCAGGACACGCAGATTCTTCTTCGCAGACAGGACCTCGAGCGCACCCTCGTCGTATCCGGGGGCCAGCACAACCTCGGTGAAGATCGGGACGATCTGCTTAGCCAGTTCAACGCTGACCGGGCGGTTCACGGCGATCACGCCACCGAATGCGGAGACGGGGTCACACGCGTGCGCCTTGCGATGTGCCTCCGCGACGTCGTCGGCAACGGCGATACCGCAGGGGTTCGCGTGCTTGATGATGGCGACGCAGGGGCGCTCGTGGTCGTAGACAGCGCGCAGGGCAGCGTCACCGTCGGTGTAGTTGTTGTAGCTCATTGCCTTGCCATGCAGCTGGCGAGCATTGGCGATGCCGGGCAGAAGCTCGTTTTCGTCGAGGTCTTCTTCGTCTGCGATCTCGCGGTACACGGCAGCGTTCTGATGCGGATTCTCACCGTAGCGCAGGGAGTCAACGCGTTCGAAAGCATCGGCGACGAACGCCGGCATGTCGCCTTCTTCGTCGTCAGCTTCGACGATTTCTTCGGATTCCCCGTCGACGGCAAACCCGAGGGACTCAAGGAACGCAGCATCGGAAGCGTCGAGGTGGGTTTCGCAGACCTCGTCCAATTCGTCGCGGACATCGTCCAGATCGAGCTGATCGGCAAACCAGCCGGAGATGGCCAGATCGTAAGTTGCGGTATGTGCGAAGGCGCGTGCTGCCAGTTCGCGACGTTGTTTCAGCGTGAAACCTTCAGCCCGGGCAGCTTCAATAACCGCAGCGTAGGAATCGGGCGAGGTCACGACTGCAACCGACGGATGGTTCTTCGCCGCTGCACGCACCATGGACGGGCCACCGATATCAATCTGCTCGACGCATTCGTCGAAGCTACCCCCGCCGGCAACCGTCTGAGTGAACGGGTAGAGATTGCAAATAACCAGGTCAAATGCCTTCACGCCGAGTTCGCTGATCTGCTCGCGGTGGTCAGCCTTGCGCTGATCAGCAAGAATGCCCGCGTGAATCATCGGGTGCAGGGTCTTCACGCGACCTTCGAGGACCTCAGGGAAACCGGTGACGTCGTCAACGGGGGTAACCGGGACGCCAGCTTCTGCGATCTTCGCGGCGGTCGAGCCGGTGGAAACAATTTCAACGCCAGCGCCAGCAAGTGCGGTGGCAAGCTCAATCAGACCGGTCTTGTCATAGACGGAAATAAGAGCGCGGGTAATGGGGCGGACGTCAATAGCTTCGAGATTGTCCAGGCGAACGGACATGGGTTCCTCCAGTAATGGTTGATCATGCCCGGCGCCCAGGCGGGCGACGCCTCACGGGTACTTCGGGTTGCTCCCCGGTGGTGATCCACCCTCGCCAGTTGCAACCTACGGCGATCGTATCCCGTAGCGCGTGTGCGTTCCAAGCAGGTCCAGTGAGGGATTCGCCCCACATTCGCCTTCCGCGTGCCAGTTATCGACGAGGCCGACCGCGCTTGTTCAAGGTTCCGTCGAAGCTCAGCGTCCCAGTCTTCGCGCGTTTCAAAGTGAGAAACTAGCAAACAAAGTGCGCGAGGCCTCGTTCCTTCGCTCAGTCGATCGCTGAACACTCCCTGTCTGCACCCACTAGAACCGCCGTGGCGCCGAACGTGGGATCTTCGCACGCTTGAACAAGCGCACGCTTGTTGGAGCCTTCGCCGGATACAGAACAGCTAACCGCGCTTGTTCAAGCGGAGCGTGCACCGATCAATGAGTCGGTTCGGTGTTCATTCGCCCTCTTCCAAGCGCGCTTGTTCACCGGTCGAGAGCGAAGAGAGGTCAAGACGCTCAGTTGCAAGCGCATCTTCGGAGCGCGCTTGTTCAGCTTCCTGCTGAGCCGGAGACTTCACCGTCGGCTCAACAACTTGGGGAGTCGGTGTCCATGGAACAAGTTCAGGTTCCGACTGGGATTCTTTGGGGGTGTCATCGGCGCGCTTGTTCACCAAAACCTCGAGTTCTTCCTCGGTCGGGTCAGTATCAATTTCATCCGGTTCCGGAGTCTCTTCTGCTTCAACAAGCGCGGTCGAAACAGGCACGTCTGAAGCCGAAACATCGGAGGGCGATTCTTCAACAAGCGCGGTCGAAGACGGAGCCGTTTGCCCAGCGTCAAGAAGCGAAAGCTCCCATTGATCGCGCATCCACTTCAACGAGCGCGGGTGAACGATCACCCAACCAAATACAAACGCCAAACCAACTTCGCTGAGCAGAGCCGCAGTAGTCGGACCGACATGCGGCCCTAGGAATACCATGCGCGTCGCCCCCAGCTGAAGGGTTGACATGGCCATCCACATCCAGAAGCCAACACCGATCACGACAAATGCGACAGCGGAAAGAACAAACTGTTCACGAAGCGATGCTTGCCGACGCTTCCTTCCGCGCCACATACCGATGCCAAAACCGATCGCAATCGGAACGAGGATCGTCCAATAGCTTGGAGTGATATTGGGCATCGCGCCCAAGACAGGGATACCTGGGATCGGCAAAGTTGGGGCTGACGTGGGCGAATGAAGCGCATCGACTCCGACCCAGAATCCGGGTCCAGCAAACCAAGCCAACGTCCACGCCAAGATTGTTGGGGCGAAAAATAACTGACCGAGTCCAACAAGCGCGTCCTCAATTGGAGATGTCGTGAGCAGGAGCTGGTGGATCCCCGCGATTTGTGAGGTATGAGTAAGAAGGGCGATCAGAGTAAGAACCGCCGCAGATCCGACGACGACTGTGAGTGCGATTGCGGCCTCGCGAATTCCTAAACGAATGAGGCGCGGGACTCCCCACCGGCGAAGTGGATGGTCACCACAAGAAAAAAACGCCCACGCCGACGCGAGAAGCGAAACGAATAGGGCACCCGGCATCGCTTCCCACCAGCGCACATACGAAGCACCCGAACCGATCAGGAAAGCGGTCATCACAGTGAAAGCAGGAACGGCGAACCAGTTCGACGATGGCGAGAACTCTTCGCCTCCGCGCAAGAAGAGTCGGAGCAACACAACGAGGCCGATCGACACAAGAGTGGGGATGGCGTGATAGGTGACGGTTTCTGTATGAACTGATGCGCCGAAGAGGACTCCGAAGACATCCGAACTGGACGCGAACACCGTGTCCCAGCCGATTTTTGACACCCACGGGTTCGACGCGACCGTCAGGAAGGAGCCCATGACGATAAGAACGCAGGTAGCCCAACCGACGAATGCTGCTTCAACGCCCGAAAGCATGGCGCGCGCCCAACCGTCAGGCATGCTCACGCGAATAGTTTTCCGCGTCGGAGCGTACGTCGTTGTGGTGACGCTTGGTGAAGTCTCAGGCGTAACGTTCATAGCGTTATCCATCATGACGCACCGGTGGCCGGTAGGGCTTTCGCACCACCGGCCACCGTCAGATTGAGACCTACCTCAGTGTGGAAGCGAGATCAGATCGCTTTCAGAGTTTGTGTTCTGGCCACTCCGTTTGCAGAGTTTGTGTTCTGTTCGCTTCCGGCCTCTTCAGTTTGCCCTGCCAAAACCGGCATAGTGTGCAACTACTTTGAGAGGATTTCTCGAGCAAGCTGAGCGGTCTGCGACGGAGTCCGACCGACGCGAACACCAACTGCTTCTAGGGCCTCGGCCTTTGCCGCAGCAGTACCGGAAGAACCGGAAACGATCGCGCCAGCGTGCCCCATGGTCTTGCCTTCGGGGGCTGTAAAACCAGCAACGTAGGCGACAACGGGTTTCGTCATGTTTTCCTTGATCCAGGTAGCTGCTCGTTCTTCTGCGTCGCCACCGATTTCGCCGATCATCACAACCAGATCGGTGTCGGGGTCGGCTTCGAACGCCGCCAAGGCATCGATGTGGGTGGTTCCGACCACCGGGTCGCCACCGATGCCAAGGCAGGTGGTGAAACCAAAGTCGCGGAGTTCGTACATGAGCTGGTACGTGAGCGTGCCGGACTTAGAAACTAGGCCGATGCGACCCGGACCGGTGATGTCTGCTGGTGTGATACCAACGTTTGATTGGTTTGGGCTAATGATGCCTGGGCAGTTCGGGCCAATCAGACGAACACCCTTCTTCAGTGCATGCGACACGAAAACGGTTGAGTCTGCGACAGGAATACCTTCGGTGATCACAACGATCGTTTCGATGCCAGCATCAATCGCTTCAAGTGCGGCTCCCTTCGCGAAGGCCGGCGGAACGAAGATGACGGAAGTGTTCGCGTTCGTTGCTTCTTTTGCTTCAGCAACAGTGGCGTACACGGGTACGGACACTGTTCCGTTTTCGACCCGGTCAGCGGCCGGGCCGTAGCCAACCACGTCAAAGTCGACACTGGTGCCGGCTTTGCGCGGGTTAGTGCCAGCAACAATGGTCGTGCCGGCGCTCAGCATCCGTTGCGTGTGCTTGCGACCTTCAGCGCCCGTCATACCCTGGACGATGACACGGGAGTCAGAGTTAAGGAAAATCGACATTCTTTTCGTCCTTTGTCTTTCGTCTGGTCAGTTCTGAGCCGGCCGTGAAGCAACGGCCTCGGCAGCAAGTTCAGCTGCACGTCGTGCGGCATCGTCCATGGTCTCAACCATGTGGATCAACGGATGGTTCGCCGCCTGGAGGATCGCTCGACCTTCGGCGACCTTATTTCCATCGAGGCGAACCACCAGAGGCTTCGTCGCAGAGTCGCCAAGAACTTCGAGAGCTCCGATGATGCCTTCCGCGACCTTGTCACATGCGGTAATGCCACCGAAAACGTTAACGAAGACAGAGCGAACCTGCTCGTCGCCGAGGATGATGTCGAGGCCCTTTGCCATCACTTCAGCCGAAGCACCGCCACCGATATCGAGGAAGTTTGCCGGTTTTACGCCAAGATCTTCACCGGCCATCGCAACGACGTCGAGGGTTGACATGACCAGACCAGCACCGTTACCGATGATGCCAACTTCACCTTCGAGGCGCACGTAGTTCAGTCCGGCTTCCTTCGCCAGCGCCTCGCGGGGATCTTGGGTGGCTCGGTCGACGAGTTCTTCGTGTTCCGGATGGCGGAAGCGGGCGTTGTCGTCCAGGCTGACCTTGCCGTCGACTGCCCACACGGTACCGTCGGTGGCAGTGACAAGAGGATTGACCTCGACAAGGGTTGCGTCCTCGTCGCGGTAGGTTTCCCAGAGCAGGACGAGGACCGGAATGAGGGGATCCTGGCGTTCAGCGGGGAATCCCGCTTGCGTCAAGATCTCCCGTGCCACTTGATCGTTGATTCCGATGACGGGGTTCAGAGGCACGCGAGCTAGGGCTTCGGGGCGTTCCTTCGCCAGGGTTTCAATGTCCATACCGCCTTCGCGGGAGCACATTGCAAGGTAGCGACGGTTCGATCGATCAAGGAGGATCGAGAAGTAGTATTCCTCGGCGATGTCGGCACCCGATGCGATCAGCAGGGTTTTGACGATATGTCCCTTGATATCGAGTCCAAGAATTGCCTCTGCTTTTTCAGCGGCTTCTGCGGCAGTGTAAGCAAGTTTGACGCCACCTGCCTTTCCGCGGCCACCGGTTTTCACCTGCGCTTTGACGACGAGAAGCTCGGCGCCATCTGAGAGCAGACGAGTTGCCGCTGTGCGCGCCTCTTCGACAGTCGTTGCGGTAAGCCCGGGCAGTACGGGAACGCCGTGCTTTCGAAACATGTCACGTGCTTGGTATTCATACAGGTCCACGGGTGGACTCCTTTGTCATCTATGGCTTGTCATTGAACAGACTAACGACCATTTAGGCCGTTCGTCCTAAGAACGCCAATTTATGTTCGATTCAGATTTTTTCTAGGGGTGCAACTCGAAGAAGCAGGCGCTTCTCCGCTTCGCTGAATTTGACCCGAGCAACCGTTGTTTTCCCCTGACCTTCGAGGCCAACAACAGTTCCCTCCCCCAGACTCGCGTGTTTAACCCTATCGCCAACCTTCAAGTCAAGGAGTGGTCGGTGCGTATTGCGTGACGTTTGTTGCGCACCCATGCGTATGGTTTTCCCGGTTCGAATACCTGTGACTCGAGAGGCAGTTTCTGCTTTACCGGAGCCAAAAACTGGCCCATCATCATCCAAGGCACGACCGGTGTGCGAAGAGTAGGAGCCCGATCCCCATCCGCTCCCCCAGGAGTTTTCGCGCGAACGCAGTCGTTCACTTGCAGTTGAGGATCGGCGAATATCGCATAGCTCCGGCGGAATATCTGCGAGGAACTGGGACGGCAACATCTCTTGCGGACTACCCCAAGCTGAGCGAATAGAGGCTCGAGTCAGATACAGTCGCTCACGCGCACGCGTAATTGCCACGTACGCAAGGCGACGCTCTTCCGCAAGCTCAGACTCATCCCCAAGCGACCTTTGATGCGGGAAGGTCCCATCTTCCATGCCGGTGACAAACACGATGGGGAATTCCAGCCCCTTCGCTGTATGCACTGTCATCAACGTCACCTGACCACTTCGCTGGTCTTCAGATGGAATTTGATCCGAATCTGCAACGAGTGCGACTCGCTCAAGGAAGTCGACCACACTACCGCGCGGGTTCACGTGCGCGAAATCAATCGCTACTGAGTGCAATTCTGCAAGGTTTTCCACGCGCGAAGCATCCTGAGGATCCTCCGACTTTCGTAGCGTAGCGAGGTATCCAGTCTTATCCAGGATCTCCTCGAGGATATCGGCAGTCGACACACCCTTTTCACTTGCTTGCCGAGTAGATTCGATAAGACCCCAGAACGCAGCAATCGACTTTCGCGCTCGCGGAGAAAGGCCAAGGACCTCGCGCTGTTCACCACTGGGGGGCAACTGCCGGCTGGGCAAATTTCCGATCGACGAGGCCGAGTTTACATCTTGAGCATCCGGCGGATTTTGCTCGAATGTACGTACCTCTACGTCTGCCCACGCACTGAGCGCATTGTCTACGATGGCCCCCGGTGTTTCAGACTCAACAAGGGAAGGCTCGCTTGTTTGTTTCCCTAAGTCTGTGGCGTTCGATGGGAAAGGTTTACCCGAAGGAGAATCAGAAGAGGTGGCAACATCGACGAGCGATGTCGCATCGCTTTGACTGACCGTCGGATATTGCCATTCAATACCTTCACTTTCACCCAGCGGGCATCCTTCGCTTTCCCAGACGTCTCGGACAGCTTGGCCGAAGGAAATACCGTATCGAGAAGCATGGACTGCGATAGCGTCTTCAGCTTTTGCGCCGATCCCACGACGCGGAACGTTGATAATTCTGCGGACGGCAACGCTGTCATCAGGATTGGAGATCGCTTGCAGGTAGGCCAGCGCATCTTTGATTTCTTTGCGCTCGTAGAATCGTGTTCCGCCGACCACGCGGTAGGGAATTCCTTGACGCACAAGGAGTTCTTCAATGGCACGTGACTGGGCGTTTGTACGGTAAAAGACTGCAACATCACCATATGAAGCACCCTGATCAGCCAGGCGATCAACTTCAGACACGACAAAACGTGCTTCATCATGTTCAGAATCAGCTGCGTCAAGAGTGATGAGCGCACCATCGCCTGAAGCTGTCCACAGGTTTTTTGGTCGACGCCCTTGGTTGCGCGCGATCACTGCATTCGCGGCAGAGAGAATATTCTGTGTCGACCGATAATTCTGCTCCAGAAGAATTGTGCGAGCACCCGGAAAATCGCGCTCAAACTGCTCAATGTTGCGGATTGTTGCACCGCGGAAGGCGTAAATCGACTGGTCTGAGTCACCAACCACGGTGAGCTCACCGGGTTCTACTCCGTCATCGCCATCGCCGACAAGTAGGCGAACCAGGACATACTGCGCATGGTTCGTGTCTTGATACTCATCCACCAGAATGTGGCGGAAGCGCCGATGATACTGTTGAGCAATCAGTGGCTTGTCTTTCAGCAACTGCACCGTTGCCATGATCAGATCATCGAAGTCCAGCGCATTCGATTCGCGCATTCTCTTTGAGTATTCGCGATAGGTGTTTGCGACGATCTTTGAAATTGGGTCGTTTGCGCAGGTTTCCTCGTATTTGGCGGGAGTAATCAGTTCATTTTTTAGATCTGAAATCTTGGCCGCGATCATTTTGGGTGAGTATCGCTTCACGTCGACATCCATCGATTTCAGGATCATTTGAATGAGTCGCTGAGCATCCTGCGCGTCATAAATGGTGAACGACGAAGTCAGACCGGCGGCCTCGTGCTCACGTCGCAGGATTCGCACGCAGGCCGAATGGAACGTCGAAACCCACATATACGCCGCGCCATGACCGACCAGCCCGCCAACCCTTTCACGCATTTCTGCGGCGGCTTTGTTGGTGAACGTGATCGCAAGAATCTGCCCTTGTGTGGCTCGCCCTGTAGCAAGAAGGTAGGCAATTCGGTGAGTAAGCACGCGCGTTTTCCCAGATCCCGC
This sequence comes from Schaalia turicensis, assembly GCF_019380255.1. Taxonomy (NCBI): domain Bacteria; kingdom Bacillati; phylum Actinomycetota; class Actinomycetes; order Actinomycetales; family Actinomycetaceae; genus Schaalia; species Schaalia turicensis. The sequence continues at coordinate 1,513,007 of NZ_CP048928.1, forward strand.
GCCCGCCATAATCAGTAGCGGTCCACCGTCGTGGACGACAGCTTCGCGTTGCTGATCGTTGAGTTCTCTAATGAGTTCGTCCGGTTCAGAAAAACGAGGCCGGGACTGCCAGTCTGAAGGTTCTTCACTTCCATTGCCCGAATAGCCGAACGCAGATTTCGAGCTGGTCCTATTCGCCTGAGAGAAGTACTCAGTTTCATCCAAAACGGGCACAACATCCTCACCTAGAACGGATCCGCCGGGGAAGTCATACACCGGCGACTCAGGCCCAGGTTCTGGCACACCGCCCCATTCTGAGAATGAAGCGGAGCCAAGATCGGGAAGAGAAGTGAAATCAGTCATCGCTCTCCTAGCCTAAAACAGACCATGTAGAAACCAATCTGCAAAACGTCCGACAGGTGTTCATCCTGAGAAGTAGCCGGGACTTCGGGTGAACAAGCGCGACCATGACAGCGTGCAATCACGCCCGCAACAGTGAACAAGCGCAGCCCCACGGTGAACAAGCACGCTACCCTTCGCGTGAACAAGCACCGTAAAAACGCAGATCACACACGTTTGCTTCTACGAAGACGGTGAACAAGCACGGCAAACGCTGAACAAGCACGGCACCTCGGTACAAGCGCACTCACGCCCGCTCAACCCAACCAGTTCTACTTCTTGCGATACAGCGACTTGGTTGCGTAGACGGGTTCGTTCGTCACCTGAACGCCAAGCGAACGGAAGATGCCTTCATCCACTGAGCCGAGAATCGTCGAAGTATGAACGTCACAGCCCTTCAACTCGCCTAAGCATTCAAGAGCTCGGCGGGCGTTGCCATCAGTGGAAGCAGAGACGGCCAGCGCGATCAGGACCTCGTCGGTGTGCAGACGCGGGTTCGCGGAACCCAGATGCTGAGTCTTCAAAGTCTGGATCGGCGTGATCGCGTCGGGCGACAGCAGCTTCACCTCAGAATCGATACCCGCCAGGATCTTCAGGGCGTTCAACAACATGGCCGATGAACAGCCAAGCAGAGCCGACGTCTTACCCGTGACGATCTGACCGTCAGCCAGTTCAATCGCAGCAGCCGGAGCGCCAGTTGATTGAGCGAGCGCAACCGTCGGCGGGACAACTGGGCGATCGGTCGGCGTGATTGACAGCTTTGACATCGCCAGAGCGATGCGTTCCGATTGAACCGGCTCAGACAGTTCTTTCTTTTCGGTCACCAATGCCTTGTAGTAGCGACGGATCACTTCCTGCTTGGACGCTTCGCGGCACGCGTCGTCGTCGCAGATCGACTTGCCCGCCATATTGACACCCATGTCGGTCGGGCTCTGATACGGGGATTCGCCCAGGATCTGCGTGAACAAGCGCTGTAACACGGGGAAGATTTCGACGTCGCGGTTGTAGTTAACGGTCTTTTCGCCGTGGGCTTCCAGGTGGAAGGGGTCGATCATGTTGATGTCGTCAAGGTCAGCAGTTGCCGCCTCGTAGGCGATGTTAACCGGGTGGTCTAGAGGCAGGTTCCAGATCGGGAACGTCTCCCACTTCGCGTAGCCGGAGCGGATGCCACGCTTGTGGTCGTGGTACAGCTGGGACAGGCAGGTTGCCATCTTGCCGGAGCCCGGGCCGGGGGCGGTGACGACGATCAGGTCGTGGGCGGTCTCGATGTATTCATTTGCGCCGTAGCCTTCATCCGAGACGATGCGCGCAACATCGTTCGGATAGCCGGGGATCGGGAAGTGGCGGTAAACGGTAATACCGAGGCGCTCGAACTTCTGCTTCACGGCCTGCGCTTCGCGATTATCGTCAGTCCACTGAGTAATAACAACAGAGCCGACGTACAGTCCGTAGTCGCGGAATTCGTCGATGTGGCGCAGGACCTCGTCGTCGTAGGTGGTGCCGAGGTCTGCGCGCACTTTATGACGTTGGAAGTCCTTGGCATTCACGGCGACGATGATTTCGACGTCGTCAGCAAGTTCCTTCAGCATGACGACCTTGTTATCCGGGGTGAAGCCGGGCAATACGCGCGATGCGTGCATATCGTCGATGAGTTTGCCGCCGAACTCCAAGTAGAGCTTTCCACCGAAGTCAGCGCGCCTTTGGGCGATGTGCTGAGACTGGAGTCGCAGGTAGGTGTCGCGGTCAAATCCGATACGGTGCATGGTCTCCCCTACTGAAAGCTCTGAATGCCAAAGCAATATTCGTAACGAATGGAGATTACCGCGTCAGCCGGCTCAGGGGGCGCCTCTTCGGTCGCCTTTCGCGCCTCAGGGTCGAAATGCGTTCGGGTTCACAGCAGACTTTCGGCTTCGCGATTTTTATTCACGAGGCTGACCTCACACGATGTGACGTTGCATTGCCCAGCGGGTCAGTTCGTGACGGTTCGACAGCTGAAGTTTGCGCAACACAGCCGATACGTGTGTTTCTACTGTTTTCACCGAGATGAAGAGCTCGGAGGCTACTTCCTTGTACGTGTAACCGCGAGCAATCAGACGCATGACTTCCTGTTCGCGAGCGGAGAGAAGATCGAGTTCGTCGTCACCGATGGCAACCTGCCCAGTGCCGAATGCGTCAAGCACAAAGCCGGCAAGGCGAGGACTGAACGCCGCGTCTCCGGCAGCAATACGACCGATAGCTTCAAGGAGTTCGGGGGTAGAAATCGACTTGGTGACATACCCGCGAGCGCCACTTCGGATGACCTGAACGACATCTTCGGGTGAGTCTGAGACAGAGAGGGCTAGGAAGCGTAGACCCTCAATATCTTGGCATCGAGCGGAAACCTCTGCTCCACCGCCACCGCGACCTCCGGGCAGGTGAACGTCGAGCAGGGCGACATCGGGGCGAAGTTCATGGCATGCCGCGATTGCTCCATCAACGTCTGCTGCTTCGCCGACGATTTCGAGGTCTGCGCCGGAGTTTTCAAGTTCTGCGCGAACACCAGCGCGAACCATTGCGTGGTCGTCAATCACGATGAGTCGAATTGTCATAGGTCTATTCTCTTCGCTTTTCTTCACTGCCGTGGTTGCGGATAAGTGTTTCTTGTTATTGAGCGTTTGCTTACTCTCTTGGGAGGCTGAGTTCTACTTCTGTTCCGCTCTGAAGCATTCTGATTCTGGCTTTTCCTCCTACGCGTTCCATACGACCGATGATTGAGTCACGAACGCCGTGCCGATCGCTCGGGATTGAAGCCAGATCAAATCCTGAACCGGAGTCTTTGATGAACGCTTCGATAACGTTCGGTCGAACTTCAACATATACAGAAACGGGAGGTTCGCCGTGCCTGACGGCATTCGCTACAGCTTCTCCGATTGCGGCGACCATCGCTAGCTCACCAGGACCCGGGACAGTATCTCCGACCGCAACAACATCAACGGGGATACCGTGACGGCTTTCCACCTGTTCGACGGTGTTTCGGATTGCTTGCGACAATGACTCATTTGCCTGCGTACGACCGGTGTAGAGCCAGGATCGTAGCTCTCGTTCTTCTGCAAGCGCTAGTGCTCGTACGCGAGCGGGGTCGGAAGCGGCCGAACGAATCAGTGTGAGTGTTTGAAGAACCGAGTCATGCAAGTGCGCTGCGATGTCGGCGCGCTCGGCCTCGCGAACTTCTCGTTCACGGCTTACTGAAAGGTCTTTCGACGTGCGTAACCAAAGCGGAAGTAATGCGAACAGCACGCCGGCGACCACGACCGCACCGATCAGGCCGCCGCGAAGCAAGATGATTGGCGGGTCTCCGCGTCCGGCAAGGAAGAGCACGCCAGTGAAGAGGAGCCCGATTCCCGCGCCGATGATTGCCAGAAATTTGGATGATCGCCACTGCTGAATATGTGCCCCTTGGCTCCACACCAGTCCCAAGCCGGCGATGATCAAACCTGCCGATGCTACGTCGAACAGACGGGCGACATTCGTCCAAGCAAACAGTGTTGCAACGAGGGCCGCAAGCAGAATCAGCACTCCAGCAAGCAGGAGCTGTCCCCTACTTGCATCGTGCGGATTGCCCTGTTTTTTCGTTGCTAGGTTGGCTCCGATCGGAGCGCCCCCAACACGGATGCGTTGCCCATCATCTTCGGGGACCATTGCCCACAGCCAGACGTAGAGGATCATGCCCGTTCCACCGAAGAGTCCAGCAAGGACCATCAGCACGCGAACAAGCGTGACTGACACTCCGAGGTGAACAGATAGGCCGGAGCAAACCCCAGCGATGCGGGCGCTCGGCATATCTGCTGATATTTCGCGCGCACGTTTCAGCGGAGCACGGTAGGTAGAAGGCATGGGAGGACGCCAGCCACCGACAGTATTGGCCATGCCGGGCTGAACGGGAATATACCCTTTGTTTTCGCCTTCATTCACACGACCTATCTTCACATCTTTCGAACAGCGACCGCGACTTTAAGGGGCTAAATCAGGGACAGTTAAGGGATAACCCCACTGTCGCCGGTTCAGCGAAGCGACCACACTGTTGAGTATGGACATGAACTCTTCGCACCCGTACGGTCAGGACACGACCGGGGACACCCCTTCCGGCAGTGGCTTCAACCCGAACGACGCAAATGCGTCGAATGCTGCTTTCAACGGCAACGCTCAATACCCAGGTGGACCAGGTTTCAGTGGGCCAGGTTTCACTCCGAATAATGGAACGTTCCCACCGGGCCAGGGTGGATACAACACGGGTGGCGGATTCTTCGCCTCCATCCGACGTTCCGGATGGTACCGCCCATCAGTGAGGACCATTGGTGGCGTGTGCGCAGCGATCTCCGCCCGAACCGGTTGGGACTTAGCGCTTGTCCGCGGGCTCAGCATTGTGGCAATGCTGGTCTTCCCGCCACTGTTGGCAGCCTACGGTCTTGGGTGGGGTCTCCTTCCCGATCAGATGACTGGACGAATCCACGCTCAAGAACTCGTAAATGGTCGATTTGAATCAGGACAGGCGGGCGCAATCCTGTTCATCCTGATGGGAAGCACCTCAGCTTTCCCATTCTCAGTCGTGATCGAAGAATTACCCCTCGTCCCACTCGGCACACTGCTTGTCTTAGTGGCGATCATCGTCATCGCCGTTATTTTGCTCCGCCACGACCGACGGTCAGCACCCACGACGTTTCAAGGAAATCCGCCAATGAGCATGGATCCGAATAGTCAGCCTGGGCACTCCTCTTCAGCTTTCGCTTCAACCTCCATGAACGAGGCCGGTCAGCCCACTTCAGACGCAACGAACGTTTCAGGGACCGGTGCCACATACTCCACCCCCCATCCGGGCATGATGCCGACTCCTGCGTGGGCGGCCTCGTCCCCAAATCCCACACAGCCAGCAACCCCATACACCGGAGGTTTTTCGCAGGTTCCAAACGGCGCGTATCACAATAATGCCGGAACACCATACCAGCCGGCATATCCGAATGCTCCTATGAATTCGGCACCTTATCAGGCTCCCAACACGCCGATGAACAATGGAGCGAACAACTGGATTCCACCGCTGACTCCGTTCGTCCGTAGCGTCGGGCGCCGGACAAACTTGGTCGTCACCGGTCTTGTTCTTCTGGCAATGGCGACGACATTTGGACTCATGTACTACTACATGGACAATGGCTCCGCCGAGATGCTGATTTTCGGCACGAAGATCGGTCTGATCGGTGGTGGCATCTGCATGCTTATCACAGGTCTTGCCCTCGCGATCGCATCAATGCGTGGACGGAAAGCCGACTGGTTGGTCGCCCTGTCAATAATCGGCGCGTTCTTGTCCTTGCCGACTGTCTTGTTCGGCATCGCAACGGCCTCCGAATACACCGCTTCCTTCGATTATTCGAGCGAAACGCTAGTCAGCGATTGGACCGAATCGACGGTCTATTCTTCTCGGGGGAGAGCGTTGCTTGACATCTCGCAGGCTCCCGCGGGAACTTCCAAAGAAATCGTCGTTGACCCTAGCGTGAGTGACCTAGAGATTTCTGCGCGCACCGATCAGCCGGTCCGCATCATCTGCGAAATGGGAATTCAAGAGGTCGAGTATTCTTTCGATAACACTCACCCTTCAAAGAACAGGACGTGGGTGAACGCCCTGCGTGGATGCAACGATTCAGTTGACGCAGAAAATCCGGTATCGGTTCAATCCCCGACCTTCAACAACAGTGACGGGATCACGGTTCGCATCACTTCATGGATGTGGAGCTTCAACTACGAGGAAGACTGGTACGGCAATACTCCAGCTCCTTCTTCAGCGCCCGAATCCGGCGAGGGCCAGTCTGGTTCGACTGGCCAGTCGGGAGCGCTTGATCAGGGACAATCAGGTTCTTCCTCCTCACAGTCCGGGGCTAGCACGCCTGGCGCATCCACTTCTTCCACTACTTCAGGAGCCGACGTTTCCCCCGTATCGTGGGTTCTCTCGGCTGACTCAACGCTAAGGAGCGCAGCATGACCACCTCTCATATGCCTGATGAAGCAACGACCGAGTTCAACGTAGCCGACGAGACAACCACCATGCCCACCTCCGAGGAGCAGCCGACTAAGGTTTGGACCGCAGCAGACGCCGCAGCACATGCTCCAGAACCCGTCGTGGAAGTTTCAACGAAACCTCGGGTAGGGCAGCTCATCTGGGCGCTGATCGTTATTGCCATCGGAGTGTTCCTGATTGTTCTGCCGTTCTTGAACGTCGTACAGTTGCCGTTTGTTTTCATCGGCCTGATTGCAGCGCTCGGCCTAGTGCTGATCATTTCCGCGTTCTTCGTCGGCAAGCCGAAAGAACGTTAGCCCGCTTTTTCAGTCGAGCACAGTGCATCTTTGACCGCGCTTGTTCACCATCCGCCCTGCACACAACCGCGCTTGTTCACGGCGCGGGCGGGTATGAGCCGCGCTTGTTCACCATCGGGCGTACACAACATAAAGAAGGTGCCTCGGGAACAACCCCGAGGCACCTTCATCTATGCCAGGCCGACACTCAACGATCAGTCACGCACACGCCTGCGCGCAGCAAACCCAGCCACACCAGTAGCGAGGAAGAGAGCCGAAAGCTCTGCAAGCAAAACCGCATCAGCACCCGTTGAAGAAAGCTTCTTCACCGAGGCTTTCTTCACAGGCTGAGAATCACCAACAGGCTTATCGGCATTCGACTGATCCGGAACAGGCACAGCATCCGCGGGAAGAACCTCGAACTTAATGATGCTCTCACCCGACTTGCTCACCACCTTCACAGTGTGCTCGCCAACTTCAAAGCCAGCCGGAACCTTCCAATCAGCCTGAGCAGTCCCCTGCTCGTCGTCATACTTGATATCGCTTTCAGGGATTACAACTGGCTCCGAGTGAACGGTGAGCTTAATACGCTCGCCCTTCTTCAGACCCTTCACACGAATCGACAGAGTATCTCCAACCTTCACCTGAGCAGCACCCAACTCAAGAGTCGGAACATCCGCCTGACCAGGCTCATCACCACCAGGGTTCGGAGTCGGAGTCTGCTGGTGCAGAACAACACGAAGCGGAGCCGTTACTGCTTCACCTTGCGAGTTGGTTGCAACCGCACGATAGAGATGCGACTGGACGTCCTTCGATGCCTTCAGGCTCAACTTGTCAGTTGTTGCTCCTTCGATTGGAGTCCACGAATCTTCAGCACCGCTGACCTCACGTGACTGCCATGCAATCGTCGGAACGGGCATACCTGAAGCCGTCGTGGACAGGACGACGGTTTCGCCCTCGTTCACTGTGACTTTCTGCCACGCACCATCGTCAGCCGGTTCAAGAACCGAGTCGTTCAAGCTAGCGGACAGCGGGGTGAGGGCCGGCTTTTCGACGATATTGATCGTGAGTGGCTCAGAGTACGCTGTCTCGACGCTATTCGTCGCAGCAACTCGCACCTTCAAACCGTGGTGCTTCGCGTCGATCTCAAACGAGTAGCCCTGCTGCGTCTGGCCTTCCACATCGTTCCATGTCTGACCATCAGCCGAAGTCTGCCACTGAAGCTTAGGGGCGGGGAAGCCGCTTGTTTTAGCAGTAAAGGTCAGGATTGATCCGGGAACAGCGTTCAGCTGGTCGCCCGAAACGCTGAAGCCTTCTTCAGGGTCAGCAACTGCGCTAATAACCGCGGTGGGAGCAGTGTTCTGCCCGTAGACCTCAACCTCAGCAAGGTTGAGTTCCTTCCAGTTTCCTGGCAACATCACACGAATGTAGCGAGCCTGGTAGCCATCGAAATTCAGACTGGTCGGGAAATCAGCCTTCTCTTCGACCTTGAAGTACTTGAGTTCTCCTGCTTCACCCTTCTTCTCAATTTCTTCGCTGGATAGCTTGTCGTCAAGCTTGTCCTTCGAAGCAATAACGTAGAAGCCCTTCAGGCGCTCCGCACACGACTGGTTTCCGTTGCACTGATCGTCAGCAGAACGGTTGTAGATGTTAACCTGTCCGACCGGAACTGTTTTCTCAAGGTCAACCTCCCACCAGGGATCATTCTGCGTAGCCGTTGCGCTAACCGAACCGTTGTCCCACTTTCCATCCGTGTTGCCGTCGACGGCTCGGGATGCTGGGCCGTTCCAGGCGCTGTCAGAAGACTGGCGTGCAGGCTTCTTGAGGGCCAGGTTCAACGAGGGATCGACAACCGTCAGGGTTGCGATTTCCGACGTGGCTGTTCCAGCTTCGTTGGTGGCAACGACAAAGAAATCTGCTTCATTGTCATCCTTTGTTGTGACGAAGGTGTACGAGGAATTCGTTGCACCCTCAATCAGTATGGCCTCGTCCTCGTCCTCGGCACCATCCTCGTCCTCGGCACCGTCCTCATCCTCGTCCTCGTCGTCGGCATCAATGCGGTACCACTGGTAGGTCGGAGCTGGGCGACCCGAGGCGCCGGCAGTGAAAGTGACGGATTCACCTTCGACGACCTGTGCGTCGCTCGGTTGAGACGTGAAGGTCGGAGCAACCGAGGCAGCGTGATCCTTGTATGCTGCCACCTTGATCGATTCAACCTTGACGTTGAGAGCATCGGTGTAATAGCTCGGGTTTGCCAGCTGGATGCGAAGGCGAGAGACCTCATTCGGGTTCATCGTGTACCCGGAGATGGGACGGGTCTTCAGGTCAATTCCTTTGAACAGGTGAGTGACGCCGTTGAAGCTCACGTTGTATTCAACGTCGTCTTGGAAACCCGACGATTGGGTGAGATCAAATTCGACATCGCCGTACTTTTCGCCAGAGCGATCAACGATGTAGGCGTCCAGGATGGCCGCGTTGTACGAGGTGCCAACGGTGCGCTTGACAATATCGCGCGTCGGGATGGTGCCACTTCCGTGGTCGAGGTTCACGGTCTGAGTGGGGACGTAGCGTGCTTCACCGTCAAGGGCAACCTTGATGACCGGACGGTACTTGTCAGGGGATTCTCCGGACATCGTCACTGTCAGGTCAAGGCCGTTGCGAGCAAATTGAACGGGGGTTCCCTTGCCATCAACCGTGACTGAGGTGACCTTGTTTGCCAGTCCAGGAACGGTGATTGATTCTCCGGACTTCCACTGGTTCGGGAAGATGTACAGGTCTGAACCATTCACTGTCAGGAGAGCGTTAGACGGTGCGGGGATCCATGTTGCACTTGCTCCGTCGATGGCGTGCGGGTGATCAGTGTGCCATGTTCCTAGTTCCTTCAGAACATATTCGTCGTATTCGGGGAAGGAACCGTCACCCATCGGACCGACGTTGAAAGCGAAGTTTCCGTCGTTGGCTACGACACCGACGAGGTTCGAGATGGCCTCGCTAATTACTCTGTTAGCTGTGCCCGCTGAGCGATTTGCTCGCGAGTCTGAACAGTAGGACCAGCATCTGGGGAAGATGGATCGGATGGATTCCCACGGACCGATGCTGAAGGATGAGTGGACCGCGTTGTCGCCGCCAACGTTGAAGTCACCTTTGTTGTTCCACACGCGAGAGTTCACGACCGTTGTGTTCGGCTGCAGTTCATGGACCTTGTCGGCCATCTTCTGAGATTGTTCCGCGGTCGGACCACCCATGTCGAACCAGAACTCGGCGATCGGACCGTAGTTGGTGAGTAGCTCGGTGATCTGGTCGAGGTTGTATTGAAGGTGTTCTTCAGTGATGGGGTTGAGGTTGGAGTAGGGTTCGGGATCATGCTTCTCCCAGTCGATGATGGAGAAGTAGAAGGCGAGCTTCATGTCGATCTTGCCGCATTCGTCAGCGAGCTGTTTCATCGGGTCTTTCCCGAATGCTGTCTGCTTGACGACGTTGTAGTCGGTCGTCTTGGTGTCCCACATGGCAAAACCGTCATGGTGCTTCGAAGTCACCATGACGTACTTCATGCCGGCGTTCTTTGCGGTCTGGCAGATCTTCGCAGCATCCCATTTGTCTGCAGTCATCTTCTTGGCTTCTTTGAGGTATTCCTCGCGAGGAATGTTCATCCAAGCCTTGATTTGTTCTGGGTAGCCGATGGACTGAACTTGTCCGTTGTAGCTTCCTCCGAACATTGAGTAGACACCCCAGTGCATGAAGAGACCGAATTGCAGTTTCTGCCATGCAGCGATGCGTTCATTCGTGGACTTTTCCACGGCTGCGGGCGCGCCAAGGATATCTCCAACGTTTTCCTGCGATGTTTGCACCGAGGCAAATGCTGGCGATAGTGCGCCACCCCCGACGAGCAACGCGGCGGCGGCCAGGCTACTCACGATCCGTCGTCGTAACATACGGCGGTTCTCCTTTCGAGTGTGTTGATGGGACAGACATCGTTGTCTTTTCCTCTTCGTTGAGGTTTCCCATTAGAAAATCGTAATGCCGAAATAGAAGCGATTTCTTTCACTTGATAATCGAAAGTATTAAATTCGATAGTTTTTCGACGGTTCGATTAACCCTTACTCCAAAAGGTCCTAGATAAAGTAGTTTCTGAGAAAACTAAAAAATATCCTTATGCCTTTTCCTATTGCCGAGGCCACGCTCCCCAAAATCACCGCGCTTGTTCACCGTCTGCCCCCGCACACAACCGCGCTTGTTCACGGCGCGGGCGGGCATAAGCCAGGGGCAAGTGAAGAAGGCGCGCCTTGCCGTAGATAGACGAAAGGTGGGAAGCGGATGAGCTTCCCACCTTTCGCGGTGTTGAATGAGTTGAGCTTACAAAGGCTCAGGCTCCGGTCACATCATCGGGAGTTGAATCCGCGTAGCGTGCGAGTTCTTCTTCGACGATGGCTTCGTCGAGCTTGGTGAAGACAGGCGTCGGCTTCGCGATCGGGGTACCCACCGTGATGAGGTGGCGTTCCCACGTTGGAGCTGAGGTGTAGTCACCCGTAATAATCGGGTATCCGTTGCGGCCGTCGAATGCTTCGGGCAGAACCTGCGGGTCGAGTTCTTCGACCTCTTCGATGCGTGGCATCGGAGCGATGTTGCCCGCACCGCCCATGACGCGGTCAATGTCGTTCGCTGCGTGAGGGAGGAACGGCGAGAGCATCAGGTTGAGATCAGTGACAGCCTGGGCGAGGGTATGCAGAACCGTTGCAAGTCGTTCACGCTGTTCGGGTGCCTTGAGCTTGAAGGGCTCGGTGTCGGTGACGTACTTGTTGGCTTCGCTGACCAGTCGCATCGCTTCAGAGAGTGCGGCCTTCTGACGGTGGTGACGGATCAGGTCACCGATAGTTTCGAAGCCTTTGTTGATTTCGTCCAATAGCGCACGGTCGATATCTTCAAGCTCGCCGGGAGCAGGAATTTCGCCGAACTTCTTGGCGATCATCGATGCCGTTCGGTTGACCAGGTTGCCCCAGCCGGCGACGAGTTCGCCGTTGGTGCGGCGGACGAATTCTGCCCATGTGAAGTCGGAGTCGGAGGTTTCCGGGCCTGCTGCGCTGATGAAGTAACGCAGGGCATCTGCCTGGTAGCGAGCCAGGAAATCACGGACGTAGATGACGATGCCGTGGGAGGAAGAGAATTTCTTGCCTTCCATGGTGAGGAATTCGCTGGACACAACTTCGGTCGGCATGTTGAGGACGCCGAGCGTTCCAGGCTTTCCACCCTTGGTACCCTGACCGTTGTAGCCGAGCATTTCGGCAGGCCAAATCTGGGAGTGGAAGACGATGTTGTCCTTGCCCATGAAGTAGTAGGACAGGGCCTCGGGATCATTCCACCACTGGCGCCACGCTTCGGGGTCGCCGGTGCGACGTGCCCACTCGATTGATGCTGAGAGGTAGCCGATGACGGCATCGAACCAGACGTAGAGACGCTTGGTCGGCTGGTCTTCCCACCCGGGAACTGGGATGCCCCAGTCGATGTCGCGCGTCATGGCACGCGGGCGGATGTCTTCGAGGAAGTTCTTGGAGAACTTGATAACGTTCGGACGCCAGGTGCCGGACTGTTCACGATCGTCGAGCCATGCGGACAGGGCTTCGGCGAGTGCAGGTAGGTCGAGGAAGTAGTGGGTGGACTCAACGAACTTGGGGGTCTCGCCGTTGATGCGCGAGTGCGGATCAATCAGGTCGGTGGGATCCAGCTGGTTACCGCAGGCGTCACATTGGTCGCCACGAGCGCCTTCAGTACCACAGATCGGGCAGGTGCCTTCGATGTAGCGGTCGGGCAACGTGCGTCCAGTTGAGGGTGAAATTGCTGCGCGAGTGACCTGTTCGATCATGTATCCGTTGTCGCGGACAGTGCGGAACATTTCTTGGACGACTGCGTAGTGGTTGCCGGCGGTCGTGCGAGTGAAGAGGTCGTAGGACAGGCCGAGCGCGACGAGGTCTTCGACGATCAGTCGGTTGTTGCGGTCTGCAAGTTCGCGAGCGGTCACGCCTTCGCCGTCTGCTGCGACGAGGATCGGAGTACCGTGTTCGTCGGTTCCGGACACCATCAATACGTCGTGTCCTGCCATTCGCATGTATCGCGAGAAGACATCGGAGGGCACGCCGAATCCGGCAACGTGTCCAATGTGACGGGGACCGTTGGCGTAAGGCCAAGCTACTGCAGACAAAATACGGCTCATGGTTCTAAGGATAGTGCCCCGTCGGGTATATTCCGAACTCGCATCTCCCCGTTCCCCCACCGCGCTTGTTCACCAAACCGCCCTCTCCACACACCGCGCTTGTTCACCACACCCACCTCCCCACACACCGCGCTTGTTCACCATTTCAGTGGGCACGTATGACCCGAATTCACTGATGCATTTCTTCAACAAGCGCGCTCAAAGGGCTTAATCACGGCACTGCAGGCTTCTTGTTTCCACGAGCGTTTGCCCAAAAGCTTGAACAAGCGCGGTCAAAACGGTGAACAAGCGCAGTAGAGTTGAGAGCAACATACATAAGAGGAGCTCAGATGAAACGCGCACTCATCATCGTCGATGTCCAGCCCACTTTCTGCGAAGGCGGGGCTTTACCCGTTGAAGGAGGAAATGCGTGTGCGGAGCGTATCCGCACGTATGTGGATGATCATCGCCAAGAGTACGGCTTTATTGCGACGACGCAGGATTGGCATATTGATCCGGGAGCTCATTTCTCTGCGACCCCGGATTATGTGGACACGTGGCCACCGCATGGCGTGGCCGGTAGTGCCGAAGCGGAGTTGCATCCTGCCATTTGGGACCTCGACGTTGATGCCCACGTGAAGAAGGGCCAGTTTGCGGCTGCCTACTCTGGGTTCGAAGGGATGGACGAGGCCGGGACTTTGCTCGGCGATTTACTGGATGATGCCGGAGTGAATGAGGTTGATGTCATCGGTTTGGCGCAGTCTCATTGCGTGTGCGACACCGCGTTGGATGCGAAGAAGGCCGGTTTTACCGTGCGAGTGCTCTCCGACCTGACGGAGCCGGTATCACCGGAAACTGGGGCTGTTGCGTCGAAGAAGTTGGCAGACGCTGGGATCCTGGAGGTTCCTTCAACCGAGATTAGCTAAGAGGATTCTGCTTCCCTGTCAAGACGCCGGGGCGGTGCTACTGACACGTAGCACCGCCCCCCATTTCAGTCATCTGCTCACATATCACTGTTCTTTGTAAGCGAGAGCAGCTTTATAAAGCTCGTTCTTCCGCAAGCCTGTTGCTGAAGCAACTTCGGCTGCCGCGTCTTTGAGTCGCATTCCTTCCGAAGCTAACGCAAGCACTGTTTTCACATGGTCTTCAGCGCTCTTCTTGCCTTTGAAACCGGCGATAACAATCGTGATTTCGCCGAGTACTTCCCCCTCCGTCTGGGTAATCAGGTCCGATAGGGAGCCTCGTAAAACTTCTTCATATTTCTTTGTCAGTTCTCGACACACGACTGCTTGACGCTCCCCGCCGAAAGCACTGGCCATACGTTGCAGGGTGCCATGAACGCGTTTGGCTGATTCAAAGAAAATGAGAGTGTGCGGGTCGTCTGCAAGCGCTTCGAGGTAGGCGCTTGCTTCACCGTCTTTACGGGGCAGGAAGCCCTCGAAGCTGAAGCGGTCAGAAGGCAGGCCTGAAACAGCAAGCGCAGTAACAGGGGCTGACGGACCAGGCAATGCAGAGACGTGAACGCCACGTTCGACCGCTGCTCGCACCACGCGGAACCCGGGGTCTGAAACGGTTGGCATTCCGGCGTCAGAGACCAGCAGGACCCGCGCTCCTCCTTCGGCACAGTCGACGAGGCCCTCTGCCCGGTCGCCTTCATTGTGATCGTGCAAGCTGAGAACTTTACCGTTTACTCGAACGTTCAAACGGCTAGCCAGGGCCAGCATGCGCCGGGTGTCTTCCGCTGCGACAACCTCAGCTTCTTGCAGGGCCCTAATAAACCGTGATGAAGCGTCGTCCACATCACCGATCGGGGTTGCTGCAAGCAGGATGGACGCAGGGCGTTGTACAGGTTCACGTTGTTCTGGCACGATCTCATCGTCTCATCGAGCTGGGAGGCAGTACAAGCCACGATTGGCCTCGTCCGTTGAATTCACGAAACCCGCCAGGCTCGCGTTCGGGCGAACCGCAACCGACCGCCCGGCCTCGTCACCCTTGCGCGCAACGAGCCCACACGATCAGACGAGTAGCGGCGAAAAAGATACCGGCGAAAATCGCGATCATGCCACCAACCGAAAGGTTGAACGCCACACCGCACGCGAAACCGATCACTCCGATTCCCAGCCCCGCGAGCGGAGCGGCAACCATGAAGTGTGGCCATGACTTCACCAGCGGGGCAAGTCCCGCCGCGGGAGCAGCGAAAAGCGCAATCGACAATACGGTGCCGACGGCGGGAATCAACAGGACAATTGCACCGATGACCATTGCGATATTCAGGCTCTCAAGAAGACGCGTGTTCATCCCGCGCGTCAATGAATCAATGGGGTCGTAGCTCTTAAAGACCAGGTCTTTCCCCCACACGGCAACGATGATGAGCACCACCACTAGACCCGCGCTGGCCGACGCAACATCCCAGGAGTTAACCGTCAGAATCGAGCCGGTCAGAAACGACTGGATTTGAATCGGCAACGGCGAAAACCAGCGGTACAGGAAGTAGCCCATCGCGAACCCAAAGGTCAGCACGATGCCGGCGCTTGCCTGTGATGAAATCCCCGGAATTCCACCGAGGAACCGCATCAGCCCACCTAGGGGAAGACAGAAAAGGAAGGCGCCAACAAACAGGGCAAGCGACATCTGCTCATGGCTCGCCCCAAGCGTGGCGGCGATGACTACGCCCAGAATGCCTCCTGGGAATGTTCCGTGCGTGACTGACTCGGCAAAAAAGATTTTCCGGTCGAGGAAGGCGAAAGCGCCGACCAGCCCGGCGAGTAAACACACGGCAACGAGCTCCATGACAGGAAGGAGAAGAACATCCAGATGAGAAATCAACAGCGCACCTTTCCCCTTCGTTTCCCGATCGCAGCGATACCAACAGCGATGAAGAACAGTGCAACAAGGACAAGGACGACACCCGCTTGCGGAGAGATGGGGCGCGGGCTGGGGGTCAGGAGAAGTTGCATGCCTAGCCAGCTGGCAAGAAGGCTCACGCTCACTCCAATAATGCTCGTTTGTCGCACTGTTCGTCCAAGCAGACGCCCAGTTGCTCCTGGAACGATCAAGAACGCGATGACAAGAAGCACGCCGATTGCCGACGATGCTGCGACAACGACCGCGGCAATACACGCGTTCAGCACGTAATCGATGCCTCTGACGTTGATGCGTGACGCCTGCGCTCCCTGCCGGTCAAACGCAACGTAGAGGTGTTCCTTCCACGTTAGCGCAAGCATGATTCCTGTCAGGATAAAGACGACCAGCGACTGAGCAAGCCCAGAGTCGGTCGTTTCCAACAAGCGCCCGAACATGAGGGCTTCCAGTTGCCCTGACATATCACCGACTTTGAGGGAAATCGTCATGCCGAGTGCGAAGAAGGCAGTCAGAATGACCGCTGTTGCACCTTCATGCGCTGATTCGTTGTCGCTTTCTCGCTTGGAAGACTGACTTGCCACTAGTGCAATGACAACTACGATGCCAGCACATCCGGCACCAATAATGATGGCGTCGCTCCCGCCAACGATGAACCCGACGACGATTCCGGGGAACACTGAGTGCACCATGACTTCAGCGTTAAATTCAGCTTTTCGTAGGTTCACTAGCGTACCGACGAGGCCGGCCACCACTGATAGAAGGACAAGAAATATAAATGGCCGAAATAGGAAGGGATAGGCCGCAAGACCCCTGAGCCCCACGATTGATTCGGCGAGCGCTCGAAGGTGTTCAACGAGCGTTGCAACGCCATCGGACAGCGTGTTCATGCGACTTCTCCACGTTGCTTGTGGGAGTCGTAACAGGTCGCAAGTTCACAGGCCTCAGTTTCTAGGCTTTCGGATCCGTATGCCTGTTTCATGAGCTTTGGGGTGAGGACTTCGCGGACGGGACCGAAGGCGATCTGGCGCCCAGCGACAAGGATCGCTTGGTCGCAGACGTCATAGGCTAATGAGAGATCGTGTGTTGAAACGACGACGCTTGTTCCATCATTTTTTGCGCGTCGAATGATTCCGAGTAGGGCATCACGATTGGGCTGGTCCAAACCGTTGAAGGGTTCGTCCAGCAGAATCAGTTTCGGTTGGGCGATAAGTGCGCGCGCTACGAGTACACGCTGGCGTTGCCCGCCTGATAGTTCACCGAAACGGTCCTTGGCTCGGCTGAGAAGACCAACATTTGTCAGAGTGCTGGCGACTTTTTCTCGGTGGGCTTTCCTGGGGAAACGGGCAAGTCCGATCTGTTTGTAGAGACCCATCATGACAACTTGTTCAACAGTGATGGGGAATGTCAGGTCGAGGTCAGCCGATTGAGGGACGTATCCGATGGTGTCGGGAATGCCATCAATGTGTCCTTCGAGAATAGGAACGCTTCGGGCTAGGGCTTTGAGTAGCGTCGTTTTTCCGGATCCGTTTGGGCCGACTAGGGCGAGCGCCTCACCGGGGTTCATGCGCCCTTGAACCCCGGTGAGGACGACGCGCGTCCCGTAGCCAACTCCAGCGTCGTGAAAGGTGATGCCGTTCGTGGTCACGGGTATTGCCTACTTCAAGTTGTCTGGAAGCTGGGCCACCACGCCATCCCAAGCAGTGACGATGGTCGTGACGTTGTGGATGATTGAGCCGGTGTAGGTTTCTCCCGCGGATCCTGCCGGCCCCAAGGAATCGCCGTATAGGGCGTCGTCGCCAATGATGGCCTTCACACCGGCTAGTTCAGCGATCTTCTCGATTGACTTTGAATTGTTCGAGTTTTCGGCGAAGAGCGCTTTTGCTCCAGAGTCGATGACGGTTTGGGCGGCTTCCTGAATGTGTTCAGCGGTCGCGTCCTGCTGTTCATTGAAGTCAGAGAGGGCCGCGCCGATGAAGTTGATCCCGTAGTCCTTGGAGAAGTAGCCGAACGCGTCATGTGATGAGAAGAGAATGCGCGAGTCTGCCGGAACGCTATTGATCGAGTCTTGGACCCACTGGTCAAGGTTGCGCAGTTTGTCGGCGTAAACGCTGACACTTTCTTCAATTCCTGCGGCGGAGTCGGGGGCTACTTCTTTGAGGAATTCACCAATGTTGGCAACTTGAACAGCCGCGTTCTTTGGGCTTGTCCACACGTGGGGATCGTAGACAAATTCAGGTTCCGTTTCGCCTTCTGCTGGCGGGAAGGGCCACTTGCGCACCTCGACCTTTTGGGTGCCTCGTTCGACCGTGTAGGGCAACGAATCGTCTTCGGTGATGGCTTGCGGGTCGGTTACTTCTTTGCTGGTCAGAATGCCGCTGGTGACGCCCATCGTTCCCTTGAAGCCGGATGCTTCAATCGCACGGTCAAGGAAATGCTCGAGGTCAACTCCGGATACAAGGAGCACGTCAGCTTTGGCAAGTGCTGTCGCTTGCGAGGGAGTGAGCTCATGTTCGTGAGCTGATGCGTTGGGGGCAAGAAGGCAGGTGAGTTCGAGTCGCGTTTGGTTCGCGGCATCTTCACTACCAATTGTGGTCTTTTGTCCGTCTGCGCCTGTTTTCTCGAGGACGAGGCCTGCCGTCGCTGGCGCGCCGGCAGCGATCTGCGTGACATAGTCACAGATTTGGGTTGTGGTGGCAACGATGCCGACTTTTCCATGCTCCGTTCCGCTATTCGCGCTGGCGTTGGATGCGTCGTGGTTGGCGCAACCGGCAAGAGCCAGACCGAGCACACTGGTAAGTGCCACTCCTTGGAAAATACGGGTATTTGAGCGATGCATTGATTAAGACTCCATTTTCATGTAAAGTTTTGGGCACCCGAAACTTTACATGAGAACACCTTAACCTGCAACATCCTAAGTTTATTTAGGCGCTCCTATAGCGCCTTGCTCTGGAAAACCACGTGGGGGACGGGTCATTCGACCCATCCCCCACAAAGCTAAGAGCTATTGGTCAGCGAAGAGGCGCGAGAGCGTCAGTGCGCGCAACCATTGTCGCAACCATGTCCCGAACCTCGTTGTCATGATGTGCACCCGGCTTGAATTCCGACATGTTTTCAAAGTCGGTAATGAGCGAAAGCGAAACCTGCTGAGTGACCATCGCAGCTTCGAAGTTCGCCAGAATCTGGCGCAGGTGTTCAACCTGACGGACACCACCGCTGAAGGAGTAGCCGACGAAGCCGACCCCCTTGTTCGCGAGAGCCTTGGGCTCAAGGAAGTCGATAGCGTTCTTCAGGGCGCCAGGAATTGAGTGGTTGTACTCCGGAGAAACAAAGATCAGCGCATCGTAAGACGAAACGGTTTCGTTGAACTTTGCGCCACCAGGATCCTGCGGGGTAGCCATTGCAGGCGGCATCGGCTCAGCGAAAAGGGACATATTGAAGGAAGCAATGTCAATAACATCAGCGTTGACACCTTCAACAGTATTTGCTTTGTCGACAACCCACTGAGCAACAGATGCGCCAACACGGTTCGAACGGACGGTGCCAAGAATAACGCCAAGACGAGTCACGATAAACTCCTTAAGACTGTTTAAACTCTCAACTACTATATATTTATTTCAATCTTCAATCAACGTCACGTGAGGTACGTTCAGACACTGCAAGAACCTTCTGGGTCCCTCATTGATTCAATGCGCCTACGAACTAATGACAGAATGGTAGACGCGGTAGGCAAAACCAACGAACGTACGCATTGAGTGATGCCAACATTCAAGGGACGGTCGTAGACAAAAGGTGGGCTAGAGTTTCCTCTAGCCCACCTTTTAACGTTGAATCATTCACCGATCTTGTCGTCAACAACGTCGCGAGCTGCGTCAATCTTGTCGTCAAACTTACCGCCGGTAGCTGTCTTGGCTGCATCTGCAACCTTATCCAGGATGCCGTCGGTGTTTTCTTCGGTCATCATACCTTTAGCAGCGTCGGTGGCCTGGTCCTTGAGTTCTTCGGCCTTGCCCTTGAGATCGTCGAGGTTCATTGTTTCTCCTTGTATTAAGAACGATGTCGTGTTCAGTCTATGAGGACTTTGAAGGTTGCGCACTATATAACGAGGACTCAGTGCTTACAATGAGCGACAATACGAGAGATACTAGGGGCCAACAAAGCACACTGGGAGAACCCTCGATTGCAGAAGGGGCCCATCAACACCGCCTTCTCAGATGGGCACGTGCAGCAGTGAGTGCCCCGGCAAGTACCCGCAGGCGAACATCTTGAAAGAGCGACAGTGCAAACCGTCTTCGCACTTTGTGCACAGTAGTAAACCCCTTGGAGGGGTGCTCCAAGGGGTTTACGTGAGTTAAAATTGCGGCGGTGTCCTACTCTCCCACACTCTGTCGGGTGCAGTACCATTGGCGTTTGTGGGCTTAGCTTCCGGGTTCGGAATGTTTCCGGGCGTTTCCCCACTACTATGACCACCGCAAAAATGGTCACTCGCTTGTGTTGTCCACTCCCCCCGCTGGGGGGTGTGGGTTGAGTGTGATTCGTATAGTGGTTGTAAGCAGTCTTATTTTTGTTGCTTATTGTGGTTTCGTGTAGTGTCGGCCAATTAGTACCAGTCGGCTCGCGAGCACATTGCTGTGCTTCCACCTCTGGCCTATCAACCCGCTAGTCTGGCGGGGGCCTTCACACCATTACTGGTGTCGGAAACCTCATCTTGGAGCAGGCTTCCCGCTTAGATGCTTTCAGCGGTTATCCCTTCCGAACGTAGCCAACCAGCCGTGCACCTGGCGGTACAACTGGCACACCAGAGGTTCGTCCATCCCGGTCCTCTCGTACTAGGGACGGGCCTCCGCAAGTTTCCTACGCGCACAGAGGATAGGGACCGAACTGTCTCACGACGTTCTGAACCCAGCTCGCGTACCGCTTTAATGGGCGAACAGCCCAACCCTTGGGACCAACTCCAGCCCCAGGATGCGACGAGCCGACATCGAGGTGCCAAACCATGCCGTCGATATGGACTCTTGGGCAAGATCAGCCTGTTATCCCCGGGGTACCTTTTATCCGTTGAGCGACCACGCACCCACGTGCCATGGCCGGATCACTAGTTCCTGCTTTCGCACCTGCTCGACCCGTCGGTCTCACAGTCAAGCTCCCTTGTACACTTGCACTCGCCACCTGATTACCAACCAGGCTGAGGGAACCTTTGAGCGCCTCCGTTACTTTTTGGGAGGCAACCGCCCCAGTTAAACTACCCACCAGGCACTGTCCCCAACCCGGATTACGGGCCGAGGTTAGATGACCGCGTGAACCAGAATGGTATTTCAACGACGACTCGACAAGAGCTGGCGCCCCTGCTTCACAGTCTCCCACCTATCCTACACAAGTCCAAGCGAACACCAATACCAAGCTATAGTAAAGGTCCCGGGGTCTTTCCGTCCTTCTGCGCGTAACGAGCATCTTTACTCGTAGTGCAATTTCACCGAGTTCATGGTCGAGACAGCGGAGAAGTCGTTACGCCATTCGTGCAGGTCGGAACTTACCCGACAAGGAATTTCGCTACCTTAGGATGGTTATAGTTACCACCGCCGTTTACTGGGGCTTAAATTCAAGCCTTCACCACCCGAGGGTGGTTGAGCCTTCCTCTTAACCTTCCAGCACCGGGCAGGCGTCAGTGCGTATACATCGTCTTACGACTTCGCACGCACCTGTGTTTTTGATAAACAGTCGCTTCTCCCTATTCTCTGCGACCCCACAACGCACACACCCAGAAAAAGGGGGGACGTCACAGGGTCCTCCTTATCCCGAAGTTACGGAGGAATTTTGCCGAGTTCCTTAACCATGATTCACTCGAACGCCTCGGTATACTCTACCTGACCACCTGAGTCGGTTTAGGGTACGGGCGCGTCATGCCCTCACGTCGAGGCTTTTCTTGACAGCTTAGGATCACCACCAGACACCCCAAAAGGGCACCCCCATCAGTCCTCACCCTACATGCCTACCGGATTTACCTAGCAGACGGGCCACAACCTTAGACACACACAACCATCGGTGCGCGGCAGCTACCTTCCTGTGTCACCCCTGTTAACACGCTTACCTACAACAATCAGGATCCCACAACACCCAAGCTGATCAAACCCGAAGGAATGAACAGTCCAGATGCGGGTGGTTAGCATAAAAGCTTCAGTATTTGGCGGTCACAACGCGGTACCAGAATATCAACTGGTTGTCCATCGACTACGCCTGTCGGCCTCGCCTTAGGACCCGACTAACCCAGGGCGGATAAACCTAGCCCTGGAACCCTTAGTCAATCGGCGGACGGGATTCTCACCCGCCATTCGTTACTCATGCCTGCATTCTCACTCCCACACGCTCCACCAACCGTTCCCAGCAGGCTTCACCGCACGCAGGACGCTCCCCTACCCACCCACACAACCTTAGGCAGGTCCCCTGCCCAGGCTCTTTCATGTGTGAGTGCCACAGCTTCGGCGGTACGCTTAAGCCCCGCTACATTGTCGGCGCGAAACCACTTGACCAGTGAGCTATTACGCACTCTTTCAAGGATGGCTGCTTCTAAGCCAACCTCCTGGTTGTCACCGCGATCTCACATCCTTTCCCACTTAGCGCACACTTAGGGGCCTTAGCTGATGATCTGGGCTGTTTCCCTCTCGACTACGAAGCTTATCCCCCGCAGTCTCACTGCCATGCTCAACCTAATGGCATTCGGAGTTTGGCTGACGTCAGTAACCCATAGGGCCCATCGGCCATCCAGTAGCTCTACCTCCACCAGGCAACACACAACGCTGCACCTAAATGCATTTCGGGGAGAACCAGCTATCACGGAGTTTGATTGGCCTTTCACCCCTACCCACAGCTCATCCCCCAGGTTTTCAACCCTGGTGGGTTCGGTCCTCCACACAGTCTTACCTCTGCTTCAACCTGGCCATGGGTAGATCACCCCGCTTCGGGTCCAGAACACGCGACAGGCGCCATATTTCAGACTCGCTTTCGCTACGCATACCCCACACGGGTTAAGCACGCCACGTATCACTGACTCGCAGGCTCATTCTTCAAAAGGCACGCCATCACCCCACAAGGCTCTGACGGCTTAAAGGCACACGGTTTCAGGTACTATTTCACTCCCCTCCCGGGGTACTTTTCACCATTCCCTCACGGTACTATGCACTATCGGTCATCAAGAAGTATTTAGGCTTACCAGGTGGTCCTGGCAGATTCACACGAGATTTCACGAGTCCCGCACTACTCGGGCACCTATCCCACCTACGCATGCAACAGTCCATCTACACGACTATCACGCACTCCGGTCCGCTATCCCACACGGTTCAACTACCATCACACACGCAAGCCCCTCCCCGGCAGAGAAGAGACGAACAAGCCCCACAACACCGCACACGCAACCCCCGCCGAGTATCACACGCACACGGTTTAGCCTCCTCCGCTTTCGCTCGCCACTACTCACGGAATATCTTTTCCTACGGGTACTAAGATGTTTCACTTCCCCGCGTTCCCCCCACCACCCTATACACGTTCAGATGATGGTAACCAAGCACAACCCTGGTTAGGTTCCCCCATTCGGACACCCTCGGATCAAAGCTCGCTCGCCAACTCCCCGAGGCATATCGCAGGCCGCAACGTCCTTCATCAGCTCTTGATGCCAAGGCATCCACCGAATGCCCAACAAAACTAAACAAAACCACACAACAAGAAAATAAAGATGCTCACAACCACTATACAAATCACAAACAACCCACCACACACACCACCACCCCCCAAACACCCCACAAACACAGGGCGCAACAAAAAAGAGAGGCGGCAACATGCGAGCCAAAACGCTCAAACGGTGTTGAACGTGAACCCGACAGCGTGTCTGCTTCCATGGAGCTTGCACCCCTGTTTTCCACTAAAAAACACCCACGCACCCACACCCACCAAGAAAAACCCTCGGTGAACAAATGCGAGCACAAGAAACACACACCACACACACTCACGTGCCATGATGCGCATCCCCAAAAACGGGCTCCCTAGAAAGGAGGTGATCCAGCCGCACCTTCCGGTACGGCTACCTTGTTACGACTTCGTCCCAATCGCCAATCCCACCTTCGACCACTCCCCCCGGAAAACCGGTTAGGCCATGAGCTTCGGGTGTTACCAACTTTCGTGACGTGACGGGCGGTGTGTACAAGGCCCGAGAACGTATTCACCGCAGCGTTGCTGATCTGCGATTACTAGCGACTCCACCTTCATGGGGTCGAGTTGCAGACCCCAATCCGAACTGAGACTGGCTTTAAGTGATTCGCTCCACCTTACGATATCGCAACACTCTGTACCAACCATTGTAGCATGCGTGAAGCCCAAGACATAAGGGGCATGATGATTTGACGTCATCCCCACCTTCCTCCGAGTTAACCCCGGCAGTCCCCCACGAGTCCCCACCATAACGTGCTGGCAACATAGGGCAAGGGTTGCGCTCGTTGCGGGACTTAACCCAACATCTCACGACACGAGCTGACGACAACCATGCACCACCTGCACACCCCCAACCAAATGCCACCACATCTCTGCAGCGTCAGGGTGCATGTCAAGCCTTGGTAAGGTTCTTCGCGTTGCATCGAATTAATCCGCATGCTCCGCCGCTTGTGCGGGCCCCCGTCAATTCCTTTGAGTTTTAGCCTTGCGACCGTACTCCCCAGGCGGGGCACTTAAAGCGTTAGCTACGGCGCAGAAACCACGGGTGGCCCCCACACCTAGTGCCCAACGTTTACAGCGTGGACTACCAGGGTATCTAATCCTGTTCGCTCCCCACGCTTTCGCTCCTCAGCGTCAGTAACGGCCCAGAGACCCGCCTTCGCCACCGGTGTTCCTCCTGATATCTGCGCATTCCACCGCTACACCAGGAATTCCAGTCTCCCCTACCGCACTCAAGTCAACCCGTACCCACCGCACGCCCCCAGTTAAGCCAGAGGATTTCACGGCAGACGCGGCCAACCGCCTACAAGCCCTTTACGCCCAATAATTCCGGACAACGCTCGCGCCCTACGTATTACCGCGGCTGCTGGCACGTAGTTAGCCGGCGCTTCTTTACCCACTACCCTCACCACAACCCAAAGCTGCGGCTTGACCATGAGCGAAAAAGGTTTACAACCCGAAGGCCTTCATCCCTCACGCGGCGTCGCTGCATCAGGCTTGCGCCCATTGTGCAAAATTCCCCACTGCTGCCTCCCGTAGGAGTCTGGGCCGTATCTCAGTCCCAATGTGACCGGTCACCCTCTCAGGCCGGTTACCCGTCAAAGCCTTGGTAGGCCATCACCCCACCAACAAGCTGATAGGCCGCGAGCCCATCCCCCACCAGAAAAAACCTTTCCACCCACCAACATGCGCCAATGAGTGAATATCCAGTATTAGCAGCCGTTTCCGACCGTTATCCCAAAGAAGAGGGCAGGTTACTCACGTGTTACTCACCCGTTCGCCACTAATCCACCCCAACAAAGCTGGAGCATCATCGTTCGACTTGCATGTGTTAAGCACGCCGCCAGCGTTCGTCCTGAGCCAGGATCAAACTCTCCGAACAAAAACATATCCAGAAAAAACCAACCACCAAAACGCGGCCAGCCAATCCCAACAATAAAAACAAACTCAAAAACAAAAAACAGGCATAAAAACAAACACACTATCGAGTTCACAAACAACACCCACACACCCACCAAAAGCACTCAACTTTCGTTGGTTACCTCAGTGAGGGAGGCAGTCGATTCGAGCTTTTCTCGCTCTCGGCGACAGGAAAATAATTTACACACCTTCGTGGCAACTCGTCAAATCATTTTGACGTGAGCGTCACCACACTCGGCGCGAAGGCTCATTTTCTCCTCAAATTCAGCCACTTTGACGAGCTAAACACAAATTTCTTCTTCTGACGATTGCCACTCTCCTCACAGTGACCAGGGCACCAGTCGCTTGCAGGAACCGATGCCTTGACAGCGTCAATATGCTGTCCACAGCCAGCCCACGTCGTCTTTCCGCAGATGTCACACTTCACCGGTCGACACATTGTTCATTCCTCTTCCTTTAGGGTCTTCGAAGCAATCGACGATTGCTTCACCGTCATGTCTCAGTAGTCCAATAGTTCCTGATGGCAATGAGCCCACGCTTCAGGGCATCAGCATTCACCCTGCGCGAATGCGTATCCAACGACGAAAACCAGGAGACAAGCATTGCTGAATTGGAGAAGCTTTTCCTTTCCCTTTCCTAGATTTTCCAAACATTAGCCCAAACGTGACTAGTCCTTTGCCTTTCCCGTACAATCACCTTGTCAATCGCTACGCCATGTAGCGTCCCATCTTCCGACAAGGTAACGAGCATGCTTCCTGCTTCTTCATCGATTGTCGACTCGATTAACACAGTCCTCGACGTTCTCAACACCTGGCTGTACTCATACATCCTGATCGCACTGCTTATCGGTGGCGGCCTCTACTTCTTCATTCGCACCAAAGGCTTGCCTGTGCGTATGTTCCGCGAATCAATCCGCGTGGTCACCGAGCCCCCAGAGAAGAAAGGCGAGCTTTCATCCTTCCGCGCACTGATGGTCTCCACCGCATCGCGCGTGGGCGTCGGCAACATCGCCGGAGTCGGTACCGCAGTCGCTCTTGGTGGCGCAGGCTCCGTCTTCTGGATGTGGGTCATCGCAACACTCGGCGCCGCGTCAGCATTCATCGAATCCACACTTGCCCAGATCTACAAGAAGCGTGGCCACTCAGCTGACGACCATTCCATCGGCGGCCCCGCGTACTACATCCAGATCGCGCTCAAGCAGCGTTGGCTTGCAGTGATCTTCGCAATCGCATTGATCCTCACCTACATGGGTGGCTTCAACCTGCTGGCCTCGTTCAACGTCGCTGACGCATTCACCTCGTACTCCTGGTACCACGAAGGCTCGACCCCGTACATCATCGGCGCAATCCTTGCCATCGCGATGGCACTATCAATCTTTGGGGGCACACGGCGCCTGACTTCGGTTACCGGCGTCTTGGTTCCGATCATGGCCCTCATTTACCTGACCGTTGCTGCGATCGTCATCATCTTCAACTACCAGAACATCCCCACAATGCTCGCCGCGATCTTCCAAGGCGCCTTCGATTTTGAGGCAATCTTCGGCGGTTTCGCCGGCTCGGCAATGATGCTCGGTATTAAGCGCGGTCTTTACTCGAACGAAGCCGGTGTCGGCTCTGCTCCGAACGCGGCTGCGTCCGCATCTGTTTCACACCCCGTGAAGCAGGGCTTGGTCCAGATGCTTTCCGTCTTCATCGACACGATGATCATTTGTACTCTGACCGCGTTCCTGATCCTCTCCTCTGGCGTCCAGGGTGGTGACGATCTGAAAGGCGCTCCGCTGGTTACAGCTTCGATGCAGACCGTTCTCGGTGGCGTCGCTCTGCCGTTCACGACCACCGCGTTGCTGCTCTTCGCATTCACGACGATCATCGGTAACTTCTACTACGCCGAGGTCAACCTGCGCTTCCTCGCTGGTGGACGCGTTCCGATCTGGGGTCTGCAGATTTTCCGTGGCATCGCAGTGATTCTTGTGTTCTCGGGTGCTCTTCTGGACTTCTCAGTTGCATGGAACCTTGGTGACCTATTGATGGGTCTCATGGCTCTGATCAACCTGCCGGTCATCATCATCTTGGGCAACAAGGCCATTAAGGCTGCGAACGACTACCAGGCGCAGCGCAAGGCTGGAAAGAACCCCGAATTCAAGGCGACTTCCATCGGTATCACCGAAGAACTCGACTACTGGAAGTGATAATCACGCTCAACTAGTTCTGACCTCACATCCGTGACGTGTGGCCCTCGTTCAGAAATGAGCGAGGGCCACACTTTTACCTTTTTCAGGATTAATTTCGAGAAGGCAGCCCCGTATCGGCATTCATCAGGCGGGTACACGCTTTCCGTTTCGCAAATCATCCCACCAGTCAGTTTTTCCAGCTCAGGCATACGAGGCAACGAAATCAGGCTCCCAGCTGGTAAAACAACATCTCAGACGACAAAACCTGCCACACCGAACCTCGTACACCAGCGCACACGCACAAGGCCCACAGACGCGCATAACCCAGTCACAGCCCAAGGCTCTTAACCAACCTCAATCAGGGACAAACACACCTGGGCCGGACCTGCAATGCAGATCCGGCCCAGGCCTCGGCAATTATTCACCAACTGGCACGAGCACGAAAGGAACAAAGGCTTGCGCCACGATGAGGCTTACCGCTGAGTTGCTAGGTAGCTTTCCCCTTCAAAAACCACCCAGAAACGTCATTTGGCTACTTCGAGAAGAACTTCTTCAGCTTCCTTCGTCCACAGACCATCCACCAGCTTGGCAGCAACCTCAGGGTACTTGTCACCAAGTTCCGTCAGCGGCGTCAAACCAAGGTCATGCAGGGTCGGGAAGACCATGATCTTACCCCCCGACGTACGGTTGATCACCGCGTTGATGGCGTCGCCGAAGCCTGCCATACCGGTCACTGCGTACAGGGAGATCGACGTATCAATGATGCCGGCTTCGATCTTGCGCAGAACGGTACGCATATCGGAAACATCAGAGCCTGACGTGCCCAGCATGAAAATCTTGCGCTCGATGATGCCCTGCAGATCAAAGTCACCAAAGGTGCCCGCCGGAATACCAGCGAACGCATTGAGGATCGCACCATCTGCACACATATCGACAGCCTGAGAAACCAGCGCCGGCACCGGCACCAGGCAGGTGATGTAGGTGTAGCCGTACTCAAGCGGAGTGGTGGAGGTGTTGATGATCTCCAGCGGAACACCGTTCTTTTCGGCGGTCGGGCCAACGGTCTTCTTCAGACCTGCCAGGCGATCGTCAGAAAGGTCGGTGCCGACAACGGAGATGCCCTCAACACCGGAGGTGACCGCACGCATCGTGTGCATCACACCCATCGGGCCGGCGGCACCGATGAACGCGCATTTATCGTTCGGACGCAGGTCGCCGTTAGCGGGGATCCATGCATAGCCTTCGCGCGGGTCCGTGCCGACGGTGCCACAGAAGCGGATAAAGTCGTAGTGAACACGACCGATGTCAAGGCTGACCTTGCGGGAGATGGTTTCTCCGCCGAGGACAACACACATGACCGCACGGGTACCGAGCAGCAGAGACGCCTTTTCAATGCCGTCCGCGTCCGCTCCGAAGAAGACGATGTCATCGAAGGTCTGTCCTTCAAGACCATCAATACCGGCAACGTCAACGGTAACGATCTGCGCAGGCTTGTGATCAGCGGTCAGCTCTTCGACAGAGCCTTCGCCGACAACCAGCAGGCGACCACCGTCTGCAACGTGGTTGCGCTCTGCCCACGCGTAGGAGCCTTCAACGGTTGCCCACGGCTCGATCAGGCCAACGGCCGCTGCCGACGGACCCTCGGTCACGTGGATCAGGAACTCTTCACCTTCGGGGGAGACGACACAACGCTCATCGACGACCGTGTATTCCTGAAGGGCACCGTCGAAGTTGTAACCGAATGCGCCATTGGACTTCGCAGTGCGCAGATGCTTCCAGTCAGCCTGGACCAGCAGACGATCGCCAACCTTGAAGTGGGTGACCTTCTCGCCTACCTCGACGACGCGGACAACGGGCTCGTGACCCGGAACCGTCGGCTGGGAGCCGGGACGGTAGTTCGGGATCTCGGCAAGTGCTTCGGGGGTGATTCCCGCGATGACTTCGGACTTACGCGGGTGCTTGTCGAACTGGTGCAACAGCTTCGTGTCAGAGAAGCAGATGCCACATGCCTCAACCTTGAGCATCATCTGGTGAGGGCCGACCTTGTCGATGCCCTTCTCCTTGTTGACGACGAATTCTTCGGCGCCGACGATCTGGATCGCATACTGCGATTCGGGGTACTCAGTCATTGGATTCTCCTTATTTTCCGGATCAAGCTTGCGCTCAGTTCATCATGACTTGGCCACCCGTAACCGGGACGGCCTGGCCGGTTTCGTATGCCTGCTCGACGATGTAGAAGATCGCGCGCAGAACGTCGATGCCTTGGGCACCACGACGCATCGGAACCTTTGCTTCGTAGAACTCCTTGACGTCCGCGACAGTCTTCGCGCCGGGGACCTTGCCCGAGTTCAGGTACTGAACGAACAGGCCACGGTCGGGGTCAGACCAGAGCGGGCCGTCGTAGAAGTTACCGGGGCAGATTGCGTTGACCTTGACACCATGCTCAACCATCTCGAGGGCGAAGGACTGGACCAGGCCGATGCCACCGAACTTGGAGCCTGCGTATGCGGCGTTCTTGTTCGAGCCCACCAGACCGGACTTGGAGTTGATCTGGATAATGTCGGTCAGCCATGCACCGGATGTTGCATGCTGACGAGCAAGCAGACCACCAAGGTGCTTGGTAACCAGGAAGAATGCGACGTAGTTGATGTCGGTCGACAGGCGGAAAGCAGATGCGTCTTGTTCAAGGACAGATCCCGCACGAACGATGCCTGCGTTAGAGACGATCAGGTCGATACCACCGGTGACCTTTTCGATTTCCTCGGTCATCGCGGTCACGGATTCTTCATCCGCAACGTTGACGGTAATCGGGTACGTGGTGTCTTCGCCGAGTTCCTTGCACTTGGCAGCAGCGCCTTCGCCGTTCAGGTCAGCGATGTAGACGAAGCAACCCTGGCCGACGAGGCCTTTGGCGATCTCGGCACCGAAGCCCTGTGCACCACCGGTAACCAGCGCGACACGACCGGAGATTTCACGGTCGTTGCGCGGGGTCGCGGTGATCTCGTAGGTTTCTTCGCCGACGGTGACGACGACGGGAAGTTCGGTTTCGGAAAGAGTCGAAGCGTCAACCCTTTCAAGGTTGGCATCGAGGGTCAGGGTCGCAGCCTTATCGGTTGGGCGAACGATGACCGGTCGAGCAAGCGCGCTCAGAAACAGGCCTCGAAGCAACGGTGCATGAGTCATGTTTAATCCTTCGGATAGTTCTCAGACGGTAGGAATATTTGCTGCGACTTCAGCCGGATCTGCGCCATCAGCAATAGCGCGTCCAAGCGGAGCGTAGGAAGCAATACGGACGGCAAGGTGCTCAGGAGTGAGTCGCTCGCTACCCAGGATGTTGTACTTCGGATCGAAGCTGGTCAGGGCCTCGTGCGCGACAAGTGCCCACGTGGCCTCGTTGAGATCTTCGAACTCGGGGCGACGCAGTTCGGGGCAGTTGAAGAGCTGGCGTGGCTGGTTAATGTCGACGCCGGAGATCTCGAGCATGCCGTGCTTGACTGCGAGTTCATGGATTCGCTTGAGCTGTTCCGGAGTGTTACGCGGAGGCATATAGGTAACAGCGCGCAGGCCCTTTTCTTCGAGAGCTTCGAAGAGCTCGTCAAGGAATTCATCTTCGAACTTTTCAGCCTTCTTGTCGCCGGTCGGCGAAGCGGAAACATCACCGAGGTAGGCGTAGGTGGCAATGGCACCGATGGAATCTGCGAACTGAACAACTTCCTTCGCAGTCGGCAACTCGTCAGTGGGCTGAATGTAGATGCGACCCAAGTATTCCGACTTCAGTACACCCAGAAGATCGTAGACGAGGTGCGGATTCTCAGCGTCACCGAGTGCGCCTTCGAGGGCTGGCGGAATGTTGACACCCATGCTCTTCAGACCATCGACGAGGCTCTGACCGCGACCGAATCCCTTAATGAGAGCCGATGCCATCGCGGCAAGCAGGTGGCGCTCTGTGATACCGCCACCGTTGGCATACTGAGAGATGCCGACCATGTCAGTTTGAGGATCGAAAGGCTCCAGGCCAAGACCAACGAGGATCTTGTTCGCGGCCTCGGCCATCTTCAGGGTGCGCTCGAGACGAGCAGCACGCTTGGGCGCCAACCACTCGGTAACCTTTTCGCGAGCAGGAGCCGGAACACCCTGAACCGTCATGTAGGCGATGCCTTCGGAGTCCGGATTGTTCAGCTTACGAGTAGCAAACGGACCGTCGGGATCAAAGAAAGCGCGGATTTCAAAGCCGGTGACTGAGCCCATTCCCAGCAGACGACATGCGCCGGTCATTTCGGGCGCAGCTGCGATCGAGTCATGATCGACGGAGCCAACAACACGCAGGCCTGCGCGACGAGCATTCAATGCTGCAGCGGTCGGCGTGTAGGGGCTGAAGGAGTAGCACGTATGAATGTGGTTGTTCGATTCAGGAACCCACGCGGGGAACTCTTCATCGTTCAGAACTGCGGCAAGAGCGGCGAGGCGGTCCTCCTGGCTCAGGCTAACGTCGTTGGTGGCGTCCATCGGATCCTCGTATCGAAATGTAGAAAAAATTTAAAGCGTTAAATGCCTGATGGCACCGGTGGGGCGAGCCGAAGCCCGCCCCACCGGGTCAATCATCAGAGACCGAGACGGTTGCGACGAGCAATCTCGCCTTCAGTCTGGTTCGACGAGGGCACATGGCCCGGGAGCGGAACAATGCGCTCGTGGATTGTGTCGATGATCCACTCGACCTGCGGGAAGAAGTAGGACTCCAACTCGGGGCCGGGGGTGATGCCGTTGCGCGAGCCGACAACCGCGATCGGCGCGTCGAGAGCGTCAAATGCGAGAGTCTGGACGTTCGCTGCAACGGTGTTGAGGAAGTTGCCACGCTCGACAGCATCGGAGGTGAGAAGCAGGCGACCTGTCTTCTTCACGGATTCGATGAGCTTGTCGTAGTTGAGCGGTGCGACGAAGCGGAGGTCGATGACCTCGGCGCTCATGCCGTACTTCTCCTGAAGGACGTCAGCAGCCTCAAGTGCACGGTAGATCGTTGCGCCGTAGCCGGCGATCGTGATGTCGGTGCCTTCGCGACGGATTGCCGGTTCACCTTCGGGGGTCTCGTAGTAGCCTTCCGGAACACCACCGGGCTCGAATTCTTCGCCCTTGTCGTACAGGAGCTGGGATTCGAAGAAGACAACCGGGTCGGTGCCACGAAGAGCAAGGTTGAGCATGCCCTTTGCATCGGTCGGCGTGGTCGGGAAGTAGACCTTGAGGCCCGGGATGTGGGCGGTCAATGCCGACCAATCCTGCGAGTGCTGTGCACCGTACTTGTTACCAACGGAGACACGGAGGACGAGAGGCATCTTCAGCAGGCCAGCGGACATGGACTGCCACTTTGCCATCTGGTTGAAGACCTCGTCGCCGCTTCGGCCGAGGAAGTCGCAGTACATGAGTTCGACAACTGCACGGCCACCGGCCATTGCGTAGCCAACGCCTGCGCCGACGATTGACGCTTCAGCGATCGGCGAGTTGAACAGACGACGGTACGGAAGCGCTTCGGTCAGGCCACGGTAGACAGCGAATGCGCCACCCCAGTCACGGTTTTCTTCGCCCCATGCGGCCATCGTCGGATCTTCCTTGAAACGATGGAGCATAGCTTCGAAGAGACCATCACGGAACTGGTACATCTTCATCTTGGAAACGGGCTTGCCGTTCTCGTCCTTAGCGGTGCGGATCTTGCGCGAGATCGCGGCGACGCGCGGGTTGTTTTCGAGATCAATCTCCGCTTCGCCTTCTTCCATCTTCTCGGTCGGCGTGTTCGAGAACATAACCGTGTCGATGTAGCCGTCGGCAACGCGCGGGCAGGTGTCTTCGTCGATGGCAAGCTTGAGGACCTTGACGAGCTTTTCGGTGAGGGCAGCGGTGTAGTCCTCAATATCGGACTGCGTGGTCAGACCGTTGGAGATCAACAAATCCGAGTAGGTCTTGATGCAGTCGACCTTCTCCCAGAGCTCGACCTCGTCCTTGGTGCGGTACGAGGAGGCATCCGACGGGGAGTGACCAGAGAAGCGGTACGTGATGGTATCCATGAGGACCGGGCCACGTCCCTCTTCGAGGATCTTCTTCTTGCGGGAGACGGCGTCGGCAACAGCCAGCGGGTTAATACCGTCGACGCGCTCTGCGTGCATAGCCTCGGGGTTGAGGGCTGCACCGACACGGGCGAGGATGTCGTACCCCATGGTCTCACCGAAGGTCTGACCGCCCATGCCGTAGAAGTTGTTGAAGAAGTTGAACAGAATCGGCGGGTTGCCACCGTCCTCTTCACGCCACAGCGTGCGGAACTGATCCATGGAAGCGAAGTTCATTGCTTCCCAGACCGGACCACATGCAAGGGCTGCGTCGCCGACGTTGGAGACAACGATGCCGGGCTTGCGGTTGATGCGCTTAAAGAGTGCTGCACCGTTTGCGACTGGAGCAGAGCCACCAACGATTGCGTTGTTCGGATAGGAGCCAAACGGCAGGAAGAAGGTGTGCATCGAGCCACCGAGGCCACGGTTGAAGCCGGACTTGCGGGCGAAGATTTCCGCGAGGGCACCGAAGAGGATGAAGTTCTCGGTGAGGTCCTTTGTGTCCTTGTAGTCGATCTTCTCTGCGAACGAGAGGGTCTCGCCGTCGAGGAAGGTCTTCATGATGTTTTCAAGCTCACCGTTTTCGATCTGGCGCATTGCCGAGTAGCACTTGGCAAGAATTTCACCGTGCGAACGATGCGAACCAAAAACCTGGTCATCCGGGGTCAGGACTGATGCCTGGCCAACGTATGCCGATTCCTGACCGATACCAAGGTGAGCCGGACCCCTGTGGTTGTAGGCAATGCCCTGCCACTCGCCGGTCTTTTTGATGGAGTCAAGCATGGATTCGAAGGTACGGACCACGATCATGTCGTGGAGCATGTTCACCATGCCGTCCTTGCCGTAGCGACCAAGTTCGGTATCGAGATCAAACGTGTACTGGTTCACCGGGATGTCCGGGAACTGGATATGACCTGTCGCGCGGACCTGCGACGGGTCGATGATCAGAGACTTCGTCATTGTGTCTTACTTCTTTCTTCGTCTGTGGAGGTTCAGAGCTTGACGGCCCAGGCAGCCTCGCGAATAACTTCGGAGACAGTCGGGTGGGGGAAGACAACCTGACGGAGGTCTTCGACGGTCAGTTCCATTTCGAGGACGGCCTGTGCGCCCCAGATCATTTCTGCTGCGTATGCGCCGAGCACATGGATGCCGAGGACCTGGTGGGTCTTCGGATCAACGAGGATCTTGGCTTCACCAGGAGCCTTGAAGCCGTTCTCCGCAATGAAGCGACCAGACATCTGAGCGGGGACCTTTGCAACTAGGACGTCGCGGCCTTCGCGCTTTGCAGCAGATTCGGTGAGGCCAACGCCTGCAGCCTCGGGAATGGAGAAGACTGCCCACGGAACAGTGTTCCAGCGCATAACCTCGCCAACCTTGCATGCATCGGGGTTGATGATGTTCGCGGAAGCAATTTCTGCCATGCGGTATGCGGCGTGTGCTAGCAGTGAACGGCCGGTGACGTCACCAATTGCCCACACGTTCGGCAGATTGGTACGCATGCAGTCATCGACAACGATGCCTCGGTTGATTTCGAGACCCGCTTCTTCGGCGCCCCAGCCAGCGGTTGCCGAGCGACGGCCAACAGCCATGAGCACGACGTCAGCTTCGAGGACCTTCTTTTCGTCACCCTTCGAGTAGTGGACCGTTGCGCCGTCGAGAGACTCAACGCGGCAACCGAGTTCGAAGGTGATGCCCTTCATCGCTGCGCGCATCTTGGCAGCCATGTCATCATCCATGAATGGCAGGATTTCCGGGGTCATTTCGATAATCGTGACCTCCGAGCCGAGGGTCGAGTACAGTGAAGCAAACTCGACGCCGATAACGCCACCACCGATAACGGCGAGACGCTTGGGGACCTCAGGCAGAGAGAGGATACCGGTCGAATCGACCAGGTGCGGGTTGTCCTTGACACCCGGCAACGGCGGAACAGCGGGAACCGAACCGGTTGCGATGATGACGTGCTCGGAAGTGTAGGTGATACCGTCAGCGGTGACCTTGCCGGGACCGTCGAAGTGACCACGTGCGGACACAACGGTGACGCCTGCTCGCTTTTCGGTTGCTGCAACACCGGAAACGAGGCCCTTAACAACCTTTTCCTTCCAGTCCTGCAGGCGACCCCAGTCGAGGGTCACGCCGGTTGCGTCAACACCGAACTGACCAGCTTCCTTGGCGTGCAGGTAGTTCTTTGCACCAGCAAGGAGGGTCTTGGTCGGGATGCACCCAACGTTAAGGCAGGTGCCACCAAGGTACTGCTCTTCAATGAGAAGAACCTTTTTGCCGGCGTGCCCCAGACGCTCGGCAGCAAGGTAGCCACCAGGGCCTGCGCCGAGGACAATTACGTCGTAGTGAGTTTCAGTCATTATGTGTACTCCTAATTACTCAAGCCAGAACAGTGACGTCGATGTTTTCGATAGCGACAACGAGGTCCTTCAGGAAGCGTGCGCCGTCGGCGCCATCAATGACCTGGTGGTCGATCGTAAGCGACAGGTTGATACGTTGTTCAACACCGATCTCGCCGTCAGCTTTGACAACCGGACGCGGCGTGATGGTGCCAACGCCGAGGATTGCGGTCTGCGGGCGGTTAATGACCGGGGTGAAGGTTTCGATGCCGAAGGAACCGATGTTGGACACCGTGAAAGTGCCACCACCAAGAAGGTCGGGGCTGATCGTTCCGGCGATGGCGTCAGCTGCGAGGCTCTTTGCCTGAGCAGAGAACTGCTTGAGCGACAGGGCCTGAGCGGAACGGATCACGGGAACCAAAAGACCGCGCGGAGTATCGGCTGCGAAGCCGAGGTGAACCTGCTCGAACTTGGTCAGGGTGCCATCCTCGAGGTGAGCGTTGAAAACCGGGTACTTCGGGAGCGTGCGGGACACTGCGAAGCAGACGAGGTCGTTCAGGGTGATCTTGTTGAGGCCCAGAGCTTCGTCCGAGTTCTTGACCTTCTTGCGCATCGCAAGAATGCCGGCTGCGTTGGCCGTCGTGTTGAGGGTCAGCTGTGCCGACTCCTGCAGGGATGCCATCATGCGCGAAGCAACAACCTTGCGGACACCCTTGAGCTTCTCGGAGGTGGAAGCACCCGGGAACTCTGCAGCAGGAATTGCAACTGCAGTCGCCACGACGGGAGCCGGAGCAGTCGGGTTTGCCAGATCAGCAGTCGTCACGCGACCACCAATACCGGTGCCTTCGCCAGTAGCCACACCTCCTTGTGCCTGCGCCGCTGAAGTGTACGCGGGGCCTGCTGCAATAGCGGCCTGAACATCACGTTCGATCACGCGACCGTGAGGACCGGAGCCCTCAGCAATCGCAGCGGTGTCAATACCCTTAGAACCGGCAAGAGCACGAGCACGCGGGGAGACTGCACCGGTCGCAGCGGTCGTAGCAAAGGACGGCGCGGGAGCTGCTTCTTGAGCCGGAGCGCTTTCCGCCGCTGCTTCAGCAGCGCCGGCCTCGTCTGCCGAATCGTCAGCGGGAACAAGAGCGGAAATATCTTCGCCGGGCTCGCCGACGATGATGAGCGGATCCTTAACCGGAACCTCGTCGCCCTCTTCCCACAGGATCTTCAGGACGGTACCGGCGTCAGTGCTCGGCACCTCCATTGTGGATTTGTCGGTCTCAATCGAGCAGAGAGTCTGGTCGACAGCGACGGTATCGCCAACCGAAACCTGCCATTCGACGATAATGCACGACTCCACAGAGTTGCCCAGCTGGGGCATCACCACGATGGTGGCCATGTGTTTCCTCCTAGACGATGCGTAGCTGCGTACGCTCGGTCAATTCCTTGATGGATTCTTCAGGAAGGTCGCCATCGGTAATGATGCCGGTGACGTCCTCAATTCCCATGAAGCTAACGAAGCCTGCTCGCCCAAACTTCGAAGAGTCTGAAAGCAACCAGGTTTCCTCCGTGCGCCCTCGCATGAGACTGCCAACATGCCCACCTTCAGCAAGCTGGGTTGTCAGACCTCGTTCGACACTGAATCCGTCAGTGCCAAGAAATACTAGGCGCGCGTTGAAGTCATTAATGGAACGCTCTGTAACAGGGCCGACCAAAGATTCGGTTTCAGCATGGAAGCTACCGCCGGTCAGCGTGACCCGAATATGCGGGTTCGGACGAGCATTCTGGAAAACAAGAAGAGAATTAGTAACGACCTGAACGCCACGACGTCCGGTCAGGTGCTTGACGACAAGAGCGCACGTCGTGCCAGCTTCGATCATGATGCGATCATCGTCGCGCACCATTTCGGCGGCCGCGCGGGCAATGCGCTCTTTGTCTTCGATTCGGTCAGACTGACGCAGTCGAATATTGCGGTAGGCAGTCGGACGAGCACCACCGTGGGTGCGAACAAGATGGCCCTCATCTTCGAGGTCCTTCAAAGTGGTTCTAATCGTGACAGGCGAAACGTCGAGTTCTTCAGCCAGGACGTTAACATTCACCTCGCCTTCAGCGGCAAGGCGATCAAGGATGTAACTGGTTCGTTGTGCGCGCCCCACACCCATCCCCTCTTCGTGAGCATCGATTAGATTGTCACTTTCGTTTCGGTTTTTACAGTCTAGCAACTAAAACGAAAATCAACAAGACCTGCCTCACAAGAAATAATAGCGACAATTCACTGAAAAACTCACGAAAATATACGCAATTTTCACTGATAAATCGCCAAATAACGAACTGCACTGTCGCTCAAACACTCAACGCGCTTGAACAACAGTGCAGTTTCGTATGAAAGTTCTACGAAAGACTCATTCTCCGGGCTGACGAACGCCCACAGTCAGCAAAAGATTGCCGTACAGGCGCTGTTCGCCAGTCGCCACAATGATGCCCACATCTTCGCTACGCGCTGCATCGTAGAAGTCGAAACGCGACAGCTCACCGAACTCGGTATCGGGCAACTGGGCCTTGAACTCGTCATGGATCGGGATCTCAACGGCCGGCTGATCGGGAGCCGGAACCATGATCTCTGCCTTCTCGATCGGGCAGACCTGCTTCAGAACTTCCAGAATCTGAAGAACGTCCAGCATGCCAGGAGCGAAGTTCAGCGAGATAAGCTCGCAACGCTCAGACACACCGGTGGTGTGCGGGTAGTTCGCATCAGCAAGCAGAATCTTCGAACCGTGGCCAGCCGCGGCCAGTGCACGCAGAAACTGCGGGTGCGTCATTGCTCCATAGATCATGAAGATCTGTCCTTTCTATTCAATCGAGCTGGACCGGATAATCAGCTCAGGGTCAATCGTCACATCCTCGCTCTTACCGCCGCGCATCATCGAACACACGATACGAACAGCAGCACGACCAAGGCGGTCAAAAGGCTGACGAACAGTCGTCAGCGGAGGGGCATAGCAATCAGCGCCATCAATATCATCGAATCCAACGACCTTAACGTCTGTCGGAATCTTCGCTCCCCGTTCGTGAATCAATCGCATGGCACCAAGCGCCAACTGATCATTCGCTGCTTGAATTCCCTGGGGAAGCTTTGCCAGCGAGCGCATAGCGTCATATCCATCTTGCGAATCCCACGAATATGACTCGATCACTTTGCCTTCGACTCCGTGTTCTTCGCACGAGAGTTTAAAGCCCTGCAAGCGCATGGAAGCATCAGACCAACCCGACGGGCCCGCAACATGAACGATGTCGGTAATACCTTGGCTCAGCAGATGATCAGTCGCTAGCTCTGCGCCTCGAACATTATTAATGGACACTGTCGAAATTCCATCCAAATCGTGTTCGCTAGTCAGCACCAAAACCGTCGGAACCCGCTTGCCAATCTGAATGGCAAGGTCAACGCTCGGGTCCTGTCCAGCAAGGATCACAACCCCATCAACATCGAATGGCGCCACGTCGTTATGCAGTTCACCATTTGGCACATATGCGTTTGAAAGCGACACGTGATAGCCGGCTTCAGAACCTGCATTCAAAACCGAAAGCAAAACCCTCGCATGCCCGTGAAACATCGGGGCAGCCAGCAAAACGTGCAGAACGCCCGTCCGATTCGACGCAAGCGCGCGCGCCGCGTAATTCGGTCGATACCCAACTTCAGTAAGGATCAAGGAAATACGCGCACGCGTCGCATCCGCAACCTCAGGATCACCGCGAACAACGCGTGAAACGGTATTCGATGAGACGCCCGCTAAACGCGCAACGTCTGCTAGCGAGACCTTCTTACCTGTTGGACGGCGTGTGGACATGGGTCTTTGCTGTTGCCGCAATCATCGCGGGGCGATCCGCGGGATCAAGGTGTCCAAGAAGTTCGAGTTGAGCAAGAAGCGAACCGAGAGTTGAAGCTTCAATCGGGCCGGCAACAACACGAACCTGCGCCGCTTCTGCCGTGAGATCGCACAGCAGGTGGTTGCGGGCGCCTCCACCCACAAGGTTCAGCTGATCGGGTCGCTCTCCTGAAATCTGAGTCAGCTCATCAATCGCACGCGCATAGCGACGAGCGAAGGATTCGATAATCAGGCGAACGTACTCGGGCATCGAGGTCGGATGCGGAGCACACTGTTCATCGAGGGCAACATCAATCTTCTGTTGCATCTCACCAGGCTCAGCAAAGCGCGGGTCATCCGGGTTGAAGAACACGGTGCACGGTGCACATTCACGGGCCTGCGCGACAAGCTCATCCGTATCAGTCGGAGTTCCTTCACGCTCCCACTGACGCTGGATTTCCTGAAGAATCCACATACCCGTGATGTTGAAGAGCGGGCGAACTCCCCCGTCAGTGCGAGACTCGTTCGTCAAACCACGTTCGTATGCAGCATCCGAGATCAGCGGGTGATCCTCAAGAGCACCAAGAACTGACCAAGAACCACACGAGAGGAAGTACGCGCGGACGCCTTCATCAATGGGTAGACCGTGAACTGCGCATGCGGAGTCGTGTGCACCACCGCGGACGACGGTCAGTTGCTCGAGGCCTTCGACGGTGCACTGCCCAACAGCGGTGAGGTCGTCATTCAATTCACCAACCCACGAGCGATCCAAGCCGAGGCGTTCGAACATGGCATCGTTGAATCGTGGTGAGCCCGGTTCACATAGACCCGAGGTAGAGGCGATGGTGCGCGACCAGCCCTTCACTCCGGAAAGCTTCCAGGCGAAGTAGTCAGGAAGGAAAAGAATCGAGTCGGTCTTGGCAGCAAGTTCTGGATCTTCCAACGTAAAAGCCAGAAGCTGGTTTGCTGTGTTGATCGTTGCCGGGGCGATACCCGACATTTCAAAGAATGTGCGATCATCAACGCGCGAGCGGAATTCTTCGTGTGTGCGCTCGGTGCGCTCGTCGCGGTAGGCACGAACCTTGCCAACTCGCTCGTTATTTGCATCGAGGGGAACGAAGTCAACACCCCACGTATCCACGGAAACAGACACCGAGTCCGGGAATTGTTCCACTGCCTTTTTCAAACCGATAACGGTCTGTTCCCACATCGTGTCAACGTCCCAAGTCAACGAACCCGTTTCGTCACGGATTGCCTGATGCTTGAAACGGTGAACGTCAGTGATCTCAAGACGGCCATCAACAATAGTTCCAGCTAGAACTCGACCCGAAGCGGAACCGAGGTCAACAGCAAGTGCGGTGGTCATTAAACGGGTCCTTCCTGGTACGGCAGGCGGGATGCTCATTTCGCGTCAATGCGAAGTGGCGACTTTGAGTGTTTTATAGCTTTATGGTCCGCGTCATCATTGAACGCTTGGGTGACTCTCAACATTGAGAGTCGGTGCGGTGGGTGAGCCCTAATGGGCTCACCCACCGCTTTGACTTTCGTCAGCTAACTGCGACTAAACAATCAGCGGTACATCGGACCGAAGGTCTCGCATGCACGGTAGTCCGCGCCTTCGAGATCAACGGTACCGAACAGCGACCATGCCTTCGGGCGGAAGATCTTTTCTTCCGGAACGTTGTGCATGTTGACCGGGATACGGAGCATCGAGGCAAGCGTGATGAACAGGGCACCGTTGTGACCGTAGGAAATCGCGCCGTGGTTTGCGCCCCAGTTGTTCATGACATCGTAGGTCGTCTTAAAGGCACCTTCACCGGTGAGGTTCGGAACGAACCAGGTAGTCGGCCATTCGATATTCGTGCGCTCTTCGATGGTGTAAGCAACTTCGTCAGGAAGCTCGACGGTCCAGCCTTCGCAGATCTGCATGACTGGCTTGCCGGCAACCAGGTTAATGCGAATCATGGTGACAGGCATTTCACCTTCAGTGCGGAAGTGAGTCGAGAAACCACCACCGCGGAAGTAACCTGTCGATGCTGGGTGGAAGGTGGTTGCCTCAAGGGTTGCCTTCTGGTCTTCTTCGGTGACCTCCCAGAACGGCTTGATGACGGGCTTACCGTCACGGGTTGCCTTGCCAGCACCGTCAAGGGTGGTGGAACCGGAGTTGCGCAGGTCAAGGAAGCCCTGTGCCGCGCGCCCTTCCGGCTTCCAGCCGGTGACGCGCTCGACGGACTCGGGGCTCCAGTAGGTGCGAACATCGGAGAAGATCTGGGGCGTATTGGTCAACAGGTAGCCAAACAGCATCGAAGCACCGTTGAGCGAATCGTTCTCGGTTGCAAGAACGTTGGGCTGACGCGGACCGGTCCAGTCGAAGTTCGTGTTCAGAATGGTTTCCATAACGTCACCATTCGGGAAGTGGTCGGTCCACTGGCGCTGTCCTTGGAAACCTGCGGCGATAGCACCGTGGCCACCAGCTTCTTCTTCAAAACCGAGCTCTGCAAGACGTGGGTTGCCGTTCATCAGGTCGCGACCGATCAAGGTCATCTTAGTGACGAACTTCCACCAGTCCTCATGCTTCTCTGGGAACTGCCAATCTTCGGGGTTCCAGTCCTTGCCCTGCTTGAAGTTCTCGCGGATCCAGGTGTAAGCCCTCTCGTATTCTTCCGGATCGTAGATGCCTTCTTCAATGCGGCGGGCGAACTCGGACATGTCGATGTATTCGTTGCGCATTCCAAGGTAGGCACCGAAGAAGTCAGGGTTGACGACAGAACCAGCAATACCCATGGAAACCGAGCCCATGGACAGGTATGCCTTGCCACGCATCTGGGCAACTGCAAGACCAGCGGTAGCGTAGCTCAGAAGACGCTCACGAACATCTTCCGGAATGGAATTGTCATCGCCATCCTGGACATCCTTGCCGTAGATGCCGAATGCGGGGATACCGATCTGTGCGTGCCCAGCAAGAGCTGCTGCCAAGTAGACAGCGCCGGGGCGCTCGGTGCCGT
Organism: Schaalia turicensis; assembly: GCF_019380255.1. Taxonomy (NCBI): domain Bacteria; kingdom Bacillati; phylum Actinomycetota; class Actinomycetes; order Actinomycetales; family Actinomycetaceae; genus Schaalia; species Schaalia turicensis. Next base: position 1,555,827 of record NZ_CP048928.1, read on the forward strand.
TGAAGCCCCAGATTGCGTGCGGCATGGTGGCATCCATGTCCGTGGTTTCAGTGCCGTAGCACCAGCAGGGGGTAACGGTCAGGGTCAAGCCGACATTGTTGACGCGGAACTTGTCAGCGCAAGCCATTGCTTCGTGGACACGACCAATGGTGGTGTCAGCAATGACGCACTCGACGGGGGTGCCGTCGGTGTAACGGAGGTTTTCGGAGAAGAGCTTGGCAACAGCCTCAGCCATGCCCATGGTCTGCTCTTCGAGGCTTTCGCGGACACCGCGACGGCGACCATCGATTGCCGGGCGGATACCGATGCGGGGGTGATCAGTCATTTGTTCCCTCATTCCTTGATCAAAACTTCATTGTTGAGTGGGGGGCGATTCACACCCCTCGGATCCTACGTGTGAGTTGGGGCGGGCCCGAGTGAATGAGCCCACCCCAACTCAGTCAACATCACTCGTAGAGGTTCGGAGCGACCTTGTCAGAGTCGATGTTGGATGCGTCGTACCAGTAGAAGCCGGAGTCAATCGTCTTCGGGAGTGCGATGCCGTTGATTGCCTGGATGGCTGCAGTGACGGTCTTGTAGCCCATGAGCTTCGGTGCCTGGGTGATGGCGCCGGCCTGCGTGCCGTCCTTGATTGCAGCGATCTGGGTCTTGCCGGAGTCAAAGCCGACAACGGTCAGGGTCTTGCCGGACTCGTTAGCACCCTGGATGGCGCCGGAAGCTGCTGCTTCGTTGGAGCCGTACATGCCGACGATGTCGTCGTTTGCCTGGATGATGGCCTTGGAGGTGTCAGCTGCCTTGCCGACCTCGCCTGCAATCTGCTCTTCGAGGAGCTTCAGGCCCTCGGGTGCGTTGGCCTTGAAGTATTCCTTGAAACCATCGCAACGCTGCTTGCCGGTGGTGGAGGTTGCGTCGTGGCAGATCACGCCGACGGAGCCGGTCTTGCCATCGAGCAGTTCGATCATGTGCTTTGCGGCCTCAGCTGCTGCTGCCTTGTTATCGGTCGAAACCGTGGTCAGCGGGAGGTCGGAGTCAACACCGGAGTCGAATGCGACCAGCGGGATGCCTGCGGACTCAATCTGGGTGAGTAGCGGGGTTGCTGCGCCCGAGTCGAGAGCTGCAAGGCCGATAGCTGCCGGGGAGGTGTCGAGTGCTGCCTGGAGCTGGTCGAGCTGCTGGGTCACCTTGGTCTCATCGTCGGGGCCGACGAACTGGATCTTGTAGTTGAACTCCTTGCCGGCGTCCTCGGCGCCTTCCTTCACTGCCTGCCAGAAGCGGTGCTGGAAGCCCTTGGAGACGAGGTAGATGGTCTTGGTGCCATCGCCAGCAGGAACTTCGTCAGACTGCTCGGTGACCTCTTCCTTTGATGCGGAATCGGAGCCCGATGCCGCTGCGTCGGAACCCGACTCGGAGGTGTTCGAGGTGGAGCAAGCTGCCAGGCCGAAGGCCATGGTTCCGGCTGCTGCGACTGCAACGATACGGCCGATGGGGCGCATGTGTTTTTCCTTTCGTGGGGGCCAAGAAGACGTTTGCCTTCTTGAGGGTGTGAATCAAACGCCTATGTAAGATTCACGGATTCAATTGGTTTTATCAGGCTGCGTTCTCGCGAGCGCGGCGGATGTTGTCAATGAAGACTGCGAGGAGAACAACGATACCGGTAACGACCAGCTGCCATTCAGAAGCAACACCCATCATCGTCAGGCCCTTCTTCAGGGTTTCCATGATGAGTGCACCAACGAATGCACCTGGGATCGATGCGCGGCCACCGGAGAGTGACGTGCCACCGATAACGGTTGCTGCGATGACGTTGAGTTCGAAGCCGACGCCTTCAGCGGGCTGGACGAAGCCGAAACGTGCCGAGTAGAGGATTGCGCCGATTGCCATGAAGACACCAGCGGTGATGTAGATGATGACCTTCCAGAGGCGGACGTTCACACCGGAGAGGCGGGTTGCTTCCTCGTTCGAGCCAATGGCCAGAGCGTAACGACCAAGGAGGGTCTTGTTCAGCAGGAACGCTGCAAGAATCGTCAAGATGATGAAGATGACTGCTGCGTTCGAAACGCCCGGGATGATCGAACCGGTGGATAGTGCGATGTAGCCAGGGTTTGCGATCGAGATCGTGGACTTATCGGAGATGATCAGTGCCAGACCACGGGCCACCATCATCATTGCCAGTGTTGCAATGAACGGCGGAAGACCGAGAATCGAGATGTTCAGGCCGTTGATCAGACCAACGAAAGCACCGAACAGGAGAACGAGGATAAGACCGACCCCCAGGGGCAGGTTCAGCCAGTCAGCCGACAGGAAGACACCGGCCATAACGGCGACGAGGGTCATGCCCGTACCGACCGAGAGGTCAATGCCGGATGTTGCGATAACGAACGTTGCGCCGAGAGCCATCACGCCGGTGTAGGCGGCCTGCAGAAGAATATCGGTAAAGATCTTCGGCTGCGCAAAGTTCGGGGCTGCGAACATGAAGTATGCGTAGATGATGACCAGTGCGATGATCACCATGACTAGCTGCATGTTCGATTTGAAGAAGGCTGCCACCGGGCTGGTGGACTTTTCCGCCTTAGTAGCTGCGGTGCTCACGCGAGAACTCCATTCGCTTCTTCCTGACCAACGGTGGCCAGTTCCATGATGTTTTCCTGGGTGGCGACCTCGTTGTCGAGTGTGCCGATGATGCGGCCGTGGGCCATAACTGCGATGCGGTTTGCCAGGCGCAGAACCTCAGGCAGTTCGGAGGAGATCACGATGATCGCCTTGCCCTGCTTGGCAAGAGCCTCCAGAAGTGTGTAGATTTCATCCTTCGCGCCAACATCGATGCCTCGGGTCGGTTCGTCGAAGATCAGCACGTCGGAGTCGCGGACAAGCCACTTGGCGATAACGACTTTCTGCTGGTTACCACCAGAGAGGGAACGAACTTCAGTGTGAATCGAAGGGGTACGAGTGCGGAGCTTCGCGACGTATTCCTGAGCTACTGCGTCGATCTTCTTGGAGTTGATGACGCCGGCACTGGTGAATTCGCTCATCGTAGCCATTGCAGTGTTGTCTGCGATGGTCTTGTCGAGAAGAAGACCGAACTGCTTACGATCTTCGGAGAGGTAGCCGATGCCAACCTTAACGCCGTCAGCTGCGTTGCGGATCGAGACCTTCTTACCGTTGATGTAGACATCGCCGGAAGTGTGGGGGTCAGCACCGGAGAGAGCGCGAGCAACTTCGGTACGACCTGCGCCAACGAGACCTGCGAAGCCGAAGATTTCGCCCTTCTTAACCTCGAAGGACACATCGTGGACGGCCTTCTTCGTGGACAGGTGCTCAACCTTCAGAACTGCTTCGTCAGACAGAGGCTTAGTGGTGGGGCGAGCATCAGCCGGAACCTCGCGACCAACCATGAGGCGAATAACCTCGGAGAGTTCGGTGGCCTTGGTATCGACGGTGCCGACGTACTCACCATCGCGCAGAACAGAGATGCGGTCAGTGAGCTCCTTGAGCTCAGGCATACGGTGCGTGATGAAGATCAGGCCGGTTTCCGGAGTAATGAAGTTGCGAACGAGCTCGAACAGGGATTCGGTCTCAGTCGTGGTCAGAGGAGCTGTGGGCTCGTCCATGACCAGGATCTTCGTTGACTCGTAGGAAAGTGCACGGGCAATTTCAAGCATCTGCAGACGGGCAACCGTGAGGTCACGGCAGGTGTCCGCCGGGTTCAGGTCCATGTTCAGGCGCTCGAACAGCTCCTTAGCATCCTTGTTGAGCTTGCGGTCGTTGATGACCGAGCCTTTGTGGGAGCCAGCACGACCGATGTACAGGTTCTGCGCAACCGTGAGGTCTGGAATAATGTTGAGCTCTTGGTGAATGATGCTCAAACCCAGATCACGAGCATGGTTGGCGTTCTTGACATCAACCTTCTGCCCCTGGAGCCAAATCTCACCGCCCGGATCCGCCTTATGGATACCAGTGAGAACCTTCATCAGCGTCGACTTACCGGCGCCGTTCTCACCACAGAGACCCAAGATCTCGCCAGCGTTAAGGTCAAGGTCCACGTTGGACAACGCCTTGACGCCAGGGAATGTCTTTGAGATCCCCTTTAACTCAAGTAACTTTGTCACTTCTCACCCCTTGGGTACCGATCACTACAGTGTGGCCGGAGTTTGTTATCTGAAACTCGTTAGCGCTACCGAAACAAGCCCCAGGAATCGCCCTCATTGGCGTGTGATAAGCCTACGACAACTGAGAGCGCCTTTGAAATCGAAAATGACGCTCCGTTATTAAATCGTTACCGCTAACGAAAAGGACTCGCGAGATATCAACAAAAGCACCCCGAGAGCTTTCACGCACTGACCTAACGACCATTTCAATTGGACATATTTGCATCTCCAACCTGCAAAAATCTGTCAACAAACAGCAGATTCCAGTGGGGACGATTCACTACACACGAACGCAAGGGAGCGAGTTGCGTTCGCCCCTCCGCTAGTCAACGACGAGGCCGGGCACATCAAATAGCGACTCCCCCACAGTGCCCGAAGGTACGAGCCAAAGCACCCTGGCCAAAACACTAAAATTAAGACACAAAAATGGGCATTAGACCCAAGAAACTGGGGCTTCAGTGAGTTACTCACCGAAGCCCCAGTTATGTGGCTCCCGCGACTGGATTCGAACCAGTAACCGTCCGATTAACAGTCGGATGCTCTGCCGTTGAGCTACGCGGGATTGCGACCTGTTAATTATGCCGAAGTTCAACCGCTGATTGCAAATTGACTCTGCGTGGTGCGCGCCTCATTTTGAAACACAGCATAAACAGGACCTCATCAGGCAAAAACTGTCCCCCGGGAATCACTCCCAGGGGACAGTTTCAAGCGAATGAATCGCTGAAGCGTTTCTTACCTTCTATGCGCACAAAGACACGTCAGGTAAGAAGACGAAATCACTTAAGGGTGACCTTGCCGCCTGCTTCTTCGATTTCAGCCTTTGCCTTCTCAGCGTCGTCCTTCTTGGCAGCTTCGAAGATGGTCGACGGTGCGCCGTCAACAAGATCCTTGGCTTCCTTCAGGCCGAGACCGGTGAGGTTCTTGACAGCCTTGACAACTGCGATCTTCTTATCACCTGCGGACTCGAGGACAACCTCGAACTCGTCCTTTTCTTCAGCAGCTTCAGCAGCAGCCGGAGCAGCAGCAACGGCGACAGCAGCCGGAGCAGCAGCGGTGACGTCGAAGGTCTCTTCGAAGAGCTTGACGAAGTCAGAGAGCTCGATGAGGGACATTTCCTTGAAAGCTTCGATGAGCTCATCGTTGGAGAGCTTTGCCATGATTGGCATCCTTCCTAATTGGCCTGCCTTGCGAGCAGATTGTTGGTGAGTTCCACGCGGTTACGAATCGAACGCGCGGGGCCTGTCGCTTCAGGCCGCTTCGCCCTGCTGTGCACGCAGAGCATCGATGGTGCGCACCGTCTTGGACGGGAGCGCGTTGAATGCGTACGCCGCCTGCGAAATCTTCGCCTTGAGGGCGCCGGCAGTCTTGGCCAGCAGAACCTCGCGGGATTCCAGATCAGCAAGCTTCTTAACACCCTCAACGGACAGCGCTACGCCATCCATTGCGCCCGACTTCAGGACGAGCTGGGGGTTTTCCTTGGCAAAATCACGCAGCGTCTTGGCAGCCTCAACAGGCTCACCGGTGACGAAAGCAATAGCGGTCGGACCCTTCAGGTCCTCAGCGAGGAAGCCGAGGCCGACTTCCTGTGCCGCCAGCCTTGCCAGCGTGTTCTTCACCACGGCGTAGCTCGCGTTTTCGCCCAGTCCGCGACGCAGCTGCTTGAGCTGGCCAACGGTCAGGCCGCGATACTCAGTGAGCAGGACAGCGTCAGACGCGCGGAAACGTTCCACGAGTTCGGCAACTGCTGCTACCTTGTCAGACCTCGCCATGGTCCTCCTTCCAGATAAGTGACCACCGAGTAATGAAAAAGCCCGACACGTAGGTTCGTGTCGGGCATAAATGTCCGGTGTAGTCATTGCTGACTAGTCACTCACCTACGTCGACAGCTTTCGCATTTCATCTCAGTTTCCTGAGAAACCGACGGTCTTCGGCAGTGACCAGACTAGCAGGATGGGGTGAAGCAAATCCAGTCGCGACGATGTGCAGTAGGGCACGCAGACCTCAATACTCACTCACACAACCCACGAACATAAAACGTGAGTGGGCTTGATTGGTGTTTAAGCCAATCAAGCCCACTCATACGTCAATGTTTCATTCCCCTACAGGGAGTTCAACATCAGGAAGCGTCAGCAGTTGCGACGTTCTTCGTCTTCGTGGCATCGAGCGGGATGCCCGGGCCCATCGTGGTGGAGACGGTTGCCTTCGAGATGTAGCGCCCCTTGGCGGAAGCCGGCTTCAGACGAAGGATTTCGTCCAGGACAGCGCCGTAGTTCTCGGCGAGCTGTTCTGCGGTGAAGGAGGACTTGCCAACAATGAACGCAAGGTTCGAGTGCTTGTCGACGCGGAACTCAATACGACCACCCTTGATCTCCTTGATCGCCTTCGCGACGTCCATGGTGACCGTGCCGGTCTTCGGGTTCGGCATCAAACCACGCGGGCCGAGGACGCGACCGAGGCGACCAACCTTGCCCATGAGGTCCGGGGTTGCAACGGCGACATCAAAGTCGGTGTAGCCCTTAGCAACCTTTTCGATGAGCTCGTCGCCACCGACCTCGTCAGCACCAGCGTCGATTGCATCCTGCGCACGCTCACCAACAGCGAAGACCAAGACCCGGGAGGTCTTGCCGGTGCCGTGAGGCAGCGAGACGGTGCCACGCACCATCTGGTCAGCCTTGCGAGGATCAACACCCAGTCGGAAGACGACCTCGACGGTCGAATCGAACTTGGTGACGGTGGTCTCCTTGGCCAGCTTCATGGCCTCGAGAGGGGTGTAGAGAATGTCCGCGTGAATCTTTTCAGCCGCGGCGCGGTAGCTCTTGGAGCGCTTAGTCATTCTGCTTCTTCTCCTTGCAGTTGTGGGTTCCGGGCAGCGCATGCCCTACCACGGGAAATAGTTTGGGGTCAGCCTTCGACGACGATGCCCATGGAGCGGGCGGTGCCGGCGATGATCTTGGCTGCAGCTTCGATGTCGTTCGCGTTGAGGTCGACCATCTTTGCCTGTCCAATTTCGCGAGCCTGGTCCATAGTGATGGAGCCAACCTTCACAGTGTTCGGGGTGCCGGAGCCCTTCTGGAGGCCAGCGGCCTTCTTGATCATTTCGGAAGCCGGCGGAGTCTTCAGAACGAAGGTGAACGTACGGTCTTCATAAACGGTGATTTCAACCGGAACGATCGAACCACGCTGCGACTCAGTTGCAGCGTTGTAGGCCTTCGTGAACTCAACGATGTTCACACCGTGCTGGCCCAGTGCAGGACCAACCGGAGGTGCAGGGGTTGCGGCGCCGGCTGCGATCTGAAGCTTGATCAGGCCGGTGACCTTCTTCTTCGGTGCCATATTTCGGGTCTTTCTTGTTCAATTACCAGAAGAACGGAATTCCTTCTGGTTGCATGTAGAGGCAGGGCGCTGAAGGCGCACTGAACCCACTACACACGAAGTGCAATGCTATCGCGCACCCGCCCATGTTCCCAAGTTCGGGTGCGCGACTTCACTCTTTGGTCAGTCTTCGCGCTTGGCAACCTGGTCGAAACCAAGTTCAAGCGGAGTCTCGCGTTCGAAGATCATGACGAGAACCTTGAGCTTCTCGGTCTCGGGCGAGATCTCGGAAATAGTCGCTTCCAGCGACTCGAACGGACCATCGATGACGGTGACGATCTCGCCAACCTCGAAGGCCACGCGGATCTCTTCCTTGACCTGAGCCACGGCAGGGACCTGCGGGCCAGCTTCTTCAAGGATGTTGTACTTCAGCAGATCAACGACCTCATCGATGCTGAGCGGAACCGGGTTGTGCTGGTCTCCAACGAAGCCGGTAATAGCCGGGGTGTCCTTGACCATGCGGTACGACTCTTCATCAAAGTCCATGCAGACGACGACATAGCCAGGAATACGAACGTGGCGAACACGCTTCTTCACCGAACCACGGAACTCGGTGATGTACTCATCCGGAACCTCGACGCGGAAGACCTTATCGGTCATGTTCTGGCTTTGAACGCGTTGTTCGAGGTTCGCCTTCACCTTGCGCTCGTGACCGGAGTAGGTGTGCAAGACGTACCAGTCACCGGGGATCATCATGATCTCGTTGCGGAACTTCTCGAGGGGATCAATGTCGCCCTCTTCTTCGCCAGCTTCAGCTTCTTCAGCTTCAACCGGCTGCTCAACGCTTCCGGCTTCTTCTTCCGCCGCTTCAGCGGGGTTTTCGGTCAGTTCAGCCTGGGCGGCCTCGTCGATTTCGACAGGCAGATTCTCTTCACTCACGCGTTCCTCCTGGATGCTAGTTTCCTAGCGGAAAATTGAGTGCCGAAGGCTAGAAGAAACCCGCCTGCAGTATCTGCGGGCGGGTTCGCATCAGCTTCAGCTGAATATCAGTGCGTTCAGTTTACCGAATCCAAGATCCAAAAGACCAGTGAAAGCCATGATTACGGCCACAAAAACGACCACGACAACGAAGTAGGTCCACGTTTCAGAACCACTCGGGTAGACGACCTTCTTCATTTCTTCAATCACTTGAAGGAAGAAAGTCCACATCCTCACGAAAATATTCGGCTTCTTCTGAGCCTCTTTTTCGTGGGAGTCACGGGACGGCGTAGCGCCAGACTTCGTGCGATCTGTTTTCGCTGGCATGTGTGATGCCGTTGCGTCAGCCACGGAACCCCTCCTGAATTCGTGCCCAGAATATGAGTGGCAGGGCAGGCGGGACTCGAACCCACAACCGCCGGTTTTGGAGACCGGTGCGCTACCAATTGCGCCACTGCCCTACTGCACGCCGTAGAACGTGCGGGAACGAGTTTATGGAAAATCTCTTCAACTGTCCAACTGGGGAGTGTCGCAAACTGCTTGATATTCGGAATTAGACTACCGAACAGCCCCATTTAATGCGACGATAGTCCTATGAGCACAACACCTCGATCGCGCGTCAGCGCACGCTTTTCCGCTATCACCCCTTCAGCCACTCTCGCGGTTGACGCGAAAGCGAAAGCCCTGAAGGCTGCGGGTCGTCCCGTCATCGGCTTCGGTGCAGGTGAGCCGGACTTCCCCACCCCTGACAATATTGTCGAGGCCGCCGTCCGCGCAGCGCGCGAGCCGGCGATGCACCGCTACACTCCGGCGGCCGGCCTTCCAGCTTTGCGCGAAGCAATTGCTGCAAAGACTCTGCGCGATTCCGGCTACGAAGTTGATCCGTTGCAGGTGCTGGTCACCAATGGCGGTAAGCAGGCCGTATTCCAGGCTTTCGCTTCCATTTTGGATCCGGGGGACGAGGCTCTTCTTCCGACTCCCTACTGGACGACCTATCCGGAAGTCATCAAGCTTGCCGGCGGTGTCACGGTTCCCGTTTTCGCTGGTGCCGATCAGAATTACAAGGTAACCGTCGAACAGCTCGAAGCTGCTCGTACGGAAAAGACGAAGCTTCTGTTGCACTGCTCACCCTCGAATCCGACCGGCACTGTTTACACTCCTGCAGAGGCTCGAGCGATTGGCGAATGGGCTCTTGAACACGGCATTTGGATTATCACCGACGAAATCTACGAGCACTTGCTCTATGAAGATGCCGAGCCGGCTCATATGGTGAAGCTTCTTCCAGAGCTTGCCAATCAGACCATCGTGTTGAACGGTGTGGCGAAGACCTACGCAATGACCGGCTGGCGTGTTGGTTGGATGATCGCTCCGACTGACATTGTGAAGGCTGCAACCTCGTTCCAGTCGCATTTGACCTCGAACGTATCGAATATGGCTCAGCGTGCAGCCTTGGAAGCTGTCACTGGCCCTCTCGACGCTGTCCATTCCATGCGTGAGGCATTCGACCGCAGGCGCAAGACCATGATCTCGATGCTTTCCCAAATCGACGGCCTCGATGTTCCGACCCCGAAGGGTGCGTTCTACGCCTACCCGAACGTCGAGGGCATTCTGGGTCGCGAAATCCGTGGCAAGGTCCCCACAACGTCGGCTGAGCTTGCCGACCTGATCCTCGAAGAGGTCGAGGTTGCTGTGGTGCCCGGCGAAGCGTTCGGCCCATCTGGCTTCATTCGTCTCTCCTACGCCCTGTCTGACGGCGACCTTGTTGAAGGTGTCGGCCGCATTCAGGAGCTTCTGGCGCAAGCACACTGAGGCTAGGCCTTACTAGCACCTCCCCAGGACAGGACCTCGCGCCCAGGATCTCGAACCCACACAGTGTCTGCATTCTGTTCACGCTTGACATGTCTGGACGAACGGGACGGCTCTGAGAACCGCACAGGTTCTCAGAGCCGTCCCGTATTCGGTACACACTGCCTTCCACCTGCCACAATAGAGTGCATGAATATCCAGTATCGTTCCGCGTCAACGCTCGCCCCGAAGGGCACCGTCTTGCTCTGCCACGGATATGCCGAGCACTCGGGCCGTTTTCTTCGCCTGCACGACGAACTTATTGAAGCTGGATACGACATCGCGTTCTACGATCACTATGCTCACGGCACATCCCCAGGCCCACGTTCGCAGGTTGATGTTGGACGCCTGATTAAAGACCATCTAGATGCTCGACGCATTGTGTTGGCGCATGCACGCACATCAGACCTCTTCCTCTTTGGTCATTCCATGGGTGGTTTGATTACCGCCGCATCGCTTCTTCTGAACCCCTCGAACGTGAACGGTGCGATCTTGACGGGCCCAGCATTCCGCCCGCTTCCTCCGTTGCCGGCTGGCGCGGCTCGCTTACTGCTTCCGCTTGCGCGCGTTTTCCCCGCTTTGACGGCGCAGAAGCCTCGCTCAGCAGATGACCCTTCCGTCCTCTCTCGCGACCCCAGAGTCCAAGAAGCGTTCGATGCTGATCCACTCAACTACACGGGCGGAGTTCCTCTGATCACGGGGGCAACAATGATCACTCAGGGCGACCTTGTCCTGAAGAATGCTCACCGCGCCAGGACTCCTATGCTGATCCTTCACGGAAACGCAGATAAGTTGGCATCGTTGAACGGCTCAAAGACTTTCATTCAGAACGCACTGGCATCACACCCTGATGCTGATATTCACCTACGAATCATTGACGGCGCGTACCATGAGGTCCTCAACGAACCCGAGGGTCCAGGCCTGATTAAAGACATCGTCGCCTGGCTGGACAGGCACTGATGTCCCAGTTCGTCGCCTCGTCGCCTATCCACCGATTCACTGACCAGGCCAAACGCGCACGCCCAACCCAACCGAATCTGACTGCCCCGGCGCACCAAACATCTGGTCGACGCGATTTATCGCGCCTACCGAAAGCGCATCTGCACCTGCATTTCACTGGAGCAATGCGCCCGCAGACTCTGATTGACCTGGCCAATGAGCAGGGCGTTCGCTTGCCCAGCCACCTTCTGGCCATCGACCCGTTAAAAGTCCCCGCCGACGGACGAGGCTGGTTCCGCTTCCAACGTTCCTACGATTCTGCGCGTCATCTGGTGCGCTCAGAATCCGCCATGCGACGCATCGTCCGCGAAGCTGTAGAAGACGACGCGAAAGAGGGCTCGGTTCGCCTTGAAATGCAGGTGGATCCGACCTCTTACGCCCCGTGGGTTGGTGGCATCACTCCGGCCCTCGAAATCATCCTTGACGAGGCCCGACAGGCGTGGCGCGATACGGGCGTGGAAGTGGGAATTATCGTTGCCGCATCGCGTATCCGACATCCTCTTGATGCCCGAATTCTGGCACGATTAGCCGCGCAATATGCTGGCGAGGGTCCGGGCACGGTCGTCGGTTTCGGCTTATCGAATGATGAACGCGTGGGCACAACCAGCGAGTTTGGCGCGGCCTTCGGCATCGCACGGCGCGCAGGACTGGCTTCTCTTCCCCACGGTGGTGAACTGCTAGGACCCGAGTCGGTACGCAATGTTGTCACCGCGCTCAACCCGGCACGACTCGGCCACGGCGTGCGTACGACGGAAGATCCAGACCTGCTTCGCAGGCTCATTGACGAAGGCGTTGCTTTCGAAGTCTGCCCGACCTCAAACGTCCATTTGGGGGTCTACCAGGACTTTTCACACGTTCCTCTGCCTGTTTTTATGAAATACGGGGCAACGGTGGCACTGGGTGCAGATGACCCGCTGTTATTCCGTTCGCGACTGGTCCAACAGTACGCACGAGCACGCGACACCTTTAGTCTGTCCGATCAACAGATCGCAGACTTGGCTTCTCAGTCAATCAACGCTTCCCTGGCATCAAGCGCTTCGAAGAACCAATGGCACGCCCACATTCAGGCGTGGCTCAACACACCCCCATACGACGGTCACACCGACTAAGCGGGAGCCTCGCAAACCGTCGGGAAAGGCAGAAGCGGACGCTACCAGCTGACCCCAACCGTGACGGGCTCGGGAACCAAGGTGATGCCGAATTTTTCTTGAACGCCGGCGCGAACCGCGAGCGCAAGCTCGACGACCTCATCGCTGGTGGCATCCCCGCGGTTGGTCAGAGCAAGAACGTGTTTCGTTGACAGCGAGGCGCCGTTTTCGCGCGCTCCGTCCACTGCCCAGCCTTTCGTGAAGCCCGCGTGGTCGATCAACCATGCAGCTGACGTTTTCGTCATGCCATTTCCGGCGTCAAAGCGTGGGGCCTCGGGTGGGAGCGTGGCAACGGTTTCGGCATCGACGATGGGGTTCGTGAAGAAGGAGCCAGCACTCCACGAATCGTGGTCGTTGGGATCGAGCACCATACCCTTTGACGCGCGCAACTCAAGGACAGTATCACGCACACGCTGAGCATTCGCGCTCTGCCCTTGTTCAATGCTCAAGCGATTCGCGAGTTCGCGGTACAGGACGGGCGCGGACTGATCGGAGATTGTGAGGCGGAACGTGGCTTCGAGGACAACCCAACGCCCGGTCGGACCCCATATACGTCCCTGGTCGTCACCTTCGCGGACTGAGCGCTTAATAATCGACTCACGGTAGACGAGATCCAGTTCAGATGCATTCAAGCGCTTCTCGCACTGTTCACCGCGATCCCAGACGTCAACGTAGGCAAGCGTGTCAGAGATCTCGTGACCGTAGGCTCCAACGTTTTGAACAGGCGCAGCTCCGACGGTTCCGGGAATGCCGGACAGGGCTTCGATGCCCGAGAGGCCTTCGGCAAGGGTCCACTGGACGAATTCGTCCCAGACGGTGCCGGCAGTCGCCGTGACGAGAACGGTGCCATCTGAGCTCTCATAACGAGTGATCTGCTGACGCCCATCTTTAACGACAATGCCTTCGAATGGGGCATCGGAGGCAAGAGTGTTTGAGCCACCCCCGATCATCAGAATCGGGAACTCACCCTTGTCTGCGCTGTCAAAGGCTGCAATCAGATCGGAACGTGAATCGGCAAGAATATAGGTAGCGACCGGACCCCCAACGTGGAAGGTCGTCAGTTCTTTCAGCGTCGTCATTGCCATTAGAGCCCCCTTATCAATTACTGCCTCTATCCTACGGTCAGGTACCACCGCTAGTCTTCGGCAGGCTCGATTCCACGCTTGAGACACATGGACTCACTCAACCGAAAACGCAGTGGTCACATCACGGTCATATTTTCATTAAAACCGTTTACGAGAGCCTCTCACTCACACACAAGCGACCTTTTTCCCAAGAAAGAACCAAGCAACTAAGATATGACTTAGTTAGATGCACGCCTCTTGGCTCCGTTCAAGTTTTCCGCACCTTATGCGCTGGTACAGATGATGGATTCACGAGGGCGTGCTCGATTAATTCGACGACAGGATGGTCATGCAGCACGAGAACGAGCACGCTCATCACCACGATGACACTCACGGTCACACACATAGTCACGGGGCGAATGCGTCACGCACACGCCTTGCGATCGCACTTGGCATCACCGCATTTATTCTGGTGAGCGAAGTTGTCGTCGCAATCCTGACCGATTCACTGGCTCTTCTTGCCGATGCCGGTCACATGACAGCGGATTCTGCGGGCCTCGTATTGGCACTTGTTGTCGCCCACCTGGCTCATAAACCTGCGACCGACCGCTCAACGTGGGGGTTGCGTCGCGCCGAGATTATCGGCGCGGCTATCCAGGCTGGCGGGCTCGCCGTTATCGGCATCATCGTTGCCGTTCGCGCCACGATAAACCTCGTCAACCCGCCCCAGATCGAATCTGGCGGAATGCTCATCATGGGCGTTATTGGTTTGGTCGCGAACGTCGCATCCCTGCTGGTTCTCATGGGTGGTCGCGAAGCGAACCTCAATATGCGCGCTGCTTTCCTGGAGGTGACGAACGACGCCCTAGGGTCGATCGGCGTTATCGTCGCTGCCGTGGTTATCCATTACACCAACTGGACCCGAGCGGACGCCATCGCTTCCCTGTTGATCGTCGTACTCATCTTCCCAAGGGCAGCACTTCTGCTTCGTAGCGCCGGCATGGTTCTGATGGGATTTACTCCCGAGAAACTCGACCTTGCCGAGGTGCGCGATCACATGCTCCGCATCGAAGGCGTCGAAGCAATCCACGACCTGCACGCGTGGACCGTCGCGTCGGCTATGCCCGTCCTGACAGCACACATCATCATCAGCGAAGAGGCTTTCCAGGCCGGCAGAAGCGAGCAGATTCTTGACCGCCTACAAAACTGCGTCGCCAAGCACTTCCCCGTTGAAATTAAACACTCCACATTCCAGCTTGAGACTGCCGAACACCTGGCCCACGAGCAGATTGAGTGCTCATAAAACCTCAGACAAAAGGGTGTAACGAGAGCCGCCTATCGGACTCGAACCGATGACCTGCTGTTTACAAGACAGCTGCTCTACCAACTGAGCTAAGGCGGCTTCGACAATTCAACGAATCGTCATCACATAGTGTGCCATGAAGAACGGGGTCCCGACCAATCGGCCGCGACCCCGCACTTCACGTTGGTCAGTTCTTCGAACTCATCCAAGGCCAAGTCCTGAACGCAAGGACGCCATGATCGAAGCAGAATCGGAGCCTGACAACGTCAGCATGTCCGTATGATCCTTAATGAACTCCGGCGTGCCTTTCGACTCACGGTTCGTGAAATTCGCGTTGCTCCACGTGTCGGTGGCGGTTGTCAGATAGTCGGTGACCACGTTCACGGGCAGGGACGAAACCACGTCAGAGGAAACACCCACCTGAGAAGCGATCGTCTTCACCTGTTCCCAGGACTTCGTCGCATCCTGAATCACCGTACCGTTACCAGCCTTGAACTGGCCAGCAAAGTACGCCATCAGCCCCTGGTGAAGAGCCCCCCAGTGCTCAGGATCCCGCTGAGCAACAATCAGCGAAGCAGAGGTAGCGGCATTCGCGTATTCCATGCCGACCGTCCTCACGGGCTGGAACTCAATGTTGTATTCGCCATTGTCAGCGCCTGCGAGCAAGTCTTCGCCAATCAGAACCTCAAGATTCGCGCAGTGGTGGCACGAGTAGTCGAAGTATTCGGTAACGGTCGGAAGAGAGTCATCAACCTGGCCGACACCAAGATGCGAGTAACGAATCGGCTGACCCGACGCGTAGTCACCCAAGTAATCACTGGGGCTCGCGCTCTGCGCTTCATTCTTTGCAGAAAGCTGCTGAGAAATAATCACACCAACGGTCGCAATCACCGCGATAACGATGACTGTAACGACTGCGATGATGATCGAACGTGTGCGACGCTCAGCCTTTTCCTGCGCTTCGCGCATCTGCTGAGCTTTCGCGCGCACGGAGGTATCCGTTACCTTCTTGCCTGCCATGGTTTTCCTTTCACAGGTCACATCTTTAAGGCAACCCTACCTAGCGCTAGGCGCGTATGCAGTTCAGAGCGCGCCTCCGGTGACGAGGAACCATGTGGCACCTACCACGCCAACAGCAAGGAGGCCAGCAATCGCACGCACCCACACTGGGCCCAGCAGTCGCCTGACCGCAATGCTGGTTCCAACTCTCAGATCGGAAGAGGTTGGCATCAACCACGCTGAAACGATGGTCGCCAGGACAACGATCCACACGCCGATCGAGCCAATCGGTTCGGTCACTAAGGGGTCGAGTGTCGCATTCGGATCGGATGCCAGAACAATATCCAGTAGACGCATCCACTGTCCGCTTCCGCCGTGAGCAACCGTGTAGAGATTCCAGACAAGATACGGGACGATTCCGCCGATAGCCATCCCAAACGTCACCTGCACCAGAGCGCGAATAAGGAGCAGTGGCGACGAGGCCACGGTCGCAGCGGTATCACTGGATCGCGCAATGCCAGCCCGGACACGGCGGTTTTCTCTATGTCGATGGAACGCGCCACCAAACGCCATGAAAAACATGAGCACGATGACCGTAGCAGTCCCCATCACTCCTGCGAACATGGGGATGAGAGCAAGTGGCATCGCAATGATGCACCCGAAGATCCACACGATTCTGGGAAGGTCAGCTTCATATCCCAGATCCTCATACAGGTCATCGACATCGAATTCATCCGACCCCGGAGCCGTCCACTGACCCGGAACCGCCACCGCATGAGGATCTACGTATCCGCCGACCGCCTGCCCATACATGCCAGCAGGTGCGCCATTCGGGTAGGTCAGCGATTGAAAGTCCGCGGTGTTGCTGACCGTTTGCCCCATTCCCAGTTGGGGAATTGAGGAGGCCGCGCTCCCCACATTCCACTCATCAGTTTCAGGGCGCGGAAGGAGCCTCGTCGATGGGTGAAGCGGAGAATCCCCAAACTGAACAGTTTCGTCGTTACTGGACCACGCCAGCATCCCTGACGAGGAGCCGACGACGCGGGGCTCATCTGCGACAACGGGGCGGACAGTGGAAACGTAGGGGTTCGCGAAGGCGGCGCTCCAGTCAAGCTGGTTGATCGACATGACGTCGCCGGGAAAACCGTAAAGTTCGACTAACGTTGCGACGACCTCGTCGGGTTCGGGGCGAGAATTCACGTCCGGAGACAGAGCCTGGTGAATGATCTGCGCAAATGAGAGCGGAAGTCCCTCAGTGTCCGGCTCGCCCGTCAGAACACGAGCAATAATCGCCTGAACATCGCCCGTGCCGTACGGAGGACGCCCGGTCGCAAGCGAAAGCAGGGTCGCCGACCACGCCCACCAGTCTGAATCATCGTCGGCCGGGCGAGCACGCAACAGCTCTGGAGCCGTGTAACCGGCAGTACCTGAAACCAGACCGGTGCGAGTGAAATGCTCATCCGCTTCACTCATTGCGATCCCGAAGTCAATCAGAATCGGGCCGTGCGGAGAACAAATAACATTCGATGGCTTGATATCGCGGTGAACGATCCGCGCGTCATGGACAGCCATCAATGTGCGCGCGAGACTGGCTGCAATCGCCGCGATCAACTCCGGCGCAAGCGGCTGGCCATTCATCAACGAGGCCAACGTCGGGCCCTCTACATATTCAGTCGCAATGAAGGGCTGCGAGGCATCGGTTTCAATGTCAACGACGTGGGCAACCCTGGCGGAGCGAACCGAATTCACGGTCGCAGCTTCACGTTGCAGGCGACGGCGAGATTCTTCGTCGGCGGCCAAAGCAGGGTGCACAAGCTTGAGGGCAACTCGATCGCCGCCCTCGTCCTCTGCAAGCCACACGGTACCCGCGCCACCCGTACCCAGCTGGGATACGAGCGTGTAGCCACCGATCTGATCGCCTTCATTCACCCGTTCAGATTACAAGGAGCCATGGGCAGATCGATTGAACAAACTCCGTGCGACGGTGAACAAGCGCAGTCTCAACAACACGCCACGCGGTGAACAAGCGCGGTGGGTATAATGCGCACGACACACTGAAACCTGTTGCATAACCACGCCGTGTGCTAGGTTGAGAAAGGTTGCTCGCACGAGGAACCCGCCAGTGATGACGCTGGTGAACATCGACCCACTCGGATCGTCCGGCACGTACCTGCCGGTGGGAAGGAAAATGAATAATGGCAACTGTTACCTTTGACAAGGCAACCCGTATCTACCCGGGTAACGACAAGCCCTCGGTCGACCAGCTGGACCTCAAGATCGAGGACGGCGAATTCCTGGTCCTCGTCGGCCCGTCCGGTTGCGGGAAGTCCACCTCCCTGCGTATGCTCGCCGGCCTCGAAGAGGTCAACGGCGGTCGCATCCTGATCGGCGATAAGGACGTCACCAACGTTCCGCCAAAGAACCGCGACATCGCAATGGTCTTCCAGAACTACGCGCTCTACCCGCACATGACCGTCCGTGAAAACATGGGCTTCGCCCTCAAGATCGCCGGCACCCCGAAGGACGAAATCAACAGGCGCGTTGATGAAGCCGCACGCATCCTCGACCTTGAGCCCTACCTTGAGCGCAAGCCGAAGGCACTCTCCGGTGGTCAGCGTCAGCGCGTCGCCATGGGGCGCGCAATCGTTCGTAAGCCTCAGGTCTTCCTCATGGACGAACCCCTATCGAACCTCGACGCGAAGCTCCGCGTTCAGACCCGTACCCAGATCGCTTCTCTGCAGCGTGAGCTCGGCGTCACCACCGTGTACGTCACCCACGACCAGACCGAAGCTCTGACCATGGGCGATCGCATCGCCGTCCTCAACAACGGCCTCCTCCAGCAGGTCGGCACCCCGCAGGAAATGTACGAGCGCCCGGCAAACGACTTCGTCGCAGGCTTCATCGGCTCCCCGGCTATGAACCTCGGCTCGTTCACCGTCGACGGCACCAACGCTATCCTCGGCCCGGCACGCGTTCCGCTCTCGCAGGCAACCCTCGACGCCCTCACTCCGGCAGACGGTGGCAAGATCACCATCGGTTTCCGCCCTGAAGGCCTCGAAGTTGTTTCCGAAACCGAAGAAAACACGATTCCGATCGAAGTTGAATTCGTTGAGGAACTCGGCTCGGACGCCTACGTTTACGGTCGTCTTGCAGGCTCTACCGAGGGCCTCGGATCCACCGACGAAGGCTCAACGAAGCAGATCATCGTTCGCGTTCCTCCGCGCACTGCTCCGGCTCGCGGCGGCGTGATCCACGCTCGCATCCGCCCCGGCCAGCAGCATAACTTCTCTGCTGCAACCGGTATGCGTCTGCCTGAGTGATTCATCCACAGTTGGCCCCGTTCTCGTTGATAGTGACGAGGCGGGGCCAACTCATATCCCTGACGCCTGACCAGTGCCCCACTTTTGGTGGGTTGGCGCTTTCATTGGCGCTTTCTCCTCAATAATTGCGTCCCTTTAAGCAATGAGAGAATAGAACTATGTCCGAATCACTAGAGATCATGGCTGCGACCGTTGATCCCTCGCTTCTTGATCTTCCTTGGGAAATTCCGCTGGAAGAATGGCCCGACGAGATCCTCGCGGCTCTCCCCCGTGGCATTTCTCGCCACATCGTGCGATTCGTGAACCTCTCTGACCGTGTGATCGCCGTAAAGGAAATTGGCCCGACCGTCGCACATCACGAGTACGAGATGCTTCGTGACCTCTCACGTCTTGGTGCCCCTTCCGTGCTCCCTACCGCAGTGGTCACCGGTAGGCACAGTGTTGACGGCGAGGAGCTCAATGCCGTCCTGGTCACCGAACACCTGCAGTTTTCCCTGCCCTACCGTGCTCTGTTCAGCCAACACATGCGCGCTGACACGGCAACACGTTTGATTGATGCCCTAGCGGTACTGCTTGTTCGCCTGCACCTTCTTGGTTTCTACTGGGGCGACGTTTCACTGTCGAATACTTTGTTCCGTCGAGACGCCGGAGCATTTAGTGCCTACCTGGTGGACGCAGAAACCGGCGAGCTCCACCCGAAACTCACCTCTGGCCAGCGCGAGTACGACGTTGATTTGGCACGAACTAACATCATCGGCGAACTCATGGATCTTCAGGCTGGAGAGTACTTCCCCGAAGACGCGGATCCCATTGAAGTTGGCGACCGTATTCGAAGCCGCTACGACGAATTGTGGAATGAGCTGACCGGAACAGAACTCATTGATTCTTCCCAGAAGTGGAAGGTTGCTCAGAGAATCGAACGCCTCAATGACCTGGGGTTCGACGTTGCTGAATTGAAGATGACATCGGTTGCCGGATCAACCGAACTGATGATCCAGCCGAAGGTCGTTGACGCCGGACATCATCATCGCAAGCTCATGCGACTCACCGGCATGGATGTTGGCGAGCACCAAGCACAACGCTTGTTGAACGACATCGCCACCTACCAAGCCACCGCGGGCACCCCGAACATGCCACTCGAATTGGCCGCACACCAGTGGTTGAACAACGCCTTCGAACCCGTCATGCGAGAAGTTCCAGCCGAGCTGAAAACCAAGCTCGAACCGGCTCAGATCTACCACGAGTTCCTTGAACACCGCTGGTACCTGGGCGAACAAGCCGGCCACGACGTTCCCCTCGAAGAAGCGATCGACTCGTACGTTGAAAAGATTCTTGCCGCCAAACGCGACGAAGAACGCTTCATCGACCAGACAGAAGAAGAAACCACCGCCGCATCAAACCCTGACCTCTGGTAAGAACAAGCGGTCTAGCCCCCAAGCGACTAACGTTGCAGGCAGACAACTGAACGAGAACACCCAAAAGGAACACGCATGGCATTCCCCAGGATTTTCGCGCACCGCGGAGCCTCATCATTGGCGCCTGAAAACACGATCGCCTCCTTCGCGAAAGCAGCGGAGGTCGGTGCCCGCTGGTTCGAATTCGACGTCGACGTCATCGGCGACGGATCTTTGATCGTCATCCACGACGATAAGCTTCAACGCACAACGACCGGCAAGGGCGGCTACTACAACCTCAGCTTCTCCGACATTCGCACACTTGACGCCGGAAAGTGGTTCTCTGACACCTACCGGTTCGAACGAATCCCAGAAGTAGCTGACGTCATCTCATTCGCCAATTCGGCAAACATGGGCATGAACCTCGAGATCAAGCCCTGCTATGGTGGCACCGAACTTCGCGAAAAGCTGATCGAGAACCTCGCTGTTGCAGTTGATTCGGTCGCGAACACTGAGCGCTTCATCGTTTCTTCCTTCGACCACGAGGCCCTCGCACGCTTCCACGCTATGCGACCGAACATTAAGCTCGGTTGGCTGTTCGACCGCGAAAAACAACCCGGCCCCACCTGGCAACAGGGAGCTGATCTGCTGAGATGCACCGCAATTCACCCCGATGTCAACGGCCTCACCCCTGAAGAGGTCAAGGAAATGCGCGACGCAGGCTTCGACGTCAACGTCTGGACAGTCAACGATGTGGATCAAGCTCAGGAGCTCGCATCATGGGGCGTCACCGGTATCTTCACCGATCGCCCACAGGACTTCCCCGCTGAAGCACACGTGCTCTAAAACGTGCGTTTTAAAGCGCCACGTTCCTGACGTAACGCACCGGGGTCGGCAGTTCGAATGAACTGCCGACCCCGGCCTCGTCAATAAGCAGTTGGCGCGATCATCACACGAGGACGCATCAATCGCAAGCGATACTAGCGGTCCTCTTTCGCACGCAGGTAACGCGACAGCGACAACTCTGCCACCGAATCAAACAGCAGAATAGCGCCGAGCACACCACCGAACTTCATCCAACCACGACGCGGAGCCTGCGCGCGCGCCGCGAGGGTCAGCAACGTCGTGCCGACGATAGCCTCGGCACCGGCAAAATACTTCACCAGATGCGGACGATCGACAGCGATTGAATGGTAGGACTCCCACAGAGGCTGAGCCGGTGAATCCGGTTCCTTCAGCATGATGTCCACGCTGCGACCGATCGCGTTTGAAATACCGCGAGCCATGTGGAGCTTCGCGCCTTCAACCTCATCGGCATCAATATGCCCCAGCAGGAAGCCCGCAACGGACTCGGGCAGACCAAGCGCCTTCACCGCAGCGACAACAGCGTCATCACCGAACAGGGACGTCGACTTGTACAGATCGTCAACGTTCGACCCGTTCACCGCGTCCGCAATCTTCTTCAAATTCGGACGTTCGCCGACGAGATCCAGGATCTCGTCGTCAACCTCTGTCGGCACATTGTGCGCGCCCGGAATGATCTTTGAGTCCATCGCCCAGTTGTGAATAACAACGTGTTCCAAGTGGTCATCCGTGACCAGGAAAATTTGGAACTCATCATCCTGCTTCGACAGGGTTATCAGTGGCAGTTCACCGAAGTTCCAACCGGCTTTTTCAACCGGAAGCTCAGCAAGAAGCAGGCGCTGGCCACCATTGCCCTCAAGATCGGCAAGATCGATACCCTCAAGCGCTGCAAGCAACGGCACCGACGACGCAGGTGTATTACCAATCTCAACGATTCGCGAGGATTCTGCCGGCTCATCGTCATCCAAGTCGTCATCCCACACGTCAGCAAGCGGACTGCCCCCTTCGGGAGTATGGTCCACGACCACGGTCGAAATACGGACTTCGCCCTCAAAACGGGATGCAAGCTCTTCGGCAAGATCCTCGATTGTGGGACCTTCAGAAATCGTATTGTCACGAACAACGCCAAGACGACCGCCAGAAACAGCGAAGTCAACGCCCACAAAGTGCGGGGCAGACGGATACCACTCGACTTTCGCTAGGATGGCGCGCTCATGCAACTCATTGATAACGGCCTTGGGATCAAGACCCGCGCCGATGATCATGCCTTCAACTGAAGTCCACACCTGGCCCATAGCGACCACCCTTCTTACGTCGAACTGTTCTAATCTCATCACGTTTCACCCGCGTTGTCGCTATCTGAGGCACTCTTTCAGCGAAAGCGCGCAAAACTTCCAGTGTGGCCGGACAAAAGTGCGCCCTCACGCATGCGAAACAGGGCTAAACGCGGAAAGGGCCCGCAGCCGTAGCTGCGGACCCCGTCCGTTGATCAGGTAAAAGATCAGGCCATCTTGGTTCCGACGGAACCAAGACGCTGGCAAGCCTCGACGACGCGAGCAGCCATGCCTGCTTCAGCAGACTTGCCCCACGAACGCGGGTCGTACTGCTTCTTGTTGCCGACCTCACCGTCGATCTTCAGGACACCGTCGTAGTTGCGGAACATGTGCTCCACGACCGGACGGGTGAAGGCGTACTGGGTGTCGGTGTCGACGTTCATCTTGATGACGCCGTTTTCGACTGCGAGGGCAATTTCCTCTGCGGTCGAACCGGAGCCACCGTGCATGACCAGGTCGAACGGACGGTTGTTCTTCCAACCAACCTTTGCTGCAACCTCTTCCTGGATGGTGCCCAGAATTTCGGGACGAAGCTTGACGTGACCCGGCTTGTAAACACCGTGGACATTACCGAAGGTCAGAGCGGTCAGGTAACGGCCGTTCTCGCCAAGACCGAGGGCCTCAACGGTCTTGAGTGCATCTTCGGTGGTTGTGTAGAGCTTCTCGTTGATTTCGCCGACAACACCGTCTTCTTCGCCACCGACAACGCCGATTTCGATTTCGAGGATGGTGTTTGCCTTCTGGGAGAGGGCGAGGAGTTCCTTGGCGATCTCCAGGTTCTCGGCGAGCGGAACAGCGGAGCCGTCCCACATGTGCGACTGGAAGGTCGGCAGATCCTGGGTTGCTTCAATCTCCATGAGCGGGCGGATCCAGGAATCAATATTCTGCTTTGCGCAGTGGTCGGTGTGCAGAGCGATGGTCACGCCGTAGTTCTTGGCGACCTCGGTTGCGTATGCAGCGAGGGCGAGCGAACCGGTGACGCGGTTCTTGATCGTCGAACCGGAAGCGTATTCAGCGCCACCGACGGAAATCTGAACGATACCGTCAGATTCTGCCTCGGCGAAGCCCTGGATAGCAGCGGTAACGGTCTGGGAAGAGGTCACGTTGATCGCGGGGTAGGCAAACTTGCCTTCCTTCGCGCGGTTCAGCATCTCGGCGTAGACCTCAGGGGTTGCGACAGGCACAGGAGCCTCCTATTCGAACGACAGATTTGTCACTGGCTATTGTTCCACACATCGCAAGTTTCATGTGAGGTAGGAAGTCCCTATTTCCTGCACATAAGTGCCTCTAAGGTGGACTTTTGCCCGTGCAGGCAACAAAAAACAGCGTAGTTTTAGCTTCGTCATCCCGGCCTCGCCGATGAGGAACGAGGCCGCGCACATCACTGAAGCGTCAGGCCAAACTGGACGCGTGCGCCCACATCGCGATTGCCGCCGCGTGGCCAACATTCATTGAGCGCGTCGATCCTCGCTGGGTAATGTGGACGATCACCTCGGCAAGGTCGCTCATTTCCTGGCTCAAACCGGAGGATTCTTCGCCGAAAATCAGGCACGCTCGCTTCGGCAGTTCAGTGGATTCCAGTGGCTTGGAGCCCTCCACGTTATCGACGCCGACGAGGCTCATTCCGCGCTCTGCGCACGATCGGGCAAGGTCTTCGGGAGTCTGGCAGTGATCGATCTGCAGGTAGCGGTCAGTCACCATTGCCCCGCGACGATTCCAACGACGACGCCCGACGATGTGGACTCGGCTAGCTCCCAGCGCATTCGCAGTGCGCACGATAGACCCGATATTGAAGTCATGACCGAGGTTCTCGATTGCAACCTCGAACGGGAGCGCATGGGCTGCGATGTCTTCGCGGATCGCGTCCATCGTCCAGTAGCGATACTGGTCTTCAACGTTACGATGATCGCCGTTCTTCAGTAGTTCAGGATCGTACTTTTCATCGGTCGGAAGCTCGCCAACCCACGGACCAACACCGGGCCTGCTTTCAGAAGCAGGCGTGGCCTCGTCCCCCATTGCACCACCGGAGAGCACACGGCCTGGCACCTGCGCACCGCGCTCACCGGCGCTGACGACATCCTGATAATCATTACTCACGGGCATAACGATAGCGTCTTGCATTACATAGCAAGCACAAGCGGGGGAAATAATGGCACGATTAAGACATGTCTCCACGTCATGCACTCTTGTCCCAAGACGAACACATTGTCCGCCGTATGCGCACGCACTTCAAAGCCATCCTTGGCAATACGCTGGCTGAGCTGGTTCTGATCATTGTCGGCGTCTTCGCGTCGGTCTACCTACCGACTGAGTGGGCGCCCTACAGCCACGAGATCGTCTGGGCAATCGTCATCGTCGCGACATTCCCGATCTTCATCATGCCGTTCATCCGCTGGTTCACCACGACCTTCACGCTGACCACGAAGCGCATCATCACGCGCCACGGCATCATCAACAAGAAGGGTCACGACCTGCCTATCACGCGCATTTCCGACGTAGCAATGGACCGCGACTTTATCGACCGCCTGTTCGGGTGTGGCACTCTGACTCTGCAGACCAGCGCAGACGACCCGCTTGTCCTGCACGATGTTCCGCGCGTCGAATACGTTCAAGTTGAAATCTCGAACCTGCTGTTCAACGACATTCACGGCGCAATCGACGCAGATCCCGAATAGACCCTTATCCATGTCTTTCCCCGATATTCCACATAGGATAAAGACATGACTGATAACGAAATCGCGCCCAAGGCGCTCACTGACATGCCACCTGTTTCCGCATGGCTTTCCGACATGGACGGTGTTCTGGTCAAGGAAAACCGCGCGCTTCCCGGAGCTCAGCAGTTCCTTGAGGCACTGCGCGCCAAGAACATGCCATTCTTGGTTCTGACGAACAACTCAATCTTCACCAACCGCGACCTGTCTGCTCGACTTGAACGGTCCGGTTTGGATGTTGCCGAGGAGCATATTTGGACTTCGGCAAACGCAACCGCAGCATTCCTGTCGCAGCAGTCACCCAACTCGTCCGCATTCGTGATTGGCGAGGCCGGACTGACGACCGCGCTCCACGGCGCCGGCTACATCATGACCGATCAGGATCCTGAGTACGTGGTGCTCGGCGAGACACGTAACTACGACTTCAACGCGATTACCCGAGCAATCCGACTGATCGAAAGTGGCGCAAAGTTCATCGCCACCAACCCGGACGTCACGGGTCCCTCGGATGAAGGCACACTGCCCGCCACCGGTTCGATCGCAGCAATGATCACCGCAGCCACCGGTAAGCGCCCCTACTTCGTCGGCAAACCGAACCCCGTGATGATTCGCGCAGGTCTGAACAAGATCGGCGCTCACTCTGAGCACGCTGCAATGGTCGGCGACCGCATGGACACGGATATTCAGGCGGGTGTTGAAGCCGGTCTGCGCACGCACCTTGTGCTGTCCGGCTCAACGTCAATCGAACAGGTCGAACAGTATCCATACCGCCCATTCGGAATTCACGAGGGTATTGGTGAGCTGATTGAGCTGGTCGAGGCAATCGCCGGCTGACCGCCTGTTTTCCCTTCTCGGGCTGAATGCTCGAGCTCTTGACGATACTGCCCCCAGCCTGAAGTGAACTGTCCTCCGGAAGAAAACTGAATAAATCAGTCCAACTTCCGGGAGACAGTTCAAAGGTTGGGGGCACTTTCGTATACGGCCGGCTACGGAGCGAGAGATGTGGCGAAAGCGTCCCATCCTCTATGCCCACCTACCGTCTAGACTGTGAAGCATGACGAATGACTCTCAAAAAGCCCGCCTGTCCGAACTCGTCAAGGAACTCGCCGTCATCCACGAAAAGGTGACTCTGGCTTCCGGTCGCGAATCTGATTTCTACGTTGATATGCGTCGCGCAACGCTTCATCACGAAGCTGCGCCCCTGATCGGCCACGTCATGCTCGATCTTTTGGAAGAATCCGGTTTCGCTCCGGGCGAAGACTATGTTGCAGTTGGTGGCCTGACCATGGGAGCAGACCCCGTTGCAGCCGCAATGATGCATGCCGCTTCTTCGCGTGGCCTCGACCTTGATGCTTTCGTTGTGCGCAAGGCTGCCAAGGATCACGGCATGAAGCGTCGCATTGAGGGGCCGGACGTGGTCGGCAAGCGTGTGGTTGTCCTCGAAGACACCTCGACCACTGGCGGTTCACCTCTGGAAGCTGCCACTGCTCTGCGTGAAGCAGGAGCCGAGGTCGTTGCTGTTGGAGTCATCGTTGACCGCGCAACTGGCGCTAAGGAACGCATCGAGGCTGAGGGATTCCCCTACTTCTATGCGCTCGGTCTTGAAGACCTCGATCTGGCCTGATTTCGCGGTAGGAATCTGATGCGAAATCAACTCTTTCCGGGACGTTGCTCAGTGTGTTTGAGCGCGGTTGCAGGTCTCACGCTTACTCTTGGCGCATGCTCACCATCGCCCAAGGCAAGCCCACAATCTGCCCCCACAGCGCAGTCAATCGGATCTGAGGCTGGAGCGGGGATCTATGCCGATCCTCAATCAACCCAAGCGCTTCCCGAGATGAGCGCCCCTTCAGCGGGCTGCCAAGCGATGGATGACATTCTCGTCCAGGCACTCGAGTCCTTGCCTGAAGGACAAGCCTTTACTGAAGCAACAGTCTCGGGCAATTCCACCACTGCAACTACCGCGTGGGCTTCTTTCGTCAAGGCTTTTGCCTCGGCACAAACTGATGCTCTGGTGCAAGCAGGATCGGCGGATTCCACTGGTACTCATGCAGCGGAGGCGTTCAAAGCGTACGCGGATGCAAGTGCGCGCCTGTCTGATGGCTCCTTAAACGAATACGTTGATGATCGGGCTGCAGAAGAAGCAATTAAGACCGGGAAGATGCCCGAGTTGAACCCCGAATATGCATCAACTGTGGAGCTCTTCAACTCCGCGCACATCACCTTGACCGACTGTCTTCCGCACTGGCCAATCGTGTTCTAAGACAGAGTTCCAAGGCAGATCTCCAAGGAAAATCTCAAGACCAGTAAAGACTCTCGCTTCCCTATACTGACGAACGAGGCCCCTCAGTTTCCTGAGGGGCCTCGTTACGTGCCGGCAAACTGGAAAGCTACCGACCTGCTAGATCACGATTCTCTTTACGGGAACGGGCGAATGACCCACGGTGCGGTGTTGGAGTATCCGTAGCTAGTCCACACGGAATCAACACGAGCCGGATTCCCCATCCAGTCGGTGTGGACAACCCGCTCATTACCCAAGTAGAGCGACACATGCGTCACTACGCCACCCGACGTGTAGAAGATCAAGTCACCACGTTGCCTTTGCGACAGCGGAAGATATTGGAATCCGGAGTAGTTGTAGAGCTCCTGCGAGGTGCGATAGTCAGGCCACGCATGCTTGAGCACGTTAATCGGTTGTGGATCAAGGCCACCTGCGTGTAGTGCTTGAAGCACCAAACCCGAACAGTCAAAGCCCAAGTTGTACGGGCCAGCTCCACCCCAAGTGTAGGGCGATCCCACCTGCGCTAAGGCGTAGGAAATCATTGCTTCAATGTGTTCGGAGCGGCTTGCGCTAACCGAAACGGTCGGCGCAACTTGATACTGGTCGACATACCAGGAATACCCGGTTCCCATCGCGTTCCATGTGCGCTCGTCGACGACGCCCGTTTGTGGCAGGCCCGCTCGACGCTGGAAGTTACGCACTGCCGACATAAAACTACTGTCAACGGACGCCAGCTTCATCGTGTGCCAGATACCTAGGCGCTGTTGAACGATTCTGACTTTCACGCCGTTCATGCCGTAGGTCAGAGTATTGGTAGCCCATCCAAGGGACTGAATTGACATTGTCGGTTGTAGATAGCCGGCAGGAGCTTGGTAGTTGACCCATTGACCCGATGAGAGGAAGTTGTACCATTTCCCATCGATCGTGCGACCAGCATTCGCCATGATGCCTGTAGACGGTTCCAGGTAGTACCAATCTAAACCAACCCGTTGCCATCCAAGACCGACTTCACCTGAAGGCTTGCGGTAATGCCAGCCATCTGCGCGCTTGTACCATCCGGTCAACATCGCGCCGTTAGATGCGAACTCATAGGAGTTCCCGCCGATAGTTCGCTCGCCTGTCACCATGATGCCTGTAACGGGATCAAGGTAGTACCAATCTAAACCAACCCGTTGCCATCCAAGACCGACTTCACCTGAAGGCTTGCGATAATGCCAGCCATCTGCGCGCTTGTACCATCCGGTCAACATCGCGCCGTTAGATGCGAACTCATAGGAGTTCCCGCCGATAGTTCGCTCGCCTGTCGCCATAATGCCTGTAACGGGATCAAGGTAGTACCACGTACCTCGATCATTCAACCAACCATGAACTTCATCGCCGAGCGTAGTCGCGTAATGCCACCCATCGGACATCTCAACCCAGCCGGTCTTCATCTTGCCATTGGCATCGAAAGTGTAGGTCCTGCCACCAATTGACTTGGAAGCATTTTCAACCATGACGCCATTTGATGGATCGAGGTAATACCACGCCCCATTCAGACCCAGCCAGCCGAGGTACTCGACGCCGTTGGAATCGGAATAGCGCCAGCCTTCCTTCAGCTTGGTCCAGCCGGTAGACATTGCACCCGAAGCGTTGAACACGTAGGTGGTTCCATTGATCGTTTGGCGTCCGGTCTGCATGATTCCCGTGGACGGATCAAGGTAGTACCACGTACCTCGATCATTCAACCAACCATGAACTTCAACGCCGAACGTAGTCGCGTAATGCCACCCATCGGGCATCTCAACCCAACCGGTCAACATCGCGCCGGAGGCATTGAAGAAGTAGGTTTCGTTTCCCACTTGCTTCTGGCCGGTGACCATCTGTCCCGTTTCAGAATCGAGGTAGTACCACGTACCTCGATCATTCAACCAACCTGTGGTAAGAGCACCAGACGCGGATGCGTAGAACCACGAATCAGAGTTGCGGAACCAGTTACTTGCCATGGTCCCGTTCGCATCGAAGTAGTAGGTGGAGCCGTTAATACGCGCCCACGAGTCTTTCAGGAGCGTCCCATCGGGTTGCTTCCACTGCCAGACGCCGGAGTAGATCCATGAACCTTCAGGGGATTGCAAAGGTTCGTGGGCAGTCGTCTTTTTCGGGGTAGCGACAGGAGCTACGGTTTCAGCTCCTAGAGGTGAAGTACCCTCCTGATTCTGCGGGTTTTCTTGGGGATCGCTCTGGGTTGCGACGGTCAAAGGTGCGCTTTCACCGTTTTCGTCAGCAAACGTGGCGACGTTCGTCGACAGGACAAGCCCAGAGATAACACACGCGCTTGCCAATGTACGCCACGGGACTTGGTGTGAAACTCTCATTGTTCCCCTTGTATTGCAATTCCGTAGATGGCACCAAGATCAGCCACATTGGATTACTAGTAAATACTACTCAGGAATCACCTTATCGAATGGCGCACGTTACTGTACAGCAGCGAATCACGACGAAATGAGCACGTCGACTTCCGGACTATCCAGCACATCGAACAATTTCACGTTCGGGGTTGCGCGGATTTTACGAGGACGACCAGACGTTCAGGAACGCCATACTCCAGAAGCGTCGAAGGAGTAGGTTTTTCCACCAATATTCTTCGAGGTGTTTGCGACCATGATGCCCGTTGAGGGATCCATGTAGTACCAGTAGCCGTTCACGATTGCCCAGCCAACAGCCTCGGCACCACTGGTTGAGGAGTAGTGCCAACCATCGCTCAGACGTGCCCAGCCGGTAGACATTGCACCCGAAGCGTTGAACACGTAGGTGGTTTCATTGATCGTGTGGCGTCCGGTCTTCATGATTCCCGTGGACGGATCAAGGTAGTACCACGTTCCTCGATCATTCAACCAGCCGTAGGTTTCGTACCCGGATGCGTTGAGGTAACGCCAACCGTCAGAGTTTGATACCCAGCCGGTCTTCATCTTGCCATTGGCGTCGAAAGTGTAGGTCCTGCCACCAATTGTCTTGGAAGCATTTTCGACCATGACGCCATTTGATGGATCGAGGTAATACCACGCCCCATTCAGACCCAGCCAGCCGAGGTACTCGACGCCGTTGGAATCGGAATAGCGCCAGCCTTCCTTCAACTTGGTCCAGCCGGTAGACATTGCACCCGAAGAGTTGAACACGTAGGTGGTTCCATTGATCGCGCGTCGGCCGGTCTGCATGATTCCCGTGGACGGATCAAGGTAGTACCAGGTGCCGTTCAGCTTGAGCCAGCCGAAGACGCGGTCACCTAATGCGTCGATGTAGCGCCAACCTTGCGACATGGAGACCCAGCCGGTCTTCATCTTGCCGTCAATGTCGAAGAGGTATAGCTTTCCGTTGATGATCTTCTCCGTGTCTGCGATCATCTTGCCGGTCGTCGGATCAAGGTAGTACCAGGTTTCGCCGAGCTTGAGCCAGCCGGCGGTGTGTAGGGCTCCCGCATAGCCTCCTGAAGGCTGGAAATAGTACCAAGTGCCATCCTCTTTGTACCAACCGGTATTCATCCAGCCTGTTGATTCAAAGTGATAGATGTGCCCATTGATTTTTGCCCAGGTTGACGCAATCTGGAGACCCGTGCCATTGGCAGCCCAACGCCAATCGCCACCAATGTTCTGCCAGTTTCCTCCGGACGGGGCGTAGGGAGTGGTGGAGGTTGTCACCGTTGAAGGGGAGAAAGGATTTACGCCCGACTGCAGGTCCATCTGAGCTGCTTGCGGAATACTTACCCCTGTTGCACTCTGCGCGGAGTCGGCGCTTGTCGCTTTTACTCCGGGAATGATGAGCGCGGCAGCTACGAGGCCAAGCAGAGCCGTTCGCTTCGTCATACGCAGTTTCATTGGCGA
Source organism: Schaalia turicensis (assembly GCF_019380255.1). Classification (NCBI taxonomy): domain Bacteria; kingdom Bacillati; phylum Actinomycetota; class Actinomycetes; order Actinomycetales; family Actinomycetaceae; genus Schaalia; species Schaalia turicensis. The sequence goes on from NZ_CP048928.1 coordinate 1,587,378, forward strand.
GTTCTTCCTTCAATCGACTGATCGTTGATGGGAGTCAACAGACACACGTCGAGCAGACATGTCATTACAGAGTATCGGTGAACAAAATGAGGGAGCAAGAGCTAAACCACATTATTATCACCAATCACATTAGTAACAGTAGCCCCATTAAGTGCTGGTATGCACTCACATATGCGGAACAGCCCGCATCACACGACGCGTCAAAGAACGCGGAGCAAACTTCATCAACGCCATCCCGACCTTCGCAGGAACAGTCGGCGTGACCAACACTTTCCCGCGACGCACCGCGTCAAGGCCAGCAGTCACAACTTCCTCAGGGGTCGCCAAGAACGCACCCGGCATCTCTTCCATATCGACACCAGCCTTTGTAAAGAATTCAGTACGAACCGGCCCCGGCATAACAGCGGTAGCAGTCACTCCCGAGCCTCGTAATTCCTCCGACAGGCCCTCGGTGAACGCAACGACCCACGCTTTATGCGCGGAGTAGGTGCCCGCCCCTGTTCGCGACGCTACCGACGCCGTGTTGATGATGGCACCTCGGTGACGCACGCGCATCGACCGAGCTGCATGATGCGACAACACCATCACCGCACGAACCATGACATCCAAGCCATAGAGCTCAGCATCAAGGTCGTTGTCAGGGAAGGACGTACCTAGCCCGAATCCGGCATTATTCACCAGCAGATCGATGGGCTTCAGAGCCGAAGCGCCCACTTCAGCACCACCCACATCCAGACGCTCAGCGACGCGAGCCAGCTGGTCAGGATTCGCCAAGTCAGCGACAATCACCTCTGCGTTAATCCCCGCGTAGGCGTGAAGTCGCTCCGCAAGCTGGTGCAATGTCGCTTCACTCCGTGCCACCAGGACCAGATCATGGCCACCTGCAGCCAGTTGCCAACAAAACTCTTCGCCAATGCCCGACGTCGCGCCGGTAACAAGTGCAGTTCCCATGAGATAAGCCTACGAGGCAAAGCACGCCATCGTCAGGGACCTTCACCCGCAACTACCGCAGGAGCGAAAAAGACTGACAAACAGGTCTTTGGTGAACAAGCGCGGTCAATCCCTGAACAAGCGCGGACTCAAACCCCGAACAAGCAAGGTCGGAGCCTGCCGGCTAGGGTTTATCCCATGAGATTTGCTACCTGGAACGTCAACTCCATCCGCACCCGCGTCGATCGCGTCATCGCTTTCCTTGAACGCTCGAGCACAGACGTACTGGCGATGCAGGAAATTAAGTGCAAACCCGACCAGTTCCCCGTCGACCAGTTCACCGAAGCGGGGTACGAGGTTCGGATTCACGGCCTGAATCAGTGGAATGGTGTTGCGGTAGCCTCGCGCCTACCGATTCTTAAGGTCGAGGATCATTTCGCGGGCCAACCCGCATTTGGGAATCCTCCGGTTGTGGAGGCTCGCGCACTCGGCGTTACTGTCGAATCGCCCGATAGCTCACCATTCACGATCTGGAGCCTGTATATCCCGAACGGTCGTGAGCTGACCGACCCTCATTACGTCTACAAGCTCGAGTGGCTACGCGTCTTGAAGGAAAACGGTGTGAAGTGGCTGTCTGAGGACCCGAAGGCGCAGATCGCCATGGTCGGTGACTGGAATGTCGCCCCCTTTGATGAGGACGTGTGGGACATGACCGCATTTGCCGACGCCACCCACGTCTCACAGCCCGAGCGCGACGCATTCTTTGCTTTCGCCGATGATGGGTGGGACGAAATCACCCGCGACCGCGTCACCAACTACACCTACTGGGATTACCAGAAGCTACGCTTCCCGAAGAATGAGGGCATGCGCATTGACTTTGTGTACGCCTCCCCCGCGTTGGCGTCGCGTGTGGTTGAGGCTCAGATCGATCGGGATGAGCGTAAGGGCAAGGGCGCGTCGGATCATGTGCCAGTCATCATCGACATTGCCGACTGACCACTTGGGATCAGAACCGCCTTCGCGCCTGACAGTTAGGCATTCACGAGGCCCTGCAATTGGGCGTTGAGCTGCGACCATTGTTCCTTATGCCAGGGGCCGAATTCTTGTGAACCAAGGAACGCTGCGGTCGCGTCGTGTTCACGGTCAACCCAGAGGAACGAGCCTGAGACTCCGAAGTGGCCGAATGTTGTGGCCGGGGCATCTGGGGCGGTCCAGTGCGGGTTCTTCGTTCCCCGGATTTCAAGGCCGAGTCCCCACGGGCACGGGTTATGCCGACCGTATCCGGGGACAACGCCCGCGAGGTTGGGGAACTGCGGGGTTACCGCTTCAGTCGATAGCGCATCGCTGATCAAAGTTGGATGCAGGAGCTCCTGGCCGAGGATCAGCAGGTCATCAATACTTGCTCGCCCAGAGCGCGCGACTGAACCGGGAACGTCCGCCGTTGTCATGCCCAGAGGCTCAATCACGGATTCTTCAATCCATCGACCGATGTCTGTTCCCGTTGCTTCGGCAACCGCATCACCAAGGATCTCGAAACCAGCGTTGGAGTAAACACGTCGTTTTTCGACGCCGAACTGTGCATCGCGAGATTCTGCGGGCAAGCCCGAGGCGTGAGCCAGAAGGTGGCGAATCGTGGACCCTTCGGGACCAGCCGGATCGCCCAAACTGATAAAGCCTCGCTGGACTGCAACCAACGTTGACCATGCCATCAGAAGCTTCGTGACAGACGCCAGCGGATAGACGGTCGACGTGTCACCAACCTTGACCAGGGTCTGTCCCCCAGCATTCAACGCATACGCATGAGCAAAAGGAATATCCATCAGTTCGCTCGTGATCACTGCCATGCGTGTCCCCTTCTGCGTTGTGACGCTCGCTCGATTGTTCGGGCCGTGCTGTTATCGGTGTGCCCCCCTATTCTAAACGCGCCCTTATCGGCCACGAGTTCTGGTGACAAGTGCACGTGTGGGGCGCGCGTTGAAAACCCGCGCCCCACACGGCCTCGTGAATCAATCAGCAGGAGAAGATGTCCGGCTCTTCACCTTCTGCGACTACCTGCATCGACAGAGTCTCCAAGTCTTCGGAAACATCGACGCGAACGGTCGAACCATCGCCAACCTCGCCGGCTAGAAGCATCTTCGCCAGCTTGTCACCGATTTCCTTCTGGATCAGGCGACGTAGCGGACGAGCACCGTAAGCCGGGTCGTAGCCAATCCGGGTCAGCAGACCGCGGGCAGGCTCGGACACATCGAGCGTGATGCGACGGCTCTCAAGACGCTTCGCGAGCTGGCCGACCATCAGGTCAACAATGCCAGCCAAGTCATCCGCCGACAGCGGGTCGAACATGACCGTCTCATCCAGACGGTTTAAGAACTCCGGCTTGAATGCATGACGCACCGTCTCCATCACCGCATCAGTCTTCATCTCTTGCGTCAAAGACTGATCGGATAGGAACTGCGAGCCAAGGTTCGATGTCAAAATCAAGATCGTATTCCTGAAATCAACCGTGCGGCCCTGACCGTCAGTCAAGCGACCATCGTCGAGAACCTGAAGCAGAATGTCGAAGATTTCCGGATCAGCCTTTTCGACCTCATCCAAAAGGATCACCGAATACGGACGACGGCGAACAGCTTCGGTCAGCTGACCACCCTGCTCGTATCCAACGTATCCCGGAGGGGCACCGACGAGGCGCGCGACCGAATGCTTCTCGGAGTACTCCGACATGTCGATGCGAATCATCGCTCGCTCATCATCGAAGAGGAACTCCGCCAGCGACTTCGCCAGCTCCGTCTTACCGACACCCGTCGGACCGAGGAACAGGAACGAACCGGTCGGACGATTCGGATCCGCAATCCCCGCACGGGAACGCCGAACCGCATCGGACACCGCCGCGACGGCCATCTTCTGACCAATCAGTCGATGCCCGATCGCATCTTCCATGGTCAGAAGCTTCTCGGTTTCCGTCTGTAGGAGCTTACCGGTCGGGATACCCGTCCAGGACTCCACGACTTCCGCAATCTCAGCCGGCCCAACCTTCTCTGCGATCATCGGCTCGCCGGCTGCTTCATCTTCCGCTTCAGCGTTCGCCTCGGCTTCGCCAATCTGGCGTTCGACCGCGGGGATTTCACCGTTCTGAAGCCTTCCGGCTTCTTCCCAACGATTCTCACGGATAGCAAGTTCCAACTGAGTACGCAGTTCATCCAGCTGAACGCGCAGATCACCGACCTTGTTATGCCCGGCCTTCTCTGCCTCCCAGCGTCCAGTTAATGCAGTCAGCTCTTCCTGCTTATCAGCGAGGTCCGCACGAAGCTTCTCTAGGCGAATCTGGGTCGCTTCATCCGTCTTATCCGAATCAGATTCGGTCAGATAGGATTCTTCCATTCGCAGACGATCCACCTGGCGACGCAACTCATCGATCTCGATCGGGGAAGAATCAAGTTCCATCCGCAGACGAGACGCAGCCTCATCAATCAAGTCGATCGCCTTATCCGGCAGTTGACGCCCCGTGATGTAGCGATCCGACAAGGTTGCCGCCGCAACGAGCGCACCATCGGAGATTGTCACCTTATGGTGGGCCTCGTACTTCGGCGCAATACCGCGCAAGATCGCAACCGTATCCTCAACGGACGGTTCGCCGACGAAAACCTGCTGGAAACGACGTTCCAGAGCCGGGTCCTTTTCAATGTTCTCGCGATACTCGTCCAGCGTGGTCGCGCCAACCATGCGCAGTTCGCCACGCGCAAGCATCGGCTTGAGCATATTGCCAGCATCCATCGCACCTTCAGACCCACCACCGGCACCGACGACCGTGTGAAGCTCGTCGATAAAGGTGATGACCTGCCCGTCAGAGCGCTGGATTTCTTCGAGGACAGCCTTCAGACGCTCCTCAAATTCACCGCGGTATTTCGCGCCTGCCACCATCAATGCCAGGTCGAGAGCAATAAGCGTCTTATCCTTCAGGGATGCCGGAACATCGCCCGCGACAATACGCTGAGCCAACCCTTCGACAACCGCAGTCTTACCCACACCGGGCTCACCGATGAGGACAGGGTTGTTCTTCGTACGACGCGACAGTACCTGCACAACGCGACGAATCTCCGCGTCACGACCGATCACCGGGTCGAGCTTGCCTTCGCGAGCAACCTCGGTCAGGTCTCGCCCGTACTTCTTGAGAGCTTCGAAGCTCCCCTCCGGGTCAGGTGATGTAATCGGATTCGGACGGAGCGTCTTCAGAGCTTCCTCCAAAGCGGTGGGCGGTGCCGCGTTGTGAGAAAGAATGGTGCCGGCCTCACTCTTTGACGCGGCAAGCGCAATCATCAGGTGTTCAGTCGACACATAAGCGTCGCCAGCCTTTTCTGCACGCTTCTGAGCGTCGTTGATGACTCCCATCAGAGCCTGGTCTGCCTGAGCGTTTTGGGCGGTCGAGCCTTGAATACTTGGCAATGCGAGCAGAGCGTTACGCGCTCTCGCGCCGATCGTCTTACGGTCGGCACCGACAGCATCGAGAAGCGCCGTCGCAATTCCTTCGTTCTGAGTCAGCAGAGCATTCAAAAGATGCAGGGGCGTAACTCCCGGGTTGCCAGCTGCCCTGGCTGACTCGAGCGCAGAGCCAATAGCTTCCTGCGCTTTCGTCGTGAATTCGTTGGTCATATTTCCTCCAGTGACGCATTGCGTCGAGATATGGGCACGTGGCGATCCCACGTGCGTCTGCATATATCAACGCTCCAAAGTTGAGTCTATTCCACTCAACTTTATTTTTCTCGCCGAAAACTCAACTTCCACCCCTTCCGCTTCCCCATTCACGAGGCCAGCTACTCACCCTTAGCTGACAAAGGTGATCTGACAAGCGAAAACCCCGCCCGACACATGCCGGGCGGGGCCTCGTCCATACAAACTGGATCAGGCGGTAGCCACATCCTCACGGCGCGCCATTGCAGCCTCGAAATCCTTCGTCCCCACGAAGATTTCATTCGTGTACGGGTTACGGCCAAGCTTGCGCGAACGGTAGATCACGTAGCCGAGAGCCAGAATGTTGGCAGCCAGAGCGAGAATCGAAACAAACAGGTTTACATTCGGATTATTCACGGACTGAACCGAGAAATTCGAGTAGTCCTGGAACGCGGGAACAACCTGCGCGAACATACACCAGAGAGCCAACGTATTTGCACGATTCTGGATCCAACCACCCTTATTCCAGAAGGCGTTGGCAACCGTCGGTGCAAGAAGCAGGGCAACACCGCAGTACCAGGCGTGAGTCGGCAAACAGTTGTAGGTGTAGCAGAAGTTCCAGAGGTCGTAGGCGACAATGAACACCCACGTCATGTCTGGCCAGAGCATGTCCTGCTTCTTTCGAGAAGCGTAGATACCAAACCAGCCGGTCATCAGGAAGATATTGATCAGACCCGCGATGCCATTGAAGACATTGTGCCAACCGCCCATCAGCGTGACACCTTCGGAGGAAACCCAGGTCGTGCCGAATGCGCGGAACGCCGACTCAAAATCAGAGACAACGGCAATCAGAATGTTGATCGCAACAATAACGAACGGGAAGCACTTGAATGCATGTGAACGACCGATTTTTCCCCAGCCATACTTCAGCATCATGAAGCCAATACAGCCAGCAGTTGCCGCATAGAGCTTCGCATAGTGGAACCAGCTATTCATGTGCACGTAGGTCGGGTTATTGAGCGCCCACTCGGCACCCTGTCCAGCACCTACGTAGATCGCAATGAAATAGACCGTCAAAATAGCCGGCAGTACAAGGAAACAGAAGATGCCTCCCGCCTTTGTACGACGCGCGATCTCATTCGCTCCGATGAGCGCAGCGAAAACTAGCACCCATCCAATCCACTGATATGCGGCATGTTCGCCGTAGACCTCGAACAACATTGTTCTTGCCTTCCTTGCACTCACAGGACGCTGAGTCGTGACACGGACTCAAGAAATGAAGGTCCACCCTTCGGGGTCAAGATCCAGATTCAAAGCGCGCGCCACTACAGATATGAACTGACTCACACAGTCTAGGGCCAACATTTACACCCTGTCAATCACTGTTTGAGCTCCGCGCATTCCCTCAATGAAGAAATCCTTCATCAATCGAGTTGAACGAGATCGTCAATCTGGAGGGTGTGGGCGACGATTCGTTTAACCGCCGCTTCGCTGATATCCGGGCGCGTTCTCATCAGGGAGATCAGACCGACGATAAGCATGTAGAAGGTCTCGTAAAGGTCACCAATTTTGATCTCATGGTGTCGGCGGAAATCTTCTACGGTGTTATCCACAATGAAGTGCGCGATACGGTCGGCCGCGCGGTCAATGAACTGCAGATACAGTTGCCCGTTCCCAGTCCCCGCCAAGCTCATGCTGAATGGACTGTCTTGATCGATGATCGAACACATAAGATGCACTGCGTCATCAAGAGCTTTATCAACGTTTCCGAGTTCTCGCCCCTCGTTCCACTGACGAACCTGAGCGAGAAAGTCATCAATCACACTGTCGAGGACCGCCGAGGCGGCTTCATCTTTGGTCGCAAAGTAGTGGTAGAACAGGGAGCGCGTGAGGTTCGCTCGCTTCGAGATTGAAGAAACCGTCATCGCTGTAGCCCCACGCTCAACAATCTCAGCTCGGACAGCGTCGAGGATGTGAGAACGCGTCGTTTCACCGCGCTCATTCAGCAGGGGATAAGCTGTAGCCCGCGATGTGAGCGGAGTGTCCATCACATCCCCCCTTTAATAAATGACTGTGTCTGCCACATGATCGGCAGAGTTCCTACGCTAGTGTCGCGAACAGCGCACTATTCGCTGTAGTCGCCGTTCATGTCAGATTCCGATGGAGCTGGGCCAAATTTCTGATCTACTTCCTCAAAGAAGGCGGAAATTGTGCCGATTCCGCATTTGCACTGAGTAACAAGCTGCGCGTCAGAAAGCCCCCACTCACAGTCCAAGTTCACTTCTGCCAGAATTCGAATCTCTCCGTTCTTTTCAGTAAACGAAGCCATCGGCCACAGGTGAGTCGCATGCCAATCTTCAATCAGTAGCTCGACTTCTGACCTCAGCTGAGCATCAACGGGGGTGCTTCGAAAGGCAATAATTGTGAAGATTTCATTCTTCTTGCCGGTGATCCGGAACACGTACTGATTCGAATCGAAACCTGTCACAAAGTCACCCTCGTCGTCGATCTCCCAATTCCAACCCTGTGAGTCAAAAAAGAACCCGACACGTTCAAGGGTGACTGGACGAGTCAGATCCAGCTGATCGGGCTGGTCCGAACGATCCTGCACATCATCTGCCGAAGAAGCTCCCCTACCTTGGTCTTCCCCGTTGTCATCTTCACTGGGAACCTGAAGGGACTGGAGTTCTTGCAGGTCTGCGTCTACATCTAGGACGAGGCCGTCTTTGGCAGAAGCATCCTTTTGCACTTCATCTGCTACTTGGGCATTCAAGATCTTCCTAATTCGATCAAAGATTCCGCTCATAACGACAGCTCCTCGTTCAGTGCTTCAAAGAATTGCATCCCCGTGCCAAGCGCACAATCGATCTGCTGGTAGAGCTGTTCGTCCGTTGCTCCAGACTCCCAGTCAACAGTGTTCTCTACTCGAATATTGACGACTCCCTGATCGTTAAGGGTCGAGCAGACTTTCGGCCAGAGGTGCTTCCTATGCCAGTCAGCAATAAAAGCACGTGCCTCTGGTAGACGGTCCGGATTGATGGGGTTACCCCAGCCACCCAGGATATGGAGAATCTCTTGCTTCGTTCCAGTCAACAAAAAATAAAAGGTGTAGCCATTCCAGCGACCACCCAAATCGCCTTCATTATCAACGAACCACGTCCAGCTACGTTGATTGAAAAGATCCTTCAGGCGGTCTTGAGTTACCGGGGTAGGAATCTTCAATCGATCTGCGCTGTTTGACTCGATGTAACCCATGCTTTCCTTCCCCTTTTTAACGAAATTACCGTTTATCTCTACCAATAACGCTAAGAAACGCATTGTTTCACGATGTCGATACCTGCGCTGAACCGTTCTCCATTCAGGGATGAGCAGTCATCCCAGGCAATCACGTGCCATGGCATCGTTGCCGACCCACCATTGTTCCCAGTCTAGAAGAGACCATGTAGAAATCATTTTGCATTTAGCGTCAATCTGGTGTGTACATGGTCCATGTCAGAATCTTGATATGAATGCTGGCGTCTTCTTCATTTAAAGCCCAAACAGCGCCATGCACCCTCGTGGGCATCCCTCTTCCAAACGCTCGGCGACTGACAGTCCCGGAAAAGAAACACGAACGCCCTCGCAGTTTTTCAGTGAAGAGGATCTTCCCTGTCACTCTGGAAGAAGCGAACCAAGAAGAACCTCGTCGACGCCGAGGAAAACACCCAGGGTGGACGTGAGGGCGAGGCGGTATCACTACCAGCCTCGCCCTCACGCGAAAGAAACTGTCAGGACATCACTGCCACTGATACGGCGAACCTATCTGAGTGGCGCGGATTTGCGAACGCTTACGATTCGTCACCACCAGCCAGATGATGCCGGCAATCAGTAGGATCAGACCAAGAATTCCGATTCCCGTCGCCCAAGCAACTCCCGACATTCCAGCCCCCACCAAATCGTCGGCGGTAACACCAGAAATTGCCATCAATCTAGTGGTTTCACCCTCACATTCAACGACGTAATTTCCGGGCGCCAGACCATCAATGTAGAAAGTGTCCGTCGCACTCGTCGTCATCTTATATTCGGTGTCCGTTTCAACCGAGGTGACCTTACACGAGTAGAGGGTGCCCGCGTAAGCCGAAGGATCCGAACGTGAGGCCGTCACCATCAGCGATCCGCCGTCACCGATGGTGATTGTGTCGCCAGAGCGGATCTCATTCGTTCCAGCAATAACACCGTCAAGATCGAGACCAGCCAGAGCGCCCACCAACAGGGAAATCGGGGCAACGATAAACATCATCAGCAAGCCAACGACCATCATGATGATCGAACCGGCACGGCTAGGAAGCTTCTGAGGCACACCCGGCATCGGCATTCCAGCAACGTTGGGGCCACCAGCCTGTTGGCCGCCATAGGGCTGTCCCATCGGCTGATTCATCGGCTGACCCGGGTACTGAGGTGCATCAGAATTCCACTGCGCTTGCGCACCCTGCGGGTAGCCCGCGCCACCATCATTGAACGTCCCACCCGCGTAAGAACCGTAGGTTGGATTCGATGAACCGGAGACCTCGCCGTACTGAGGCCACGGTGTTTGGGATGAAGCCTGAGGGGCTTGTCCGTTGAAACCGGTCGCGAAACCACCATTCGGCTGGCTACCAGTCGGATCGGTGTTCATTTCAGGGGTCATCAATCCTCCAGATCGATAGTCAATTCTTATCCATCGTATCGGTGAAGAAGCGCCCTGTCTTTGGGGAGCAACCCCGATCAAACCCTGATTTTCCGTAGACAACAGCGCAAAGCACGCTGATCAGCGGCACGCAAAATCCAAACGTTCAGCGCGCAGAGCTTCGACGCCTGGAACATCAAGTGGCGCCAGTTCAAGCCCTGTAGCGCGAGTAAGAAGCAAGTCGGCAAGCTCAGGATTTCGAGCTAAAACGGGTCCATGCATATAGGTAGCAATAACGGATCCTTGAACGACACCATCGTAGGCAATAGGCTCCGGTGTCATCCCTTCGGGAGTTCCGTTGCCAACGCCCGCAATGACGCGACCAAGCGGACGCGCGTTGGGCCCAAGAACCGTCCCACCACCGTGGTTTTCAAAACCGCTCATTGGCTGGGTCAGTCCTTCAAGAAGGGGTTCACAGACAAGCTCGCCAATTGCACGATGCCCCTGCGGATCCGTGGTGACATCAAGAACGCCGAGGCCTTCGACTCGCTCGTCGCGCGCATCGCGATACCAGTGCCCCAAAACCTGCAATGAGGCGCAGATGGCAAGAAGTGGCTTGCCGGCGTCCAAGGCGTGAAGCAAGCCCGAGTCGTCGCGGAATTTCTGAGCCGCCAGTGACTGCGCAGTGTCTTCGCCACCGCCGAGAGTGTAAAGATCCAGTTCTGCTGGGATGTCTTCGTTCAAAGACACTGTCACTAGTTCCGCATCGATACCTCGACGGCGGGCGCGCTCTGCCAGAATCAGAGCATTGCCCGTATCTCCGTAGGTGCCCAGCACGTCGGGAAACAAGACCCCGATTCGCAGGGTTGATTCACTCATCGTCCACCCTCCTATCGTCCAGTTGCTGATTTCTGGCGAGCATCAAGGATTACTTTAAAGTCTCGAAGAGCCGTGTAGTTCAGCAACATTTCAACCTTGCCGGGCTCAAGGAGCTTCAAGGCGTCCATGGGTAGTGGCGCAAGATCGCAGTGAATTCCCGCGTATTCAAGGCGGACGGCCAAGTCGGCGCCTCGTTCACCGCACGCGACAATGCGACGATCGTCGGACGCGGACAACACGGAGAAGTCGACATCCCAGAGCCACGAGAGATCCTGCCCGTCCGGAACCTGGCCGTTGACTGCAATCACGACCTGTTTGACACGCGGGTCAACCATCGTCATCGCTTCTTGCCAGCCTGCCGGATTCTTCGCCAACATGATGCGAGCGCGACGCCCATCAACGTCATGAATGGAATACCGTCCGGCAACCTGACGCACTTGACCGATCGCGTTGGCGGCCACCTGCGGATCAATCCCCAACGCGACCGCGGCCGCTACCGCCTGGGCAGCGTTGCCAAGGTTTGCGCGCCCCGGGAGCTGCAGGTGCAAAGGAACGCGAACGTCGTTTGGTCCGTACAGAATTGCCGAGGGCCCGCTTGCTCCTTCCGGCATCAAATCGATGTTGCCGATTGTCCAGTCTGGCGTGGGACGCTGGCGAAGTTCGGGGAGTTCTTCGCCGAGGAAAGCTTCAATGAGATGCCACGAATCGGAGTCACGAACAACCCTGCCACCGCGCGGATAGGCCACGGAGTCGTCTCCCCATCCGGCGCCCGCGGCAACCCAGACAACGTTTCGCGCTTCGCAGGCTGCCGACACGATCAGCGGATCATCACAGTTCGCAACAACAAGGGAATCAGGGTTTTCTTCAACTGCCTGACGCAGACGGCGTTCAACCGAACCAATTTCACCGACGCGATCCAGCTGATCGCGAGACAGATTGAGGAAGACAAAAACTTTGGGCGAAACGTGCGCTGCAACGGCGGGCACGTGCATCTCATCAACTTCGAGGGCCGCGTGTGGCGCGGTCGGCGTGCTCATCAGCGCGGTGATAATACCCGAGCCCATGTTGTCGCCATTCACGTTCGAGGCAACCTGACCTGCTGTTTCAAGGGCCGCGCGAACGAATCGGTTGGTCGTTGACTTGCCGTTCGTCCCTGACACGATCACGGAGTCCATCGGGACTGCAAGTTCCGACAGAATATTCGGGTAGATACGGCTGGCGACTTCACCGCCGATCATTCCGCCTGATCCTCGTCCCAGAATTCGCGAGGCCGTGCGGGCAAGTGTGCCCGCACCGAGTGCAAGTTGGGCGCGCATCGGCAGTCGGTGCGCCGACGAATCGTGAGAACTCATGGGGTAACCCTAACGCGAGTGTAGAACTATCTGCGCAAATACACTTCGGGGCGAGCGTGACTATTGTCAACGCTCGCCCCGAAGATGCAGAGGTTATGGCGATTAGTCGACGACGGAAATCGTCCCGTCGATCACCCTGACACCCGAAGGTCCTGCTTCGATAACAGCCCGGATTGTGCGTTCCGGGTACGGGCTTGCAGTACGGATTGGACGCCAGATAGAGATTTCCCTCCCTTGCCCATCGCGGGCAGAAGGATTAACCCACGGGCGCTCACCGCGACGCATCGGCGACACCACGCCGTTTGCGGACGCGGCGAAGACTCGATCTTGACGAGCTTCAAGTTCTTCGATCCGCTGGCGCAGCGCGACGCGCTCAGCTTCGAGGCTTTCCACTCGGCGTTCAAGTTCAAGGATCCGCTGGATTCCAGCAAGATTGATGCCTTCATCCTGGCTCATCCTCTGTACCTCGCGCAGACGTTGAACGTCGCGTTGCGAGTAGCGACGTCCTCTGCCCTTTGTGCGCGCGGGCGTCACCAAACCGAGGCGATCGTATTGACGAAGAGTCTGCGGGTGCATGCCTGCAAGCTCAGCCGCCACTGAAATAACGAACGTCAGTGCGTCATCAGAATCGGAAGAACGCCGCCTGACCATCGGTCACTCCTTCGCCTTCTCCATCAGGGTGGCTCGCACGTCCTGGTGATCAAAAGAGTCAGCAAGTGCCTTCACGGCATCTTTCTGTTCCTTGGTCAGGTGGTCTGGAACGGCAACCATGATCTCGATCAGCAGGTCACCCGTGTGCTTCGCGGTTTCAACACCGCGTTTGCGCACGCGTAGAACCGCGCCTGATTGAGTTCCAGCAGGCACCTTCACAGTCACGGTATTCCCATCGATCAGTGGAACGTCGATCTTCGTACCCAAGGCCGCTTCGGCGAACGTCACGGGAACTCTCACGCGCAGATTGTCGCCATCCCGGGTGAATACCGGATGGGGCTCAACGTGGATCGTCACCTGAAGGTCGCCGGACTGGCCACCGTTTTCCCCGGGCATTCCTTTGCCACGAAGACGAACCTTCTGACCTTCTTTAATGCCTGCGGGGATACGAACGGTGTTCTTCTTCCCGTCGACTTTCATGGTGAGCGTTGCTCCCTTGAGCGACTCACGGAAAGTGATCGACGTCGACGCGATTCGGTCGGCGCCTTTCCTGGGACGTGGCGGGGTGTGACCAAAGCGGGTACCAGCCCCGTAGTTCGGCTGAGGGCCGCCGGCGTTGAAGCCACCGGCCGCTCCACCGAACATTCCGAAGAGATCCTCGATATTGACTCCCGAACCGGAAGTTGAGAAGTTGAAGCTAGTGCCTTGACCACCGAACATCGACGAGAACGCATCTGTGAAGCCGGCACTACCCGGGCCACCAGCGGAGAAGCGAGCTCCTCCACCCATGGCACGGATCGCGTCGTATTGCTTACGCTGTTCCTCGTCAGACAGCACCGCGTAGGCTTCGCCGATTTCCTTGAACTTGGTTTCCGCCTTTTCATCACCCGGATTCTGGTCGGGGTGATACTGGCGAGCAAGCTTGCGGTAGGCCTTCTTAATCGCTGTTTGGTCGGCATCTTTTGCTACGCCCAGCGTCTTATAGAAGTCTTTTTCAAGCCAATCTTGTCCGCTCACTTTCACTCACCTCCATCATTCTTTGAGTTTGGGCGGATACGGGTATGTGGTTTATTCAGGGTTGTCCACCATGACCTTCGCAGCACGTAGAATCTTTTCATCGCGACGATAGCCGGGCTGGAGGATCTGGGCGATGGTTGCTACCTGAACCTCTGGGTTCACGTTGGCAAGCAGGGCCTCATGCTGAGTGGGATCGAATTCTTCACCTACAGCGCCGTAGCGTTCCAGGTTGAAGCGCGAGGCCAGAACGCTTTCCAGCTTCGTTGCAATCGCAGCAAAGGGGCCATCTTCGAGCTCCCCATGAGCGCGGGCCGCATCGATGTCATCGAGAACGCTGATGAGCGCTTCAATGACTTCGCTCTGGCCGGATTCACGGTGGCCTGAAGCAGCTTCCTTCGCCCTGCGCACGTAGTTCGAGTACTCCTGATTCAGGTTGTACAGGTCAGCGTGCGCACGTGCCAGCTGGTCTTCGAAGTTAGCGATTTTCTCGAGTGCGTTTGCAAGGTCCGAGTCTTCAACTTGTTCCTCGGAGGCGCTCATGTCAGTCAGTGCCTCGTCAGCTAACTGCGCGGTGGCTTCGCCTGCAGTTTCCCCGGTTGATGCGGACGCGGCCGCGCCGGCTGCGAACTGTTCGTCCGAGCTCGGTGCGACCTGCGCCTGCGATGCCTGGTCGTTGACCTTGGCATCGCTGTGATCCTGGGGACCGGACTGGAAGCCCTGGTTCTCAGTTTCGCTCACTTGGTGTCGTCCTCATCCACGATTTCAGCATCGATGACGTCTTCATCAGCTGCGGGGGCATCGCCAGCCGGAGTCTCGGTGCCTGCTGCTTCAGCCGCCTGCTGGGAGGCATAGACCTCTTCGCCGATCTTCATCGCGGAAGCGTTGAGCTTCTCGAGAGCTGACTTCACGGCCCCGGTGTCCTCACCCTTGAGCGCTTCCTTGACGGCGTCAACGTCAGCCTGAACCGCGGTGCGGGTCGCCTCGGTGACAGTTTCGTCGTTGTCCTTGAGGAGCTTCTCAATCGAGTAAACGACCTGCTCAGCCTGGTTACGAGTGTCGGCGTCTTCACGGCGCTTCTTGTCCTCGGCTGCGTGCTCTTCAGCTTCCTTCACCATGCGGTCGATGTCTTCCTTTGGAAGAGCGGAGCCACCGGTGATGGTGACGGACTGTTCCTTGCCGGTGCCACGGTCCTTCGCGGAAACGTGGACGATACCGTTGGCGTCGATGTCGAAGGTGACCTCAATCTGCGGGATGCCACGTGGAGCCGGCGCAATACCGGACAGCTCGAAGGTGCCGAGCAGCTTGTTGTCCCGGGCGAACTCACGCTCACCCTGGTAGACCTGAATGAGCACGGACGGCTGACCATCTTCGGCGGTCGAGAAGACCTCGGACGCCTTGGTCGGGATCGCGGTGTTGCGATCGATCAACTTGGTCATGATGCCACCCTTGGTCTCGATACCGAGGCTCAGCGGGGTCACGTCGATCAACAGGACGTCCTTGCGGTCACCCTGGATGACGCCGGCCTGGAGGGCCGCACCAACGGCGACAACCTCATCGGGGTTCACGCCCTTGTTCGGTTCACGGCCGCCGGTCAGCTGCTTGACCACGTCGGAAACGGCAGGCATACGGGTGGAGCCACCGACCAGAACCACGTGGTCAATGTCTTTGACGGAGATTCCAGCTTCGGCAATGACGTCGTGGAACGGCTTCTTGGTACGATCCAGCAGGTCCGAGGTCATTTCCTCGAACTTTGCGCGGGTCAGGGACTCGTCCAGGTGGATCGGGCCGTCTGCGGTCATCGACAGGTACTGCAGGGAGATGTTAGTCGAGGTTGCGCTGGAGAGTTCCTTCTTGGCCTGCTCAGCGGCTTCCTTCAGGCGCTGCAGAGCGACGGTGTCCTTGGACAGGTCCGCGCCAGTCTTCGCCTTGACCTGATCAATCAGCCAGTTGACGATGCGCTGATCCCAGTCGTCGCCACCGAGGCGGTTGTCGCCGGAGGTTGCGCGAACCTGAATGGTCGAGAAACCGTCGTCATCCTTGCCGATTTCGAGCAGGGAGACGTCAAAGGTTCCACCACCGAGGTCGAAAACCAGGATGAGTTCATCTTCCTTGCCCTTTTCGAGGCCGTATGCAAGTGCTGCTGCGGTGGGCTCGTTAACGATGCGCTGGACGTTGAGGCCTGCGATCTGGCCCGCGTCCTTCGTTGCCTGACGCTCAGCATCGTTGAAGTAGGCGGGGACAGTGATGACGGCATCGGTGACGGGCTCGCCGAGGAATGCTTCCGCGTCAGCCTTCAGCTTGGAGAGGATGCGCGCGGAGATTTCCTGAGCGGTGTACTTCTTATCGTCAATTTCGACGCTCCAGTCGGTGCCCATGTGACGCTTGACCGAGGAGATCGTACGGTCAACGTTGGTCACAGCCTGACGCTTTGCGATTTCGCCGACGAGGACCTCGCCAGACTTGGAGAATGCGACAACGGAAGGCGTGGTGCGCATGCCTTCTGCGTTCGCGATGATTGTGGGTTCGCCGCCTTCGAGGACAGCGATTGCGGAGTTGGTGGTACCGAGGTCAATGCCTACTGCACGTGCCATGTATGTGTTCCTTTCGTTCAGCCACCCAGCTTCGCTGGTGACTGCATGTGAAGTTTTCTTGGACTGCCGTATGCGCGAGGCGCTTACTTGAGTCCGACAGGCTCAACTTTATACACCCGAAGTTCACCGCGCAAGAGGAAAACGAAAAGTTGAGTCACCAAAACTCAATGTTCACACGTTTATGCAGGTCAAGAAAGTATTTGACTTCACACATTACCGAGCACTTACCGGTGTTTTCAGCGATCCCGTCGACGATAACCCAACTGGAGTCATGGAAGAGGCTGACTACGAGGCTCTTGGTCTCAACTGGCGTTACAACACCACGAAAGCAAGCCACTCCGGGCGACTTCCCCAACGCGATCACCGATCAGATGACAGTCTGCGACGTTGTCTTTAAGGCAGTGAACACTCACTTCCGTCTTACCTGCCAAGGAGTGAGAGAATACTGAGACGTATCCGACCCTCCCTCTTACAGCGAATAGGCGGACCTTGTGTCTTCGATCCAGCTCAGGCTTTCCCCGCGTTCCACAAGCGACATTCTCTGTCAGCACTGGAATGCAGGTCGTTGCCACTCGTGCACGAATATTGAGGTTCCTTACGGCGACCAGCTTGCCACGAAGACAACGCGTGTTCGCGACCAGTTAGCCGACGTTGCTGGAGCCACCGATATCGCATGGCTTCCCCCTGTTACCTCGTCGCCGACCGGCTTTCGCACGAACGCAAAGTTGGTCGTCGGTGGCACGAGGCGCCAGCCGACTCTTGGCATTTTGGGACGCGATCGCAGGGGTGTTGACCTGCCGGATTGCCCGATTCAGCATTCTGCAATTAACCGTGCGACGCCGGGGTTAAAGCGCTTTATTCGCCAGCTGAACCTGACGCCGTATGACGTGCCCACAAAGAGCGGCGAGTTGAAGTATGTGCTACTCACCGTCGGCGTGGATAATGCTCTGATGTGTCGCTTCGTGCTTCGCACGCGCGACCGCGTCTCCGATATTCGCAAGGCACTCCCCTACTTGTTGGACTTGGTACCACATCTTGAGGTCGTCACCGCAAACATTCACCCCACACACGAAGCGATCGTCGAAGGTCCCGACGAGATCATTCTGACCAGGCGTCGCACACTGGAGATGACGGTCGGTGATGTTCAGCTGGCGCTCGGGCCTCGTTCATTCGCGCAGACGAATACGGAGGTGGCCGGAGAGCTGTACCGCCAGGTCACCAAATGGGCAGTTTCGGATAACGAGGCCGACCAACCTCGCTCAGCCTGGGATCTTTACTGCGGGGTCGGAGGTTTCGCTCTTCACTTGGCAGCAGCCGGCATTACTCCCGTAACAGGGGTGGAAGTATCGGATCAGGCGATAGCTTCAGCAATTCAAGGTGCTCGCCAGTTGAAGCTGGGGCGCGCGGACGCGCAGTTCATCGCTAAGGACGCGACGGCTTGGGCTACTCGCCAGCCCGAAGAAAGCCGACCGGACGTGCTGGTTATTAACCCGCCACGTCGAGGGATCGGCTCAGAATTGGCCTCGTGGATTAACGAATCTGGAATCCCGCGAGTCATCTACTCGTCGTGCAACCCAAAATCGCTCGCACGCGACTTGACGGAAATGCCGAACTATCGGGGCCTCGAAGCGCGCGTATTCGACATGTTCCCGCACACGGATCACGCCGAGGTCGCAATTGCCTTGGAGCGTTGCTGACTACAATCGCCTCAGGCTTGGCTGAGCACTGAGACAAGCTCAGAAATTGGGCGCATATCCCCAGTTTGAACGTTGTGTCCTCCTTCGCCCATATTTGACGATATCCCGCCACTGAAAAAGCCTGATAAGGAAACCTCCGACGAAGATATCGGCATCGGGTACTTCTTCGGGCAGAACCTCGTGAATATCGCGCCCATCTACTTTGAGGTCAAAGTTCTGTTCGCACGTTTCAACGGCATATGGATCGAACTCATTGGCGTAAATCGTCTTTACTTTGCCGGTTTCTTCGAATCCGAGGTTGGTCCCTCCGACTCCCGCAAAGAATGACGCTACCGTCCAGTTCTCGGCCATGAATATGCCCCATTTCCGCTTGGTACACCCCACGGCTAACAGGAATTGCGGCACGCCGCAGCTTGGCCTCAATCACCCCAGCCGGCAAGCAGGTTTCGCGCCTGCTCAGCCAATGCGTCAATTGCAGGCTGCGCTTCATTGGCCCATGGAATGTAGTGGAACTCTGATCCGCCCGCATCAGTGAATGCTGTACGGTTCAGCTGGTCAATCTCTTCAAGGGTCTCCAGACAGTCGGCAACGAAGCCGGGGCAGATGATATCGACGCGCCTCGTCCCCTGCTTGCCGAGTTCACCAACCGTGTCGATCGTCGCCGGACCATTCCACTCGGCAGGACCGAAAACAGACTGGAAAGTAGCGATGCAGGACTCTTCATTCAGTCCCAGTCGCTCACGCAGAAGCGCAGCCGTTTCCTTGCATTCGTCAATGTAGGGATCACCCTTCTTCGACATGGCAACCGGAATTGAATGGAACGAGAGGATCAGACGGTCACCACCGGCAAAGTCCGGAGTGCCGTTGAGCTCCCACGACTCACGGATTGGACTTTCAAGCGCGTCAATATAGGTGGACGCAGTCGGAAACGAACGGGATAGCCGGATTTCAGGGTGCTCGCGCCTCGACAGTAGCCACTTGGCGGCCGCGTCATTCACGGACGCAATCGTGGTCGCCGAATACTGCGGGTAGGCCGACAGGATCGCGATCTTTCGATAGCCCTGCGTCATCAGATCATCAAGGACGCTTCCGAGGCTTGGCTGGCCGTAGCGCATTGCGGGCACGACTTTCATTCCAAGCTGTTCGCTCAGAAGTTCCGCCTGACGTGTCGTGTAGTGCAGTAGCGGGGATCCTTCATCCAGCCACACGGTCCGATATTTCGCGGCGGATTGGGCCGGTCGAACGCGCAGGATCACTCCCTCAAGGATCGGGCGCCAGACAGCTTTCGGCATTTCAATGACTCGCGGATCACTGAGGAACTCACGCAAATACGTGCGGACATCCGCAGTCGTCGGAGTTTTCGGAGTTCCAAGGTTGGCAAGTACGAGGGCCGGAGCATCACTGTGGCGCATAGTCCGAGTTTAACGGGTGGTTCACAGCGCTTTTCTGACAGGTGTCATCAGAATGTGTTCTGTCCGGTATGACGCACGAACCGTCGTATGTGTCGATGGCTACGTTACGACAACACGTCCAGCAAATCTGACCTGACTAGCACAACAGACCTCACACAACCGACCAAGATACCAACTAAGGTGCCGACCAAGATAACTATTGGAAGTTCGACAGTTTTCTTGGGAGGTGCAGATGGAAAACGTTTCAGCAGCGGAAAACGGCGCGGTCATCGACCGTGTCACAGTCCTCGGCTTGCGCACAGTGATCGGCAGCCTGGCCCTACCCGTCATCATTGCTCGCATTGTTTCCGCGAACGGCAATTTTGCTCTTAATAGGAAGGTTTTCCATGCTCGCCCTGGCACTCTTGTCTCAACTGGTCTCCGGTACGCTTCCCTCGCTTTCACACTCGTTGGCACGTCGTACGTGGGCCTTTGACTTCTGACTCACGTCGGAATCCCGCTCTGGATTGCGAAGTTGATCGTCGACATTTCGCTCTACTGTGTGTCCTAGCGCGTGCAGAAACGTTGGGTTTTCGCCAAATATGAAACGCCCATGTACGAGGCCGGACAGGTTTCGCTCCCTGGCCTTCCGCTCCAATTTCACTGCTCGCGACCGCGGGGCAAGCCGGCTAGGTCCATGCGGATCAGCCGAAAGAGCACGAACTGTTTATTCGTCTGACCTCGCGGTTTGGGACGCATAAGGCGACGTGACATTCGAAGGGCGATCACGGTCGTTTCCTTGGGTGGCCTTCGCCCGTAGAATTGCGACAAGATTGCGACAGGATTGCGTGAAGACGCGAAGTGAAAGGACCCTTATGACCATCGAGATCATCACCGAATCGTCCCCCGAAATCGTCGAGGCGATGGAGCGCCTGATTCCTCAGCTGTCCCGTTCAGCTGCCCCACTGGACGCGGCTGGGTGCGAGCGTTTCATTTCTCAGCCCGGCGTTCACCTGTTCGTTTTCCGCTCCGACAAGGCTGACGAGTCCGGCGCTTTCCCGATCCTCGGCATGCTCTCGCTGGCAACCTTCGAGATCCCGACCGGCGTGCGCGCCTGGGTCGAGGATGTCGTTGTTGATTCAGCTGCTCGTGGCCAGGGTGCCGGTCAGGCGCTCGTTGAGGCCGCGATTCGCCATGCTCAGGAAGTTGGCGCACGCACGGTCGATCTGACCAGCCGTCCGTCACGCGAGGCAGCGAACCGCCTCTACCAGCGCGCCGGTTTCGAGTTGCGTGAGACGAACGTGTACCGCGTTCCACTGGACAAGTAAGCGCTACGTCGCCAGTTGGCGCCTTTTTCTTGGGTACGAGGCTGGGTCTGCTGACCTAGCCTCGTCCTTTTTGTTGCCCGAATTGCGAGCGAGGATCCGCTAGACACACCGTGTATTCACTCCGCCCTTGATGCAAGAGAGGGGCGAGAAGCGGTGAGCGACCTCGTGAATCAATCACACGGCGAGCGAGTGAAAACTAGCTGTTATCGACCAAGTCCGAAACCGTGGAGTCAACGACCTTTGGCGCACCGCCCGTCTCCCATTCGGTCGGCATCCTTACGCAGTTTCAAGCCATAGAGAACGAAACCAATGGCAGCGGCAAGGAAAATCCAGCGAGGCCAGAAATCCACGGCATAGACCAAGTACGCGGAAAAAGCTGCGACAAAAAAGTTAACGTTCGAGCTCCGACGAAGATCATCGGGGTTGCGTGCCATAGTTCATCCTTTTCATATGCGCTTGTAAGCGTCGGCTTAGAACTCTTCGTAGAAAGCAGGGTCTTGGTTCGCACTGCGACCATCGGGGCGTGCAAGAGTGGCAATACGCGCCATCTGGTCTTCGCTAAGCTCGAAGTCGAATACGTCGAGATTTTCCGCCTGACGTTCTTTACTTGCTGACTTCGGAATCGGAAGAGTACCACGCTGGAGGTGCCAGCGAATGACAACCTGCGCGGGAGACTTACCAGTCTCGTGACCGATCTGAGTGAGAACAGGCTCATCGACAACGTGCAGTTTTCGAGCCAGCGGACTCCACGACATTGTCTGAACACCAAGATTGCGGTGGGCTTCAAGGCTTTCGGCCTGCGGGAAATACGGATGAAGCTCGATCTGATTGACAGCGGGAACAACCCCGACTTCGTCGCGCAGGCGCTCAATGTGTTCGGGCAGAAAGTTCGAAACGCCAACCGATCGAATCAAACCCTTCTTCTGCAGGTCAACAAGCGCTTGGAAGGCTTCAACATAGAGACCCTGACGCGGGTTCGGCCAGTGAATCAGGTAGAGATCCCAGTAGTCCAAACCGGCACTGAACAGGGATTCTTCAACCGTGTCAACGGCTTGTTCGTAGCGGTGATGGCGACCAGGAAGCTTTGAGACTAGGCGCAGGTCCTCGCGTGGAACGCCACAAGTGCGGACCGCTTGGCCCAGAGCCCCCTCGTTTTCGTAGTTGAACGCAGAGTCCAGCAGACGATATCCGGCATGAATCGCGTTCACCATTGATTCGATGCCGGCGTGACCACGCAAATTGTACGTGCCCAAGCCGATCAGGGGAATTGTGGTGCCGTCGTTCAGGGCGTAGGTGTCTAAATGCTTCATTGCAGACATACCCTCAGCATAGTCGGGCTTACGATTAACCCATGGGCTACTTCGATTACTCTGAGACTGACGTACACACGATCGACTATCAGCACTTCCTGCTTGACTCCCCTTCCCCATATCACGCCGCCGACTTGGTGGCGCAACGCCTGGTGGATGCAGGTTTCACTCGCCAGGACGAAACTGAGCCGTGGAACGCGAGTCCCGGCGGACACGTCATGGTTCGCGGTGGCGCCGTCGCAGCGTGGGTCGTTCCGACTTCTGTCACTGAGCAGACCGGCTTCCGTATTGTTGGTGCGCACACCGATTCCCCTGTTTTCCACGTGAAGCCGTCGCTGACGTCGTCGACCGCAGATGGTTGGGGTCAGATTGACGTCGAGGTCTACGGTGGCATGATGTGGAATTCGTGGCTTGACCGCGAGCTTGCTGTTGCCGGCCGATTGATGATGAAGGACGGTCGCCAAGTTCTGGTGCGCACCGGCGCACTGGCACGTATCCCACAGCTGGCAATTCACTTGGATCGTGGCGTGAACCCGGAAGGGCTGAAGCTCGATCCGCAGAAGCACCTGCACCCAGTGTGGACCGTCGATAACCCGGAAGCGAACTTCATGGCTGAGGTCGCGAAGTACGCCGGCGTGAATGTCAAGGACATCGTGTCACATGATTTGATCCTGATTCCTCAGCAAGGCCCTGCCACTTTTGGCGAGTCCGGCCAGTTCTTCGCTGCGGGTCAGCAGGACAATCTTTCCTCCGTTCACGCCGCTCTGACTGCATTTGAGCGCCTGACGAAGGCTGGGACTCCCACCGATGGTGACGTTCGAATTTTTATGTGCTTCAACCACGAGGAAATTGGTTCCGCAACCCGCGAAGGTGCTGCCGGCCCGATTTTGCAGACCGTTCTGGAGCGTACCGCCTACGCTCTGAATCGCGACGCCGACGGGGTTGCGCGCATGTTTGCCGCTTCGTCGTGCATCAGCGCGGACGCCGCCCACTCAGTACACCCCAACTACGCGGAGTATCACGACCCGGCAACTCATCCGGTGATGGGACGAGGCCCGGTCTTGAAGATCAACGCCAACCAGCGCTATGCGACCGACGGAGAAGGTATTGCCCTGTGGCACCGCGCGTGCGCTGCTGCGGGCGTGCCATCTCAGGACTTCGTGTCGAATAACGCGATGCCGTGCGGATCCACGATTGGCCCGATCACGGCGACTCGCCTGGGCATTCTGACGGTGGATGTGGGCGTCGGCCTCCTGTCGATGCACTCGGCTCGCGAAATGAGCCACGTCAACGACCTGATTGGTATGTCGAAGGCGCTCGAGGCCTACTGGCTGGGCGCCTGACGTACTCAGACTCATTGGTGCCCCGCGGACGATCCGCGGGGCACCAATGCGTAGTTCTGCATAATCCCCCTAGGCAAAGGTTCTCACGATCAGAAGCTGGTGAGCTCAGTCCTCGAAGGAAACAACGGCGGAACGGCCTGACCACCAAGGACACCGGTGTTGGAAGAAGAAACGGTGTATGCAATTGCGTGTGGTGTGTTCATGAGTCCATCTGACGACGGGAATTGGAGTCTCGCACGCTGAATCTCGCACCGTGTGGGGTACTCATACCGCACACCCAACATCCGTTCAGCTCATGCAATGGCCACCAATGGCGGTGGCGGTGGAGCACGTCGGTGTTAGATCGACCAGATGAACGGAACCAACAGGATCTTCACGACGATGGAGAAAGCAAACAGGCTCGCGTAGGCGGCCTCGATGCGTTCATCGGGAACGCGGGCGTCCGCGGCCTGCAAGACTGCCGGTTGCCCCAGGAAACCTGCGACTCCACCGGCGCTACGAGGCGCGGACAGACCGGCAAATCGACCGGCAAGAGCCTGAGCCACGCAGCAGACCACTACCAATATCACAGCGAGCAGCGCCGCCTTCGGACCATCGGGGCTGGTCAGAAGCGAAGCGAGTTCTGGCCCTGCATTCAAGCCGAGACCAGCAAGGAAAAGAAGCAAGCCGATCTGACGGATCGTAATATTCGCCGAGGTGGGAAGTGTCCATACCAGCGGCCCGGTGCGACGCAGGGCACCCAGCAACATGCCAACGATCAGCGGGCCGGCAGCAGAGCCAAGAGTGAACGAGGCCCCCGATGGCATCGGGAACGGAATCGCGCCGAGCAACATGCCCAGCACCAGACCGATACCGAACGCCATTGCGTCGACTTCCGCAACGCGCTTTTCGGAGTCTCCGAAGAAGGACTGGATTTCATCAAGCTCATCTGTCGGGACAACGACGGCGACGTGATCGCCGAGTTGCAGATCTAGGTCGTCTCGGGCAAGCAAGTCAAGGTCGCCTCGGCGGACGCGCGTGACAACAGCGCCGAAACGTGTGGCTACATTGAGCGCAGAAATCGGCTGGCCGGCAACTTCGGGGTTCGAGACAAGGATGCGCTCAAATGCGACGTCCGAGCGGTCATCTTCAAGGTGGTGCTCGACGGGTTCGCCGATTTGATACGCGGCTTCTTCAATCTTTGCCGGGTCGCCCACAACCAGCACGAGATCCCCCTCGTACAGGTCCTCACCGGGAACGACAACGCGGGTTTCGCCTTTGCGACGAAGGTAGGACATGCGAACCTGCTGGTCACGCCACAAGGTTACGTGACGGGTGTTGATGCGTTTGGCAACGCGAACAGTCATCGTTTCCAAGGACTGACCGGCCAGTGAGGGGGTGTCTTTTTCGCCCACCCATTTGCGGGTGACGGTCATGGTAACAACGATGATCCCGATGATGACGCCGATCGGGTATCCGAAGGCGTAACCGACTGCGGCTTGCGGGTCGCCGGTGACGCGAGTGGCCGCGTCTAGGGCAGGAGCAGCGGTCAGAGCACCGGTGAATAGGCCGAGTGTCAGCCCCTTGGGAAGCTGAAGCAGACCGCCGCCGATGAACGCGGTAATTGCGCCGATGACGCAGACTACGGCACAGCTTCCAAGAAGCGCCGTCTGTTTTCGAATGTCTTTAAAGAACACTGCGCCCGACGAGATGCCGACCGTATAGACGAAGAATGCTAGGCCGATCTGTTGGACGATTTCCATGCCTTCGCCGACTTCGGGGTTCCACGCGGAGGCTGCGAGGCCGACGAAGAGTGCCCCGGCTGCGCCGAAACGAAGTGGACCGAAGCGGATTGCGCCGAGCGCAGCACCCACTCCAACAACCAGGAAGAGGGTAAGAAGGTGGTTCGCAATCAGCAGGGAGGCCATGCTTCAACCCTAGTCAGGCTCCATTTTCAGTTCCATCTTCTGTGCGTGGAACTGCCCACGTTGGGGTGAGCCCGGCGTTAGTTGCGTCCCAATTATCACCCTGGGAGGAAATCAGTCGCGACGAGGCGAAAATAAGCCCCTCGATCATTTGGGCGAGCATCCGCTTATTCGTACCACCGCCCATTGAGGGCGCAAACGACTCCAGATAGAAGGTGGTCAGGATTCGCGAGATCACTCCTGGCTCGAAAATCGATTGGCGTCCCATTCGGGCGAGCACGCCGCGGACGATTCTTCTGACTGCTGCTTCGAGCTGTTCACGTTCAGTGACGGGGAATGCATCATCGCTAGCGATAAGTTCGGGATGACGCATCATGTAGAGGTTGTATTCGCAGGTCAGAACGTACATTGTTCGCCCCTGCGCCGAAAAACTGTCAAGGACTGCCATGATGGTGCCAACGTCGGGTTCGCCTTCGATACCCGCGAGCGCCGCTTCGATTTCATCGACGATTGTGTGGGCGCGTTGGACGAGGACATCCTTCAATACTTCATCCATTGACGAGTAGTTGGAATAGAAGGCGCCTCGGGTAAAACCCGCTGCTTTGACGACGTCATCAATTTTTACGCCGGAGAATCCTTTTTCTACGAAGACGTCTGCGGCAGCGTCGAGAAGGCGGGCGCGGGTGTTGACGCGATTGCGTACGTCGCGGGTTTTGCTGCTCACTGCCCCTCCTTCGAGGACTGAAAATATCTATAGGATCACCCTAATCGAAGTTTCAATACATTTGTGAATCGGATACGCTTTTGTATCGAAACATTGATGCGATTCATCGAAAGGACCAAACGTGTCCTCCCTTCTTCACCGCGTAGGCCGCTGGTGCGCAGACCATGCGAAGCGGACGCTTGCCATCTGGGCAGCTCTTCTTACTGTGCTCGCTATTGCCGTTGGATTACTCGGCATTAATCTGTCGGGCGCTTTCAAGATCGCCGAAGCTGAGTCGATGACCGGCTTGGAGATCCTGGCCGAGCGACTCCCCCAGGCTGCGGGCACATCCGAACAGGTACTTTTCACCGCGTCGGACTCGAATATCACCGCTCACAAGAAAGCAATCGATGAGTTCGTCGACAAGGCCGGCGATATCGACGGTGTCGCGCTGGTCTCCGACCCGTTTGATTCTGAGCGTTCCACGATCACCGACAACGGGAAGAACGCGCTTGTTCAGATTCAAGCAGACACGTCGGTGGGGTCGCTCGCGGGCGGTGAAAATGCGAAGGCTCACGACGTTTCAGCCGCCCTTGATGAATTAGCATCATCCGTCCACGATTCCGATTCCGCGCTTACGGTCCAGCTGGGAGGCAATATCGGCAAGACGGTCGATATTGCCTTATCCGCGACCGAACTGGTCGGCGTTTTGATCGCAGCGATCGTCCTGCTCGTCACCTTCGGGTCACTACTGACCGCGGGCGCACCGATCCTTTCAGCGTTCATCGGTGTGGGTGTCGGCATGGCCTCGCTTCTTGTTGGCGCAACGTTTATTCAGATCAATTCGGTGACCCCGGTCCTCGCGGTCATGATCGGTTTGGCTGTGGGCATTGACTACGCGCTATTCATCATTTCGCGCGCTCGCGAGTATCTCGCCAAAGGGATCGAGGCTCACGAGGCCGCGGCTCGCGCAAACGCGACCGCGGGGTCGGCAGTGGTGTTCGCTGGTGGCACGGTGATCGTTGCACTTACTGGCTTGGGTGTTGCTGGTATCCCGTTCTTGACGGTGATGGGCGTCTCCTCAGCGATTGTTGTTGGCATTGCGGTTCTGGTTGCTTTGACCGCTGTTCCGGCTCTGCTTGCTCTTCTTGGCCAGCGCGCAACTCCAAAGAAGCGCACCCGTAAGGCCGTAGCGAACAATAGTAAGCCCGCAAAGAAGCACCGTTCCTTTGCTGCACGTTGGATCGACACAATCACGAAGATTCCCGCTTTGACGGTCCTTGTCGTCATTACGATTCTTGGTATCGCAACGATTCCAGCAACCGGTATGCGCTTAGGGCTCACTGACAACGGATACGAAGCCAAAGATACGCAGTTGCGTCAGACCTACGATGCGATCACACAAGCCTACGGTGACGGATACAACTCCCCCATTGTTGTCATCGCGGATATTTCCCAAACGGCTCAGCCACTCGAAGTGACGGACGCTCTCGCCGATCGCCTCTCGTCCCTAGACGGCGTCGACCGAATCGCACTGGCAACACCGAACCAGGATGCAACGATCGCATTCGTCCAGATCCTTCCGGAAAAGGGCCAGACCGATCCGAAAACTCACGCGCTTGTTCGAACCATTCGCGATGACGCATCCCAGATTGAAACCGACCTTGGGATCCGTGACATCATGGTGACGGGCCAAACCGCAGTCGCCATCGACATTGCCAGCCAACTCAATGCCGCGCTTGTTCCCTTCGGCATTGTTGTTGTCGGGCTCTCGATCATTCTGCTGATGATTGTCTTCCGCTCAATCGCTGTCCCACTGACAGCAACTCTCGGCTATCTGCTGAGCCTCGGCACAGCATTCGGCGCAGTCGGCCTTGTCTTCGGATGGGGCTACTTCGCTGACTTCATCCACGTGACCAAAGTGGGCGTCGTCATCTCGTTCCTCCCCGTGATCGTCATGGGTGTCCTCTTCGGCTTAGCAATGGACTACGAGGTTTTCCTTGTCTCGCGTATGCGTGAAGAATGGATCCACTCCCGCGACGCCAAGCGAGCTGTTCGACGCGGCTTCATCGGATCATCCACGGTCGTCACAGCAGCGGCCGTCATCATGACCGGCGTCTTCGCGGCGTTCATCCCACACGGGAACGTCTACATCAAGCCCATCGCTGTCGCCCTGACCGCAGGCATCGCAACAGACGCTTTCGTTGTACGCATGACCCTGATCCCCGCACTCATGGCGCTCCTCGGCAAGCGCGCATGGTGGATGCCCGCATGGCTTGACCGCATGCTCCCCGTTGTCGACGTCGAAGGCGAGGGGCTTGCCCGCTCGCTCGAACACGCCGACTGGGTAAAAGCACACGGCGAATCCTCCCTCAGGATGGAAGGAGTTCGCGTCCAAGAAGGAAGCGACGTCGTATTCAGCGGATTCACCCTTGTTTTGAAACCCGGAGAACTCGGCATCGTCAGAAGCGACGACACCCTAGCGCGTCACGCGCTCGCAACCATCATCAGCGCACGTCTTCGTCCAACACGGGGAATCATCGTCGTCGGCGATCGCGTCCTCCCAGACGGAACCGCATTCGTCCAACGTCAAACCCTTTCACTGCATAACCACGATGACGCTGTTCCTACACACACCAGGATCGTGATCGTTGACGATCCGGGAACCAGGCGGTGGAAACGTATCGACGAATTGATCGCCGCAGGTAAGACCGTGGTTGTCACCGGCAAGCGCGGCCTCGTCGTCCCTGAAAATCTCACCCCAGCAGCCGACGTTGAACTGGGTGCGAGCACCACCACCTCAAAGGAGAATGTTCGATGAAACGCCACTGGATGCTTCTGACTCTGATCCTTCTGCTCCCCACTCTGCTGGGACTGACCACCCTACTCGGCGTCAATGCGGGCACGGCAAACGCCAGCCAGATCAGTGCTGCCATCGTGAACAACGACGAAATTGCGACGCTGGATGATGGGACACAGGTGCCCGGTGGCCGACAAATCATTGCGGCCCTGACCAAGGATGACGTCAACGGTGAGCAATCACTGAACTGGTCGGTTGTTACCGAAGAGACCGCAGCCTCTGGTCTTCATGACGGCACCTACGATGCTGTCGTCACGATCCCCAAGGACTTCTCACAGTCTCTGGTCGACATTTTGGTGAACAATTCTGGCGATGTTCCACAACTGAACCTCGAAGTTGCGGACGGTTCAAGCGATGCTTTTGGCACCTTGTCGAACGCGCTTGCTCACAGTGCCGCATCGGAAT
Organism: Schaalia turicensis; assembly: GCF_019380255.1. Lineage (NCBI taxonomy): Bacteria > Bacillati > Actinomycetota > Actinomycetes > Actinomycetales > Actinomycetaceae > Schaalia > Schaalia turicensis. The sequence goes on from NZ_CP048928.1 coordinate 1,617,049, forward strand.
TCGGTACGACGCTCACTGTCAAATACCTGACGCAATCCCTTGAAGCCACGGGGACAATTGCCGATAAGATCGGCCAGGCCGCCGACGGAGCGCGCCAAGTTGCTGACGGACAAGTCAGCGCGACTAACGGAGCGCGTCAGCTGGCTGACGGCACATCGACACTGGCAAGTGGAAGTGGCCAGCTTGCCGACGGGACACGCACTCTAGCAAATGGGGCTTCTACGCTCAGTTCCGGAGTTGCTCAGCTCACCTCGGGGAGCTCATCCCTGGCAGAAGGAGCGCGCACGTTGGACAAAGGGTTGAGCGCTCTCAACGACGGCTCAACCACGCTCGCTTCCGGAGCCTCCTCCTTGGCCATGGGCATCGATTCTCTTAAGAGCGGCTCAACTTCCCTGAGCGACGGCGCCTCCTCTTTGGCTGGAGCAGTCGCGAAGTACACAGGCGGAGCCGCCCAACTCTACGCCGGCATGACTCAGTCTCTTGATGGGACCTCGCCATCATTGCAGACGGGCGCACAAGAGGTCGCAGCCGGCCTTACCCAGCTGGATCAGCAGTTGGACACCCTCGACACTACTGCTCTCAGCGCCCTGCCCGGTCAGCTGACCGCAGCAAGCAACGGAGCAAGCACCATCAAGACCAACGCAGACGCGCTACCCGCACTCATTAGCGCCTGCCAGGCAGGAAGCGCTGTAGCATGCGCAGGGGCAACCCAATACTCGCAAGGCATTTCTGCCGGTGCCGAACAGCTGGCAACTCAACTCAGCCAAGGAGCAACCGTGGCGCAAAACTCGGTGGACTCCACGGGCACACAGCTCCAGGCATTGAAAGCCGGAGTGAGCACGCTGAGCGCAGGCGCCACCAGGGTCTCCGGCGGTATTGACACCGTCGTGGCAAACATGGGCCAGCTGGCTGGGAAAAACTCTTCCGACCTGAACTCCGCTGCTTCGCAGGTGGCAGCCGGGGCGACGAAGCTCGACCACGGTGTCAGCCAGCTGAGCACGGGAGCCCATCAGGTAGCTAGCGGATCATCAACACTGTCGAGTTCCCTTGCCCAGGCCCATAGCGGATCATCTGCTCTATCTTCCGGAGCTTCAACGCTCGCCGACGGTGCATTAGAGGCGAATAGTGGCGCCTCCCAACTATCCTCCGGAGCCTCCACTCTGGCGTCGAAGACCGGCGAATTGGTCAGCGGAGCCCAAACGCTGAACTCCGGTGCCAACCAGTTGGTTGACGGCCTGAATCAGCTGAGCGACGGTTCCACCACGCTCGCCGACGGACTCCAGTTAGCCACCGATCAGATCCCCACACACTCGAAGGCAGAAGCGGCCTCGTCCGCGAAGGCACTGGCCACTCCGATCGACGTCACCTCCACTTCTGGTAAGCAGGATACGACGACATCGTGGTCTCCCACCGCAGCGGTTCTTGCCCTGTGGCTGGCGACAATGGTGGGGGCACTCGCGTTCGGCGCGCTCAATTCCAAGCGCGTTGATTCGGCGGCCACCCCCGCTGCACTCGCGTTCAATGCCCTTTGGCCGAACCTGATCGTGTCCGGTGTTTCCGCAGCTATCCTTGGTGGCGCACTGCGTATTGCCGGAGCCATGACAACTCGCCCCGTCGCAACATTCGTCATTCTTGTGGTAAGTGCGCTGACGCTCGCAATCGTTCAGCAAGCACTGATCGCAGCGTTTGGTCAGCGCGTAGGACTGGCAATCTCCGTTGTTTTATTCGCCTTCCAAGCAGTGTTGCTCGTCGGCATTTTCGCCGGCCAGCCGACCAGCGGATTCATTGGTGGCTTGCGAGGCGCGATGATCCTTCCTGCGGTTGAAGGAACGCTACGAGCGCTTGTTTTGGGAGTCGGTGCGACGAACCTTGGGCACACCGTAGGTCTGTTGATCGCATGGTCGCTTCTTGCTTTCATCGTTTCGATCGGTGCTGTTGCGAAGCGTCGCCAAACCTCCGTGAGCGAACTGCGAGCACGCCTCGCCTAGCTCCCTCGGCAACCGTCTACGATTGCCGTATGACTAGTACACCGGGCACCTCGGGCGAATCCCCGTCGACCTCTACCAGCGAGCAGAAGGCCGTCGAGATTCCCCGAGGCGCTTTGGCACCCGGAGACTCGGTTCGCGTCGATACGTGGCTCTGGGCTATCCGCAAGGTCAAGTCGCGGTCGCAAGCAACCTCTGCGGCTCGCGCCGGACATGTGAAAGTCAACGGTGACAGCGCAAAAGCCGCTCAAAAAGTGAAGGTGGGCGACGAGGTCCGCCTACGAGTCGACGGTTTCGACCAGATACTGACGGTAACGAAACTGCTGGTCAAACGCGTTGGTGCCCCTCAAGCGCGCGTCTGCTACGAGGACCTCACTCCCCCTCGTCCCAGATTGTTCATCCCGGTTGCTCAGCGTGAACGTGGAACTGGTCGCCCGTCGAAGAAAGAGCGCCGAGAGTTGGATCGCCTACGCGGGCGTGACTCTCACGAACATGCGCGTCTCGACCATCATCTTTCCGATTTCGATTGAGATTGACGAGGCGTCACCGGGGGGGGGATTGCGCCGGGGCGTTGCCTGTCCGGCTCAGTTCGAGCACCGCAGTCAGTAGGCGGCCTAGTTCACCGAAATCAGGGAGCCTCGCTCCTGCTGGCGCGGAGCAACAACGCCCGCAACGACAGTCGCCAAAATCGGAGAACCGAAGAACATCACGATCACCTGAAACCACGGGATCACAGGATGAAGGTTTGCAAGCTCAGGGAATACACCTGAACGAGCGATCGTCATGACCGTCAGCACCCCTGCAATCAAGCCGGACAGCACGGAAATAGGCAAGCAGACCAATGCGAGTCCCATGCCCTGGTAGGCGGTAACGCGCGAACGGAGAGTCCTAGACGCACCAATCGCTTCCAGCGTCTCGAAGTCGGGACGCATAGCGTTAGCCGAAAGAACGACAATCAAAGCGATCGTTCCGGTGGCGGAAAGCAATGCGATCAGCGTAGCGATGTAGGGCATGATGATGGTCGACAACGGAGGTTGAATGACCGTCACCGATGAACCGGGGGCGCTCGACTCAATTGCTGAAATAAATCCCGACATCGCCCAAACAGACACGGGCTTATCAACAATCAAAAGCTGTCCCAGTGGAAGGACGGGAACCTTCAACACTTCAGCAGCTTTGGGAGACAAGACGATCACGTTCAGCTTCGACCAGGTGATTGCTTGAATCTGGGCTTCGGACACCGTGGTGGGGTCAGGAACCGTGTTCAAGCCTTGCGTAGCTGCCTCAACCGTGTCGCTCATATCTAGAGCACGAAGTGTCGCTTGGCCCGATTCAGAAATGTACGAGCCCCTCGGCATAATCGCACCACCGGAGTTCAGGGTCGTTACGGCCTTCACCATCTCGTCGCCGGAAAGCAGGTTGGAGGCGGAGAGGAAAGTGCCATCGTCCACGATGTACGCCAAATCCAATTCCGCGAGCGAGGGAACATGGTCGTTCATTGACTCTGTGGATGCCTCGTTAGGGGAGATCGTTTCGATCACGATGGAGGGGCCACAATCAGTGGATTCCCATTTCAGCCCTGACAACGTGGTGGCGCTCGATACCGAGCGACGATCCGTCACAGCTGCAGCGGCAGAATCGTGAATCACTCGCGCCTGAGAAACCCTATCCGTGACATCGGCGTCCGACACGAAGACGCTTCCTTTCGGCCCCAGGTGCGCGTGTGCATTCCACGCGGCTTCGTTCGCGCTTGTCAGAGTGATCAGAAGCGCTGTGGCCAGCAGTGCGGTGGTCATCAACGAGGCCATTGCTGGAAGCGTCCGCTGGCCGTTCCTGACCGCGTCACGAACCGCAAGACGCAAACCCAGCGAAGGATGAAGTCGGCCACGCCAGTCATATGCAACAAAGTAAGGAGCGGTTCCGATAATTCCACTGATCAGCAGGGCTAGACCGAAAGCAAGAATCCCCAGAGCCCCCGCCATCGCTGCCCACATCAAAAGCGGGATAGCAAGGACAAGAAGAAGCGGGTAGAACGGGATCTTCCGAACAAGACGCGACGGCGCACGAGTATGCCCAGAGAACAGCGTGGTCACATCCGTGTCCGCAAGGTCACGAGCCGGCGCATAACAGGCGATCAGACACACCACAATCGGTGAAATGAAGGAGAAGACTAGAGCTTCCCAAGGAATCATCGACAGACTTAAACCTTGAATCTGGACGAAGGTACCAAGGACGATCCCCACCCCTGCAAGGGACAGGAATGCCGACAGGACACCCAGTACCAGTCCCAGCGACATCATCAGACGAATCAGGTGAAAACGTGTCGCGCCAACGGCAAGCATCGTAATCGCGCTGGGGATACCGTTCGTTTGAGCGACCGCGAATAGCGGTGAGACGAACAGGATCAGCTCGATGAAAACCAGAAGAACACCGATAACAATGATGAATGGAAGCCATGCCTGAGCCGATGAAAATTCCGTGGATTGCGGAGGCGGAGCGTTCTGAGGGGGATGTGCCAGAACAGCACGAGAGATAACAGCGAAGCCTGAATGATTGAGCAACTGCACGTCGTCCCACGTCACAGGGGATTCACTCAAGATGTAGTAGTGAGCAGAGGTTCCTTGAAGTTCACTCGGCGATCTCGATGCAAAAGTTCCAAGACCTACAACAATGCTTCGTTCCTGATCCGCCACTTGGTCAATCATGACCGTCGCAGTAATTGATGGCTTCATGCTCGTGCTTGATACTGAAACATGAATCGTGTCCCCCACGCCCACGTTCAGTTCTGTAGCAACGTCTAAAGCAAGAACAGCATGCCCATTTTCAAGCCTCGGAGTCTGTTCATCCTTCTCAGCAAAAATATCCAACGACGAAGTCTCTGTGGCTGTCGTAACTAATGCAGAGCGTAAACCGTCTTCAGTTGACACATTGACCGACGGGAAAGATAGCGTTGTGACCATCACAGCATCGCTGGGGAGCCACCGATTCAGTTGAAACTCATCGACAGACGATGAATCCACGGACGCAGAAGTCACATCACCCGCTGGTTCACCCAAATAATCCTGTTCGATCGGATTAAAGCTGACGCGTGTAATTCGCGCTTGAGTCGAATCATTCGGCCCTAAGTTCTGTATCGCCAAATAGCGTGATGATGACATCATCGACCAGAGAGTGATCGACGAAATAACCAGCACGATCGGTAGCGAAACGATCAGTAACGACGTCAGGGTACGCCATCGATCACGGATCGTTGCGCGCCTCGATATCCGCAATACAATCTTCCAAGTATTAGCACGTGCGCGAATTCCGTGGCTCAATCCGGATCCGCCTTCGCTCATAGAAGATCCTCAATCCGATCTGACGAAGAGGTATCAGTCATCTTCCCATCACGAAGGAAAACTGTACGGTCAGCCCACGCGGCAAAACGGGCCTCGTGAGTCGCCAGGATTCCTGCAGCGCCCGCATCAATCTGTTGACGCAAAGCAAGCATAATCTGTTCACCCGAGTGAGAATCGAGGGAACCGGTGGGCTCGTCAGCCATGATAATCGAGCGACGACCAACCAGAGCGCGGGCAATTGCAACCTGTTGTTGCTCACGACCATTCAGGCCATCCGGGAACTTTTCAGCAAGGTCAAGAGCTCCCACTTCCTCGAGGGCAAAAAGTGCAGCATCGCGTGCTTTCGAGGAAGAAAAACCATCCAGTTCAAGTGGCATTTCAACGTTTTCCACCGCAGTCAGGGTGGGAAGTAGATTTGAATCGCGGAACACGTATCCGATCGACTTACGGCGAACCATCGCACATTCCACAGACGACATATCTGCAAAGGACTCGCCGTGAATGTAAACCTTGCCCGACGTTGGGCGCTCTAGTCCTCCAGCGATGGCAAGCAGTGTGGATTTACCAGAGCCCGAAGGTCCCATGATGGCAAGAAGCTCGCCAGGCTCAACCTGTAGGTTGATCCCAGCGAGCACCTGAACCTTCGTATTGCCGGTACCGTATTCGTGAAAGATATCGACAAGAGCAACCGGATGGGAGTTCAAACTCATCGCACGCCGGCAGCAACGTTCTTCGAAGACTTCTGACGTTCCTGACGTTTGAAGCGAGCGAATGCTGCGCGACGAGCGACCTCGGAAACGGCGCCGGACTCAATGTGATCCAGCCAGTTCAGTTCCGCTTCGAGGTCGAAGATATGACGCTCAAGAATCAGCTTCCATGCGAGTTCTTCATCCGAGGCAAGAGACTTCAGACGCGTAACATCACGCAGTGCCCTCAGCGAGGAACGACGCTGGGTCTGAATGAGTGCCGTGACATCAACACTGGGGTCAGTTGCTGCGACGGCAAGCTTCATGACGAGCTCATCGCGTTCCGGACTCTGACGCGAAACCGGGGTCTTCCACCAGTCGTTGAGGATCTCGCGACCCTTTTCGGTGACCTCGAAGACTTCAGAGTCACGCCCAGCGTTTGTTTCCTGGCGCGAAGAGACGGAACCATCGCGTTCAAGGCGTTGCATCGTCTGATAAGCCTGACCGATATTCAATGGCCAAGCTTCGCAAGTCTGATCCTCAAACATCTGCTTGAGGCGGTACACACCAGCAGGCCGCTGAGAGACGAGCGCGAGGAGCGCTTTGCGTACTGACATTGACGACTCCAGACTTTCCGACTACCTACGTTTATCCACTCTTACAAAGGACTAAGTCTATAACTGAGGAGTCTCAGTTTAATCAACACTTCATTGCTTTTACGAAATGCAATTATTCATAGGTTCATGGTTCAACAGAAGCGAGGATCACACTCCAAGTCCCATACCTCTGTCGCAAAGTGGCAACAGAAGCAACATCGTCCCTGCCCGTCGCACGTTGTCGCTTCGACCATTTCCTGTACCCCTGAAGTGTCGGTTCGATCTGATTACGCTCACATTCGGCAATGAATTCGCGCAGAACAACGGCCATTGATTCAGAAGTAAACCTGCCAGATCCGCGGGCCCGGCCTCGCGAATTCGCGCGGAACCCAAGACGAGCGGTAGCCCGACTCCACGATCCGCCCCCAAGGCGAGCTGAAATTGTCTGCGACGACGGCGGCCAGAGCAACGCGCCTTTCGTGGACGCTAAATTCCAGCGCTTCAGCAGCGCATCGCGTTCACGATTGCACTGCGACACGGACAGTGGACGCAGTTCATGGCGCTCCATCGCCCATTTGGCAGCCTCGATCAGCAAGACCGCTTCATCCACTTGCTCATCGCTGAGCGGGACCTTGCGCGCGACGGGAGCCAAAAGATCACGAAGAGCCGAATCTTTCCCCGGGATCTCATCACCGAGGCTGGACCGCGAGTTCAATGCCAGCAGAAGCCAAAGACCAGCTTCAATCTGCTCTTCAGTAAATGCGGCGGTACGTTTGTGTACTTTCGGGGTTTCTTCAGCCATACCCCTCACTTTAAACAGGACACACGCCACTGTGAACTGCCACCCACTGCCCCATTGAGATAGAGCGCCTACGACACGTAAAATACAGGCTTTTCAGGCACCTGAAATTCTATTGGAAGTAGTGACGCATACTCTTCACACTCGCGTGGCGACATCTACGTGGCAGAACGTGGGAAGATGAAAGTACCCGACGAAGCGAGGAACCATGCCCACCCCAACCATCCCAACGCTCACACTGCCAACCGGAGCGCCTATTCCGCAGTTCGGTTTTGGCACGTACAAAGTGACTGAGGGCGTCTATGAAGCGGTGTCAAACGCGCTGGAGCTGGGGTATCGGCACATTGATACGGCTCAGATGTACGGCAATGAGCCAGAGGTCGGGCGTGCGATCGCAGATTCTAAGATCCCGCGCGAGGAACTGTTCATCACGTCGAAGTTGAACAACACGAACCATGAGCCTGACGTTGCGCGCGCAACTTTCGCTCAGACTTTGGAAGATCTGCGTACTGACTACGTGGATTTGTTCCTCATCCACTGGCCTTTACCCACGCTGTACGACGGAAATGTTGCCCTGCCGTGGAGTGCGCTGGAAGAGTTCTACGCTGATGGTCGTGCGCGCGCGATCGGCCTGTCGAACTACGAAATCGCGCATATCCAGGCGGTTCTCGACGTGGCGACGGTGGCTCCGCATGTTCTGCAGGTGGAGGCTCACCCCTTCCTCCCCAACAACGAGTTGCGCCAGTTCGCGCGCGATCACTCCATGGTGGTGGAAGCCTGGTCTCCGTTGGCACGAGGCCGCGCCCCCTTTGACGAAACCTTGGCCATGATTGGTGCGCGGATCGGGGTCAGCGCCGCTCAGGTAGCTCTGCGGTGGGCGTTGCAACGCGGAGACGTGATCTTCCCGAAGTCGGTGACACCATCGCGTCAGGCGCAGAACCTCGATGTCTTTTCCTTCACGTTGTCGGACGAGGACATGAGAGCCATCGACGCCCTAGACGAGGGCGAGGCAGGGCGCACCGGTTCGAACCCGAATACGATGAATAGGCTCTGACTAGCACTTTTACCGGCTCTTCTTCTTCAGCCCCCACCGCGCTTGTTCACCGTCAGCACGGGCGATCGCGTGCGAATAGAAGAAGGAAGCGAGCGCGAAACGGTCCATGAAACGCTCAAGGATGTCCAGCATGAGACGACGCCTTTTACTCACCCGTGCTGAGCGATAGCATCTACGTCATGACTGAAACCCATGCTCTCGACCAAATTCTTGCCACGCTGGATCCGACAAACGCCGGCGAATACGTTTTCGCCATCGTTGACGAGGTCCCAGCAGGCACCCACCCCTTCGCCGTCATTCGTGATGAGGACAAGCTGACCGCTGTTCTTCCCGTTGACGAAGCCGAAGCGGCCGGTCTTCCGACCGAAAAGCGCTACGCTCACATCTTCCTCGGCCTGCAGGCTGACCTTGATTCGATCGGTATTACCGCGACAATCGCACAGATCCTGTCGGCTCGTTCGATTGCAGCGAACCCGATCGCCTGCGCTCGTCACGACCACTTCTTCGTCCAGGCAGATCGTGCGCAGGAAGCTGCCGCTCTGATCGCTGATCTGGGTAAGAACGCTCGCGGATGGCTACCGAACGCCTGACGTTCACGTAGCATGTGCGCCATTTAATGTCGGCGAGAACCTTTCGAGGTTCTCGCCGATTGCGTTTTACCAGCCGAGCCCAAACAACCGCGCTTGTTCACCACCGGACCCGTCCGTCCACTGGCCCGACACCAGTACTTGCGCCGGTCAGACCCCATTGCGTGTGTTGGGCATGATCGCACCCCCTGCCCGTATCGAATGCAAAGAATCGTTCACCGACTCTGGGAGAACGTGCATTTGGCAGGTAGAATTAACCCCATGGCAAAGGAGCTTTCTCGAACCGACCGTGCCATCGTGCGTTTAGCCGATGGCACGGTAAAGCAGCAGAACCTTCTCACCGGAACCGAGGTGTGGACCGTTCCTGGACGCGGTCACCGCCCGTTATCGGTTCCCCCAGCTCACCCAATGCCCATCGATCACGATCAGGATGGATGCCACTGCGCCTTCTGCGATCAGCGTTATCTTGAAACTCCGCCGGAAAAGTCCCGTTTGGTACGTGACCAGGCCGGAAACTGGAGTGAACTGACCGGACTTCCCGCTGACCAGCTTTCCACGACGACAGCGGAGTTCCGTCGCATCCCGAACCTGTTCGAAATCGTGTCCTACAACTACTGGCATCTGAACCACGGCCACGTTCCCAGCGAAGCTGAACACCGTCGCATGGCGGAATACTTGGCATCCTCCGAAGGCTACGACCATGTGATGCGCGTGGTGCACGCTCGCCTGTCGGCCTCAGGTGTCAGCGATGGCGAAATCGACGCAATGTCGGATTCTGACAAGCTACAACAGGCGAATGGCTTCTTCTCCGGTGGCCACGACCTGATCGTTGCCCGACGCCACTACATCGATGGCGCGAAGGACACAACGCAGCTTGCTGGTTCAGGCACAATGACTCCCGAAGAGCACTTCCAGTACACGGCGTTCACAACGCGCACGATGGCGGACCTGTACACCCTTGACCCGAATGTTCGCTACGTCGCTGCGTTCCAGAATTGGTTGAAGCCCGCGGGAGCCTCGTTCGACCACCTGCACAAGCAGTTGGTGGCGATCGACGACTTCTCGGTGCAGACGGAAGCCGAACTGAACCGCCTGCGCTCCCAGCCAGATATTTACGACGATATTCTGACCGTCGCCGCCACGCGCAAACTGCTGATTGCGCAGAACGACCATGCGATCGCGATGGCGGGCTTCGGACATCGTTTCCCAGGCGTCGCTATTTGGCCCCTGCATTCCCCGCGCAATCCGTGGGAAGCTTCCGAAGAGCAACTTCGCGCCGTTTCCGACCTGTTGCACGCGGTCCACGCTGCGACCGGCGCCGATGTTCCCTGCAACGAAGAGTGGTACCATCGTCCGCCCACGGTTCGCACGCTGATGCGGTGGAGGATCCTGCTCAAGTGGCGCATTTCGACGCTGGCAGGTTTCGAGGGCGGCACACGCATTTACCTCAACACACTTGACCCGTGGCACGTGGTCGACCGCTTGGTCCCACGCCTGGAGGAAATGCGTGCAGCAGGCACGATCGCTCCGATGAAGATCGGCGCGGAATGTCGCGTGGACCCGCAGATGCTGGCTGACTGACGTTCAGCCCGCGAGCGCGCTACTCCACTGGTCGAGCGCCCACGTCGCGGCATTGGAGGACGGCTCGTTGACGGTGATGGCATCGTCTTGAGGGGTCATAAACCAGCTGGCCGGAGTGTTTTCGCCGGCGCTTTCTTCCAGCGGGTAGACGACTCCGTCCTGCGCTAGCGCGTGTTGCCCGTCCCAGCTCAAGAGCCACGCGGCTAGGGAGCGGACACCGTCAAGCTGGGTGGTCTGCGCGGTGGGCGCAATGTACAGGTATCGGGTGACACAGCTGCTTCCCATTGCGACGCCCTGGGATTCGATGCCGGTGTTCGACGTTGTGCGAGCAAGTTCGCGCATGGAGCCGACCATGTAGGGCAGTCGTTTTTCGCGGGTGCGACGACCGTTTGGGCTCCACTGAGTTCTGTGGCGTCTTTTTGTGCTTCAACTCCGCCCGTGAGCGAGGTTCCTGTCCATGTGGCTAAGGCGGCCTCGTCGTTTTCGATCATCACCGAAGCGGCTTTGAGCGCGCCCACCCACTGGCCGAATCCTTCGCCGTAGGAGGTGGCGACGCCGTCGATGAACGCTCGCCCGATGTCGGATGACACGGGGTCGGGGACAATCAGCGAGGCCGCATCACCGGGATTGCGTAGCGTTTCGAGTCCACTTGGGAGGGCATATCCGTTGACGCTCATCCAGGCTTTGTCGATGAGGACGCACACGTCGTTGCGCCCGTACGCCAACGCCGAGGCGGTTGCGGCTACTTCGGTGCCCGGGGTTGGCGTCAGAGAGAAGAGTGCGTCCGTCGCCAGTTGTGCTGAAGAATTCACGAGGCTCGGCCTGTCGATTCCGAGCACTGCATCGATGTGCTGGCCATCGAGAGCGAAGGCGGAATCAATCACCTGTTGCGCGACGTCGTAGCCGGTTGCTTGGTGGAACGCCTCAATAACTGAGTCGGGAAGTTTTTCTGCCTGAGTGACACCGATGGTGATAGTGCCTGTTCCTTTGGACGGTTCGGGGGCGCCAAGGGTGGAGGCGTTCTCGGACTGCTGGCCGGATGTGGAGTCGGACGAGTGTGGAGATGAGCCGATCGGTCGCGAGAACGGGTCGGTTCCTGAGCCGATGGACGAAGAGCATGCGCTCAGCGCCATGCACATCACGACAATTGCGACGGATGTGGGCATTACGCGACGCAGGTTCACTTTAAGCTCCTCGGATCTGGATCCCAACACCCCAAGTCTACGGCTCGCGTGTGGAATCGTGGCACTCGGGTGCACTCTTCACGTGTCGTGGGGCATGATTGAAGCAGGAATTTACCGCACGTGGTGTGTTGTCGACAGAATTGGAGTGTCCCATGGAGGATTTCGGCTGGAAGATTGCAAGCGCTGGAGCGATGGCTCTTTCTGCTCTTGCCGCAGGAAAGGTCACTGAGCTCGGCTGGAAGCTGGTGACGGGACACGATATTCCGCGTGAAGACGATGACGAGGCCGCGATGGTGTCGCTGGTTCTCTTCGCCGCTACGTCGGCGGCGATCGTAGCGGTTGCTCAGCGTTATGCTCTGCGAGGCGCCAAGAAGTGGTACGGTCCGCGCGCTCCTCAGATTGAGGACTGACAGCTCTTTTTCAGACGCTGAATCTGAGCGCTTCGGCGTGATCACTCGGGCGTGGCTCTGGACTTGATGTCCCCTTTGACTCAGCCGTGATTGCTACAGCGCGGAGTCGCGATCAGCTTTCAACCCCGGAATAACGGGGAAGAACGTGGTCAGGTCAGTGCGCTCACCGGTCGCCTGAACGCGCCCATCCCCTGTTGCTTCGTCCCAGGTAATGATGCCTGTGGCCAGTTGTAACCACACCTGCATAGTCGTTTCGACGACTGCGGGTGGCGTCCCACGACGATGCGTTGTACCCGTAATAATCTGAACCGCGCCCGCAGGTGGGACACGCACCTCGACCGAACGGCCGGGGTGTAAAACTGCGAGTTCCTCAAGAGTGAAACGCACCGCTGTTAAAAGAATGGCACGTTTCGTTTCATCCCGCTCACGCATCCACGTGCGCAGAGCATTCATGCCCTGATCGGTTGGAATCTTCCGGTTAGCCATAGTGCAATCGTAGTCGCCCGGCATTTTCGGGGCTGAATGCGGGTAGACCCCTATATCTTTATTCGCTACTCTCAGACAGGCTAGACACGTAAAGTCGCTCATAGAGTGCCCATCGATGATGCGGGGCTAAAGCTTCGCTCCTCATTTATTAAGGAGATGCATGAACCAGGCAGGCTCTGTTGAGCGCCCAAGCGACGCTGAAAAGCCAGCAGGCACTATGCCTCCATGCGCCTCGTACACTCCTTCAGCTGTCGATAGACTCTTCATCCCCGCAAGTGTCGCCGATATTCCCGAGGCCTCGCGCTACTGCTGGGATGCCGACGTTCTGCTGGAACTGTCAGGCGCTGATCGTATTGGTGAAATCAGCGCACGTCGTACGCAGTTCTTCGATGACCTTGGCGATTTAGCCGATGAGGTAACAGACTCGTTCTTTTCCCTTGACTCCTGGGGACATGCGTTCGGTCACCGACTGCGTGAAGCTGTCGAACGGCGTCAGACGTTGTGGCTGGGAATCTTGCCCGCGCACCTGTTAGAGAAGCTCCGTACTTTTGCTGGCGACCCCGCGCTTGTTCGAGTTGCGGGCGTTCCGTTGGACGACGGATCTTTGCCGGTTGCTATCAACCCGATTGCTCTGATCAATCAGTGGAAGACGTCTGAGGTCACTCGCCGGTATCTGCAGCGTGTTCTTACGGGCGCGGATTCTCTCCGCGCGACGAGAACCGCCATCCATGCCTTGCGGGAGGCTGGCGTGGCTTTCCGTGACCGCTCATTCGCTATTCGAATGATGGTCAATCCGACGTTCTTGGCCTACCTGGTTGTGTTCGTCTACTCGTCACTGCGGGCACTACCGGTTGCTTTTGTTCCGGGGTTCCACGGGAAAGTCTGGGTTCTCTGGTCGATCGACATGATCACCGCTATTCCCTACACATGGGGCGTTCTGGCGATGGTTGCTGGTCGCACGTTCTTTAAACGCGTCATGGGGTTGATTGTCACTATCGTGACCTTCGTGTCCCCCTACGTGTATTTCTGGATGCACGGGCGTCACTATCCACCAATGGTGATCGTGTTCGTCGCCGCGATGATTATTGGCGCCATCGCGTTAGAAGGATTCCGCTGGTGGCGCGACCGCGTCGTGAAACGCACGCTTGTGAATTCGGTGAGTTAAAGCGTCACTCGGCTGATCTCACTGCCCTGAAGTCACTTCGCAGAAACGGCGGGTCCCTGATAGGTGCGCACGAACCCGGTGAAGAGGAACCACGCGGATGAAATCCAGAAGATGATGTTCGCCCACATCGGGATAGTGGGGAAGACTGCGACCATGAAACAGGTGACGGCAATCCAGATGACTGTGACGATGATGTTCGAGGTGCGGTTCTTCTCTACTCGCATCGGATGCGTGAAATAGAGGGGAACCAAGGTCAATACCGCCAGCATCAGCGTTGTCACGACGTTCATCCACGCCGGCGACTGGGTAATGTACATCGTCACGGCAACGATGTTCCAGGCTGCGGGGAAGCCGACGAAGTAGTTGTCGCTCGACTTTTCCCCATCGTTGGCGTAGCAGAACACCGAGGACACGGTTGCGACGATCGCCATCAGCATCGCAACCCACTTCGGACCAAACGGCAGGTAAAGGTACATGAATACTGCCGGCAGGAACGTCCACGTGATGTAGTCGATGATGTTATCCAGAACCGACCCGTCGAACCACGGGATCACTTGGCGTACGCAGGCTTTACGTGCACACGTGCCATCCACGCCGTCGACGATCATGGAGATGCCCAGCCATAGCCACATCAGTTTGATCTGACCTTCAACAAGCGCGACGGCCGCGAGGCAGGCAAAGACAAGGCCCGACATGGTCAGACCATGAACTGCCCAAGCTGCGATAACTCGTTTAATACCAGCGGGTCCACATTCGCCTGTTGTGGGAGTTGGGGCAGGTAATGAAGAATCATTGTGATCGGAATTCTCCGCCGTATTCGTCATACCAGTGGTCACGTCATGCTCCAGTCAGTCGTTTTTGGGATGAACTGGAACCAGTTTCACCCTTCACGTCGACAAAGTGTAGCGATCACGCCGGTGTTCAGGGAAGAATCAGGGCTACCCCCAAAACGAATCATAAGCAAGGCGAGACTCTCGTCTCTTTTCTCATTCATTCCTCGCGATGCTCACTGTCGGTGTTAGTCCGGGCACCATCGCATTAACGGTATACCAATACAACACAGACCCGGGGTGGGTGCGGTTTGTGCACCCACCCCGGGCCGTATGAGTTCAGTCGTATTTCAGAATCGGTCTCGCAGGGCAGCTTCTGACTGAGCGCGAAGGTCGTCCAGGTCGGCGATCCAACCAACAGACTCTCCCGAGTCAGCGAGCAGATCAGAGCCGTGAAGAACCAGCATGTCACCACCGGTCGTACCGATGCGAGCAAAGTCAATGCCTTCTGCCTGGCAGGCAGCGTAGACCGCGTCAAGTGCACCTTCAGGAACGGCGATGATCGCTCGTGCCTGCGACTCGGAGAAGAGCATGTCGAAGTCGCTCAGACCGTTCTGACCCTGTGCACCGGTCAGGTCGAAGGCACCGCCAATTCCGAAGCGGAGCACCGAATCAACGAGAGCCTGTGCCAAGCCACCGTTCGACAGGTCGTGTGCCGAGCGGATCAGCGGGCGACCATCCGGACCATCGGCCTCGGACAGGGCACGGACCACGTTGCCGAGGGCAACTTCAGCCTTCAGATCCACCTTCGGCGGGCGACCGCCCAGGTGATCGTGGCAGATACGTGCCCACGCGGAACCGTCGAGTTCCTCTTGAGTCTGGCCGAGCAGAATGACTGCCAGGCCTTCCTCGGTGAAGCCGGACGGGTTCGCACGCGTCACGTCCTTCATGATGCCGAGCATACCCACAACCGGCGTCGGGTTAATCGACGAGGTTGGAAGGTTCTTCTCGGTACCGGACGAGTTGTAGAGTGACACGTTACCGCCGGTGACGGGCACGCCCAATTCGATGCAGCCGTCGGCCAGACCCGTCATTGCGGTAACCAGCTGCCACATGGCGTCGGTGTCTTCGGGGTTACCGAAATTGAGGCAGTCGGTAATCGCGACCGGTTCGGCGCCAACGATGGCGACGTTTCGGTAGGATTCCGCGAGTGCTTGTAGCGCACCTTCACGAGGATCGAGCTTCGTATACCAGCCGTTTGCGTCGGTGGCCAGGGCAACGCCGAGACCGGTTTCTTCGTCGACGCGGATAACGCCGGCATCATCGGGCTGAGCAAGAGCGGTGTTGCCCTGCACGTAGCGGTCATACTGATCGGTGACCCAAGCCTTAGAGGCTTGGTTAACGTTGGAGATCACCGCGTTGATATCCGCGAGCAGTTCTCCACCAGTTTCGGGACGCTTCAGGGATGCGGACGTGTTCGCCTGCAGTTCGTCCTGCCATGCTGGGCGGGCGTAGGGACGGTCGTAGACCGGGCCGTCATGGGCAACGGTCTTCGGGTCAACGTCGACGATGCGGTGTCCGAAGTGGTCGATGGTCAGGCGACCGTCACCGGTCAGCGTGCCAATGATCGACGCCTCGACGTCCCACTTGTTGATGATCTCGAAGAAACGTTCCTTGTCTTCGGGGGTCACGATCGCCATCATGCGTTCCTGCGACTCGGACATCAGGATTTCGCCTGCGGTCAGGGTCGGGTCACGCAACAGCACGTTCTCAAGGTCGACGTGCATACCAGAATCGCCGTTAGAGGCCAGCTCGGAGGTGGCGCAGGAAATACCTGCGGCACCGAGGTCCTGGATACCCTGAACGACGTCCGCTTTGAACAGGTCGAGGCAACATTCGATGAGGACCTTCTCCATGAAGGGGTCACCGACCTGCACGGAGGGACGCTTGGCGGGCATGCCGTCTTCGAAGGTTTCGGACGCCAGAATCGATGCGCCACCGATGCCGTCACCGCCGGTGCGCGCGCCGAAGAGGACAACCAGGTTGCCTTCACCGGTTGCGTTTGCCAGGTGAATGTCGTCGTGGCGCAGGGTACCGACGCAGAGCGCATTGACCAGCGGGTTGCCCTGGTAGGACGGGTCAAATTCGGTTTCACCACCGATATTCGGCAGGCCGAGGCAGTTGCCGTAGCCACCCACGCCGGAAACCACACCGTGAACGACGCGCGGGGTATCCGGGTGGTCAACCGCGCCGAAACGTAGCTGATCCATGACGGCGACCGGGCGCGCGCCCATGGAGATAATGTCGCGGACAATACCGCCGACGCCGGTTGCAGCACCCTGGTAGGGTTCAACGAACGACGGATGGTTGTGCGACTCAACCTTAAAGGTCACCGCCCAGCCGTTACCGATGTCGACGACGCCAGCGTTCTGCCCCATGCCGACCAACAGGTGGCGCTTCATTTCTTCGGTGGTGCGCTCGCCGAACTGCTCAGCGAGGTGCTTCTTCGATGACTTGTAGCTGCAGTGCTCTGACCACATGACGGAGTACATCGCCAGCTCAGCGTTCGTGGGGCGACGACCCAATATCTCGCAGATCTTGGCGTATTCGTCTTCCTTCAGGCCCAGTTCTTTCCAGGGCATATCTTTCGTGGGGGTTGCGGCCGCATCTTCTGTCGTATCCGGCAATTCCCGAGGATTCTCTGCTTTGACCTTCGCGGTCATACCTGCTCCATTCGTTACGCACGTTTCGGTTCGCGTCTATGAACGTTTCGTGAAAAATTCAGCGGGCGTGGCCTCGTATCTATTCACGAGGCCGCACGTCGGATTACCCCACTAAGCCCATCAGGGCGGACTGGAAGATCTTCAGGCCTTCGGTACCACCGTGTCCGGAGTACACGCCATCCTTCGTGGCCAGCGGACCAAAGCCCGCTTCGGTCGCGTGTTCGGGGTGCGGCATCAGACCAACGACATTGCCCGCAGCATTTGTCACGCCAGCAATATCGTTCGCGGAACCATTCGGGTTCAGGCCGATGTAGCGGAAGACGATGTGGCCTTCACCTTCGAGGCGCTCCAGCTCAGCCGGGGAGGCTTGGAAGTTGCCTTCACCGTTCTTCAGCGGAACCGTGAAGTGCTCGCCAGCGCTAAACGCACGCGTCCACGCGGTATCGGCGTTTTCGACGCGCAGTTCCTGGTCGCGGCAGAAGAATTTCTGATGATCGTTACGGATCAGAGCGCCGGGAAGCAGGTGCGCTTCGCAGAGAACCTGGAAGCCATTGCAGATGCCAAGAACGGGCATACCCTTACCGGCTGCATCGACAATTTCACCCATCACGGGAGCAGTCGCAGCAATTGCGCCACACCGCAGGTAGTCGCCGTAGGAGAAACCACCGGGGATGACGACCGCGTCAACGCTGTGCAGGTCGGCATCCTTATGCCAAAGAGCGACGGGCTCGCCACCGGCAAGGCGGACGGCGCGCGCAGCATCCCGGTCATCCAAGGTTCCCGGGAAGGTAACAACACCAATGCGGGTCACTTGGTGGCCTCGCCTTCATCCAGCGCCTCGACGCGGACAACATCTTCGATGATCGGGTTCGACAGAACTTCTTCAGCTGCCTTGCGGGCATCCGCGAGAAGTTCCTCGGTGACCGGGCCGTCAACCGTCAGGTGGAAGCACTTGCCCTGGCGAACAGAAGCAAAGCTTGTGATTCCAAGCCTCGGAAGTGCAGATCCCACTGCCTTACCCTGGGGATCCAGGATTTCCGGCTTCGGCATCACTTCCACGATGATTCGCCCCACGGCGTCCTCCTATTGTGCGTGCGGAATTTCCGCGTGTTGGGTGACGGGCTTGACCCGCTTAATTGGTGGTGATGGTTATAGTGTCGGTTCTTCGCCGGTCAGGCGAACAAACGCTTCGATGTAACGGTCGCGAGTTGCGGTCACAACGGATTCCGGAAGGACGGGCGGGTTTTCTCCCGACTTCTTGTCCCATCCGGATTCGGCGCTGGTCAGCCAGTCGCGAACGTACTGTTTATCGAAGCTCGGGGTGATCTGGCCGGGCTGCCACTGGTCGGCGGGCCAGAATCGCGAGGAATCAGGGGTCAGGATTTCATCGCCCAGGACCAGGTTGCCTGTTGCGGGATCCAGCCCGAATTCAAACTTGGTGTCGGCGATGATGACACCGCGCTCGGCAGCGATTTCGCGAGCACCTTCATACAGGGCGATAGAAACGTCGCGCAGGCGAGACGCAAGTTCTTCGCCGACCATTTCAGCTGCGCGTCCGAAGGAAATGTTTTCGTCGTGATCGCCCAGTTCCGCCTTGGCAGCGGGAGTAAAGATCGGGGTTTCGAGGCGCGAGGCTTCAACCAGACCCTCGGGAAGAGCGATATCGCAAACGGTGCCCGACTCTTTGTATTCGACCAAGCCGGAACCCGTCAGGTATCCGCGAACGACGCACTCGATCGGAATCATATTCAGAGCCTTGGCAACCACTGATCGACCAACGAGGGGAGCCGGAACGCTCAAAGGATCTGTGGCATCAGTTTCAGCAGTGATGATATGGTTTTCAATCACGTCGCGTAGCTGTTCCATCCACCAGAGAGCAAGCTGGTTCAGCACCTTGCCCTTGCCGGGGATTTCCGACGGCAGAATGTAGTCGTAGGCGCTGATGCGGTCCGACGTCACCAGAAGAAGACGGTCAGGTGTTTCCTGATCAGCGGGCGCGTAGATGTCACGCACCTTGCCGGAGGACACATGTTTCCATCCTGGAAGTTCCATAGCAGTCATTACGCGTCCTCCGTCTCTATTCAGTTCAGTTCTTAGCGTCTAGCTCGGCCGGCCAGGTTGCAATGTCTTTACGGTGATGCTCACCAGCGAAGCTGATCCAATCGACGCCCTCGTAGGCCTTGGCTCTGGCTTCTTCAACGGTTGCGCCGCGTCCCACGACGTCCAACACACGCCCACCGGAATTCACCAGCATTTCGTCGGGTTCGAACCCGCAACACCCCAGTGCAACCTCCTCCGCCGAAGATGTGATCTCAAAACGAGTACCCGCGTGAATAACATGCACGCCGTCGACAGCTTCCGCGTCCTCAATGCCTGTGATTTCATGTCCGGTATCGGGTGTGTCCGGGTAGCCACCCGATGCCATCACAACCGTGACCACCGCATCCGGGGACCAGATGGGAGCAGGCAAATGAGCAAGCGTTCCCCTCGCCGCGGCGTAGAGCAGGTCAGCAAGTGACGAATCGAGGCGTTCAAGAACAACCTGCGTCTCAGGATCACCGAAGCGAACATTGAATTCGACGACGCGAATACCTTTCGACGTCATTGCCAGACCGCAGTAAAGCAGCCCCACGAACGGGGTTCCGCGACGAGCCATCTCGTCAACGGTCGGCTGAGCAACAGTCTTCACGACCTCGTCGACAACCGAGTCATCCAGCCACGGAAGCGGCGTGTACGCACCCATGCCACCCGTATTCGGACCGGAGTTTCCGTCGCCAACACGCTTGAAGTCTTGAGCGGGAACTAGCGGAACAACAGTCGTGCCATCGCTGACGCAGAACAGAGAGACCTCGGGGCCATCCAAGTATTCCTCAACCAAGACAACGCCATCTTCATGGTTCAGGCAGGTGGTTGCGTGAGCAAGCGCCACATTGCGATCATCAGTCACCACAACACCCTTGCCAGCGGCAAGCGCATCATCCTTCACCACGTAGGGAGCGCCGAATTCGTTGAACGCAGCCTCGGCCTCTTCGGTCGTACGGCAGGTGAAAGCGCGAGCGGTCGGAACACCAGCTACTTCCATGACCTCTTTAGCGAATGCCTTGGACGCCTCAAGTTGAGCAGCAACCTTCGACGGGCCAAAAACCGGGATACCTTCAGCGCGCACAGCGTCAGCGACGCCGGCGACAAGAGGAGCCTCAGGGCCAACAACAACCAGGTCCACTCCGCGACCCTTCGCGCGCACAGCGACATCATCCGGATTCAGCGGGTTAAATACAAGTGATTGCCCCAGTGGTTCAAGCCCCGGGTTACCCGCCTGAACAATCAGTTCAACCGGATCAGATGAAGATGCAGTACGTACGAGGTTTCGGGCGAGGGCGACCTCGCGCCCCCCATTTCCCACTAAGAGGACCTTCATGGCTTCAGCCTATCGATGTTTGCGAACTGGCGCGACACTCGTCCAATTCCGCCCAACGTGGGACGTGCCACGAATCCACCTTCCGCGCCGCTCAGTTTCGTGATTGACGAGGCCGGATCCGACCTACCATGCGCCATTCGAATCGCCGGTCCGAGTAGTCGCAGACGAATCTTCATCAACGTCAGTGCTACGACGCAATCGACGTTCAATTTCTTGACGACGTTGTTCTTCTGGGGTCAATGGCTTCGATTCTTCATCGCCCTCCCGGTCCGACGAATCACCCTGCTGACTCTGTTCTTGACCGCCACCGGAAGAACTCTGGCCCGAAGAGTCGCTGCTCTGCGAATTATTCGACTTATCAGGCTTACCTTGTGCGCGCTGACGCTTATTCTTCAAGCGCTCGCGAGCCCTACTTGCCTGCTCAGATTGGGAAGATTCTTCCTGATCAGCAGATCCGTCACCCGACCCCTGGTCAGGCTGAGAGTCTCCGCCCTGCCGGTCGGCCTCGTTATCCGAAGACGAACCGGACTGCGACGAACTCGATTGGTCGGAATCGCCAGACTGACCGTGATCGCCACCTTGGCCCCCTCGGCCACCGGAGGACTGATCCTGCGGATCCGACGTGTCTTGCGGCCGGGAATCAAGAGTGCACGCAACAAGCATTTCATCCGCCTGCTGGTAATTCTGATCCGCTTCATCGCCCTTGCCGGATTCCGTCGCCTGGTCGCCCAATACCTCGAGCGCAAGAGCAGTGTTAATACGCACCTGACACTCGTAAGAGAAGGCTTGAATGTGCCCCTCTTCGTCCTGTGTAGCCTTCGGGACGCCTTCAAGAGCAATCTGCAATTCGCTGAGCGCCTGACCTGCTTTGCCCTCTTTCAAAAGAGACGTGCCCACGTTGTAATGCGCCACCCATGACTCTGGCCCGTAGGTCGTCAACGTACGTTGCGTTGAATACTCGCCCGTTGCCTGGGTGTACTCGCCCGCCTGCCACTGGTCTCGCGTGTGATGAGACCAGACGGGAAGCCCCACAAGGAACGACGCAATCAGGCTAGCAATGACAATGAGGGGCGCAGACCAGAGGAGTATGCGCAGATCATCCTTTGTTCGCTCCCGCTTTGCCGGAACAGGCTGGCGTTCAGGATCACCGGCAGTACGCCCACCGAAGGGAAGCGCGACCTCGTACTTATTCGCCTTACGGGTGTTCTTCTTAGATGGCACGAGCCCTCCTCATGTTTCGGGCTTTACCTGCAACGATCGCGGTTTCCCACTGAAGCATTCCGCCCAAGAACAGGGCAAACGGCCAAATCAGGTAGCGTGCTGCCTTCACTTGGGCTCGCTGA
This sequence comes from Schaalia turicensis, assembly GCF_019380255.1. Lineage (NCBI taxonomy): Bacteria > Bacillati > Actinomycetota > Actinomycetes > Actinomycetales > Actinomycetaceae > Schaalia > Schaalia turicensis. The sequence goes on from NZ_CP048928.1 coordinate 1,639,174, forward strand.
GTGGCCACTACCTGCGAGTTTTCATCCAGAGTCGACGCAGCCTGTTTGACCTCGGCAGTTGCCGGCGAGTGGATGTACGTCAGCCCCGTTTGCTCGGCAATGTCTTTCAAGGCGTCCTCGTCAATGCGCGTAATCGCGATCGGAGAATCCGGCTCGGAACCATCGCGAATGTACTCGTCTTCGACCACTTCATCTGCTTGATCGCCCGACTGAGAGTCTTCGGTGTATCCGCGCTCCTGTGCGTCACCCGTCAGGCGACGCACCTTCATCGGCCCACCCTCTTTCGTGCCGTACCCGATGATCGCACCACCGTCGACGTATCGGCTCATCAACCCCCACGAAGACGTACTCATGTCGTCGATGGGACTCCAGACGTCTTCATTCGAGCTTTCCCCGTCAGAGAAGACGAAAAGCCCACGGATTGCGTCCGGATCTTGTTCTTCAGCGTCAGACAGCGCACTGAAAAGAGCTGAAGCCGGACGATTCGGTGTCGACCCGTGGGACGAGTCAGAAAGCTCCTGACGCAGGTTCGTCAGATAGCTGTCGGCAGCATCCCGATCCGTCGTCAGAGGGAGAACCGTGCTGACATTCGAATCCCAGACCATGATCGTGATGCGAGCACCCGGCATTGCATCAAGGATGGTCTGAACGTCCTGTTTGACACCCTCGATTCGAGGCCGATCGCCATCCCAGTCTTCACCCGCCATCGATCCTGTCCGGTCGATGACAATCCACGCTTCGGCCGCCGAGCCAACGTCACTTGCCTTGCCAGGAATGGAGGGGCCCGCCATCATAAAGACCAACAGAGCAACGATCGTGGCACGTCTGGCGGCTTCACGTTTCGATGTGCGAGTACCTCGCTTCAGCCCAAGCAGGACCAGCGCGAATCCAACAAGCGCCACAAGAATGAAAGCTGTTAAAGAAAACACGGGACGGAAGAACATGTCAGAGCCTCCCGATCGCAAGCAGACCGAGGAACCCGATAATGCCAACAGCGGCAAGACTGAGGAAGCCAGCCGGCTTATCGATCTCAAGAACCTTCGCATGCTCGGACAATTCGATGCGCTGTAGAGATTCGATTTCTTGGATGATCCCTTGGACGCTCGCAGCGTCGGAGGCATCATAGAAGACACCGCCGTTGTCTTCGGTCAGCTCTTTCAGTTCTTCACCCTCGGTGGTCAGCAGGTCACCATCCCCGGGATACAGGGTGGTCACCTGAACGTTCTGCTGATGAGCAAAATCAAACGCCTGAGCAAGCGTGTAAATCTGCGGACCGTTGATCTCGTTATCCGTGGCAAAAAGAATCAGACGTGAACGGTCTTCGCCGGAGTGGTCAAAACTCAGCACACACGACGCCAAGCCGTCGCCTGCAAGCGACGCGGCTTCTTCTTCGTCGTCAAGGGTCGCCGCCGTGTAGTCAATCAGCTCCTGCGTGACATACACGCCGTCGGCGCTTTCACCCAGGTAGCCTTCCTTCATGATTCGGCTCATCTCGTCGAGCTCAGACACCGCAAGGTCGTAGTCGTTCGTCAGCGGGAACTTCACCAACGTGCGAGAATTCCACAGGTTCAAGCTGATTCTTTCGCCTGCAAAATGCTGAACAATCCGCGAAAAAGCATCGCCGATATTCCCGTCGTAGGGGATCATCGACCCCGACGTATCCAGGCACAAAACAATGTCACGTGACGCCGTCTTCTCATCCTGGATCACGCGATCAATGGGTGCCCCGGCACTGAATGCCACGCCGACAATGCCCAAGCTCAAAAAGACAATCGCGCCCGCAAGCATGATGCGACTACGCCTGACCAGGCGTTTAAAGCCGGGCAACGTTGAGATATAGCCGGAATGCGCCACCCAGCCTCGTGAATCATTCGCGATAGAGGACGAGGCCGCACGCCTCCACCCAACGACCAACGCGACCAGGGCGGCTCCGATAACGAGAACAACGAAAAAGGTGAACTTCACTGATCGATCACCTTCAACGCTGACTCAAGAAGCGTCGACACCCACTTGCGCGTCGGTTGGCCGGAGAACGAGGGTTCGACGCAGCGCTCCATCAGATGCACGTACGCCGGCCACATCGGCACGAGCGCGCGAATCTCAGCGACCGTCGCGGACTCAAGATTGCGCCCCGTCCGCTCGGTCCCCAGCGCGCGCATCAAGCCCGCAACCGCCAAGTGAACCTCGGATTCGTTCCATTCTCCGGCGAAGAAATTCGCTTCGATCTGCACAAGATTGTCACGGTATGCACGACGTTGCTCAGCGCTCAGATCACGCAGGCCCCGCGGACGATTCGCATCCGACTTCCACCAGCGGACAAGGCACGCCACAATCCACGCGACGATGACGAGGAACAGAATGAGACCGGCAACCCACATCCACTCGGGATACACGACCGGCTCGCGAACACCGTCCAGAATGTTACCTGACACGAATCCCCCTTTCGAGGGCGCTCATCAGAGCACGCGGCACGTCCTTCGAGCCCGAAACCGACACTCGGATCACACCGCGATGATCCAGTAGGGACGCGACCTCTTGACGCCTAGCCGACACGATCAACTTCGCCTGGTCAGCCAACTGCGTGTCACCCAACAGGAAATCCGGCAACGGCCCCTGATCGACATCGACAATGCGAGTTCCCTTCGGCAAGTCCATCGGATTCATATCATTCACAGACACCACGATCACCGCATGTTTGCGCGTCAGCTTCGCTAAGACTGCATCCGCTTGCGAACCTGGCTCAGGCTGGAGCGAATCCGTTGCCAGAACAATCAGGGACCTACGACGAATCGCAACACACGCTCGCTCAAGAAGCGCCGTCACATTCGACGCGGGTGTTTCAAGCGTGATCGTCGGGCTGAGCCGTCGCAGAAGCATCTCCGCGTAGGCATTACCTGAACGCGCCGGGGAAATCGTGATCTTCTGACTATCCCCTGAAATCGCACCCAACTGATCGCCACGCGCTACCGCCAACCATGCGATCGCCTCACAGGCACTGGCGACAACATCAATCTTCGGCTCGCCCGATGGAGCAAGCGCCCCCATCGAACGCCCCGTGTCGACCAGCAGGACAACCTGCAGGTTAGCCGTCGACTCATAGCGACGAATAATCGCCTGCCCTGTACGAGCGGTCGCAGCCCAATCAATATCCTGGACGTCATCGCCCGCATGATATTCGGCAAGATCAAGAAAATCCCAGCCACGGCCCGGACGCGCACCGGAATGCTGCCCATCCATGATGGACAGCAGTTTGCGCATGATCGGCAAGCGCGCACGCGACGACAACGCGTGGATCTCGCGACTACGAACGGGCATGACAGCGTATCAGCTTCCTAGAATTCGACCGAAATAACATGAAGCGGGGCTCACGGAACAGGGACAGCGTTGAAGACAGCATCAATCAGGCCTTCAACCGACACATCGTCAGCCAACGCATCGAACGTGCGGATAATGCGGTGGCGGAGCACCGAATAACGCATGGCCTTCACATCGTCGGGAACAACAAAATGACGACCTTCAAGGAGCGCAATGGCCTGAGCGGCACGCATCAACGCAATACCACCGCGCGGAGACGCACCCACCCGCACATGATTTGCCCACGCTGGCAACGGAACGGGCCCGGAACCGCGGGTCGTGTTCATCAAGTCTACGATGTAGCCCTTCAACGTGTCGTGGACAAACACCTTCTGAACGGTGTCCTGCAGACCCACCAGCTCCTCGATCGAAATCGGGTCACCCGTTGAGGGTTTCGCCATCTGGCCAGACTCAATGCGGGTCAGGATCTCAAGTTCTTCGCGTGGCTGGGGATATGTAATGACCTGCTTCAAAAGGAAGCGGTCCATCTGAGCCTCGGGAAGAACGTACGTGCCTTCTTCCTCGATCGGGTTCTGGGTGGCCATCACCATGAACGGCTGGGGAAGCGGATAGTTCACGCCACCAATCGTTGTCTGATATTCCGCCATTGCTTCAAGCATCGCGGACTGGGTTTTCGCGCTGGAACGGTTGATTTCGTCCATCAACACGAAGTTTGCGTGGACAGGACCAAGCTGAGTGGTCATTTCTGCGGTTGCCTGGTTCCAGATCTGCATACCGACGATGTCGTTAGGCATCAGGTCAGGTGTGCACTGGATTCGACGGAACGAACCGGAGACAGCGGAGGCAAGCGTTTGGGCGGCAGTCGTTTTCGCCAGGCCGGGGACGGACTCGATCAGGATGTGACCACGAGTCAGCAGACCCACCATCAGTGCACGCTTGAGGTCGTGCTGGCCGACAACTTTCGAAGAGAAAATGTCGGAGACTCGCCCTAAAAGCTCCCCAGCCTTTTCAAGTTCTTCAGCGGAAATAGTTGGTGCCACCGTTGGCCTCCCCACTCGATTGTGTGTATTTCTTAGGGCTAATGCCCAAATTTTATCGCAGGCCACCGAGAACACGGTTTGCATATAAAAGCCCGGTGGTCGGACCCATCGGGTCCGACCACCGGTATAGATCGCGTGCGCTAGAGCGCTACCTGAAATCAGGCGCGAGCTGCTGCGATGCGCTCACGGAACTTCGCGAGCTGCTCGGTGATCTCCTTGGGGAGCTTGTCACCGAACTTCTTGAAGTATTCCTCGGTGTCGTCCATCTCAGCGGTCCATGCGTCGAGATCGATCGCGAAGAGCTTGGCCCACACGGACTCGTCAATGTCGAGACCATCAAGGTTGAAGTCCTCGAACTTCGGGTAACGACCGGTGACACCGTCGATTGCCTCAACCTCGCCAGCGGCACGACGGACGATCCAGTCGAGGACGCGCGAATTGTCACCGTAGCCCGGCCACATGAACTTGCCGTTCTCGTCCTTGCGGAACCAGTTCACCTGGTAGACCTTCGGGAACTTGTCGCCAAGCTCTGCCTGCATCTCGAGCCAGTGACCCCAGTAGTCAGCCATGTGGTAGCCACAGAAGGGGAGCATTGCGAACGGGTCGTGACGGAGCGAGCCGGCCTTGACGTCGGTTGCTGCTGCGGTGACCTCGGAAGCAACGGATGCGCCGATGAAGACGCCGTGTGCTGCTTCGTACTGTTCTGCAACGAGCGGGACGTTGGTGGCGCGACGGCCACCGAAGAGGATGGCGTCAATGGCAACACCCTGAGGTGCTTCCCAGTCGGAGCAGATGATCGGGCACTGCGATGCCGGGACAGTGAAGCGGCTGTTCGGATGAGCAGCCTTCTCGCCGGACTCGGGGGTCCAGTCGTTGCCGTGCCAGTCGATCAGGTGTGCCGGGACCTCGCCGTCGATGCCTTCCCACCACACATCGCCATCGTCGGTCAGTGCGACGTTGGTGAAGATGGAGTTGGCGCGCATGGTGTCCATAGCCATCGGGTTGGTGTCGTACGAGGTGCCCGGTGCAACACCGAAGAAGCCGGCTTCCGGGTTGATTGCGTACAGGCGACCATCCGGACCCGGGCGCATCCAGGCGATGTCGTCACCGACGGTCTCAACGGTGTAACCCGGGATGGTCGGCTGGAGCATAGCGAGGTTGGTCTTGCCACATGCTGACGGGAACGCAGCTGTGACGTGGAACTGCTGGCCGGTCTCGGTGCGGGTCAGGCGCAGGATGAGCATGTGTTCTGCCATCCAGCCATCGCGGCGAGCCATGGTCGAAGCGATACGGAGAGCAAAGCACTTCTTGCCGAGCAAGGCGTTGCCACCATAGCCGGAGCCGAAGGACCAGATTTCGTTGGTCTCGGGGAAGTGGGTGATGTACTTTTCGTCATTGCACGGCCAGTTGTCATCAACCTGGCCCTCTTCGAGCGGAACGCCCACGGAGTGAACGGCGGGAACCCAGGTTGCACCTTCAGCGATGAGGTCCATTGCAGCCGTGCCCATGCGGGTCATGATGCGCATGTTGCAGACAACGTAGGGGGAGTCGGTGATCTCGATGCCGAGCTGCGAGATCGGACCGCCCAGCGGGCCCATGGAGAAGGGGATCACGTACATCGTGCGGCCCTTCATGGAGCCGGTGAACTTCTCCTTGAGGATGGCCTTCATTTCGGTCGGGTCTGCCCAGTGGTTGGTCGGGCCGGCGTCCTCTTCCTTTTCGGAGCAGATGAACGTGCGGGACTCGACACGTGCAACGTCAGAGGGCTTGGAGCGAGCAAGGAAGGAGTTCGGACGCTTCTCTTCGTTGAGCTTGGTGAACATGCCAGTCTCAACCATGAGAGAGGTCAGGCGATCCCACTCTTCCTGCGAACCATCGGCAAACTCGATGGCGTCAGGCGTCGTCAGCGCGGCGATCTTAGCAACCCATGCGAGAACGTCTTCTGGAGCGTTGGACGGAGCTGCTGCTCGCACATCCTGTTCGGTCACGGACATTTTGCCTCCTGAGGCTTTCGGTATTCCAGGGCGACGGGTGCGCCCCTGTTCTACGTGTTCCATAATCCCAGATAGTGGAGGAAAATGCGCGGGCGATAAGTCCCGTGAGCATGTGTGCAACACTTCACAAACGTGGCGCGTCGGTATCCGTTCGTCTTCCTTCATTCATCTGAACGCCTCGAGTGCCTTAATCTGTAAGTGCGTTTTGGAACGCATCCCCAATCCTCAGGAGGAAAAATCGTGGGACTTCGTAAGGCCGCTGACGGCCCGTCCTTCTTCGACCTGTATTCACAGCAGGCCGCGAACCTTGTTTCCGGCACGACGATTCTTTCGTCAATCCTTGACTCCTCACCGCAGGAACAGGTCGCAATGCGCGATCAACTGCACGAGGTCGAACACTCCGGTGATGAAATTAATCACCACATTTTGAACCTCATCAACCAGACTTTCATCACCCCCTTCGATCGTGAAGACCTTGGCGCCTTGGCCTCGTGCCTCGACGACTGCATGGACCTCATCGACGAGGCCGGCGACCTCTACGTCATGTACGGTCTGAACGACCTACCGGACTACGTACACTCGCTTCTACACGAGCAGGTCGATATCTTGACTCGTTGCGCAGCGCTGACGGCAGAGCAGATCCCCGGCCTCAAGTCCCCACTGGACATGCGCGACTTCTGGGTTGAGCTGAACCGCCTTGAGAACGAAGGTGACACGACCTACCGTCGCGCTCTCACTTCGATCTTCGATTCCGGCCTTGATCCGGTGACGATCATCAAGCTGAAGGACCTTGTTGAGGTCCTAGAATCGGCATCCGACGCATTCGAAGACCTCGCAAACTGCGTTGAAACGATTGCGGTGAAGGAGTCCTGACCCGTGGATCTTAATCTGGTCCTGGTCTCGCTGGTCGTGATCATTGCTCTTGGTTTTGACTACACCAACGGCTTCCACGATGCGGCGAATGCAATCGCAACTTCCGTGTCCACCAGGGCACTGACCCCGCGAGCCGCTCTCCTCATGGCTGCTGTCATGAACATTATTGGTGCACTTTTGGGCACGGAGGTCGCAAAGACTATCGGTGAGGGCATCATCGATATCTCGCACTACACGAATTCGTCCGACGTTCTTCAACAGAGAGAGGGCTTGGCGATTGTGCTGGGCGCTCTGGTCGGTGCGGTTGTGTGGAATCTGATCACATGGTGGTTTGGGCTTCCATCGTCCTCATCACACGCCTTGATTGGTGGTTTGGTGGGCGCTGGCCTTGCTTCAGCAACCCAGGTGAAGTGGATTGGAATTCTTCAGCACGTCGTCATCCCGATGTTCGCGTCCCCGGTGATCGGCTTCCTTCTGGGCTTCTTCCTCATGAAGGGCCTGATGAGACTGTTGCAAAATCTGCCCTATCACCGCACGATGCGTCGCTTCCGTATTCTTCAGACTCTGTCAGCTGCAGCAATGGCCCTTGGCCACGGCCTGCAGGACGCTCAGAAAACGATGGGCGTCATTGTGATGGCGCTGATCGCCGGTGGCTACGGCGAGACGCACAACGTGATTGACCCGGTGACGGGTGACATCATGATTCCGCTGTGGGTCAAACTTGCTGCCGCAGGTGCAATTTCGCTGGGCACGTATGCCGGTGGCTGGCGCATCATGCGTACGCTCGGCCGTAAGATCATCGATCTAGATCCGGCTCGTGGCTTCGTCGCCGAGGGTGTTTCCGCCATCGTTCTCTACCTGTCCGCATTCGTTCTTCATGCTCCGATCTCCACGACGCACACGATTACGTCGGCGATCCTTGGTGTGGGTGCAACGAAGCGTTTCTCGGCTGTCCGCTGGGGGGTTGCTGGCAACATCGTGGTCGGTTGGTTCTTGACGCTTCCGGCTGCTGCGGCGGTTGCGGCGATCGTGTACTTCATCGTTCACGCGGTAGTTGGACTGTGACGATAGTGTTCGCCAATTTACGAGGCCGAACGGCCCACGCCACCGGCGCGGGCGCGTTCGCTGTTTCAGCCGTCGCGCTAATAGCAGGGTGTTCGAATTCGTCTGTCCTTGATTTGAAGGTCGGTGATTGTATTCAGCTGCCGAACACAGAGACGGCGGTGACGATCGATCGCACGTCCTGTTCCGAGGAACATCGGGGCGAGGTTTCAGCCGTTGTTAAGACAAACCCAAACGGTGCTGATGATGCGTTCCCTGGCGCTTCCAAACTGAACTCGCAGGCTGAAGAGGCGTGCGTTTCCTCTTTTACCGACTATGTTGGGTCAAACTATGTGACGTCATCGTTGGATGTATCGTGGCTTGTTCCGACTGAACAGTCTTGGAAGGACGGAGATCGTCATATTGCGTGCGTTGTGTATGCCCAGGGCGATCAAAAGCTCACGCAGTCTGTGAAAGATTCGAACTTGTAGGGCTCGCTTCTTCGGCTTTGAAGCTGTATACGGGGTGGGGGCGTCTTGCCGAGACGCCCCCACCCCGTGTGTTTTTACCGGATGATTAGCTGTTCCGGTCCGCCATCAGATGCGGTTAAGCGGGTTGCGGTGGAGGCGGCCTCGTCGATAAGGAAGCGACCAGCTGGTGAGCGTCACCACCTACGCCCCACGCGACACATCCGGGCTCAAACACGCAAAACCGTCGCACTAGGTGCAGTCGGTGCACAAAAACCACCCCCACGACCGCACCACCTACACCCCACGCGACACACCCGAGCTCAAACACACAAAACCGTCGCACCAGGTGCAGTCGGTAACGTGATGAGCTTGGATCGCAGATAACGGCTGGGTTCACGCAGACGATTGGGAACGTCTTGGCTGACCACCCGACTGCAGATCGAAACGCCCGACCCGATGAGTGTTTGGAAGGCTCGGCTTTGAGACGCTGATCAGGCCCGCACCTCTGGCCAAGAAACGGGCTCAACGTTGACGCGATTGTGACCCACGAGTTTGCACTCAGCGACGTGTATTCAGCCTACGACGCCCTCCGCGACCGCATCGGTGTGAAAGTAGCACTAATCCCGGTCTAGGCCAGCAAGTTCTCAGACGACCAGTTCAGCGCGAGCTCGCCCCATGAAACATCTACAGATAAGTAGCGCTACGCTTACAGCTGTCCCTTGAATCCCCCACTTTGTTGATTAATCACGTATTGGTAAACATCACGAACCAGCGGCTTAGAATGCCAGCGCTTGAACATTCCTGAAGTATTTTGCCGCATAGCTTGCAACGCGAATTTTCTGGCGCCTTCGAGAACCTCGGGATATTGGTTACAAAACTGTTCGAGGTCTCCTACCGCGTAGTTAATCGCATCCGAATGCGCAGACGGATACGTAGCAGTGAACGCCCAAGCATCCAAAAACCCTCCATACGAAGATTCATACTCAAATCCCCAGAGATCATTTGTCTTGGCTTGCAAGAGGGTTCCTGGAACCGTGTTCAACCAGCCGACACCCTCAACGAGTTCTAGCTTTGTCGCCTTCTCATCTGGAATCTCACAAGCGCGCGGGAAGAATAAAAGCTCAATAAAACCTGTGTTCAACGTAACCCAACGGCCCCCGCGTGTACTCGGACAATCTGTAAGAGTCCAGTACCTCCCCTCAAGCTCAACAGCGCTTGGAACCAGCTCCTTCAAGGCAAAAGCAAGATCGCGCAAAATGGGCTCTTGGTACTCCCTGGGAACCAACCTTGCGAACTTCGTGGGTTCACTCCCGAAGCTTTCCAAGCGTTGCTGCGCCCCTCGCAAATCATAAGGACCATCACCAAGCGCCCACGCCTGCTGATCTTCAACTGGAATCACCAAATCCAACCCAGACGGTTGGTCATGTCCAACATTCAACATACGGTTACGCAAATGTTTACCGCTCGCTCGAAATCGTTGGATCTCTTGATACTCAATCGAGTCCAAACTCATCACCGCAGGCACCGGCATAAACCAAAGCTTCTCAACGTCAGTCCACGGATCCACATGATTAGTATTTCCATGTCGATGCTGAGCAAAACGCGTCACCACATTCTTTGCCTGGCCAACATAGAACTCGCCGTTAGAAAACTCGAGCACATAAATTCCTCGCCGGTTATGCGGGATAAGAGCTGAAATGGAATCCATTTCTCCCACTGAAAACCGGGCGTATTTGAGTTCAGAGAGCACCTCATTCGCGCCCGCATCAATCTTGGCAACCGACATCGTTTCAAGCTCATCCAAAGGCGTGCGCGAAGCACTTTGAGAATTGCGATCCATCTTGTTCCACCTCTACGACGCTAGATAAACCAAACAACTCCAGCATTTGAAAGCACTATACCCAGATTTGTCACGTGCCAAGCAGGTCTCAAAAGCTTGCGCAAATATGCGAGCCTTGCGCGCTTCGCACACAATCACTCACAGGAAACCAAACGAGGGGAACCAGCGTTAACCTCAAACACCTCAAGCGCTCAAAATCCACTAGGCCTGCGCAGACGGAACGCGGCGAGCATGGCCGCTCCAAATTGTTAGCAAGCGTTGCCCTCACCGCGCTTGCAGCCACCACGCTCCTTCCAGCATTGATCCGAACTACGTGGAATGGCCCCCCCAAAAAGCTAAAGATGAAGGCTGGCTAGGAACCGGCGACGACCCCGATCACTGGAAGAAAATCGATACGAAAGACTCTGAAAGCACAGACGAGGCAACTGGCAACAACACCAGCGGAAGTAGCGCGAACCCCGCGGAGACACTACTGCGGACGGTCGTGCTAATCGCGATTCTTGCGGCCATTGGCCTGGGCATCTGGAAGCTGTTCAGCTCCCGCAAGAAAACCCGCTCCAACACCCCGGGTAACTACCCGGGAGGCACGAATTCGTCCGGGCAAAACTCGCCCGGCTCGAACCTTTAGAAACAATACGGGGTTATTCGTGACGTAACCGTGCAATAGGTATTGGGATCTTAAATCTTCTACTCATTGTGATAAGACAGGGGGTGCAGAAGGTGGGAACAAGGTCTCCCATCATGTCTTAGAGGGGGTCTAGCGGACGCAAGCGCTGCTAGGCTCTCTTCTTATTTCATTTCCGGCCTACGGGCTATTACCGCGCTAACCTGGGAGATACCCTTCACGCAATCTGCCACCACTAGGTTGATAGAAGCAACAAGATCGGGGTTAATACCCAAAGTGGCGGGTTAATCCCAACAGGAATTGTAGCTACCCGCTGGAATTAACCCGCCTGGAGGAAATCCACCCGTCGCTAGTGCAAAACCAGGTGGCCGTTTAGGCGTTAAACGCCTGCTCTATGCGCTCGTGCGCGACCCAGATCTGCTCGGGAAGATTCTTGAACTGTGCAAGGTGTTCGCGACGGTAGCTCATCTCCTTCTTCCACAGTTCGGCGTCGATGGAAAGAAGCTTATCCAGATCGGCGTCGTCACCTTCGAAACCATCAAGATTCAGCTCTTCCTTCTTCGGCAAAATACCTACTGGCGTTTGCACGCCCTCAGCGCGTCCTTCCTTAACATCTAGCAGCCAAAGCAGTGCCCGCAGGTTGTCGCGGTAGCCAGGCCAGAGGAAGTGACCGTCTTCCGGATCGCGTTGGAACCAGTTCACGTGCGCAAAAATGGGCTGTTCCTTCGCGGAACCAATTATCTTCAACCAGTGGGCCGCATAGTCCCCTTCGGGGTAGGACATGAAGGGGCGCATCGACATCGGATCGTAACGCAGCACGCCCTCCTTGCCCTCGGCCGCGAAAGTAGCCTGGGCGCCCAGGGTCAAGCCGTCGTAAACACCCTCGGTTAGGTCGGTGATTGCCCGGATAAGCGGCTCCCGGTCCTTTACTCGCCCACCAAAGATGATGGCGTCGATTGGCACCCCTTGCGGTTCTTCGTAGTCGGGGGCCACGTTGGGCACGTTAGCCAAAGACGTGGTGAAGCGGGAATTGGGGTGTGCCCACTCGTCGCCCTTGGCCTCGGAGCGCTGCCGATCGGCCGGGCGGTCGGAAATCTTTTCACCCTTCCAATCCAGCCATCCGGTAACATCTTCGGGGTAATCCGGGGTCTTACCTTCCCACCACAGCTCTTGGGTTTCGGGGTTGTAAGCGACGTTGGTGAAGAGCGTCTTAGAGCCTTCTTTGATGGCGTCCATGGCGGTGGGATTAGACTTCCAGTTGGTGTCCTTTGCCACGCCGAACGCGCCGTATTCGGGGTTCATGCCGTAAATCTTGCCGTCTTCGCCAACGTGCAGCCACACGATGTCATCGCCGTAGAAGTAAACTTCGTAGCGGTCACCCAAGGCGTCCGGGGCTAGCATCATAGCGAGGTTGGTTTTACCGGAAGCTGAGGGGAAGCCACCGCACACGTAGTAAGTGCGATTCTTGAGCTTATCCTTAATCCCGATCAGCATGAACTGTTCGGAAAGGAATTCCCCGGAAGCCCAGCCGTCGTAAGAAGCTTGGCGCAGACCGTGGGCGATCTTCCCAAGTAGCGCGTTGCCACCGTAGGAGGAACCGAAGTGCAAAATTGTGCGCTCGTCGGCTACCGTGGCAAACAGACGCTTATCCTTATCGGTGCCCTGCCCCAAGTTCTCCAGGTCGCCGGTCACGTGCACTGCACGCACAAATTGTCCCGGATCTTCCAAATTGTTCAGGTGTTCTACACCAACCCGGGCCATGCGGATCATGTGAAGAACCACGGTGAGGTTGTCGGTAAGTTCCACCCCGCGAGCCCACTTTTCCAGCGGCGCTTTCGGCGGTGCCATCAGATAGGGCACCACGTACATGGTTTTACCCCGGGAGGCGCCCTTCATACTTTCCAGCTGCCGGGCAGTTACTTCCGTGGCGTCGTGCCAGTTGTTGTAGATTCCGGCTTCTTGCGGATTGTGAGTGGCTACGACGGTGCGTTCCTCGCTGCGCGCCGTGTCCTTGTAGTAGGAGCGGGAGTAGTAGAGTCCCTCGCCCGCAGGCGCGATCTCACCGGTGTCTAGGCCTTCGGCGATGAGCCGATCGTCATCCTTTGCGGAAATGACTTCAATGGCATCGGGTTCGGTAATTCCGGCCCAATGCGCTACGTACTCAGTTACTGCAGGATTTTCCAGCCCGGCATCGCTGAGGATCTTGGCAATGTTATCCATATTCACCTCTCCTAAAATTTCGGGTATCCGAAAATTAAGTTCAGCATACCCGAAATTTTTGAAGCGACTTGGACTTAAGTCCTACCTGAATAAATATGGTTTTACATCGGGATAGTCCTTGGCTTGTAGGGAGTTTCACTAGTTGGCGAATCTGGGGCTAATGCCCATCTGTCGGACATAGGTAAGGGCTCTGGAATAACACCCAGAGCCCTTACCTTAAACGTTATTTTTCGTATTCACGACGAACGAAAAGTAACGTAATCCCAGCTAGACTGAAGATCGTAGCTAACGCCATAATCTCTGTTGACATGGCGCCAGTTCGCGCTAAGGCTCCCTTAACCGCGGCTTTCTTCTTGACGGGCTTGGAATCCGTTGACGAGGTTGCACTAGACACCTCGTTTGCCATCAACGAAATCTCATAAGGATGCACAATATGGAACCGATCTTGGAACTCAGCAGCATCGGTGTAACCCCCGTTTAATGCGAAGGTATTGTATGCCAGTTGCGGATTTTCCAGATTCCACTTTTTAGTATCAGGAAGAACTAAGCCATGCAGTTTAATAACTACTTTTTGCCTAACTTCAATTTGTTCTAGGGGAACAGTAATTTTCCCATCTTGAATCGTTCCCGGTACTTCTTTATCTCCCGCTAGCACAGATACCGCCTTTGCAGTAACGCCTTTAGGTAGAGTCGCAGAAAACTCTCCATTTGCAGTCGCCGCAAAGCCGTTATTTACAATCTCCAAGGAGAAATCGAAAGGCTTATTTACAAACTGCTTCGAGGCATCATTGCTAGCCGCGCTGGACATAGTGAGATGCGATCCGGTGGTGACAGTTGCACCAGTAAAGCCGGTAAGAGCAACCGCACTCTTCTCTGCAAGAGCAGTATGATCCTTAGTTTCATCTGCCTGGCGGAAGCTGGTGAAAATTCGGGTTACCCCTTCCGGGACTTTCCAAACGAAACCTTGAGTTCCAACTTCTGGCCTATTGGTATCACCTTCGTAAAGCATTACCGGGCGATCTGTGTTCCAGTCTGGGAAATCAGACATCTGCTTTTCAGTAGCGTCATAAATTCGCAACTGCAGCTGGTCAGTACCACCCTCTTTTCCATTGGACACCCAAGACGGAGTAATAACTATTTCACTTCCAGGGGTGACATCAACTGCCTGTTTAACCCCGGAATTAAACCGAGGATAAACTATACGATCAAAAGAAAATATAAGGTGCGTACCATTCTTCAAATCTGCACGAGCCAACATCGTATGTATGCCGATTTTCCCTGCGCTGTAATCTTCAAAGACTTGCTTTGTGCTCTTATCAGCCTCAGGACTATCACATTTTTCCCAAAACGTCTGAGTTTCAAATGGTTGCTTGATTGCCTTGCAGTGCTCACCGGTGGCAATTGATAGCTTAGCTCCTTCAAAATAGCCTGGGTTGGCCTCAATCCAGGGAGCCCATGCCCGCTCAGCAATCGAGTTTGTTTTCTCGTCTTTCTTAATTTCTGGTTCTGGAGTTTCACGGTATTTTCCGAACCAAAATATATTTTGCTTATTTTCCGGATTAATAATTCCCGATTCACCGGTGCCCTCAGTAAAGGCTTTCCCCTCCTTGGAAATACTGATCGCACCCATATTTAAATCCCAGCCAAACTCTTCAGCATTTGAAATAAGAGGCTCATCTACACCTGGAAACTTTTGCATATCTACAACACTGTATGGGGTAGCAGTGTTTGGCAGTTTAACAGCCTCATCAAAAGTATTAGTATCGGGTACTCCTTTACGGCTACCATCCCAATTCACGTTATCAGGAAGAACCGAGAGGTCTGAATTAACATAATTTTTGGTTTCGTGCAGATTGTTAACTGCCGGATCTTCGCCGCTTTCTACAGTATTAACTACGGTCGACTGCGCGCCCTCAGCAGCAGAAGCGGGGAAAGTAGCACTCAAGGCTAAAAATAAACTTAGGCTGCCGGCAAGAAACAATCTATGCCGAGGTCTATCAAGAATCACAATTTTCCCCTTTCTGGATTGAATCCGGATTCTACACACACAAGAACCCAGATCTCCGTCGAGTATACCTGACTTATCTGCAAATTTACAAGACACAAAAAATCAAGCTAACACTAAAATTTGGATATCTAACACGAAAGTTGGCTACTGATCTACCGTATAGAGCGAAGCGAGCTGCTTCTGGTACTCACCCGAACCGGATCTCACGATGACCTCTTCTGATAGGACAAGTCTTGGTCAAATGAACCTTAAGTATTTGCGTTTTAATGTCTCCCAGTTGGAGTCGATTTCGGCGTTAATTCCAGAATTACGCCGTGGTATCTATGTCCTCCAGTTTTTCAACGGCGAGTTTTATGTCGGTCAGGCACAGAACGTAGCGACGCGTTTTGCTCAACACCGGCATGGTCACACCAATCATCATGAAGCTTGGGATGACATAGAGAGGTTATGGTTTATGCCCGTACCCGAAAACTTAAATTTGACGAAGATAAAAAATAACGAAATTCGCAGATTTCGGGAATCTGGTAAGCCCTTGCGGAATCGCGCTCTGAACTTAGGTCACAATCAACCCTCAAAACTGAATAAAGAGATAACGGTGGAGGAACAACATTCTTGGGTACTTGGAGATGGCCCCTACGATTTGTGCGGCACCAAAGAAAAATTACCTCCCTTAGGAAATGAACCTTCGAAGTTTCTAAAACAGGTTCCTGATGAATACCGAGATCTCATTCTCGCTGATTTGGTTTTTGCATTAACAAATCTGGTTCCCGAAGCTATCAAGCTTGAAGGACGGTATTGGACGATTTTAGATTATCCGAGTACTGCAGGAGGTCGCCGGGCAACACTAAATACCGGGACTCTGGAACTTCTTTTCTTCCCGAGAAGGGAGGAGTCGGGACTTTCCTGTCTAAAAACTACTACCGGAACTTTTCCACATAGCAGGCTGCTCTCCCTATTGACACCTTGGAAGCGTTATAGTCGAGGGTTCTTTGTTGACCAAATACACTACAACTCAACGTCCGCCGACCAAGTAGTGTTTAACAGCGGTGACCTAAAAAGAATCTGCCAAAAATATCCGAAAATATTACAAGGTGCTAGAACTTTTGCATTGCAAGCCATGCGTCAAAACTCCTCTGGAAAGTTTGCCCGCTGACATTCACAAGCACTAACCAGAGACATCTACCAGATTACTCTCGAGAATGATCTAGATATTAATACAGATGGGAACTATAAGGATCTAACTGGTTTATAAACAAGGGCAACCCCTCACCTCCTCTACCGTTTCTTCCACGCAGCACATAAATATCTGTCATCACCTGTCATCACGAATTCACGAAAATTTTTGCGTTGGGATCAGCTGAATCACGCCCGGTCAGCCATGGCATAACGGGTTCGTTGAATCGTTCCACAACCGGATGAGAGACGAGCTGTTAGAGGACAACAGTATCGAGAACCTGGAGCACGCTCGCCTGCTCGTAAATCTGTGGTCACGGCGTTACAATGACTTCCATCCGCATTCCTCGCTGGGCTACCTCAGCCCACGACAATATGCGGAACAATGGAGACAAGAAAACACGGTCAACGCTTAAACCACGTGGACCTAATTCTTAGGCCACTCCAAATCCTAAAAGAACTCCATATTGTTTTAGCCAGCTAGATAACCCCCACTCAAAAGGTAGAGCCCTGAAAGGCGAACTAACCGGCTACTGGCGTTATCGCGTGGGGAAACTACCGGGTTATCTGCGACATCGTGGACTCACAGATGCTGATCCTAGCGATTGACTTAGGACACCGCCACGATATCTATGAAAGATGAAAACTATAGCAAGCGCTAGTGAATATAAATTTTTCTACCTTTCCAATGGTTGATCAGCCACCTGTCATGACTTGCTACGATTAACGCCCCTCCCAATCACGCAAGGCTTCTTCCAGGGCTTGCATCGTCTCCAAGTCCAGGTAGTTAGTGGGCTCATCAATTATGCGCAAGGCGGGAGAGATGGCCAGCGCTAACGCAATTTGGGCTCGCCGCTGCTTACCGGCCGATAGCTCCGGGATAGGCTTAGTCCACAGGGAAGGATGGAGGACGCCTTTGCCGGCCTCGCCAATACCATTTTCCCAAATGGGGCTAGTGAATCCGGGGTCTCCCTGCCGAGGAAGCTTAGGTAACGCAAAACCCAAACCCGCTAACGCAGACGATTTTTCACACCCCCCTAAGCGATACTCGCTAACGCAAAAGGGTACTTATCAAATCCGACGTCTAAGTGGAGCGGGCGACGGGATCCCCAGTGCCACACCGTGGCACAGTGGGCCCATTTCGATTCCCGGCCCGACACTAAAACCGACCACAAGGGAACAACCTTGTGGCCGGTTACAAGATATTAAGACATCGGATTTGATAACCAATGCGTGTGTGTAACCATCGGGTTAAGTAACATTCAGGTGCGCTCCATCCTGTCGAATGAAAAATACAAAGGCGATGCCCTGCTTCAAAAGACGTTCACCACCGATTTCCTTACTAAGAAGATGAAGGTCAACGAAGGCGAAGTACCCCAATACTACGTAACAGGCAATCACGAGCCAATCATCGAACCGCGTATCTGAGATCAGGTGCAATACGAACTCGCCACCCGACACGGCAACATATCCTCAGCGAAGGTCGGCTTGTTCTCCACCAGGCTCAAGTGTGCGCAGTGTGGGTCGTGGTATGGGCGTAAAACGTGGGCGTCGAACACGAAATATAAGTACACAGTCTGGCAATGCAACCACAAATACACAGGCGGACACCCTTGCAACAGCGCGATTGTGAAGGACGAAGATATCAAGAACGCTTTCGTCCAAGCGCTCAACCTACTGATCGCCCGCCAGCCACGGCAAAGCCACCTACTGCAAATCTTTGACTCCATGTTTGATACGAGCCGTTTGGAAGAACAAGCCGCCGCCTGCCAAACAAAAATCGTGGAACTCACTGAGCAGATCGAAGCACTGATAGCGAAAAACCAGCAACGCGCGCTCGACCAAGACGCCTACCAAAACAAGTACACAGAGCTCGATACTGCCTACCGTAAGACACTCGCATGCAAAGCGAGCCTAGAGGCAGATATTGCAGCGAACACTGCCAAGCATGCCGCCGTCACCACAGCCCTAGGCGATCTGGCGGGCGAACCTGTGAACGATTTTCGCCCCGCGCAGTGGAGCGCACTGATCGACCACGCCATCGTAGACGAGGACGGGATCCGGTTCGTATTCCGTACCGGTGAACAGGTGAGCATGGCCCTGCAAGGATGATGTTGTAGCGGTTGACGCGCACGGTTAGGTACACCTCCCAGAAATAAAGTAAGTTTAGCCTTATCTAATTAAGGATGGTGTTTGCGTGAACGATAGTGTAACGGATCAGGTTGTTGACGGTGAGTATGGGTCCGCGAAGGAAAAATCTGTCGCTGGCCAGAACGCAATCCGTCAGCTATCGCAGCCGGTGAAAGGCAAGCTGTTCGTCGCGCAGGTTTTGGCTTTTCTCTCTGGTGTGTTGGCTATTGCCCCGTATGTGGCTCTGGTGGAGCTTGGCAGAGAACTTATGCAAGACCAGATGGACCCGGCGCGGGTGAACTGGATTGTCATGCTTCTCGTCAGCGCATACATGACCCGGTTGACCTTATATTTTGTTGCATTGGGCGTGACGCATTTTATTGACCTGTCGTTGCGTAATCAGATGCGTCGGCAAATTGCCGCCCGAATGTCGACTGCTCCGCTGTCGTGGTTTACCCGCGAGGGTGAGGGGAAGATCCGCAAGACCATTCAGGATGATACGGCCACGGTGCACACAGTGATCGCGCACGGGCCGATCGAGAAACTGAACGCGATCGTCTCCCCGCTCGCCTTGTTGATGTATGCGTTTGTGGTGGATTGGCGACTCGCGTTGCTGTCGATTGCGACGATTCCGATTTATGTGGGCATGTATGGCATGTCGATGCGTGGGATGAATGAGAAGACTGCGCAAATGGACACCAAGCTCGCTCAGGTTTCGGCAACGATGGCCGAGTTCGTTGCCGGTATCTCAGTGGTGAAAGCGTTCGGCAAGGTCGGCCAAGCACATAAAGCCTATTTAGATGCAGCTAACGAGTTTTCTAAGTTCTACCGGGCGTGGTGTATGCCGCTGGTGTCGATGGCGGTTGCCTCATTTTCGTGGGTGTCGATCCCGGTGTTGTTGATCGTGAACCTTGGCGGTGGCGCGTTGATGATGAACGCCGGTTGGGTGAGCATCTACGAGGTGATAACGACGACGTTGATCGCCTTGGTGTTGCCGGGAGCGTTGATGACAGTCGCAACCATCGCCTGGTCGTACCAGCTCGCAGGGTCTGCGGCAGTGAGGCTGGTGAATGTCATGGAGCTACCGGCATTGCCTCAGCCAGATATGCCGCAGACACCAAAGGGTCATGATATTGAGATTCGGGGTGTGTCGTATGCCTATGACGACACCCAGGCATTAGACGAGGTGAGCCTGAGCATTCCGGCAGGCACGGTGACCGCGCTGGTTGGTCCGTCGGGTGCGGGGAAGTCGACGCTGGCGAGTTTGATGGCCCGCTTCGATGACCCGGACGCTGGCACGATCACCATCGGCGGGGTTGACCTGAAGAACATTTCCCAGGACGTGTTGTATTCGACGGTCGCATTCGTCCTGCAAGATGCACAGCTTATTCGCGACACCATCCACAACAACATTGCCCTGGGCGCGCCAGACGCAACCTTGGATCAGGTGCGGCAGGCGGCGAGAGCAGCGCAAATCGACGAGTTCATCATGAACCTGCCAGATGGTTACGACACCGTGTTGGGGGAGGACACCCACGTTTCGGGCGGGCAGGCAGCCCGTATCGCGATCGCACGGGCGCTCATGGTTGATGCCCCAGTGTTGGTGTTGGACGAGGCGACGGCGATGGCGGACCCGGAATCAGAATCGAAAATCCAACAAGCTCTCTCGACTCTTGCCAAAGGTAGAACCGTGATAGTGATCGCCCACCGACTGGCCTCGATCAGAGGGGCAGATCAAATCGTCGTCATGGAACGCGGGCGCATTGCTGCGGTCGGTACGCACGACGACCTGGTGGGTAATGCGCACTATCAGGCACTTCTTGCCCAAGGTGCATGCGAGGAGATGACACGATGAATCAACTATTGCTGCCACGCTTTAAGCGTTTGATGGAACCCGCCTCGTGGCGAGACCTCTCGGTCGGTCAAGCGTGGGGTGCGGTCTCAGGACTGTGTCACGGCTTTGCCCTGCTGGCTCTGCTTCCCGCAGCAAGTGCCCTAGCGACCGGAATGCCGGTGTGGGGGCTGTCGTTTTGGGGCTGGCTCATCGCCTTGGTGGTAATCGCGGTGCTGGGCGTGGGCACGGAGTTTTATGGCATGCGCACCGGCTATATCGGCGCGCTCGGGTTCATTCACGACGTCCACCAAGCGGTCGGCAACAAGGTAGCCCGCCTACCATTGGGAGTGTTCGATTCGGGTAGTTCTGGACGGCTGTCACGCATGGTCACCCAGGAAATGATGAACTTGGGCGAATCAGCGGCACATTTCATTTTCGCCCTCGTCCAAAAACTCTCGGCCGTGCTCGTAGTCACTGTGGGCACGTGGTTCTGGGATTGGCGGCTGGGACTGACCTTGACGATCGCCTTCCCGATCATGCTCGCCTTCCTCCATATTTCCCGCGTGCTTCTTGATAAAGGTAAGCAGGTTTCCGAACCAGCCGAGTCAGAGTTGGCGGCTCGCATGGTCGAATTCGCCACCTGCCAAGGTGCATTGCGTTCCTGTCACGTCGCCGACGACTACCCGGCCCTTGATCGGGCATTCAAACAGGCTGACCGCAAAAGCCGCAAAGCATTGTGGATCGAAACATTAGCGAACCTGATAAACGGAATGTTCGTCCAAGCGCTTGTCGTAGTAATGATTTGGCTGACCGCCCAACTCGCCCTCGGCGGGCAGATGAATGCGTTGAACGCTGTGGTCACCATCGGCATGTGCCTGCGGTTCACCACCATGCTCCAAGACATCGGTGGCTGCATGACCGGGCTGGAAGAACGCCGCCAGCAGATGAATCACGTCGACAAGGTCATGGACGCTCCCGAACTGTCCGAACCCGATGTCTCCACACCGGTGAGCGCTCCTGGCGATGTTCGTTTCGAGGACGTCACCTTCGGCTACGATCCGGACACTCCGGTGCTGCACGATATTTCCTTCCATGTCCCGCAAGGCGGCATGTGTGCCCTGGTTGGCCCTTCCGGCTGCGGAAAAAGCACAATCGCGAGGTTGGTTGCACGTTTCTGGGATGTGCAGTCCGGCAGCGTGCGCGTTGGCGGAGTGGACGTGCGCGAGCAGACCACCGAAGATTTGATGCGCCAGATATCCCTGGTCTTCCAAGACGTCTACCTATTCAATGACACGCTCGAGGCTAACATTCGCCTTGGCAACCCCGAAGCCACCGATGAAGAAATCAGGTGGGCCGCTGACCTGTCGGGCGTGACCGAAATCGTCAACCGGCTCCCAGACAGCTGGAATTCACTGGCTGGGGCTGGCGGGCGCGCACTGTCAGGTGGGGAACGGCAACGCGTCTCTATCGCCCGCGCCTTGGTGAAGAAAGCCCCAATTGTGCTGTTCGACGAGGCCACCAGCGCGCTGGATGCAGAAAACGAAGCCAACATTGTTGCGGCGATGAACGAGCTACGCAAGCACTCCACACTGATCGTGATCGCCCACAAACTTGAAACCATTCGCCAAGCCGACCAAATCATTGTGCTCTCCCACGGTGGGCGTATCGCCCAGCGCGGGTGCCACGACGAGCTGGTCAACCAGCCGGGTCAATACCGCGATTTCTGGCAAGAGCGCATCAACGCCGCCGGATGGCAACTCGTCTAAAACACAGCACTGTTCACAATCGTGAAAGGAATAACTATGTCCACACCCACGTCCTCGCGCCTCAACACGCGCGACTTCATTAACATCGGCGTCTTCACCGCTTTGATGTTCGTCATCGTGTTCGCGTTCGGAATGCTCGGGTTCATCCCCGCCGCCATGTATGCCGGTTTCTTGCTTTCTATCCTCGTTAACGGCATCATCTTTGCGCTGTTCACAGCACGCACCCCAAAGATGGGGGCATTGACAATCATGCTGATCCTCGTCGAAATCCTCTTTTTCGTGACCGGCCACTGGGTGGGAGGAATCGCGGTGGCCGCTGTGTTCGGCCTGCTCGCCGACCTAGTCATCACCAAGGGGCCGAAGAACGTGAAGGTTCGCGTCCCGCTGGCATACGCACTGTTTATTCTGCCGATCTATGTTTCCCCGTGGATGCCGCTGTTTATGAACCAAAAAGCATATATGTCGCAGATCGCCGAACAAATGGGCGCAGAGTACGCCGCCAAGATGGCGCAGGTTGTCACGATTCCGATTCTACTGGGCTTCTTCGTCGTGATGCTCATCGTTGGCTGGCTTGCTGGTCTGTTGGGAACCAGGGTCGCGCGCAAACACTTTGAACGGGCCGGTCTTGTCTAAACTTCCCGACCCGCGCACGATTATCGTAGCGCTCGTCATCGTCTCCACCACGATCTACAGTGCCTACTCGCCGTGGTTCGTGTGTGCTCTGGGCGGATTCGCCGCCGTGATGCTGGCGAGCGCTGCGATCAACCCCAACACGCTCGTGCGCCCGAGCTGGGTGGCCGTCTACCTGGCCACGTTTGCGGTCCCCGGCGGGCTCATCTTCGCGATACCACTGGTGTGGAAGTCAACGGTCAGCGCGTTCCTCGTGCTGTTTTTGCAGTGGATGTGGCGATTCAGTGTCAGCGCAGGAATGGGAGCCTACGCGATCGGCGTGATCCGACCCGCAACCTTGCAAAAAGCGCTCGCCAGCTCACGGATCCCGACCTGTTTCACGATCCCAATCTCGGTTGCCTTACGTGTGCTGCCCGTGATCGGCCACGAGGTTAAAGCGATCTCAGATGCGATGAAGCTACGCGGCATGTCCACGCTTTCCCTGCGCGCGGCCCAGTACTTCACAATCCCGCTGCTATCGACCGTGGTACGCAGCGGGGACGAACTGGCATCTGCTGCCCTCGTGCGCGGACTGGGCGGAACCGCAAAGCCCACCTCAGTCACAGTCGTGAAATTCCGTGTGATCGACGCAGGCATTCTGCTCATCGTTATCGGCTTCGCGATATGGAGAATCGTCCTATGACAACAGCCCAAGCCACCGGCGTCACCTTCACCTATCGAGGAGCAGACCACCCCTCAATCAATGACGCCAACCTCACTATTTCGCCGGGAACTGTCACCTTGCTGTGTGGCGCGTCAGGGTCTGGGAAAACTACCGCGCTACGGCTGTTTAACGGGCTGATCCCGCACTTCCACGACGGCGACCTTACCGGAAGCGTCACAGTCGACAACATTGACGTGGCACGAGCCGACCTGCCACGCCTTGCCCACCACTGTTCGACAGTGTTTCAAAACCCGCGCACCCAGTTCTACACCACTCACGTGCGTCAAGAACTCGCCTTCGGCCCAGAAAACCTCGGCCGCGATCCGCAGGAGATTTGTGCGCGCATTGACGAGGTTGCAGCCGAGTTAGGTATCGCCGACCTGCTGGAATCCCGCGTCACACAACTGTCGGGTGGGCAGATGCAACGCGTGGCCTGCGCCGTCGCCATGTGCAACAACACGTCGCTGATCGTCTTTGACGAGCCGACCGCGAACTTGTCCGCTGACGTTATCGACCAACTCGCCACACTCATCGCCAGGCTCAAAGCCGATGGACACACCATCATCATTGCTGAACACCGGCTAAGTTTCCTTTCCGGGATCGTCGACCGCGTCTATTGCTTCGACAAAGGTAACATCGCCCTCACCGCAACCGGCGAAGAGTTCTACGCTACCTCGGATGAGGAGCGCAAACAGCTTGGACTGCGATCCCTAGTGACTGTGTCTATGCCACAACTTCCGCAACCGGCAGGAGATGGGCTGGAGATCAGCAATCTCACCTTCGCCTACCGGCACGGGAAAACGGTTCTCAACATCGACCATGTGCTCTTTCCGGCAGGGAAAATCAGCGCACTGTTGGGCCCGTGCGGGTCGGGCAAATCCACACTGGCACGGATCCTCTGCGGACTTGAAAAGGCCAAAGGTGCATCCATCACACTCAATGGACAGAAATTCGCCAGCCGGGACACATACCTTGTCATGCAAGACCCCACCCGGCAGCTGTTCTCAGACACCGTCATTGACGAAGTCACGCTCGGGATAACGAGAGCCGAAAAACAACACATCGACGCCCAGGCGATCCTTGAAGAACTCGATCTTGCGGAGCACAAGTCCGATCATCCGCAAGCGCTGTCTGGCGGGCAGCGCCAACGCCTGGTCATCGCCACAGCACTTGCAGCGAACAAAAATGTCTACATCTTTGACGAGCCGACCTCGGGTGTTGGCTACAAGCACCTCGTCGCAATCTCTCAAGTGATGCGCAAACTCGCCGATACCGGTGCCGTCGTCATCGTCATCACCCACGACGCCGAACTCGTCACCGAAACCGCCGACCACGCTATCCACCTCGACCAAATCAACACCTGCTCAGACATGTGCCTACAAGAGTGAACGAGGGATTCACGAGCCGGGTTTCTACAAGGAACTCATCGTGAACGAACACCACCACGATCACGGGCCGAGTGCGCAAGAAGCCGCCACAGATTCACATCTGCGAAAAAGCTCGCCATCGCATTCGGACTCGTGTTTAGCATCGTCCTGGCGCAAGCTATCGGCGCGTTTATGACAGGAAGCTTGGCACCCTCCTCGTCGACGTTGTTCACTCGTTCGCCGACTCTCTTTCCCACTGCGGCTTCTTTTTGTCACGATCGCGTAAGCGCTCAACAAAGTTTTCTGTCTTGCCTATATAGCACCAGGTGTTCTCAATAGCTTCAGGGTCATTACCAAGAAGAATATACACACCATTACAAGCGATTGAGCTGAATGCCCCCGTGTTTACATGGGGTTTTTGAGACGTTTGAGTTTGTTTGAATCTCGCAGCGACTAGACATCATAGTTCTGCTGAAGTCAACACCGCTTTAGCAGGGATTTTTATGGTTTTTGCTTCTAATCATAAAGAGATTATTCGCGGAACTCGGGATGATAAAAACTCAGCAAAACTGCCGCAGCTATCAGAACTGTGCAACATGTCATTGGTAGCCACGGAGAGAGTCCGTAAAGTGCGGTGGAGGCTATCGGTGCCACTACATAGGCTGCACCATTGTTAGCATTAATCAACCCGGCCAGCCCACCTTGCTCTTCGGGCTTCATTTGCAAAGTAGGCGCCGTGTTGTAGCCAGGCATCGCCAGACCTAGACCAAAGCCTGTCAAGATGCTGGCCACGATGAACAGTCCAAGATTTAGTGGATAAACCAAGAGCAGTAACCCGAGAAGAACGATTATTAATCCTCTTCTAAAGAGTTTTTTAGCACCCCAGTTTAACCTTGGAGCCACCAAGGCCTGCGCCAGTATCATCACCACACCCATTATTGACATGCACAAAGCGGTGAACCCTGCTGTGGCGCCGGCCGCTAGCTTCAAAACATCCTGCAGCAAAAAGCCGAAAAGTGTAGCCACGGTAGAAAAAGCGGTAAACATGAGGAAACCGCAAGCCAGGAACACGAATACTCTTGAATCAAAGTAGGAAACTTTTGCCGGTTGAGCGACTTTTTCTTCGCCACCTGTGGGTTTGAATGTTAGAAGCAAAACGGCAACGCCTAAAAGCATGACCAGAGGCATCACCAGCAGGGGCATCATGAAGCCTCCTATAGCTGCAAGGCTGCCACCCACTAAGGCTCCAAGAATAGACGAGAATCCTTGCGCAGCGCCCAAGACTCCCACACCTTTTACCCGTTGCGTCTCACTGTAGGTATGAGTCACAACGTAGGTTTGCGCGGCTGGGGAAACTGATGCGATGGCACCGCCGTACAGCACGCCCCTAGTTATGACTACTCCTATAATCAACGCTATGCCGGTGAGCAGACCCTTAAATCCTAGCCACACCACCATAGCGAATCCGCCTAGAGCCAGGATTCCGGCAAGCATGCCAATAAGCAAGATACGCCGAGATCCCCATCGCAATGAGACCCGTCCCCACCTGGTGGAGGTAAGAGAAAACATTACGGCTGCTAACGAAATGGTGGCGCCAATATGCCATTCCTTCAACCCGATTTCGCGCGATAGCGGAGCCAGAATTGGATTAAGAATCATCTGCCCCATATACGCCAGTAACACCGTCAAAAACAGGGGAAACAGTCCCGTTATTTTTGATTCGACTTTCTCGTTTTGTTCGTTAGTGGCGCACATTAAAACATCCTTTCCAAAGTGAGCAGACAATCAAGCCGAAACAATACTAGAACAATGTTCTAGTATTGTCGAGGTTGAGGGTATGCTGTTTTCGTGGGAAATAAAGACAAGCGGGTAAACACGGGTAGACGCGCCTGGCTGACGCAGGAAAAGATCACGTACACCGCAATGGAACTGACCCGAGAGTGCGGTCTAGAAAAATGGTCGATTCGTGACCTTGCGCAGCGTCTGGGAGTAGTTCCCTCTGTCATCTACCACCATTACCAAAACCGTGACGCCATTACCGCTTCTGTAATCGGCGAAATCACTAGCACCATCGAGCTACCGGACGAGCAGCTGGAATGGAAAGATTGGTTCATCTCCCTAGCAGAAAATGTCAGGCCCGTCTTTCTTGAATTCCCCGGAGTCACCGACAAACTGATGTATGGACATATGGACGCCGCGTTTATACCAATCTTGGAGGCGGCTTACGAAAAACTACGGGACGCTGGTTTTAACAAGTACATTCACATCACATACTCAATTATCATCAACACGACGCTGTGGAGCATCACTGCTCGCAACTTGCGCAGCCCAACCAAACAGGAACAGCGCCACGACCTAGGCCAAATGATTACCCAACTTCAGCCCCTAGCTGCCTGCTCCACAACGCTGACCGACATAATCCAGGGCTACTTAATTCCGCTAGCCAACCCGAAAAACGAAGACCGCATGAGTCAGGAATACTTTGAAATCATCATAGAAGTCGTACTCGCCGGTTTAGAGATAGCGATCTTGCCTCGCGAAAACGCCTAGCGAACCCGAGAACAAGAGAAATCATCAATACGCATAAAATATTTCCCAAAATCGCAAGTCATCCAGCTAAGAACAGAGCCTTTCAGCCTCTCCCTCTATTTCCTGCGATTTTCCAATAAACACAAGAAAATCCACCGCATCCAGAGCTTTCCAAACAACTGGTACGACTACATCAAATACGTCACCACCAATGAACTAGCTATCGCTCTTCACAGCACGCAGGCTTCTCCCAGGAATCCGCAGCCTATACCGAAGCCTAAGCCCAGCCTATTGCGTATGGACGAAGAGGAAACATCATGGCAACTGAAGGATTTAAATCCGGCAGACTAACCCTCGACGTCGATGGTCTCTAGGTCGAGGCAGCAGCCGCACTCACCAGGGCAACACTGGATGTCAACGAAGTACTGATGCCCGCTTCGGAAGATGTCAGGACTGTGGTAGCTACCGGATTCCGTGCCGCTAGATGTTTTCTCACACAGTCCACCCTCGCAGAACGGCGTTTAATAAAGGCCGCACAGCGAGGTTACATTGACCTTAAGTAGAATTGATACTTCCTTTTGGCCGCATCTGTGATTGGCCAACGAAAGCTTGTCGGGGGTTCGATTAATAACCGCCACCCCCATTTTATGTTTCCTTCCGCGCATTAGGGCCTGTTTTGATTGCCCCTTTACTGTTTTAGGGCTTTTAGCGGACCTGGGGAGTTTTCAAAGGACACAATTCTTTCTACTTATTTTAAGGCCGGGTTATTTTTCACGGGTAAATACGTGAGTTTATGCCCTAAGGCGAGAGGCCGGTGAAAAAATGTTCAAGCGTGATGACCATTAGTGCTTGCTTAGGTTAGTCTAACCTTAGGGGCTGATTGGGTTGCCCTAAATCAACTAATACGACTGGAGCTACGATGTTCACAACGCAGTTATCGCCAAGCAAGCGCGAAGAGGCGCTACGCGACATGGAGGAAAAGCCGCTTGATGTTTTAGTGATCGGCGGAGGTGTTACGGGAGCGGGGATCGCACTGGATGCGGCAAGCCGTGGTTTACGAGTCGGTATAGTCGAGGCGCAAGACTGGGCCTCCGGCACTTCGTCGCGATCTTCAAAGCTGGTGCACGGTGGTCTGCGATACCTTTATCAACTTAATTTTGCCTTGGTTGCTGAGTCTTTGAGGGAACGTGGCTTATTACTTACCCACACGGCTCCACATTTGGTGAAAGCACAGCCTTTTTTGTGGCCCATAAAAATGCGCGTAATAGAGCGGGCTTATTCGGCTGTTGGGGTGGGAATGTATGACGCCATCGCACAGTTTGCACATAGGGGTTCAGTGCCCATTCAAAAGCACTACTCGAAGAAAGGGTCATTGGAGCTTGCGCCCGCGTTGAAAAAAGACGCACTTATTGGCTCTTTGGTTTACTACGATGCCAGGGTGGACGACGCCCGTCTGGTGGTGAATCTGGTTCGCACGGCCGCTCAGTTTGGCGCTTTGGCTGCGAATCGTACCCAGGTTGTTGAAATGCTCAAGGATGGAAACAAGGTGGTTGGCGCCAAACTTCGTGATATGGAAACAGGCGCTGAACATGTGGTTAAAGCAAAATCCATCATTAACGCAACGGGGGTTTGGACTGAGAAAACACAGTCTCTTTCCGGTTCTACGGGCGGCTTGAAAGTTTTGGCCTCCAAGGGCATTCATATTGTTGTGCCGAAGGAAAAGATTGATTCCAAAGTTGGTTTATTCTTGCGCACAGAGAAGTCTGTGTTGTTTATAATCCCGTGGAAGCGTTATTGGGTTATAGGAACTACTGATACCAAATACCATGAAAACAGGTTGGAACCGGTACCTGATTCTGAGGATATTGATTATCTGCTTGAACATGCGAACTCGGTGCTGGCTAACCCGCTAACACGTGATGACATCATTGGGGCTTTCGCTGGGCTACGGCCTTTGTTGCAGCCAGGAACTTTGGACGGAGATAAGGCTAAGTCAACCAAGGTTTCCAGGGAGCACACAGTTACCGAAGCTGCTCCGGGGCTCACTGTTATAGCAGGTGGGAAGCTTACGAGTTACAGGCAGATGGCTGAAGATGCTGTTGATTTTGCCTTGGGTAAGGAGCTGGCTAAGCGAATGCCGTGCGTTACCAGAAGCACTCCGCTTTCTGGAGCTGTTGACTATGAAGCTATGTGGGAACAGCGTGAGGCGCTGGCAAAGAAAAACGGTTTGAGCGTGGATCACGTAGAAGATCTGTTAAACAGGTATGGAAGTGATATCAAGCTGATTTTCAAAATGATTGAGAAGGATCCTTCTTTAGGGAAGGAGCTTAAGGGCGCTGAAGAGTATCTGCGTGCAGAAATAGCGTTTGGTGTTTTGCATGAGGGTGCTTTGCATGTGGAAGACTTACTGGCGCGTCGCACCAGACTCTCTTACGAGCATCGGGATCGCGGATTGGCTGTTATTGACGAGGTTGCGACAATAGCTGCGGATATTCTTGGCTGGGACGAGGCGGCCAAGGCGCATGAGATAGAAAACTACAAGGCGCGGTGTGATGCCGAAGAAAAGGCGGAGGCTATAGTTAGCGAAGCCGAAGCGCAAAAGGTACGTGAGCAGGCGGCGCCTATAACCGAATTTGTTGACGTGTCTCCGCAAATTGACGGTTAAATCCGTGGGGATTTTTCCCTTTTAAATCGCTGACTCTAAGGCCTTGGAGGCGTGTACTCCAAGGCCTTAGACGCGCTTCGGATTCCACTATGCCCGCTCTGGCAACAGAGCAAAATTCAGTTTTAGGCGCTTGCTTTAAAAGCACCTTCGATAATGCGGTATCCCAAAACTGTCCAAAGAATAATCCGCACCCCCATCAGGTAATTTTTGCGATGCGAGAATAGTTTTATCACAGAAAACTAATTATTAAGACTTTAAGTTTGGGTATTAATTTTTACGCCTCGATTTAGTATACTTTGAGCATCTCGATACATAGAGGAAAATACGTTAGGAGTGTTGAATCGTGGTAAAAAACATGCCCAAACGGATATTTGCACTTATTGCAGGCATCCTATTGCTCACTTTAATAATCGTTGCTATTTTTGTTCTCCTCGATAGAAAAATTGATTCTGAGCAGGAAGAATTTGCGATGAATTCTTCCTGGGTATACGACGAGTTGAAGAGTGGTGACCAGCTTGACACTAGATATGCTAATAAGGAGCCTCTTTACCTTTTCGCTTCTCGTGACTTGCTCGAGACCGGTTATGACTTCACTCAATGCAAACTAGGCAACGATAGCTTGAGCACCCATGATTCACATTTCAATCTTCCATCAAGCTCCGGAACCGCATTATTTCTTGTAGCAAAGTTTGACCGCGCAGTTTCTGAGGATGCAAAACTGAGCTGCAAATCCATTCCAGAAAAAGGTCAGTTAGCGATTGGGTTTCAAAAGGAGAAGAGGAAATAACTCAATATCGTTCTAAGTTTACTGACCTAGAACCAACACCACTGACCCACCGTTAACTCCGGATCAGAGAGGCGCATTTTTCATCTCCGTTAACGAGTTAAACCCCAAAACCCTATCCGAACAGGAAAAACACGATACTAGGTAACGCAAAACCCAAACCCGCTAACGCAAGCGATTTTTCACACCCCCTAAGCGATACTCGCTAACGCAAAACGTACTTATCAAATCCGACGTCTCAGTGGAGACAAAGACCTCGGATTTGATAAGGCGAACTCTTGCCACACAACCACTGCTTAACGGGGAGTTTGTTGTTTCTGGGGTCGGTTTGGGTGCTCAGCACGCAGCATCTGGGGGACCTCCGTGGGGGTACCCCATGCTGAAGAGCCACACCGCTGGCCGTCGAGGGGGTGCGGTTGTTACCTTGCGTTAGCGAGTTTCATTCGTGGGGGTATCCAACTACTAGCAGACGAGCCATCCCAATCAATACTTAGAGATTTATACAAATTTTTACATGTAATTTAACTAGTTATTCTAAATGTAAATTAAACCCGTGTTTTACATGTGTTTAGACACTTACTTGTGGGAAACTTAAGGCAAGACGTTCGAGTTAGAGGGAGAGCTATGGCAGCCAAACGACGCAAACCGCCAATGGGTCACATCAACATTGGCGACCTTTCGCGAGGTCAGGCTTCCAAGCTGATCAAGGAAGCCGTAGAAAAAGATGAGCCCGCCTACATACTGCGCTACGGCAAACCAATCGCGGTGTTGATCTCCAATGAGCGCTACGAACGGCTGATGAATGAAGGGATTGACCCTAGTGAGCACTGAAAAACTAACGAGCCATGTGTCCCTAATCTGGAACATTGCAGAGATCCTGCGCGGTGACTACAAGGAACACGAATACGGCGACGTGGTCTTGCCCTTCACCGTGCTCACCCGCCTCGATTCGGTCCTGGTCGATACCAAGCAGGCAGTCCTGGACATCAAGGCCACCTCGATGCCGAACCAGATCAAAGAACTCCAGTATGCCAAGGCAACGGGATACCCATTTTGGAACACCTCGAACTTCACTCTTAATACCTTGCTTGATGATCCAGACAATTTGGAGCAAAACCTGTCGTACTATGTGCAGGCTTTCGCCCCAGCTGCGCGCGAGGTTATGGAGGCTTACAACTTCTACAATGTGATTGAGCGCCTCGACAAAGCTGGCCTGCTCTATCACGTGCTCAGCGAGTTCACCTCCGCGAAGGTAAACCTCCACCCCGACGTGGTCAGTAACGACCAGATGGGTTACATCTTCGAGGAGCTAATCCGCAGGTTCTCTGAATTGTCGAATGAGACCGCTGGTGAACACTTCACCCCGCGTGAGGTCATCAGCTTAATGGTCAACCTCTTGTTCAATCCAGAAGAAGACATCAATCGACTCTGCGCAGACGGAGCCATGGCCTCGCTGTATGACCCTGGGGTCGGCACCGGCGGCATGCTCTCCATCGCTGCCCAGCACGTTGATGACCTGAACGGGACTGCACGCCTCGAGGTGTACGGCCAAGAGCTTAACCCGCAAACCTATGCAGTGGCTAAGTCCGACATTATGATCAAGGGCGAACGCCAAGAACGCATCTACCTCGGCAACTCACTGACTAACGACAAGACAGCAGGCATGCGGTTTGACTACATGCTGTGCAATCCGCCCTTCGGCGTGAACTGGAAGAAGTACGCCGACCCGATTCTGGAAGAGGCTGAACGCAAGGGCTACCATGGTCGCTTCGGAGCGGGAACGCCGCGCGTGTCGGATGGCTCGTTCCTCTTCTTGCAACACATGATCTCGAAGATGAAGCCCTACGACCCCGAGGACCTGGTGAATGCCCCTGGCACGCGGATTGGGATCGTGTTCAACGGCTCTCCCCTCTTCACAGGTGGAGCCGGGCAGGGCGAATCTGAGATCCGCCGTTGGATCCTTGAGAACGACTGGCTCGAAGCTATCATCGCCCTACCGGATCAGATGTTCTACAACACCGGCATTCTCACCTACATCTGGGTTCTTTCAAATAAGAAGGAACGTCGCCGCAAGAACAAGGTGCAACTGATCGACGCTACCCAGTATTTCCAGCGGATGCGTAAACCCTTGGGTGAAAAGCGCAAAGAACTCACCGAAGACAACATCGCCGATATCACTCGCATCTACGGCGCGTTCCAAGAAACCGAAGAGTCGAAAATCTTCGACACCGAAGACTTTGCATACCATGAAGTTGTCGTGGAACGCCCACTACGATTGAGCTTCCACGCCACCCCGGACGCGATCGAAGCATTCAAGTTGGCCAAGCCATTCACGGATCTTGCCACGTCGAGGAAACGAACCGAACCTGCGCGCACCGAAGAAATCGAGGCAGGCAAACGGGTGCAGGACGCGATCATCGCCACTCTCGAGGCACTCGACGCCGACCAGGTGTACCTCAACCGGGACGAGTTCACCGATCTCCTCCGAGAAGGCATTAAAGAACATGGCGAAAAGATCGGCATCGCAGTGCTACGCAAAATCGTCGCCGAACTGGGCACAAAGAATCCTGACGCGGACATCTGTGTGGACGCGAAAGGTAACCCGGAGCCAGACACGGATCTACGGGATACCGAGCAAATACCGTTCCGTGAGGACATTGAGGCGTACTTCCAGCGCGAAGTTATCCCCTACGCCGCCGACGCCTGGATAGACGCCGACAAGACCAAAGTTGGTTACGAGATCCCCTTCACCCGCTATTTCTACAAGTACGAAGAACTCGGCGATCCCGCAGAAACCCTCGCCGAGATACAAGCTCTTTCGGCAAGTATTCAAGCTGACATCGCGAAACTGTTCAGCGAGCAGGTGAATCAATGATTTCTGGCGGTGAGCAGTTGAATGTTATTCGCCTCAAGACGCAATGCGGCATAAAGAGGGGTGCTTCTCCGCGCCCCATTGATAATTTCATGCGAGGTCATTCCGAGAAGGGCGCAAGGCATTGGATTAGAATCGGCGATACTCAAAAAGGTAGCCGTGTAATTACGACCACAAAGTTGTTTGTTACAGCCGCAGGGGCTGTTAAGAGTGTTCTTGTTGCACCGGGTGACCTTCTTTTGTCTAATTCGATGAGTTTTGGGGAACCGTATATTTCCGGCATTCACGGGTGCATTCATGACGGATGGCTCGCTCTGACCCCCAGCTCGAAAATCATGAAAGACTATCTCTATTGGTGTCTACTGAGTGAGTTTGTAAATGATCAGTTTCGCCTGAATGCCCAGGGAGCCACGGTTAATAATTTGAATATTCAGATGGTTGGGAATGTACTTATTCCAATTCGTACCGTGAGAGAACAGCTCCTACTCGTCGAATATCTCGATCATAAAACAACCAAAATTGATCATTTACTCGATAAGCTTCGTCGTCAGGTGGAGTTGTTGGAGCAGTATCGGCGGGAGTTGATTGCCCGCACCGTAACTCGCGGCCTTAATCCGGATGCGCCAATGCAGGACAGCGGAATCGACTGGATGCCTAAGATTCCAGTCCACTGGATAGCTCTTCGCGGAAAACGCGTTTTTAGAAAGCTACAAAGGCCCGTTCCTCCATATGCAGAGACAGTTACTTGTTTTCGCGATGGTACTGTCACCTTGAGAAAAAACAGGAGAAGTGAAGGGTATACGGAATCTCTTCAAGAGATTGGTTATCAGGGCATCGCACCTGGAGATTTAGTAATCCACGAGATGGATGCATTTGCTGGAGCAATTGGTGTGTCAGATTCTGTTGGAAAATCAACTCCTGTTTACGCAGTTTGTGCTCTCCGAAATGGGGGAAGCGCAAAATTCTACGCATACCTTCTTCGCAATATGGCTCAGTCGAACTTTATTCTGTCGCTTGCAAAAGGGATAAGACAACGAACCGTAGATTTCCGTTTCAAAACGCTCGCCTCTCTTTTGATTCCTGTTCCACCCGTAAAAGAGCAACAACAAATTGCTATCTTTTTGGACAATAAGAGCTCTGAGATTGACGCAACTATTTCGAATATAAACAAGCAGATCGAACTCCTAGAAAAGTATCGCAAGCAAATTATTAATGATGCAGTAACGGGCAAGGTTCGTGTGGGAGAGATGGCGTGATGGATACGTCTGAACGCAGGTTTGAAGACGAGATCGAGCACGCGCTGACTCATGTTGGCCCCTCGGAGCTTGACTTGTACGAGTCGCGCGATCCAAACGGATACGACAAGGCGCTCGGCCTGTATCCGCAAGATTTGCTTGACTTTGTGCGGGAGACTCAGCCGCAACAGTGGGAGCGTTTGGAACGTATCCACGGGGCGAAGGCCGGCGAGAAGTTCTGCAAACGGGTGGCCCGCGAGCTGGATCGGCGTGGCGTTGTCGAAGTGTTGCGTCGCGGAGTGGAAGATCTTGGTGCGCGCTTCAAGCTGGTGTTCTTCGCCCCTGGTTCTGACCTCAACGAACTGCTGGCAGAGAAGTACTGGGCGAACCGGATGACAGTGGTCCGTCAGCTGCAGTACTCGACGAAGAACACCAATTCCGTTGACACCGTGTTGTTTGTCAACGGTATCCCCGTGGTGACGATGGAGTTGAAGAATCAGATCACAGGTCAGACCTACAGGGATGCTGTTGATCAGTACAAGCGTTCTCGGCCTGCCTCTGAGTTGTTGTTCGGGCTAAACCGCCGTGCGGTGGTGCACTTCGCTGTTGACACGGACGAGGTGTGGATGACCACCAAGCTGGCAGGGATGGACACGGTGTTTCTCCCGTTTAACCGTGGCTTTGACAACGGTGCAGGTAACCCGCCCGTGCCGGGTAAGTACAAGACGTCTTATCTGTGGGAAGAGGTGCTGGCGAAGGATTCACTGTTAGATATTCTGCATCGCTTTGTCCAGTTCATCCCGCACGAGAACGACCGGCGCAAAGACAAATTGATCTTTCCTAGGTATCACCAACTCGACGCCGTGCGCGCTCTCGTGGCTGACGCGAAAAATTATGGTGCGGGGAAGAACTATCTGGTGCAGCACTCGGCTGGATCAGGTAAGTCGAATACGATTGCTTGGCTGGCGCATCATTTGTCGAACCTGCACGATGACCAGCAGCGTGCGGTGTTTGATTCGATTATCGTGATCACCGACCGGCGCGTGCTGGACAAACAACTACAAGACACGATCTACGCGATGGACCACACCGCTGGCGTGGTGGTGAGGGTCGACAAGAACGCTCGCCAACTGACGGAGGCGCTAGCCGATGGTTCGAAGATCATCATTTCCACGTTGCAGAAGTTCCCGTTTGTTGACGTGAGCAATGTGGCGACGGCTGGTAAGCGCTTCGCCGTCATCGTTGATGAGGCGCACTCGTCTCAGACAGGTGAGGCTTCGGAGAGGCTCAAGCAGGTGCTCGCGGATACTGCCACAGCGGG
The DNA here is from genome assembly GCF_019380255.1 of Schaalia turicensis. Classification (NCBI taxonomy): domain Bacteria; kingdom Bacillati; phylum Actinomycetota; class Actinomycetes; order Actinomycetales; family Actinomycetaceae; genus Schaalia; species Schaalia turicensis. The sequence goes on from NZ_CP048928.1 coordinate 1,675,609, forward strand.
TAAGGAGTCCGAGGAGGATCTGCTTGACCGCTATGCGGCTGCCGAGGCGCAGGTGGAGGCCGAGCAGCTCGAGATTGATGAACAAATCGCCGAGGAGCTGCGCGTGCAAGGACGCCAACAGAACCTGTCTTTCTTCGCGTTTACTGCGACCCCAAAGCAGAAAACGCTCGAGATCTTTGGCACCCCGGTACCTGATGCCACCCCGGTTCCATTCCACGTGTATTCGATGCGTCAAGCCATCGAAGAGGGCTTCATTCTTGACGTGCTCAAGAACTACACCACCTACCAGACCTTTTACCGGGTCGGGAAAACCATTGCGGATGATCCTGAATACTCGACCAAGCAAGCTAACAAAGCGCTCGGCAAATACTTGAGTCTGCATCCTTATAACCTGAGGCAAAAGGCCGAAATCATCATTGAGCACTTCCGCGCCAACGTTGCGCACAAGATCGGCGGCAATGCCAAGGCGATGCTGGTTACGGGCTCGCGCTTACATGCTGTGCGCTACTACTTCGCTTTCCGTGACTACATCAAACAAAGGGGATACACCGATCTTGGCGTGCTGGTAGCGTTCTCAGGAACGGTCGAAGACCAGGGCGCGGAATACACCGAGGAACAGCTCAACCAGATCCCCGAAGCGGAGTTGCCGGAGAAGTTCGGCACCGGCGAGTACCAGCTGCTCCTGGTGGCTGAGAAGTATCAAACTGGATTCGACCAGCCATTACTGCACACCATGTATGTGGACAAGAAACTCCACGGGGTTAAAGCGGTACAAACCCTGTCGCGGATCAACCGTATGCATCCGGGTAAGACCGACACATTCGTGCTCGACTTCGTCAACACCGCAGAAGATATCCAGAAGTCGTTCCAGGACTACTACATTTCCACCGGGATTACCGAGGAGACCGACCCGAACATCGTCTACGACCTCTACCACTTCCTCGCTTCCTACCATTTGTGGACAGACAAGGAGATCGAGGGCTTTACCAAGGTGTTCTTCACCGAGTCGAAGAAGCAAACGAATCTCGACTTCAGCCACCTTAATGCTTACCTTGACCCTGCCGTCGCCCGGTTTGACGAATTGACCGACGAGGACAAGCTCGAGGTGAGGGCGCGGATGAATAAGTTCAACCGTAACTACGATTTCCTGACCCATATAATCCGCTACGACGACGAGCGACTCCACCGCTTCGCCGCCTACGCCAAGCTCTTGGTGCGCAAGCTCCACATCGAGGGCGACCCCGCCCTACATTTGGAAGACGAAGTTACCCTGCAGTACTACCGCCTCCAGCAGGTCTACGAAGGCTCCATCGACCTGTCCGCTGAGCAGGGGCAGCTGTCGAATAACCCCGACACCGGCGGTGCGAGCGAGGACGAGAAGGACAACCTGTCCAACATCATCTCCAAGCTCAACGACCGTTGGGGCACCGAGTTCACCCACATGGACAAGGTGATCGAGCAGCTCACCGAAGACATGGTTGAAGATGCCGAGGTCAAGTCACGCGCCCACAACTCTCTCGACATGTTCTCCATCGTGTACGCCGAACGCATCCAAGACATTGTGCTTGATCGGATGAATCAGAACCAAGACTTCGCAATCAAGTATCTGTCGGACCCGCAGTTCAAGGCCGATGTGGACCGGGTTCTCCTCCCGTTGATTCACGCACGCCTCAACCACAAAGACTGATAACTGTCCTAGATTGTAGGTTCGCTCGACACGCCGTCATTGGCGCAAACCAGATCCGGTTCATTTTTAGAACCGGGAAAGAAATCAACGTCAATCTCTAATCCCACGCCCTAACACGGCTAGAGCACCAGACTCGAACCGACACCGCTAGAACAGCGTTATTTGCGATTAAGAGAGGCGCATTTTTCATCTCCGTTAGCGAGTTAAACCCTAAAACCCTACCTGAACAGGGAAAACACGATACTAGGTAACGCAAAAGGGTACTTATCAAATCCGACGTCTAAGTGGAGCGGGCGACGGGATCCCCAGTGCCACACCGTGGCACAGTGGGCCCATTTCGATTCCCGGCCCGACACTAAAACCGACCACAAGGGAACAACCTTGTGGCCGGTTACAAGAGCGGGCGACGGGAATCGAACCCGCCTCTGAAGCTTGGGAAGCTTCCATTCTACCGATGAACTACGCCCGCAATTCATCGCCATTGGCAACAGGTTTGATCATACCAGAGGTCAAACATACTGGTCAGCCAAGGCGACAGACAAAGAGAGGAGGGAGGCTGTCCCACAAGGAATCGCGCCCCTCCTCTTGATCAACGCTTGACTAGGCTGACAGCATCAGCCTGGCGCACGCAGATCAGTGTCGTTTGCGACTCACTGCCAGCGCGCCCACCCCACGCAAGTACCTCCGCGTGGGTTTCGACTCCGTTGGAATTCAGATCAGATCAACGAGATCCATCAGGACGCGTGTGGCCAAGCTTAAAATCGGCAGTTTCAACGGCTCGTTGAAGGGAGATCTTTTCAAGTTCGTATGACCACTATATTACCTTCGTCCCACACACTGCCTACACTGCAGTCATGCCCCGCTTAGTTGTTGCCGCCGCCATCGTCGACTCGCTCGACAACCCAACGCAGTTGCTCTGCGCCGCACGCTCATACCCGCCCGAGCTGGCAGGAAAATTTGAGCTTCCCGGTGGAAAGATCGATCGCGACGAGGCCCCGCTTCAGGCACTTCACCGCGAAATACGCGAAGAAATGAACACCGCCATCCGCGTGGGCGCTCAGGTAATGACGGAAGAGGGCACGTGGTGGCCGATCCTGCAGGGGCGCACGATGGGAGTCTGGTTAGCTGAACTAGCGCCGGACGCGCCCGCCCCCACTTTGAATGGTTCCCATAGTGAGTTCCGCTGGACTCCTTTAGACAAGGTCGACACGCTTGACTGGATTGGCTGCGATCTTGAGATTGCGATGGCCGTTGCACGCACATCCGGTTTCGAGCCAGCGGACCGCTAAGAGCCTGAATATATGACCAAATACCTAGATAATTTGGCGACATATGGGGTACATCTGTCAGAATAGTCCTATGCCTAAGATCATCGGAGACTCCCTAGAAAACCACCGCGCTCTGACTCGCCACAAGCTTTTCGACGCGCTCGGAGGGCTCCTCGCCGAACAGTCTTTCGACACGATCACCATGTCGCAGATCGCGTCACGCGCCAACGTCGGACGCACCGCTGTGTACAACCACTTCGAAGATAAAGAAGTTCTGCTCCTTGCCTACATGAACGAGGCAACCGCAGAATTCTCAGCACTTCTTCACGAATCAATCGACACAGAACCCGACCCGATTGAGCGCCTCCGCATCTACGTGCACGCACACTTGGAGATGACCAGTCGCTACCACCTAGCAAGTCGCGTTCACCTGCGCGATCAGATGTCGACGGAAAAGTCCGAACATCTTCACGAGCATGCAGGCGTGATCGGCAACCTCCTTCTCAACATCCTCATCGATGCAATGAAGTGCGAAGCGATCCCCATGCAGGACCCGCACATTCTGGTCGCGCTGATCCACGCCTGCTTGTCCGGGCAACGCCTGCCCTCGGATCCCGACAAGCGACGCGCACTCTGCGTAGCATCGGAAGCGTTCGTCTTGCGCGCAGTTGGAGCCTCGTCGGAGAAAATCCACGCACTCCCCTCGCCGAAAAAGCGCGCCGAAGCCGAAGAGCACAATACCCAGGCCTCTTTTATGCGGTGCCCGGTCGCGCACTGACGCGCAGATACGAGGCCCCCTGAAACAGCCTTACCGTCACAGACGTGCGACGCACACCATACCTCTCAAACAATCGCAGGGAATAGATTCACTACTCAGGCCGTTGAACTCTACGAAACGGGAAACCGCAACGAAATAATCAAAGCGATTCCCAGCAAAAGACCACGCTCATACAATCGCACCTCGGGTTCACTCGAACCCCGCACATAAGGAGACCGCATTGGCCACCGTCACGCTTCACAACGACAACTTTGAAACCACCGTCGCCGAAAACGCCATCGTCTTGGTTGACTTCTGGGCAACTTGGTGCGGCCCGTGCCGCCAGTTCGGTCCGGTCTACGAAGAAGCCTCCAACAAGCACACCGACATCATCTTCGGCAAGGTCGATACCGACGCAGAGCAGAACCTTGCTCGCGCAGCTCAGATCTCGTCCATCCCGACGATCATGGCGTTCCGCGACGGCATCGCCGTCTTCCGTCAGTCCGGCGCCCTTCCGGGTGCTGCACTCGACGATCTGATCCAGCAGATCCGCGACCTCGACATGGATCAGGTTCGCGCATCCATTGCCGAATCCCAGAAGTAACCCGGCAGAAAACCCACCTTCTAGGTTTGGCAAGTCGCACTATTAGCGACACACTTGGACCATGAGCCACCCGACGATGATCTTCACAATCGTCGGGTGGCTTTTGTTTATTGCAACCGCAATCACCCTGATTTACGTCATTTCACGGGCGCACAACGGTGAAAAAACGCGGGGTGCCATCCTGCTGAAAAAGAAGAATCACGATGACGAAACAGGCGACGATCTGCTGAGATACCGGCCCGCCATCATCGCCCACGAAATCCGTACTCCGCTGGCACTCATCCGCGGAGCCGGCGAACTGCTCGAAGAAGGTCTTGCTGGCGACCTGAACGAACAGCAACACCACTTCGTTCGCACTATGACAACGAACACTCAGCAGGTCATCGACCTGACCGAGTCAATCATCACCGACCTCAAACTCTCACGTGGCGGAACACTGTCAACCGAGCTCGTCGACGTGAGAGACATCGTTGCCTCAACCGCACGAGAAATGCGACGCATCACCGACATCCCCATCCATGTGAACGCGGTCGGGGGAGTCCTCAACATCCACGCGAACGCTTCCATGCTCCGGCAAGTCATGTGGAACCTGATCAACAACTCACTCCGCCACGGAGACGGCACCTCGCCGATCACGATCAGCGTCGCCTCAACCGAAGATGGCGGAGCACAAATCACCGTCGAGGACTCCGGCCCGGGAATTACCCCTGAAACCCAAGAAAAAATGTTCGACGCTTTCACGTCGGAAACCACCGATGGCCAGGGATCCGGAATCGGACTGATGGTCTCCCAACGAATAATCGAGGCGCACGGTGGCAGAATTATGGTGGACTCGTTGCCTGAGTGTGGCACGGTCATCCACGTTGTACTGCCGAAGGGGAAGTGATGGGACAGCACGCGCTTATCGTCGACGACGAACCCCAGATGCTCTCAATCATCGCCTTCGCGCTGGAAACCCAAGGCTTCACGTGCGAAACGAAACCCAACACCACAAAAGCCTGGCAATACCTTCAAGATCGCAGTGTTGATCTGGTTGTCCTTGACGTCATGACGCCGACCGGATCAGGCGTTGACCTGACCCGACGAATTCGTGGCGCCGGCATGGCGGTTCCGATCATTTTGCTTACTGCCCTTGGTGATGAAGAAGACCGTATCGTTGGCCTCGAGGCAGGCGCCGACGACTACGTGACCAAACCCTTCAGTCCCCGCGAGCTCGCACTGCGCGCCCAAGCAATCGTCAGGCGAACCCAGCCTGTACGACAACAAGAATCCGTGCACCTCGGGCCCATCACCATCGATGCTGATATGCAACGCATAACCTGGGACGGAGTCGTCATTCCGCTCAGCCCTACCGAACAGCGTGTCCTGACAATCCTAGCCTCGCGACCAAACCAGGACATCCCCTGGCGAGACCTCCTCAGCGAAGGCTGGTCCACAACCGACCAAGTCGGCGCACACGACATGATCAAAACAACGATGTATCGCCTTCGCCGTCAGCTAGAACGTGCGGGCATCGACTCTTCGTGTATCCAGTCGGTCAGGGGACGAGGTTACCGTTTCGTCATCGAGGCCTCATAACGCTGACTTTGAGCACTCGCGCTTGATAAGGGGCCTCGTGCCCCCACTTATGTCCGCCAGACTGCGCGCACGCACCTAGCCCGCACACTCTGGAACGTAGCCCGCCCACTTTGGTAACAGCACTGTTTCCAAACGCCACCAAAACCCGCCCGAATTGTCACCAACCAGAAGACACAATCGTTGAGTCTTAACTCTTCAACTAAAGGAGACACTGTTGTCTTCCCAGTCAAACTCTTTGGGTTTCCTTTCGGCGCCACCGGCAGCACCGCCCGTCAGCCCCGAACGCGTCGACTCGATGTACCGCTCATGGCGCTTCAAGGTGTTCATGGGAATCTTCCTCGGATACGCCGGCTTCTACCTGATCCGTAACAATGTGTCACTAGTGTCGGCAATCCTAAAGGAACACGACATCATGAACGCTGCCGGCATCGGCATCGTTGCCAATGCAGTGCTCTTCGCATACGGCCTGTCGAAGTTCTTTATGGCCATGCTGTCCGACCGCGCAAACGCACGCTACTTCATGCCGATCGGCCTGGCACTCTCGGCAATCATGAACCTGCTGATCGCATTCGTGCCCGTTCTTTCCGCATCAGTCGGCCTCTTCGCGATCATGATGTTCATCAACGGCTGGTTCCAGGGCATGGGCTGGCCTCCCTCAGGTCGCGTCCTGGTCCACTGGTTCTCCACCACCGAACGTGGCTGGATGACCTCGATCTGGAACTGTGCACACAACGTTGGTGGCGCGGGCGTCGGCCTGCTCTCCGCTTGGGCACTCGACACCTTCGCAACCTCCGATGCTGACTGGCGTCCCGCCTTCTGGGCACCGGCAATCGCAGCGCTCATCGTCGCCCTCATTGCACTGATCCTTGTCCGCGACCGCCCCGAAGCCCTCGGCCTGCCGCCGATCGAGGAATACCGCAACGACCCGGCAAAGGTGAAGGAAACCTCGGATATGCCGTGGAAGGAAATGCTGTTCAAGCACGTCCTGACCAACCGCGTCGTCGTCCTCCTGGCTGTCACCAACGTCTTCGTCTATACGCTCCGCTACGGCGTCCTCAACTGGATCCCGATCTACCTGACCGAACAGGTTCACGGCGTCAACGTCAAGGAAGGCATCCTTGGCTTCGCAATCTACGAAGGCGCCGGCATCGCCGGCACCCTGCTCTGCGGCTGGGTTTCCGACAAGATCTTCAAGGGCTGGCGTTCAGGCGCAGGCATCCTCTTCCTGGCAGGCGTTGGCATTTCTCTTCTCGCCTACTGGCTCATGCCTCACAGCGCCCCCATCTGGGTCTTCTACCTGCTCATCGCCGTCATCGGTGGCCTGATCTACGGCCCGGTCATGCTGATCGGTCTTCAAGCAATCGACCTTTCACCCACGAATGTTGCGGGCACCGCAGCTGGCTTCACCGGCCTCTTCGGATACCTGCTCGGCGCAACCCTGGCATCGTCCGGCGTTGGTCTGCTGATCCACAACTTCGGCTGGAACATCGCCTACGGCTTCCTTATTGTCGTTGCCGTCGTCGCCGTCATCCTGATGATGATCGTCGGCAAGGAGGAACGAGCCCTCATGAAGCGTCACGTAGCCAATAAGTGACCTTCTTCCCCGATGTGTATCGCCGGCGACTTCCCAATCTTGGTCGCCGGCGATACTGCATCCTCGCACTAGTCTGGTTCCTATGAAATCCCTACGCCAAAGCCGCCTCAGTTCACTGATCGCGGTGGCGGTCGTGGGGATCATCAGCATCTCGCCACTCTTTCTTCTTTTCGCAGACTCAAAGCCGGGCCTAAGAATCCTGTGCTCCAACACGTCAACGGTGTGCGAAGCTCTAGCTAGGCGCTACGAGCAACGCGAAGAAACAAGCGTCGACGTCGTACGAGTACCAACGTCAGAAGCCCTTGCTCGTCTGATATCAACCCGTGCCCACTCAGAATTCGACGTCTGGGTTGGTGGTCCAGCCGAAGCGCACGTCCAAGCCGAAAACCTCGGACTACTTCGCCTTGCCCCGGACGTTGACACCAGTGGGCTACCCGATGCTTTCCACTCTCGATCGTGGTTCGGGATTTACGGTGGCATCTTGTCCTTCTGCCAGTCACGAACGGTCACACATTCCCCAGAAGGTCTTCGAAGGTGGCAGGACCTGTCATCAACTTCCCTCCCCCTGATCGTCCCTTCTCCCCTGACCTCGGGAACAGCAGCAACATTCTTGAACGTGCAGAAAGAACGCTTCGGCAGTCCCTCGCAAGCAATCCAATTCCTGCGCCAAGTCGACGCTCACACCCTGACCTACGTGAACTCAGGAACCGACCCCGCACACCTTGTCGCAATCGGACGCTCACCCGCATCCATCACTTTCGACAACTACTGTCGCCTTGAAGCACACCATGGCGCCGACGTCATGGTCACCTACCCACTTGACGGAACCGGCTTCGAAATCGGAGCAGCATCTCTTCCCCGACGCACTCGCGAATCCGAGGACGCACAAAAGTTCCTGCAGTGGGTTGTCAGCGACGAAGGACAGGCGCTCGGTGCCGAGGTCGCAGACCAATCCCCCGTCAGTACGCGCCTCCCCGAACACATTTCACGACGTCTTGAAACACTCGGAATATCAATCTTCGGCGATGATCCCAGCGCGGCCTCCCTTCAGCGCGCCACCCTGATTAAGCGATGGACGAAAGACGTCTACCTTCCATCGTCCACCCAGGACGCACCCGCCCCCATTGGCGCGCCCCGCGCCAACCACCACGTGTCAGACACTGAATCTTTACCTCTAGCCGATGAACTGTCATGGAGTGACCTCGTCCCCACTGCCATTCGCACGCTGAAAATCAGCACGTTAGCCGGACTGGGCGCGACAATCCTCGGAATCGCAATCGCACTCCCCCTGTACCTGCGCTCCCGACGAACATTCATCTGGATTCTTCCAGCACTCTTGCCTGCACTGATCCCACCGGCAGTCATCGCTCAAGCACTGATCTGGATGGGCGCCCCACCCTACTCGCAGGCAACAATCGTCGTCGCGCTTGCCATCAACGCAAGCCCCTTCGCTGTCCTCATGCTGAGCTTCATCCTGTCGTCCTTCAACCACGGCGAAGTCCAAACAGCAGTCACTTTCGGGAGCCCCGAGCGAAACATTTTTAAAAAGCTTCTTGCTCCACGCATCCGAGCAGCCCTGATCCCCGCATTCGCGTTCACCACATTCATGGCAGCTTCCGACGTGTCAGCAACAAGCACGAACGCGTCGGCTGAACCGTACCTACCGGTGTTGGCGCTCAATGCGTTGAACTCAGGACTCGATTCTTCCGTCCCCACTCACATCGCACTCATCTACGTTGGAGTCGCGTCCGCGACCACGTTCATCGTTTTGCGTAGCTTGACGCTGACTCGTTACACAGCCCGGCAGACAACGTACCCAACCCCGCTGAAGGAATACCTTCCGACGCTATCCGCAAGCGTCATCCCCTTCGCGTTGATATTCGTAATTATGAGTGCAGGAATCATCATCGTGATGCTCGTCGGAGCGTCCAATTGGTTCATCCACACCGCATCTGCGGAACTCTTGGGGCAGACCGTCAGAGAATCACTGCTGATCCTGGGCATCGTCCCGCTGAGCGCAGCAATAGGATTCTTGATTGCCAGGCACCGCTGGGCATTCCCCCACGCGATCAACGCCCTGTTCCTGACTGCCTTGTTGTCCGCCCCCATTGCCGGCGGAATTCTGATTCACTTAGTTTTCCAACACCCGATATCAATCGGCGACCACACGATCCTGCCACGTTTGTTGGGTGGCGGCTCGATTGCGGGTGGCATGCTGACGGTGGTTCTCACCAATCTTCTTCTTGCCCTGCCGGCCTCATATTTCCTGATGTCGTTCTCACTGCTCTCTGTTCGCCAAGCGATGAGGACCGCGGAAGAGCTGGGAGCAAGCACTACGCGCACCACTCTCACAGTGGTGATTCCCGCCTTGGCAGGTCGACTGATCGGTGTGTTTGCAGCACTCAGCGGGTTGCTCATGTGTATGAGCGCCCCCTCGGCGTTCGTTGTCCCCGTCGGTTCCGCGTTCCCAGCCGTTGCGCTTCTTCCACTTGGCATCCACGGCGATCACTGGTCAGTGTTAGCTCTTGGCACGCTCGCCGCATCATCTGCCCTCGTCATGATTAGTTTGGGCATCGCATTCATTACCTCAACGACACGTCACTCCGGATATGTCAGGAAGGGCCTATGACAACCTCTACTCACATGAACTCCGGACTGCATGTTTGTGGTCTGGACGTTCACCGTGGCTCACGCATCCTGAGCGACATTTCATTCGACGTTGCCCCGGCCGAGATCCTTGCTGTCGTTGGACCATCGGGGTGCGGCAAGACAACGCTCTTACATACCCTTGCGGGCATCGAAGCGGCCAGAAGTGGTTCCATCGTCGTTGACGGCTCGGACATCACCACTCTTCCCGCAGGAAAACGCCCAACCGGCCTACTTTTTCAGACGCCCTCGTTGTTCAATCATATGAACGTCCACGAAAACATTGCTTTCGCGCTGGATAGTACGAATGTTCCCCCTGCTCAACGCGAGTCTTTGATCGATTCGATCATGGTTCGCATGGGTATCGTCGGCCTAGCATCACGCTACCCCTACCAGCTGTCGGGCGGTCAGGCTCAACGCGTCGCTCTGGCACGGACACTTGTGCGACGACCCTCCGTCCTGCTGTTGGATGAGCCCCTCGCGCACGTGGGCGCATCCGTTGCGTCAACGATCCGAGCTTCCCTGATTCGCGAGGTTCGACGCTTGGGCAGTGCAGTTCTCTACGTGACGCACGATGTGACCGAAGCGTGTCTGGTCGCCGATCGAATCATGCTGTTGGATTCGGGGCGGTGCCTGCAGATCGACACCGCGCGGATGCTGTATGCGCAACCGAGTTCCATCGAAGTTGCGCACCTGATGGGCATCCCCAACATCGTGTCGGGCACGGTCGAAAGTGTTGATGAGGCTCCCGATTCATCGCTTCTTCTGGCAACGGTGACGTGTGGGACTGTGACCTATTCGATTCCTGCTCCCCACGACACGAAGCCGGGAGACGTTCAGATCAGCATTCCGCCCGAGAATATTCATTTGACTCCCAGTGCCCCGTATTCGGTGATCGGGCGTCACGGGCAAATCATTTCCGCTTCGTTCGTCAGATCCCATATGTCCTATGACGTAGAAACCGAGATCGGGACGTTGGTTGTCCGCACGCCCGACACATCAATTCCCTTTGAAGTCGGTGCACTGGTTGAGTTTGATGTGACGTCGGGGTGGGTGCTTCCGAGCTCAGATGCGGACAACGAAGTCGCGTAAAGAAATGGGGCGCTGGGGTTTCATCCCACCAGCGCCCCTTCCCTAGGCTTGGCTTGATGCGCCTGGTCAGGCAAGCAGTTCAGCTGCCACCAGTTCGGCGACCTGGATCGCGTTGAGGGCAGCGCCCTTACGCAGGTTGTCGCCGGCGACGACCAGAACCAGACCGCAGTTGTCATCGACAGCCTGATCCTGGCGGATACGACCGACCAGAACCTCGTCGCGCCCCGCAGCTTCAAGCGGAGTCGGAACGTTGACGATGCGTACACCATCAGCGGTTGCCAGAACGGAACGCGCCTCGTCGGGGGTGATAGCGCCGGAGAATTCGGCGTGGATCGAAAGCGTGTGGCCGGTGAAAACGGGGACGCGGACGCAGGTGCCCGACACCTTGAGGTCCGGGATGTGTAGGATTCGGCGGGACTCGTTGCGGAGTTTCTGCTCTTCATCGGTCTCTTCCGATCCATCGTCAACGATCGAACCGGCCAGAGCCACAACGTCGAATGCGATCGGGGCGACGTAGACCTGCGGATCGGGCAGAGTGACCGCGCGGCCATCCAGTGCAAGACCGGCAAGATTCTGAGTGACGCCGGCTTCACTCTGGCGCACGAGTTCTTCGACGCCCTTCACGCCGGAACCGGAGACTGCCTGGTAGGACGAGACGAACAGGCGCTTCAGGCCACCCGCCTTGTCAACCAACGGGCGCAGGACCGGCATAGCTGCCATGGTCGTGCAGTTCGGGTTCGCGATGATGCCCTTGGGACGGTTCTCGATGTCTTCGGGGTTGACCTCAGACACGACCAGTGGCACGTCCGAGTCCTTGCGCCATGCGGAAGAGTTGTCGACAACAACCGCGCCGGCAGCAACGAACTTCGGCGCGTACTCAAGCGAGGCCGAGGCACCCGCAGAGAAAACAGCAATATCGATACCGTCGTAGTTCGCGGTGGCGACGTCTTCGACCGTAATCTCTTCACCCTTGAAAGTCAGAGTCGTGCCCGCCGAGCGAGCAGAAGAGAAGAAGCGAATCGACTTCACGGGGAAGTCGCGCTCTTCGAGCAGAGTGCGCATGACTCGGCCAACCTGTCCGGTTGCTCCGACGACTGCGACGTTCAGTCCGGTCATTGTTTTCTCCTTTGGTGTGGGCGCCCATACGGTGGGGCGACCGAGGGATCCGGCGTGGTTTTCACGCGGAAGTCTGCGATTTTAAACTGACGAGGCCACCTAGCGTTTCTCTCCTATTCCCCATAGGGGGGCGAAGCGACGATCGGTGCGCCTTTCAGCGCCCGGTGCCGCCGTAGACGACTGCCTCAGATTCGGTGGCGTCAAGGCCGAATGCCGTGTGGACGACCTGGACTGCGCGGTCAAGATCGTCGAGGCGGGTGACAACGGAGATACGAATTTCGGAAGTCGAAATCATCTCGATGTTGATGCCGGCATCAGACAGGGCCTCGAACAGCTTGGCGGACACGCCCGGGTTGGTGCGCATGCCCGCGCCGACCAGCGAGAGCTTGCCGATGTTCGGGTTGTAACGCAACTGGTCGAAGCCGATTTCGTCGCGCGCAGCTTCAAGAGCGTTGAGCGTGCGCTGCGCATCGCCTTCGGGAAGCGTGAAGGTCACGTTCGCGCGGGTCGAGTCAGAGACTGGAACGTTCTGAACGATCATGTCGACGTTTGCGCCGACCTCGGCGCAAATGGAGAAGACGCGCGCTGCCATACCGGGGGTGTTCGGCAGGTTGGTGACGGTGATCTTGTCCTGGGAGCGGTCGTGGGCGATACCGGAGATGATTGGCTGTTCCATGGGGTCCTCCTGCGGATCGACAAGTGCGGCTGAGGGAACGAGTCCCTTAAGTTCTGGGTTTGCTGGACCGTCGAAGATCCAGGTGCCGTTCTTTTCTGAGAACGATGAGCGGACGTGGAGCGGCACCTTGTAGCGGCGCGCGAATTCGACGGCGCGCAGGTGCAGAATCTTTGCTCCGTGCGCAGCGAGTTCGAGGGTTTCTTCCTGGGTGACGCGACGCAGACGGTGCGCCTTGGGGACAATACGAGGATCTGCAGAGAACAGGCCGTCGACGTCGGTGTAGATTTCGCAGACATCAGCGTGCAGGGCTGCCGCGAGCGCGACTGCGGTCGTATCCGATCCGCCACGGCCCAGCGTGGTGACGTCGTCATCTTCGGAGATTCCTTGGAACCCTGCGACGATGGCAACGTGGCCGTCTTTGACGGTGCGGGCAATGCGTTCGGTTACCAGACCGACGATCTGGGCACGCCCATAGTGTGAAGTCGTTTTAATGCCGGCCTGAGCGCCGGTGAACGCCTGGGCTTGAACGCCGAGTTCGTTGACTGCCATGGACAGCAGGGACATGGAGATGCGCTCGCCGGCGGACAGCAGAATGTCCATCTCGCGTTCGGGAGCGTGCTGGGTGATTTGCGCGGCCGTGTCGAGCAGGTCGTCGGTAGTGTCGCCCATTGCGGATACGACGACAACGACTTGGTGTCCTGCCTGGTGAGTTTCGACGACTCGGCGGGCGACTCGTTTCATCGCTTCAACATCTGCGACGGATGAGCCACCGTACTTCTGCACGATGAGTGCCACGATTCCCCATTTCTTCTTTTACTACGCACCTTCGTGCGTCCTTTCATCCTAGAGATGCGCCCTATCTAGCTCGAGTGCGACCGCCATACGGGCAAAGGAAACACAATAGGCGGACAAACGAAACATCAATCAGGGCTCTTCTAGGTCACTTGTGCAGGCTCAGGGTTGACAATCGCTTGAGTCCAAGTCAGCTTTTATGCTGGTCACAGCACGTGACCCGTTGAGCAAGGAGGCTCGCATGGCTGACCCGATCACAATCTATGGAACTCCTGTTGTTCAAGGTGTTGCCTACGCCCCGGCACTCTGGGTGCGCAGGCCTGAACTTCCGCCTGAGTCGGCTCCTGCTTTGCCGGAGGATGTCCGCGAAGCCGAAGTAAGTCGCTTCCTTGATTGTGCAAATGCCGTGGCTGACTCGCTCATGAATCGTGCTTCGAAAACCACCGGACAAGCGGCTGACGTTCTGATCGTGACCTCGTCGCTGGCCACTGACCGCGCGTGGACGAAGGACGTGTCGAAGCGCATCCGCGACGGCATCCCCGCGATTCAGGCGGTGATGAAGGCGACCGAGCGGTTCGTCGTCATGTTCGAGACTGCCGGCGGTGTGATGGCGGAGCGCACGACCGACTTGCGCGACGTTCGTGACCGCGTGATCGCGCACCTTCAGGGCGTGCCTGAACCGGGTATTCCGGACTGCGATTGCCCGTTTGTCCTGTTGGCGGATGATCTGTCGCCCGCTGACACCGCAAGCTTGGACACGAATGTGTGCGTCGCGATCGTGACTCAGTTAGGTGGTCCGACCTCGCACACGTCGATCATTTCGCGTCAGCTGGCGATTCCGTGCATCGTGGCAGCACGCCAGGTGGACCAGATCGCTTCGGAGGTGCCCGTCTTGGTCGACGGTGGGACGGGTGCGATCACAACCGGAATCGACGAGGCCGTGGCACTCGAAAAGGTCCGGGCTGATGCAGCGCGACTGGAACTGATTCGTTCATGGACGGGTCCCGCGCAGACCTCGGATGGGGTGCATGTCCAACTGTTGGCGAACGTTCAGGACGGGCCCAGCGCTACTTCGGCTCACGAGTCCGGCTTCGCTGAGGGCGTCGGTTTGATGCGCACAGAATTGGCATTCCTTGACCATCCGACTGAGCCCAGCGTCGAAGAGCAAGCGCGCTCCTATTCTCAGGCACTGCTGGCATGGAGCGGCTCGAAGGTTGTGGTTCGCACTCTGGATGCAGGATCTGACAAGCCCGTTGCCTACGCGACGCTACGTGATGAGCCGAACCCTGCGCTGGGTGTTCGCGGTATCCGGATTAACGGCATTCACCCGAATGTTCTGGCTAATCAGCTGGACGCGATTGCCGTCGCAGCCATGACTGCCCCCGACACCGACGTGTGGGTGATGGCACCGATGATCGCTACTGCCGCTGAAGCACGCTGGTTTGCCGGGTTGATTAATGAACGCAACGACGTTTTTGGCGTGTCTTTGAAGGCTGGCGTGATGGTCGAGGTTCCCGCGACCGCGATCCTGATCGACCAGATCATGGAGTACGTGGACTTTGTTTCTATCGGTACGAATGACTTGACCCAGTACACGATGGCCGCTGACCGTCTGTCAGCAAACCTGGCGGAGTACTCCGATCCGTGGCAGCCCGCACCGCTTGCGCTGATCCGTAAGGTCGTCAAAGCTGGCCTGCGGTTGGGCAAGCCCGTTGGCGTGTGTGGTGAAGCAGCCGCCGATCCGCTTCTTGCGTGCGTGCTTGTGGGCATGGGTGTGACATCGCTGTCGATGGCATCAAGTGCGATTTCCGGTGTGGGCGCCCAGCTTGGTCAGGTTTCTCTTGAGCAGTGTCGCGCAGCCGCCGATGCGCTTGTCGGCGCCTTCGATGGTGGCGATGGGCGCTATCGCGCGCGCCAAGCTCTTGGAATTGAGTGAGTTCTTTCATTGAGCACCGTTTTTGCCTGATTTTTAGCCGTTTTTGTTTCGACTAAGAATCAGCATGCTGAAAACAGAGCAGCCGGTTTCATATTCTGAGATATTTTCGACCGCTCTATGTTCACCCACTGAACACCCACTCCCTGAAACCACTTCACTCGTTAGCGTCATGGAAGAAGGTCAGCCCGGCTGGCCCTCCAACCGTAAACGTCAACACGTGGAGTTCACCATGAAACGCACCGCGCAGATCAGTGCCGTCACTGGCGCAGCGCTCGCCCTTGTCCTTGCTGGATGCTCCGGCTCAGCATCGACCAAATCCGAATCGGGAGCAGCCGGCGCGTCTGAGGAATACTCAATCGGCATCAGCCAGATCACCACTCACACCTCGCTCGATGCGGCACGTGAAGGCTTTAAGCAGGCGTTTACCGACGCTGGCTTGAACGTGAAGTTCGACGAACAGAACGCCCAGGGTGATCAGGCAACCGCAACTTCGATCGCAGCGAAGTTCGCAGAAGCAGATCACGACCTGATCCTGGCTATCGCAACTCCTTCAGCTCAGGCAATTGCGCAATCCATCGTTGACACTCCCGTCCTGTTCACATCCGTCACCGACCCGGTTTCTGCTCAGCTCGTAGACTCGCTCGACGCCCCTGGCTCGAACCTAACGGGCACCACCGACATGAACCCGGTCGAAGAGCAGATCAAGCTGGTCAAGCAGTTCACACCCGGGGCGAAGAGCATCGGCATCATCTACTCGTCCGGTGAAGTGAACTCCGAAGTCCAGGTGAAGCTTGCCAAGACGGTAGCCGAATCCGAAGGCCTTTCCGTGAAGGAAACGACCATCACGAACTCCGCCGAAGTTCAGCAGGCAGCCCAGGATCTGGCAGGCACGGTCGACGCTATCTACGTCCCGACCGATAACACCGTCGTCTCTGCATTCGCTTCTGTCGTCCAGGCAGCTGAAGACGCAAAAATTCCGTTGATCGCAGGCGAAGCTGATTCCGTTGCTAAGGGTGCGCTTGCCACATACGGCATCGACTACAACGCACTCGGCTACCAGACCGGCCAGATGGCAATCAAGATCCTCACCGAAGGCGCCGATCCTGCCACCATGCCTGTCGAATCCCAGACCGAATACAAACTGACCGTCAATAAGACGACACTTGAAGCAATCGGTTTGACTCTTCCGGATGCTCTCAAGGACACTGCCGTCCTGGTCGGAGAATAACTCAACGCGCTGACGCGCAACCCACGCACAGGTGCTCAGTGAACAACCAATGTTCCTGAGCACCTGCGCGTGAAAACAAACCCTGAAAAGGAAAACCAGTGCTTACAGCTCTCGACCTTGGCCTGATCTACGGCCTCATGGCACTCGGCGTGTACCTGACATTCCGAGTACTCGATATCGCTGACCTCACCGTCGACTCATCCTTTACAACGGGCGCAGCGGTTGCAGCAATCATGATCACCGCCGGCCAGAACCCGTGGCTTGCCTCGATCGCCGGCTTCTTTGCCGGTTGTATTGCGGGCTCAATTACCGGTTTCCTTCACGTCAAAGCAGGCATCCACCCCCTGCTTGCCGGAATTTTGACGCAGATCGGCCTGTACTCGATCAATCTGCGTATTCTCGGCAAAGCAAATGTTCCGCTTCTTCGTGGTGTAGAAACTGTCCTCACTCCCCTGCGCGAGGCGGGCCTGAACGGCTCGTGGGCATCCGTCGTTATCTTCGCCGTCTTGATCGGCGTCGTCACCACCGCCTTCAACTGGTTCTTGTCCACCCAGATCGGTCTTGGCATGCGCTCGACCGGTGACAACGAAGGTATGGCTCGCGCCCAGGGTGTTCCCACAGGAACGATGAAGATTATCGGCCTTGCCCTTTCAAATGGCCTCGTTGCCGCCTCTGGCGCTCTTGTCGCTCAGTACCAGGGCTACGCCGACATTTCGATGGGCATCGGTTTGATTGTTGCCGGCCTGGCATCGGTCATTATCGGTACCGCACTGATCGGGTCGCGTGGCATGTGGATGACCTCGCTGTTCGTCGTGATCGGCTCGATCGTCTACCGCGTCATCATCCAGCTTGCCCTCGGCATCGAGTTCCTTGAAGCGAATGACATGAAGCTGATCAGCGCAATCATCGTGTTCCTCGCCCTGATGATTCCTCGCGTCGGTTTCTTCTCGAAGATCCGCGAGCGCCGTCGCGCCCACACACTGGTTCCCGAGCCTGACATTACGCACACGCCTGAAGAGCGCGACAACGAAAAGGTGGTGCTCTGATGCTTGATATCGAAGCCGTCACTAAGACATTCTTCCGCGGTACCGTCAACGAGCGCGTGGCGCTTCGCGATATTTCACTCCACCTTGACGAGGGTGACTTCGTCACGATCATCGGCTCAAACGGCGCCGGCAAGTCGACACTGCTGAATGTTATTTCTGGCCGTTACCAGGCTGACGTGGGACGCGTGACAATCGATGATACGGACATCACGAAGCTTCCGGATTATGCGGTTGCGCGCTACGTTTCGCGTGTCTTCCAGGATCCGATGGCTGGCACCGCGCCCCACCTTTCGATCGAAGAGAATCTTGCGCTCGCATGGTCACGAGGCAACCGCCGAACCCTGGGGCCTGCTCTGACAGCGAAGAAGCGCGCCATATTCCGAGACATTCTGGCACCTCTCGAACAGGGCCTCGAGAATCGTCTGACTGCCAAGGTTGGTCTGCTGTCCGGTGGCCAACGTCAGGCTCTGTCACTGACGATGGCGACCTTCTCTAACCCGCGCGTCCTGCTTCTTGATGAACACACCGCCGCTCTTGACCCGAAGCGTGCTGCTCTGATTACCGAGCTGACCCGAGATGCTGTCGCGTCGAAGAATCTGACGACGCTGATGGTCACGCACAACATGGAGCAGGCACTCTCCATGGGCAACCGCCTGATCATGATGCACGAAGGTCGCATCATGTTCGAGTTGGCGGGTGAAGAAAAGAAGAATGCAACTGTCGATTCCCTTCTTGCGGAGTTCGATAAGCTGCGAGGCAAAGATGGAGAGGGACTCTCTGACCGCACTCTCTTGGCCTAGCACCCGGTGACGCACTGAAGCGTTACCAACAGTGTTGGGGGAGCACGTCAATGATGTACTCCCCCAACACTGCTTTTCACGGTTAAACCACTAGGCGACAACGGCAGACGGCAAGCGAAGACTCTTCATCCACGCCAAGGATGCGAGCGAGCGTGCCATCAGAGCGAACACATGACGATTCAGATGCTGGACTCATGCCCAGATTGTTTCGCTAGCTCACTATCTGTCCCGCTCGCCTGCTGTGGGTTCCCTGTGATCATTCACTGCACACATGGTCTAGGTCGTGACATTTCCTTGTGTCCGTAGTAAGTATTCAGTACCTTAGTGGCGTAAACGTTCTCACAATGAAACGAGTTCATACGATGACAACGCCGACTCCGCAGTTCAACGGCCAATCAGACCCGCAGTACACCAACCAAGAGCAAGCTTACGCCCAGCAGGGACAGCCTTACGGCCAGCCTACATTCGCACCCTCCGGCCCGGCGGGCTACCAGCAGAAGTCGAAGATTATCGCCGGTATCCTGGGCATCTTCCTTGGAGGTTTTGGCATCCACAACTTTTACCTTGGTCGCACCACCCGCGCTGTCATTCAGCTGGTTCTGACGATCTTCACCTTCGGTGTTGCTTCGCTGTGGGGCTTCATTGAAGGCATCCTCATTCTGGTGTCCGCTCCGGGTAGCGAGTGGCACCGCGACGGCAACGGCATTGAGCTCACCGACTAAGTTTCTTCGTCTGTGTCGGACTTGCAGTCCGAACACACCGCACCGCTCTGGGATGGCACTGTCAACCCAGGGCGGTTCGTCCTTCAAGGGCCCGACCCAGAGTCTTCGAGTCGGCGTATTCAAGGTCGCCACCCATTGGCAAGCCCATGGCAAGACGCGATGTTGAAACGCCGATGCTCTTCAACATTCTGACGATGAACGCAGCGGTTGCGTCGCCTTCGACATTCGGGTTGGTCGCGATAATGACCTCGGTAATCTGATCGTCTTCAAGACGCGACAACAGTTGACGGATGCGGAGTTGCTCGGGGCCGATGCCACGGATCGGGTCGATGACCCCGCCGAGCACGTGGTAGCGTCCGCGGAATACCCGTGACGCTTCGATCGCTTGGATGTCTTTCGGTTCTTCGACGACGCAGATCATTGTGGGGTCACGCCGGACGTCTCTGCAGATAGAACAGGTTTCTTCTTCTGTCAGGTTCGCGCACACCGAGCAGTGGTGAACCTTTTTCCGCACCGCCTGAATAGCATCGACGAGTCGAGCAACGTCATCTGGTTCCGCATCCAATATGTGCATGGCCATGCGTTGTGCAGACTTCGGTCCGATTCCGGGAAGCTGACCGAACTCATCAATCAAATCTTGAAGAGCACCTTCGTACATGGTCAACGTTCACTTCCGTTCGGGATTGTTTCAATGATCTTGCCACCGAGGACGTCGAGGACAACGGGGAGGCCAACCATGGTTGTGGTTTCAATATCTTCGTCATCCATTGAGGGCAGGTCTTCACCCATGTCGAGCGGAGCGGAATCCTGATCGTCATCGATAGGCCCATCATTATGGGCATCGCTACCAGCGCTGTTGTCACCGTTAGCCCAGGCATCACCTGCAGATTGAGCCGTATCATCTGAGTCTTCAAAGCTCACCGAGTTCGTCTGAGCAACGGGAGCATCCGCCCAGCCACCGGGCGTTGTCTGCTGATTATCGCTCGTATTTTGCGGGTCAAAATCGTCGTAGGTGAAGACGCTCATGGCACGGCGTACCGGCCCCCCGGTAGGCACCGGTTCTGCCTGAGCTAAAGACTCAGAATCTGCCTGCTCGTCGCCGTGGCTATCGGAGGGGCGATCATCGGATACTCCCGACGAATCCGAGTGAACCTTAAAACCCGGGCTGGAATCCGCAAGCGGCCAAGCGGGATCCGCATCCACGCACGTTGAAGCAGAGTCAGCCCCAGCTGACCAAGCGTCATCACGGCGAGGTTGCGGGCCGTTGTGCACCTGTTGTGATTCGCTCAGACCGTCCTGCGGTTCAGGTTCACACGCTTGGGCTGGCTCTTCAACGTCTTCGTGCGGAGTGCGAATAACTACTTCACCCCACGGGTCATCCGACGCTACCGGATCAGAGCCGACGTGTGGGGCTGAATCGGGGGCAACACGTGGCGCTGGATCACCCAGGGCCTGTGAACCGACGTCAGGAGCCTGGACAACGCGGTGCTCAAAAGGGGGCGGCTCCGAAACCCATCCAGCATCGGGCCGTCCATCTCGGTTCGCGTTGTTGTTGAGTGGGATGTTCGGTGTCTGACCTGAATAGGAGTGATCGGCGTGAGCCGGATCGGAATATGCATGGTGTGATGCAGGTGCCGAAGGTGCCGTTACTGCCGGCCCTCCCGATGCTTGTCCCACCTGTGCGCTGAGTTCATAGCGCAGACCAGTGACCTCGTAGATCGCGTCGGAGACGATCTGATGCCTGCCACCGCGTTCAAAGTTCGCCATGATTCCTTCGGAGGGGAACACCAGCACAAGGTTCGACCCATCGATCGCACCCAACTGCGCGTTCGTGTTGATCAGCGACCATGCGACGCGGCTCATCGAGGCCAGACGGTCAAGCACTTCATTCCATCGAGCTCGAACGATGTCCGCCTGCTTCCCGCCGTTCTGACGTGGTGTCTGGCGAGCTGGTGCTTCAGTTGACGAGGCCGCGTCCACCGAACGGGGCTCCGCCTTTGGCGCAGGCGCGGGCTCTTCAGGCTCAACAGCGGGAGCACTGTTCTGGGACTGGGCGACCGACGAGTCATCCCACGAGGATGAAGGGGTCACAGCCACATCGGGCCACGAGGACCCCTGCTGAGGCATTGAGGTAGGAGCATCGGGAACCGATTCCCCATCACGATGTGGAGACGAAGGAGCTTGGGCACGTGGTGTCAGATCCGCCGGCTGGTTCTGCCGGTTCGAATCAGGGCGCGAAGCGCGTTGGGCTGTCTGCGCCAACGCAGCGCGAGCCGCCTGGGGGCCAGAAGCTGAAGGGGCGGCACCAATCGGCTTATTTCCAGCATAATCAGCACCGTGATGTTCCCTTGGAGCACCCCCACCGGGCATGCCAACCGTGCCGGGAAGTGGCATATCTACAACGGCCTGGCCAGAAGGTGTCGGCACAAGAATGCGCCCAATAAGAAGCTCAAGCTGGAGGCGCGGTGATGTTGCACCGGTCATGGAACGAAGTGCCTCATCGGTCAGATCAGCTGCGCGAGACAGCGGACGCGGACCCCAATTCACTGCCTGATGGCGCATACGATCGAGGCGCTCAGCAGGGATGGATGTCAGGACATCGCCTGCGCCGTCACCTGCGACCGCGATAATCAGCAGGTCACGCAGTGTTTGAAGGAAGTCTTCAACGAAGCGACGCGGATCATGACCAGAATCCACCATGCGTTCAATAACGCGGTAAGCCGCCGCACCGTCGCCACCAGCGAGGCCATCAACGATCTCGTCAAGAAGAGCAGAGTCCGTGTATCCCAGCAGCGAAACAGCGGTTTCATACGTGACAGCCGAGTCGATGGAGCCTGCCATCAACTGATCAAGAACGGAAAGAGTGTCACGCACTGAACCGCCACCGGCGCGCATGACCAGTGGCAGAACACCGGAGCCAATGTTGACGTGTTCTTCGTCCGCCAACTGCTGCAGGTAGGGTTCCAACACATCTGGCGGAACCAGACGGAACGGGTAGTGATGGGTACGAGAACGAATCGTTCCGATCACGCGCTCTGGTTCTGTCGTTGCGAAGACAAACTTCACGTGCTCTGGGGGTTCTTCCACCAGCTTCAGCAGCGCGTTAAAGCCCTGATTTGTGACCATGTGGGCTTCGTCAATGATGAAGATCTTGTAGCGATCACGCACGGGCGCGAAGGTGGCGCGCTCACGCAGGTCACGCGCATCATCAACGCCACCGTGGCTGGCTGCGTCGATTTCGACAACGTCGAGCGACCCCGAACCACCGGTGGCCAGTTCCACGCACGACGGGCAGGTTCCACACGGAGTATCAGTCGGTCCTTGCTCACAGTTCAGACAGCGGGCCAGAATACGCGCTGACGTGGTCTTTCCACACCCGCGCGGACCCGAGAACAGGTATGCGTGGGTCACTTTGTTTGCACGCAGAGCAGCACGAAGTGGCCCCGTCACATGGTCTTGACCGATGACGGAAGCGAATGTGTCTGGACGATAACGACGATACAGAGCTGTGGTCACAGTCCAACCCTACGTGTACCCATGTAGAAATGCGTTTGCATGGCAGAAAAATGGGAAGAACCACTCCCCCATATTCACCGTCATTATCGCCTCAATAGCAAGGAAAAGTCGGTGTTCAGATCCCGTTTATTCAACGAACGTGAGAATAATCAGATTTCGGTGCTCCCCCTTCGCTTTTCCGACTCGCCACTAGCCCATAAACGCAACCGCACGACGGAGACATCGAACGCTGGAAAGACGAAATTGACTCTGGATTCCCTCACAGCTCCCTCGAACCGAGGGTTCCACGGGCATGGGAATACACAACCCAAGCAATGACCCCTCGGACGATTCACGTTCCCGACGCACTATGGAAGCTTGCCGAGATTCGAGCCAAACAGCTCTGCTCCACGCCTTCAGAGTGTGTTCGCCAGTCCCTAGCTCGCCAACTCGTCGAATCCTGGCCGCGCGTGTCACAACAATCGGGCTCGCACCACGGTAGTGGCACGAGCCCGAAAGATTATGTAGTCAGTTTATGTAGTCAGGGGCTTCACCCCATCGCGAGTATCACGCCTGTGGCTGAACGTCAGCCCATTCGCCAAGCGAGACGCGGTGACCGGTGTAGAACGGACGATCCTCGCGCACGTGCAGGCGAGCCCGGGTGTAGCGCTGAGCGTGAAGCACGCCCTCCAGGCGATCGAGCGTGTCAGCCTCGAATGCGAGAATCCACTCGTAGTCGGACATACCGAATGCGGACAGGGTCGAACCCTTGACATCCGGGTACTGGCTGAAGCCATTCTTGCCGTGCTCGGCCATGATGGCGCTACGCTCTTCGGGCTCCATCAGGTACCAGTCGTAAGAGCGGACGAACGGGTAGACGGTGATCCAGTCGCGCGGTGCGACGCCTGCGAAGCATGCGGGCACGTGGCGAGTGTTGAATTCTGCGGGAGTGTGCTGACCCATGACGGACCAGACGGGAATCAAGTAGGCGCCCAGGGGCGACGCGAGCAGACCGCGGTAGGCCTTCTGCAACGCGAGCGGATCGTCGGCGAGCCACCACACCAGCAGGTCAGCGTCGGCGCGCAGGCCAGCAAGGTCGTAAGTGCCACGCAGTTCCACGCCCTCGGGGGTGATGGCTGCCAGGGTTTCCTCAACCAGGACCTTGCGTTCTACTTCATCAGTCGGTAGCGGTGCACCGGTCGCGAAGACCGAGGTCAGGCCGTAGTGGAAGCCGTTGTTGATGGCGTCGATATCGACGTCGGTGACGTCGCGCGGATCCTTGTGCGAGTAGGTCTTTCCGGTCTGGCTCATTGGTTCTCCTTTGATGTGAGCTTTGTGTGAAGCTATTTGCTTGTTTGTTTCAGTTGGCGCGAATGTTCAACGGGCAGTTTTCTCCGATTGACGAGGCCGCCCATCGCGCTTATTCGCGTGACTTTTCTGGGCGGGTTCGGCCGGGTGGTGTGCGTCGCGCGGGTGAGTGTGCGTGGGTAGTTCGCCGTTCTTCGCGGCGGTTGGCCCTGCAACGACTGTCTTTCCCGTGTCGAGACCTTCGATCATGCGACAGCAGTGGCTTGCGCATTCGTCCGGCCACGCGCCCAGCGGAAGGGTCGAGGGTTGTTCTGGGTTTTCTCCGCGA
Source organism: Schaalia turicensis (assembly GCF_019380255.1). NCBI lineage: Bacteria > Bacillati > Actinomycetota > Actinomycetes > Actinomycetales > Actinomycetaceae > Schaalia > Schaalia turicensis. The sequence goes on from NZ_CP048928.1 coordinate 1,700,282, forward strand.
GCGCGGGCTGCGCGTTCAAGGATGAGGTCGGCAAGGGATGCGATGAATGCGGGGTGCGTGTCGACGGTGCGCGCGCGGTCGTAGTCGAGTTCCAGGTCGGTAGCGGTTTGCTTGGCTTCGGTGTCGAGGTCAAAGACGACTTCCATGTGGTCGGAAATAAAGCCGATGGGTGCGCATGAGACGGCTTTGACGCCTTCGGCTTTGAGTTCTTCGAGCCGATCATTGATGTCGGGTTCCAGCCAAGATGCGTTCGGGTTGCCCGAACGCGAGCAGAAGGCCAAGTCGGTTTTCAGCGTTCCTACTTTGAGTCCAAGCTTTTCTTCGACTGCGGGGACGATCAGTTCCATGAGCGCGAGATGCTGAGCCGCGTAGTCTGAGCCGGTCTTGTCGGAATTACCGGATCCGCCCTGCATCGGGGTGGGGATGGAGTGGGTGACGAAGACGAGGTGCAAATCGTCAATCACAGTTCCTCGATCGAGTAGCGTCTTCACTGATTCGCTGACAACGTCGATCTGGGCGGTAAGAAAGCCGGGGGAATCGTGATACGAGCGAACCTTATCGACGATCATGTCCTTGCCGCCATCGGGGAGCAGGGCGAGTGCGTCCGCGACATCTTCGCGGTACTGCCGGCATCCGGAGTAGGAGGCGTAGGCAGAGGTCTGCATCATCAGGATTCTGCGGGCACCACCCTGGACAAGTTCCGCGATTGTTTCCGACATGAAGGGATGCCAGTTTCGGTTTCCGAGGCCAATAGTGATGTCCGCGCCTCGTGAGTGCAGTTCCTCGCGCAGAGCTTCTAGCAAGGCCTCGTTGCAGGCGTTGATGGGACTGACTCCCCCGAAACGTCCGTAGTGACCAGAGACTTCCAGCAGGCGCTCGTCCGGAATCCCCTTGCCTTTCGTGGCGTTACGCATGAAAGGGAGCACATCGTCGGGGCCATTCGGGCCACCGTAGGAAACCACGAGAAGCGCATCGTAGGGTGCGGTCAGATCAGACATTTTCTGCTCCAATTCCAAGGACTCGTTCAAGCGCTTCGAGGTATTCATGCGCATTTCCGTCTGCTACTGCTGCCCTGGCAGTACGGCAGGGCGCGTTCACCAAACGCGCCGCCAAGTGGTGGAGGGCTCGAGCAGTGCGCGCGGCCTCGTCCTCATCACGGTGAGAAAGAGTGGCACATTCTTCTTCGACGATCGCGTCAACTGCGTTTCTGAGGTTCACAATCGCACGGTCAACATCCGCCCCATGGGCGACGTTGACGAAGGTTGTGACAGCGTCGGCGATGATGGCTTCGGCGATGTCGATGTCTTCACGTTGGACCGCGGGCAGGCGATCAGAGACGTTGTCCAAGCCGATGCGAACCACCTGGTCTGCTTCGAAATCGTCGATTTCAATATCGGGAACCAACGCAAGATCCACAATGATCAGTGGGCTGTCGGCGCCTCGGGTGGATACGGCCGCGCGGATCTGATCTGCGGTCAAGACCGGCTGACCACTGCCTCTGCACGAAACAATGAGGTCCACGTGGGCAAGCTCGTCATCAATGGTGTCGGGGACAATTGGGCGGGCACCGTGACCTTCACAAAACGCTTCGGCGCGCCCCGACGCTGAGTGGACTCCGATCTCGCGGACGCCATGGTCGCGCAGGGCACTGACAGTTGCACCCGCGTAGGACCCGGTTCCAAAGAGGATGGCGCGTTGGTCGCCGAGGTCGCCTCGTATTTCCTCCGCTAGGTCAAGGGCGACGTGAACAATGGAGCGTCCATGGCCAGCAAGACTTGTTTTCGCAGCTACTTTGCGTGACACCGCGGACGAGGATTGGAAGAGGCGCGAAAGAGCGGGAGTGATCGTCCCCCGTTGCGTGGCCACTTCAGCTGCGCGACGGACTTGACCGACAATTTCGCGTTCTCCGATGACCATGGAGTCCAAGCCCGAGGCAACGCGAAACAGGTAGGCGACAGCGTCGCGACCAGAGCGCGATGTCACCGCGTCGAGTCGTTCACTCAGCGCCACCGGGAATTCAGCGGAGTCGACAACAATATCGACGCGGTTACAGGTCGATATCGTGACCGCACCGTCGATCACTCCGACTTTGAGGAATTCATCGACAATCGACGGGGTGGTGCGACTAGCCTCGGCCACGGCATCAAGGCCCTGGTCGGAATGGCTGACGGATAAAATATGAATTCCCATTTCGTCGCAATCAAACCATAATTAAACCTATGATTCACAATTTATGTGAATCATTTTGGAAAATCATTTAACGACAATTTGACAGATAAAATAAATGACACCTTGACATAAAAACAAATTGTTGAATCTGCCCCCACCATGTAAGGAAAACCGTGACCCTTTCGGACAACGCGCCCGTGGCGACGAAGGCCACCACGTCACCCGTGGCCGAGTCTTCGTTCATGCAAGCAGTGTCAGGCCGTCGACCAGCCACGACCCCCGTCTGGTTTATGCGCCAGGCAGGACGTTCTTTGCCCGAGTACCGCGAGCTGCGCGCACGCTCGCAGGTATCAATGTTGGACGCGTGCCTGACTCCCGAATTGGCAAGTGAGGCGACACTACAGCCGGTCCGTCGCCACGGGGTTGACGCAGCGGTGTTCTATTCGGACATCATGGTTCCCCTGCGACTTGCGGGGGTGGATGTGGAGATAGTGGGGGGCGTTGGCCCTGTCATCGCGTCTCCGATTCGTTGCGCGGATGACGTTAATCGTCTGACAGAGCGCGGAGCGTCGCTTTCAATCGCGCCCGGAATTGAGCAGATCCGCCAAGCCGTACACATGACAGTTGCCCAGCTTGGGTCCACTCCCCTGATCGGTTTTGGTGGCGCACCTTTTACCCTCGCCTGCTACCTGGTTGCCGGCCGACCTTCTCGCGACCATTGCGAAGCTCGAGCGTTCATGTATTCGGATCCGGAGTCATGGGATCGGCTGATGACGTGGTGCGCAGATGTCACCGGAGCGTTTATCGCCGAGCAGGTATCGGCTGGCGCATCAGCCACTCAGCTGTTCGATTCGTGGGTTGGCGTGCTGGGCGAAGACGATTATCGGCGCCACGTGTCCCCCTATTCAGCGCGTGCGATCGAGGTTGCCGGTCGCGCCCTGAGTTCAACAACTGGAACGCGCGCCCCGATGATCCATTTCGGCACAGGCACACCGCAGTTGCTGACCGCGATGCATGATGCAGGTGGCGATATCATCGGCGTTGACCAGCGCATTTCTTTGGACTCTGCATCCGCGCTTTTTGACAATACTGTTCCCCTGCAGGGCAATCTGGATCCCGCCTACCTGACCGCCCCATTCGACATTCTTGAAGCAAAGGTGCGTCAGATTATTCGTCAGGGTAAGGCCGCACCGTCCCATATTTTCAACCTTGCTCACGGCGTTCCAAAGGACACAGATCCACGCGTTCTGACACGTCTGGTCGAGTTGGTGCATTCGCTATGAACGCCGGAAATCGCACGATCTCATCGACAAACGAATTGTCCCGCGATCACTGGGACACGATCGTGATCGGTGGCGGAATTGCTGGACTTGTTTCCGCCTGGGAATCCGTCAAAGCAGGCCAGACGACCCTGCTTGTTGAGTCGCGAGGCTATGTGGGCGGGCAGGTCGCGTCAATGATGGTGGGTGGTGCCCACGTCGACATCGGCGCGGAGAGTTTTGCTCCACGAGGCACCGCGATGACCTCCATGGCTGAAGAGCTGGGGCTGAAAGTCACAGCACCCAGTGGAGGGCGCTCGCATTATTTCCTGCCGCCCGTTCCTCATTCTCTCCACACCACATGGGGTCTTCACCGGTTCCCATCGGACTCGATGATGGGTATCCCTTCTGACCCAGCATCGGCAGAAGTCCGGGCAATTCTTGGGGATCAAGGGGCGATGCGCGCATGCGAAGACCTGACTTTACCTCCCCACGTCGGCGCCGAATGCGCCGACGTGGCCTCGTTTATTGAAGCCCGCATGGGGCGAGTCGTGCTTGATCGCTTGGTCCGCCCGCTGGTTGCTGGCATTCACTCGCAGGATCCTGAGAAGCTGGATGTCGACCGCGTACTACCCGGGATGCGCGCTGACCTACTCCATCACGGGAGCCTTGCGAAGGCTGTTGGCGCACGACTGGAAAAGTCGAGCGGGTCACGTGGCGATGTCAGCATCGAGGGTGGAATGCAGGTTCTGATCGACGCCCTTACAGCTGAGATTCTGGCAAAGGGTTCCGCGATTGCGACGCGTTGCGGCGCGGAAGCGATCTGTTGCGCGTCGCTCAGCGCCAGCGACTCGAACACCGTCCAATGGCAGGTGGATATTCGCGATACGACCCCGGCTGGAGCTCCTTCCGCAGAACCTCGTCGAACGTCGGTCGGACGTCTGCTCACAGCCAGTCGCGTCATTCTGGCGTGTTCGCACGCAGCCGCTCTGCGTGTGCTCACCCCTTTGTTCCCGGAAGCCCAAGAATGTGCGTTTGCGCCGGGCGCGCCGATTGTGCGGTCTTTCCTCACTGTTCGAGCAGAGGCGCTGGATAGCGCTCCGGTTGGTCCTGGATTGCTGGTTTCGCCCGATATTTCTAGCGTTGCCGAGTGCCCTGTAGGCGCGAAAGCACTTTCTCAGCTGGATGTGAAGTGGGCATGGATTGCCGACGAATTGCGCGAGGCTCACGGGGAGCACGTTCATCTTCTTCGCCTGTCTCACGGTCGACCAGGGGATGAAGATCGAACACCATCACTGGGCGAGCTTCTGCATGACGCTAGCGTGCTGACCGGTACGGATCTTGGAGCCGAGAACGTGATCAATCACAGGGTGATTCACTGGAATGGCACTTTGGCGCAGGCGACACCCGACTTGGCTCGTCGAATCAGTGCCCTGCGCCAGAAGGCGGAATCATTGCCCGGCTTGCTGATTTGTGGGGCGTGGGTATCAGGTTCCGGAATCGCCAGCGTGGTGGCAGATGCACGTCAGCGCGTACGGGGTGAGAGGCGCTCACTCCTTTTCGGCAGGTGAAAAGAATTCATTTAATCCTGAAACACGAATTACGTCATTACCTATTGCCGAATATCTGTCACATAAATTCCGACTCTCCAGATAGTTTTTAATTCACTCTGTCATAAAATAATTGAATCCGAAGAATTACGTGAAGAGAACCGACTTTTGTCACTATCAATTATCGAATTACCCTCATCTCGTCTAATCTGCAATGGTGACCATGAACTCCCCCATCCCCGCTTCCGATACCCCCGTCCTCAAGCTGGGCACGCGAGCTTCAAAGCTTGCCCTCACCCAATCGCAGATGGTGGCGGACGCGATCGAGGAAGCTGGCACACATGCGGGCACCCCCGTCCGCGTGGAGCTTGTTCATATCACGACTCACGGCGACGTTGACCCAACTCCTCTGTCGAAGCTGGGGGGAGCCGGGGTATTCGTTGCCCGCCTGCGCGAATCTCTACTTGCTGGCGAATGCGATATTGCCGTGCATTCGTGTAAGGATCTGCCGACCGACGATATTGACGGTTTGACCCTCGTCGCGATGCCACCGCGCGAGGATGTTCGCGACGCTCTCTGTTCGCGAGGTGGCGCGCCGTTGGCAGAGCTTCCAGAAGGCGCAAAGGTTGGCACGGGTTCTCCCAGGCGTAGTGCGCAGATTCTGGCTACCCGCCCCGACATTCAGATCGTCGATATTCGTGGCAATGTTCCGACGCGCCTCGCACGCATCAACGAAGATCTGGACGCCGTCATATTAGCAACCGCAGGGCTCAACCGTTTAGGCATGTCAGAGGCGATTGCACAGTACCTTCCGACCAATCAGATGCTTCCTGCCGCCGCCCAAGGGGCACTGGCTATTGAAGTGCGATCCGACTGGGATCCCGCGTTGATCGCTCTTGTTGCGTCGTTGGATGACCCGGCAACACACATCGGCGTAACTGCAGAGCGCTCGCTCATGAACGCATTGGGTGCCGGATGCGCTGCACCACTTGGAGCGCTTGGCACAATCGACGACGGAGTATTGACCCTGCACGGACGCGTGATCGCGACCGATGGCAGCCAGGTGCTTGAACGTGTGGCCTCGTGCCCCATTCCCCAGGTCCACGATTCCACGTCCGCGATCTCCACCAAGACGCACGAGGCCGCAATCTTACTGGGACGCGCGCTTGCGCAGACCCTGCTTGGGGCGGGGGCCGAAGAAGTCGCTGACATACACGCCACGAAGAATCAGACGAAATGAGCACTGACGCACACGTCTTCATCACGCGCCCGCATTCTAAGGAGCGCCCCGACCCGTTTGGGCAGGCGATCGAAGCCCTCTCGACTCCGAACGTGCACGTTCACGCTGAATCTTTGGAACTCACTCGCACCACAGTGAGTGACGAGGAGTGCAAGCGTTTCGCAGATGATCTCATGACGTACGCGTCAACGGGTTCGTGCGGATGGATTCTGTTTACTTCAGCGCGCACGATTCGCGTATGCGCACATCGCATCGAGAATTTTGTCGATTATATGAAGTGCGTGCACGAACGAGGCGCGCGCATCGGCGTGGTTGGCCCCGCCACAGCAAAAGCATTGAAAGCGCTCGGCATCGACGTTGATCTGCAGTCCGAAGGGTCCGGGGAGGACTTGGCGAACGCTGTTGTCGCTTTCGATCGCGAGCGCAGTGTCCAGACTCGTGAAGTACTACTTCCACAGTCGGCAATCGCCAGGGTTCAGCTTCGCCAGATACTGAGCGAGGCCAGCTATCCTGTCCGTCATTACCCGGTCTACACAACGGTCACGATCGCTCCACGGTATTCTCTCGAGCTTGCCAGAATGTGCTCGTCCACCTACGTGGCCGCAACGGTCATCACCGCCCCCTCATCAGCGCGAGCTTTGAAAGACGTTGCGCCCTACTTATTCCCCCATATTCCCGTCATTGTGTTGGGACAGGCGAGCGCCACAACGATGGCAGAGATCGCTCCCGAAGCTCAGGTCATTGTCGCCGATCATCCCACTCCTGACGCGGTTGCCGACTGTATCAAGCGCATTCTTGAAACACATGCTGGTCATTCACCACAGAAAGGGATCTGACTTTCCATGACTTCTCCCACTCCATTCTTCCGCCCCCGCCGAGTTCGACAGTCCGCTGCGATGCGTGGCCTCGTCCGCGAAACTCGAGTGAGCGCCCAGCAACTGATCGCACCCGTGTTCGTCCGCGAAGGCATCGACTCTCCCGTGCCGATCACTTCAATGCCCGGCCAGTTCCAGTTCGACATTGATTCGTTGCGTCGCTACGCAGCCGAGTGCGCCGAAGCTGGCATCGGCGGGATTGACCTGTTTGGTGTGCCCGAGGTGCGTGATCCGACCGGTTCGCAGGCGTGGGCAGAAGACGGGATTCTGAACCGTGGCATCACTGCCATTGCCGAAGAAGTGGGCGACGCACTCGTCATCTGTGCCGACACCTGCCTCGACGAATTCACTGACCATGGGCACTGCGGCGTCCTCGACGAACAGGGCCGCGTTGACAACGATCCAACCTTAGACCTGTACGTCAAGATGGCTCTATCTCAGGCTGAAGCCGGCGCCCACATGGTGTCCCCATCGGGGATGATGGACGGCCAGGTGCGCGCAATCCGCGAAGCGCTTGACGATAATGGGCACACAGATGTTGCCATCCTTGCCTACTCGGCAAAGTACGCGTCCGCGTTCTACGGCCCATTCCGCGAAGCCGTCGACTCGACCCTGAAAGGCGACCGTCGCACCTACCAGCAGGATCCCGCGAACAAGCGCGAAGGCGTACGCGAGGTTCTACTCGACATCGAGGAAGGGGCTGACATCGTCATGGTCAAGCCCGCGCTTGCCTACCTTGATGTTTTGGCTGAAGTCACTTCACTATCGAGCGTCCCAGTCGCCGCCTATCAGGTGTCCGGCGAATACGCCATGGTAGAAGCAGCCGCCGCAAACGGGTGGATCAACCGCGATGCCATCATCGACGAATCCATCACCGCGATCGTGCGCGCAGGCGCTGACATGGTCCTCACCTATTGGGCGCTTGAAGTTGCCAAGCGCCTTCGAAAGTAAACCCACGCACCACCCAGCGGCACCCGGCAACTGCGCAAAACAGCGCGAAACTGAGCGGCCTCGTCAATTTCTATACAACGTTAGACTGATGAATATACGGAGAACCCGATGACCACCAACGAAGAACTATTCACCCGCGCTTTAGGCGTGATTCCCGGCGGAGTTGATTCTCCCGTGCGCGCGTACGGATCCGTCGGTGGCGTCCCGCCGTTCATCACATCCGCGAAGGGCGCATATGTGAAGGACGCGACTGGGCGCGAATACGTGGACCTGGTGTGTTCGTGGGGACCCGCCCTGCTGGGACACTCGCACCCAGCAGTCATCGAAGCCGTTCAGAAGGCGGCAGCGAAAGGCTTGTCGTTTGGCGCGCCGACCGAGGCGGAAGTTGAACTCGCCGAACTGATCCGTTCCAGGGTGAGCCCCGCCGAGCGCGTCCGTTTCGTCTCCACCGGCACTGAAGCCACCATGACCGCCATGCGTCTGGCACGCGGAGCGACCGGTCGCGACCTGATCGTGAAGTTTGCCGGCTGCTACCACGGGCATTCTGACGCCTTGCTTGCGGCCGCCGGATCGGGGGTTGCTACCGGAGGTTTGCCCGGATCCGCGGGCGTGCCGACTGCGGTCAGCGCTCAGACGATCGTGTTGCCCTACCACGATGAGGTGGCCCTCGAAGAATGCTTTGCCACCCGCGGTAAAGAAATTGCCGCCGTCATCTGCGAAGGTGCGCCGGCCAATATGGGCGTCGTTGATCCCGGATCGTTCAACCTAGCGATTCGTCGCGCCACTGAAAAGTACGGTGCGCTGATGATCTTGGACGAGGTATTGACCGGCTTCCGCGTTTCCGCCGGCGGAATATGGGGCTTGCGTTCAGCATCCGAAGGTGGTTGGGCACCCGATCTTTTCGCGTTCGGGAAGGTTGTCGGTGGCGGTATGCCACTGGCGGCGGTCGGCGGACGCGCAGATGTGATGAACCTGCTGGCTCCGCTCGGTCCCGTCTATCAGGCAGGAACCCTGTCCGGCAATCCGCTGGCGACCGCAGCCGGTATTGCCACCCTGAAGCTTGCCGATCAGGGCGTGTACGACCATGTTGACTTAGTCGCGCAGACGGTCATCGACATCGTGTCGTCTGCCCTTGTCGCCGAGGGTGTCCCCTTCGGCATTCAGCGCGCCGGTTCACTGTTCTCCATCGCGTTTGGGGACGAGGCCGCGCAGGCTCCACTGATCAACTACGCCCAAATGCAGGCGCAGGACACGTGGCGTCACCCGGCGTTCTTCCACGCTTTCCTTGATGCCGGCGTTTCCTTGCCACCGTCGCTCTTCGAAGCGTGGTTCGTGTCAGCCTCGCATGGCGAACGGGAGTTTGAAGCAATTGCTGCGGCGGCTCCTGTAGCGGCGCGCGCAGCTGCACGCGCCGTAAAGCCACAGTGAGGGCTCGCCTGCGCCCCACAATCTGACGAGAGTGTCAGAGCACTACCCCCTGATAGGGCGTGCCCGCTACCTGGTTTCCCAGACAGCGGGCACGTCTTTCTAGGCGCTTCTTCTACGCGAGTATCTTGAGGGAGCTACGGCTTAGAAGGGCTCGTAGAAGTCACGACTCATAAAAGCGCCGTAGCCCGCGGAGGCATTCCAACACAGCACACGTATGCCCTATACGCCACGGTGTCCCCGCCGACTTGCTCATCAGCGGGGACACCGTGCGCTCAATGCGTGAAAACAGCAACCAGATTGGCCTACTTCAGACGCTGGCCTTCCCTGTAGACCTCAGCAACCTCAAAGCCCTCGGTAAAGACAACGGCATTCAGGACGACACCAGGCTCGAAAGTGAGGGTCACGCCAGCGCGTCCCTCGATTCCGAGCACCGCGGCGGGCGCCCCAACGCCTGCGCGAACAACCTGTTCAATGCTCAAGAATCCGCCTCGCACCAAGCGTTGTAGTTCCTCGGCGATACGAGCCGTGCCACCAGCAATCGTGTCCGTTCCTGCAAGAACAGCAACACCGTCAGTGATGTCCACGTCCAAGCCACCTAGCTGGTAATGACCGTCGGGCATACCAGCGCCCGCCATCGCGTCGGTCACGAAGACAACGCCGTGTGGGTTTTCAGGCTCGACGAAGCGGACGACGTCAGACACCAAGTCAGCGTCCACGTGGATCGTGTCAGCAACCAGTTCAACGGCGACCTCACCCGCACGAGCAGCAACGAGCAGTTCCCGGACAGGACCAGGAGCACGGTGCGTGATCCCAGGCATTGCGTTGAACAGGTGCGTCGCAGTCTGTGGCAGAGTCTTGAATCCGATCTGCTTCGCGTAGGCGGTCGTCTCGGCGATGACCTCGCGAGTACGAGGCCCCGACGACACCGTGTGCCCCCACGACGGGATTGCGCCGTAGTCCAACAGGAGCTTCGCAGCCTCGGTAGCACCTTCCACTTCGGGAGCGATCGTCATCGAGCGAATGTAACCCTTGCCCGCTTCAAGCCACGTGCGTAGCTCATCAAGGTCGGGGTTACGTACCGCTTCCGGATTCTGCGCACCACATTTGTGAGGCGAAATGTACGGGCCCTCCATGTGGATGCCGATCAGATCACCGGACTCGCAGGCTACGACGAGTTCGCGGATCGCCGGCAATGGGTCCACCAACGACACCGTTGACGCCAGCATTGCCGTCGTCCCCATCTGACGGTGAGCGTTGATCACCGTCATGATCTTTTCAAACGTCGGCTCATCCGGGAACGAGCATCCCCCACCACCGTGGCAGTGAATGTCAATGAAACCCGGAGTAATCCAGCCCTTCACAGACTCGTCATACGGCAGAACCTCGACAACGCGACCATCCTTCACAACCAGGCCGGAACCACGCGTGTGACCGTCAGCGTCCAGTACCTGCCCGGTTAGAGTGACGACAGAGTCCTCGTCGACCAGTCCGTTGACTGGGAGTGCACCCGCGGCGCTCATCGCAGGATCTCCCACGCGTTCGTGTACACCTCCTTGTGGGCGAGCTTTGAGGCAGCCGCTTCGTCGAGCAGAACCGTGACGCTGGGGTGCATCTGGATGATGGACGCCGGCCAGAGAGCCGAAACGCCACCCTCGATCATCGCTGCAACCGCGTCAGCTTTGCCTTCTCCGGTGACGATCATCAGCAGGTGCTTCGCATCCATGATCGTGCCCAGGCCCTGCGTCATGCAACGGGTCGGAACCTGGCTCACGTCGCCGTCGAAGAACCGAGAGTTATCTTCGCGAGTCTGCTTGGTCAACGCATCAACGTGCGTGCGCGACACCAGCGAACCGCCCGGTTCATTGAAGCCGATATGACCGTCTGAACCGATGCCGAGGATCTGCAGGGTCACGCCACCAGCAGCCTTGATTGCCTCGTCATAGTCTTTCGCTGCAGCCTCAAGATCGTCGGCGAAACCGTTGGGAACATTGAGGTTTTCTTCGGTCAGGCCGGTCTTGTCATCACCGACGAGCTCGCGGGACAGTACCTTACGGTAGCCCTCTGGATGGTCCTCGGCGATGCCGACATACTCGTCAAGCGCGAACGCCTTGAAATCCGTTAGAGAGAACGTCCCCGCTGCGTGAGCATCGCGAATACGAGCATAAAGAGCCAAGGGAGTAGAACCCGTAGCAACACCCAGCGTCTTCACGTCGGCGACCGACAGGACATCAATCAATTCCTTGATAGCGACGTCTGCAACTTCGTCAGCCGTCTTGAAAATACCGATCTGCATGGTGTGGGACTCCTTTGATGACCCAAGTGCGTCTTTTAACCGATGCCATCAGTTTATGATTTGGACGATTGTCGCGGAATACGTTCACCGCATGTGCGAAGCGCGGTGGAATTATGCCCATAACGTAACGCCAATCACGCCACAGGAACCGGCGACCACAACACAACCCCGCCATTCGTTGAAATGGACTAGCCCCAAAAATTGGACTGGTTTCAGTCTAGGCGGTTAGCGCTTCAAGGGCGGAGACGGCGGGATTCGAACCCGCGGTACGCTTCAACACGTACACACCCTTAGCAGGGGTGCGCTTTCAGCCACTCAGCCACGTCTCCAGTACGGAAGTACCCACTAATCCTAACGGGTTTCGATGCCGTGAGGGAAATTGGCGCATCGAAATCACATTACGAAAGCATGGCACTCCCCGATGGAGAGAACTCGGCTCAGTCGAGCCGAGTTCTCTCGTCCTCAGGAACGATCAACTGTTACGAACGATCAACCGTTACCGAGTCTTCATCCTTGCGACGACGAGATATCAGTGCACCAACACCCGCTAGACCAACAAGCACTGCCACTCCGAGAAGTCCCACAATCGATGCACCAGTGAGTGCAAGCGTGGATTCAGCTTTCTTCATCGGCCTCCCACTCAATGGTGTAGCCACTTCGTTTTTCCCACCGCTAGGCTTTGCCACCGCAAGTGCACGAATAGTTACCGGCTCTTGCATGGACTGCTCGAAAAGAATCTGAAGCGTCTGAGTTGCAGGGACCTTCACCGTAGGCTTCAAGATCTGGGTCGGTAGCTTCGCACTCCACGTGTCTCCATCAACCGTTCCAGCAACCGGCTGATCGTCAACTTCAAGCATTGGAGCTTTAACTGCACACGCTTGAACCTTGGACTGATCTGCAACTGCACCCAGGGTTAAGGTAGCTTGGATCTGCGGGTCATCCTTTGAATCCAGCAGAACGTAGTCGGGCTTCTTCTTGGAAACACACGCAAGGTTTGCTTCGCCAGGAGCGCCCTTGCCATCCACCTTCGGAAGGTAGAGCGGATCGGGCGAGCAGGTTCCCTCCGCATCATTATTAAGCGAAGCAGTCCAGTTCGTTGATTCGATACCTGCATGCTTAATCGTCAGATATGTAACGTAAAGATCCGCCTGGGGGTTAGCAACTTGCTCAGCATTGGCGACAAGTTCGAAAGAGGCTTCTTCACCTTCGGTGACACTCTTTTGGGTTTGCCCCGTTATCCCCTTGTACTGCCAACGATCCTTGGTTTGGTGAGTAACGGTTGCAGTGCCCGACAGTTCAGCTTTTGAGGACTCCACAGTCACCGATTGCTGGGACTTCGAATCAATGTCGCACAACGCGTTTACGGTCGGGGCAACAGGAGCCTTTGCGCTGGTTGCGACCGTGAACGAGGGGACGTTTGCCAGATCCTTACCGTCAACGTTCACCACCGGCGTGTGCGTTTCAGTCATGTCGTGATCTGCCGGAGCGGTGCGAGTGACGCTCACCGTTGCAGTCCAGACATTGTTTTCAATAGTGCCAGTGGCACGCTTCCCATCGATCGTAACGACGGGGTCAGCAGGAAAAACAGGTTTGCCCGGCTCCGGTTGGGCTTGCGAGGCAATCTGCCAGGCTCCATACCTTTCATAACCCCACTCTGACGCGGGATTATGGTATGCACTGAGCCAGTAGGCGTTGTCGGGAAGCGTGCACGTTACCTCAACAGTTGATCCTTCGGGCATCTTTTGGCTGGCAGGAGTACAGGTTGCAGGCAGATGCTTCCGGTCCTTGGTGTCGATAAGAAACTCGACGTCGTAGTTAGTGAGTCGCCCCTTTTCGTTTTCGACGACGAATGTTGCCTTCTTTTCTTCCTTCACCTGCTGAAGCGGGATCGACACGGTGTAGTCAACGCTGACGTCTGCTTTCGGTTCAACGTCGAAACGGCTGGCGGCAAGTGGCTGGACGGTAGCGTCGCCGAGAGCCATTATGGGTCCCGGCTGAGTGTCAGCGTAGCGCGCACGCATGGTTCCGAACATGCTCGAAGCCGGGCTGTATCGGTCGCCGGTCAGGTTCGCCCCGGCCGCCCATGCCGTCGGGGTGACTAGGATGCTGGTAGCAAGAACCACACATGTAGCGACTCCAGCAACACGCAGTTGAACTTTCATGTCTACTCTCATTTCTGGGACTTTTTAGGCATGGCTACATTACATTAGGCTCACCTTATTTCAAAGGTGAAGGCACGCATCTATCCGCGCACCCTGACCCAAATAAAGCCCGTCCAGCACCCCTAAGATTCGGGCATTAGCCCTCATTAGCCCCAAGATCCAGCCCGCCGTAACACACCCGCCCCTCCAGATCAGAAAGATCAACAAGGGCAGAGTTTTGGTTCCACACGTGCATGGGCATCCACCGCACGTTTTGTTTGACCCATTGGTTGAGGCGAAGTTGTCGGAAGGTGTTTTCTTCAGCTGGTTTTGAAGGGTCCTGGGTTTTGTTCCTCGGTTTTATCGAGGAGGATAAGGGCTATGGCCCAACATTATTCGCAAGAGTTCAAAGCTTGAGCAGTGTGTCTTGTCAAGGAGCGGTTAAAACAGGACCCGGCATTGTCCATGAGGGTGTCAGTGGCGTGCGTCGGGGCAGATCCCCGATCACTACTCAGCCCACACACGTACCGGATAGGCGACCAGACCTTATGGAGCGTAACTTCCGCGCTAAGCACCCCCATCAGCTCTGGGTTGCTGATATTACCTATGTCCGCACCCGGGCCGGGTTCGTTTACACAGCGTTTGTCACCGATGTATTCTCACGCATGATTGTGGGCTGGTCCACCTGATCAACCATGCGAACCGAGGCATTGCCATTGGAAGCCCTTGATCAGGCGATTAGCCAGGCCAAAGGGGAATCTCGCCTCGCTGGCCCACCACAGTGATCATGGCTCTCAGTACGTCTCCAGCGCTTATGGAAGTTTGCTTGCCGAGCATAGTATCGCCTCGTCCACTGGAACAGTTGGAGACTCTTACGATAACGCTCTAGCAGAAACAATCAACAGGCTATACAAAACCGAGCTGATCTACTCCCAGACCTGAGCAGGAGTGACGGAGGTCGAGTTCGCGACAATAAACTGGGTCCACTGATGGAACACCACTAGGCTCCACAAAGCTCTTGAGCACCACACCCCAACCAAGATCATCACAACTTATAACCAGACCCACGCCAGACAACTGGCACCCAATTTAAGAAGCAGAACAAAACCCAAGACACTTCATTTCGCGCTCAAATTGACATGAGGCACCACGTACTTTTCATGACAGAAGTAGTATTTAGAAATTACAGATAGACCCGGTAGCGTCTTCGCCACAACGACTGCACACAAGATCTCAGGGCAGCAGTAACCACGGACATTTTCTGGGGATACTTTCAGGGTAGAAAATCTACCTTTGAGGACGGGCGGGAGGCTCAAAACCCTCCCGCTTGGCGTGGGTTTTATACCGCTTAGTCCAGATTACTTGTACTGCCGGCAATAAGGCTTTTAACTGTAAGTAGCAGATACACAAACATCCTGGTTTTACGCAATATTGCTGGTTAATACGAGAGGAAAGGAATTGGAACGGAATGAAATTCACGCTCACGATTGATCCCGCCGTAACCGAAACTATCGTGACGGTAACGGCGCGGGAGGTCGATGCTGAGGTGCAAGCGATTCAAAGGCTTGCTTCCGGTAGCCTAGATAGCTCTTCCTCCCCCGCAGTCGAGCGCCCGCTTCGCCGCCTCATCGGGACAAGTGGCAATGACGCCACGGTGTTGGAAGTGCGTGCGATCCTCGCGTTCTTTACTGAAAAGAAAGCGGTGTTTGCCCACACCAGTAAGGGTGATTGGCGGATCAAAGCCCGAATGTACGAACTCGAAGAATCTCTACCTGCAGGCGATTTCGTACGTATTTCACAATCGGAGATTGTCAATATTGCCGCGATTAAGAAACTTGATCTTTCTTTCTCGGGAACGATTAGTGTGCAGCTAAAAGATGGCTCGCGCTATTACGTCTCCCGCCGACAACTTCCAGCTTTCAAAGCCAAACTTGGAATCTAACCCCCGCAGAAAACCCCTAACTCACGCAAAGGATAAAACCCATGGAAACTAAAAGCATAATTGGTCTCACCCTGGTAGGGGCTTGCATTGGGATCACTATCGGCACCAGTATCGAACTTATTTTTTCTTCTCTTTCCTCCTCTAGCTATTACCCGGGAGCTCCAGAATTCTTAAACAGTTTTGGAAACGAAAACGTGGCAGTATTGATTGAGCGGCTTATTTACGCAGCCTACGGCATAATCAGCAGCTTCGCGGGGTTGCTTTATCGTAACGAAACCCGCCCGCTTATCCTCAATACCGCCCTGCATTTCGGGATCGTACTTATCTGTGGCATCGCAGCTGGCAGTTACCTTAAATGGTGGAGCTCTAGCTTCGATATGCTCGGCGTAATCATCACAATAGTGCTTATCTATCTACTGATTTGGCTATTCAATTGGCTAGCGGCTCGCGCCGAAGTCAAAAAGATGAACCAAAAATTGCGATAAAGCCGGGTTAAGCACCACCCCATCGACGACAACGAGGTGCACAAAAAAGTGTCGTGACATTGCAAACGCAATGTCACGACACATACCAGAGCGGAGGGCGAGGGATTCGAACCCCCGGTGCCATTGCTGACACAACGGTTTTCAAGACCGTCACCTTCGGCCACTCGGTCAGCCCTCCAGTGGGATTCAGAGTACATGAAAAACATTCAAACTCAGAACCGAACAAACACCTGGGGCCGCGGAATGCATCATGATGACACAATCCGTGGCCCCACGGTAAGCGAGAAGATCAGTCAAGCGTGGCCGGCCTCGTCAATCAGTAACGGAGCCACCACCCCACTGAGATTCTCAGTGGCGGAAGTGGAACAGGTTCCACGACTTCTTATCCGACGGCGCCTCTTCCGGATGATCCAACAGTCCGCGCGACAGGGAGGACGCGTAGGGCGGCCAGAGCGGAACTCGGACGGCAAGCATCGCCTGAACAGCGTGGTACACATCCCAGCGCGACGACTTCGCCGCAACAACGGACTGGTTGTGTGCGTCGAGGCGACGAACCCAGCGTCCCGGCTGAGAAATCAGGTAGTCATTAGCGAAATCAAGGAAGGAACGGTAGCAGTGTTCGAAGTGCTCAACCTCGCCGGGAGTGACGCCGTCATCTAGGTAGGCACGACGCAGGGACGCCGCCGCGGTAATGCCCTCACAGACAACCCACTGCTGGTGTTCATCTTCCCCTGGGACGGTCTCACCCATGGCATCAACGCAGGTGGCGAAACCGGGTTCGCCATCGCAACGACGCCAACCATCAACGCGGGCGCGTTCAAATAGTTCGAGGCCCATTTCCATCAGATAGTCGGGCACGGTGCGATCCATGGAACGTAGGCCGGCACGAATCTGCAGGGCAAGGCGCGACCACTGCAGAGCATGGCCGGTGACGTAGCCGTGGTAGACGCGACGCCCGTCGGTCTGCCCCTGAGGTTCTCCGGTCAGCGGCCGCCATGAGTTGTCGTAGTACTCGGGCAGGCGCCAGTTGTTTGTGGACGCGGTGCGATACGCGAAGGCCGCCATCGCTTCGGCGCGTTCGAGCCAGACGGGGTCGGTGGTCGCTTCGGCGGCAGCAAGGTAGGCCTCGGCGGTGTGAAGCAGAGTGCCCATAGTGCGTACCGGCAACGCTTGCGTGAATGCTTCGTCGAATTGATCAACGACTAGGCCATTTGGTTCGATCCAGTGGCGTTCTTGGTCGTGGAGCAGGGTGGTCAGCAATTCGTGGGCAGCCGGGCGGTTGGCGACCGCGGCTGCGGCAACACCAAGGATCACGTACGCGTTGTGGTACTGCGACTTGTCACGGACGCCGTCATCCCACGGGACGCCGTGTCCGTCGGCGTCAGGGTCAGACTTGATGGAGGTCCACATGCCCCCGTTGACAGGGTCAACGAAGTAGCGATTCATACACTTGATGGCATGGTCGGCGTAGCGACGTGTGCCAGGCAGGCCCATCAGAACACCCAGCGAGAAGACGTATGCCATTCGCGCGGTGACGGCAAGGTCGATGCTTCGGGTCGGGTCAGGTTCGCCCTGATCGGTCAGATGCGCGAAGCCCGTGGGCACAATCGCCCCTTCTGCTTCGGCGATTAACGCTTGCATTTGGGCTGATAGCCACCTGTTGTGCTCAATAGAGTCGAACCACCCCACGAGGGCCTCCTGCATCATCTTCGTTGCATGGTCACGTACGCGCACCGGAGTGACCGGCGTTACATATACTAACGGTATTGGTGCCTCGTCTGCGAATTCGGTTCACGAATACTGTCACTTTTCGCTTTTCATTCATCGACGAGGCCGGCTCCACTTACCTATTCACCTACCCATTTTGTTTCGCCAGTCGAAAATGGCTCCCCATTTCGGCGCACGAGTGTCAGACTGTGACCATGCATGAAAGAGCTGGCACCATCGCCCTTCCAGAAGACCTCATTAACGTCGACGAGGTCGTTTCCGCTTACTACGACATCGAGCCCAATCCGGCCAAGGTCGAACAGCGCGTCTCATTCGGTACGTCCGGTCACCGCGGATCGAGCCTGAATGGCACCTTTAATGAAGCACACATCGTTGCAACCACCGCGGCGATCGTTGAGTACCGTGCAGCCCAGGGTTTTGATGGCCCGCTGTTTATCGGTCGCGATACCCACGCTTTAAGCGAGCCCGCCTGGCGCACCGCTCTTGAAGTTCTGGCTGCCGCCGGTGTGCGCGTGAAGATTGATGCTCGTAATTCCTACACGCCCACCCCGGCGGTTTCTGTTGCCATCCTTGGCGCCAATGGCGCGCCCAAGGCTCTGCGCACATCCGGCCCGGGCTTGGCTGATGGCATTGTTGTTACCCCGTCACACAATCCGCCGCGCGATGGTGGTTTCAAGTACAACCCGCCTCACGGCGGCCCGGCTGATACGGACGCCACCGGTTGGATCGCGAACCGCGCAAACCAGATCCTCGAAGATGGCTGGCGCAAGGTTCCGCGCATCATCGGCACCTCGTTGTTCAACGATGAGCACCTGGAGAAGTTCGACTACCTGACCTACTACGTCGACCAGCTGGATACCGTCATTGATATTGACGCGATTCGTCGCGCCAATGTTCGTATCGGTGCCGATCCGCTGGGTGGCGCATCGGTTGACTACTGGGCAGCGATTGCTGAGCGTTACGACCTGGACCTGACGGTTGTGAACCCGACCGTTGATCCGGCGTGGCCGTTGATGACGCTGGACTGGGATGGCAAGATCCGCATGGACTGCTCATCCCCGTATGCAATGGCCTCCCTGCGCCAGGTAATGACGCCGGACGCTAATGGCAAGACTCCGTATGACATTGCTACCGGTAACGATGCTGACTCGGACCGTCACGGCATCGTCACCCCCGACGGTCTGATGAACCCGAACCACTACTTGGCAGTTGCGATCGAGTACCTGTTCACGCACCGCCCGAACTGGCCGACGGATGCTGCGATCGGCAAGACGCTTGTTTCATCGTCGCTGATTGACCGCGTTGCTGAATCCATCGGCCGAAAGCTGATCGAGGTTCCGGTTGGCTTCAAGTACTTCGTCCCCGGTCTGCTTGATGCGTCGGTCGCTTTTGGTGGCGAGGAATCTGCCGGAGCTTCCTTCCTGCGCAAGGATGGCACGGTCTGGTCGACGGATAAGGATGGCATCATCCTTGCTCTGCTGGCTTCCGAAATCACGGCTGTCACCGGTAAGACACCGTCGCAGTTGCACGATGATCAGGTTGCTCGCTTCGGCGCTTCGGCCTACGCCCGTATTGATGCGGTTGCGAGCCGTGAAGAGAAGGCAAAGCTTGCAGCCCTGTCATCTGACGACGTGACTGCGACGGAGCTTGCTGGCGAGGCCATCACCGCGAAGCTGGTGCGCGCCCCGGGTAACGACGCTGCGATCGGTGGTCTGAAGGTGACAACCGAGTCCGCATGGTTCGCCGCTCGCCCGTCCGGCACCGAGGACGTCTACAAGATCTACGCCGAGTCCTTCAAGGGGGCCGAGCATCTTGCCCAGGTCCAGGAGGCCGCGAAGAAGGTTGTGTCTGATGCCCTTAGCTAAGTCTGAGTAGCAAGACATTCGCTTGACGAGGCCGTCGGGATTCAGCAGAATCCCGACGGCCTCCTGTGTTGCGAAACCGATCTGTCCCTGCAGGGATACTCACCGCCACATGGGCTAAGAAGGCACAGCTCAGTAGCCCCATTAAGAACGGCCTTGCCGTGACAGCTTCGCCCCCGCTATCAGCCGCGCAAATCCTTACACCCATGCCTACCGACACCTACATAGAAAACGCCTGGAAACAAGCCAGCCTGAAACACCAAACCGACGGAGTTATCCCACAATGGGCAGATGCCATCGCATGAAACGAACTACACCACTCCACCCCATACAACAACGCCTGGGACTACCCCCCCAGCAACACAATTTGTCCTATAACCCAAAACTTGCCACCGTCCCTCCCGACATCATGACCTTCAACGGCACCGCATTCCAATACAAGGCTCACCCACTGCAGGTCCACGTCAGCAAGCGCATCCGCGTGTGGTTCCTCGAAGCGGCCACGACAACTTCGTCAGCCACGCCATGAGTTACGCCGAAAAGGGCCAGCAAGAAACCTTCGAGGTCACCGAATAGGGGTGAGCAACCCCTCCATGAGACCAGTTCGCCACATCGATAGAATGCAAAGGTGTTCAAGTCATACGCGGAAGTCCTACGCCTCAACAGCGCATGGAAATTCTCGATCTCCGGGCTCATCCTGCGACTGCCCATGTCGATGATCGGTATCTCCATCATCCTACTGATCAAGGCAACCTACGGTAACTACAGCCTTGCTGGCCTAGTATCCGCCGTGAACATCATCGCGACAGCTCTGGCCGCACCCACACTGTCCCGACTGGTCGACCAATACGGCCAAACAAAAATCATGGTGCCGTCCCTGATCATTTCTGTCGCTAGCGTGTCCGGCATGCTTGCGGTCGCACTGCTTCATGCGTATCCCGGCCTCGTCTGCCTTTTCGCAGCACTTGCCGGAGCGACCTGGGGATCCCCATCCGCGCTCGTCCGCTCACGCTGGGCAAAAACCGTACAACGCCCCCGCCAACTCACCACCGCATACGCCTACGAATCCGCGATGGACGAAGTCGTCTACACGCTCGGCCCTGTACTCTCAACAGTCCTGGGCACCGTTTTCCACCCGGCACTCGGCATCATCCTGATCGTCGTCTTTGTCCTCATCGGAGGCATCGGATTCTTTAGCCAGCGCGCAACCGAACCTGAGCCCTCGCCTCGACCTACCGGTCACCGCCGTTCATCCGTGATCCGTACACCCGCCGTCATTGTCCTCGCCCTTACCTACGTCGGCGCTGGCATGATGTTCGGAGCAAACGACGTTGCCGTCGTCGACTTCGCGGACGCACTCGGCTACCCCGCAATGTCGGGCGTCCTGCTCGCACTCTTCTCGCTGGGATCAATGTTCGCTGCGCTCGTCTACGGTTCGCGCACCTGGCAAGCCCCCATGTGGAAGCTCTACGCGATCGGCGTCTTCGCGCTCGCCATCGGGTCAAGCATGTACCTTCTGGCACACTCACTCCCCGTCATGGCCGTCATCATGCTGATCGCAGGCGTCGCATGCGCGCCCACCATGACGAACGTCAATATGATCGTCGCGCGAGTCGTCCCCTCTGAATCCCTCACCGAAGGACTCACCTGGATGTCGACCTCCCTCAACCTCGGCTTGTCCATCGGGTCAGCTCTTGCCGGCCCTGCCATCGACACGCGCGGATCGTACGGCGGATATCTGTTCATGGTGGTCGCAGCCTGGCTAATGGTGCTGCTCATGCTGGCTGGACTGAAGATCGTGCGTAACGCGACGAGTGGCGCAACCTCGACTGCCGAAGTGGCACCCGTGCCAGACGAAAGCAACACCCCCTCCGCGTCGGGCCATGCAACGCAGGAGCAGGACGCGGACGGGCAACAAATCGGGCACAATGGAAGCTGACCCTCAGGAGATACATGCTCGCCGAACCGCTTATCGATGACGAAACCCCGTCATTTCTGCTCGCACTGACCTCGTCAGTTGGCGAGGCAAGCTCCCGTATCCTCGCACGCGCATTGGAAGAGTGGGGCTTCATCCCCGGCATTGTCGGCTTCGGTGGGCACGGTTCCACGCGCAGAGCGCGCATCCTGGGGCGCGTGCTCATGGAACGCACCGCCGACCAGCGTTCGTGGCTGGCCGAGCGACGCGGATGGCGCCAGTTCTTCGACGCCCAGGTTCCTCGTCAGCCTGTTCTGGTCACGGTTGGTCGCCAGCGTCGAATTACTTTCGCTGATCGCGGTGGCTACATTGACCTGACTGTCGAGGGTCATGGTCTGACGCCAGGCTGGCATGACGCGTCGATTCAGGTTCTACACGAGGGGGATCTTCATACCCTAGGCATCGGCGAAGGCGAGAGTCTGACAACGCAAGATGCCCTCCGCCTGTCGGGACAGACGGGACACGGGTCGCAGAGGATCCGCGCAGGGAAGCCCGTTTCCGTTGCGTTGCGCATCGCTGGTGATAACGAGAAGTTCGGCGTCGTGTCTGACATTGATGACACGGTGATGGTGACGATGCTCCCGCGTTTGGTCACTGCCGCGAAGCATTCCTTCGTTGACCGTGTGTCGTCGCGAGAGGCTGTTCCTGGGATGGCGGGCTTCCTGACGTGTTTAGCGGACATGGCGCACCGCCAAGCTTCGGCTCACCGCCAAGCTTCGGCTCACTCGCACGCCCCCCACCCCCAAACCAAGGACAAGCACACTCCCGTAACTTCGGCTGAATCGACAATCCCCCAGACTTCCGTCGACTCCCAGCACGAGGCGTTGCACGCTCCTCTTATCTACCTGTCGACGGGTGCGTGGAATGTTGTGCCCGCACTTCGCGACTTTCTGGATCGCCTGAATTATCCGCGTGGCGGGTTCTTGATGACGGATTTTGGGCCGTCGAATACGGGTTGGTTCCGCTCGGGTTTTGAGCATAAGCGTCGCGAGTTGCGAAGGCTTGCTCGGATGTTCCCGTCGATGAAGTGGTATTTGGTTGGCGATGATGGGCAGCGCGATCCGGAGATTTACGCTGAGTTCGCGCGTGAGCACCCTGAGAATGTTGCGGGGATTGCGATCCGCTCATTGTCGGAGATTGAGCAGTTCATGTCGCACGGTACTTTCGAATGCCTGTATCCGGATGCGTTACGCACAGTGCCGAGTTCGATTCCGGTGTGGTTCGGCTCAGACGGGGACGCGTTGAGGGAACATTTCCGTTCCGTGTTCTAGGGTGCTGGGGTACGAGGCCGCGCCTACATCTTCAGCTTGAATACCTACTCTGGGCGCGATAGGAAACTGGATATTACCCGGATAAACGCGTGGATAGCACGCGTTTTAGCACAAGAACAGGTATGCCTAGGCGCTAGGAATACCAGGTCGAACCGACCTAGCAGTCAGGAAGCAGATTCTTCCGTCGCAGCTTCTTCAGGCGCGCCGGACTCAGGGGTTTCGCCCGATTGCCCGGACTGGCCCGACTGTGCGCCGAGCTGCCCACCGTTTGCGATCAGCTCAAGGTCATCATCAGACAGGGGCAGGCACTGGGCAGGAGCTGTAAGAGCATCGGTGGACTTGAGGATTTGCTGGATTTCATCAGCGCTCAATGCGCCGTCATAGAACGTGCCCAGCAGAACGGTGACAGATTTGTCGGTTGCGTCGGTCAGGACGACCTTCGAGTTCGGGAAGAATCGCGCGACCGTGTATGCGTCAACAACGCCAGCGATGCCGGTATCAATTTCAACAGTTCCAGCGTATTCGGTGGAGTAGTTACCCGGTTCAGCGGGGGCGAAGCCTGCTGCGGTCAGCATTTCTGTTGCGTCAGAGGCGATGCCTTGACGCGACGTGGTGTTCAGAACTTGAACTTTCACCGATGCGGGGTCAACCGGGAGTGCTTTTTCCGGTGGGCACGGTACTTTACCGCTGGTGGCGAACTTTTCTGCTTTCGAGAAGGAGTTGCCAAAGGGAGCTGAAACAATTCCCGTCAGAATCAGCGCACTGAGCAATGCAAGAACGAGCATGATGACGATCGTCACAGCGAACGTCATGTTTTGGCGACGCTGGCGTTCTTGAAGGAAGCGCTGACGAGGGCTAAGTGCGGGATGCGGTTGACTCACGTCTTTAACCTACTCGAAAAGTGGCCGATTCGGCAGGTTCGCAACACAACTATGGTCTGTCGTACGTTCGCTTTTAAAAGTCGAAGTGCATTTTTGCCCAGAAAGAGTAGCGTGTTAGGGAAAGCTAACTTTGTGAAAGGACCACGATGGGTTTCCTCTCTGATGACCTGCTTGCCCGTATTCACGAGCGCGCTACCGTTCACGATCAAGAGAACACGTTCCCGACAGACGATCTGGCTGACCTGCGCGAAGCTGGTTACCTGGCCGCTTTTGTTCCGAAGGAATACGGTGGCGCAGGCCTGAGCCTCGTTGAAATTGCAGCGGAGCAGACGCGACTTGCGAAGGCAGCTCCGGGCACGGCGCTTGGCATCAATATGCACCAGATCATCGTGGGCCTCGGCCGTCACCTAGTGCGCAACGGAAACGATCGCGGCGAACTGATCCTGCGCGACGCGGTTGCCGGTGAGCTTTTCGGGTTCGGCATTTCCGAGCCGGGCAACGACTTGGTTCTTTTCGGTTCGATCACGAAGGCGACGCCGGATGGCGAGGGTGGCTACTCGTTCAAGGGCACGAAGGTCTTCACGTCTCTTGCTCCCGTGTGGACACGCCTGCTGACCTTCGGTCGCGATGATTCGGGCGAGGACGGCCCGCACTCGGTGTTCGGCATCATGCACCGCGAAGATGGCGGTTTCACGATCAAGGATGATTGGGACACGCTCGGCATGCGCGCGACCCAGTCGAATACGACGATCCTCGAGGGCGCTCACGTGCCCGCCGATCGTATTCTGACTCGTTGCGAGCCCGGCCCGTCAAAGGATCCGGTTGTTTTCGGCATCTTCTCGAACTTCGAAATTCTGCTGGGCGCCACCTACCAGGGCGTGGGCGAACGTGCGGTTGAGGTCGCTGCCGAGCACGTGAAGACTCGCAAGTCGGTGAAGAACCAGACGGTGTACTCGAACGATCCGGATATTCGTTGGCGTATCGCCGAGGCCGCGCTGGCAATGAACGCGGTTGGCCCGCAGATCCGCGAGCTTGCTCGCGACATTGATGCCGGTGTTGACCGTGGTCCGATCTGGATGCCACAGTTGTCGGCGGCAAAGAATGCTTCCGCCGAGGCCACTCTTCGCGCAGTTGAGCAGGCAATTCGCGCGTGCGGTGGCTCGTCCTACTACAACCGTCACGAGCTGTCTCGCCTCTACCGCGATGCTCTCGCTGGTCTCTTCCAGCCGTCGGATCAAGAATCGTTGCACGGCGCGTGGGCGAACGTGGTCCTTGGCCCGATTGAAAAGTAAGGCTCACCTCGACGCAAGCGGGAAGGCTACGGGATCACCCAGTCGGCGCAGATAGTCCAGTTCGTAGTTTTCCCCAATTGACGAGGCCGGCGCCCCTCACACCACGACAGTGTGTGAGGGGCGCCGGTGCGTTTCAGGGGCGCGAGCCTATGAGGCGCTCGCATGTTCCCTTACTCGCGTGTTCCCTAGTTGTGGCGTTCAGACGTGGAGCTCATTGGTTCCAGATGAACTGGGACGGCAAGATTTCACCCTTGGTATCGAACATCCAGCCTTCGCGAGCAACAGCGAAGGAATTGCCGGAAATCGTGTTCCAACAGGAGATACCGTCTTGAGTTGAGATGCAGGCGACATTTCCGTTCTTCACGTACGAGCCGTACGCGAGGGAGCTGATGTATTTGCCGTTCATCGGCGGGTCAATGTTGGAGCAGGAATAATTCGTGTTCTTGGAGTCGACGGTGAAGAGTGCGCCTCGGTTGTCACCACACACCTCATACCCGGCCGCGCCAGTCCAGTGGGTTTCATTGATCTGGCAGGAAACCATGTCTCCGCCAAGAGTGCAGATGATATTACCGGACGGAGCTGAGAACGTATCAGCAACCATGGCGCTTGACGGCGCCGGATACTTTTCTTTTACCTCTGGCTTCGCCGACTGCGGTTGCGCGGGAGTTTGCGCCTGCGTATGTGTCTGAGCCGACTGCGTCATTGAATCAGCGGACGTGTCGCTCGACGAACCTGAATCAAACCAACCGGCGAATGCTCCAACAGCGCCAATAGCAAGAACGATCGCGATCACCGCTAGGACGGCCAGAATGATCACCAGTGTTTTGTTCGTGGAGTTCTTTGCAGGCTGCATCGACACGCCCTGAACGGGGTATTGTCCCTGGTAGTTCATGGGCTGTTGGTATCCCTGTTGCGGGATTGTACCTGCGGGCATGTAGCCAACGGGCATCTGCCCCTGGCTGGGCATGGTGACTTGGTCAACCGTGGTTTCTGGCTCTTCTTCGACCTGAGTAGACTCAAGGGTAACGTCCTGCGCCGGCTCTTGTACCTGAGTGTCCGGCTGTTCAATCGCATCAACGAACGTTGGGGTTGAGGCATCGGCCGACTGAGCCGTAGGTGCGCTAGCTGGCACAGCCCCCGCATCGAATGCACGACGCTGTGCGACTGCAGCGACAACCTCTGGATTGCCAAGTGACTCCATCCAGTCAAGCAGGCCAGCGTAGGCATTCGGGTGGGCTGCGATTGCCGTATGCAAGTCTGGACGCACCGCAGCAATCAGACGAAGATCATCTGCGCTGGTGTTGGGGTCCGCGACAGCGAGTACCGCATCGGGAGCATTTTCAGACGTAGCCATGGCATTCCTTCATATCTTTGGCACACGAGTTGTCTTGCGACCATTGAGCTTGTGCTATTCACTCTAGCGTTCACCATGGGCAAATCGCGGTGTTCGCGCGCGTGAAACGATCTGCATTCACCTCATGCCCGCTCTATGAAGGTACGTCACCGACAGCTAGGGCATTCAAGCAAGCCGGCGCGTGAAGGTTTCAAAGCCGAGCGCCTCGCACGCATCTGCGAGCGCCAGTACTTGCTCATCCCATCCCGCTTGTTCGGCGATGAAGGCATCGGGGGTTCCTTGGGCGCGAGCCTGCTGGAGCGCGAACGAGGCTACCCCGCGCTCTTTGAGCGCGAGAGCGACATCCAGTCCATCCCCCGGCCCTCCGGGGTAGACGGTCAGTCGGACCTCGTAATCAATTCCGGCAACGACAGGCGTAATGTGCGCGCGGGTCCCGGCCTCGTCCCCCATGACTCGGCTGGCGTGCGCACCGCGGTGCGCTTCATCGGCGTAGTCGAGCAGGATGTCGAGGGCTTCCCACGCTTTTTCTCCGCTGCCGGGGCGGGCGACGACGGATGGGTAGTTCTCAGGGAGTGCCTTGATGTCCAGGCCGACCCAGTCGACGAGCCCTTCTTCGAGGAGGGTGCGAAGGCGCGCGGGATAAGCACCCGCGGTGTGCAGTCCGACGGCAAATCCGAGGTCTCGAACACGTCTCATTGCGGGGATGAGCGCCAACTGACGTGTCGCTTCCCCGCCAGAGAAGACGACGCCGTCAAGTAGGTCGTGCCGTCGCGCGAGTAGGCGTTCCAAAGCATCCCACGCGACGACGCCCGGGATTCTCGGGTCGAGGATCGCACAATTCTGACAGTACGCGCACTCCCACGGGCACCCCTGGCAGAAGACGGACGCGACGAACTTTCCCGGCCAGTCCACCGTCGACATGGGGACAAGTCCCGCGATTTGCAGGTCGTCGGGGGTAAATTCACGAGGCCCGGAAGCGAGCGTCAGACCGATTTGACCAGTGTTCACCGCTCGCCAACCGGCGGGAACGCAGACACCAATTCGCCGTGGTGGGAAGCGGCATCCTCGCTGAACATTGTGCGCTCAGCGTATTCGCCCTTCTTGCCGATATTGAAGGACTGGACTGGGCGGAAGTAGCCCATGACGCGGGTCCAGACCTCGCACTGCTGGGGCTCGCGATCCGGGTGGGCGGCGGCGCACTTTTCGCACGTCTCATGCTCGCCAGCCAAGTAGCCGTGAACAGGGCAAATGGAGAAGGTCGGCGTGATCGTGATGTACGGGACCTTGAACGCAGTCAGGGAACGGCGAACCAATTCCTTGCACGCTGCGCCGGACGAAATGCGCTCACCCATGTACAGGTGCAGAACCGTGCCACCCGTGTACTTCGACTGCAGGACTTCCTGATCCTCCAAAGCCTGGAAGGGGTCGTCCGTGTAGGAAACGGGAAGCTGGGACGAGTTCGTGTAGTACGGCTCGGTCGCGGTTCCCGCCTGCAGGATGCCCGGGTAGCGCTTGCCATCTTCCTTCGCGAAACGGTAGGTCGTACCTTCAGCCGGCGTCGCTTCGAGGTTGTAGAGGTGGCCTGTGGCTTCCTGAAGCTCCACCATACGATCACGAATATGGTCGAGGATGCGGACGCACATGTCGAAGCCGCGTTCATCGGTCAGATCGTAATCATCGTGACTGAAGTTTCGGACCATCTCGTTCATGCCGTTCACGCCGACCGTTGAGAAGTGGTTGTCCAGGCTTCCCAGGTAGCGACGAGAGTACGGGAACAGACCGCGATCCATGTGGAACTGGATCGTTTCACGCTTCAATTCAAGGGACTGTGAGGCAAGGTCAATGAGGTGATCAAGTTCAGCGATGAGGGCTGCTTCGTCATCGGCGAAACGGTAACCGAGACGCGCCATGTTGATCGTCACCACGCCGATTGAACCCGTCAATTCTGCCGAGCCAAACAGACCGTTGCCGCGCTTGAGCAGTTCGCGCAGGTCAAGCTGCAGGCGGCAGCACATCGAGCGGATCATGTGCGGGTCAAGGTCGGAGTTGATGAAGTTCTGGAAGTAGGGCAGGCCGTACTTCGCCGTCATTTCGAACAGGCGATCCGTGTTCGGCGTATCCCAATCAAAATCCGGGGTGATGTTGTAGGTCGGGATCGGGAAGGTGAAGACGCGACCGTCGGCGTCACCACCGGTCATGACCTCGATGAAGGCCTGGTTGATGAGGTCCATTTCATGCTGGAGCTCGCCGTAGGTGAAATCGCAGACCTCGTCGGCGATCAGCGGGTATTCCTCTGCCAGGTCATCCGGGCACGTCCAGTCGAAGGTGAGGTTCGTGAACGGGCACTGGCTACCCCAGCGCGACGGAACGTTGAGGTTGTAGATCAGTTCTTGCATGCACTGGACGATCTCGTCGTACTCCATGTTGTCCAGGCGGACGAAGGGCGCCATGTAGGTGTCGAACGAGGAGAACGCTTGAGCGCCGGCCCATTCATTCTGCAGGGTGCCAAGGAAGTTCACAATCTGACCACATGCGGAAGAGAAGTGTGCGGGTGGTCCGGAAGCAATCGCGCCACCCACACCGTTGAAGCCTTCCTGGATCAGGCGTTTCAGCGACCAGCCTGCGCAGTAGCCGGCGAACATGTCGAGGTCGTGGATATGGTAGTCACCCCGGCGGTGCGCTTCGCCAATTTCACGGGTGTAGACCTGTTCGAGCCAGTAGTTCGCAATGATCTTGCCGGCTGAATTCAGGATCAGGCCACCGAGCGAGTATCCCTGGTTCGCGTTTGCGTTGACTCGCCAGTCAGAACGGTCGAGGTATTCGTCGACAGTTCCCAGCGCATCAACGTCATAGCGCAATTGGGTGCTGGTGTTTTCCGCGAGCGGGGATAGTGTGGATGGCGAGGCTTTTTCAGGGGCGTTCATTGGTTGACCTTTGGCGATTCTTCGTTGAGGAAAAGCTCTGACCAGTGGAAACGGTGCGTTCCCAACGGTCAGACACGAACGCAAACACTACATCTAGTGCTTGCGCGAAACGCTCACCACTATATGTAGTTGCTCAAGTGAAATCGAGTCTCTTTGACGCAACACGCCCTAGTATCTTTCGATCACGACACACACCAACGCAAAAACGGGACCAACGTCCCGATCGTCGTTTTGAAGGCGGGCGAGTGTCGACTCTAGGCACGCGCCGGATAACAAGAATTAGCGTTCGTTCCCACTGAGTGAATCGACCTCATCAATGACCCAGCCGGAAATCACAACAACCCACAGTGTGCCCGCGATAGCCAGAATGCGCGCGCGACTGGGAGATTCTTCAAGGAACTCGGCGAAGCCGTATCCGGACGGTCCGGGGTTTGCGACCGCTGACACGTCTACGCCCGCAAGCGCCACAACTGTCAAGATCGAGGCAACGATAAAGCCAATCACCAAGGCCATTGCGACGTACGTGCGCATCCCGCCGATATGTCGTGTGCGGTGTTCAATCGGCGCCAATGCCAGCGCCCAGGCGCCACAAATCAGGAACGCGACAACGACGTCCGCGATCCGGTGCCACGCTGAGATCATCACCGATATCCCCATCAGGGCAGTCCACACCCAGCCAACCCACGCTGAAGGTGCGCGAAGCCACGGTGGCGCAACCATGACCAGAGCAAGCGCGATCGCCATGGCAACTGTTGTATGCCCAGATGGCAGGGAGTTTGCAACGTCTGTTGTCACGCCGAGGTTTGGCCGATCCAGCAGGTATTTTGCGATCTGAGTTGTTGCGTTAGCCCCGATCACGACAAACATTGCTCGACCCGCCAATGTTGGGCGACGACGGATCACTGCCACAACAAACACGATTGCGCCGACGATGATCATCACGGGAACAGATGCAATGGATGTGATCAGATGCGTCAGGTTGCCTGCGCTGTCACTCCAGCGGATCGCGGCTTCCATGAACAGGGTGTCCAGAGCCTGCCCAGCGGGCGTCGTGACGGCGACATAGCTGATAACAACTGCGCCGATCACACATGCGATCGCCGAAACGATCCTTCGACGAAGCCGGCGCGCATACCAGTGGCTCGTTGACGTCCCGCGGGCAGGTGCCTGTCTAGTTGGGGACGAGGCCGCGCCTGCTTGCGTGCCTCGTGGTCGGTTGAGGCGCGATGGTTGAGGCTGGCGCGCTTGGGGAACGTTTGGGCGTTGCATACGCGTGTCACCTCTTCGTGCCTGTTGCCTTGAACTGTCCGCTTCATCTGGTGAAAGTGTCGAAGCAGGACTCTGGGACTGTCCGCACCATTTTCGTGGTCTATACAAGTAAACGGTACGCACATACCTTATCGATAACCCGCCCATATCCGCTGAACAGAGCGGGTCAGGCGTGAACAAGCGCGCTTGAACGCGCCGGCGTACGCATACTTCGATAGAGTAAACCAACTCTTTCGAACGTCGTTCGCCGAATCACGATCCGTGGTGGTGGACGGCCTCGTTCCTTCATCTTCAGGAGAATCTGGATGTCCACGACGACGCCCGTCAGCACCGAGCGGATTCGGCAGTTGCTTTCCGATCGCGATGTTTCGTTCGGAGAATACGGCGAGGCCGAACTCGCGATCCCGACGCGCAACGCCGTTTTCTTCTGGAATATGTCGAACCCGCAGGTATTACAGTTGCGTGCTCAGTGGCGAGGAATTGCCACCGACGACGCTCAGTTCACCGCACTGGTCAACGAGGTTTCGGCGTGCAACTCGTCGCGCATCCTGCCCAAGGCGTACCTTGCTCCGCTCGAAGACGCCGGGAAGTTCGGCCTGATTGCCGAGTGCAATGTGGTCGCGTCACAGGGGTTCACGAAGGCTCAGCTGGATGCGTTCTGGGAGTCGTCGATGTCGATGATCCTGACGTTTATTACCGACTTGGAAGCAGCACTTCCAGAATTCGTCACGTGGTCTGACGAGCTTGATATTCAGGAGGACAACTGATGAGTGCTCCCTTTGCCGTCCCGAACGATGATCAGACTCCCTACCCGATTACTTTCGACCGTCTGCTCAAGGCGTTCTCGGATAAGAACTTCCAGGTGGAGCAGGTCAGCGAAGGCCGTGTTGCCGGTGCCATGTTCGATACGACGCCATTCCTCATCATGCTGGATACGTCGAACCGTTTCATCACGATCCGCGCGATGTGGGCAGCCGACATTCCGCTTGCGTCGTCAACCCAGCAAGTTTTTGCCGCCGCAGATTCGTGGAACCGCGAAATGTACTTCCCGACCGTCTACTCAATGCCGGACGAAGATGGAAACCTGCAGGTGTGCGCTGATTTCAGCATCGACGCGATCGCCGGGATCTCGAACGACCAGCTGTCCGAAAACATTGACGCAGGCATTTCGACGGGTCTGAAGGCGATCGAATACATGAAGCAGGCAGCCGAGCAGACTCTCGGTTGGACTGACCCGCGCAAGTGAACGAGGTTCCCGCGTCGGGTATAGCCGGTCAATTCGATGGTGAAACACCTGCGCGCGCCGACGCCTCCTTCGCCCCAATTCCGTCCCCGAATGCCGGTGATCTTGCGCGTCTGCTGATGGATATCGGTGCGGGCGATGATCGTCTGATCGATATGCACGTCATCGAAGGGCGGGCCGAGCGCACCGCTGAGTGGCCCACCTGGGTTGCACTCGACGTTGTAGAAGCATGGAAAGCACGAGGTGCTCTTCGCCCGTGGTCTCATCAGGTTGAGGCGCTGGATGCCATTGCATCGGGCAATGATGTTGTCCTCGCGACGGGCACGGGGTCTGGTAAGTCTGCGCCAGCATGGACCCCGATCCTCTCTGACCTGGTGAACGCCGAAGACTCCGGGCGTATTTCGCAGATTCGTCGTCGCCCGACCTGCCTGTATATTTCGCCGACGAAGGCACTGGCCGCCGACCAGATGGCACACCTGTGTGCGTTACTGTCAGCTGCACCCTCTGATTCTGCTCTGCGTCAGGTTCACGCGGTGACCGCAGACGGTGATACTCCGAGGGAAACAAAGGATTGGGCGCGAGCCAACGCCGACATTATTGCGACAAACCCGGACTATCTGCACTACGTGATGCTCCCCGGCCACGAACGCTGGACGCGATTCCTGGCTTCCTTGAAGTACATCGTCATTGACGAACTCCACCATTGGCGTGGCGTCGTCGGCGCTCACATTTCGCTGGTCATCCGCCGTCTGCTGCGCATCGCGCACCATCTGGGTGCTGATCCGATCATGATCATGCTGTCGGCGACAATCCGCGATCCCGAGGCCGTCGGCGAGGCTATGACCTCCCGCCCGTGCATCGGCGTGACCAACGACGGTTCGCCCGCTTCAGACCACCAGTTGTTCCTCTGGCAGGGGCGCCTCGTCCCCGATGAGGCCGAAATGGATATGAGCGCATTCTTGAAAGCGGTCGCAGGGGAAGAGACCGTTGTGGAAGCGCCGATGCGTCGCGTTTCTGCACAGACCGAGGCCGCGTCCCTGACTGCCGCAATGATCGAAAAAGGCGCGAATCTTCTGACATTTGTTCGTTCACGTGCGGGTGCTGAGTCGGTTGCGGCGCAGGTTCGCGATCAACTCTCATCCCGTGGTTCGCCTCTGGCCGGGCGTGTTGCCGCGTACCGCGGTGGCTTCTTACCCGAGGAACGTCGCGCCTTGGAATCAGCGTTGCGAAGCGGGCGATTGCGTGCGGTTGCCACCACATCTGCTCTGGAGCTGGGGCTCGATATCTCCGGTTTGAACGCGACGGTGACTGCAGGCTGGCCGGGGACTCGCGCGTCGCTCTGGCAGCAGATTGGTCGCGCCGGACGCGCAGGGGCAGGGGGCGTTTCTGTTCTGGTTGCGTCCGATAACCCGATGGATGAATACCTTGTTCACCACCCGGATCAGATTTTTGCCCCCGTAGAAGCAAACGTCATTGATGCCACCAACCCGTGGGTGTTGGCGCCTCATTTGTGTGCGGCGGCCTCGGAAATCCCACTGTCGCTTGAGCGCACTGATGGTGAAGATCTGGCGCTGTTTGGGGCCTCGTTCCCACGTCTTGCACGCCAGCTTGCCGACGAGGGCTACCTTCGCGAGCGACCAGCCGGCTGGTACTGGGACGCCACCCGTCAAGAGAGGGCCGCCGACCTGACTGACCTGCGAGGCGGGTCGGGAGACGTGCAAATTGTCGACGCACGCACGGGCGCGGTGATCGGCACGATGGACGCTGGATCCGCGGATGCACACCTTTTTGCCGACGCGATTTACGTGCATCAGGGGCGGACGTACCACATCGTGGAGTATTCACCGATGATGAGCGCCGCGCCTGCTAAGGAAGCGCGAAGTGGCGGGGGCGTGCCACGGGAGCGGAGTGCGGGCACGCTCGCACAGCCGGCCAGCGATTCTTTTGGGGGCCAACCCGACGCCGGCACCTCGTCCGCTCGGCCTCGACCTATCTCTTACATCGCGCCACCGACCCCTGAGGAGAAGCAACGGATTGCGCTCGTCGAAGAGGTCCGCACTCCCCTGCGTACGCGCGCCAAGCAACGTGTGTCCGTGTCGATCACGTCGATTGACGACACGTGGACATCCGACGATGGGCTTGTGACCTGGTCGTTTGGCAGTGTGGATGTGTCGACTCGCGTGACCGACTACGACCTGTTGCGCCTGCCGAGGCTTGAGTTCATTCGCAACATCGAGCTTCACCTGCCAACGCATACTCTGCCAACGAAGGCGGTCTGGTACGAATTGTCGCCGGCCGCTCAGGTGCAGTTGCGCGGATTAGGAATCGGGAACGAGGATCTGCCTGGAACGTTGCACGCGGTCGAACATACGTCGATTGGGCTCCTGCCCCTTTTGGCTACGTGTGATCGCTGGGATTTGGGTGGCCTGTCAACCGCGGAACATGATGACACGGGTCTGCCGACTGTGTTTGTGCACGATGCGTTCCGTGGTGGAGCTGGGTATGCTTCCGCTGGATTTGAGAACGCAGGTGAGTGGATGCGGATGGTGCTTTCAACCCTGGAATCCTGCGACTGCGAGGACGGGTGCCCGAGGTGCGTTCAAAGTCCGAAGTGCGGGAATGGGAATGAGCCACTATCGAAGGCTGGCGCCATTGTTCTGACGCGGTTCCTTGCCGAGCGTGCGCCGGGAGCCTGAAGCTTTTCTTTGTGCAACTGGGCTCTTCGAGAGTGTGGCCTGATCCTGGCAATACGCCACGTGATGGTGGCGTAGATGCTCCAAAGGGCCAAACCTTGCGGCTTGGCCCTTTGGAGCATCCCATCAACACAGAAAGAGTCTCCCGATAGCGTCTCCTCAACAATTCCGTCGGCGGTGACGAACCCTTGTGGTTCGTTCGCCGTATTCCTTTGTGATGACTATTAATGTAGACACCCAACCTGAGAAGACCACCGAATCTCCCTATGAAAATGCTGTGGGTTGAAGGCTATGGATTGAAGGGGCAACCAAAACCGTCAGCCTCTACCCGCAACCAACTACTCACGGGGTACAACGCACACATAAACAAGAGGGCTAATGCGGGCTCATGCCCATAAACAACGTAGCTGGGATACCACAAGGGGCTAAGCCTTACGGCTTAGCCCCTTGTGGTATCCCATCAACACAGTCAAGTCTTCGAATAGCGCCCTTTCCGTCAGTTACGAAGCGTCCAATTTCCTTCGCATCCGCTTTCCTCTTGATGCCTACTACAGTAGCGAGCTCTCCTTGGGAAACCATTGAGTCTTCCTTAAAGTTTTCTGAGAGTTTTTGCTTCCTTCACACATCAGGTCTCACGTTCACCTCACGTGTTCACAGGCCCAGCACGCGCGCAGGAACGAAGCATCACCGGAATATTCATGACAACAACCGACTGTCTGACAACAATTCGGGTATCTGACTCGACCACTTCGCAGCTCTCGAGATCCGCATCGTTACGAGCCACCACGTCGCCCGCCAGCTCACACGGTCTGGACCCCACGTCTTCCCACTGCGCAGTCGCCGACGCATCCGCGCCCGCGAGCGCTCCAAGGTCGGCGATCGCATCCAGACGAGCTTTCGCCGAATAGAGTGCACCTGCGAACACAATGTCCAGCAGGCAGATCAGCGCCAGCGCACAGATAGCGGTAACGAGGATCGTGCCCGAGCCCTCTTCCTTTTCCACCACCCGTCTACGAGGTTCCCGATTAGGCGGTGTCGTGCACGCTTTCATGGCACCAACGAGTCCTTTTTGGCTCTGATCGTGCACGTGTTGTCGCCAATGGTCAGTCCTGAAATCGCATGCCTTGAATACGTGGCGCGAGCTTCAACCCACTCACCGTTTTCGACAACTGAAACACTTGCCCCTTTGTGGGCAAGAGAGCCCAACGCTGTAGCTCCAACTTGGGTTGGATTCGCTACTCCCATCATCGCGGCACGCGCTGCTTCACTTGCCGAATGGCACAAGCTCTGACGCGCCAATACTGTGGAGGCAACACCGAGCACCAGCGCCAGCATCAGTGCGATGGCAACACAACCAATTGCCAATTCGACCGTCACTGAACCTGTTTCATCGCGACTCCGCTGTGTCTGTTTTGCCCCATCGGCTACACGAGCATGGAAGTGCCTGAAATGCGTATCTCCACGCACGCACCAGGCGAATCGCACCTTTTCGAGCCCTCGTTTCCACAGGCGCTGACCCGGCCAACGCGGTTTCCTTTCGATTCCCCGTGGGGAGGGGTATATACCCCTCCCCACTTCCACGTCAGTACTCACAATGACAGCGCCTGAGTGATGATGTTTTGAAGCAGTCCTTTCACGACTCCGGACTTCAAAACGACAATCAGGAGTCCAGCCAATCCAGCAGTGGCTACGGTCTGAGCACTATTACGGGTATTATGGAAGCATGGCAAGACACCCCGACTCCCGCTCGACCGACGCAGCTGGTACCTGCGTCATTTACACCCGCGTCAGCCAGGACCGCTACAAGACCGAGGACGCGGTCGAGCGCCAGGAGAAGGACTGCCGCAAGAAGGCCAAGGAGCTCGGACTGAAGGTGGTGGCGGTCTACTCCGACAACGACCGCTCGGCAACGGACGGCCGCATCCGCGACGACTTCGAGGCCATGCTGGCCGCCCGGCCCGAGGCGATCATCTCCTGGCACCAGGACCGGCTGCTGCGCCTGACCAAGGACCTTGAGCGCATCATCGATCTCAACGTCCCGGTCCACTTCTGCAAGTCCGGGAGCCTTGACCTGTCCACTCCGGCTGGGCGCACTGTCGGGCGCACTGTTGCAGCGTGGAGCCAGTACGAGACCGAGCAGAAGGCCCTGCGCCGCGTCGCCGCGAACGAGCAACGTGCGCAGAAGGGTGCGTGGCAGTTCTCCCGCAGGCCGTTCGGATTCGACCGCGTTGATGGTGAGATCGTGCATGTCCCCGATGAGGCCAAGGCGATCCGACAGGCCTACAAGGCCTACCTGACTGGGAAGAGCTACCAGGCGATAGCCGATGGCTGGAACAAGCGCGGCATCACCACGCCAGGCGGAAAGGCATTCCGTGCCATTGACGCCATGCACATACTGCGCAACCCGCGCATGGCCGGGATCGTGGTCTACAAAGGAGTCGTCTACCCCGAAGCCAAGCCACAATGGGAGCCCATCATCACGATGAAGGTCTGGGAGGAGTTCCAGCGGGTGAAGTCGGGGCGCAAGCAGTCGGGCGCGCCGTCGGCGGGCAAGCCTAAGCACCTGCTCTCCGGGTTCGCGGTCTGCGGGGTGTGCGGCGACAGGCTGTACGCCACCTGGGCGCTGCGGAAGAAGCGCAAGAACGGCACCCGCGCACCCTCATACCGCGTCTACACCTGCACCCGTACACGTTGCACCAGCATCGGCTCGGACCAGCTTGAGGCCCTGATCGTCCCCAGGGTGCTGGCCCAGATCAGCGACCCCCGCGTGATTGCTCAGCTGAAGCAGGTCCCCGACACCGCACCGCTCGAAGAAGAACTGGCCGCTGTGCGCATGCGCAGGAAAAACCTGGCCGAACTCGTGGGCGACGGCGTGCTGCGACCTGATGAGGCTAGGCCCAAGCTGGCGGCATTGGGACAGGACGCAGAACGGCTGGAGTCGCGCCTTGCAGCCATGCGTTCGGAGTCCCCGCTGGCTGAGCTCGCCCTGGCCGACCAGATACCCGACCGATGGGAGCGGCTGGACATCGTCCGTCGCCGCCAGATCCTGGAGGCGCTAGGGCTGCGGATCATCGTGAACCGCGCCGACCGTGGACCAGACGGCAAACGCGGCCCCTGGGTGCTCGACAGCCAGGGCAACCGCACCATCGACCCGGCACGGCTGCGAGTTGAGTGGATCGGGCAGCCATAGCCCGATGGCTCGCGCAGGCAGGAGGACTGCTCGCACCTGACAGGGCTCAGGGTTGGAGCGCGGCGGACAATGGCTGCGGATCGCTGCCCCACGGTTCCAAGAGCATCCAACCAGTGAGACGAACGGTCTCAGGATGAACGGTGCTGAAACAAAAACCCTGGTCAGCGGTAGGAAAGTGAAGCCAGTGCAGTCTTCATCCGTAACTTTAAGTATCTAGATTTTCGCCGTTAGCAGAGATGACCCCAATAGGGGTAAGTAATAGCACTCCATATAGCGAAGTAAAAGTTTGGGGTGAAGACTGCACTAACAGCACTAATGTACGTCTGACCGGGGGTTTCTTTATTCTGCGACCTGGCGCAACCAGCCCTCATGCCGCCCTTTCTCACGAGCCCTGTCCTGAAGACGAGGTGCTCGCCCTACAGGCCCACCGCTCAGGGTTGGGGCAGGCACAAAGCGCGGCCGCCCACCCTCATGCCGCCCTTGCCCACGTACGACCGACTTGCCCAAGTCGTGATCTGCTTTGATGATCCGTACGCTGCGCCCCAACCAGGCCGCCGCCACCGCTCACCGTGGCGAACCCCGAGCCAATGACCGGAGCGAAACTTGCCGCTCGCCGGCATTGCTGAACTACTGCTGCTCGCGTTCCCGCCCGTCCTGCTCACGCAGGTGCTCGAATGGGTCCACCACGCTGTGGACGCCATGCTGCGGGCACACCCACATGATGCGCACTCCAAACCCGTCAGCACCTGATGGCTCAGGCTGGCAGTCGCCGCCGCACTCCGAACAGGTGCGGTAGCTCTCGTCCGGGTCGCAGAACGCCCCCTCCGGGCCGATTGACAGCCTGCTCACTACGAAACCTCTGCATACTTGCCCGTACCATTCAACGCTGCGTACAAGGTCTGGCGGCTAACGTTAAGGTCCCTGGCCACTTTGCTCTTTGGTACTCCGGCAGCGATGCGGACGCGTGCCTCGTCAATTTGATCGGAAGAGAGTTTGGGGGCTTTGTCGTACTTACCCGCCTTCTTTGCTAGTGCGATTCCTTCAAGTTGGCGTTCTCTGATGGACTCGCGCTCTAGTTCCGCAAATGCGGCGAAAATCGTAATCATCGCCCGGCCTTCTTTGGTCGTCACATTCAGTTGCGGTGTATCTACGAACTCAATAGAGACATCTTTCTCGACTAACTCGTCGATCGTCTCTAACAGGTCCCGCGTATTGCGCGCCAGCCGGTCAATGGACTTCACCTTGATCACATCCCCTGGCTGTACGAGCCCGACGAGTAAACGCAGCTTTTCCCGATCTTCCCGGCTCTTGCCAGAGACAGACTCCTCAATCAGGGCATCCACACCGGCAAGCGCTTCGCGCTGCCTGTCCAGATTCTGATCGGTCGAGG
Source organism: Schaalia turicensis (assembly GCF_019380255.1). Taxonomy (NCBI): domain Bacteria; kingdom Bacillati; phylum Actinomycetota; class Actinomycetes; order Actinomycetales; family Actinomycetaceae; genus Schaalia; species Schaalia turicensis. The sequence continues at coordinate 1,739,687 of NZ_CP048928.1, forward strand.
ACACCCTTGCGTAGCCCCACACTCGTCTAGTCATGTCTAAAGACCTTCCGCCATAGGTGTCCGATGAAGTACTCCCTGGACATCATCTTACACGGAATCTAGCGGCGATCCGAAGTGTCAAACAGGTACACCTTGTTGTACAGTAGAAACATGCAAAGTTCCCCAGCCCGGATGCCCGTGTCGCATCACAGAAAAGCGAAACCGGTACTCAAGTGGGCTGGAGGCAAGACCCAGATCGTAGATGATCTGATGGGGCGACTTCCGAAGAAGTTTGGAAAATACATCGAACCGTTTTTCGGCGGCGGAGCACTGTTCTTCGCCCTTGAGCCGAGTTCCGGTGTTATCGCCGACATCAATCCCGAACTTGTGAACCTATATACAGCAATTCGCGATGAGTTGCCTGCGGTAATCAAGCATCTTAAGGTCCATAGGAACAACGAGGACCACTTCTATGACGTCCGTGCTCAAGATTGGAAAACCCTTGCCACGGCCGAAGCAGCGGCACGAACCATTTTCCTCAATCGGACATGTTTCAACGGCTTGTACCGGGTGAATCGATCCGGTGGCTTCAATGTGCCATTTGCGGGATATAGCAATCCGAAGATTCTGGACGTAGAGAATCTCCATGCCGTGTCTGAAAGCTTGCAGGGAGTCGAGATCGCTCTGGGGGATTACAAAGCAGTGCTCGCCGCACATGCAGAACCTGGTGACCTAGTCTTCCTCGATCCGCCCTACTTGCCTATATCGAAGTACTCAGACTTTAAGCGCTACACCAAGGAACAGTTCTACGAAGAAGACCACGTCGAGTTGGCCGCTGAGGTCGAGAGGCTCCATGAGCTCGGGTGTCACGTAGTTCTAACGAATTCTAATCACCCACTGGTCCACGAATTGTACAGAGGTTTCAAGATCGATGTGCTCCAGACTAAACGCCACATCTCCTCGCGTGGAGATCGCCGGACAGGTGAAGACGTCGTTGTCGAGATTCCGCCTAAGCAACGATTTACTCTCAAACTTGCGCCCGAACCACTGGATGATCAAACGCTCAGGTTCCCTGCCACAAGGTACATGGGCTCTAAAAGTAAGCTGTTGACTGATATTTGGTCGGTGGCGAGTCAGTTTGAGTACGAAAACGTTCTTGACCTGTTCTCAGGCTCTGGAATTGTTTCCTACATGTTCAAAGCCAAGGGCAAGAACGTACTGTCCAACGACTACATGGCCTTCAGTGCCAACATAACTAAAGCGCTGATTGAAAACTCTAGTCAGTTATTACCGCAAGATCGTGCTCGGAAGCTCGTGGAAACCACATTTCCCAACGATGGGTTCGTCGCTAATACGTTTTCTGGTCTTTATTACGAAGACGCGGATAACCATTTCATTGACTCGATGCGAGTTGGTATATCCCGAATCCGTAATCCTCATCAGCGCGCCATTGCGATGGCTGCACTGATACGAACCTGCCTGAAAAAGAGGCCACGAGGCATTTTTACCTATACCGGCATGCGTTATGACGACGGTCGAAAAGATCTGCAAACTAGCTTCGCCGAGCACTTCCTAGCAGCTGTTGATTCGCTGAATGACGCGGTGTTCGACAATAAGGGACATTCCAAGTCCCGTCACGGTGACGCTATGACGGTTCGACCGCAGCAGGACGCGCTTGTCTACATTGATCCACCTTATTACTCACCGCTGTCCGACAATGAGTATGTGCGTCGCTACCACTTCGTCGAAGGACTTGCACGGGACTGGGTGGACGTAGAGATTCAAGAACACACTCTCACCAAGAAGTTCAAGTCCTACCCAACGCCCTTCTCTTCACGGAGCGGTGCGCATGACGCATTTGATCGCTTGTTCAAACGCCACCGCGAGTCTGTGCTGCTAGTGTCCTACTCCTCCAATTCTCAGCCAACTCTGGAGGAGATGGTTGCTTTGATGAGCAAGTACAAACGCCACGTAGAGGTTGTTCCAGTGAACCACCGATACTCGTTCGGAAACCAAGGCCACAAAGTTGGAGACAACAAGAATCAGGTCCTTGAATACCTGTTTGTGGGTTACTGATGAGTGCGCCGGTAGTCCAGCCGAGAGTTCGGCCCTGGCATATTGCGAACACGACTATACGTAGTCCGTTTCGGCTGAAGGGCGGTCTGGAGGCGCTTATAGCCAACGGTTTTGAAGGGAATATGAGCAAGGCTCAAGAGGAGAGCATTGCGCTCGCGCTAGACGATTCCGGAGTCATATCCCTGGCGGAGACGACCACGGATATAACCTCAATCGCTCGCAAGTGGCGGAGTGTCCTCGTAAAGCTCGGGTTCCTTTGGCCAGACGTCGGGATGAGGCCAAAGATCAATGGTGTTGATCAATCTGAGATAGGCGCACCCTTCACGTTGACTCCAAACGGGAGAAGATTGCTCGCCGCCAAGTCTCTACAGGGCGAGCAAGAAGTCATGCTCCGTTCGTTGGCGGCACTACGCCTACCGAGCCCACTCGAACCCGGTTACGAATTTGCGGGCTTTTCTCCGCTCAAACACGTGGTTCATATTCTTGAGAAACTGGAAGAGGCACATAGTGAGCCATATATATCGCGGCTTGAAATGGCCTCGATTGTAATTCTCACCAATGGGCAAGATGATCTCGACGAGATCGTGAAGGACATCATGAGGCAGCGCCTCCTTCGCGCTGCCTCCAACGCCAAGCGCAGATTTGACACGCAAACCATCAGAGCCATCGCGGAAAGCAGAGGGCTGAACTACGGAACCCTTTACGACTACCAAGATGTGTCCTTCCGCTATCTGAAGGCAACTGGGTTATTCCAATCGCGCGGACGAGGCATCACGCTCGTTCCAGAGAAAAAGAAAACAGCAGAGTTGCTCGCTGCGACACCAGAACCGCAACTCAACGCCGTCGAGTATTTGGACCTGATTGCATCAGGCGCAGCGCTTCCAACCGACACTCAAGATGGCGCTACGGAAGTATTATCCGACCTGTTGTCTATCGCTTCGGAATGGACAATCGATTTCGACACATCGAACTATGACCTTTCCACGCCCGAAGGCGTCTCATTGGCGCGGCACGATCTTGAGCAGGTGATCTTCGATGCTAAAGAAATCCGCTATGCAGCGGACCAGGGAAATCAAATTGATGAGATCCTCGCCTATCTGCAAATGCTTGATGAGAACCGCAGCACCCAAGAGTTCGGCGAGGAGCAACTCTTCATTCCGAAGGAAGAACGTCCCGCATACTTCGAGTGGCTACTGTGGCGCGTTCTCTTAGCCCTTGATCACCTAGTTGTACCTCCAAATAAGGTAAGGCGCTTCAACATAGATCAGGACTTCCTGCCTGTGAGTACGGCATCAGGAGGCGGCGCTGACGTTATCGCGGAGTACGCAGAATCTGTCCTCGTGGTCGAAGTGACTCTCACTGAAAACTCACGTCAAGAAGCCGCCGAGGGTGAGCCCGTTAGGCGGCATGTCGCTGATGTCTTGGAACAGTTTGAGCCCCTTGGCAAAGTCGTCTATGGGTTATTCATCGCGCGCCGCATAGACACTAATACTGCAGAGACTTTCCGGATTGGTGTCTGGTATAAGAGAAATGACGAGCGAGTAAATCTAGATGTCGTACCACTGACGCTGGGACAGCTTAGGAAGATTCTTCACGTAGGCGTCAAGAATGAAAGACTTGAGCCTGCACTACTTATCGACGTCATTGTCGAGGCCTCATTGGCGCGCCTCGAAACCAGTGGAGCTCCGGAGTGGAAGACGCGTATCGCAGAGATCGTTGGAGTCTAGGAACCGCCTCTTCGTAAGCCCCGCCAGAGGCGGAGCCGGGACCTCTCCTGAGAGAGCAGTGCCCGGCGTGCCTTTCTGAGCGCCACATTCACTTGAGCACGGCTGCCCGGTGCGTCGGTGCTGCTCTCCCTGATCGAAGGGAGAACCCACCATGGCGACTATTGTCATATCCACCACCCCCAGAGTCTGGATCGGCTGCCTTGCCTGCTACAACGAAGGCCGCCTGGTCGGCGACTGGTACGACGCCATAACCGCTGACGAGATCACCACCTACGACATACACGGCGCTCACTCGCGTGCAGACTCCCATGACGAGTTGTGGGTCATGGATCATGAGAACATCCCCGTCAAGGGAGAGATGAGCCCCGCCGACGCAGCCGCCTGGGGCAGGTGCCTGGCCGAGGTCGATGAGCACCTCAGGCTGGCGTTGATTGCGTGGGTCGAGTCCGGCGACTACGTCGCCGAGGGAAACTCAGACCTGCCGTGCATCCCCGACTTTATGGAGCGCTACTGCGGCGAGTGGGAGAGCTTCGAGGACTACGCCCGTGAGCTGGCCGATGACACCGGCCTGCTCGCTGACGTCCCCGACGAGATCGCCAACTACTTCGACTGGCGATCCTGGACCCGTGACCTCGCTTTCGACTACGCGACCCACGACAACCCCGAGGGCGGCCTGTTCGTCTTCCGGGTCATGTGAGGAGGCGGCTGCCATGTCGCACTACATCGTTATCGGACGCCAGCACAGCGCCGACCTGGCGATCCGATACTCGGATGAGGCCACAGCGAACCGCGCACTGGAACACAGTCTGTTCATCGACGGCCTGTGCGAGGAGGAGTGCCTGGACGCCTACACCATCGCCGAGGTGTTCGACGGGATCGAGATCGTGATCCCGCCGGACGAGGATGCCGACGACTGACAGTAACAGACCACGTAGCCAACACGGCTACGGGGTCTTGTCTTTTGCGCTGCCAACTAGCCCAGTGAAGGGCCGTGATCAGTGGCTTGTTGCTCTGGCCCACTAGGCACATCGCGTTCCTTCTGGTCGTCCAGCTCGTAGTCGCCAGCCCGAACCTCAGCACGCAACTTACGGGCTTGCTCCCTGCGCAGGTCAGCCAGTGGACCTTTGGTTGCCGCAGCCGATTCCCACAGCACAGTGGCGGCTTCCTTTTTCCTCTCCCGCTGGTCAAGAATGTGGAGCACTTCGGGATAGATTTTGCCGCCGTACATCTCCAAGAATCGCGTGCCGATTCCGGCTGGCACATCGGCAACCGCATCGAGGATATGTGCCAGTGGAGCGCCCGTTGCTCCGCTTAAACGGCAGGCTGAATCCAGCGCCTTTGAGGCATGAATAACCCCACTACCCTGAACGGAACGTATCCACCTCCCAAGACTCGCTTCCTTCAGAGAACGGGGAATACGGTGCCCAATGCTTTTCAAGCCGATGATGTCCGTCAAGACCAGGGGCGTTCCTACTTCGTCAATCCCAGCGAACACCACATCGGGAATGAACCGTTTCCACGAAGTCTCCCAAGCAACACCGGTCGGCGCACCTCCACGCAATCTGCCGGCCACATCCGCGACAAGAAGGGCAAAGCGCGCGCCATCTAGCTGTGTGAGCGGCGAACGCCACGGAGTGGTTCGGTGGCGTCGAGCCAAACTATCCGGCACAGAAGAGACGCTGGAGTGTCCAGCATTGTCGCGATCGTGCGATGACTTCTTGATTCCGACTTTTTTACCCCACGCTTTCACTAGGTTCTTTTCATGTCTGACCTGCGCATACTCAAGAAGAATCCAGGTAGTGACTGCGACGCAGCAGGCAACAAGGCTGATCATGGCGCACCGCCGTCCAGCCCGCACAGGCGCTGCATGTCAGTCCAAGCGCTACCGAAATGGGCTGTCCCGTCTTGGCTCACCTCAAGCGCAAGCCCACACTCAAGCTCACCGCCCTGACGTTTCAATATGCCGATTTGCCCGACCCATCGCCCGGGGAGCTGATCCTGTTCCGCGTAAGACGCATCAGTGTGCGGCTCTGCTTCGTCAGACGGCTGAGAAACCTGGGGTTTTATGGCACTGCGACGCATATGAATAACCGCATCAAACGCTGCGACCGATTGGTTAATGACCGCGGAATCACTGAGTCCCGCAAGGCCTCCCAGCGCATGTAATCGGGCGGGAACATCCTCGGCAGAGTTTGCGTGCAGGGTGGCCCATCCGCCGTCGTGCCCAGTGTTGAACGCGAGCATGACGTCGCGAACTTCCGGACCACGACATTCACCAAGAATCAGACGGTCGGGCCTCATTCGCATGGCTGCTCGCACGAGCTCCGACAGACTGATCCCACCCTTACCCTGCACATTCGGGTGCCGTTCGACAAGGGATACAGCGTGAGCGTGATCCGGGTGGAGTTCCGGAATTTCTTCGATACACACGATTCGCTCGTCGTGAGGGACAAGCGACAGCAGGGCTGAAAGAAGCGTCGTTTTTCCGCTGCCGGTTGCCCCGGAAATCAGAACGTTGGCACGACGAGCACACAATGCGCGAAGCACCTGAGCCACAACGGGAGCAACCGACCCGCACTCCTCCATTTCACTCAGTCCCATCCCGCGAGCGCGCGGGGTTCTCAGCGAGATGAGTGTCCCGGATGCGCTGGGGGCGGGAAGGACAGCGTGGAGTCGGATTCCTCCTTCGAGTGTTCCGTCAACGATGGGACTGGCATCGTCAAGGCGTTTCCCGCAGGCGGCCGCCATGTGTACAGCGAGGGCGCGCGTTTGGGCGTCCGTTGAATGTGAAAACTCGCGTTCTTCCAACCCAAAACCGCGGTCGATCCACGCGTGAGTGGAGTTAATGAGCACGTCGGTGACTCCGTTGATTGCCAGTAGGCGGGCGACTTCCGGCCCGGTTCCCTGGGCGAGAGTTCGGATTCTTTCTTGAAGGTGTCGCATTTCGTCGACGCCCGCGCCGGGGCGAGCGCTTTCTGCGACGGCTTTTTCGAGGTCACCGTGTGTTGCCAGGTGCCGCAGTGTTCGCTCTTCAATTTCTTGACGGCTCAGTCGCCATCCGTCTTCGGGTGGATTCTGAGCTTTCTGACGAGGCATGCTTTTGGGTGCGTGGGGCGTGAAGAACATCAGAGCGCACCCTCACCGATTCCAAGCTCGTGGAACAGGCGACGACAGTGCGCCTGTATTGCTCGCTTGAGCGTCAAGACCGGGGCGTTAGTCAGCGCGCGGATATTCCCACTATTCCCCGTCGTAGTCAGCAATACGCAGGGCAGGCAAGACTGAAGTGGCCACAACGTCAACGAGCACGCGCACTGGGTGGCGCCCTGGCGGTCTGCTCGTCCGATCAATACGAGTGCGCTCGCATGTGCACCCACGCAGGCGGCCGACCTCTCGTCCCACCGTCCACAGTCAACTACGCACCCGTGTCCGGCTTCGTTCAGACTTGAAATGACCGCGCCTAAGCGAGAGTCCAGTGGCGTAGCGACCCCAAGCCCATCCCCCGTTAACACGCTGACGCGTTGAACGATGGGCAGGGTGCGCGCAAGTTCGGGTGAATACGCTACTTCCCCGTACGCCAGATCCGCCCATCGCACGCCACGGCTCTCCGGTAGGTCTGCGCACGATGGGGCTGGTGCGTGTCCGCTTGCGTCAATGAGTACGAGGCCGCGCTCATGCGCGAGTTGGTGCGCAATCGAGCTGGTCCCGACTCCTCCGTTCCACCCAGCAACGCAGATACATGGGCGGGATGGATGCGTTGAAGACAATGCTGTCGCTTCCGTTTCTTCGCGCGGTTGTCCAGCGTGTTCACGAAGGATGGCGCGAAGAAGGTCCTCGTCTTCAGGAAGGCGGAATTGGCCGTGAGCTCCTACTTCGATGCGGGTGCTTCCCAGTCTGCCAATCGCGTACGGTCCGGCAATAACAAGAAGAGGCGAAGAGTAAGGTGTCCGGCCTCGTTCGTCTGCGTCCTCGAGCCACGAGTGCGCATCACCCACCTGGATGTCCACGTGCTCGCGCGCAATCATGCGACGCACGAAGCGCTCATCGTTGCGGGTAAGACCGTCGAGAATCAGACGCGCAGTGCAGGGCGCATACTCTGGCTTCACCGTCCCGAATCTGCCCAGCCCACGCCGAGCACCCCGGATGAAAGTATTGCGTTTACCCATCGAGTTTCCTCCAACACACCCGCCGAGCCCCACTGAAAAGACCCGACTCGTTGGACGCACTCTTGCACTGCGAACAGGCAGATTCCACGTGAGCGTAGTGAAATTGTGGAAGACTAATCTGATACCAATCGACCTGTGGATAAGCGGGGTCACAAGCCCCGCAATTTCACCAAATACGTCAGTGCCGACTCTAATCCGTCCCGCTGACCCTCGAATGGCAAGGAGCATGTGATGATTCAACCCCCGCTTCAGCGAAATTCAGCTGCCTTCTTTGATCTTGATAAGACGATCCTTGCCACGTCGTCCTCGATTGCTCTTCAGAGCTCCTTCGTTGACGCCGGCCTCCTGTCGCGCCGAGCTGCCGCCATGTCCGTCCTCGTCCAGCTTCCCTACCTGCTCAAAGGCGCAGATGAAAAGCGGATGGACAAGATGGCTGAAGCGATCGGTGACCTGGCCAAAGGCATGAATGCTTCCCTCCTTGAAGCGACCGTTGAATCCTCCATCAGCCACGCGATTGACCCGGTGTGTTTCACGCAGGCACTCGAAGAAATCCAGTTCCATCATGACCAGATGCGACCCGTTGTTGTTGCGTCCGCATCTGTCATTGAAATCGTTCGCCCGATTGGCAAGATGCTGGGTGCTGATGCCTGTCTCGGCTCGATCGCTGAAGTGAATGACGACGGTGAGTACACGGGCACCGTGCTCCACTACAACCAGGCGGCGAACAAGGCGGCGGCCTGCAAAGAGCTTGCCGCCAAACGCGGGTGGAATATGGATGAATGCTGGGCGTACTCCGATTCTGTTTCCGATATTCCTCTACTGTCTGCCGTCGGCCACCCGATCGCCGTCAACCCCGACAAGGGCTTGCGTGAGGCAGCCGTGAAGAACGGGTGGGAGATCATGCGTTTCACTTCGACCGCAGCTGTGCACCGAACGATTCCCACGCCGTCGCGTCGCACGCTTGCCATGATCGGCGCGGGTGTGGCGATTGGCGCGGCAGCCGTAGGGTATGTGACAGCAAAGCGCGCCTAACTACTAGGGCAACGTGTCACCTGCGGGTTTCTGGGCTAAGTCGCCTTTTGAATCGCCTACTGTCGGACCTGCTTGTACTTGACGAGCCTTGCGATCTAGCTGAGCCTGCCAGCTTGGACGTGGAAAGCAATGTCAGCGCCGATCTTCGCGCCGTATTCGAATGCGCGTATCGAATGAACAAGCCACCTGGCAACGCTTTCCTCGCTGGCAGCCACCCAACCGCCGAGCGCGCGCGAGGCTTCCGCTTGGTTCTCAGCATCGAAGGCTGAAATCACTGCGACACCCGTGGGTTCAACTCCTTGGGTGACCAGAAGCCATCGCGCAAGCCCATACCCGACCGCGCCAGATGCTGGATCAAAGACGGTGCGAAACCGGAAGTGCGCAACCAGGCAGGCTGCTTTCACAAGCGCCGGTAATTGCCCGTTGATCAGCGTCATCGCATATGCGAGCGCACCGCCGTCGTGTGGAATTGCTACGTGTCCAACATCGAGTCTTCCCGATTCGACGAGGCCGGAACAGGCATCTCGGTGGAGTCCCGCGATCAGGGCCGGAAGCGGCCGAGGGGTTTTTCGGGTGGGAACTCGAGCGTTTAAAGGATCAAAACCTGCCCTGAGGTTCGCTTGGGACCTCCAAATCCCCAGTGCCAGGTCCATCGCTGGATCGCGGGTGGCACCCGATCCGGTGCGTTCATCGGTGACAGCAGACCAAGGCACGTCATTCATTGAGGCGATACGCATGTCGTCAACATGTGTTCTGGCGCCACACAGGATCGCAATCGCTGCTGCCTCACGGACTGACGCCTCGGCGCGAGCTTCTTCCCAACCGCGACGCAATCCCTCGTGAAAGCGCAACGTGGTAAACGCCTTCAAGGCGTCCTCGCAAGCCAAACGTACTTCTTCGCGGGCACTCGCACCGGCGATGACGGCAAGCGTGGGGTCAACAAGGGAATCGATAGTCACTTCTTCAGACTACTAACCGGTGGCCACTGGGCGGGCATATGCCCGGATGTGCGACATACTTGAGGCATGAATCTTCGCCCGATCCCCCGTTCTGAGCACGTGCGCAGTGGCGTATACGCCCTTGTTTTTGCGCCCGTCGCCCTGATCTTCATGGGGTCGTCGATGGCTGATTTACAGGCGCAAGCCGCCGTTGGTCTGCCACTGGCTTCGGTCGAAGGTTTGATCGGTGTCGCGTTGGCGACGATTATCTTGGCATTGGTATCACTGAACTGCGAGGAGTCTCCCGCCGGAATGTACGTGACGTCCGCACTTTCAATTCCGATTGGGCTGAGCCAAGCAGCCGGTTACCTGCGCGTTCCACTCTTGCAGTCGATGATTTTGGATCTGCCAGATATGCGTTCGTCGGTCCTGTGGAGCCTCTACCCACTGTCGGTCACTCTGATCACCGGATGTGCCGCGGTTGCGCTGACGTATGCGCGCTACCCGGCAGTCAAAATCGATTCTCTGGTTCCCTATCCTGCGATTACAGGGCATCGGCACACGTGGGTGGCCTCGTTGTCGATTCCCGCAACGCTGATTGCGTCAGTACTCTTTGTCTTAGCGGCACCGAATGACACCAGCGCGGTGAGCGCGAACGGACTGTCCGCACTGGAGCCGGCGGCGGGAACGCACGCTCTCGAAACAATCATCGCCGCGATTCTCTTGGGTTTAACTGCTCTGGTCGCACGTTTTTCGTTGACCGGCCCGCAGGCTGGCGCGTGGCTGATCATGGCGGTTCCCACGTACATGCTGGTTCCGCTCTGGTCATCAATCACGGGTTCCGTGGTCACTCCGGGGCCCTCGGTGACGACTCAGTTGGCGCTTGCGTCTCCCGTCATTGCGTCCCTGGGATGTCTATTGGGCGCCTCCACAATGGGTATCTACGTGGCACGACAGCGGGTCAGCGTAGGGGACGAGGCCACCCAGCTTGATACACAGCGTGACCAAAACAATGGTGACGAAACGCGCCTAGCGGATAAATAAGCCGAAAGTCCGGCATTTTTCTCGATAGTGTGTACCCACAAGCAGGAGGAGCACCATGTCTGATCAGGATTTCACAACACCCAAGGACGATGACTTCGTCGCACCCGAAACATCCGAATACTTCAGCGATGAACCGATGATGGCCGAAGGTGAAGCTGCCGATAGCCCAGCACTTCCGCTGACCGGCGAAGAGGTTGACCTTCCAGGTGAAATCTCAAGCGCGGACGACATTATCGGCGAATCGTCTCTTGTTCAGACCGGCCAGATTGAGCCCGTGATTCTGACCCCGCACACGACCACCATCCCCGTGATGACGGACGGTATTCCTGCGATCGTCATCGACCCGGTTTCGGATCCGACTCCGACTCCGCGTGACGTGATGGCGAATCGTGTTGACACTCCCGCTACCGACGAAGCTCCTGCAACTCCCGCTTCGGTTGAAGCATCGACCGTTCAGCGTCGTTCCTTTATGACGGCCGCTCCGGTTGAAGAGGTCGAGGAAGAAACTGAAACCACGTGGAAGCCCCGCGAAGAGGCTGTTGAAACGACCGAACCGGAGCAGCCTTTCGTTGCGACGACTCCAACTTCGCTTGATGATTCGATCTTTGAAGGCGCAACCCTCACAGCAGAAATGCCGTCGCGCGCCGGAGCACACTGGGGTTCCCTGCTCTCGTTCTTCATCCTGGCACCGATCGCCTGGTATCTGGCCGCGGATGCTGGCTCGCGCATGACGAATGCGATGACGGGTGCTCCGATAACCGACACTCCTCTTGTGTCGACGCTGGCACTGGGTGAGCTTCTGGTTGCAATTGTGATCGGCACTGCTCTGCTGATCGCTGCATGTAAGTCCTCACTTGGCCCCTGCTTCTCCGGTGTGATCACCACGATCATTGGTCTGCCGTGGCTGGTTGTTCCGGCCATGACCGCCGAATACACCAAGCCGGTTTTGACATGGCTGTACAACTGGAACACGGTGGGCGCGAACTTCACGCACCACGTCCAGCTTGCCGGTTATTCCGGTCGATTCCTTCTGATGGGTATTGCCATGATCTTCATTGGCATCCTGTCCCACCGAGTCCGTCGCACCGGTCGCGCCGAAGAGGTCCTGCGTTCCGAGGTCGAAAAGGTGAACCCGACCAGCGCTCACTACACTGCGCGCGCACGTCGCAAGGCAGAAAAGGCCGCTGGCCTGCGCTGAAGATCCTGATCAGGCTCTCCCCGGTGGGTGCAAGCAAAAGCTTGCACCCACCGGCGTTTTTATGCCCAGACCATGCGCAATAAGCCGGATGAACAGTGATTAAACAAAGACGACAGAGGAATAAAACAGGTCGCCTGCTCGTTGTGATCAACGCACAAACGCTCGCAGATTCGACGGTTATATGCGCGTTTTCGGCGTGTCCACACGGTTTCTTCACCTAGTAGCGGTCAACAGGGCATACTGTGTGGTGTATCAGTCTCGTATGTCCTATGGCACACGAGTGCTCAATAATGGTTTCGACCTCGTTACCCACGAGGCCACGAGCAGAAAGGAGCCCCGCCACATGATTGGTGACGGTAACTTCATCAGCCAAGTCCCGCTGTTCGGCGGCCTCGATGATTCCCAGCAGATTTCCCTGCAACAGAAGATGGGCCACACGACCCTGCGTCGCGGCGAGACTCTCTTTGACGAGGGCGACCTTGGCGATCGCCTCTACATCATCACCGAAGGCAAGGTGAAGCTCGGTCACACGTCAAACGATGGTCGTGAGTCCCTGCTTGCAGTCCTCGGCCCCGGTGAAATCATTGGTGAACTGACCCTGTTCGATCCGGGTCCGCGTTCCACCACCGCAACTGCCGTTTCCCCGGTTTCGCTGCTCCACCTGGACCACGAAGACCTCATGGAAATCCTCGACACGAACCCGACCCTGGCAAAGCACATGCTGAAGGCACTCGCCCAGCGTCTGCGTCGCACCAACGAGTCTCTGTCCGACCTCGTCTTCTCCGACGTCCCCGGTCGCGTGGCAAAGGCTCTGCTGGATCTGGCAGATCGCTTCGGCACTGCATCCGACAAGGGCGTTCACGTTCCTCACGACCTGACCCAGGAAGAGCTTGCTCAGCTGGTTGGCGCTTCGCGCGAAACCGTGAACAAGTCGCTCGCCGACTTCGTCTCCCGTGGCTGGATCCGCCTGGAAGGTCGCGCAGTGACCCTGCTCGACGTTGACCGCCTGGCACGTCGCGCACGCTGATCTCACAAGGTAACCCTCGGGGTTTATCCTTCATTAGACGCAACTGGGGGGCTCGGAACTTTTAGTTCCGAGCCCCCCAGTCGTATTCAGTCTGTTAAATCCGTCAGCGAAGCGCCAACCGATCAGGCCATCACAGCTCAGTCTTCGATCGGTCGCTTCAAGTAGGCAACCAGATTCTCTGAACCAGTCGGACCGGGGATCACCTGAACGAGCTCCCACCCGTCAGAACCCCACTGGTCAAGAATTGCTTTCGTGGCATGCGTAAGCAACGGAATCGTTGCATATTCCCATTTAGTCATGGCTCAATCCTACGTTCTTCACTGCCACTCGTTCCACGACGGCCACGCCGTCGCGGCCTCGTCAATCAGTGGCATCAAACGAAACTGATGTTCACCCGCGAACGTGCGCAAGCACCCGCGGAACCTTCGCCGCACGAATCTCAGCAGCCAGCGGATCCGGGGAGGACTCCAGCCAGGCCCGCCAATTTTCAACGGTCGTGTAGTGGCGAAGCATTGCGCGTCGCTCACGCTCTGTCAACCCACCCCACACGCCAAAATTGGCTTCGGACTGCAGGGCGTCAGCAAGACATTCCAAACGGACCTCGCACTGCAAACAACGCAGGCGTACCTGGCGCTGCGCAGCCCCTTGAACAAATGAAGCATCAGGTTCAGAGTTTGCACACAGCGCCTTTGCTACCCAACTCTGATCCTGGTCAATGGTGGTCATGAATATGCACTTCCAAATCGCTCGCCTATGAGCTTCCACCTGTGACGATACACACATCCACAGTAATTAACAAACCGAAGATGTCTCGCCCTGGCAGAGAGTCACACAAAAAAGAAGCGTCTGCTCACTGCGGAGCGCTCACCAACACGTATTCTTAACCTATGTCGCACAATCACTCGCGCCTTATCCGGCCCGCACAGCTCGTCGCGCTCCTCGTGGCATTCGTGTCCACGTCAGCACTCATCGGCGTGCTCGGGGCAGGCATGTTCGTCCCGCTCACCGGATCTCTCGCGCTCGCCGCCAAGTCGATGCCGGAAGTTTTCAACGACCTCCCCAGCGAAATTGAAGTCGTCGAGCCCGCAGAAGAATCGCAAATGCTCGATTCAACAGGCGCAGTGATTGCACGCTTCTACGACAAACAGCGCATCGTCGTCCCCTCGGCAAACATCGCCGACATCATGAAGCAAGCCATCGTCACAGTCGAAGACAAGCGCTTCTACGAACACGACGGCGTTGACGCAACCGGCATCGCCCGCGCATTCGTCAACAACTTGGCCGAAACCGGCACCCAGGGCGCATCCACCATTACGCAGCAGTACGTTCGAAACGCCCTCCTTGAAAAGGGCTACTTGGAAGGCGACGCTGAACAGGTCAACGCGGCAACCGAACAGACCGCAGCCCGCAAGCTCCGCGAGATCAAATACGCTCTCGCCCTTGAACGGAAGCTGGACAAAGATCAGGTTCTCACCGGTTACCTCAATATCGCGCCCTTCGGCCCCATCACCTACGGTGTCGAAGCCGCATCGCAGCGCTACTTCTCCAAGAGCGCCTCTGAAATCAACTACCTCGAAGCAGCAATGCTCGCAGGCTTGGTCCAGTCCCCCGTTGAATACAATCCTCTGTCATACCCTGAAGCAGCAAAAGAACGTCGCGACCTTGTTCTTGGCTTGATGCTTGAACAGGAAATCATCACGCAAGAGGAATACGACGCGGGCCTCGCCACCACCATTGAAGACATGTTGAACCCGAACGTCTCCGCCGAAGGATGCTCCGGCGCATCGGGCTCCTCCGCATACTTCTGCGACTACGTCCTGTCACAATTCCTTGCCGATGACACCTACGGCGATACGTCCGCGAAACGCGAACACATGCTGAAGACCGCGGGCATCACGATCCGCACCACCCTTGATCCGACGAAGCAAGCGGCCGCTTGGAACTCACTGACCAGCGCGATCCCCGTCGACGACGCCTCCGACGTTGATACCGCACTGGTGTCCGTTGAGCCCAGCACCGGACACATCCTAGTGATGAGCCAGAACACCAACTACGGTGTTGAAGCCGGCCAGACCATGGCAAACTACGCCGCCGATGGTCAGTTCCAGGTCGGTTCAACCTACAAGGTCTTCACCCTGTTGCAATGGTTCAAGGAAGGCCACAGCGCCTACGAAGCCGTTGGTTCAGCAAACCGCTACTACGGTTCGAACGCCTTCCACTGTGGCGATCAAACGATCAACACCGGCGCCTACAACGTCGTCGACCTTCCCGGCAAGGACGGCGCAATGAACGTCATTCGCGCAACCGGCCTGTCGGTTAACCAAGCGTTCGTGAACATGGCATCGCGCGTTGACTTCTGTCAGATCTTCCAGACTGCC
Source organism: Schaalia turicensis (assembly GCF_019380255.1). Taxonomy (NCBI): domain Bacteria; kingdom Bacillati; phylum Actinomycetota; class Actinomycetes; order Actinomycetales; family Actinomycetaceae; genus Schaalia; species Schaalia turicensis. The sequence goes on from NZ_CP048928.1 coordinate 1,755,249, forward strand.
TACGACCTTGGCGTAACCCAGAACGGCGAGGTCGCCGACCTCTTCCCGGCAAACGTCTTGGGCACCTCGTCAACAAACCCGCTTGAAGTTGCCGGTGCTTTCGCTGCGATCGCGAACAACGGTAACTACTGCAAGCCGAACGCGATCCTGTCGGTCACCGACCGCGACGAGAACACGCTGAAGGAATACACGCCCGAATGTAGCCAGGTCATCCCCGAAACCGCCGCCCAGCAGACGGCAACGACGCTGACACAGGCCGTGAGCCAGTACTACACGTCCACACACATCGCTGACGGCCGCCAGTTCGCCGGTAAGTCGGGTACAACGGATAACAACTCGAACACGTGGATGAGCGGTTTCACCCCCTCTCTGGCCACCTCGGCATGGGTTGGCCACGCGAACGCTTCAACCCAGCCCGTTCAAAACGTGACCATCAACGGCGTCTACTACTCCCAGCTTTACGGTGAGACCTTCGTTGGTCGCACCATCTGGGCACCCTACATGTCAGCCGTTATGGCGAACACTCCGATCGAGCCCATGCCGATGGTCAGCATCGGTTCCCCCGCCCCGCAGCCTCGTACTCAGCAGCCCGCAGCTCAGGCAACCGAGCAGTACGAAGAGGAAGACTCCGAATAAGGCAGACCCATGACGTACGACGTGCACACAAGCTCCCTCAACATCGCTGGGCGCGCGTTTAAAGGCGTCGGCTACACGACCCTTGGCATGGGGTTGGCGGGGGCGTCAGCACTCGCCTGGGGCTCGTTTGAACGACGCTGGCCAACATTGCGACACGTCCACGTCACCTTGGATCCATCGCGCAATATCCGGCCACTGACAATCCTTCACGTCTCTGACCTGCACATGTTTCCCGGCCAAGACTTCATCGAAGATTTCCTCAGGAAAGTTACGGCCACAAACCACATTGATTTCGTCGTTTCTACCGGCGATAACTTCTCCAGTGTGGACGGCCTCGTCCCCCTGATGCGCGCCTACAAACCACTGCTGGACTACCCCGGCGCCTACGTGCTCGGCTCGAATGACTACTATTCGCAGATGCCGAAGAGCTGGGCACGCTACCTTGTCGGCGGACACCCTCAAAAGGCGCGCACAACGCCGGACCTGCCGTGGACTGAACTGACTTCCGCATTCCACGAAGCCGGCTGGACGAACCTGACTAACCGCGCAGATACGCTTTCGATTCCCGTTGTCTTAGCACCGGTTGCGCGCGTCTCCTCTTCGTCGACCATCGCACCTGGCGCTTCTTCGCCTTCTATTCACGAGGCCGCGCACACGTCCCAAACGCTCAGCTTTATCGGGACCGACGACGCGCACCTCAACCGCGATCGACTTCCCATCCCGTTGGATTCGTGGGCGAACCAGCAGAACCTGCGTATCGGTCTCACGCACGCTCCATATACGCGCGTTTTGAACGCCATGACGGACGCTGGAGCCGACCTTATCTTCGCCGGTCACACGCACGGCGGTCAGATTGGACTTCCCGGCTTTGGAGCGATCGTGACGAACTGCGACCTCCCACGGAAATACGCAAAAGGGCTGCACTCGTGGCGATATGGCACGCACCAGTCCTTCGTCAATGTCAGTGCCGGACTGGGGACGTCGCGCTACGCGCAGGTTCGTATCGCAACACGCCCCGAGGCCACCCTTCTTTCAATCGCATAGCGTTCACGCAGCCCGTTTGGATAGCGCTACCGGCGAATGATTGCCACGCATTTAGGCTGGGCGCTCGGATCGGGCACTGTGACTTATTCGGCAGACTCTAAGGGCTTTCCGTTTTGTCATCTGGGACTTTGACTCGCTATACTCGAACAGTCGCACGGGGTGTGGCGCAGTTTGGTAGCGCGCTTCGTTCGGGACGAAGAGGTCGTGGGTTCAAATCCCGCCACCCCGACTCGTGTGAGATCCTCCGGCACTGCAGGTGTCGGAGGCTTTTCATTTTTTGGCGACGAAGAGCTTAAACGACAAATGTTATATATCAATCGTTCATCATAGAAGCGTCGAGCAGACAAAACCACCGAATATAAAGAAAACGGCCTCAACCCGCAAGTCCAGACCGTTTCAGTCGAGCCACCTGTGGGAATCGAACCCACGACCTATTCATTACGAGTGAATCGCTCTGCCGACTGAGCTAAGGTGGCCTGTCCGCAATCCCCACAGGGGCGTTCGGACAACGGTATAACCATAGTGTGCGCCACGGGTTTGCCGCAAATGACTACCCAAATTAACCGTTTGGATATTCCTCACATACGAGGCCGCCCGCAATCCGACGACCATCCCACCCGGGGGGCGGAGCCGATCGGCCTCGTGAATCAGGAGGCGGTCACGAACAACTCAAACCGTTGGCCGGAACTGTCCCGTCGACCAAGTAGCCTTCGACTGCATCCACCACGCACGTACTGGCCTTCTTCGAATAGGCGGTGTGCGACCAGCCTTCAACCGAGACCAGCACACCGGACTCCAACTGAGACGCCAAGTTCTGCGCCATCACATACGGAGTCGCAGGATCATGCGTCGTCCCCACCACGACAATCGGCGCGGCACCCTTCGCACTCACCGGCTGGCGAGCCGCATGATCAGTCGGCCACGCACTCAGACCGGCCGACGCATACCCCGCATCCGCGCCGAAGACCGGGAGCGTATCAGCCAGTTTTTCAGCGGCCTGCGCCCACTCTTCCGGGGTGCCAACCGGCTCATAATCAGCGTTATTCACCACGATCAACGCATCCATCGAATTCGACGCGAACGTACCATCATCCTGGCGTTCACTGGACAAGTCCGCGATATACAGCAACTGCGAACCGTCGCTATCCTGTACCGCCTGGCGCACCGCCTCGGTGAGGACAGAATACGAATCGGACGAATACAAGCCCGTAATAATTCCCGTCAACGCCAGATTACGCGTCAACGGACGGTCAGGATCCGAAGTCTCAAGTGGCTGATCGGCGACAGCATCAAGGAAGGCCACAAGATCAGCGACCGCGTCATCAACGCTTCCGCTGAACGGGCAATCCTTCCCCGCAACACATTCTTCAAGCCAATGGCGCGCGGACGCTTCAAAACCTTCCATCTGAAGATCCGACACCTGGTTGATATCCATCGCTGGATCAATCGCACCATCAAGAACGAAACGCCCCACCTTGTCAGCGAACATATCGGCGTAGAGCGCGCCAACGAACGTGCCGTAGGAATACCCAAGGTAGTTCAGCTTCTCTTGCCCAAGAATTGCACGAGCCATGTCGAAATCCTTCGCCACGGACACCGTATCGATGTGCTTGTAGACGTTCCCGGACAGTTGCTGGCAACCATCGGCGATCCTGGCGCTCAGCTTTTCGGCGTGCGCGATGATCTCAGCGGGATCCATAGTGCGACCGGAGACACCTTCGCCAGCAGTCCCGCCATCGCCCAGCGTGCCATCCGTCGCGTAGGCATCACGCTGGGCATCCGTCATGCAGATCGCGGGGGACGAGGCGCCAACGCCACGAGGATCCAGAGCAACGATGTCATAAGTCTTCACAACCGCATCGCCCAAACCATCGTTTACTTGGCCGACCAGTGACGACACGGCAGCGCCACCCGGACCACCAAGATTGTAGAAAAGCGCCGGAGCATCCTCGACCCCACTGCGATGCACTGCGATCGACAGCGTAATTTGCTCGCCTGAGGGCTCGTCCCAGTCCAGTGGCGCGTACAGCGTTGCGCACTGATAGTTCTGCGGATCGGAAGGAGGCACCGACGAACCGTCGGAAATCTGTTGTGTCGAGCAATCGCCCCAGTTGATTGTCTGACGATAGAAATCATCGATCGATGTGCCCGAAACGGCGTTCGGTTCGGAGGGGCGGATGGAGCTCTCGGAATAGCGGAAGCTGTTAATCAGGAGCATTGCCGCGTTCACAATGAACGGCAACGCCAAGACAACGACGCCAACAATCGCAACAATCGCTATTCGACGCTTCGACTTCACAATCATAGGACAAGGATATGGGAGTCCTCGTCGGAGTGAGTGCTTGGGCTGACGTTAAGCCTGGGGACGAAGCGATACTGCCATCGCTTCGAGCACAAGAAGTGCCTGTCCGTTCGACACAAGGCGCTTGCGGGCTTCTTCAATTGCGGCAACGCGACCCATTGTCTGACGAGGCGTCGAATCGGACGCCAGTTCGTAAACCAAATCTTCAAGATCAGCATTCACCAACTGTTGACCGGTCCCCAACTGCACCATCAGCACATCGCGATAGATCGCGAGCAAATCAACGAGCGCACGATCTAACGCATCGGTCAGAGCGCGCTTGGAACGACGCTTCTGGTCGTCTTCCAGTTGTTTGAGCATCACTCTTTGCTGACGGTCAGGTCGCTCGGATTCGTCCATGCCGAGCTGGCGAAGCAAAGCTGCTTTCTCGCGCGCGTTTCGTTCAAGAGTCTGCGCATCAGCTTGCGCCTGCGCTGTCTTCAAAAGACCTTCGGCAGCGAAAACTGCTTCTCCCACGGAGCGAACGCGAACCGGTGCGGTCATAATCTGACGACGGCGCTCACGCATTTCAGGGTCTTTCGCCAGCGCCCTCGCCAACCCGATATGCGACTGGGCGGTGCGGGCGGCGCTGATCGCGCTCTGCCGGTCTGCCACGCCTTCCCTGACAAGCAGGTCAGCGACCGCTTCCACGGATGGAATACGGAGCCCAAGGTGACGGCAACGCGAACGAATCGTCGTAATCATGTCTTCTGGGCTGGGAGAACAGAGGAGCCAGACGGTGCGAGCGGGCGGTTCTTCAATGGCTTTCAGTAGCGCGTTCGCGCCGGCTTCAGTCAGACGATCCGCATCTTCAACGATGATGACGCGCCAACGTCCCTGCGAGGGTGCTGACTGAGCGTGGAGAACCAGAGAACGCGCGGTATCGACAGAAATGACGCTGGCTTCTGTGGCCACAAGGTGCACGTCAGCATTCGATCCGTTCATCGTTGTTATGCAACCTGGGCAGTGTCCTGCACCCATGTCGGCTTCGGTGCATTGGAGGGCTGCCGCGAATGCCCTGGCAGCAACCGAACGACCCGAACCGGGCGGTCCGGTAATCAGCCACGCGTGGCTCATCGCGCGAGAAGCGTCATCGCCGGCCGAATCGATATCGTCATCGGAGGGGTCGGCTGAAGTGCGATCCGCCTGGGAGGGATCAACAGACGCGTGCGCATATCCCCCATCGACGAGGCCACGCGCACCTAGCGCAGCACCTCGAAGGATCTCGACGGCGGCTTCTTGGCCGACGAGTTCATCCCAGACGTGTGCTCCACGGAGCGCCATTAGGCTTTATCTTCTTCTGCGGATGGCCACAGGGGCGCCTGTCCTGCAAGGATTCCAAGCATTGACTTCTTCTTGGATGACTTCGAAGACTGAGCGCCGGACTTTGTCTTGGCTTTCGGCGCCGAGTGCGACACCACCTTCGCGTTATCCGTAGTCAACGGTTCGGCAGATTTGTCGACCGGTCGAGAAGGTTGATCGACGGCGGTTTCATCATCCACGTGTTGAACAACGCCAGAGCCGAAGCGTTCTTCAAGGACACCACGGATTTCGGAAAAGACTTCGTCGGGCGTGCCAACGCCGTCGATCACGATAATGCGTTCAGGTTCAGCATCGGCCAAACGCAGGTATTCGTGGCGGACGCGCTCATGGAAGTCCGTGGATTCGCGTTCCATGCGGTCGGGGGCGTCCGTGCGACGACGGGCTCCCACTTCTGGAGGCAGGTCGAGCAGGAAGGTCAGGGTCGGATCTAGGCTCTGGGTTGCCCACATGGACAGGGAACGAATTTCGTCAACACCAAGCGATCGAGCGGCCCCTTGGTATGCGAGTGACGAATCGATATAGCGATCAGCCAATACGACCTCACCGGCTGCAAGAGCTGGACGGATCAGGGTAGCAACGTGATAGGCGCGATCCGCTGCATACAGTAGGGCTTCGGTCTGAGGATCGATGTCTTCGGGACCGTTTTGAACCATCTGACGGATCTGAACGCCAAGCTCGGTACCGCCGGGCTCACGGGTGACCTTGACGGTACGACCACGCTCGATAAACCAGTCACGAACGCGCTGGATCTGCGTTGATTTTCCAGCTCCGTCGCCACCTTCGAAGGTGATAAACACACCCTCAGCGCTCATCCCCATACTCCCGTCTACCGTCATGCTTTCAATCGTCGCATGACCTGCCCTGTTTTGGAACAAAGACATGTGTTCGTCGCATGCACGTCACTGCAGGCCCCGGTGTTCAGTTCCTGCCGATGCGCACCGGTCGACCACTACTTCGTTGTCTTCTTTGCAGCAGTTTTCTTTGTTGTTGTCTTACGTGTCGTGGTCTTCTTTGTGCTCGACTTCTTCGCGGTCGCACGACCTCGCTTCGGAGCCGGCCCCTTTGCACGCTTATCGGCAAGTAGCATGAAGGCACGTTCTTCGGTCAGGTCTTCGACGCTTTCTGCACGAGGCACCGTCACGTTCGTTTCTCCGTCTGTCACGTACGGACCGAAACGACCGTCCTTCACCGTGACCTTCTTACCGGACACCGGGTCTTCACCGAACTCGCGAAGCGGTGGCTTTGCAGCGCCTCGACCGCGAACTTTCGGCTGAGCGTAGATCGCAAGAGCCTCGTCCACCGTGATCGTGAGCAACTGTTCTTCCGACGCCAGCGTGCGCGAGTCGCTCCCCTTCTTCAGGTACGGACCATAGCGACCGTTCTGAGCGGTAATCACTTCCTGCGTTTCCGGATCAACACCGACCTCGCGCGGAAGCGAAAGCAGTTGGAGAGCCTGTTCAAGGGTCACCGTCGACAGGTCCATGCTCTTAAACAGCGATGCGGTTCGAGGCTTCGGTGCAGCCTTCTTGCGTCCCCTCGCAGTCGTGGCTTCTGTTTCTTCCGGTTCGGGAAGAATCTCGGTGATGTAAGGGCCAAAACGGCCGTTTTTTGCCACCAGCGTGTGACCGGTTTGCGGATCAACACCCAGCTCGCGACCATCATCTGCAGCAAGAGCGAACAGTTCGGAGATCTTTTCGGCGTTGACCTCATCGGGAGCAACGTCTTCGGGCAGGTTGGCGCGCGTGCCATCAGCCTTTTCAAGGTACGGGCCATAGCGACCCACGCGAACAACCACGTCATCACCAACAGGCTGCGAGTTCACGGCGCGAGCATCGATATCGTCGCCGAGTGATTCGACCTGATACTTCAAGCCGTCTTCATCGCCCTTGCCATTTTCACCCAGGTAAAAACCGGTGAGGAAGTCAGCACCCTTTTCTTCACCGGTAGCGATGCGGTCAAGATCCGTTTCCATAGACGCGGTGAAGTCGTAGTCAACCAATCCAGGCAGGCTCTCTTCCAGCAGACGCGTGACCGAGAATGCCAACCATGTCGGCACAAGGTACTGACCGCGGTGCGTGATGTATCCGCGGTCACCGATCGTCTGGATCGTTGCCGCATACGTGGAAGGACGACCGATGCCACGCTCTTCCATAGTCTTGACCAGAGTTGCTTCGGTGTAGCGACCCGGAGGCTGAGTCTCGTGTCTTTCAGCAATTGCTTCCACGACGTTTGCACTATCGCCTTCGGAGACGTTCGGCAGAGTTGCTTCTGCTTCACTGTCCTTTTCAGCGTCGTAACGACCTTTGTCACGGCCTTCTTCGTAGGCTTGACGGAAGCCGGGCTCGGTGATGACCGTGCCAGAGGCGGAAGAAACAACAGAGTGCGCACCATCGGATGTGACAATGTCGGTAGCAACACGAATCGTCGCGGTAAAACCGACAGCGTCGGTCATCTGCGAGGCAACCGTACGCTTCCAGATCAAGTCATAGAGAGCCAACTGCTGACGGCTCAACTGACCTGCAACCTGTGCGGGGGTACGGAAGTGATCGCCGGCGGGGCGGATAGCTTCGTGAGCTTCCTGTGCTCCCTTCGCAACCTTGCCGTACACGCGAGGCTTCTCGGGGACAGAGGCGGCACCGTAAAGTTCTGCGACCTGCGCTCGAGCCGCGGCAATGGCTTGGCCGGACAGTGCAGTCGAGTCAGTTCGCATGTAGGTGATGTAACCGGACTCGTACAGAGACTGAGCGGTACGCATTGTCGACGAGGCATTCCAGTGCAGCTTTCGCGAGGCTTCCTGCTGCAGTGTGGACGTCGTGAACGGCGCTGCCGGACGACGACGATACGGCTTCTGCGTGACCGAATCAATAACCGACGTCGTGGATGCTTCCAACGCGGTGGCGAGATCTCGAGCGAGTGCCTCGTTCAGGTGCAGGACGTCAGCCTTTTCCGACTTGTCCTTCAGAACACCCTTCTCGCTGAAGTCGGAACCTGTTGCTACGGATCGACCATCAACGTGCGTTACCTTCGCGTTGAACGCGTCGCCTGCTTCGATGCGGGTCTGGATTGACCAGTATTCAGCGGAAATGTGGGCAATACGGTCACGTTCACGATCCACGACCAGACGGGTTGCCACTGACTGCACGCGACCAGCCGACAGGGAAGGACGGATCTTGCGCCAGAGCAGAGGCGAGACCTCGTAGCCGTACAGGCGGTCAAGGATTCGACGGGTTTCCTGCGCATCGACGAGCGCCGTATCGAGCTCACGAGTGTTCTCAAGCGCGCGAGTAATCGCTTCCTTTGTGATTTCGTGGAAGACCATACGCTTAACCGGCACCTTCGGTTTCAACACCTGCAGAAGGTGCCATGCGATTGCTTCACCTTCGCGGTCCTCATCAGTTGCCAGGAAGAGTTCGTCGGCTTCTTTCAGCGCACGCCTGAGTTCGGTGACCTTTTTCTTCTTGTCCGGGTTGACCGCATAGTAAGGGGTAAAACCGTGCTCGACATCGACGGCGAAGCGACCGTAGGGGCCCTTCTTCATGTCGGTCGGAAGCTCCTTCGGCTGAGGCAAGTCACGAATGTGCCCAATTGATGCGGTCACATGGTAGTCGGGACCTAGGTATCCCTCGATGGTCGCAGCCTTCGCGGGAGACTCCACGATGACCAGCTTTGACGCTCCCATGACTCACCCTTTCGGTGCCTAATTTGAATTCAACGAAAATCGTCGCGCTTGCCTGACCTTACAACGGACCCGGCAAATTTCGCGCACTGTCCACTCGGTGTCAACGAAAGTCCACTAGACGGTCGACTGCTTGCTACACGTCGCAATTTCAAGCATTCCTGCCCGAATCAGGGCTCGAAGCGGAGTGTCGACTTCCGCGCGAACGTCTGAGATTTCACGGTCAGTGAGCATCGCCACGGCCGCACTGATCTGCCCGACCTCTAGTTCGCCGTCGCACGCCCCAACAATCGCTGACACGGCGGTACCGACCATGATGGATCGTCCAAGTCCACTGCCCTGATGCATGATCATGACGTTCGGATCAGGGGTACCTGGAACAAAGTGGCGTTCTTCAGTCACGTCATCGGCACGAACCAGAGTCAGCGCACCAAGATCGTCCGGAAGGCGCAACGCATCCAACGTGCGCTCGACATCTGCTCCTAACGGCCTGCGCCCAGTGAGTTCAAGATCGAAGTGCTGGATTCCGCGAGCGCCACCCGCTTCGTCCGCGTCCAGTCGTCGCATGGCAACAAACCCCATGCCGACTGCGCCGACGTTCGCGCTGTCAAAGTCGGCGAGCCATTTCGCGTATGCGATTTCTCGCTTCGAATCTACGAGGCCGAAAGGATCCTCGACACCGACCATCGCTCCGGATTCGCCAATGTCCAGTTCAGCATCCGCTTCAGAATCCGCGTCGTGGGGATCAGCATCTTGAAGCCACATTTCCACGTACTGCGCGGGGTCCAAGACATCGCGCTGGACAATCCACGCGTCCACGGGCCGGTCGGAGAACCACGGCTTCAGACGATCTGACCACCCAGAATCGGGATCCACATCCGCGGGGATCTCCCAGTTCCCAATCATCTGCATATACCCGCCGGGCACCAGATAATCTGGGCCCGCCTGGATTACGGTGCGAACTAGTTCGTCACGACTCATCCCGCCATCGCGATATTCCAGCAGATCGTCGCCATCTCCGCGCAGAACATCAGGAGTAATAACGAAGGGAGGGTTCGTCACGATCAGATCAAAGGTCTGTCCAGCAACGGGTTCAAAAAGCGAACCCGCACGCACCTCAATCTGCATGTCATTCAACGCCGCATTAAAGCGTGTGAACTGGCACGCGCGCTCTGACAGGTCAGTCGCCACAACACGTTCACAATGAGTTGCCAAGTGCATCGCCTGGATTCCGCAACCACACCCCATATCGAGGGCAGACGTAAAGGGCTTTCGGATCGTCATCTCAAGCAGACTGGTGGATGCTCCACCCACACCCAACACGTGGTCAGGGCGAAGAGCTCCGCCTGTCACCATTGACGTTAGATCTGAGGCAATCCACCAATTCAGCTGTCGAGTCGAATCGGAATCTGACCCACCGCCGACCATAACGTCGGGAATCACAGCGCTGTAGGGGCGCAGGTCAACCGTCGCGCGGTAGCGCGACGGAGAGCTCGAGTCGGCCACGGGTTGCGCAAGACCCAGCGACACGGCACCGGCGACGCCACACGTGGGAAGTGCCTGATCCAGCTGCTGGCCCGCCACCGTATCGCCCAACATGAAGAGCCTGGTCAAAACAGAGATCGGAGCGGTCTGAGCCCTCAGTTCAACCAACGCAGGCACACGCTGTTCACGCCCCAAGGCCGTAAGAGCACGTTGCGACACAACCTGCTTCAGAGCATCGACGTACCAGCCGGCATCATCAAAGTCAGAGCGCAGACACGCGATCAGTGCCGGATCAACGATCGGCGTATTGGCAACAGCCACTTCGGATTCGTTCATGACACCAACACTAGTTGCCACCATGGACAAATCGAATTGCACAAACCGCGCCCTGTGAACACGCAAACTTGTATCCACACGCGTGGCCTCGTCACTGAATCACCAACAACCAGCGGAAAGCGATCGTACTCAACACAACCACGCACCAACTCCTTGCGCATTCACTCCCACACCCGTCCTCGCTACACGCAGGCACCCCAACGCTGGCATGATGAGACGTACACACCGTCTACTTCAAGGACAAACATGGCCGGCGGACTCATCGCACTTCTCGACGACATTGCCACGCTCGCGAAAGCAACAGCATCATCCCTCGATGACATTGCTGTCGGCGCTGCAAAAGCATCGTCGAAAGCCGTTGGCGTCGTCATCGACGACACTGCCATCACCCCGCAGTATGTAGCTGGCCTTGACCCGAGTCGTGAAATCCCGATCATCAAGAAGATCGCGCGCGCATCCCTTATTAACAAGCTCGCCATCATCCTGCCGGTCGCATTGATCCTCACCTGGCTGGCCCCCTGGCTTCTGCCTGTCATCCTCATTATCGGCGGCTCGTATCTCTGCTTCGAAGGCGGAGAAAAAGCTCTCGCCAAGCTCCACCTCTATCCCGAACACGTTGACCACAAGGACTCAGCGACCTCCGTTACTCCTGAAGAAATTGAGATGGGCATCGTTTCTTCCGCCACTCGCACTGACCTGATTCTTTCCGCGGAAATCATGCTTATTTCGCTGGCCGACGTCACCACCACCTCCAACCTCATCAAAGTTGGCATCATGGTCGGCGTCGCCTTCTTCATGACCTTCTTCGTCTACGGAATCGTCGCTGTCCTGGTCAAAATGGATGACCTTGGTCTACGCCTCGCAGAAAAGAAGGGTGGCATTGCCAGCTTTGGACGAGGCCTCGTTTCCATCATGCCGAAGGTCTTCACCGTCATCGGAATCGTCGGCACGGTCGCTATGCTCTGGGTCGGCGGACACATCGTCATCTCCTCCCTCAATACCCTCGGCTTCACCGTGCTCCATCACATCGTCGAGCACGGCGTCTCCTACGTCGAACACCTCGGTGGCACCGCCGCATGGACCGCCGAAACCGTCCAATCCGGCATCTTCGGCATGATCTGGGGCATCGTCCTGGCCTACATTTGGCTCGGGTTTTCCAGCGTCATCAAGCGGGTGCGCCACACCAAGTAAGGGCATCGACGAGGCCCCAACGCAACACCTCCATCAGCAGAGGCGAGCTCGCGCACCAATTGCGCCAAGACCTACGACAGGCGGGCGCGGCCTCGTGAAACCACACCCGTTGCACCCAACGCGCGTTTTATTCCCAGCCGGCAATGGCTGAAACCTCACGTCCATGTTCCACCGTTCCCGTAGCAAAAGGGGACTAAAGCCCTGTACCCTCGAAAGTGTGAACGGCAGTCGCGGCACTGCCATTAAATACCTAACGAAGGAGACGCAATGACCGTCTACACGCTCCCCGAGCTCCCCTACGACTACGCAGCACTCGAGCCGCACATCTCCGGCACAATCATGGAACTGCACCATGACAAGCACCACGCAAACTACGTCGGTGGCGCAAACACCGCCCTTGAGAAGCTCGAAGCAGCACGCGAATCCGGCGACTTCGCCGCCATCAACCTGTACGAGAAGAACCTTGCGTTCAACCTCGGTGGCCACACCAACCACACCATCTTCTGGCAGAACATGACCCCCGACGGCCAGGGTCGCCCCGAAGGCGAACTCGCCGCAGCAATCGACGAATACTTCGGCTCCTTCGAGAAGTTCCAGGGCCAGTTCGCAGCAGCGGCTCTCGGCCTGCAGGGCTCCGGCTGGGGCATCCTCGCATGGGATGCACTCGCTGGCCGTCTGGTCACCTTCCAGCTGACCGACCAGCAGGGTAACATCCCGGTCGCCACCGTCCCGCTACTCATGCTGGATATGTGGGAGCACGCCTTCTACCTCGACTACCAGAACGTCAAGGCAGACTACGTCAAGGCATGGTGGAACATCGTCAACTGGGACGACGTCGCAGCACGCTTCGAGCGCGCCCGCACCCAGTACACCGGCCTGGTTGTCGCCTGACGCCTGCCTAGTCTCTGACTAACAAAGCAGAGCCCCGGACCTCGTAGAGGTCCGGGGCTTCGTGCTTCAATCAGAGGGTGCTCAGAGCAACGCCAGCATCGTCGGCGAGACAAGCTTCAGGACATTGTTGCGTCCCTCTTCAGCCGTCGGAGCATCCAGCGCATACGCAGCCATCTGCTGGCAGGTCGCCAGGTCGTGCAGGCGAAGAGCGGCGCGAACAGCGTTCACCTTGGTCGGTGCCATCGACAGGGAGCCAACACCCAAACCTGTCAAAACCAGCGCTAACAGCGGGTCGCCACCGGCTTCACCGCAGACACCGATCGACTTGCCTGTCGAACGACCACCTTCACAGGCGAACTTGATCATCTGCAGGACAGCCGGCTGCCACGCGGTGAGCAGCGGAGCAAGCTCGCCGTCCATGCGGTCAGCGGCCATCGTGTACTGCGTCAGGTCATTCGTGCCGATCGACGCAAAGTCAACGATGGACAGCATCTGGTCTGCTCGGATAGCGGCCGCGGGAACTTCGATCATGATGCCGACCTTCGGCAGGCCCACGCCACGCGCCTTGTCGGCGAACCACTGGGCTTCCTCAAGTGTGGACACCATCGGTGCCATGACCCAAAGGTCAGCCTTCGTGGCCTCGTAGGCGGCAGCCAAAGCAGTCAGCTGCGTATCAATCAGGTCCTCGCGAGCCTGGCAGAGGCGCAAACCGCGACGGCCAAGCGCCGGGTTTTCTTCCTTGCCAAGATCTGCAAACGACAGTGGCTTGTCGGCGCCGGCGTCAAGCGTGCGCACGACAACACGACGATCACCGAACGCCTGGAGAACCTTGGTGTAGGTTTCCGTCTGTTCTTCTAACGAAGGCGCATCCGCGCGATCGAGGAACAGGAATTCGGTACGGAACAAGCCGGAGCCTTCAAGGTCGAACTTAGCTGCGCGTTCAGCGTCATCGATCGTGCCGATGTTGGCGAGAAGCTTGACCTTGTAGCCGTCGTAGGTCGCACCTTCACCGGACGAGCCGGCAAGCGCGGTAGCGCGATGACGCGAGCGCGCCTCAAGAAGCTCAACTTCTTCGTCGGTCGGATTAACGATGACTTCACCGACGCCACCGTCAAGGGCGAGCATGCACCCTTCGGTGATATCGAGGATGCCGGTAACCTTCACGATTGCCGGAATACCAAGCTGAGCGGCCAGAATCGCGGTGTGCGACGTGGGGCCACCGATTTCGGTGATGATGCCCTTGACCTTCTCAGGGTTCAGGGTTGCAGTTTCAGCGGGTGCCAGATCGCGAGCAACCAGGATGACAGGCTCATCGAATGAGGGAACGCCGGGCGCCGGAAGTCCGCGCAGTTCACACATTGCACGGTCGCGCACGTCGTACAGGTCGGTGGCGCGTTCCGCCATGTACCCGCCCAGTCCGCGGAGCATTTCGGCGTATTCTTCGACAGCTGCTTCGACTGCGGCAGTCACACCGAAGCCCTTCTTCAGCTTCTTGTCGATCCCCTTTGCCAGACCGCGGTCTGACGCGAGTTTGGCGGTGGCTTTCAGGATCGGCTTCGACTCTTCGGGAGCCGTTTCCATACGTTCTTTGAGGCTGTTGCTGACTGTTGCGAGAGCCTCGCGCACACGGGCACCGTCCACCTCGGGATCAGTGCAAGCAGGTTCGTTCGTATCAACGCCGGGTGCTGGGCGCACGATCGCTACCGGAGCAGCGGCTGTTCCGGCTGAGACGCCGATTCCGTGAAGGACTGAGTGTCCGGTGCTCATGCTCACTCCTGGTCGAGATCGCGCGAAAGCAGTTCGGCCAGCGAGTCGAGAACAGCGCCAGCGTTGTCATCTTCGGTGGACAGGGTGACTTCGTCGCCGTGCTTGACACCGAGGGTCATGATTTCGAGGAGCGATGCTGCGTCTGCTTCTTCACCGTCGAACGAGATAACGATGTCGACACCGGATTCATCAACGGCATCGGCAAGGACGGCAGCGGGGCGCGCGTGCAGACCAACGGAGGAGGCGATGACAACAGAACGAGAGATCATGAGGTTTTCCTTCCAACCCGGGTATGTCCATCGTTGGACATATTGACCCTTGCCTTTAATCGTAAAAGGAATTATCGTGCCTGTCAGCACACTTTCATGGTGCAATTGCGCGACCATTGTCACGTCAGCGCCTTCCGCCTTCTTCCCCATTCACGAGGCCGGCCACACTTTCATCACCCACAGCCAAGCCGAGGGCCGACTACACACCGCACCAAGACGCCCAGACTCGTCCCCTTTTTTGCCTGCTTAACACGGACTTGACCAAGTATTCTGCGCGCCAGGCACACGTTCAACAGGCGACGAGATGAGTAGTCAGTAAATAGGCTCACACTTCGACAGAAGTCCATATGGTCTGCACACATCAACATCTAAAATGAACCGAACGACCGCCAGCAAAACAAGGACCTAACCCGTGAAGTCACACTCCGAGCCCACCCTGGCCGACGTAGCCAAAGAAGCCGGCGTCTCATTGACCACCGTGTCGCGAGTCCTCAACAACCGCGGATACCTGTCCCAGACAACAAAGGACCGCGTCGGCGACGCGATCGCGAAACTCGGATACCGTCCCAACCAGCTCGCACGCGCACTCCACGGCAAAAAGTCCGACACCATCGGATTGATCGTCCCGACTGTCGCACTCCCCTTCTTCGGCGAACTCGCCGTCGAGATTGAAAACGCCCTTGCCGAACAGGGCTACCGCATCCTTATCTGCAACTCGATGGGACACGCGGACCGTGAACGCGACTACTTGAACCTACTGGTTGGAAATCGAGTCGACGGTATTATTTCTGGCGCACACAACGAAGCGCTCGAGGAATACCAAACGATCCGCATGCCACTGGTCACCATCGACCGCGAGCTCTCACCCCGGATCCCTAACGTTCGTTGCAACAACGAAACCGCCGGATACGACGCCACCAGGCGCTTGTTGGACGCAGGCTGCCACCGACCGGCCCTGCTGACCTCGCGCGCGCACCCGAAGAACCTGCGCGAGCACGGATATCGTCGAGCCCTTGGCGAAGACGGCGTTGAACCGGTCATTCTGGAAGTTCCCTTCCACACGGATTCTGCGATCCGCCAACTGGCCGTCAATGAATGCCTCAACTCTGTCGCCGAAGAAATCGATGGCGTTTTCGCCACCGATGACCTGGCCGCGGCCGAGGTCCTCGAATGGGCACGCCTGCACAACCTGACCGTTCCAGGCGACCTGCGAATCATCGGCTTCGATGGAACCCAGGCTATTCACCGCGCTCTTCCCGGACTGACCACGCTACGCCAGCCCCTCGATCTGATTGCCCGCAAGGCCGTCGAGATCCTGCTTGCGCAGATCAACGGTGAAACTAGCAGCGAGGCCCACGGCTCTGCCGACACATCCGATGATTCTCACGACCGAGCGACTGGCGGAAGCTACGAGTTCCCAGTGACTTTGATTGAAGGCTGGACCGCGTAAGCACACATCTCAATTCAATCGAATCAGGGGCACTGACGATTGTCAGTGCCCCTTCATTATTCGCACTCAGATCACACACACGACGGGGAGAAGGCCGTAGCCTTCTCCCCGTCACGTGTCAGGAATAAAACCCGATTAGGCAGTTACTTCCTTCGGCTGTGCCTCAAGGAAGGTATCGTTCGTGGAAACGGTGCCCGTGCCGGAAAGCTCGACGGAGTCAAACTTCTTCTTATTGGTGACGACAACCGGGGTGATGGTATCGTAACCGGCTGCGCGGATACCGTCCCAGTCAACCTCGGCGAGGACATCGCCACGACGGACCATGTCGCCCTTGGCGACGCGGGGGGTGAAGTACTTGCCTTCAAGCTTGACCGTGTCCATACCAATGTGGATCAGAACCTGCATGCCGGATGCGGACTTCAGGCCGTAGGCGTGGCCGGTCTCGAATGCGACCGTGACCTTGCCGTCAAATGGTGCGACGACTACACCACCGGCGGGAATGATTGCTGCGCCCGGGCCGAGCATGCCCTTGGCGAAGGACTCGTCCTTGACTTGCTCGAGCGGGATGATTTCACCGGCGAGAGGTGCGGTGATGGTGTAGTCGGTGTCTGCGCCTTCGGCGTATTCAACGATCTTGGCTTCTGCGACGCCAGTAGCTGCAGGTGCAGCTACGACGGCAGAATCGGCGGATGCTGCGACTGCGCCACCTTCGGCCAAGTCCACCTTGCCTCGCGTTGAGGCATAGGCGAAGGTGGCACCGAAGGATAGGGCAAAGACGAGGATTTCAAGGAGCAGGTACATCGGGATGTCGTTCGGGATGATCGACACGAAGCCAACGAAGCCTGCTGCACCGAGTGCCTGGCCACGAACGTCGAAGAGTGCGACGCCGGCGGAGCCGATTGCTGCAGCAACCATGCCGACGTAGAAGGGCCAGCGCAGGCGCAGGTTGACACCGAAGATTGCGGGTTCGGTAATACCGAAGACTGCGGACGCGCCGCCGGCGCCGGCGAGGCCCTTCAGCTTGGCATCGCGGGCCTTCAGGAAGACAGCGAGGGCTGCAGCACCCTGAGCGATGTTTGCCATGGAGGCGATCGGGAAGATGAAGTCACCGATGCCACCATTAACGGGGAGTAGCGGGATTTCAACTGCCGGGAAGGACTGGTGCAGGCCGGTGACGACGATCGGCGAGTAGAAGAAGCCGAAGATCAGGCCACCGATTGGGCCGAGCGTGGAGTAACCCCAGTTGATGCCGTTGGTGATGCCTTCTGCGAGAACGCGGGTGATCGGGCCGATTGCGATGAATGCAAGAAAGCCGGTGAGAAGCATGGTGACCAGCGGGGTGACGAGGAAGTCAACGGTGCCGGACAGGCGCTTGTGCAGCCACTTTTCGATGACGCACATGACGAAGGTGACGGCGAGGGTCGGGATGACCTGCGCCTGGTAGCCGATCTTGGCAACTTCCATGCCGAAGAGGTGCCAGTATTCAACCTCTGCGTCGCCGGCAAGTGCCGCACCGGTATTCCATGCATTGAGCAGGTCGGAGGAGATCATTGCCGCGCCGATTGCCGCACCGAGGTAGACGTTGCCACCGAAGCGCTTTGCAGCGGAGAAGCCAACCAGGACAGGCAGCGAAGCGAATGCTGCCGACGAGATCATGTTGATCAGGGAGGCGTAGTCAGCGATGGCCGGGAACATTCCAACGACGGACTGTTCGCCGAAAAGGCCTTCAGCGGTCAGAACGTTGTTGATAGCCATCATCAGACCGCCGGCGATCAGGGCGGGGAGGACTGGAACGAAGATGTCAGCGATCATCTTGATGAAGCGCGAGAAGAGGTTGCCGGACTTTGCGGCTTCTTCCTTAGCTTCATCCTTGGAGACCTCGCGGACGGAGTGGTTTTCGACCATCTTGCGGTAGACGTTGTCGACATCGCCGGGACCGACGATGATCTGGAACATGCCACCTGCTGCGAAGGTGCCCTTGAGGTCTCCATTCGCGTCGAGGGCAGCCTGGTCAATCTTAGACTCGTCGACAATAACGAGTCGCAGGCGGGTTGCGCAGTGTGCGGCTGCGCTGATGTTATCGGCACCTCCGACCGCTTCTACAACTTCGGACGCCACCTTGGCGTAATCCATTGCCATCCACGTTCCTTTCTCGGTGGGCCAGGCGCGTGTACAACGTCGTCGTTCACTACCGGGCTATATAGCAATCGTTTGACATACTATGTGCGCCATACGCCTCAGCGCAAGGGCTTTTGTCTCATTGTTATGTGGACTTTTCGCCGAACTGACGCGCAAAAATGTGCGCTTACCACCTCAGCAGTGATGACCTGCGGACACATTCCAGCCGAAGCCCACCCAGATTGTCGATTCACGAGGCCGCGCACACATCTCACATGCCACCCTTTACTTGGCGCGGACACCTTTCAGTCCAGACGAGCCCTGCATATGTTTGTCAGAGTTACAGAACACGATTCACATCGCGCTTCGAGCCCAGCTGCTTCACCGTTCAAGAAGGAGCGGAAGGTGAAGGCCTTGCGGCCATCTCCGAGGAAGATTTCAGTGAGAGACCGGTCGTGGATGATCTCAATATGCTCCGACTCTTCATCCGCGAGGGTCACGGTTCGTATATCTCCATGTGGGTAACGCGAGTCGGAGCGATCAACGGTCAGGGATGACGGACTCAGTGTCACATTCACTCCCGCCCCCTTTGAGCCGATGACGAAAGTAATGGAGGTGGCCTCGTCGGATGAAGTAGCGGAAGGTGCGTTGAACTCGACGTCAGCTGAGAACCTCCACGAACGCGAACCCGCGAGAGTCTCCACTTCGGAGTCGAATGACAGCGGCAAGCCGGGCAGGTAGGGACGCTGAACAAGCACGCCGTCAACCAACACCAGCTGTCGCGGAGAGGTCAAGCAGTGCACCCACCCTCCGGTTTCGATCGAGGGCTGGTCATCTTCGCTGGCGTTGCCGGCCCAGCCGACAAGAAGCGCGGGCTTCTCGTCACTCCATGCACCCCACGCAGTGTCAGTACGCGCGTAGACCTGGGGAGCGTAGAACTCGAAACCGCGGTCAAGCTCGGTAAATGATCCGTCACACTCGGTAAATTCTGTGCCGACCAGTTTTCCGACGATGTAAATGCAGGGGAAGATGTTTTCGTAGCCTTCGACGTCGGGGGCGATGCCCTGGGGACAGAAGATGAGGACGTCGCGGACTTCACCACTGACCTCATCGCTCAGGCGAACGAGGTTCGGGCATTCCCACATATAGCCGAAGGCGTCGAATGCGCCGTTCGCATCGGGGAAGGTCATTTCTCCTTCACATTCCCAGGTACGCAGGTTGCTCGAACGGTAGAGAAGGGCGGCGCCGGTTTCGTTTTCACGTTGCACGCCGAGGAGCATGCGGTAGCTACCCGGCACTTCGGGATCGGCCCAGACCTGCGGGTCGCGGAAGTGAGCGGTATAGCCGTTGGGCTGATGGCCGATAATCGGCGGAACAAGCTTGGTGAACGATTTCATGTCGGGCGTGGTGACGACGCACTGGGTCGCTTCGCGCTCACCGGTCTGAGGATCCTTGTAGTTGCCCGTGTACCAGAGTTCCACGCCCTCTTCGGTCGCGATCGCAGTACCGGAGTAGGCGCCGTTTGCGTCCTGGTGACTGTCGGGCAGGATCGCAGGTTTCAGGTATTCCCAGTTCACGAGGTTCTTCGACGTCGCATGACCCCAGTAAACAAGCTTCTTCGGATGCTCCGGGGTGTACTGGAAGAAGGCGTGGTAAGTGTCGCCAACTTTGATCAGGCCGTTCGGATCATTGAGGCGCCCAACTGGCGGAGCGACATGAAATTGGGGGTAGTCCGCGTCTTCGCAGGCGTGAGAGCGACGTTCAGCATTGAGTGCAAAAGCCAGGAAATCCTCAGTCATTCTTCGAGACTAGCAAGTATGTCACTCGTTTGACAGAGGCTTTCGGTCATAACTTTACACACACCTCGAATCAGTCGGCCCGAATCGGGAAGCACGCCGCTTATTCAATTCCAGCAATTCGCGAGGCAGCACCGCAGGCGCGACCCCACGATCAAGATCACGCGACACCGTCTCAACCAAAGCGTGAACAAGCGCGGACAAAGCCCGCAATTCCGTCATATTCGTCGCCGAATCGAACGAGCGAACCTCAATCGTTCCACAGCCCGGCGATGGGCGAACATCCCAGCGAACCTCGTTGAAATTCACGATCCCGCCCGCGCGCTTCAAACGCTCCTCAAGATCTTCGACCTGCTCCCACGAATCCAACAGGTGTGGCAAGCCAGCGGTCGGCAGGCGTGGAGAGTCGGAATGTCGCCCGCGAAAAACCGCCTGCGGATGCGAAAAAGCTGGAACACAGGCAGACTGGAAGTATGGAATTTATACTTCGACTCATTGCAACCATGGCTGGTATCTGGGCAGCGACCCTGATTGTGCCGTCGATCAATTTCACCGACGGAACGTCACTAGCCTCCACTCTGATCGCCCTTGCGGTGATCGCATTGGTGTTCACTCTGGTGAACTCCCTGATCAAACCTCTGGTGAAGGTTTTGACCTTCCCCCTGTACATCCTGACCTTCGGTTTGTTCGCCATCGTTACCGACGCCCTGCTGTTCATGCTGACCGGCGCACTTTCAACATCCGTTGGCATTCCCTTTGAAACGGGTGGCTTCTGGGCAAGCTTCTTTGGTGCTGTCATCACCGCAATCGTCTCGTCCCTTGTTGCCGGCTTGATTGGCGCAAAGAAGGACAAGTAGTCCGCGTTCGGGCAGGTGACAATGTGAACCGCTGAGATTAGGGGGCGGGGGTGTTCTGGATCCAGAACACCCCCGCCCCGTCGTATTGCTCGACGCTTCGCACCTCAGGGAGATGCAGGCGGTGACCGAGGCTCTTTCAGATTGGCCACGTCTCCATTCGCCATGCCGCGTCCCAGAACATCCATTCGTATCGGCTGGCCTGAACGAACGCGTCCCTCATGCGCTGGCGCTGGAGTTCTACAACGCCTTCGGCCACGCGGTCAACGATCCCGCGGACGATCTTGGTTTCTTCCGCAAACACGGGGTTTGCGTACATTCCAATCCAGTCACCGTAGGGGTGTTTTTCAAGGTCACCGGCAGTGTCGAGGAGCTCAGTCCCCACCACTTGGTAGATCCAGAAGCAGGGCAGAACCGCTGCGACAGCAATCCCGTATTCACCGCTGGCAAGCTGGGCAGCCAAGAAGTCAGAGTAGGCACGACACGTTGGCGAAGGCGTTGCCGCTGCCATCACGTCGACGTGCGACGCGTGGAGCTCTCGCTCAACCTTGATCGAATTCGCCGATGCTTCGGCCCAGAACACCAGGTCATCCGGATCGTGCGCAAAAGTGGCGAGACCAGCAAGAGCCTTCGCGTATGCAGCTAAATACAGGGCGTCTTGGACCATGTAGTAGTTGAATTTGTCTTGGCTGAGGCTCCCGTCACCGAGACCTCGAACGAATTGCCCCTGGTCAATCGCTTTCTTAATGGGGGCGATCTCTTCCCACAGTTCGTCAGTGAACATCATTGTCCTTCATCATGTCGTCATTCCACAGCGCGTAGAAGTGGTGGACGGGACCGTGCCCGTGTCCGACTCCAAGCTCATCAGCCTGTTCGATCGCGCCCGTCAAGTACGCCTTCGCGCGCGTGACAGCTTCGAGCCACGAGTCGCAACGCGGGCGAAGAGCCGCAATCGATGATGAGAGCGTGCATCCTGTTCCGTGCGTATTCTTCGTGTGAATACGGTGAGCGGTCAGAATATGCGGTTCTGAGTCACCTTCGCCGAGGAAGACATCGCACGCTTTCTCATCCAGGTGACCACCCTTCACCAGCGCATTCTTCACGCCTAGCTCGCGCAAAGCGAACGCTTGCTCCGTCATCTCATTGACGTTGGTTGCCCAATCGGATTCAAGAAGAACCGCTGCCTCAGCAAGATTCGGTGTAATCAAATCTGCGACAGTGCACAGCTGCCGAACAGTGGCGATAGCCTCGTTGTCCAATAGCGGATCACCCGAAGTTGCCACCATCACCGGATCAAGCACCGTGTAAGGCAACCGCGGAAGGTATTCACCAACAAGGCGTGCCAAGTCTGCAGTTGCCAGCATCCCGATCTTCGTTGCATCGGGAGCAATATCGTCAAGAACCGTGTCTAACTGGAGTTTGACGAAATCAACGGGAACCGCGTGGACTCCGGCCACGCCCTTCGTTGATTGTGCGGTCAGAGCGGTAATGACGCTCATCGCGTACGCACCATTGGCGCTCATCGCTTTCATATCAGCCTGAATACCTGCTCCACCCGAGGGATCAGACCCGGCAATCGTCAAAGCGGTCACTGTAGGAATCATCGATCACTCACCCCCGTCGCTTCCTGACGACCAGCGTCGGGAGCGCTGCTCCACGCATTCAGAAGATCGCGAGCAGCCTGCTTCGGATCCTCTGCGCAACAGATTGCCGAAACCACGGCACCACCATTCACACCACGCGCTTTCAAAGGCGCCATGTCATCGATACCAACACCACCAATAGCGACACTTGGCATAACGGCAAGGCGCGCAAGCCGTTCACACCCGTCATAGCCAAGGACATCGGGCGTATTCGTCTTCGTTGCCGTGGTGCGCAGAACCGAGAGGCCAACGTGATCTGCAATGCCTTCGCTTGCCGCAATCCGCGCCTCTTCATCAGTCCCAACAGACAATCCAAGGAACGCGACCTCGCCGATCATTTCACGCACAACCTTCGCGGGAAGATCCGATTGACCAACGTGCACACCCGCAACTGGGACACCCAATGCGCGAGCTGCGAGGAACACATCCACCCGGTCATTGACGATCACGGGAACCTGGTCGCCGACCGCATTCGCTACTTCGCAGACCTCATCAAGGAAGGGACCGCCATCGGAAGTCTTCGCGCGAAGCTGGACGCACGTTGCTCCACCTTCGACGGCGGCTTCAACTGTTTCACGAACACTCCGCCCCATCGATTCGCACTGCTCAGCATCCGTCACCAAATAGACCCGCAGGTCAGGAGCATTCCTCATGACAGCGGAATCCTGTCAAGGTCGTCTGTCGAGACCAAGTAGAGCGAATCAAGGAAGTGCATCTGGAACGTACCCGGGCCCGACGCTTTCTCTTGAGCAATCTCACCCGCAGCAGAGTAGACGGCGTGACCGGCAGCAACCGCTTCCAGCGGCGTCACCGCACGCGTCTTCGCCGCACCGACGAAAGCAGCGAGGAACGCACCCAGCGCACAGCCACCACCGGTGACGCGAGTCAGCATTTCTGCACCACCACCAACACGAATAATCTGATCTGCGCTGACGATTGCGTCGGTTGCGCCGGAGATTGCAACAACACTGCCGTAGTTGCGCGCAATGAGCTGGGCTGCTTCGAACGCTGATTCAACCTCGTCGGAGGCATCGACGCCACGACCACCAGCTCCCTCACCCGCAAGCGCGATGATTTCCGAGGCGTTACCTCGAACAACAGTCGGCCCCATTGTCACCAGCTCACGCGCAAGATCGGTGCGATGCACCAAGGCACCAACCGCAACCGGATCCAATACCCACGGAACGTCCGCTGCGACCGCAGCTGACGCGGCTTCACGAGCAGCTTCACGCTGTTCGGGGGTCGGCGTTCCCAAGTTAATCAGCAGACCGGACGCGATCGACGCAAACGGTCCCGCTTCGCCAACAATGTCGACCATTGCAGGGGCAGCGCCGATGGCCAAAAGGACGTTTGCCGTAAAGTTTGTGACCACTGAATTGGTAATGCACGAAACCAATGGGCTTGTTTCTCGGACAGCTTCAAGAGCCGAAGATACGATGGCACGATCCATCATTGACATTCCCTTCGTCAGAATTATCTCGACAGGTTCAACGGGTTTTTTCTCAGCCTGTGGCACCCCGTGTCACGCCATCACGTTAGCAGGTTGGACGCGGTTTCAGAACGGTCGTCTGCATCTGTCCACCGGTGTTTATCCGATTGTTCAGCCCTCGTCATGGATGCGCCTAGTATCGAAGACATACGCTTGAGAGGTCGTCTGCTCGGTCAAACCGAGCGATTCGATCCGATGTTCTTCCCATTCTTTAACCTCGGTAAGCCCCGGCTCATTTTGGCGATTCTCAATATCTCCTAGCAGGTTGCGGTAGGTTCCAATGTCGTGCGCAACCAGATTCTGTCCCTGTTTTTCGGCCGGGATGTACGTTTGCCCGTCAAAGTGAACGGTTGTCACTCCTTGGGAAGTCGCTCCCCCGTCGAGTGCTGGCACCAGGTCTCTGGTGTTCTCTAATGCGAGGACGTGGACGTGCGAAGGAGTCTGCGATCCGCCAATCGGGGACCCCGCTGTCAGGGCTGATACGACGTGGTAGTTCTGGTTCACGTCGCTACTGGTCGCCAGTTGAGCGGCAATAATGCCTCCTTGCGAATGACCAACGAATTCGACGGGTTCATCCGCTTTGATTCCAGCCATTTTCATCGCCTCTAGGACCGCGCGCGATTGGTCGGATTCACGCCCTGCTACCCCCTCAAAATTGGTGAGCATATCCTGCGGGTTACTTCCCCCGACGCTCCACTTCTGAGTACCTCGAATGACGACTGACCAGGACGAACGTGTTCGTGATCCACCTGGCGATGACGCATCGGAGGGAATCGGAGTGCTGTGTCGGATGATCTTGATTTGCCCTTCTTCGCCTCCTGAATTCAGTCCTGAAAGTGACTCCAACAGTTGTGATGGTTTTCGCGGAGTTTCAACCGTGGACATAGGAGTAGGGGTGCTCATTGCAAGTCGAGTATCGGGGGTAGAAGGGGTGACCACGCGCTGAGTCGGATGCGAACGGATCGCACCAACCCCCTGCCCCACTCTACCGACGATCGACAGAACGGAGAGCGCGAAAGGCGTATGCGGACTCGCCGCCAATATGGGAGCGAATCCTTCTTTCACTGCTTTGATAATCCGATGTCCTCTGCCGGCTCCCGACGAGGAGCCTGTCTGAATTTCCACGCCCGTGACATTTCCGAAGAACAGTGCACCAATTCCGGACGACCACGATGCGGCGTACCCGGCGACCTGCTTCGTTGAGCTTCCGGGCACACCGCGCCGAGCGCCGAAAAGATGCAGAACGCCGAAGGAGAACGCGTCAAGATCGCGTTCAAAACGAAGTGCCGTTAAACCATCTGAGCGCCCGAACATGAACGCCAGGATCGCTGATAGGACATCAAGGTTCCGCGAGCGCACATCCCATGTGTTTTCCCTTAGCCACTGTGCAATCATCGGAAAGCCCGGTGCAGGCTCTGTGAGGTTCGGCTGCGAAAGATTCAGGTTGAAGATGGGACTGTCGTTGTGGGTTGATGACAAAAGCGCAACCGCTCGCGAGTCTGCGCCCGAATAGATGGCTGCACAGTAGGCGATCGAGTCGGCGAATGCGGACAGTTTGGCGCGAAGATACGTCATCAACGAGGCCACTTCTTCTATCGCACTAACGGCCGTGTATGCGGTGGGGCTGAGCCCGATGCCCAGGCGTGCATGATCCTGAGCCGACCGAGTGGAAGCGATCAATGCGGATAGCGACTCTTCACTCTCGCGAAGCCGGGTACATGCCATGATCAACGCATCCGTATCAACGTGCGTTGGCCCGCTTGTCACAACAATTCTGTTCATATCAGAACACACCTGATGACTCAGAGAACGTATGTGAAGCAAAAGAGGCAGGCGTATATGCGCCCAGCGATAACGGATTTGTTGTTTGTCCGGGCATCAGAACAACGCTGGCTAGCTGACACTCAGCAATCGCCGTGTCGAGCGCTAAAAGCGCATCATCTCCCGAGTCCATGACCACTCCGAGCTGTCCTAAAAGCACCAAGAGGTCATCTCGAGCTGCATCTGCAGCTCCACCCTGCCAGTCTTCGAAGCGCTCACATGCAACGTCGCCGTGTATGTCTTCAAGCACTTTGCATACGCTCCACATTGATTCGCGAGCGACCTGCATATTGCCTACTTCATCCACGGATCCTCCTTCCACTCCCCACGCTAGAAGGACAGTGACAACGAGGAAAGTCGAGGGAAGCAAAATTGTGGATAACCAATTTCAGGGACGGGCACCTGTGGATATCCTCGTAACAATTGCAGCCTCTAAGGAGTAACACCGTGGAAACGTTCCGGAAAACCGACCATCGGCCTCAGAAGATCTCCTATGAAGTGACAGCGCTCTTATGGCTCGCGGATGCGGGCGATCAGGCAACGCGGATTGTTCCCGTGCTCAATTACGGGAAGACCTGGCTCGAAGAGCCAGTCCTGTCTCGCATCCAAGCAACCCCGCGAATGGCTGAGGAATTTGGACGAGCCCTGGCGTATACGCACGCAGCGGGCGCGCCTCATTTAGGCGCTCCACCGCCCGGGCATACAACCGACGGGTGGATGGGTGAAGCTCCATTGCCTCTCTTAGCCGATGGGGGCAGTGCATCTTGGGGACAGTACTACGCCAAATACCGGGTTGAGCCCTATATTGACTGCCCAGCTTTTAGCCAGACAGACCGCGAGCGCCTGCATCAATTCGCTGAAAAACTCGCATCCGGGGTGTTTGATCATGACCAACCCGCTCTTGTCCGTTCCGGGGAAGTATCTCGACTTCATGGAGATCTGTGGAGCGGAAACGTCATGTGGACACCCGATGGTGTCACCCTTATTGATCCAGCAGCCCAAGGGGGTCACGGCGAAGAAGACTTGGCGATGCTCGGTGTTTTTGGTTGCCCTCATCTGGAAACAATCCGCGATGCGTACGTCGAAGCGTCACCTCTTCAGGATGGCTGGCGCGAACGCATCGGGCTTCACAGTCTTCATATTCTGATCATTCACGCCTATCTTTTTGGCGCGTCCTACCGGTCAGATGTGATGCAGATAGTGAAGAAATACGGCTAGCACAACAGGTGGGAGCCCCACCGGGTCGAACACTTGCCATGTGCTGAATCAGTACGCCGATTGTGCTCCGAATTGAGAATCCGTTTCGGCACTCGCTTCACTGTCGCGCAGGGAAATCTGAAGGGCCTCGTTCAGAGCACTCCGGATTGCTTCAACGTAAATCTGGTGCCCCTGATCCGTTGCCGGGTGCACAAAGTCTCCGGCAAGATCCTCGGGGTGACGGGAAATGGGGTTCGCCCAATCAGCCGCGAACACGTTCCGGTAGCGTGTTGCTGCACGCCAAATCGTGTCATTCGACGGTGGGATCCACGTTGTGCGAGCAGGACCGAATGCAGTGACCAGGATGAGCTTTCTCTCTGGCCCGATCTGGGCAACAAGTGCGTCAATCTGGTCGTCTGTCACGGCACTATTCGTTGCCAGTGAGATGACGACGTATTCGCGAAGCAAGCCCTGCGCGTTCAAAGAATCGATGATGGGACCAGCAGCAAGAGCAGAACGCGAGACCTCGGCGTCAACGTAGACACCCGGGAATGCTTCGCTGAGTGCAGCCGAAGAACCCAGGGTGACCGAGTCGCCAATAATCGTGATTTCTTCGCCAGTGACCTGTGGCTGCGTGTAGTCGTAGCGGCGGATGAACTCTGGTTCGCCACTTTGTGCGCCAGACTGTGCGTCGCTTTGGGTCTCGCTCTGCGACTGGTCGCCCGACGAGGCCGCATCCGCGGACTGCGAGCCGGACGTCATCGCATCGCTGGCAGGAGCCGACATTGCTCCCTGTTCAATGGCGATTTGAGCGCTCGACTGATTCGGCGAGAAGCAAAGTGCAACCGCAAACAGGGAGGCAATCACCAGCACAATCACGGCGATGACGATGCGTACTTTTCCAGTGAATGTCAGAAAACCTGACCACACGATACGGCACCACTGAAGGAAGCCGACGCGACGAATTGGAGTCTCAATAAACCTGTACGACAACGTGGCGAAAAGAACCGATGCCACTGACACGATCGTTGCCGACATTGACAGACTCATCTGGGGAGCCACGTAGAAAGCGAGCACCCACAACGGCCAATGCCACAGGTAGATTCCGTAGGATCGTTCTCCCAGCCACACCAGGGGACGTAGTTCAAGCACCTTGCGAAGCAGGCGGGCAGTCCCGGCGTAGGACACGTCGGGAAGCAAGCCACGGATAGTGAACGCCGTCGTCAAAGACACGATGACCATGCCCCACGGGTACATGAAAGACTCCGGCAACACGGTCATCAGGAACATCGTGGCAAAGAATGAGATGACGCCGAAGAAGCCTATATATCCGGCATGTTTGGCGCGTTCATCGACCATTTGCATGGCGTTGGGGACGGCGAATGCGAGGGCCGCACCGATCATCAGACCCCACAGGTGAGTGTCTGTTCCCATGTATGCGCGCGAAAGGTCTTGGCCGACTAGGACAGCGTGCCATGCGGTCGATGCTCCGCCGATTCCAAGAGCGATCCAGATTCTGAGGTGTTTCGGTAGCCGAACCAGAAGAAGGAGGATCAGTGGCCAGATGACGTAGAACTGCTGTTCAACGGCGAATGACCATGCGTTGGTCAGGAGCAGTGGCGACTGTTGCTCGAAGTAAGAGGCGCCGGAGATGATTTCAAGCCAGTTGTACGTGCCGGTGAGCACGCCGACGACTTGGCGAGGGAGCGCAACTAGCGCATCCGTCCCGCTGAGCAGAGCAAGGATTCCCGCACCAATACACGTCGTGACCGCCGCCGGGACAAGACGCCTGAAACGTCGAATCCAGAAATGACCGATCCCAAGTGAACCGGTTGAATCCAATCGGTCTATCAGCAACAAGGTGATGAGGAAGCCCGATAGGACGAAGAAAATGTCGACGCCCGCGAACCCGGCTTTCGCATACTGCGGGAGCAGGTGATAGACCAGAACGAACATCGCTGCGATGCCACGAATGCCGTCGAGTCCCTGCAAGCGTCGTCGAGTTGTCAGAGTTGGCGTCGGTTCCGATGGGGTGGACGAGGCCGCGCCTACTGACGAATCCCCTTCGTTGTCCGAGTGCGCGGACTGAAAACCACCACCGGATTGACCGGAGGATTCAAAAGCACTCGGGCTCGGAGTATGGGGGTTCGTCACGCCCAAGATTTTAGAGTATCCACCATCGGGACACCCCATCGGGTGACGCACCTCAAAAGGTCAGACCCTCTCACGTTGAGTGGCCTCATCCCCTATCGACCTGCGGATACACTGTCCCGCTGACTATTCACGCGCACCCGAATATGTCCGGCATCATCACTTTCGTTACGCAACACTGTTTCTTAACCGTGCGCCAACATGAAAAGATGACACTATGAGCGCAAACTGGATTTCCCTTTTCTCTACCGATCATGGTTACGCCGATCTGGCAGCATCTGGCGAACCTTTGTCTCCGCTTGACGGTCGCTACCGCGCAGCCGTTGCACCTCTTGCGAATTACCTGTCCGAAGCCGGCTTGAATCGTGCGCGCATACACGTCGAGATTGAGTGGCTGATCCACCTGCTCGACAACACCGTCCTTCCTGGCGCGCCGACCCTGACCGACGCTGAGCGCGACTACCTGCGCGCACTGCCCCGCGATTTTTCCGCCGACCACATCAAACGTCTCGGCGAGTTCGAGGCTGTCACGCGCCACGACGTGAAGGCCGTCGAGTACCTGATCCGCGAGCACCTGGAGAAGGCCACCGGGGTCCTCGGCCCCGATTCCTCGCTTCCGCACCTGCGCGAGGTCGTCCACATCTTCTGCACCTCGGAAGACATCAACAACCTCGCTTACGCGCTCACCATCAAGGCTGGCATCGAGCAGGTGTGGCTGCCCGCCGCCCGCGAACTGCAGGCTCGACTACTGCGCCTTGCTGAAGCCGGTGCAGATGCTCCGATGCTGGCACACACGCACGGTCAGCCTGCAACGCCCGTCACCATGGGCAAGGAAATGGCCGTGTTTGCCCACCGTTTCGCTCGTCAGCTGGCACGCATCGAAAACACCGAATACTTGGGCAAGATCAACGGCGCCACGGGAACTTGGGCAGCGCACGTCGTTTCCGTCCCGAACGCTGATTGGCCGGTCCTCGCTCGCAACTTCGTCGAAGGTTTGGGCCTGACCTGGAATCCGCTGACCACACAGATCGAATCTCACGACTGGCAGGCAGAGCTCTACTCCGATGTTGCGCGCGCCGGACGTATCGCACACAACCTGGCAACCGACTGCTGGACCTACATTTCGATGGGCTACTTCCACCAGAACCTCGCAGCGCAGGGCTCCACCGGTTCGTCGACTATGCCCCACAAGGTGAACCCGATTCGCTTCGAGAATGCCGAAGCGAACCTGGAAGTCTCGTGCGCACTGCTCGATTCCTTGGCATCGACGCTGGTCACCTCGCGTATGCAGCGTGACCTGACCGACTCGACGACCCAGCGCAATATCGGTGTTGGCCTTGGGCACTCGATCCTCGCGTTCTTCAACCTGGTTCGCGGCCTTGACGGCGTCGACATTGACGTTAACCGTATGGCTGCCGACCTGGATGCGAACTGGGAAGTTCTCGGCGAAGCAGTTCAGCAGGTCATGCGCACCGCGTCGATCGCCGGCGCGACCGGAATGACGAACCCGTACGAACGCCTGAAGGAGCTGACCCGTGGCCACGAGGTCGGGGCCACCGAAATGCGTGAGTTTATCGCCGGCCTTGGGTTGCCCGCTAAAGAAGAAGCTCGCCTTTGTGCTCTCACACCCGCAACCTACATCGGTCTGTCGACCGAAATGGCGCACTGGGTGAACGACGAACGCTGATCCGACTGATCGCATTAGTTTCGGGAGTGAGCGAACTGCTCACTCCCGAAACTTTTACACCTTGACCTTTGAATCGATGCGCTAGCGACTGGGCGCGATCGAAACAATCAGGACACGGAACTCGAATCTTCCGAGACCACCACTCCCGGGTGAAAAATCTTATAGCAATATCAACTTTTACAAAAGCTAAGTTTTATAGTCGTTCGGCTGGACTGTTAATCCTATAATTTTAGACTTAGATCACTTACCATATTTCTTCTCCAGCTTCTCAATATCAGAGATATCAACCCATTCTTCAGAAAATCCACATTTACAACATACATACCTTTCTACTAAAACAGAAGATAGAGTAGTTAGACCTATAGGAATATTATTCCCTGTACCATAGGCTCCAACTTTACCTGGTATAAATAAAATATTGCCACTTCCACACTTTGGACATTTGCCAGATTTTTTCATAAGATTTTGCCTCCTAAAATTCTACTTTCTATTACTTTACTTTCGCATTTTTAGATTAATTTTATAATTCATTCTAAAAAGCCTACTAATTTATATTTTATTTCTCTAGTAGAGGGCTTGAAACCCAGTATTCACCGTTACTATCTGACGTTGTCATAATTATGATACGAGACCCTCATCTGCGGTCGAAGACTTCCGTGGAGTGAGCTCTGCCAAGAGCATCGCGCCCACCACCAGCGAACCACCTGCGAACAGTCGCCACGTCAAATGCTCGCCACCAAAGAGGATCGCGAAGATCGCTGCGAACACGGGCTCCGTCGTCATAATGACCGCGGCACTAGTCGCAGGAATTCTTGACTGCGCCCATGTTTGAAGTCCCACAGTTACGATGCCGGCAATGACCGCCATGTAGATCATGACCGCCCAGCCGTTGATTCCCGACGGCAGGACGATTCCACCTGGCAAGGCTGAAACACCACAGATCACACCAAGAGCAATCAGCTGAATGGCTGCCAAATCAAGACCGGATTCCTGACCAGCCCACTGATCAAGAAGCACAATATGAACGGCAAACAACACAGCCGAAATGAAGGTCAGTCCCTCACCAAGCCCGACGCTAAAACCGTTCAGAGACAAAATCGACAACCCAGTAAACGCCAAGACCAGCGCAAACACGACGGGTTTTGAAATCGGCGTCCGGAACGCGATGAAAAGCAACAGTGGCGTCAGGATCACGTACATGCCCGTAATAAAACCGGACACCGACGCATCTGCCGTCTCCAGGCCAATCGTCTGCACGATTTGCGCCACGGCGAAGACCGTGCCCGCCATCAATCCGCGCTTCCACGTGGTGACAGGAGCTCGCAGAAGTGTGCGGCCTCGTAAAACAAAAATCACCAGCGCTGCAATGAAGAAGCGGACGCCCAGGAAGTCCAGCGTCGGAATCGACGTCAGGATCCCCTTGATGATGAAGAACGTCGAGCCCCAGATCGCGGTCACACCGATCAGGGCCAGCATTGCAATGGCATCAACTCGAGTTTTCATCACGCCAGCCTAAACCAGGCGCTTGCACCGGCGCGCGCACGTCCACTTGAAGGTTCGGTATCGAAACACAACACTGCGACGAAACCACTTGCCAGGCGTTGCGCTAATTGACACCATCAATTTATGACAGTGTCGCAGCAAGAACTCCTAGTGAGCCACATTTCCATGGCCAGGCTCAAGCCGTATTTGAAGCGCACGGGAGGGGACATTCCCAAAAGCCTGGAGCTATACTGTTGGCACGCCGAACTGGCGTCCGATGTTCATTTCATTCTGGGGATGACCGAAGTTTTTGTTCGCAACGCGATGGATCGGCAACTTCAGGCGTGGAACCGCAAACAGGACCCTGAAGCGACCAGTTGGCTTCTTGAGGATCCAGCTCCCCCGCTCGATAAGCTCTCTGCTTCAAAGCGAAGCCAAGCGTTGAACTGGGCGAATAAGGAATCTAAACAAAAACCGAAGACTCACTCTCGCAAAGACCAGCCATCGCATGATGACGTCCTGTCCTGCGTCATGTTTGGAATGTGGGCGGATCTTCTTCCTCATCATGGGACAAGCACACCGTCAGATTTGGCCGGCTTGGAGGCAGAGAAGCATCGTCGCGCGTTGTGGAAACAGTGTCTGATTCACGCTTTCCCGAATGAGAAGGACCCCGACGGGTCAATCACCTACGGAAGGGTGGCGCGCCTACACAATCTGCGTAACCGCGTTGCGCACATGGAGTTCCTGTTAGACGACGACATTGACGCGCGCATGCATGATGCCTTCAAGTTACTTGAGTCGATCGATCATCGCATTGCCGTGTGGGTCGGTTCGAAGAGCACGGTAAAAGACACCTTGAGCAGGTGCCCCATCTAAGAATGCGCTGGCTGAAGGCTGTTTTCAGGGGGCAAGAGCGCCGTGCAGATCATCGCGGGACGCAAGGTGCCTGACGATTCGCGCACAAGCGTGAGCATCGGAACCCGCTTCGTGGTGATTCAGACTAAAGGTCGGGTCACATTCGTGAAGAACAGTCGGCAACGCGTAATTTTCGAGGCCCGGAAGCATTCGTCGTGCCGTCAAATACGAGCAGAAAAAATGCTGGGGCAAAGAAAGTGTCCCAAAGTAGTCGTCCAAGTCTTTCCAGACTCGAGCGTCGAACGTCGCGTTATGAGCGTAGACGGGGAGATCGCCAACGAAGCGTGCGATCTGGTCAGCGATCTGATCCCACATTGGAGCCGTCGCTACTTGACGCGGGCCGATTCCGTGAAGCCATGTGAATTCGAACCGGCTATAACCCTGCGGGGGCTGAATGAAGGTCGAGAATTCGTCAGTCACCTGCCCGTCTTCCATTTTCACCAATGCCACCTGGCAGGCGGAGACTCCGCCACCGCGATTAGCAGTTTCGAAATCGACGGCAACAAAAGACGGTTGCGTCAAGAAGTGCAGGTTGGGAATGTATTTCGCATTAAAAGGCCGGCGCGACCGTATTCTCTGTTCACTCAGTGTCAGCACCCCCATTCAGTGACCACCAGGATGTTGAGTCGGCGGGCAAACACCACGTGCGAGAATCAAAATCGGTGCCATCAGCCAGTGACATTCCGTTATCCAACAGGTGCACGTCACAGTCGGCAACCGCAGTATTCAGGAGCATCTGGGCACCTTGAGGGACCTGGACCTCAACATCTTCTCCACCTGTATTCGTCGCGCAGAACAGTCTTCCCGCGCTGAACGCCAGAACTTCTTCGGGAACCTGATCAGCCCAGTGCACACGGTGCGCTGACCCAACAAGTTGGCGTCGGAGTCCACCCAATCGCATGTACAAAGACAGCATCGATGTTGGATCCTCACCTTGTTCGTCACGTGCCCACGCTCGAAATTCTTCAGGTTGAGGTAGCCACGGAGCAGAAGCCCCATCGGGCCCAAAACCCATTGACGATCCGCGCTTCTTCCACGGCAGGGGGACGCGACAGCCATCGCGGCCTCGTTGCTGGCCATTCGTGCGAATCCACATCGGGTCTTGCCTGGCCCAATCGGGAAGATCGAGTACTTCTGGAAGTCCGAGTTCTTCACCCTGATACACGTAGACCGTTCCCGGCAGAGCGAAAAGCAACGCGGTTGCTGCGCGCGCACGACGCTTGCCCAGCGCAGTATTCACGGGAGTATCTCGACGGGCATCTGCCAGCATGTCGAAAGGATCGGGGTCTTTGTCGATGCGTTCCTGACCCAAGCGGGTAACCAGGCGGTGAACATCATGGTTCGCCAACGCCCACGCGGGCCCATCTTCTTGCCCGGCAACCGCGAAGGATTGCTCAATCGAGCGACGCAACCTATACGCAAACCAAGGCTGAACCAGCAGGTCAAACGCAAATGACTGCTGAAGATGCCCAGGAGCTGTAAAACGAGTGAAAACCTCGGGATCATTGACCCACGCTTCGCCGACAAAATACTTCGGCGGATCGTAGGATTCGGCAAGCTGACGCCACTGGCTATAGATTTCGAAGAGCTCCGGCTGGGTCCACAAACCCGATTGGTCCGCGTGCGTACCGCGCGGAATCGGAAGGGACTTCACCATGCCGTGTGCAACATCGATACGGAACCCGTCGACTCCACGGTCAAACCAGAATCGCAGAATATCGAGGAATTCGGTGCGAACATCCGGGTTGCGCCAGTTGAAATCAGGTTGCGTGGAATCAAAGAGATGCAGATACCACTGAGGATTTTCGGTCCCATCGTCTAAGCGATCCCAGGCTGAGCCACCGAAAACCGACGGCCAGTCATTCGGTGGCTGACTCCCGTCACCTTCCCCGTCGGCAAAGATAAAACGATCGCGTTCGGGTGAGCCGGGACCTGCGGAAATAGCGTCGATGAACCACTGGTGTTCGCTGGAACAGTGGTTGGGGACGATATCCATCAGCACGCGAATATCCCGCGTGTGAGCGTGCGCGACCAGCTGATCGAAATCGGCCAGAGTTCCATAGTCGGGCAAAATCTGACGATAATCCGCAATGTCGTAGCCGTGGTCGTGTTGCGGAGATAGATAGCAGGGGTTCAGCCAAATCGCGTTAACGCCCAGCTTCGCCAGATCGTCCAGCGACTGCGTAACCCCCGGCAGGTCACCAATCCCGTCGCCGTTCGAGTCACGAAATGAGCGGACATAGACCTGATATGCGACCGCACCGCGCCACCACGCTCCATTGTGTTCCTGTTGAGCAGTCATTCCGACCCCCGATCTGATAGTCCGTTGCGCTCCGCGCACTCCACTATTGTCCATCAGACCATGGAGAAACCGAATTTCGTTGTTACGGGCGCCAGTTCCGATCCGACGCGGGAGCACCGTATCGCTCGAACAGGTCGGTGGGTCGAGCGGTTCCGTCTTCGAATCCCAGTAGCGTCATATCCGCCATCACTATCGACGAGGCCGCACCCGTTTCGCGCATGTCCAGAGCATCTGCGGATATAAAGTTCTTGTCTGTCTGCCCCTCTGTGTCACAGTCGGCATCGGCTAGAATCTGCGCCATAATACGACCACGGATAGCGAGTGGAGCTAGTTCACCATTGTCCCAGACAGCGTGGGTCGCCCCATCAAGGATCTCTCTCAAGTCATCTTCTTGGCACTCAGCTCCGTCGGTATCAAGCGTGATATCGAAGGTCACCAGCGCCGGTTTCCCGAAGCCTTCCCCTACGTTCACCGACACATCGAAGTGAATGTCTTTCCAGTATTTTTCAGTGAGAACATCATCGATCCCCGCTTCGATCAGAGTTTCAAAACGGTCTGATCGGCCTCGTCGACGTGTCGGCTTCATTGCACGAAAGGCGATACCTGCACCCAACGCGCCAAGGCCCAAGACCCCGATCAGCAGAGGGCTTCCGATCTGCGGAATCTGCGAATTCTTGCCGTTGCCGGCTGAAGGTACCCTCTGGCGCGACATGGCAGCCATCCGTATCCTCCGTCCGATTTCGGACAATTCTGGGCCTGTGGATTCACTCGTCATTGGGTGTCCTTTCCAGGGAGGGGGAGTCATTCAGAGTCGATGTGGATAGCGCCCCTTCATCGGAGTCACTGGATGCAACTGAGACGGTGGCGCACGATGAAGAGGGTGGCCAAGAAACATCGAATTCCACGGGAGTGACGGAATCGTCTTTTGCAAGCGTTGCCACCGGGTCGAATGTCTCAAAAGAGGTCGGCGTTGTGACGTCCTGCCAGATTTCGTAAAACATGACGCGCGTGACCTCGTCATCTTGAGGAAGAAAATCCTGCAGTGCAGCAACAGCGGACGCGGTTCGACCCCACGGATTGACCGTCACCATGCGCTCCAAATAGCGCACTGTTTCGGTGTACGTTGCCGACGAATGGGCGTAATAGAGAGGCTGGCGACGCGGTCGCACCAACTTACGACCGATCGCGACTCGGTGATCAGCCTGACGCGCCGGAGTTCCATCCATCGACGGGATAACGTCCTGGTCGTGAGCCAGCGACACCATGGTGACGTCCGGGCGAATCCGATACCTGCGCGCCGGCGCTCCCGTCGCCAGGATTGCTTGCACGTCTAGGCCGGCCGTCTTGGGATTCATCGACGCCAACACGGTCGCAATCAATCCCCCCTGCGAATGACCGCAGATCAGCACCGGTTCCGTTGCGTACTCTTCCGAGTTAAGCCCATCGCGTTTCATTGCATCGTGGATCGCCATGACAAGCCCACTGCGCATATTCGATTCCATACCGATCATTTCGCGGATGTTTGATTCCATATCCGCCGGATTCGCGTTCGATTCGAAGTCCATATGCGCCGTTCCAGGCAGGGATACCAGCCACCTGCGGGCTTCCCCTTCGCCGACGCGGGTTATTTTCACCGTGTGCCCGTCGGTCATCGACCAGTACATGTCGTCGATATCGACGCATAGATCACTCAGACTCTGGGGGGCTTGCCAGCGACGAAGTGCAGCTGTGGCGTGTCCGGCTGGGGGATCAATGGACGAGGCTTCGGCTGAATCTGCGATCACTTGGGCGTGAACAGGACC
This sequence comes from Schaalia turicensis, assembly GCF_019380255.1. NCBI lineage: Bacteria > Bacillati > Actinomycetota > Actinomycetes > Actinomycetales > Actinomycetaceae > Schaalia > Schaalia turicensis. Next base: position 1,792,915 of record NZ_CP048928.1, read on the forward strand.
GGAATGAATGTAGCCCACGGCCGTTCCGATCGACAGCATTCCGGTCATCAATGTGTCGTATGCGCGTTTGGGAACAAGAGGAAGTGCTTGAGCTGCTCGTTTCCCCATTGGACTGTCAGGTTCAAGGGCGATACGAGCACGCATCACCGTCTTTGCCACGTGGGAAACAGCCTGCGCACTACCGGCGAGGAAGCGGACGAAGAGCGTATCAAGACCGGGTTCGTCGAAGAAAAGGCGTTGCGAGCGCTCTGATGAATCGGCGCCCATCGATTGAGAGGCGTGGCGAGCTTTGTGTCGCATCTCTTCAGAGAGGGCGGGAGCTTCTGAGACGAGGCCTAATGCCACGGAGGCAAGGAGTGCCGGCGCCAAAGGAATCAGGCGCATGACGGTGTAAGCGGGAGAAAACGACTGGGGAACACGGCGAGGCGCATAGATGCGTGGTGTACGACGATGCGCCATGGCTTCTCCTTTCCTCGCGGTTCCTTGTCTTTCAAGCGTAGTGCGGTCAGCGAAAGGTGCAATCAGGGACACCCCTGTTCATTTGCCTGTTCCCTGAGTTCCACACGTACCGTGGCAGATTTCAGCCATTGACACCTATACCCCCTAGGGGTATTCTTCATTTCAGAAAGACAAGCAGGAAAGGCAACCCATGGCATACGGATATTCAGCCTCCACTGACCGTTATCTGGCCAGACTCCGCCGTATTGAAGGACAGGTTCGCGGACTCCAGCGCATGGTCAGCGAAAACGAGTACTGCATCGACATCATTACGCAGATGTCCGCCGTCCAATCAGCGCTCGATTCTGTTGCCATCGGCCTGCTGGAAGACCACATGAACCACTGCGTCGTCCACGCCGCCAAAGAATCCGACGAAGCCGCGCACGAAAAGATTGAAGAGGCCACCAAGGCAATCGCCCGGCTCATTAAGTCCTGAACCACCTACTTTGCACGATCCAGCCACAACAAGGAGAACAGCATGACCATGGAAATCGATCGCACCGTTGAACTCGCCGTTAATGGCCTGACCTGCGGACACTGCGTCCAGTCCATCACCGAGGAACTATCCGACGTTGCCGGCGTGAAGAACGTTGACGTCATCCTCAACTCCGGTGCCACCTCCAAGGTCACCCTCGTGTCCGACGTTGCCCTTGACGATGACGCCCTGCGTGAAGCCGTGTCCGAAGCAGGCTTCGAGCTGGTCGGCATCACCCGCGACTTCTGAGACCCTCGGGCGCGGGCATCGCCCGCGCCCGGCCTCGTACCTCAAAACTGGCCGGCACGTGGCCCAACATAACGCGCCACGTCCTCGACCACCTCCCTTCCGCGCCCGGACACCCACGACCACCTGCAGGCACGCCACCAGTCGGCATGCCCACACACTCAGCCTTCGTGGCACGTCCCGACAAGCGGACAAGGAAAGACAACCGTGTCTACATCCTCCACTCTTCAGTCCGTCGCCCCCGTTTCCGACTCCTATGAATCCGAGGGCACAACCCACATCGGCGAAGGCGTCAAAGTTCATGCGCAGGACCTCAAGCGCCGACTGATCATCTGCATCCCCTTCTGGTTAATCGCCATGCTTTTGTCGATGGTGCCCGCCTGGCAGTTCGTCGGCTGGCAGTGGGGTGTCGCCATTGCATCGATCCCCGTCACCACCTGGGGTGCATGGACCTTCCACAAGGCAGCCTTTGCGGCTGGACGCCACGGATCAACAACGATGGACACCCTGGTGTCACTGGGCGTCACTGCGTCCTCCCTGTGGAGCTGGTGGGCTCTCCTCTTCGGTGGTGCAGGCGAACTCGGCATGCGCATGTCGATGACTCTCTTCCCACGCGCAGCCACGGCCACACATCACGCGGAAATCTATTTCGAGGGCGCCTGCACGATCACCGTCTTCCTTCTGACCGGACGGTGGATGGAAGCGCGCGCCCGATACCGCGCCGGCAACGCACTGCGAGCACTGCTTGAATCCGGCGCAAAGGAAGCGACGAAGATCGAAGTCGATCCCGCCACCGGCGCGCGTCACGAAGTGGTTGTTCCGGCAGCATCTTTGCAGGTCGGCGACATGTTCATTGTTCGGCCCGGCGAGAAGGTGGCCACGGACGGCATCGTTGTTGAAGGCCAGTCCGCACTCGACATTTCCTTGCTGACCGGCGAATCTGTGCCCGAAGACATCAGCGTGGGCGACGAGGTCACCGGCGCGACGATCAACACGTGGGGCGCCCTCGCGGTCAAGGCAACCCGAGTCGGAGCCGACACTACTTTTGCTCGCATCGGCGCGATGGTGAGCCAAGCGCAGGCCAGTAAAGCCCCTGTTCAGCGACTTGCCGACCGTCTTTCCGGAGTCTTCGTTCCGGTCGTCATCGGCATCGCACTGGCGACTTTGATCGGCTGGCTGATCGCTGGAGCATCCCTGCAGGCAGCCTTCACCGCCGGCGTTGCCGTGCTGGTTGTCGCCTGCCCATGCGCACTCGGCTTGGCGACTCCGACCGCTCTTATGGTGGGATCCGGTCGCGCATCCCAGCTGGGTATCGTCATCAAATCCGCCGAAACGCTGGAGCAGACGCGAACGATCGACACGATCGTTCTGGATAAGACCGGCACCGTCACCACCGGCAAGATGTCGCTGGAAAGCATCGTTGCTCCACCGGAGTTGAACGGCGACCGACTATCGGAAGATATAATCCTCAGCCTTGCTGCCGCGGTTGAGTCTGCGTCCGAGCACCCTATTGCTCGCGCCATTGTCAGCGGTGCGAGCGCGCGGGGAGTCGCGCCCTCGTCGATTCGCGGATTCTCGAACCACGCAGGACTTGGTGTATCTGCGCTGGTAGACACCCCTTCCGGTGGCGATTCGCTGGTGTTGGTTGGACGCGCGTCATGGCTGGATTCCCTGGGCGTCACCATTCCGTACGAGGTCGAGTCTGCAGTTGCCACCGCCGAAGCAAGTGGCGCGACCGCAATCATGATCGCCCAGACTGGCCAGTGGAGTGATTCCAACGAGGCCGGCCACGCTCACTCAGCCACCGCAGTAGAATCGGTGGCCGACTCTTCCACCTCCGAGTCGGCAGAAACTTCGCTTGACGTCCCCGGCTTGACCGCGCCCGCTCCTCTGGCCACGATCACGATGAACGTCCAGGGCATGACGTGCGCGTCGTGTGTGCGCAGGGTCGAGAGGAAGCTCGGCAGACTCGACGGTGTCAGTGCCTCGGTGAACCTTGCGACCGAGTCCGCGACGATCACGCTGACCGAACCGCACACGGATGAAGAACTCGAAACCATCGTCAACAACGCGGGATACCAAGGAACCGTGCTTTGGCGAACCGACATATCTGCGTCAGAGACGTCGATGTCAGCGAACACTGAAGAGAAGACGACCTCCGCTCAGAGGATCCTGCCGGAGCGTATTGAAGGCTACGCGTACGGTGTTCTGGTTGTTCGCGACACCGTGAAGGACACGTCTCAGACCGCAATCGAGCAGTTCAAGGGATTGGGTATTGAGCCGATCCTGCTGACCGGAGACAACGAGGCAGCCGCTCAACATGTTGCTCAGCAAGTTGGTATTTCGCGCGTTATTTCGCAGGTTATGCCGGAAAAGAAGTTCGACATCATCAAGGGATTGCAGGATGAGGGACGTGTTGTCGCCATGGTTGGCGACGGCGTAAACGACGCTGCGGCACTTGCTCAGGCGGGCGCCCATGGCCTGGGGATCGCTATGGGATCAGGGACCGATGTTGCGATCGAGGTCGCTGACATTACGTTGGTCAATTCCGACTTGACCAGCGCAGCCACTGCCATCCGCATTTCGCGCCGTACCCTGCGCATCATTAAGGGCAATCTGTTCTGGGCATTTGCCTACAACGTTGCAATGATTCCGCTGGCAATCGCCGGCCTGCTGAACCCCATGCTTGCGTCGGCTGCGATGGCGTTCTCATCCGTGTTCGTTGTGTTGAATTCGTTGCGTTTGCGTTCAGCACACTAGCGGGTCACCACGTGAACAACTGCCCTAACAGACTTTGCCAGTGTTTTACACTGTAAGGGTGAATCCTCCCAGTCTGCCAGCGCGGTCAAACGTCGCTCCTCAACGAGTGGCAGCCATCATCCCAGCCCACAATGTTGGCCACGATGTTGCCGGTACTGTGCGCGCATGCCGAGCCATCCCCGGCGTCGATCTGCTGATCGTTGTCGACGATGGGTCCGATGACAACACGGGAGCTGCCGCCCGCGCCGCCGGTGCAGTCGTCGTCCGCCATTCTGTGGAACGAGGCCGCGCGTCCGCCATCGAGACTGGAGTCAAAGTGGCCGCGATGCGCGATCGGGCGGATTGGCCTGCGCGCCTTCTTCTTGTTCTGAACGCTGACTTGGGAGATTCGGCGGTTGAGGCTACTGCGCTTGTTGAGTCCGTGATGAACGGTGAAGCCGACTGCGCGTGTTCTATTCCCGTAGGAATGAGCCTCACGTCGAAATTGGGACGGGCTGCGCAGTTGGCGCGTCGCGTTATTCGACGCGCAACCGGCTGGGAACCCGCTTACCCGCTTGCGTCCGTGCGTTGCGTGACACGCGAGGGAATCACGGCAGCTATGCCCTTTATGAACGGGTACGGCTTGGAAATTGCAATGACGATTGATGTGCTCAACGCAGGCTTGTCGATCATTGAGATTCCCTGCAGTTTCGAACGCACAGGTGCCGATAAATCATTCGGCGATTTGAACCCGCGTACGCGCTTCACCGATACGACGATCGCTTCAATTCGCACGGTATTCGGTCGCGCAAAAGCGCGCCACCATCACCCGCACCCGTATGCGAATGCTCGCCAGGGTGTTGGAATCCCCTACCCATGCGTTGCACGTGATCGGGAACTCACTGACGCCTAGCCGTTCAAGGATTTCAACCGTAAAACTTCAATGCCCTGCTTGGGAGGATCCCAAGCAGGGCACCATACGTTTGTCAGCGATTCACACCATCAATCAGCGGATCGTCACCTGACGCGAGACCATGCCCTGGCGAGCACGACGCTCATCAGCGGTCAGTGGCTCCTTCACGGCAAGAGCCTTTTCAAGCTCGGTTGCCAGGGTTGCTGCGTCTTCGGCGATGTCATCAGCGGTCGCACCCTCGGCAAGTTCGAAGACCGGGATTGCGATGCCACATGCACGGAACGCCCCTACAAAGCGCGAGCCCTCGCCCATGCGAGCCTTGCCAGCTGCCTGCAGGCGAGCCAAGCCGGTGAACAGCGCGGACTCTTCCACGTCGGTCACGTAGCGCACGAAGTTACGGTTCATCTCGCACCAGAACATACCGGTAACACCGGGAACTGCGACGGTCGGGATGACCTCGTCGCGGTTTTCTTCAAGCGCACGAGTGGTCTGCTCGTCCATTTCCTCTTCCGGGTTCAGCCAGAAGTGGAAGTTTTCTTCGAGGCTCATTTCGCCGAAGCCTTCCGGATCCAGGATGTCCTGGAGACGATCGGAAGGTTCGCGTACATCAATGTCAATAACGCCCTCGACGCCGTCAGCCTTGGCTGCAATCGCTGCGAGAATTGCAGCGCCAGCGTCGTGCGACAGATCAGCCGAGTTGAAACGAGTCTGAGCTGCAACCAGAATTCGACCATCGCCACGCACCATCGCGGGATGACCGTCCGGGAGCAGAGTGACGAAATCGAATTCGACCGCGCCATGCTCAGCGTTAGTGCGTGCGCTCATGATGGCGCACGGGAGGATCTCGCGCATGGCGACCAGCTCAACCTCACCCTTGAGACCCTCGTAAGGGCGGGCAACGAACGGAATCGGAGCGCGGAATGCCGGACGAGCGGCAGGATTTGTTACCTTCTTGCGGCGGCTTGCTTTACCCATAGTCCAAATCGTAGCGGTAGCACGCCCGCCGGCGTTATTCCACGTCCGGTTCGGCGCTAGTCCAATCGGGCACACTCAAGCGCGGTGCGACAATGCAGATGATCCCGGCCTCGTCATTATTATTCACGAGGCCGGGGCCGCAAACGAAACTGGCACCTAGAAGTGCCCGGAAAACTCAGCTATTATCCGCGGCAGCCTGCACAGCCGGAAGAGCTATCTTGAAGCGTTCCAGGAACCTCTCGTACGCCTGAGCATCATCGGGATCCGCGTCGATGACGGTAGCCTGGACGTTCGCAAACACCTTGGAATCAAGATATTCGGGAAGAGTCTCACCTTCACCGCGCGACTTCATGAACTGAGCGAGCACCGCGATACCCCACGCGCCACCCTCGCCAGCGGTTTCACCAACGGACGCCGCAATCCCCAGCGAATCCGCAAGGATCTTCTGCGCCACACCCGGCGTCTTGAACAGACCACCGTGAGCGAAAACCTTGTCCAGCCCGACCCCTTCATCGGCAAGAATGTCGAGTCCGATACGGACGGCCGCAAAGACGCTCATCAGCTGAACGCGGAACACATTCGCCAAGGTGAACGTGGCATCCGGGGTGTGAGTGAACAGCGGGCGACCGCCTTCCAAGCCCATGATCGGCTCTGCGGACAGCGTGTTGTACGCCAGCAGTCCCGCACCATCAGCATCACCCTTCAGCGCGTTGAAATACAGAAGGTCATACACGTCAGAAACCTTCATATCCATGCCCGCAAGCTTCGCAAACTCGACGAACATGCCAACCCACTCATCCAACTCGGACGAACCGTTGTTCGAGTGAACCATCGCCACGGGCGAACCGTCGGGAGTCGTCACCATATCGACCTCAGTGTGCAGGCGTTTCAACGCCTTCTCCAGCACGATCATGAGGAACACGGAGGTGCCACACGAAATGTTACCCGTACGCTGAGCCACCGAATTCGTCGCCACCATGCCCGTACCAGCGTCACCTTCAGGCGGACACATCGCAATACCCGGGCGGAGTGTGCCCGTCGGGTCAAGCAACAGCGCGCCTTCCTCGGTCAGGACACCCGCATCTTCGCCAGCACTCAAAACCGTCGGAAGCAGGTCGGACAACCGCCACGGCAGATGACGCGGAGCAACCAACTCGTCGTAGGCAGCAACCATCGACGCGTCAAAATCACCGGCAACCGAATCAATCGGGAACATACCCGACGCGTCACCAATACCCAGAACATGGCGACCAGTCAGTTGCTCATGCACCCAACCAGACAGAGTATTGATCGACGCAATCTGAGGAACGTGCGTCTCTTCATCAATGACCGCCTGATGAAGATGAGCAATCGACCAGCGAAGCGGAATGTTGAAGTGGAACGCATCGATCAGCTCGGCCGCGGCGCGACCCGTGTTCGTGTTACGCCACGTCCTAAACGGAGCAAGCTGCTTGCCATCGGCATCAAACGCAAGATAGCCATGCATCATCGCCGAAATACCCAGCGAACCGTAGGTCGTAGGAACAACACCGTAGCGTTCCTTCACCTGCGCAACCAGTGTCGCATAGGCATCACACAAGCCTTCTTTGACGGCGGAAAGACTGTATGACCAGAGGCCGTCGACAATCTGGTTCTCCCACGAATGACCACCCGTCGCCAGAACCTCGTGGTCGGGGCCAATAAGAACGGCCTTAATTCGAGTTGAGCCGAGCTCGATGCCCAGCGCGGTCTGGCCGTTTTCAATCAGCTCTTGAACTGCAGCACTCATGCGTTTAGTCCTCCACTTGTCATCGTTGACGTGTCGAAATTGTTTCACGCGTTATCGATGCCACGCTATCACTGACTCAAATGTCCGTAATGGTTTGCCCACAATGACGAAGAAGTGCACAAATGATGGCCGCAGCACCATCGTTTTCGACGGCTCCCGTGACAAAATCACCGGATTTTTTCACATTATCATCGGCGCCACCCATGACAACGCCGAAGTTTGCCCACTCAATCATGGGAACATCATTCGTGCCATCACCGATCGCGACAGTGCCTTCAAAGGGAACACCCAAGTCGGCGCTCAGAGTTTCAAGCCCGCTGGCTTTCGTTACTCCCAGGGGAAGAACGTCAGCCCAACTGGTCCAACCGATTGAGCATTCCCAGTTCCCAATAACTCCCGCATTGGTCAAAGCAGTTTCAAACTCTTCACGGTTCATCGCTGGTTCACGAATGACAACCTTAATCGCGTCAGCTACCTTAAGGTCTTCAATCGGTTTCACGGCGAATTCTTCGATCAGTTCCCCGGGTGGAAAAACGCCGGAGATGAGGAACATTCCAGGAATTTCCACACCGATCAGAGCATTCGGCATCCCCTGACCAACCTGGTCAACCAAGGTCGACGGATCAAAAGTGGAAATGCCAGCAGACAACACGCCAGGAGCATACGCGTCAGAAAAGTGAACGCGGATAGCACCGTTCGAGCAGAGCGCCCACGCACGAGGATCCCCCAGTTGCTCAAGCACCGGCTGCGTCGCTTCCAACGAACGCCCCGTCGCAATAACGACGTTCATCCCCGCATCTTCAGCAGCGCCGATTGCTGCGCGCACACGCGCCGACGCCCCCGTCGGTAAGAGCACCGTTCCATCAAGGTCAAGACCGATCAGGATCTTCTTCGGATCCGTCGGCATCGATTCGGGCAACGCCTGAAATGCTGATTCGACCAGTGATTCAAACTGGATCGGTGCCTCACCCGATGGGGGCGGGGACACAAGGTTAACGATGGGCGCGTTGGAAGTTTCAGCCATGCGATGTCACTTGACAGGCTCGAGCACTTCCAGACCGCCTAGGTACGGACGCATTGCTTCGGGAACGTAGACCGAGCCGTCTGCCTGCTGGTGATTTTCGAGGATCGAAACCAGCCAGCGAGTGGTGGCAAGAGTGCCATTCAGCGTTGCCACTGGGGCCATGCCATTTTCGCGGCGCTCACGAATGCCCAGGCGACGTGCCTGGAAAGTGGTGCAGTTCGAGGTCGACGTGACCTCCATGTAGCGTTCCTGGGTCGGCAACCATGCTTCGCAGTCGAACTTGCGTGCAGCCGAGGTGCCGAGGTCGCCGGCAGCCGTGTCAATGACGCGGTAGGGAAGCTCAACCTTGCGGAGCATCTCTTCTTCCCATGCCAGGAAGCGCTGGTGCTCTTCTTCAGCCTGCTCGGGGCGGCAGTAGGAGAACATTTCAGCCTTGTTGAACTGATGGACGCGGATGATGCCACGTGTGTCCTTGCCTGCAGAACCGGCTTCGCGACGGTAGCAGGTGGACCACCCTAGATAACGCTTCGGACCGTCGGACAGATCGAGGATCTCGTCGGCGTGATAGCCCGCGAGCGCCACTTCGGACGTACCGGTCAGGTACAGGTCGTCGGCGGGCAGGTAGTAGATCTCGTCCGAGTGCTCGTTGAGGAAGCCGGTACCGCCCATGACTGCGGGGGTCACGAGGGTCGGGGTCATCATCGGGACAAAACCAGCCTTGACGGCCTGGTCGAGTGCCATTGTCATCATGGCGAGTTCAAGGCGAGCGCCGATGCCCTTGAGGTAGTAGAAGCGTGCGCCGGAGACTTTTGCGCCACGCTTGGTGTCGATCGCGTCGAGGCCTTCACCAATGGCCAGGTGGTCTGCGGGTTCGAAGCCTTCGGCTGCGAAGTCACGTGGCTTGGGGCCTTCGTGGCGCAGGACGACGAAGTCTTCTTCACCACCAACCGGAACACCATCGAGGACGAGGTTCGGCAACAGGCGTGCAAGACGGTCAGCGTCTGCGTCTGCTTCGTTCGCCTTGGCTTCGAGAGCCTTCACCTGTTCGGCAAGTTCCTTCGCCCGAGCGAGAATCGCAGGGCGCTCTTCCTTGGATGCCTTACCGACCGACTTGGAAACTTCCTTCTGGGTAGATCGAAGGGACTCGAAATCCTGCAGGCTGGTGCGACGCAGTGCATCAGCTTCAAGGATGCGGTCGACGAGTTCAACATCGCCACCGCGTGCGCGCTGGGAGGCACGGGCGGGCTCAGGGTTTTCACGAAGTGCGCGAACATCAATCATGCTTCCAATCTTAGGGCAGGGTTCGGCCTGGCGTTATTCACGACCAGCGCTTGTGTGGATAACGCAAGTGAACAGGCTCCGGATGTGGACAGGCGTTTCCACAGCGATGGATTGCGGATTTGATTTATCCACCAATTTTGTTTTCTGGCGGGACGCGAAAAGCGTTCGATGGATAGTCTTGGATGCATGATGATCTGGATTGTGGTGGGCATTCTTACGCTTGCGTTCGTTCTCTTTGGTGGCCTGTGGCTCTGGCGTTGGTATCAGACGCGTCAAGCACGCTTGCAACTGCGCAAAGATGCGATGCTCACCCCCAGTTCCGCTTTCGATCCCGAGCGCGGTCGCCCACGTCCGTGGGTGATCGTGAATCCGGTCAAGCATGATGATGTGGATGCTTTCAAAGCCGAAGTCAATCAGGCTGCGCATCAGATGGGCATTGACCACGTGCATTGGCGTGAAACAACCGCGGAAGACCCCGGCACCGGTCAAGCAATTGACGCTTTGGCGCAGGGCGCATCCGTCATCATTGCTTCCGGTGGTGACGGCACGGTGCGCGCTGTGGCCGCGGGCGTTGCTGGGTCGGGTGTGCGTATGGGCATTATTCCCGCCGGCACCGGCAACATTCTGGCCCGTAACCTAGGAATTCCGATCGACGATTCAGCTCAAGCGATGCGCATTGCTCTGGGAGAAAACCACCGGGCGCTTGACTGCGGGTGGTTGCGCGTCGACAACGTCGACACACCTTCCGAGATTCCCGCGGAGGGAATGCTGGTGCGGGCGGCTCTGACGAAGAACAGAGTTGACACTGATACTCCGCCATCACTCGATCAGGCGGACTCCTCACTGGCGCACCGCGCTCAGAATCTGCCGGGAACGGACGAGTATTCGTTTGTCGTCATCGCCGGTCTTGGCTTCGACGGCGAAACGATGGCTGCGACCGATTCAGAACTGAAGAAGAAGGTTGGATGGGTTGCCTATGTGGTAGCAGCCCTCGGAGCAATCGCGAAGGAAGGAACACGACTGCGCTTGATGCTCCGCAACCCGAAACCGATCGATGATCCTGTCGGGGATGCTCCCGGAGATGATGAGCACTCTCGCGTCGTTGACGAATCCGCAACGATCAGCGGGGTCAGCGTCCCTGATCAGCCCGAATCAGTTCTCACGTGGGTTCATTCGCGCACTGTCATGTTTGCGAACTGCGGGGAACTTCCATTCATCACCTTGGCACCGGGTGCTCGCGTCGATGACGGGCTGATTGATGTCATTGCCGTCAACACGGAAGCTGGTGTGCTGGGCTGGGCGGACCTGTCCTTGAAGATCATGGGACAGGGACTGGGTGTGAAGACCATGAATCTTCCGGTTTCCACCGGCAAGATTCAGTTCAGGCAGGCAGAGGGCGCATCCGTCGCCGCTCAATCACCCCAGGTGATTCAGGTTGATGGTGACGCGATCGGAACTGCGCGAACCGTTCACGTCCGGCTTGATCCACAGGCTCTAGATATTGCGGTTCCCGGCCTCGAAAACTGAAACCGGGAAATAAGCAGTCAGCCGTTCAACGGCCACGACGGCACAACCGGGTAATCCGGAACGTCAACGCCATTTCCACCCTGAAGAATTGACGCCACCCATGCGCGACCCGCATGGAAATCCTCATCGCTGGTTCCACGCAGAACATGTGCTTTCATTCCGTCAACGCGCGGGTATGACCCCATAAAACGAACCTCGGGCGAATAGCGATGCAGACCAACAAGAGCGGCTTGAACACGTTCTTCGGAAATGTGTCCAACAATGTCGATGCTGAACGTGTAATCACCCAAACCGTCACCGCTTGGGCGAGACTCAATACGCGAAAGGTCGACACCGCGGACAGCGAACTGCTCCAACAGGGTCAGCAATGCACCGGACTCGTTCACCGGAAGAGCAACCTGGATCGTCGTCTTATCCGCACCCGTTGGCGCGGGGATCTGACCCGGCTTCGACACCAGGACGAAACGCGTCACGGCACCTGGATTATCAGCGACGTCCTTGTAAATCGCTTCAAGACCATAGGTCTGAACCGAAACCTCGTTGCAGAGAGCCGCATCAAACGGGGCGTCACCACCGGAAAGGATTTCTGCCCCGGCTGCCGTGGAAGTGGCAGGCACGTGAACAGCGCCCGGGAAAGTGGCTTCAACCCATCCACGACACTGAGCCCACGCGTGCGGGTGCGTACCAATGCGACGAACATCTTCGGGCTGGGTTCCCGGACGAACAGCCAGCTGGAACACCACTTGGACAACCATTTCAGCAACGATCACCAGTGGCTCACCTCGGGAGAGTGAATCAAGAGTCGCGTTCACGCCACCCTCAATTGAATTCTCGATCGGCACAACCGCGCGGTCGGCTTTGCCCTGGCGAACAGCGGCCAGAGCCTGCGGTGCACTGGTCATCGGCATCAGTGTCGCGTCGACTGGCGCGACTTGGCGCACGGCCTGCTCGGTGAACGTTCCGAACGGCCCAAGGAATGCGATTCGCAATGACATTGATGTCCTTCGTTATTTGTTTTCCGCAGACGCAGAGTCGGCGTTCTCAGATACGGCGCCACATGCCGTGATCCTGTAGAGCTTCGCGGTTCCGCCTTGATCCACTAATTCAAAGCCATACGAGGTATCAACGTTGTACAGGCCCGGGAATCGAGACGAACGCAGGAAGTTGTAATACTTTCCGTCTTCATCGGCGTAGTAGTGCGTGATCCCCATCTGATTGACGACCTCGCACACTTCGGGATTGTCGTGGATCTCGTTGAAGTGTTTCACCAGAACCTGTTGCCAGCGTTCCTCGTTATTGGTGGTCGACAGCTGAGGGAAAACCGCGTCATGCTGTCCAAGAACTTCCGTGTACGCCGCGCCCGCAATCGGATCACCCAGGACAAGCGAATCTCCGGGAATCAGCAGTTGCATTCGACGAATCATTGCGAGCTCAGCGGTGTCAGCCATGCCCGGCTTCCCCAGGTTTTCTGGGTCGTAGACGTAGTCGGTGGCGCGAAGGCGCGCATCCAAAGCACCTCCGCCGGTGAGTAGCAGAAGCAGGACGCCGATAACAACGTCGATCAACCAGCGTGGGAACAGTGCGGGCAGGTGTTCTTCACCCATGTTGGCGCCCACCAGTTCGTCGGTTTCGCTGGCTCCGAAGAATTCTGATTCTTCAGCTTCACCGGCTTGCACCCCCTCTTGAGCTCCGCCGGGTTGCGCCACTTCTTCGGTTCTCAAAACATGCGCTATCTCTTCGGTTCCGCCGTCATCTTCGTGGGTGAGCTGCGCGGTCGCACCCTGCGAAACGCGGGCTACCCACTCAAAAACGAGGAAGGAAATCCGCTCGAAACCGATCGCCATCAACGGCACCATTGTCAGCCCATGCGGTCCCATGATCCGTCGCGGATCCAAGTACCAGGGGGCCAAAAGGAATGTGCGGAATTCCCCGATCGGCGCGTACGCCAAGAAAGTCAGGAAGCAGAACAGCAGGTAAGAGACGATCGGCCACATCGCACCGGGCTCCCAATCGGAGGTATCGGCATGTTGAGCAGGCCCGGCCTCGTCGATGCGGAAAATGCTGAAGGCGTCAACGCTCACCGCAATGCCGACCAGCAGTAGGACAACTTGGACGGCGATCAGCATTGTCATCGCGGTCGTTTGCGAGAACGGTGGCGCGGGCGTGAACGTGTGGCTAAACGCGTACTCCCACGAAATTCCAGCACGTGGATAGTTGCCCATCGCGCGAATTTTGCCCGTCGTCAAAAGCAAGAAGGGGGTGACGAGGCTCGCCACGCAGACAAGTCCCCCGACGAAAGCAAGGGATCGAGCGCCTCGACGGTAGGCGCGAATCGCGCCCCCACCGACACCCGAAAGGAACGCAGCGATCAGCATGACGTAGATCGTGAACGCAGAACTCGGGTGAGCAACCGACGCACCAAACATTCCTGCCAGTAGCAGGATCGTCAACGGGATCTGATGAGCAAGCGCGCCCACACCCACCCGACGCGCATCCAACAAGCGCCGACCGACGATCACCGCGAGCGCAACAACGCCTGGGATCAGAGCAAGACCGGTCGCCAGTGGCCACTGGTTGTACATCGTCAGATTGTCCGCAGGCATATCCAACAGAGCGCCTGCCAGAACGGGGGCTGCAAGAATCGCTCCACGTTTACGCGTAATGACGCTGGTCATCGCGGTCGCACCAATAATCCAGATCAGCATCAGAACCAGCGATGTCACATTCGCGGTCAGAACAACTGTCTTCGGGGTTGCGAACAGGGCGGTGAAAGCGTGCCACGTGGTCGGATAGAAAACGTCTCGACCACCGTAGAGGTCAGAAAGACCGCCGAAGGGTGAAGCATTCCCGGTTCGCACAATCGTCCATACGCCATTCAAATGGAATGTTGAATCCCACTGCTGGACAGGATTTTTCGGGCTTGCGTGCAACAGCATCGGAAGGGCTGCCACGAACGTACCGACGGCGATCATTATCCACATTGAGGCTCGTAGTCGAGCCTGCTCAGCACCCAGAGGCTGGCGTGGTCCAATGTGTGACAGCAAGCTTCCCGGCTGTAGGCGCCCTCCACCAGCACGGCGAGCGCTAGCAAACAGCCAGTTCACGCATCCCACAACGAAAGCGATCCCGAGCAGGGGAAATACTTTTTCACGAGACCACGTGACATCGCTACGATCAAAAACAACGGACAGGATGGTCAGGAAGCCAAGCGTGATCGCAGGAGCAATGCCAACCGCAATAACGGAAGAGCGCACCCAGGAGCGCACCCAGAAGACTCCCGGCAGAATCAGCGCCATCACCATCTCCACCAAGATCGGTCCGGCGGCCCACCACTGTCCACACACGTTTTACTCCTGCGGAAGCGTGCCCGCGTCTACAGCGTCTACAGCGGGTTCGGCCTGGTCCTTGTGCGAACGGTGAAGGATGAACTCAACGATCATCGGGATCAGAGACACGAACACGATCGCCAAAATAATTATCGACAGGTGATCGTGCACGAAGTCGACGCCACCCAAGACCGAACCCAGGTAGGTGATGCCTGCACCCCAGAGCAACGAGCCAAGCGAGTTAAACGCCAAGAACTTCGGGTAGGGGTAGCGTGCAATGCCCGCAGCAAGCGGAATGAAAGTACGCACGAAGGGGATGAATCGACCAATCACCAGCGCGCGACCGCCGTAGTTCAGGAAGTAGCTCTCCGCTTTGTGCAGATGCTCGGTTTTCAAGAAGCGCGCATCGTCAGAGAACAGGCGACGGCCATAGCGCGCACCCAGCCAATAGCCGATCTGCGCACCGATGAATGCGGCGATGAAGGTCAGGATGACCAGAGTTGGCAGGTGCAAACCCAGACGGTCGTGCAGAAGACCCGCTGTGAACAGCAAGGAATCGCCAGGAAGAACCGGGAATAAGACGCCCGACTCGATCAGCACGATCGCAAGTGTGCCCCACAAAACCCACGGGCCCATTGCTAGAAGCAAGCCCTCCGGATCATGGAACCAGCCGATGAACGTGCTCAGCCAGCTTGAATCGGCCATCGGCGACAGGGCAGGCGAAAGCGCCGGCAGAAGGTCGGTGGCGAGGGTCGAAATGATCACTCAGTCTCCTTGATACTCGTGCGAGCTTTTCTCGCGCGTTGGCGGGACATAGCGCTCGGCATATTCCCGCGCTTCACACCCTACCCGTCACGCGCTCGCAGTTAGGATTGAGAGCATGGAGTACACAGAGGATGACGTCACACCCGCAGATTCCGGTGACGTTTCCTCTCAGACTGATTCTGCCCTCGCAGACCACGAGACCACTGAAGACCCGCAGAATTATGCGGAATCTGAAACGCTGGCTGACACCGCGGATACCGAAACTGACGTGGCGGACGACGGCGTGGATGATGAAGCGAAACCCCACACACCTGGCCGTCTGCCCGTCCCCGTTCACTATGCGGATAGGCAGACTCCGCGCAGGCGACGTCGCGAGGACTTGTTTCAAGCACTTTTCTGTGTTTTCGGAATCGCTGCCACGTGGGCAATCGGCGTTTTTGCGAACGCGACTACGCAGGGTGTGACAGAGGATGTTCTTCGTTTTCGTTTCATCCGTGAAATTCTGCTTCTTCCGATCACGTTGGTCGAGGGCAGCGTTGTCCTGATCGCTCCGATTGCGATTGTGGTTGCGCTGGCCTTGCGTCGGCGTATTTCCGCGATCGCTCATTCTGTGGGCACGGCGATCGTCGCGGTACTGGTGGGGTGGGCGCTCCTCTGGGCGACTTCACTGCTACCTGATGACATCACGGCTCCTCTTCGCGTGGCGAAGGCTGTCGCACTGTTGGGCAATACGACGTCAACGGCGCTGGGGATCAACCTGATCGTGATCACGCTCTGCGCAATGTTCACTGTCGCGGGCGAGATGCAGAATATGCGAACCGTCCGTTGGGCGTGGATCGGCCTGTGGGTGATTGTTTTCCTTGGCGTGATGCGTTCGTCGATGACTCTGCCAAGCGCGTTCATTTCCGTGTTCATCGGGCGGATCGTTGGTTCAATTGCGCGGTGGTTTTTCGGCTTCGAGGACCGTCGTGCCTCGGGTACGGATATCGTTTCCGCTCTTTTGGACTTGGGTCTGGTGCCAGTTCGCGTGGTGCGTACCGATTTGGATACATCAAGCGAACCACTTTCGGCTTGGTCGATTATCGAAGATTCACGAGGCCGGCTCCACATTCACAGTCGTGACGTGCAGACTGTCGAATACACGGTGAATCGTCGGCCTGACGTTGACGAAAATCGTCATTATCAGGTGTGGACGGTTGATGATCAGCTGTATGAAGTGGTGGCGTTGGATCCCGGTCGCGAGATTGTCGGAACGCTTGTTGACGTGTGGAACAACGTGCGCTTGCGCGGAATTTCGCGATGGATTTCCCCGTCTCTGAAGGCAACAACGGAACGCGCTACGCTGACTTCCCTTACAGCCCGTAAAGCTGGTGTTCACACCCCCGACGTTGCTGGAATCGCTCAGGCTGGCGAGTCGTTTATTTCCGTATCGCAGGCGCTTCCACCGACGGCTCCGCTCACGTCATTCGAGGCTGACCAGATCAGTGACGCGATGCTCGATGAGGCGTGGACGCAGCTTCGTGCCGCCCATCGAAGCGGTATTAGCCACCGGGATCTTTCCCAGGATGCCGTGCTCTTAGACGATAGGGGGGAACTGTGGATTGTCGATTGGCAAAAGGGCGAGGTCGCAACCACTGAGCTCAACCGCCGTATCGACATTGCCCAGATGCTTGTCTTGCTCTCGCTTGCCGCCGGCAGTGAACGAGCTTTGGAATCGGCCCGCAGAACGGTGGCGCCCGAAGTTTTGACCTCGTGCGCAGCCGTGTTACAGGAACCGGTGTTGCCGACGAGCGTCCGACAAAACGTGCGCCGAACTGACCTGACGGAAAATCTGCGCGCGCAGTTGATGGGCGTTGAATCTGACGATGAAGTGGAGCTGACGGATCTTCAGCGTTTCCGCCCGCGCACCGTAATCATGGTGGCGGTTCTTTTCACGGCGCTCGTCGTTGTTTTGGGCTCGATGAACTTCGAAGACATTACGACAGCGGTGACGCAGGCGAACCCGTGGTGGATGGTGCTCTCGTTTGGACTCGCATGCTTGACATGGGTTGGTGGCGCAATTCCACTGATGGCACTCAGCCCCGTGAAACTGCGCTTCTGGGAGGCTCTCACCGCCCAGATCGGCGCATCGATCGCGACGATCGTTGCCCCCGCCGGCGTCGGTCCCGCGGTCGTCAACCTGCGACTATTGAAAAAGAAGAAGGTTGGCACGGTTGTCGCTGCCACCACGGTCACCTTGCAACAGTTGATCCAGTTGGCGTTCATCCTGTTGTTCTTGCTGATCGCGATGGTACTCAACGGCAGTTCTTTCTCCGTCCAGTTGCCGTATGGCACGATCCTTGCAGTCGTTGTCGTTGTCATTGCAGTGATTGCAGCACTCTTGTCGATTCCGCAGTTCAGAAAGTGGATGTGGTCGAAGATCGAGCCGACATGGACTCAGGTGCACCCCCGTCTGATCTGGATTGTTGGACAGCCTCAGCGTCTGCTTGCCATTCTTGGCGGAAATGTTCTGATGAACGTCGGTTTCATCGGAGCTTTCTGGGCGGCCCTTGCCGCGATGGGTGGCTCCATGAACCTCCTGTCACTGGCTTTGACCTACTTGGCTTCGAACTCTCTGGGTTCTGTCATCCCCTCACCCGGCGGTATTGGTCCTGTCGAAGCTACCCTCACCGCCGGTCTTCAGGTTGCCGGCGTTCCCCTATCAATCGGCCTGCCCACCGCGGTCCTCTACCGTCTGGTGACGTTCTACGGTCGCATCCCCTTCGGTTGGCTGGCGATGAAGTACATGGAGCGCAAGGACCTGCTCTGATTCTCAGTGCGTGAATACTCTTATTTGACCAAGCGACGATTTTCATTCGCTATGAAACAATAGGGGTATGACAACGCAGTCGAATCCTCATGCAGCCCTTGCCCCTCTACCCGCTCCCCTGGCCGAACTGGCCGCAGGCGTGGAACTCCTTGATCCGATGGAAGCCCCCGCAATTCGCTGGGGCATCCTCGGTGCTGGCGGAATTGCAGCAGTTTTTGCTCATGACGTCGCCGCCTACTCGTCCGGTGTGATGGCAGGTATCGCAGCTCGCGATCCGAAGCGCGCCCAAGAGTTCGCCGCAACCTACAACGTCGAAAAGGCCTACGACTCCTACGAGGACCTCGTTGCAGCCGATGATATTGACGCCGTCTACGTCGCCACCGTCCACCCGCAGCATGAGAAACTGGCGACCCTCGCGCTCAACGCCGGCAAACCGGTCTTGGTGGAAAAGTGTTTCACCATGGATGCCGTTTCCGCGAAGCGCGTCCTGGATCTGGCGAAGGAAAAGGACCTGTTCTGCATGGAAGCCATGTGGACGCGTCACCTGCCACACCAGAAGGTACTCAGCCAGATTGTCGCCAATGGTGGTCTCGGTGCAGTTTCGACCGTTCACGCTGATCACGGCCAAAAGCTGGATCACATTCGTCGCACGTGGGATCCCGAGCTCGGTGGTGGCGCTCTGATGGATCTTGGCGTCTACTCGATGTCTTTCGTCCACCAGATTCTTCCGGACGTGAAGCTTGTGGGAGCAACCGCAAACCTCACCGATCTGGGGGTCGACGTCCAGTCCGCCGCCCTATTGAAGACCGACACCGCGGTGGCAATGGCGGCCTCGAACTTCAACGGCCGATCCGCGACCTACGGCGAAGTTGTTTTCGAACACGGCGCTATTGAGATGGAAGAGCAGTTCTACCGTCCCTCGACTCTGCGCCTGCGCACTTTCGGTGAAGGCAAGCCAGAAAATGGTGAGACCGTTGAATGGTCGGGCATCGTCCCCGGTGGCTTCCAGTACCAGGCGGCCGAGGTCGCTCGTTGCTTGACCGCCGGCAAGAAAGAATCCGACACGATGCCCAGGTCAGCGACCCTGCGCGTGATGGAACTTCTGGACGAGATGCGCGCTCAGACGAACATCGTTTACCCGTGGGAGAAGTGAGCGTCAGCTTTCCTGACTTCACACGTTTGAGTGGCCTCGTTTTCCTCTTTGGGAAAGCGGGGCCGCTTCTTTCAGTGTGTTTCAGCGCTTATGGGCCGTCCACATGAGCGTCATATACGGAATGGTCACCGGTTTTCCAGGCTCGTAGGCGAGGTGTTCGTAGAGGTACCAGCGCAGATTGTCCTGCATCCGCGCCCTTCCGGTTTCGTTTTGACGCAGGTAGGACGATCGCGTGGTGCCCAAGCGAAGAATGTCCTCAGGGGTGATGCACTCTTCGAAGTTCACGAGGCCGAGCACCGGCTCAGTGAATTGGCTGGAAAAGCTCGGTGGCTTGTCGGGTCGGTGCACGTCACCGGACCTCATAATTCTGGTCAGGCGATGAACCCAGGGGATGGAAACATCCATTTGGTTCCACACCACTCCAATCCCACCGCGATCCTTCAAGATTCGGCTTGCTTCGTGACTCGCGAGTTCTTCGTCGACCCAGTGCCACGATTGCGCATAGACAACGAGGTCGACACTGC
This sequence comes from Schaalia turicensis, assembly GCF_019380255.1. Taxonomy (NCBI): domain Bacteria; kingdom Bacillati; phylum Actinomycetota; class Actinomycetes; order Actinomycetales; family Actinomycetaceae; genus Schaalia; species Schaalia turicensis. The sequence continues at coordinate 1,812,938 of NZ_CP048928.1, forward strand.
CGGTCGGCAAACCGGTATCTTCTGCGGTTCCATCGTGAATCGCGATGAGGTGACGCCAGCACGGTGAGCGCTCTTCGAGTGCTTCACTCATCTGCTGGCGCATTGCTTCTGATGGTTCAACAGCCTCCACGCATATGCCACGCTCGGCAATAAGCGCGCTCATTTTTCCTGTTCCAGCACCAATATCAGCAATGCGGGGGCACTGCTCGCCAGCGAGATCACTCTTGCCAGCGGAATGATCTGCCAAGCCTCGCCTCGTCATTTCGACAAGCTGGTCAACGACCGAAACTGGGTATGCCGGACGCACCGAGGCGTACTCGGGGGAGGCAATGTCGAAAGGATTCATCAGCGAGAAGTCTAGTCACTGCGAACGCTCAAGCGAGGATGGGACAGACGAATGCGTTGGGTAACGAATAGGCTCACGCAACGTCAGGTCAGAACGATCGCGTCAGCGAGCTCTTGTGGATGATCGACCAGAAGGCGAGCATCATCTTGCTCGGCCCAGGTGCGCCAATGTGGCCGATATGTGTCTCCATCGCGGGCAATCGCGCGGTCGTAGCGGACGGGTTCGCCACCCTCAGCTTCAATCCAGATAATGTAGTCCGCGAGCGCACAACTACGCTCAGTCAGCACCCCGCACCCTTCGACGATCGTGGGAACACCGGGAAGAACCTGCTTTGGGTCACGTTCAGTGGATGCTTCCCAATCCCAGGGGCGATAGATGGCGATGCGACCCGCACGAAGGTCAGCCATCACCGTTTCAGTGATGGATTGTGCACCGGCGAGGCCCTGCCAACCGCGATACCACTCGTCGGGGCCAATGATTCGCCACTTGTCTCCGCCAGCCATGCCATTCAGGGCATCACGAAGAGCGAGCGCAAACGTGGATTTGCCTGCGCCCGACAGCCCGTCAACCAGAATGATCGGGGTTTCGCTGGCTGAGGCGTGCGCGTGGGTCAGCGTCGCTTCGACAAGGTCGGCGGGTAACGGCTGACCCAGAGCGGATGAAAACCGACGTTGTTCAGCCTGTTTGTTCGTCATCATCAGCGCCCAATTAAGGCAAAGTAACCGAAATAGACGGCAGCACTCAACGCGATGATCGGCACCAGAATCGAGACGATCAGCATGATGATGTCTCGAACGCCCATGGAGGACTGGCGCGCCCACGTGCGAGGTCCGGTTGCGCCGAAGCCTCGTGCTTCCATCGTCAGAGACAGTTTCGCGCTACGGCGCAAAGCGAACACGAGCAGTGAGAACGAACCGCGTGCCAGTGACACGACCTTATGAGCGTCCCCGATTCCTCGGATCCGACGCGCCTGCTCCAAGCCCTTCCAGTCAGCGGTCATCAGCCCGGTCATGCGGGCCGCCGCTAAGGTTGCCAGCACGGGACGGGCGGGAACGTGCAGGATCTGCGCCAGACCGTCCGCCATGTCGGTCGGATCAATCCGTGACAGCAACACGATTGCCGGCATGCCGATTGCCAGGACGCGCAGAAAGATTCCGGCTGCCATCCACACGGAGCGCTCCGAGATGATTGCGGGACCGAATGACCAGAAGATTTCGCCCGCGGGGTTCGCGTACAGCAACATCGACAGAGCAGCCAAAGGCGCTGCGAGGAACAGTGGGATCATGCGGAACGCAATCGTCCGAGCGCGAATATGCGTCACCGGCAGAAGCAAAAGTTCCAGTACCAGCGCGATGCCGGCGGATACGACGTCGATCGACAGTATTAACGGCGTCGTCATCAGAATCAGGGACAGCACCTGCGTCACCGGGTTCACCAATTCGATAAAACGCTTGGGGCGCGTCGGCTCCGTGGCGGAGTGCTCGGCCTTCTCTTCCACGGTGGCGTCCGATGAAGCATGGTCGGCCTCGTCCGTTGGGATCGAGGGCGCAAGCGACGAATTCGCACCCGCTGGCGCAACGCCGACGCTACTGAGGTCAATGACGTTCTGCCCCATCGCTTCGACGAAGGCGGGGTCGTGCGTAATCGAGACGAGCGTCGTTCCGAGAGCCTGCGCACGGCGAAGCAATCTGACCAACTCAAGCCACGTTGTGCGATCCTGACCGAACGTCGGTTCATCGAGAATCAGCAGTTCGGGTGCGCTGATCAGCGCGCTCGCAACAGAAAGTCGGCGCTTTTCGCCACCCGACAGCGTCATCGGGTTCGCGTCAGCAAGTGCGGCTAGGCCCAGTGCGGCCAGGTGCTCATCAACGAGGCCGGCCAATTCGTCTCCATCGATTCCCTCTTGACGAGGGCCGATCTCAAGCTCACCGCGCACAGTTGTAGAGACGAACTGGTACTCGGGTTCCTGGAAGACCATAGAGATTCGGCCTAGGAGGTCTTTCGAACGCCACTCGTGCGGGTCAGCGGATTCGCTGGGAAGACCATCCTTCGGGGTGGCTCTGATTGTGCCTTCAATCTGCGGTAACAGGCCGGCGAGCGTCAGAGCGAGAGTCGTCTTACCCGCACCGTTCGCGCCAACGAGGCACGTCGATTGGCCTCGCGGAATATCGAGGCTGATGCCGGTGCGGACAGGATGCTCCGGTGAGTAGCCGATCGTCAGGTCACGAACTGACAGGATGGGAGTGGAGTCTGTCTGCCCTCCGTTATCGAGAGCCTGATTCTCTCCGTCGCTAGCTCCGAGCGCGGCAACAACATCATCGACGGGAAGCCAGATGCCACGCTGTTTCAGCGTCTCGCCCTGCTCGGCAAGCACCTGCTCAATTGGACCATCAGCTGCAACGGCGCCATCGAGGATCACGATCACACGATCAACGAGCGACGCCCACACATCCACGCGATGCTCAATAACGACCATCGTTGCGCCGCTCACAGCAAGGACACGCTCAACCGCGTCGCGAACCCCCGCAACGCCTTCCGGATCAAGGTTTGCGGTCGGCTCATCAAGAAGCAGAAGACCGGGCTGCATCGCCAAAATCGACGCGAGTGCGAGGCGCTGTTTCTGACCGCCCGACAGCATCGACGTATTGCGATCACGGCTGACATTCAGGCCAACCGCTTCCAAAGCGGCATCAACGCGCGGCCAAATCTCTTCGCGCACAACCCCGAGGTTCTCCATGCCGAACGCCACGTCATCACCGACACGCGCAAGCACAACCTGAGCCTCAGGATCTTGCATCATCAAGCCGATGCGACCGCGAAGATTCTCCGGCTTCTCGCCCTCGACCAATAGGGAGCCTCGCGCTTCACCCTCATCTTCCCCACCGAGCAGGCCAGCCAAACCCGCCATCAACGTCGACTTACCTGAGCCACTCGGGCCTAAAACCAGAACGCGCTCACCCGGGTTAATCTGCAGATTCACCCCATCGAGCGTCCACTTCAGACGACCGCCATGACGCCAACCCCAGTCTTCGATCACTACCGACGCGGGGGTACGAGGCTCCTTGGCATCCTCCCCACGTAACGAGTCAGAGTGAGAAGCAGGAACACCGGGATCAGGCAGATTAGTGCTCATAGTGCAACGCCCCAGAAAGAGTAGAGACCGATAAAACCTGGACCCGCTGGCGGTGGCTTGTGCCTTCGCCAGCGGGTCCAGGCCTCGTCAATTCATCAGACGCGAGTCCGAACCTCGCGACCGGCCGCGAAACGATCCAGCGCGCCAGTCTGCGCAAGACCGCGAACCAGCAACCATGCCAGCAGGCCCGCAATCGCACCCGAAATGATCAGCGTGATGAAGTAAGTGATGTTGAAGCCGAAGGACTTCGCCATGTTGCCGAACGCCAGGAACTCAAGGATCCACGCGCCCACACCGGCACCGGCACCCGAAAGGGTGGCAATCGTCAGGCTGAAGCGACGGTAAACGAAGAGAGCGAAGATGATCTCGGCGCCCAGACCCTGAGCAAGACCCGAGTACAGCGTCGAAATACCCCACTGTGAACCCAGCGCAGCGGAAACCGAAGCAGCAATGACCTCAACCAGGGTTGCAGCACCCGGCTTGCGGACGATCAATCCACCAATCGGGCCACCGATCAGCCAAATACCGGTAATCAGACCACCGAAACCGGGGGTCACAGCATCCAGAACGTCGTAGCCCAAACCACCAACCTGGTTCCAGATCAGGAACAGCAAACCACATGCAACACCAAGAATCGCGGTGGTCACCATGTCAACGACGCGCCAATTCAGGCGGGGTGCGGATGCAACGTTGTCACTCATGCTGAAAAACTCCTCTCGTGTACAGCATGGTGCTCACGAGTAGGAAGCCTCCCTACGCCGGCATTATCCGGTTCAGGTTCGACGGTCGAAGGCACTTTGCCTTCCTCTCAACCCAGCACGCGTGCGGGTTCCCGTGGCACTGAAGTAAAGCCTAATCAGCGGATACACAGATTGCGAATTCAGGCGGTCGATATTTCAGAAAATGAAAGGACGTGCGATACGGAGATGCCGGATGTGCCGACAACAGGGGCGAGAAGTCGCGCCTGTGCGTCAAACATCGGCGACCGCGTGATCGAGGGCGCCTTCCTCTGCGCGCTTCAACATGCGATGGCGATTGATCAGCGCAACACCGACGATAAAGACGATCCACACGAGGGACGTGAACAATCCCTGACGCGTGTCCTCAAACAGGATGAGGACGGCGACCATCGCCAGCATGAAGATGAAGACGATCCACGCGGATGCTGCGCCCCACGGAGCCTTGAAGACGGAGGCTTCGTGGCGCTCAGGGTAGCGACGCAGGTAAATCAGGTACGAGACAATGATGACGACCCACACGCCCATGAACAGGGTTGCCGACATGGATGTGACCAGCGTGAACGCCGCGGAGATTGACCCGCCGGACGCCATGACGATAATGCCGGACAGCAGGCAGACACACGACAGGAACAGAGCGTTCTTCGGGACGTGACGCTGAGACAGGCGGGCAAAGATCTTGGGGGCGTCTCCGCGCGACGCCAGGCCGAACAGCATACGTGACGTTGAGTAGATGCCGGAGTTCGCCGACGATGCAGCAGAGGTCAGAACGACAATGTTCACGATCGTCGCGGCCGCCGCTAGGCCGGTCATGGAGAACATGGTGACGAACGGCGAGCGCTCGGGGTCAACCTGGTCCCACGGGGTCACCATCATGATCGCGGCGAGAGCCGCGACGTAGAACAGCATGATGCGCACGGGGATGGAGTTGATCGCCTTGGGCAGAGTCTTTTCCGGGTCGGCGGTTTCCGCGGTCGTCGTGCCGACCAGTTCGATGCCGACGAATGCGAAGAGAGCAATCTGGAAGCCACCCAAGAATCCGATGAAACCCTTCGGGAAAACACCGCCGTGCGACCAGAGGTTTGATACCGCAGCGGTCGTGCCAGCTTCGGAGGTGGTGTGCATGGCGACCATGATGAAACCAACGACGACCAGCGCAAGAATCGCAATGATCTTGACCAGCGCGAACCAGAATTCTGTTTCACCAAACGCCTTCACGGTCATCGCGTTCAGGGAGAACAGCAGGACTGTCGTAATGACAATCGGGATCCACGCGGGCGTTTGTGGCCACCAGAATCTGACGTATCCGGTGATGGCGATCACGTCGGCGACGCCGGTGACGACCCAGCACATCCAGTACGTCCAGCCGGTGACGAACCCGGCCCAGGGCCCGATGAGGTCGCGGGCGATGTCAGCGAACGTGTGATAGCGCGAGTCCGACAGAAGTAACTCACCCATCGCGCGCATGAACATGAACAGGATCGCGCCGATAATGATGTAGACCAGCAGGATCGAAGGGCCTGCTGTGGCGATCGTCTTGCCGGAGCCCATGAACAGGCCGGTGCCAATTGCGCCACCGATTGCGATGAGCTGGACGTGGCGGTTTTGCAGATTGCGTTGCAGGTGGCTACTTTCGCCGGTGTTGGCTCCTGCGCTAGGCGCAGGTGTTCCGGTCGCGCTCATGCCGTGACTACTCATCAGACTCCTTCCGCGTCGGCGATATCGCCGAGCGTGTGTGTCGGCGGTGATGACGCCGACACTACGGGTAAGCCGAGCACTGCTGCTGTGCAAGGTCCGTAATTCGCTAACAGTGCCCCAATAACTGTTTACGATACTTCACCTTCGCGTTACCTTTTCATGCGCGACACATGGCAAACGAGTCACGTCGCATTCACTCAACCGTGCCCCACCGGCGCAGATGTGCCGATTTACACGATCTTGCACCTTCGCGTTTTCTCTTCCTCAATCACGAGGCCGCCCACACCACAAAGTACCAGGGCTTGCAGTGTGGGCGGTCTGAAGAAAGGTTCAGGCTTCGAGGTGAGCTTTGATCGCATCAAGCGCTTCAGCCCACATCCCCGCTTCGTCATCCCACATTTGGCGGGCCTCGTCTTCATCGTCGCTGACTGACGAGAGGCCGGACTCTTCGATGTGAACGTTCACCGAGTCGCCCTCTTCAGAGAGGGAGATTTCGACGCGAGTCGCGTATTCGTCGGGGAGCTCATCGGATGCGATCGGATACCAGCGGAAGGCGACGACATCCATCGGATCCTCGTCTGCTTTTTCGACCAGCCACTCGCCCGCTTCAGGGTCAGTCACGTGGTAGATTCCCTCATCATCAAGGGTGACCTCGTGGTCGTCGACCGGACCGTCATTAACCCACCAGCCGGGTTCGCTGACAACTGCCCACACGTCTTCAACAGAGGTGGCAATTCCACAGTCAACTTCGACGCGGTCGAAGTCCTCTTCCGGGGTGTTCTCATCATCATCGAAGAAGTTCATACCTCAACGGTAACCGGAATCTTCCCACGTCACTAGATGAACGCGAATATGACTTTGGGGTGCGTCGCGGATCGCGACGCACCCCAAAGTGAGTGAATGATCAGGAAATACGCGTGACGCGGTAGCGCCAGTTTTCCGGGCCCGCTTCGATGGTCTCGACACGGTAGTGGGACTCGGAGCCCTGCAGGTGAGCAAACAGCGGGTCAGGCTGATGCGGAGCGCGGATCTGGATGTTTTCGCCTACCGGCAGAGAATCCATTGCCGCGAACAAGGCTGCACGACGAACGACCTTCGGGATCGAGTGAAGAACGAGTTCTTCAACGCCCGCACCATGGTCGCAGTGTCCGTGACCGTGATGGCCGTGTCCATGACCTCCGCGGCCATGTCCCTTACCACCGCAGCCACAACCGCCTTCCGGCTTTGCCTCTTCAGCCTTATGAGCGTGTCCACTGCAGCCACAACCGGACGTGGTTTCTTCAACGGGGACCTCGTGGCCGCGACCCTTGCCACCGCATCCTCCACCGTTTCCGTGACCGCCACAGCCGCAGCCACCTTCGGACTTCACGCCTTCGGTGCCGGTTCGCGCGTCAACGAGCTTGAATGTCTGATGGTTCTGCGAGGGCGCTGCCTCGGGCAGGGCGTCGGCCATTTTTCCTCCAAAAGCTTGAGTCATTCACTCGAAATATACCCTATGGGGGTACCCGTTCACTATAGGATTTCCGCGCCATTTCAGCGCGAGCAGATCAGTCTTCGCGGAGCGCGAATTCTGCTTCGACCTCGACGGATACGTTCAACGGCAAGGCCGCAACACCGAATGCAGAACGCGCGTGTGCGGTGCCGAAGATTTCACCGAATAGTTCAGACGCACCATTGATGACGCCGGCCTGGCCGTAGAAGTCAGGACGCGACGACACGAAGCCAACAACCTTGACGACACCTGCTAGGTTGTCGACGCCACCCGCCAACGTCGCGGCTGCCGCGAGCGCATTGAGCGCGCAGACGCGCGCGGCATCCTTGGCATCTTCGGGGTCAGTTGCATCCTCACCGACTGCACCGATGCAAACGGGTTCACCGTCAACAACGGGGATCTGACCCGAGGTCCGGATAACACCGCGGTCGAGGACGGCTGGCACGTATGCGGCAACAGGAGTTACGACGGGCGGAAGTTCCAGGCCAAGTTCGGCAAGTTTTTCAGATGGCAGGCTCATGACTGTCCTTTCAGTTTTCGCTGATCATATTCGTCGCAGGCGCCTGCCCGCTCCTTAGTGTCGAGCAGCGCCGATTTCCTTCCAGGTTAGGCGTCTTTGCCATCGTCCGCGACCGCGCGAGGACGATCGTCACTGCGAGGACACCAATGTTCACTCCAAGGAATGTGGCGACAAGGTCGGCACGCTGTGGAGGACATAGGGTTCACATAGACATTAAGGCCAATTGATGTGATGTGACACCACTCATCATTTTACGACACTTCGGTTGCACGTTTTTATGTCGCCCGCCACTAACAATCTCACCTTTCGACACGTATAAACAGCGCTATTACGCGACTTTTTCAGGGCTCACACAAATTGTTGACAATCAACCTACGGTCGAAGACATGGTTGAAGTGAGAATCCACGGCCGAGGAGGACAGGGAGTCGTCACGGCATCCGACCTGTTAGCAATGGCTGCTTTTACAGACGGACACCACACGCAAGCTTTCCCGTCCTTCGGTTCAGAACGTACTGGCGCACCCGTTGTGTCCTTCTGCAGGATCACCGACAAGGAGATTCGTACGCGCGAGCCGGTGCTCGAGCCTGACGTCATCGTCGTTCAGGATCCGACGCTGTTGTCGGTGATGGACGTGTTCGCCGGCTTGAAGCCTGAAGGCTACGTGCTTTTAAACTCGACAAAATCATTTGAAGAGCTCGGTCTGATGGACCTCGTGAATTCTTTGCCTAAGGGGCATGCGATCACGATCCCCGCATTCGACATTGCCCGCGAACACGTGGGCAGGCCGCTTCCGAACGCGGTCATGCTCGGCGGAGTCGCGGCACTGACCGGCTTGATTGCCCTGGATTCCGTCACCGACGCAATCCGCAAGCGATTCCCCGGCAAGGTTGGCGAAGCAAACGTTAACGCCGCGACCGCTGCATACGACCAGGTGAACGCTGAGCGCGCAAACACGAAGGAGGGCGCTGATGCGTGAACAAATCGAAGGATCGCAGGCAATCGCAAAGGCTGTCGCAGCTTGCTCGCCCGAAGTGATCGCTGCCTACCCGATCAGTCCACAAACGCACATCGTCGAGGCCCTCTCCGCGCTGGTGAAGAAGGGCAACCTGACGGGATGCGAGTACCTGAACGTTGAGTCCGAGTTCGGCGCAATGAGCGCCTGCATCGGTGCTTCCGCCGTTGGCGCACGCACCTACACGGCAACCGCATCGCAGGGCCTGCTGTTCATGGTCGAAGCGGTGTACAACGCTGCCGGCCTTGGCCTGCCAATCGTCATGACCGTCGCAAACCGCGCAATCGGTGCTCCGATCAACATTTGGAACGACCACACGGACGCGATGAGCCAACGCGATTCCGGTTGGCTACAGCTCTATGCCGAAACGAACCAAGAGGCTGCTGACCTGCACATTCAGGCGTTCCGTATCGCCGAAGAGCTCTCCATCCCGGTCATGGTCTGCATGGATGGCTTCATCCTGACCCACGCGATGGAGATCGTGGATGTTCCCGAAGCAGAGCAGGTCAAGAGGTTCCTGCCCGACTATGAACCGCGTCAGGTCCTCGATCCGGCACATCCGGTATCGATCGGTGCAATGGTCGGTCCCGAGGCCTACACCGAGGTGCGCTACCTCGCTCACCATCGCCAGATGCGGGCGCTGGAACTCATCCCGCAGGTCCAAAAGGAATTCGCCGAAATCTTCGGACGTGATTCGGGCGGTCTGGTTCGCCCCTACCGTTTGGATGAGGCCGAGACGATCATCGTGTCAATGGGCTCCGTGCTGGGCACCATCAAGGAAGTCGTCGATGAACGCCGCGAGCGCGGCGAAAAGATCGGCGTTCTGGGCATCACGAGTTTCCGCCCATTCCCGATCGACGCGGTGCGCGAGGCCCTGAAGAACGCCAAGCGTTTCGTAAACATCGAGAAAGCCTTCTCCGTTGGTATCGGTGGCATAGTGTCGTCGCACTGCCGTTCAGCCGTGCGCGGGATGGGCATCGACAACTACGAGGTCATCGCTGGCCTGGGTGGTCGCCCGATCACGAAGGCATCACTCCACTCGATGCTGGACGACTTGGAAGCGGGCAGGCTACCCGCGCAGACGTTCTTGGATCTGGATCACGAGCTGGTGGACGCCGAGCTCGCACGCGAGAACGCCACACGCCGAAGCGGCCCGACCGCAGAGAACATCATGCGTGATTCGAAGGCCCGCACCGACGCGGCTCTAGGGAATTGAGAGGGATAACTGATGGCTGTTGAACTTGGCATTCCCGGTGTTGGCGCGACGCAGATCCCTGCTCGCGAACACGTGAAGTTTTATCAGGTTGGCTCCTACGCGGTGGGCAACCGACTTGCTGGTGAGGACTACCGTTCGGTTCAGTCCGATCCGAATCGTCTCAATACGCTGACGTCTGGCCACCGCGCCTGTCAGGGGTGTGGCGAGGCACTGGGTGCTCGCTACGCGCTTGATACGGCGGCGGCTGCAGCTCACGGTGACCTTGTCACGGTGAACGCAACCGGGTGCCTCGAGGTTTTCTCAACCCCCTACCCCGAGTCGGCCTGGACCCTACCGTGGCTGCACTCCCTGTTCGGTAATGCTCCTGCCGTTGCGGCAGGCGCTGCCGCTGGCTTGCGAGCCAAGGGCAAGCAGACTCGAGTCATCGCTCAGGGCGGTGACGGTGGCACGGTCGATATCGGCATGGGTTGCCTGTCGGGCATGTTCGAACGTAACGACGACGTCCTCTACATCTGCTACGACAACGAGGCGTACATGAACACAGGCGTTCAGCGTTCCGGCGCGACCCCGCCGACCGCCCGCACGGCCACGACCCAGCCGGTCGGCAAGCACCCCGGCAACCGTTTCGGTCAGGGCAAAGACATGGCTCGCATCGCCATGGCACACGAGATTCCCTACGTTGCCACGGCCACGGTCGCTGACCTTCGCGACCTGGAATACAAAGTCAACAAGGCGATGAGCTACCACGGTGCCCGCTACATTCATGTCCTCGTCCCCTGCCCACTCGGCTGGGGCGCGGCCTCGAATATCACCGTGAAACTCGCACGACTGGCAACGCAAACGGGACTCTTCCCCGTCTTCGAAGCAGAGGGTGGCGAAATCACGTCGGTAACAAAAATCCGCCGTCCCGCTCCCGTCGAAGAGTACCTGCGCCCGCAACGTCGCTTTGCCCACCTGTTCAAGGGCGGGGGCGATCCTGAAACTCTGGCACGCCTGCAGGCGATTGCTGACCGAAATATCCGTCGCTACGGCTTGATCGACGCAGATCAGCTAGACGAAGACGTTCTCGACCGCGTCCTGCGCGCACCCGAAGATCCCGAGGGTCGCTTCGCAGACGACGAGACCGCCAAGTAAGGAAGAGGACCACACAATGACGATGGAAACTCAGCCCTTCGCGATCACACTGAATGTGGGGTCGTCGCTGGCAAACGAAACCGGTTCATGGCGCACTGAACGCCCCGTGTACGTTAACCTTCTTCCTCCGTGTAACGTCGCATGCCCCGCTGGCGAGAACATTCAGCAGTGGCTCTACCACGCTGAAGAAGGCGACTACGAGGGCGCATGGCGTGAAATCATGGTCAACAACCCGCTACCGGCAACGATGGGTCGCGTCTGCTACCACCCGTGCCAGACCGCATGCAACCGTGTGCAGGTCGACGAGGCCGTTGGTATTAACGCGATCGAGCGCTTCCTTGGCGACAAGGCAATCGCTGAAGGGTGGACGGTTCCGGTGACCGCTCCCGATTCGGGGAAGTCCGTGCTGATCGTTGGCGCCGGCCCCTCCGGTTTGTCGGCTGCCTACCATCTGCGCATGGCTGGCCACCGCGTGCATATCAAGGAAGCGGGCCCGATGGCCGGTGGCATGATGCGTTTCGGTATCCCGTCCTACCGGTTGCCTCGTCACATCCTCGAAGCGGAAATCAAGCGCATCGAAGACATGGGCGTCACTTTCGAGTTCAATGCGAAGGTGGAGAACATTGACGACGAGGTCGGCAACTGGGACGCGATCTTTTTGGCTGTCGGCGCTCACATCGGTAAGCGCGCCTACATTCCCGCCGGTGAATCGGCGAAGATCATGGATGCCGTCTCGGTTCTTGAAGACGTCGAAACTGGTGAGAAGCCGATGCTCGGCCGTCGAGTCGTCGTCTACGGTGGTGGCAACACGGCTGTCGACGTTGCCCGCACGGCGAAGCGCTTGGGTGCCAGCGAGGCAATCATCGTCTACCGCCGTACCCGCGACCGCATGCCCGCTCACGACATGGAAGTTGCCGAGGCCGAGGAAGAGGGCATCATGATGCGCTGGCTCTCGACCGTGAAGCATGTTGACGACGAGAAGCTGACGATCGAGAAGATGGAGCTGGACGAAAGTGGCTTCCCTCAGCCGACCGGCGAGTTCGAGGAACTCGGCGCCGATTCGCTGATCATGGCTCTGGGCCAGGAGGCGGATCTGTCGCTGATTGAAAATGCGGCCGACATCGAAATCAAAGATGGTGTCGTCACCGTTAACGATCAGATGATGACCGGCATCCAGGGCGTTTTCGCTGGTGGCGACATGGTTCCTTCCGAGCGCACGGTCACGGTCGCGATCGGCCACGGCAAGAAGGCATCGCGCTACATTGACGCCTATCTACGAGGCGCCACATACACGCCGACCAAAAAGCCTGGCGATGCATCCTTGAGCCGCATGACCACTTGGTACTACTCGGACGCGCCACACCAGGTGCGCGAAAAGCTTGAAGGGCCTCGTCGCGCCTCCACGTTCGACGAGGTCGTTCAGGGTCTGGATGAAGAATCAGCCGTCTTCGAGGCACGTCGTTGCATGTCGTGTGGCAACTGCTTCGGATGCGACAACTGCTTCGGCGTCTGCCCGGACAATGCGATCACGAAAATCAAGCCCGGCACGTACGAGTTCAAGTACGACTACTGCAAGGGTTGCGGTGTGTGTGCTGAAGAATGCCCATGTGGCGCGATCTCAATGGTGCCTGAGCAGGTATAACACTGCGATCCATACCGTTTGGTCACCGCTTGTCATCGGCTAACAGTCATTGTTTTCCACTCCCCTTCCAATAGTTGCCATTTCTTTCCAAGAGGAGAACTCAAGGGGGAAATGCCTGACACAACACTGGGGGCGCGCCTATGGCGCGCCCCCAGTGCATGGAGAACAACCACTCATGAAAGGAGCCTTCAATGACGCCACCCGTTTCCCGTGGGCGATCTGCCTCTTGAAAAGAGCGATTGAGAAGATCCCCCCAATCACCCTAGAAACGGATGAAACCATTTTCGAGATCGGCGATGACCACCGATATAAAAATTCTGGCTCTGTTGCAAAGATTGGCGGCAGTCAGAGGTAGGCTGTCGCTCTGCGCCGATCAGGCGGCTGCTGCGAAATGGTGGTTGAGCATGCCCATGGCCTCCGTCAGCGCCGAGGGCCCAATGCCAAAAGCTCTCTCCACAAGGCGCACCTCGCCCCTGATGCCGGGCTGCAGGCACCAGGGGCGAGCCTGTCCTTTGCGCAGGGCTCGCATGACTTCGAATCCCTTGATCGTGGCATAGGCCGTGGGGATCGATTTGAAACCGCGCACCGGCTTGATCAGTATCTTGAGCTTTCCGTGATCGGCCTCGATCACGTTATTGAGATACTTCACCTGCCGGTGGGCCGTCTCCCGGTCCAGCTTTCCTTCGCGCTTCAATTCGGTGATCGCTGCACCATAGCTCGGCGCTTTGTCGGTATTGAGCGTGGCAGGCTTTTCCCAGTGCTTCAGGCCTCGCAGGGCCTTGCCCAGGAACCGCTTCGCTGCCTTGGCGCTGCGGGTCGGCGACAGGTAGAAATCGATCGTGTCGCCCCGCTTGTCGACTGCCCGGTACAGGTAGGTCCACTTGCCCCGCACCTTGACGTAGGTTTCATCCAGGCGCCAGCTCGGATCAAAGCCACGCCGCCAGAACCAGCGCAGCCGCTTCTCCATCTCCGGGGCGTAGCACTGGACCCAGCGATAGATCGTCGTATGGTCGACCGAAATGCCGCGTTCCGCCAGCATTTCCTCAAGGTCGCGATAGCTGATCGGATAGCGACAATACCAGCGCACCGCCCACAGGATCACATCACCCTGGAAATGGCGCCACTTGAAATCCGTCATCGTTCCGTCCGTCCAATCTCCGCCAAGCATGCTCAAGCTTCACGATTTTTGCAACAGAGCCATTTACACGACACCGAACTGCATGGGCTGCGCCGCTACGAAACGACAGTTCGACAAAATGGGCGTGGACTACCTCGTGATCGACCTGAGCGAACGACCCGATCTCGTCGAAAACTTCAAGGCACAAGGACTCGCCCAAGCCCCCATCGTCCAAACATCAACCGACACCTGGAGCGGCATGAGGCCCGACAAAATCAAACAAGTCGGCCGCGACTATCAAAGCAGGACCCGCACCAACAACACCGGCACTACATCCGGCCACGAACGCTAACGAAAAGGTTCTTAAGGACGGGGGCGGAATCAAGCGGTGGATGCGCCACGCTTGAATAGTTCGTTAAGTATTTCACGTGGGGTTGCGCCGCCGAGGATTTGTCGGGGTGTTTCGTTGAGCTCATTTTGCACCCACGCGACATGTTCGGGTGTGACGGTGGCAAAGTCGGTGCCCTTTTTGTAGAACCTGCGCCTGATCTCGCCGTTGGTGTTCTCGTTGGTTGGTCTCTGCCACGGTGAGCGCGGTTCACAGAAAAACACCTGGCAGCCGTCTTTAATCTGGACTTGTGCTGTGACAGCCATTTCTGCGCCTTGGTCCCATGTGATGGTCTTTAGCTGCTCGGTGTTGAGGTCTTTGACCATGTCCTGCAGGGTTGCGACCACGGTGTGTGAACTGTGCTCATCGGGAAGGTGTCCAAGCAGGGTGTAACGGCTGGTGCGCTCTACTAGGGTAATCAGCGCGCTTTTGCCACCTTTACCAATAACAAGGTCGCCCTCCCAGTGCCCGGGAATAGCCCTGTCATCAGCTTCCGGGCTGCGGTGGGTGATCTCAGCACCTTTGATCCAAGGGCGACCGGTTAACACGCCAGCGTTTCGGGCACGACGCTTGCGTGTTGAGCCGCCGCGGATAAGTACGTCTTTAGTCTTCATGACTTCTTCAAGCTCGGCTCGCAGGCTGCCTTTGCCTTGAATGTATAAGGCACTGTAGATCGCTTCGTGGGAAATACGCATGCTTTCATCATCGCTGAAAGCATGCTCAAGCCATGCACTAATGCGCCCAGGTGACCACCTGCGGGCAAGGCAATCGACTACTACACCCCGAAGCGTTGGGCTTTCATCGAGCTTGCGTAGTTTTGGCCGCACCATCCGACCAGCAGTAGAAACAGCAGCGTTGTGGGCGTTATACCGCAGCTGCTCTGTGCCGTCCTCATCGACGATCTTCCAACCATTACGGGTGATTTCACGAGCGACGACACTGTGGTGCCTATTTATTTTCTGCGCGATGGCTCGTGCCGAATCACCGACACGACATCCCGCTTCAATAGCAACACGGTCTTCAACAGTAAGCCTGCGACCACGCCCTACTAAGGCGTGTTTGTCGAATACGCCGCTAGGAAATCCATCAACGGCTTGAGTTTTCATCGGTGCTGGCATAACAGAATCTTTACCCAGCTTCTTGCCTGTATCTGGCAAAGACACCACCGCCTCATCAGGCGTTCGACGATGTCGCTGCCGGCGTAACTTCGCATACCGCTGCTTCCTTATCCACCCATACACGGTAGAAGGATGCACACCGATAGCATCAGCCACTGTCTGACAGCTCTCACCAGCAAGCACTCGCTCCACGGCCTGGGCACGTTTATCAGGTGACAAGTGGGCGCGTCTAGGTGTGATGTCCAGGGACGTTGTTCTGGCCCCCGCCCGTAATGACACCGTGCCGATTCAAGAAGTATCTGTCCAGACCGCTTGCCATTGAAGGCATGTTAGAGTTTGGGGCATGTCGAGTCCCGAATCAGACAGGTCAGGGGTTGTCGGTCACACCGCCAGCCCCTTGAACCACTAGTTACGACGCCCACGATCTGTGTGGGCGTATGTCTGGCGTACCCGGGGCGCTGGCCGTGGTGACAAGAAGAACCATTTCTTGATCTCACACCTCGGAGTACTCGATGCCTTTTGCCCTCTACATGCTTGCCCTGGCGGTCTTCGTCATGGGCACTTCAGAATTCATGCTCGCGGGATTGCTCCCCGCGATCGCGACCGAACTTGACGTCTCGGTCGGCACTGCGGGCCTGCTGACCTCCGCATTCGCAGTCGGTATGGTCGTCGGCGCGCCAGTGATGGCGGCATTCGCTCGCCGTTGGCCACCGCGGCTCACATTGATCGTTTGCCTTCTCGTGTTCGCGGGAAGCCACGTCATCGGAGCGATGACACCAGTGTTCTCTCTCCTGCTCATCACCCGGGTGCTCAGCGCTCTCGCAAACGCAGGATTCCTCGCCGTAGCACTGAGCACGGCCACTACCCTCGTGCCAGCGAACCAGAAGGGGCGTGCACTGTCGATCCTGCTCTCCGGCACGACGATCGCAACCGTCGTGGGCGTCCCCGCCGGGGCACTGCTCGGCACAGCGCTGGGCTGGCGAACGACGTTCTGGGCGATCGCCATCCTCTGTATTCCCGCGGCCGTTGGAGTCATTCG
Organism: Schaalia turicensis; assembly: GCF_019380255.1. Lineage (NCBI taxonomy): Bacteria > Bacillati > Actinomycetota > Actinomycetes > Actinomycetales > Actinomycetaceae > Schaalia > Schaalia turicensis. The sequence continues at coordinate 1,829,531 of NZ_CP048928.1, forward strand.
TGGCGTCACGAACAATGTTGGTCGGAGCGAGACTAGCGCGACCTCACCAAGGCTCCGTGTCGAGCTCAGCCAGTTGGCGACGCCGCGGCTCATCCTGGCCATGGCACTCGGAGCGCTGATCAACGGAGGGACCTTTGCGGCATTCACCTTCCTGGCACCCATCGTGACCGAGACCGCGGGCTTGGCCGAAGCGTGGGTGTCCGTCGCGCTGGTGATGTTCGGCATCGGATCGTTCCTTGGCGTCACGATCGCAGGACGACTATCAGATCAACGACCTGGCCTCGTGCTCGCAGTCGGCGGACCGCTATTGCTGACAGGCTGGATCGTGTTGGCAGTGGTCGCATCTCATCCCGTTGCGCTTATCGTCCTCGTCCTCGTTCAGGGATTCCTGTCGTTCGGCGTCGGCAGTACTCTGATCACGCGTGTGCTGTATGCAGCATCGGGTGCGCCAACGATGGGCGGTTCGTACGCAACCGCAGCATTGAATATCGGAGCTGCAGCGGGGCCCGTGCTTGGTGCGCTCGGGCTCGCGACCGGGCTGGGGCTGCTCGCGCCGGTTTGGGTCGCTTCGGTGCTGACAGCGATCGCTCTCGTCATCATGCTTCTCACCAGACGCGCGCTTACGAAGACCGCGGCGGAGGCCAATTGATGACCCATCCGAACGCTCTTCTCACTCCTCGTGCCCGTCTCCGGTTAGCTCGGCTGATTGTCGAAGACGGCTATCCGGCCACGATCGCCGCAAAGATGGGGTCGTTTGCGGGAGAGGGCGAAATCCTACGCTAAGGCTTTGGCCAACGATATTCTCCGGTAAGATTGATGTGTTCCCAGGGGATAGGAGAAGTCGCTTGATATCTAGTATGACGTCTGTCGCACCTGCTTGATCGCGGCCGCGATAGCTAGATCGCGTTGCTCCTCTTCTCCATCCGCGTTCCAAGCTGCGGAAAGGCACCCATAAGCGTACGCCTGGTCGAGCAGGCGACGCGGATCGACGTCCAGCGCACGAGAGAATGCGTCCGCCATCTGTGCAATGCGTCTAGGATCGAGACAAAGGTCGTCTCTGTCAGCCGGATCGTAGAACATATTGGCGGCGCCAAAGCCCACTTCACCGACCAGACCGACGGGATCTATCACCAGCCAGCCGCGACTGGAGAACATGATGTTTTCATGATGCAGATCGCCATGTAGCCCACGCAGTTCCGAGGCATTGCTCATCATTTGATCGGCTATAATCGCCGCGTGGACGTAGTCAGTTTGACAACCTGCGTTTTGATCATCGCGCGCCCGCTGAAACAAAGCTGCAAAGCGATCCCGGATCGGGAGAAGGGCAGAAGGCAGGGGTTCCTCAGATGCGGCATACAGCTTCGCCATTAGTTCCGCTGCAATTTCGGTCGCCTGGTAGTCGCCGTGCTCGGCAACGATGTGAGAGAGCATTCGCTCCCCGGCATATTCGAGCAACATCAGATTGTTCTCACGACCGAGCAACCGGACTGCTCCCCTCCCATTGCGCCATACCAGATAGTCGGCCCCGCGCAGTTCATCAGCAATGTCTTCTATAGGTTTCAATCCCTTGACGATTGCAGGAGTCCCGTCTGGCAATGAAACTTTCCAAACGAGGCTGGAAAAGGTGTCCGCAATGAGAACAGGTTGCGAAACGTGCCAATGAGCAGGAAAAACAGGCGGCATGAACATCAACCCCAAGTCAGAGGGTCCAATCGCAGATAGAAGGCAAGGCGTTCGCGGTCGGGGGCTTCGATCCCCAATACATTGAATAGGACAGCGAAGGCGCGCTCTGCTTCATCTGGCGCTGCCCAGTTCTCTTCGGCGTTAGCAATCATGAGTGCCAAATCGGCATAGCGATCTGCTGTTCCGAGCCGCCCAAGGTCGATCAGACCCGTGCATTGAAGAGTTTTAGGGTCCACCATGAAGTTCGGCATGCAGGGATCACCATGGCAAACAACCATATCGGTGCGCTCTTGGTCGAGCCGCACCGGTAGCTCTCGTTCGACACGAGCCAAAAGATCGAGCTGCGGCGTACTCTTGTCCTCGTCCGGTAAGAAGTCGGGATTGACGGCATTGCGGGACACCACATCAACGGCGCGTCCGAACATTCGCGACAGCCTGCGCTCAAACGGACATTGATCAACCGATAGGCTGTGAACAGCGCCAAGTTGCTGCCCCATTGACGGCCACGCTTTGAGCAAATCCGCTCCAGACAGATCAGCCGCCGGTACTCCCGGAATTGCCGTTATCACCAAGCATGCACCCTCCTGTTCCTCCTGCCAGTTGATCACCTCGGGGCAAGCCACACCTCGACCTTTGAGCCAAATGAGGCGGTCACGCTCTCCAGCGAGCTCACCGCGGCGGGAAGCAGGTGCGATTTTCGCGAAGGCATGCCCGTCACCACGTCGAAAAACAAAATCACCAGATTCTCCGCCTCTGACAGGCAACCAGTCAGAATGCGATTCACCAAAAAAAATATTAGTTCGATTCAATGGAGGTTCCTTCAGTTTTCTGATGAAGCGCGGAGGTGGCTCAACCTGCGAAAAGAAACGAGTTGCTACGTAAGTCCGAGAACATGCTTTCCATGGTCTCTGAGCTCGCCTTTGGGACCGACATATCGGTAGAGAGTGACGCGCTCGATGCCGAGTTCCTTGCAGAGATCGGAAACTGAAGTATCGCGCTGGGCCATGGCGGCTTGCGCGAGACGCACCTGAGCTTTGGTGAGCGCGAATTTTCGTCCGCCCTTGCGACCGCGCGCTCTCGCGGAGGCGAGACCCGCCATGGTGCGCTCTCGGATCAGATCCCGCTCGAACTCGGCCAAGGTGGCGAAGATTCCGAACACCATGCGACCGGACGCAGTCGTGGTGTCGATCTGAGCGGGCACTGTTGCAAAGTTAGCGATGAGGCAGCCTTTTGTCTTATTCAAAGGCCTTACATTTCAAAAACTCTGCTTACCAGGCGCATTTCGCCCAGGGGATCACCATAATAAAATGCTGAGGCCTGGCCTTTGCGTAGTGCACGCATCACCTCAATACCTTTGATGGTGGCGTAAGCCGTCTTCATGGATTTAAATCCCAGCGTGGCGTTGATTATCCGTTTCAGTTTGCCATGATCGCATTCAATCACGTTGTTCCGGTACTTAATCTGTCGGTGTTCAACGTCAGACGGGCACCGGCCTTCGCGTTTGAGCAGAGCAAGCGCGCGACCATAGGCGGGCGCTTTATCCGTGTTGATGAATCGTGGGATCTGCCACTTCTTCACGTTGTTGAGGATTTTACCCAGAAACCGGTATGCAGCTTTGCTGTTACGACGGGAGGAGAGATAAAAATCGACAGTGCGGCCCCGGCTGTCGACGGCCCGGTACAGATACGCCCAGCGGCCATTGACCTTCACGTAGGTTTCATCCATGTGCCACGGGCAAAGATCGGAAGGGTTACGCCAGTACCAGCGCAGCCGTTTTTCCATTTCAGGCGCATAACGCTGAACCCAGCGGTAAATCGTGGAGTGATCGACATTCACTCCGCGTTCAGCCAGCATCTCCTGCAGCTCACGGTAACTGATGCCGTATTTGCAGTACCAGCGTACGGCCCACAGAATGATGTCACGCTGAAAATGCCGGCCTTTGAATGGGTTCATGTGCAGCTCCATCAGCAAAAGGGGATGATAAGTTTATCACCACCGACTATTTGCAACAGTGCCCCGTCCGGATACTGCCAGATATCGGCGTCCAGGGAGATGTCCTGAAGCGCGGTGTCCGGAATTTCAGGTTTGTGTCTCTACAAAGACTAACTATCAGAAAAACTCATCGAGCATCAAATGAAACTGCAATTTATTCATATCAGGATTATCAATACCATATTTTTGAAAAAGCCGTTTCTGTAATGAAGGAGAAAACTCACCGAGGCAGTTCCATAGGATGGCAAGATCCTGGTATCGGTCTGCGATTCCGACTCGTCCAACATCAATACAACCTATTAATTTCCCCTCGTCAAAAATAAGGTTATCAAGTGAGAAATCACCATGAGTGACGACTGAATCCGGTGAGAATGGCAAAAGCTTATGCATTTCTTTCCAGACTTGTTCAACAGGCCAGCCATTACGCTCGTCATCAAAATCACTAGCATCAACCAAACCGTTATTCATTCGTGATTGCGCCTGAGCGAGACGAAATACGCGATCGCTGTTAAAAGGACAATTACAAACAGGAATCGAATGCAACCGGCGCAGGAACACTGCCAGCGCATCAACAATATTTTCACCTGAATCAGGATATTCTTCTAATACCTGGAATGCTGTTTTCCCGGGGATCGCAGTGGTGAGTAACCATGCATCATCAGGAGTACGGATAAAATGCTTGATGGTCGGAAGAGGCATAAATGCCGTCAGCCAGTTTAGTCTGACCATCTCATCTGTAACATCATTGGCAACGCTACCTTTGCCATGTTTCAGAAACAACTCTGGCGCATTGGGCTTCCCATACAATCGATAGATTGTCGCACCTGATTGCCCGACATTATCGCGAGCCCATCTATACCCATATAAATCAGCATCCAGGTTGGAATTTAATCGCGGCCTCGAGCAAGACGTTTCCCGTTGAATATGGCTCATAACACCCCTTGTATTACTGTTTATGTAAGCAGACAGTTTTATTGTTCATGATGATATATTTTTATCTTGTGCAATATAACATGGGTTGGCACTGTTGCAAATAGTCGGTGGTGATAAACTTATCATCCCCTTTTGCTGATGGAGCTGCACATGAACCCATTCAAAGGCCGGCATTTTCAGCGTGACATCATTCTGTGGGCCGTACGCTGGTACTGCAAATACGGCATCAGTTACCGTGAGCTGCAGGAGATGCTGGCTGAACGCGGAGTGAATGTCGATCACTCCACGATTTACCGCTGGGTTCAGCGTTATGCGCCTGAAATGGAAAAACGGCTGCGCTGGTACTGGCGTAACCCTTCCGATCTTTGCCCGTGGCACATGGATGAAACCTACGTGAAGGTCAATGGCCGCTGGGCGTATCTGTACCGGGCCGTCGACAGCCGGGGCCGCACTGTCGATTTTTATCTCTCCTCCCGTCGTAACAGCAAAGCTGCATACCGGTTTCTGGGTAAAATCCTCAACAACGTGAAGAAGTGGCAGATCCCACGATTCATCAACACGGATAAAGCGCCCGCCTATGGTCGCGCGCTTGCTCTGCTCAAACGCGAAGGCCGGTGCCCGTCTGACGTTGAACACCGACAGATTAAGTACCGGAACAACGTGATTGAATGCGATCATGGCAAACTGAAACGGATAATCAACGCCACGCTGGGATTTAAATCCATGAAGACGGCTTACGCCACCATCAAAGGTATTGAGGTGATGCGTGCACTACGCAAAGGCCAGGCCTCAGCATTTTATTATGGTGATCCCCTGGGCGAAATGCGCCTGGTAAGCAGAGTTTTTGAAATGTAAGGCCTTTGAATAAGACAAAAGGCTGCCTCATCGCTAACTTTGCAACAGTGCCTCTGAGCGCCCTTTCCAGTCAGAACCCGCAGGCCGATCTTGCGGTCTGACAGCTCCTTCACCGTGTTGACCAGATGGGCAAGCGATCGTCCGAGGCGATCGAGCTTCCAGACCACCAGCACATCGCCGTCACGCAATGACTTGAGGCAGGCAGTCAAGCCAGGGCGATCATCACGACCGCCGGAAGCAAGATCATCATAGATATTGTCCCGTTCGACACCTGCGGCGCGCAAGGCGTCGTGCTGCAGGTCGAGAGACTGCGAGCCATCGGCTTTGGAGACGCGGGCATATCCGATCAGCATGTATCACAAACGTTGGTTTGAGGCGGCGCTTCGGCCACGATTGCATTGACCTCTGGAAATGTATCTCAACCAGCTTCATAAACAAAGCGTCTTGAACGCTATCAGATTTTGAAAAAGGAACATGTATGCCGCGTCGCGTCACTCTAACCGATCGGCAGAAAGACGCGCTGTTGCGCTTGCCGACTTCACAGACGGATTTGCTCAAGCACTATACGCTGAGTGATGAAGACTTTGGGCATATCAGGCTGCGTCGGCGCGCTCACAACAGGTTCGGCTTCGCCCTGCAATTGTGTGTCCTGCGCTATCCCGGCCGGGTGCTGGCTCCAGGCGAACTGATCCCTGCAGAGGTCATCGAATTTATCGGAGCGCAGCTTGGCCTGGGTGCCGACGATCTCGTAGACTATGCTGCCCGCGAGGAAACACGGCACGAGCATCTTGCCGAGTTACGGGGGCTCTACGGCTTCCGCACCTTCTCCGGACGTGGTGCGAGCGAGCTGAAGGAATGGTTGTTCCGAGAAGCCGAGATGGCGGTGTCGAACGAGGATATCGCCCGTCGCTTCGTAGCCGAGTGCCGACGCACCCGCACTGTCCTTCCCGCGACATCCACGATCGAGCGGCTTTGTGCCGCGGCTCTCGTCGATGCCGAGCGACGCATCGAGACGAGGATCGCCAGTCGGCTGCCTATGTCGATCCGAGAACAGTTGCTGGCATTGCTCGAGGAGACGGCTGATGATCGGGTGACCCGTTTTGTGTGGCTGCGCCAGTTCGAGCCTGGCTCGAACTCTTCGTCGGCCAACCGGCTGCTCGACCGGCTCGAATATCTGCAACGCGTCGATCTCCCCGAGGATCTGCTTGCCGGCGTTCCTGCCCATCGGGTGACTCGTCTGCGCAGGCAGGGTGAACGGTATTATGCCGACGGCATGCGCGATCTCCCGGAGGACAGGCGGCTTGCGATCTTGGCTGTTTGCGTCTCGGAATGGCAGGCGATGTTGGCCGACGCAGTGGTCGAAACCCACGACCGGATCGTCGGCCGTCTCTACCGTGCTTCGGAGCGTATTTGCCATGCAAAGGTCGCAGACGAAGCGGGGGTGGTGCGTGACACCCTGAAATCCTTCGCCGAGATCGGGGGCGCCCTGGTCGATGCACAGGATGATGGCCAGCCGCTGGGCGATGTCATCGCGAGTGGGTCAGGGTGGGACGGCTTAAAAACCCTTGTTGCAATGGCAACCAGGCTGACCGCCACCATGGCCGACGATCCGCTCAATCATGTGCTCGACGGTTATCACCGCTTCCGCCGATACGCTCCACGCATGTTGCGCCTGCTCGATCTGCGAGCTGCGCCCGTTGCACTGCCGCTTCTGGAAGCGGTGACGGCCCTTCGTACCGGTTTGAACGATGCCGCGATGACCAGCTTCTTGCGGCCCAGCTCGAAATGGCATCGCCACCTTCGGGCCCAGAGGGCTGGCGACGCTCGCCTATGGGAGATCGCGGTGCTGTTCCATCTGCGCGATGCGTTCCGCTCCGGAGATGTCTGGCTTACTAGGTCCCGGCGCTATGGCGATCTGAAACACGCACTCGTTCCGGCACAAGCCATCGCGGAAGGCGGTCGTCTCGCTGTGCCATTGCGGCCGGAGGAATGGCTGGCAGACCGGCAAGCTCGCCTCGACATGCGGTTGCGCGAGCTTGGCCGTGCCGCTCGCGCAGGCACGATCCCGGGCGGGTCGATTGAAAACGGCGTTCTGCATATCGAGAAACTCGAAGCCGCCGCGCCGACAGGCGCCGAAGATCTGGTGCTCGATCTCTACAAGCAGATCCCGCCCACGCGCATCACCGATCTCCTGCTGGAGGTGGATGCGGCGACCGGCTTCACCGAAGCGTTCACCCATCTGCGCACAGGAGCACCCTGCGCTGACCGGATCGGGCTAATGAACGTTATCTTGGCGGAAGGGATCAACCTCGGCTTGCGCAAAATGGCGGATGCGACAAACACCCACACCTTCTGGGAATTGATCCGCATTGGACGGTGGCATGTCGAGGGCGAAGCCTATGACCGGGCGCTGGCCATGGTGGTCGAGGCACAGGCAGCGTTACCCATGGCCCGGTTCTGGGGCATGGGCACGTCGGCTTCGAGCGACGGACAGTTCTTCGTCGCTACAGAGCAAGGTGAGGCCATGAACCTGGTCAACGCGAAATATGGCAATACCCCGGGCCTGAAAGCCTATAGCCACGTCTCCGACCAATATGCGCCGTTCGCAACCCAGGTGATTCCTGCAACGGCAAGCGAAGCGCCTTACATCCTCGATGGCCTGCTGATGAACGATGCTGGACGCCATATCCGCGAGCAGTTCACCGACACGGGCGGCTTCACCGATCACGTCTTTGCCGCATGTGCCATTCTCGGCTACCGGTTCGCTCCGCGCATCCGCGACCTGCCATCCAAACGGCTCTACGCGTTCAATCCGTCGGCCGCCCCGGCGCACCTGCGAGCGTTGATCGGCGGAAAGGTCAACCAAGCCATGATCGAGCGCAATTGGCCCGACATCCTGCGCATCGCCGCCACCATTGCTGCCGGGACCGTCGCGCCAAGCCAGATTCTGCGGAAACTCGCCTCCTATCCGCGGCAGAACGAGCTCGCGACAGCCCTGCGGGAAGTCGGTCGCGTCGAGCGCACCCTGTTCATGATCGACTGGATTCTGGATGCCGAACTCCAACGGCGTGCCCAGATCGGGCTCAACAAAGGCGAAGCTCATCATGCGCTGAAGCGGGCAATCAGCTTCCACCGCCGCGGTGAAATCCGCGACCGTTCCGCCGAAGGCCAGCATTACCGCATCGCCGGCATGAATCTGCTCGCCGCCATCATCATCTTCTGGAACACCATGAAGCTCGGCGAGGTCGTTGCAAACCAGAAACGCGATGGAAAGCTGCTATCGCCCGATCTCTTGGCCCATGTTTCGCCGCTCGGATGGGAACACATCAATCTCACCGGAGAATATCGCTGGCCAAAGCCTTAGCGTAGGATTCCGCCCCCTCCCGCAAACGACCCCAAGATGTTCATGGTCTCCCCGATCACTGCCCGGAAATGGGCAGGCCGCTACCGGGAAGAGGGTGAGTTTGGGATGCAGGATCGCTCCAGCAAGCCGCACCGGATCCCAGGCAGGACGCCCGAGCATGTCAAGAAGAAGATCATCAACCTGCGCTGGCGGCTTCGACTGGGGCCAGCCCAGATCGCTGCGCGACTTGGTCTCTCGACGTCGACTGTTCACGCGGTCCTCGTCCGTTGCCGCGTGAACCGCCTCTCGCATATCGATCGTGTCACTGGCGAGCCATTGCGGCGATATGAGCATCCTCATCCGGGATCGTTGATTCATGTCGATGTCACGAAGTTCGGCAACATCCCCGACGGCGGTGGACATCGTTACGTAGGTCGGCAGCAAGGCGCACGGAACAAGCTCGCGACTCCGGGATTACCACGAGGAAAAGATCACAAGCCGCGCACCGGGACGGCGTTCGTTCACACAGTCATCGACGACCACTCCCGCGTCGCATACGCAGAAATCTGGTCGGATGAGCAGGCGAGCACAGCGGTGGGAGTTCTCGAACGCGCCGTGGCCTGGTTCGCCGAACGAGGCGTGACCGTCGAGCGAGTCCTATCCGACAACGGGTCGGCATACAGATCCCACGCATGGAGGGACTTCTGCGCTCGGCTCGGCATCCGACACAAGCGGACACGCCCCTACCGGCCGCAGACGAACGGGAAGATCGAGCGATTCCACCGCACGCTCGGGGACGGCTGGGCCTATGCCAGGTTTTACGGTTCAGAGGCCGAACGACGCCTGGCGCTGCCCGGCTGGCTCCACTTCTACAACCACCACCGACACCACTCTGCGATTGGCGGCGTACCCTTCGACCGACTCAACAACGTCCCTGGACATCACATCTAGGCCGCACTTCGATTACACCAGCTTTCTTTAACCTGCTGTGAAGCAAGCCAGTCGATATTCCAACAGTCTGTGCTGAAAGCATCAAGTCATCATTCAAGAGGTGCAATGATGTATCTGCCTTCAGGAAGCCGTGAAAGGTTGACTGGTGTCTTAATTCAGTGCGAGCGTCAGGATCAGTACTCCGATGGAGAATGCGAGCATGCCTAAGCAGTTGATCCAGAATGCGCTACCGAGGAAGTGGGCGCGGACATGGGCTGCTGCGGCCGCGCAGAAATAGGCGATGACTCCAATCATGGCTGTGATTCCTACGCCGGGGAACCAGAGGCCGGCAATGAGTCCTACGGCGGCGAGGCACTTGATGACAATGAGCGCCCACCACCAGTCCTTGGGGAGTTTGACGCCGCTGAGGCAGGCTTCGATGAAGGGGACTGGTTTGAGGGAGAGGGCGGCGTCGCCAAGCAGAATGGCTGCTAGTAGAAGGGAGGGCCAGGCTGGGGAAGATTCTAGGATCATTGGGTTACTCCGAATGCGGTGTTGAGGCGTTCGATCGATGAGGCGGCTTGGGATGTGAGGTGCTCGGTGTCGTAGATTCCGGCGGCCCAGCCGATGAGTAAGCCGAGGTAGACGTTGTACAGCAGGTCGGCGTACTCGGCCGCATCGGCGCTGCTGAGCCTGGTGCCGAGTCGCAGGGTGATTTCATCGGTCAGGAGCGTTTTGAGTGCGGTGAGCGCTTCGCCTTGATTGCCTTGTTGGATGAGTGCTGCGCCAAAGGCGCGGGAGAGCTCTTCGTGGCCGGTAAACATCTGGAGGAAAGGTCTCAGGACATCGAGAAGGCTATCGGATTGTCCCCGGATGTCATCGTGGAGTTCTGAAATGTGTTGGCCAATGGTGCGGATGAGCAGCGTTTGTTTGTCGCCGACTCCCATGACGGTTCCCACGCTAACGCCAGCTTCGGATGCGATAGTCCGGATGCTGGTGGTGGCGTAGCCCTGAGTGAGGAAGAGTTCGTAGGCGGTGGCTAGGACCTTGCTGACGGTGCCAGCTTTGGCGGCCGAGCGCGATGAGTGAACGTGTTCAGTGAACATGTTCAAAAGGGTAGCTCTTGATGGTTTCGAGGTCAATGACGCCGAAGTGTTGACAGTTGGCGCTAGGCCAGCGTGGGGAAGACGCGGTCGCGCAGCAGGTGTGCAAGCTCGCGGTCGGGGGCTGCTGGGTTGACCCAGGCGGTGTCGCCGATTTCGGCGGCGGCATGGGGTTCGTCGGCGGTGACGGTGCGGGTGTAGGTGAAGATGGTGCCGACGACGACCTCGCCCGGTTCGTTGGCGGCGGGAGCGTCGAAGGTGCCGAGTTTGTTGAGGCTCTCGGCGTCGAGGGTGAGGCCTACTTCTTCGGCAACTTCGCGCAGGGCGGCGTCGACAAGCGCCTCGCCCGCCTCGGGCTTGCCGCCGGGCAGTTGGTACTTGGTGGAAGACTTCTTGCGCACGGTAAGCACGTGGCCTTGTGGGTTGCGGATGACGACGGCTGCTACTTCAATCATGGCTGCTGATTGTAGGCGGCCTAGAGCAGCGGCAGGAGCACGAGGGCGAGATTGAGTGCGATGACCAGCGCGGCAAGCGTCCAGCCCACGGCCATAGACCAGGGTTTCGCGGCGAACTCACCCATGACGTCCCGGGAGCCGGCATAGCGGAAAAGCGGGATGATGGCGAAGGGGATGCCCAGGGAAAGAAGTGCCTGGCTGACCACCAGTGCCATAGTGGGGTCGACCCCGCAGCCGATGATGACCAGCGCCGGGATGAGCGTGACCAGGCGGCGGACTAGTAGGGGGACCTTGATGTGAAGCAGGCCGTCCATGATTTCGGAGCCGGCGTAGGCGCCCACTGACGTCGAGGCGAGGCCGCTGGCCAGCAGGCCGATGGCGAAGAGAACGCCGGCCAGCGGGCCGAGGTGGCTGGCAATCGCCGTGTGGGCCCCGGAGATGGTCTCTGTGCCGTCCACGCCGTAGAGGGCCGAGCCCGCCAGGACCAGCAGGCCCACGTTGACGAGCCCGGCGATGGACAGCGCCACGGCGATGTCCGCGCGGGTGCCGGCCAGCACGTGGGGGATTTCCAGGTCGGGGTAGCGCTGCTTGGTCAGGGAGGAGTGTAGGTAAATGGCGTGCGGCATGACGGTGGCGCCCAACATGGAGGCGGCCAGCAGGATGCTGTCCTTGCCCTCTAGGCGGGGGATGAGGCCGCCGGCCACGTCGGCGGGGTCGGGCGGGGCGATGGCGAGGCCGGCAAGGAAGCCGATGCAGATGACCAGGAGCAGGCCGATGACAAGCCCCTCGAACCACTGGTTCTTCTTCTGGAAGATGAGGAGAATGATGGAGACCGCGCCGATGATGAGCGCGCCCGCGAACAGGGGGAGGTTGAAGAGGAGTTGCAGGGCAATGGCGCCGCCGATGACTTCGGCGAGGTCGGTGGCCGCGGCGATGAGCTCGGCCTGGGCCCACATGCCTAGGCGCGCGCGGCGGGAGAGACGCTCGCCCATGATTTCCGGCAGGGAGCGGTGGGTGACTAGGCCCAGTTTGGCGGAGTGGTACTGGATGAACATGGCCATGAGGTTGGCCACGACGAGTACCCACACCAGGAGGTAGCCGTAGTGGGAGCCGGCGCTGATGTTGGCGGCTACGTTGCCGGGGTCGACGTAAGCCACTGCAGCAACGAAGGCGGGGCCGGTGAGGCTGATTAAGGTCTTACGAATAGGCATCTCCATACCAAAAGTTCAACTACTTGAAGTCTAGTTTTCATCGCCATATGTTCAAGCCAGGGGGCGGCCCACTTCAAAGCATTGGGAAAGTGACCACGGTTCGGCACCCAGGACCGGCCGCACATCACCCTGAAAGTCTCCATGGCTAACTGAACCACCACGGGACTCTTCGGCAGTCTTCTTCGACGGCAAGCACCGCGCATGCGGTGCGCGCCAGCACGACATAGGGCCCGGGCGCCACCTTCGTGACTCCCGGGCCCAGCTGCATCACAATTACGCGCTACATCCACCCAAGGACTGCGCCGTGTTCGGTGCGTACGCGCGCGCCCACCATGCGCCACCAATCAAGCGGCATATCGGCGTACTCCTCCACTTCCTCAAGGTCCTCGTGCGTCCTCGGGATCTCGAAGTACACCTCGGCATCGTCGTGGAGTTCGTCCACGAAACGTGCCACCACTCCCCCGGTAAAACTTTCCAGTGACTCCATCTGCAAGCTGATCCCTTCGGGGATTCGCGCCTCGCCGGAGTCCCACTTTTGGACGGTGCGAGTGTTTACCTCAAGCCGTTCTGCAAGCCACTGTGCCGGAAGCCCCAGATACTCACGCATAGCGCGAAAGTCCGCGTTGGACATACGCGGCCGCCTCCAGATACGAACGCCAGCATCGTCGAGGAGGCGAGACAAGTCCTCAAGCGTCACCTTCGCAAAGTCGCGCTCCAAATCGAACTCTTTAGTTTCGTCAAGCTCGCCCTCGTCCTCGTCATAGGCGGGAAGATCACCACGGGTACGCATGGCCTCTTCCATCTCCCCGAAGCGGCACATAGCGCCCTCATCGGCGCGAGTCCACGCCAGAATCTCCCCCAGCGTCTCCACCCGCTCACGGCCCTGGCCGTGGTAACGATAAGCAATCCTCGTCGTCAAGTGCATCATTCAACCCTTTCGGTTTCTGTGGCCCGCCCCTTCGGCGTTGCCTTCACCTCCATTATAGGGCGTAAATTACGCCCTATGCAAGGGCATCGATCGCAGACTTCCACTTGAGCGCAGATAACTTTCAAGCCCGTCCACGCCTCCACAGCAAGGACCACGACAACGGGTGGGAACGCTAAAAAGCTGCCGCGAAAACACTTCGTGTTTTCTTGCCCTCGAATCCGCGGGTCACCAAACTGCACTGGCAAGTACAGATTGCACGAAACAGCGCACAGGACTAGGCAGGGTCAGGACTTCCCCAGTACGCGGCCGGATCATCACTCGGGGCAGGAACATCGCTAGCACGCGAAGCTCGCAAGGACTGTGCACGCACTTCCTGGCCACGAAGGCTCACGCCGATCACATCAACACGAACATCATGGCTCACGCGCGACTCTCCCTCCCTGGAGGTATAGGAACGCACGCTGTAGTCGCCTCCGAAGACAAGTTTGATATTTCCACTGGCATTAGCGGCATCAACGAGTTGCTCGGCCTGCGCCCCAAACACTGTGAGGTTGTAAGCCACGGGTGCCCCATCGACGAACTCCCCCTCGGGTGTGCGGATGCGGTCCGTGACGATAACGCGCGCATAGGTGTACTTGGCCCCACTCTTTGCGCCCTCGCGAAGCTCAGGAGTTGCGGCGAGGTTTCCTTCACGAACGATGTACGACATAACTTCCCCTTTGACAGTGACGGTGGTCACGTATCACGGTAGCGCGAGGCAGGCTCTCAATCTAGGGGAAGCTTGGGAATCTCGAGGTAGCGGTACAGGGTTGCGCGGCTAACGCCGAGCTCGCGCGCAATCCTCGCCTTCGGCACACCTTCACGCGCCTGGATCCTCGCCCGCTGAATCTGCTCCGAAGTCAATAGGCGCTTTCTCCCGAGCCTCTTACCCTTGGCTCTGGCGGCCGCAATCCCCTCGCGTTGGCGTTCGCGAATGAGTGAGCGCTCGAGCTCTGCCACGGCACCAATGAGGTGTAGCTGAAACATGGCGTAGGGGTCCTCGCTCTCCTTGCGGAAGAACAGGTCCTCTTTGACGAACTGGACAACGACACCCTTGTTTACGAGAGTGCGCACGATCCCCTCGAGGTCGCGCAGGGAGCGGGCGAGTCGATCCATCGAGGCAACGACGAGAAGGTCTCCTTCGCGCACGTAACTCATGGCGTCCGCTAGGCCTTTGCGGCCCTCGCGACTTCCGCCCGAGACACGATCCTCGAAAACTTTGTCGCAACCCCCTATTGCGAGGCGCTGACGGTCAAGGTTCTGATCCGTCGTGCTCACGCGGGCTCTGTTGCAAAGATTGGCGGCAGTCAGAGGTAGGCTGTCGCTCTGCGCCGATCAGGCGGCTGCTGCGAAATGGTGGTTGAGCATGCCCATGGCCTCCGTCAGCGCCGAGGGCCCAATGCCAAAAGCTCTCTCCACAAGGCGCACCTCGCCCCTGATGCCGGGCTGCAGGCACCAGGGGCGAGCCTGTCCTTTGCGCAGGGCTCGCATGACTTCGAATCCCTTGATCGTGGCATAGGCCGTGGGGATCGATTTGAAACCGCGCACCGGCTTGATCAGTATCTTGAGCTTTCCGTGATCGGCCTCGATCACGTTATTGAGATACTTCACCTGCCGGTGGGCCGTCTCCCGGTCCAGCTTTCCTTCGCGCTTCAATTCGGTGATCGCTGCACCATAGCTCGGCGCTTTGTCGGTATTGAGCGTGGCAGGCTTTTCCCAGTGCTTCAGGCCTCGCAGGGCCTTGCCCAGGAACCGCTTCGCTGCCTTGGCGCTGCGGGTCGGCGACAGGTAGAAATCGATCGTGTCGCCCCGCTTGTCGACTGCCCGGTACAGGTAGGTCCACTTGCCCCGCACCTTGACGTAGGTTTCATCCAGGCGCCAGCTCGGATCAAAGCCACGCCGCCAGAACCAGCGCAGCCGCTTCTCCATCTCCGGGGCGTAGCACTGGACCCAGCGATAGATCGTCGTATGGTCGACCGAAATGCCGCGTTCCGCCAGCATTTCCTCAAGGTCGCGATAGCTGATCGGATAGCGACAATACCAGCGCACCGCCCACAGGATCACATCACCCTGGAAATGGCGCCACTTGAAATCCGTCATCGTTCCGTCCGTCCAATCTCCGCCAAGCATGCTCAAGCTTCACGATTTTTGCAACAGAGCCCACACAAGTATTGAGCATAGTCGAGATTGGTGCAGATCACTTCTGATATTGAACTGTCAGGAGCTGGCTGCACAACAGCCATTACGCCCAATCAACTGGTGCAGTCGTCTTCTGAAAATGACATTTGGTATCTCTCATAAACGGATGTTTTTGAGAGAACTATCTTCGGCCTTCACACGCACGAAAGGCGGCGAAGCTCCGCCGTTAATCCGTCCGCCGGAGATCTCGCCCAGGCAGGCTGAAGGCCGAGCAAGCCTGACAGGCCCGAAAAGCCCGGCACGGGCGTCGGCGGCGATGACGGCGGCGGCATTATCCAGGGTTGATGATGGAAGTGGAGGATATCGACAACCTCTCGCGCAACCAAGACATCGCGGTCGGACTGCAAGTGATCTTGAAGCCACGGGCCCGTCCCACCCCGACATGGACCTCGATGCCCGAACGGACGTTAGATTTCGAGTTCTAGGCGTTCTGCGATGAAGGTTGGATCCCAGCCGGGATTGAAAGTGTCGACGTGGGTGAATCCGAGCCGCTCGTATAGGCCACGCAGGTTCGGGTGGCAGTCGAGCCGCAGCTTGGCGCACCCCTGCGTTCGCGCGGCATGGCGGCAAGCCTCGATCAGCGCGGAGCTGACACCCCGGCCCGCATGTGTCCGTCGCACCGCGAGCTTGTGCAGATATGCGGCCTCCCCCTTGAGGGCGTCGGGCCAGAACTCGGGATCCTCGGCCGACAAGGTGCAACAGCCGACGATGCCGTCGCTGCAACTCGCGACTAGGAGCTCGGATCTCAGGACGAAGGTCTCCGCGAATGTCCGGTCGATCCGCGCGACGTCCCAGGCGGGCGTTCCCTTGGCGGACATCCACGCCGCAGCGTCGTGCATCAGCCGCACAACCTCGTCGATATCACCCGAGCAGGCGACCCGAACGTTCGGAGGCTCCTCGCTGTCCATTCGCTCCCCTGGCGCGGTATGAACCGCCGCCTCATAGTGCAGTTTGATCCTGACGAGCCCAGCATGTCTGCGCCCACCTTCGCGGAACCTGACCAGGGTCCGCTAGCGGGCGGCCGGAAGGTGAATGCTAGGCATGATCTAACCCTCGGTCTCTGGCGTCGCGACTGCGAAATTTCGCGAGGGTTTCCGAGAAGGTGATTGCGCTTCGCAGATCTCCAGGCGCGTGGGTGCGGACGTAGTCAGCGCCATTGCCGATCGCGTGAAGTTCCGCCGCAAGGCTCGCTGGACCCAGATCCTTTACAGGAAGGCCAACGGTGGCGCCCAAGAAGGATTTCCGCGACACCGAGACCAATAGCGGAAGCCCCAACGCCGACTTCAGCTTTTGAAGGTTCGACAGCACGTGCAGCGATGTTTCCGGTGCGGGGCTCAAGAAAAATCCCATCCCCGGATCGAGGATGAGCCGGTCGGCAGCGACCCCGCTCCGTCGCAAGGCGGAAACCCGCGCCTCGAAGAACCGCACAATCTCGTCGAGCGCGTCTTCGGGTCGAAGGTGACCGGTGCGGGTGGCGATGCCATCCCGCTGCGCTGAGTGCATAACCACCAGCCTGCAGTCCGCCTCAGCAATATCGGGATAGAGCGCAGGGTCAGGAAATCCTTGGATATCGTTCAGGTAGCCCACGCCGCGCTTGAGCGCATAGCGCTGGGTTTCCGGTTGGAAGCTGTCGATTGAAACACGGTGCATCTGATCGGACAGGGCGTCTAAGAGCGGCGCAATACGTCTGATCTCATCGGCCGGCGATACAGGCCTCGCGTCCGGATGGCTGGCGGCCGGTCCGACATCCACGACGTCTGATCCGACTCGCAGCATTTCGATCGCCGCGGTGACAGCGCCGGCGGGGTCTAGCCGCCGGCTCTCATCGAAGAAGGAGTCCTCGGTGAGATTCAGAATGCCGAACACCGTCACCCTGCTGCGTAACATCGTTGCTGCTCCATAACATCAAACATCGACCCACGGCGTAACGCGCTTGCTGCTTGGATGCCCGAGGCA
This sequence comes from Schaalia turicensis, assembly GCF_019380255.1. NCBI lineage: Bacteria > Bacillati > Actinomycetota > Actinomycetes > Actinomycetales > Actinomycetaceae > Schaalia > Schaalia turicensis. The sequence continues at coordinate 1,847,158 of NZ_CP048928.1, forward strand.
TAGACTGTACAAAAAAACAGTCATAACAAGCCATGAAAACCGCCACTGCGCCGTTACCACCGCTGCGTTCGGTCAAGGTTCTGGACCAGTTGCGTGAGCGCATACGCTACTTGCATTACAGTTTACGAACCGAACAGGCTTATGTCCACTGGGTTCGTGCCTTCATCCGTTTCCACGGTGTGCGTCACCCGGCAACCTTGGGCAGCAGCGAAGTCGAGGCATTTCTGTCCTGGCTGGCGAACGAGCGCAAGGTTTCGGTCTCCACGCATCGTCAGGCATTGGCGGCCTTGCTGTTCTTCTACGGCAAGGTGCTGTGCACGGATCTGCCCTGGCTTCAGGAGATCGGAAGACCTCGGCCGTCGCGGCGCTTGCCGGTGGTGCTGACCCCGGATGAAGTGGTTCGCATCCTCGGTTTTCTGGAAGGCGAGCATCGTTTGTTCGCCCAGCTTCTGTATGGAACGGGCATGCGGATCAGTGAGGGTTTGCAACTGCGGGTCAAGGATCTGGATTTCGATCACGGCACGATCATCGTGCGGGAGGGCAAGGGCTCCAAGGATCGGGCCTTGATGTTACCCGAGAGCTTGGCACCCAGCCTGCGCGAGCAGCTGTCGCGTGCACGGGCATGGTGGCTGAAGGACCAGGCCGAGGGCCGCAGCGGCGTTGCGCTTCCCGACGCCCTTGAGCGGAAGTATCCGCGCGCCGGGCATTCCTGGCCGTGGTTCTGGGTTTTTGCGCAGCACACGCATTCGACCGATCCACGGAGCGGTGTCGTGCGTCGCCATCACATGTATGACCAGACCTTTCAGCGCGCCTTCAAACGTGCCGTAGAACAAGCAGGCATCACGAAGCCCGCCACACCGCACACCCTCCGCCACTCGTTCGCGACGGCCTTGCTCCGCAGCGGTTACGACATTCGAACCGTGCAGGATCTGCTCGGCCATTCCGACGTCTCTACGACGATGATTTACACGCATGTGCTGAAAGTTGGCGGTGCCGGAGTGCGCTCACCGCTTGATGCGCTGCCGCCCCTCACTAGTGAGAGGTAGGGCAGCGCAAGTCAATCCTGGCGGATTCACTACCCCTGCGCGAAGGCCATCGGTGCCGCATCGAACGGCCGGTTGCGGAAAGTCCTCCCTGCGTCCGCTGATGGCCGGCAGCAGCCCGTCGTTGCCTGATGGATCCAACCCCTCCGCTGCTATAGTGCAGTCGGCTTCTGACGTTCAGTGCAGCCGTCTTCTGAAAACGACATCTGGTGTTCCTCATTCTCTGGTGGCTGCGCGGCCCGGTGCGCTTTCTTCTCGGCTTGGCTTCGTTCGCCAGTCTCATCACCCTACCGATCATGTGGCTTGGGCTGGACTCGGCCAATAAGACCCACATCATGCTATCGGTCGCAGGCGTCGGCCTTGGTGCGTCGGCCCTCATGTGGTTTTATGACGCGCTTCTCATGAGGCTGGCACCAGAACCAATCCTATTCAGCACCTAAACGAAGGCCGGGCCACTCACCCGGCCTTTTTTGTACGCTCATAGGGCAGAACAAACCAACGTTTTATCTATACCGCAACAGGGTATTTAATTCCTATTTAATCTGCGCTAGAATGAGGCATGTTTAACCGAATCTGACGTTTTCCCTGCAAATGCCAAAATACTATGCCTATCTCCGGGTTTCGCGTGACGGCCAAGACCCGGAAAACCAAAAATACGGTTTGCTCGAATACGCGAACGCCAAAGGCTTCGCGCCGCTACAGATCGAGGAAGAAATTGCCAGCAGAGCAAAGGACTGGCGCAAGCGCAAGCTCGGAGCAATCATCGAAAAGGCCGAGCGTGGCGACGTGCTACTGACGCCGGAGATTACGCGCATTGCCGGTTCCGCCCTCGCCGCCTTGGAAATTCTCAAAGCGGCGAGCGAGCGCGGCCTAATCGTCCATGTGACCAAACAGAAGATCATCATGGACGGCAGCCTACAAAGCGACATCATGGCAACCGTGCTTGGCTTGGCTGCACAGATCGAGCGGCATTTCATTCAGGCACGTACCACCGAGGCGCTACAAGTCGCCAGAGAGCGCGGCAAGACGCTCGGGCGACCCAAGGGCAGCAAATCGAGCGCCTTGAAGCTGGACAGCCGTATTGATGAAGTACAGGCATACGTGAACCTTGGCTTGCCGCAAAGTCGCGCAGCCGAGTTGTTAGGCGTCAGCCCTCACACCTTGCGCCTGTTCATCAAACGCCGGAACATCAAACCCACAAACACTAGACCAACCATCACCATGCCGGGGAGGGAACAACATGCCTAAGAACAACAAAGCCCCCGGCCATCGTATCAACGAGATCATCAAGACGAGCCTCGCGCTCGAAATGGAGGATGCCCGCGAAGCTGGCTTAGTCGGCTACATGGCCCGTTGCCTTGTGCAAGCGACCATGCCCCACACCGACCCCAAGACCAGCTACTTTGAGCGCACCAATGGCATCGTCACCTTGTCGATCATGGGCAAGCCGAGCATCGGCCTGCCCTACGGTTCTATGCCGCGCACCTTGCTTGCTTGGATATGCACCGAGGCCGTGCGAACGAAAGACCCCGTGTTGAACCTTGGCCGGTCGCAATCGGAATTTCTACAAAGGCTCGGAATGCACACCGATGGCCGTTACACGGCCACCCTTCGCAATCAGGCGCAACGCCTGTTTTCATCCATGATTTCGCTTGCCGGCGAGCAAGGCAATGACTTCGGCATTGAGAACGTCGTCATTGCCAAGCGCGCTTTTCTATTCTGGAATCCCAAGCGGCCAGAAGATCGGGCGCTATGGGATAGCACCCTCACCGGCTCTGTTGCAAAGATTGGCGGCAGTCAGAGGTAGGCTGTCGCTCTGCGCCGATCAGGCGGCTGCTGCGAAATGGTGGTTGAGCATGCCCATGGCCTCCGTCAGCGCCGAGGGCCCAATGCCAAAAGCTCTCTCCACAAGGCGCACCTCGCCCCTGATGCCGGGCTGCAGGCACCAGGGGCGAGCCTGTCCTTTGCGCAGGGCTCGCATGACTTCGAATCCCTTGATCGTGGCATAGGCCGTGGGGATCGATTTGAAACCGCGCACCGGCTTGATCAGTATCTTGAGCTTTCCGTGATCGGCCTCGATCACGTTATTGAGATACTTCACCTGCCGGTGGGCCGTCTCCCGGTCCAGCTTTCCTTCGCGCTTCAATTCGGTGATCGCTGCACCATAGCTCGGCGCTTTGTCGGTATTGAGCGTGGCAGGCTTTTCCCAGTGCTTCAGGCCTCGCAGGGCCTTGCCCAGGAACCGCTTCGCTGCCTTGGCGCTGCGGGTCGGCGACAGGTAGAAATCGATCGTGTCGCCCCGCTTGTCGACTGCCCGGTACAGGTAGGTCCACTTGCCCCGCACCTTGACGTAGGTTTCATCCAGGCGCCAGCTCGGATCAAAGCCACGCCGCCAGAACCAGCGCAGCCGCTTCTCCATCTCCGGGGCGTAGCACTGGACCCAGCGATAGATCGTCGTATGGTCGACCGAAATGCCGCGTTCCGCCAGCATTTCCTCAAGGTCGCGATAGCTGATCGGATAGCGACAATACCAGCGCACCGCCCACAGGATCACATCACCCTGGAAATGGCGCCACTTGAAATCCGTCATCGTTCCGTCCGTCCAATCTCCGCCAAGCATGCTCAAGCTTCACGATTTTTGCAACAGAGCCAAAATTCTGAACCCAACCATGTAGAAACCAAATTGCAATCACCCCCTAGCCATGAAACCGGGTGAAAACAACGCGTGGCTACCCCATTCTTTCCCGGAAGTATGCGCAGATCAGGTGATTTAGCGTGTTCATTCGTGCAAGATAGGGGTATGACTTCAAGCGCTCATCGCGGAAAGAACGCTCATCTTTCCGAAGCTGAACTCCGCACGCTGGTTGAGAACACGCCACCATCCGGTAAACCGCGCAAAATCGCACTACTGGCGACAATCGCCACTTTTGGATCCCTACTCTTCGGCTACGACACCGGCGTCATCGCTGGCGCCCTGCCCTACATGTACATGCCCACCGACGCGGGTGGCCTTACAATCAACGAGTTCGAAGAAGGCCTAGTCGGCGCATTCCTCGCAATCGGTGCGGCCTTCGGCGCAATCATCGGCGGTCGTCTCTCTGACCGCTACGGACGCCGCCACAACATTCTGATCCTCGCCGTCATCTTCGTGATCGGCACACTCGGTTGCACTCTGTCACCGAACGTTTGGATCCTGTATTTCTTCCGCTTCATCCTCGGCTGGGCGGTCGGCGGGGCCTCGGCAACCGTCCCGATTTACCTGTCCGAATCTGCGCCCACGCGCGTACGAGGTCAGCTGGTCGCGCTTGACCAGTTCATGATCGTCTTTGGTCAACTGCTCGCCTACTCGATGAACGCAATGCTCTCGCGCGCCCACGGTGGCCCGCAGGTGCAGGTCGCGTCGGATGCAACAGGCACGCTCAATGCCGGCTCCTGGTACTCGTGGGATCAGGCATCTCAGGTCGCGAACCTCGCCGTTTCGGACGGCAACGGTTCAGCCTGGCGCTGGATGCTTGTCCTGGCTACGATCCCGGCGATCGCCCTCTGGATCGGTATGCGCATGATGCCCGAATCTGGACGCTGGTACGCCGCGAACCTCCACTACGCCGAAGCCATCGGCTCACTGAAGCGCATCCGTAACCCCGAACACGATGACGTCGCCTCTGAAGTTCGCCAGATGATCGATCTTCACCAAAAAATCGATGAAGAAGGTCACTGGTCATTGCATCGCACCTTCAAGGTGAAGTGGACACGTCGCTTGGTGTTCATCGGTATCGGGCTCGCGTGTTTCGACCAGCTGACCGGCATCAACACGGCAATGTACTACCTGCCGAAGATCCTGCATGCCGCCGGTTTCTCGTCCGCCGATGCCATCACGATCAACGTCATTACGGGCGCGGTCGCCACGATCGGCGCCGCTTTTGGCCTCTGGCTGGTCGCACGCCTGAAGCGTCGTACCGTCGGTATTTACCAGGAGAGCGGCGTGACGTTCTTCCTGTTCTCTCTGGCTATCGTGTTCGCCGTCGGTATCACCCCGTACACGCGCCTTGATGGCACCATCGATTCGACGATCCCTGTCTTCCTGCCCTGGCTGGTCGTCATTCTGGTGTCCCTGTTCGTGTTTGCGAAGCAGTCGGGCACGGTCAACTGGGTTCTCGTATCCGAGATCTTCCCCGCCCGCATCCGTGGCATCGCCCAAGGCTTCGCGGTCGGGTGTGGCTGGCTGATGAACGCGGTTGTTACCTGGGTGTTCCCGGTGATGATCGCCCACCTCGGCGCGGCGTGGACCTACGCGGCCTTCGGCGCGATCAACGTCGTCTCGCTCTGCTTCTACCTCTTCATCGTCCCCGAGACGAAGGGGACGTCGCTCGAGCGCCTCGAGGAGTCCTTCGCCGCGAAGTACGGGGAGTGACGTCCTCCCGCTCCTCCTCGTTCACGAGGTCGGGGCGGGGCGCCCATTCGAGGGGAGCGGCCGGATCTCGTGACGGGTTCCGGCCGCTTCGTCGTGCGCACGGAGGTTCTTCTGACCGTTGCGCAGGGCCTCAGCGAGCGGCTCGTCGGGGTCTCCGACCTTGACGATGCGCGACACCCCGTGGTCCAGGAGGACCTCGGGGCCCTCCTTGATTCGACCGGCGAAGATCATCACTGGCACACCGGCGGCCGACGCGATCGCGGCGACTCCGGCGGGGGTCTTCCCGTTGATCGTCTGGGAGTCCACGGACCCCTCGCCGGTGAATACCCAATCGGCGCCGGCGACCGCGTTCGCGAGCCCCACCGCGTCGGCGACGAGGTCGACGAGATCGTTCTCATCGCAGGCCCAAAGGAGCCTCGGATCGCCCTCGTCAACGAGGCGGAAGGCTACCGCGTCGCCGTCGAATGGGATCCGAAATACCTCCAGAACGCGATGCTGTGGATATCCAACCGCGGGCGCAAGGGGCTTCCCTGGGGCGGGACGAACCTCTGTCTCGGGGTCGAACCGATCACCTCGGCCTTCGACTTTGGGCAGGGAGTCTCCGCCAACGAAAACCCCCTGAGGAAGGCCGGATACTCGACCGTCATTGATTTTGAAGCCGGACGGACCTACGAGGTCCGGCACCGGATCGCAGGCGAGGGGATCGGTTAGTCCACGCGCCGCTGAGAGCATTCACTCAAGCCTGTTCTCTCCAAAACAAATGCAGGTGCCCTGCAGTCACTCGAACGCCGGGCACCTGCATTCTCATCATCAATCAGTCGATAGCACCCTTCGGCCCAACCGTCCCTGAAGCGGCGTCCCGCCATGCTTCAAGCGCGCGAAGAAAGGCTGTTGCACCCGGATCTTGCAATCCGATGCTCCGGTCCTGCAACCACGATGCCCTTCCCTTTCGAGATTGAAGACTCCGTGTTTCAACGACAGCGGAGGACGCAGCTTCGATTGCAAAAATCAACACATCTTCATCATCGACATGATCCGCAATCGCATCTGCCGTGGGAACCATCGCGTCAAGGATGGTCTTGTCCCCAACCTGGCTCTTGCCGCGATGCGAAATTGAGCCAGCTGCGGCACGGATGAACTGTTCGGCCTCCGCGACACCGATCTCGTCGATGCCCGACCAGACTTTCGATCCTGCAAGAAGACCGCCTGCGACGAGTGCCGCCATTGTCGAAGGGTTCGCATTCGCGAACGCACGGGCGCAGGTCTTCGCAACCTCGCTCGGCTCAGCGAGCTCCGGAGCGGCTGCAAGCGCCTCGATCACGGCCTTCGCCCCGGCGGAAACGGTGATGCCGAGATCACCGTCGCCGAGGACCTGGTCGAGGTCCCGGAGTTCATCGGCGGAGTCGATGAGGAGCGTCATCGTCTTCGTGATCTGCTCGATCAGCTCAGTCGTCCTCATCAGCGGCCGACCTCCTCGAAGAAGGGGGAGCGGGCGGGGGCGTCGAGGAGATCGAGCATCTCATCGTCCAGCTTGAGCAGGGAGATCGAGGCTCCGGCCATTTCCAGGCTCGTGGCGTATTCGCCGATGTAGCGGCGCTCGATCTTCACGCCGAGGCCTTCGAGCCGCTGGTGGACCCGACGGTAGAGGAGGTAGAGCTCCTCGAGCGGCGTGGCGCCCAGGCCGTTGACGAGCACCGCCACACGATCGCCGCTCGCAAGATCCAGGTCGGCGCTCACCGCATCGAAGATCGAATCCGCGATCTCGTCCGCCGTCGTCAAGGCCCCCCGGTGGATGCCCGGCTCTCCGTGGATGCCGATGCCGATCTCCATTTCACCGTCGGGCAACTCGAAGCTCGGCGCTCCGGTGGTCGGCAGGATCGTGGGGGAGAGTCCGACGCCCATCGTCGCCGTGTTGTCGACGACGCGTTCGGCGATTTCGGCGACCCTTTCGAGGTCGTCGCCGCGCTCGGCGGCGGCTCCCGCAGCCTTGTATGCGAAGAAGATTCCCGCGACGCCGCGACGATCGAGCTTGCGATCCTTCGGCTGGGAGGCGACATCGTCGCGACCGAGGACCGTCTTGGTCTCGATGTCGTCGAGTTCGAGCATGTCGGAGGCGAGATCGAAGTTGAAGACATCGCCGCCGTAGTTGCCGTAGAGGAAGAGGACTCCCCTGCCCCCATCAACGGCCTTCGCAGCATCAGCGATCTGCTGAACGCTCGGCGAGGAGAAGACGTTCCCGATGGCGACGCCCGAGCACAGCCCCTTGCCGACATAGCCCTTGAAGAGAGGGAGGTGGCCTGAGCCGCCACCGGTGATGATGCCGACCTTCCCCGTCAGGGGAGCATCTGCTCGGACGAGCACGCGCTTGTCCTCTCCGGGGGTCTTCACTTCGTCGGGATGAGCAAGGAGGATGCCCTCGACCATTTCATCGACGAAGTCGGCGGGGTCATTGATGATCTTCTTCATGTCAGTCCTTTCGTGATAGTTCGATTTCGATGAGCGGGATGGGAGGGTGACTCATTTCCGTTTGAACAGCGCCCTCCAATCGATGCGGTCGATGACGAGAACACCGATGAGGATCAGTCCCTGAGCGATCGAATACTGGAAGGTGGACAGCCTCATCGCCGTGAATCCCGATTGGACGATCTGGAGGGTCATCGCGGCGAGGAAGACCCCCACGACCGTTGCGAATCCGCCGTTCGGGTTCGTCCCGCCGAGAACGGCGATGACGATGACGAGCAGCACGTATGAGGCCCCGTAGTCGGCCGAAGCAGTCGGGTTCCGTGAGATGAAGACGATTCCCGTGACTGCTCCGAGCAAGCCCGTGAGGAGATAAGAGCGCATCAGCAGGCTTCTCGAACGGATTCCGGAGAACTTCGCTGCGACGGAGTTCGAGCCTTCAAGCTCCAGCCCGAGACCGAGGGGAGTCTTGTTGATGAGGAATCCGACGATGAGGGCGACGGCGACGAAGACGAGGAACAGGACCGGGATCCCTGCGACTGCGGTCTGTCCGAATGCGGTGAGTGCGGCGGGCGAGCCGTAGAGGGTCTTCCCCCCGGTCCATACGACTGCGAGGCCGTTGAAGATCTGCATGGTGGCCAGGGTGGCGAGAATCGGGGTGACTCCGACGAAGGCGATGAGAATCCCGTTCACCGCTCCTGCGCCGATGCCGACGGCGAGAGCGAGGAGGATCAGGAGGGGCCCCATCGCCTCGGCGCGCGTCGGATCGCTCGCCGCAAGGGCCGTGAACGTCGTCGAGATGGTGATCGCGGCGAGATTCGCAATGGACACGAGGGAGAGATCGATACCGCCCGTGAGCATCGAGATCATCATGGCCACGGCGAGGATCCCGATTTCGGGCACGGCGAGCAGCATGTTCTGCAGGTTGAGCCCCGTGAGGAATACCGAGGGCGAGGTGACCGTGAAGAAGAGCAGGGCGAGGAGCATGAGAGCGACCATGCGGACGATCCCCGTATTGCGACGCAGCCTGCCCAGCAGTGCCGTCGCACGGCTATCGATCTGATCGTTCGCGTCCCGCATTGCGCGGCCGAGATTCCGCGTCATCGCACGACCTCCTCAATCTCGTTGGAAGCCCGCCGACGATTCCGGCGAGCGGAGAGCGCCTGGATTCCCACGCCGACGATGAGAAGGACGCCGACGGCTGTGCGCTGCCATGCGCTCGGCACTCCGACGAGGATCAGGCTGTTATTGATGAGCTGAACGAGGAGGACGCCGAGCACGGTCCCCCGTACCGATCCCCTCCCGCCGAAGATCGACGCCCCGCCGAGAACGACCGCTGCGATGATGTCGAGCTCGTTGCCGACGAGTTCCTGGGGATTGGCGGAGCGGCCCATGATCATGTAGATCATTCCCGCGATTGCGGCCATGACGCCGACGATCACATAGACCTTGATCTGGCTTCGCTTCACCCGGATTCCGGCCCGGGTCGCGGACTCGATGTCTCCGCCGATCGCGTAGATCGACCGCCCGAACATCGTTTTCGACAGGATGAGCGCGACGCCCGCAGCGAGGAGGAGCGCCGGGATGATCATGACGGGCAGGAGGGCGACACCGGTCTCGGTCTTCATCGTGACGATGTTCGTCGTGGAGACCGAGGCCATCCCCTCCGGGAGCTGAGCGATGTACTTCGAGCCGACGTAGGCGAGGAGGAATCCCTGGAAGATCCCCTGGGTACCGAGCGTGACGATCAGGGTCGGGAGTCGGAACTTCGAGATCACGTATCCGTTGATCAGTCCGAGGAAGGCGCCGATCACGATCGCCATCGCAAAGGATCCGGCGAGACCGAGATCGGTCCCGGTCGTCAGCTGGAAGACGATCGTCGAGTACGAGGCGAAGGCCGCGATCGCGGCGAAGGAGACGTCGATCCCTCCCGAGATGATGACCAGGAGGACGCCCAGGGCGTAGATCAGCGGGACGATCGAGGATCGGATGATCGCGAACAGCGTCGACACGGTGAAGAACGCCGGACTGACGAAGGACATCACGATCACGAGGGCGAGGAGCACGAGGAGGATCACGCCCTCGTTGTTCTGCCCCTTGATCCAGGAGAGGAGGGGGGCTATTCCCCTCGTCTTCAGCGAAGAGCTCATGCGACGACCAACTTCCGAATCGCGGCCGCATCAATGTCGTCGCCGACGAGTTCGGCTTCGATGCGGCCTTCCTGGGTGACGAGCACCCGGTGACAGCAGGCGACGAGCTCAGGGGCGTCGTCGGAGATGATGAGGATCGCCGTTCCCCGTTCGGCCTGGTCCCGGAGGATGTCGAGGATCTCCGACTTCGACCCCACGTCGACCCCGACGGTGGGGCCGTTCAGGATGAGGACCTTGGGGTGGCGGGCGAGCCATTTGGCGAGGACGACCCTTTGCGCATTACCGCCGGACAAGGACCTGACGGGGGCTTGAACATCGGGGGCTTTGATCCGGAGGGAGTCGAAGTAGTCCTTGATCGTTTTGCGGATGAGTCCGTCGCGCAAGGTCTTGAACTTCGAGGTGTGCTGGTCGATGGAGGCGGCGATGACGTTGTCCGCGATGGACTTGTCGAGGAAGAGGCCCTCCGTGAGACGGTCTTCGGGGACGTAGCCGATTTCGGCCCTGATGGAATCGGCGATCGAACGGATTCGGACTTCCCGACCGTCGATCTTGATGCGTCCCGAGTCGATCGGCAGGAGGCCGAAGAGCGCCTCGGCTATTTCCGTTCGTCCCGAACCGAGGAGGCCGGTGAGTCCGAGGATCTCCCCCTTGCGGATCGAGAATGAGACATCGCAGATCGCTCCGGCCGAGGTGAGGCCTTCGACCTCCAGACGCTTTTCGGCATCGTCGGGGAGTGCGGAGACGCGCCTGGTCTGATCGAGGACGCGGCCGGTCATGTATTCGGCGATCTGATCGCGGTCGAGTTCGGCGGCCGGGCTGTCGACGACGTTGCGCCCGGAGCGCATGATCGCGATTCTCTGGGAGATGCGCTTGACCTCATCAAGCTTGTGGGAGACGAAGACGAGCGCGACGCCGTCTCCGCGGAGCTTCTCGACGACGAGGAATAGGCGTTCCACTTCCTTCTGAGTGAGAGCAGTCGTCGGCTCATCCATGATCAGGAGTTTCACGTCATTCGCGAGGGCGCGGCAGATCGCGGAGAGTTGCTTGTCGGCGACCGAGAGGGTCTCAACGTCCGCATCGAGATCGAGATCGACTCCGAGACGGCTCACGACCCGTTCGGCGTGCGCTCGGCTGTTCGCCCGGCTGAAGGAGAAGCGTCGTTTCGACACCCCGTCCGTCATCGTGATGTTCTCGGCGACGGAGAGATTGGGGAAGAGCGAGAAGTCCTGGTAGATGACCTGGATCCCGGCCTTCATCGCACCCAGTGGAGAAAGGGAGTCGATGGCCCGTCCGTTGATTCGGATTGCGCCAGCATCCGGCTTATGCACTCCGGAGATCACCTTGATGAGGGTTGATTTTCCGCAGCCGTTCTCCCCTGCGAGGCACAGCACCTCGCCGGGGAAGACTGCGAGGTCCACTCCCGCGAGAGCCTTCACGCCGTCGAATTGCTTGACGATTCCCTCAACCTCGAGAAAGGGGGCGCGCTCCCGCGCCAGTCTCGATTCATTCATTGAGCACCTCCACATGGCTGGTTGGCGCCCGATGGCGCCAACCAGCCTCGTGACATGTCAGAAATCGAACTTCTTCGCCTGTTCGGCATCGGCGGCGATGGCCGCATCACCGACCCAGACGTTGTCGTAGCCGTCGAGCTTCTTCAGCGAGGTGTAGCCCTCGATTCCGAGGTCGGTGCCGTCTTCGATGGTGCCGCCGTCGGCGAGGATCTTGGCGATCTGAAGCTGAGCCTTGCCCGCGAGCGCCGGATCCCAGAAGAAGATCTTGTCGATGGATCCGGTTTCGAGGTACTTCGCGGATGCCGAGGGGATCGAGGTGCCCATCACGCAGACCTTGTCCTGGAGGCCGGCTTCCTCGATCGCGCGGGCGATCCCGGGCACGTCATTGCCCGCGGATCCCTGGAACGCGGCGATGTCGGGGTACTTGCCTAGGACCTCCTTCGCCTTCTCGTAGGCGGCGGTCTCGTTGTCGGTCGATTCGATCGGAGTCTCGACGCGCTCCATGTCGGGGAAGTTGGCCTTCTGATACTCGTAGGCGGCGTCGACCCATTCCATATGGGTCTTCGCCGTGAGACCGCCGACGAACTGGACGTACTTGCCCTTTCCGCCCGTGCACTCGCCGATGTTCTTCATGATGTCTTCGCCGTACGAGGCGTTGTCGAAGGCTTCGATGTCGATGTCGACGTTCTGAATGCCCGTCGCTTCATGGGAGACGACCTTGATGCCCTGCTGGCGCGCCTGGGCGAGCACGGCGGACAGCGCTTCCGGAGAGTTGGGAACGACCGTGATCGCCGCGGGTTTCTGCGCGATGAGATCCTGAATGATCTGGATCTGCTTCTCCGGGCTGACGTCGTCGCCGCCCTCGGTGCGGGTGTCGTAGCCGTTCTCCTCGCCCCATTCGGTGACGCCGACATCCATTCGGTCGAACCAGGCGATGCCCTTGACCTTGACGACGGTGACCATCGTCTTGTTAGAAGCGCCCGAATCAGCGGACGGGGAAGCCGAATCAGCGGCGCCGGTCGAGCCGACCGAGCTGCATGCTGCCATCGAGACGGCAGAAAGGCCGGCGAGCGCGGTGACGGCCAGCTTCGTCATTTTCATTTCATCACTCCTTCGTGACCATGGGATCCGACGCTCCACCCCATCAACGGTGATGGAGTGCACGTCACACTCAGTAACAATACCCATTTTTTCGCGCTTGTCAACGCGCATCTAATGCATGTTTTCGCGCATTACGCTCCAACTTTCGCGCAGTTACGCCCGCTATCAGGTCCTGGGTTGCGGTATAGCTGCGGTGCAGTCCTTCGTTATTGGGTCAGGCGTTAAGCGTCAAGCCCCGGGTTTGTGGAGGCTTGTTTAACCTGGTTTGGCGGTCTTAGGTAGGGGGCGGTCAGCGACCTCGGCCCCGGTTTTGGTGTGGTGGGCGTGCCCGCGCTCGACGGGGGTGAGCATCCCGATCGCGGAGTGAGGACGCGCGGCGTTGTACCAGTGGACCCACTCAGCGGTGGCAACCTCGACATCATCAGTGGACCTCCAGGGTTTCTTGTTGCGGATCAGCTCGCCTTGTACAACAAGTTCAGTGCCCCTTGGCCAGAGCGTTGTCGTGAGAGTCAGCCTTGGACCCCACCGACGCCACCGCCTGGCAGTCCTCAAGAGCCTGCCCATAGCGGAGACCGGTACTGGACTGCGCGGTCGGAGTGGTGGACGATGGCGGCAAGATCTGCGCCGTCCCTGTGTCGTTGTCAGATGCCCATGTTTAAGGCGTCCAGGGCAAGGTTGGTGTACAGGCTGGTGAAGGTCTGCCAGCCCACGATTAGGCGCGAGTTCACGTCGGTGACGAAGGCGACGTACACCCACCCTGATAACGTGCGCACATACGTGATGTCGGCAACCCGCAGCTCCTTGGGATGGAAGGCCGAGAAGTGGCGGTCTGCGAAGACTACAGGATACTGCTCGCGTGGTGCGGAACGCGTCGTGTGAGGCGTCTTGGTCTTCTGGATACCCCGCAGCCCCAGGCGGCATGAGGCGCTCCACCGTGCAGTGGGCGACGTGCCCGTAACGCTCGGCGATCAGGAGCCGGTTCAGCATGACGTGCATCTTGCAGGCCCCGAACGCCGAATAGTTCTGCGCATGAACCGTCCGTAAACGGGTCTGCACAGATCATCCCCTTCCCCCTCACGAGCGGCGACCTCAGCAAAGAGGCCGCATGAACAGGCCCAGCCCCCCGAGGCGGCCGCGAGCGCGTCCTATTGTCGGTCAAGCGCCGTCGGTTGACCCGCGACCGTCGGGTCCTGCCCCTCGTGCTCATGGGTGGGACGGACGTCGATCCCGGCGTCGGGGTCGAAGGGATGGTCATGAGTCACTGGGATGAGATTCTCGAGCACTGGGGGATCGCGATGTCTGCTGCTGGACGGTCCAGGGGGACGATCCGGACCTACATGTGTCATGCGAGGAAGATCCGGAAGCTCAGCCCCGAGGGACCGGAGTCTGTGACGACCGATGACCTACGGAGGATCCTCGCGAATCCGAAGTGGACGCCGGAGACGAGGAAGAGTGTGAGGACCGTTTTCGGGACTTTCTTCCGGTGGCTCCACGGCGAGGGTACATCGAGGAGGATCCGGCGCTGCGTCTCGATATTGTGTCTACTCCTGCCGGTGTTGCTCGGCCAGCGCCCGAGAAGGTGATCCGCGATGCGCTCCTCGAGGCAGACAAGCGGGTCGAGATGATGATCCTGCTCGGCGCCTATGCGGGACTGCGTGCGTGCGAGATCGCGACCGTGCATTCGAAGAATTGGGACGGCGCCGGATTGTACGTGACGGGGAAGGGGGCGAAGACCAGGTACGTTCCGATCGTCCACCCCGGGCTGCGTCGAGCGCTCACCTCCTGCGACGGTTTCCTCTTCCCGGGGCGTATCGAGGGGCACCTGTCCGCCGGGTACGTGACAAAGCTGCTCTCGCGGGCCCTGCAAGGGCCGTGGACCGGGTACACGCTCCGTCATCGGTGCGCGACCAAGATGTATGCCGGGACTCGTGATCTTCTCGCTGTCGGCGCCGTCTTGGGTCATGCTCGCCCGGAGATGACCCAACGGTATGTGCGCCAGCCCGTCGACGCCCTCGTCGCGGCCGTCACCGCCGCAGCCTAGCCCGATCCCCCTAGTTGTTCTTCCCACGGAGGTTGTGGACGCGGTTGATGGGTGATTGTCCTGCCAGCGCGGTGTGGGGTCGGTGGTGATTGTAGTGGTGGATCCACGCGGGGTAGGCCGCTGCGCGCTCGGTCTCGCTGGTGTAGTGGCGGGCGTAGGCCCATTTGAATGTACTGAACCCTGAAAGTTGGACGGTTATTTGTTCAGTTTTAGGGTTAGGGGTGTTATGCGTCCTGATAGTTCGTTGTCGGTGGAGCAGCGAGCGGCGGCTGTTGATTCGTTTGAGGCGGGGTATGGCTCTCGAGCCACAGCGAGAAAACTTGGGTTGTCGTTTCGGCCGGTGAATCTTCTTTATGACAGGTGGGTTCTCCATGGGAGAATGGCGCTTGTGGCACGTGATAGGAAAGCTGTTTACTCGTGGGAGTTCAAGCGCTCGATTGTTGCTCGCTTTCTTGCTGGCGAGACCGCGACGCAGCTGGCGGCAGAGTTCAATTTTTCTTCGGTTGATATCGTGTATTCCTGGGTGCGGGTGTGGCGTTTAGCTGGCGATGAGGGCTTACGCCCGAAAAGGCGTGGCAGGAAGCCGAAAACGTTGATCGCTAGCCCTGATCCCGAGAGGAGCGCGACGGTTGCGGATGCTGCGTTGATTGAGGAGAATACGAGGTTAAAAGCAGAGGTAGCGTATTTGAAAAAATTACGAGATCTGAGGGAGCAGGGGCAAGGCTGAAAACTCGTGTGGTTGCCACTCTCAGATCTGAATACCCGTTGCCGGTACTGTTACAGGTAGCCAATCTGGCGCGATCGACGTTCTATTATCAGCTGGGGCAGATGCGGGCTCAGGACCGGCATGTGAAGTTGAAACAGGCGATTCAGAAGATTTTCGATAAAAGCCATCAGCGTTATGGTTATCGCCGTGTTCGGCTTCAGCTGCTGCGTGATGGGTGGTGTGTGTCGCGCAAGCTTGTTGCTAAGTTGATGAGGCAGCTCGGTTTACGCTCTAAAACGAGGAAGCGTAAGTGTTACAACTCTTACCGCGCTACAACGCCACGTCGGGCTGATAATCATTTAGATCGGCGGTTTGCCACGGAAAAACCAAACCAGCAGTGGGTCTCCGATATTACCCAGTTCCAGATCTCGGGGCAGAAGCTGTATTTGTCTCCGGTGATGGATTTGTGTGATCATTCGATTCTTGCTCACACTCTTTCGGTGTCTCCTACAACGAAAGTGTCCGCGTTGAGCCTGAAAAAGGCTTTTCGTGTAGCGGGTGATCCTGAAGGTGTTCTTGTTCATACTGATCAGGGTTATCACTATCAGCACCAGTCATGGATCAGTCAGCTAGTTGAGCATCAGTGCGTTCAATCCATGAGCCGTAAGGGCAATTGTTACGATAACTCCGTGATGGAGAACTTCTTTTCTCACTTGAAAGAAGAAATGTTCAACAATGACTCATTCGTTTCCATCAGCGAGCTACGCGCAGCGATTGACGAGTACATACAGTGGTACAACACTGAGCGTATGCAAGAACGGCTCGGAGGGATGACCCCAAACGAATACCGGCAACACGCACTAACCACCATCGGATAGAATCACACTGTCCAAGAATTGGGGTTCAGTACAGAAGCGTCCTGGGTTTTGTTCCGCTTCTTTTATGTCCCTGTGGTGATGGGCTGAGTGAGATAATACTCGGTTTCTATTTCCTGTGGGGTGGCGTAGTCCAATGCTTCGTGAATACGCTTGTTGTTCCGCCAATGCACCCATCGCAAGGTGGCGAGTTCGACTTCTCCCACTGACGTCCACGGGCCGTGAGCATGAATGAGTTCAGCTTTGTAGAGACCGTTGACTGTCTCAGCAAGCGCGTTGTCGTAGGAATCGCCGGCTGTTCCCACGCTCGGCCGGATCCCGGACTCGGCCAAAGCGGTAGAGTATTTTAAGGACACGTACTGGCTGCCTCGGTCACTGTGGTGAATCAGCTGATCCCCATGGATGCGGCCGGCAGCGGTGAGAGCATGCTCTAACGTTTCCATCGGCAACGCATCGGTACGCATCGTGGATGCGTGTAGCAACACCGACAATCTTTCTACTGAAAACGTCAACTACAAACGCGGTGTAGGCGAATCCCGACAAGGTGCGAACATAGGTAATGTTGGCAACCCGCAGCCGTCCCGATGCGTGCGCCTGAGTTGCACAGTTGGGTGTGATTTCGGTTCTTTGTGAGTGTGTTTTGCCTGGTGGGGTTGTGTTTGGCTGGTGTGGATGGCACACTCCGCGGGCTGGGTATTGTGGGCTCGTGGTGTTCGTTCGCAAGGTGCCAGGACGTAATGGGGCGGTCAAAGTGCAGATCGCTGAGCGCCGCGATCGGCGCGATGTCGTGCTGGAGCATGTCGGTACTGCTCACAACGACGGCGAGCTTGCCGCGCTGACGAAAATTGCCAGCGAACACTTGCGCCTGGGCCAGGAGAGGCTGCCTTTCGGCGTTGGGCCGGGGGAGGCTCCAGGCCAGGCGGTTGTGATCGCCCAGGAGTCGCGTCTGCTCCTGGAGGCGATCCGTAGCGTCTACAGGTTCTTCGGGTTTGAGGAGGCGTTGGGTGATGAGGCGTTCTTCCAGCTTGTCGCCGCCCGCCTCATTTCTCCCGGATCCGCCAGGGCTGCCGGACTGGTCCTCGAAGAGCTCGGCGTTGCTGCGCGCCACCGCAACTCCCTTCAGTCTGCGTTGGAGCGGGCCAACAGGGACGACTACCGTGGCGAAGATCGCCACAGTGTGTTTCCACCACGCCCTGTCGGGCGGGGACCTGTCTTTGGTCTTGTACGACGTGACGACCTTGTACTTCGAAGCTGAAAAGGAAGATGACCTGAGGAAAGCGGGGTATTCGAAGGAGCGGCGCGTGGACCCCCAGATCGTCGTTGGCCTGCTTGTGGACCGACACGGTTTTCCTCTGGAGGTTTCGTGTTGGGAGGAGAACAAGGCAGAAACTCAGACGATCCTGCCAACCGTCAAAGCCTTCCAAGAACGCCACGGCGCCCATGACATGGTTATTGTTGCGGACGCTGGCATGCTCTCCGCGATGAATCTTCGCGAGTTGGATGAGGCGGGCTTGCGGTTCATTGTCGGGGCCCGCCAGACACGAGCACCCCACGACCTGGAA
Organism: Schaalia turicensis; assembly: GCF_019380255.1. Classification (NCBI taxonomy): domain Bacteria; kingdom Bacillati; phylum Actinomycetota; class Actinomycetes; order Actinomycetales; family Actinomycetaceae; genus Schaalia; species Schaalia turicensis. The sequence continues at coordinate 1,865,018 of NZ_CP048928.1, forward strand.
GCCCACTTCCACTGGCACGGCGACGCGTTCACTAACGGGCAGCTGGTTGACACCATCACCCCGAGACAGCACGTCCGTACGGTCTCTGGCTCGTCGGATCCGAAAGTGAAGGCGGAGCCCGTCTGGGACCCGGATACACATGAGAAGTCGTGGCGGGCGATCTGGGCCTACTCCGCTAAACGGGCCGCCCGCGACACGAAACCCTGCGCCTGCAAGAAGAACGCGCCCGCGACATCGTCGAGGGACGCCGGCAGGCGAAGAAGGCGCGGTTCGTCGCCCAAGCCCGCGGATCAGCAAGCATCGACGAGAAGGGTATTGAGCGGGCGCGAATGCTCGTGGGATTGAAGGGCTACGTCACCAACATCCCCAAACACCTCATGCCCGCCTCCAAGGTGATCACCTCGTACCACGATCTCTGGCACGTCGACCAGTCCTTCCGCATGAGCAAAACCGACCTGAAAGCCAGGCCGATCTTCCACCACACACGCGACGCCATCGAAACCCACCTCACCGTCGTCATCACCGCCCTCGCCGTCGCCAGGGACATTCAACGCCGCACCGGAACAACCCTCAAAACCGTGATCCGGCAACTCCGACCCCTGCGTCACGTCACCATCCGCATCGCCGGACACGACATCACCGCCCAACCAACAATCCCCCAAACGCGAAAACCATCCTCGATAACCTCGCCACGTGACACACCCCAACTATGCAACTCAGGTGGCCAAAGAAGTTCTCCATGACCGCGTTGTCGTAGCAGTTGGCTTTACGTGACATTGACTGAACACCGCCGTTGTCGTCGATCAGGTTGCGCCAGGACGGGTGCTGGTACTGGAATCCTTGGTCAGTGTGCATCATCCACCCGGGTTCAGGCGCACACGCCACGCCACCTGGGCGAACACGATCATCAACGCCCTGGACGCCCAGTCCGAGGTGCTGGTCGGCACCGACGCCGCTGGCGTGGTGCTCCCGCACCTGGCGCGCCAGCTCATCGCCCTGCACGCCCATAGGCGTGACGTCGCCTCTCAGGTCGAGGCCCTGGTGGAGGCCCACCCTCTTTACCAGGTCCTGACCTCCATGCCCAGCATCGGGGTCAGGACCGCCGTGTTCATCACCCAGACCCTCGGACGCGCCTTCGAAACCGGCGCACACCTTGCCTCCACGCAGGACTCACACCAGTCACCCGCAGATCTGGATCCTCCATCCGAGGCGAATATGTTTCCCACGCAGGCAAAAAACGACTCAAAAAGGCGATGTTCCCGTCCGCCTTCGCCTCGCTGCGCTCGGACCCCATCTCAAGGGCCTACTACGACTGAAGGATCACCCAAGGTAAACGCCACAACCAAACCGTCATCCTCCTCGCCCACCGGCGCATCCTCACACACCACGCCATGATCCGAGACGGCGCCCTCTACACCCCCAACCCGACAACAAACCTGCCACCAGCCGCTTAACACACCACATAGGGATACCCCCTGCTCGCACTTCCGAATCGCAGCCCTTCAACCAATCTCCCCGATCAGAACCCCTAGGGTGCGACTCTTGCACGGATAAGCGGAATCGGATAGTTTGCGGCCGTGATCGGGCTCAAAAGCGAGTCCGTGATTCCGGCGTTGAAGTCCTCGATACCCAGGATCTTATACATCGCCTCTCGTCCGAACTTCGTAGAGTCAGCGACGAAGAAGGCGTCCGAGGCGATCCGACGAACGGTTCGTTGTAGTTCCAAGGAATACCCAGAGTTGCCGTAGATGCCATCTTCCATGACAGAACTCGTGCCGAAAATCGCAACGTTGAGGCGCATGCGATTGAGTTGATCAATGGCGGTGGGTCCCCAGATGTGAGTCCTCAGTGGGAGTAATTCCCCGCCGATGATAATGAGGTTTAGAGCGGGATGTTTCAGGATCTCCGAAGCGATGGGCAGATCGTGAGTGACGACGGTGAGTGAGCGGTGCTGAAGGCTTCTCGCCACCTCGAGACAGGTCGTGCCCGAGTCAAGGAATACAGTCTGGCCTTCAAGGATTCGTTCGGCCATGGCGAATCCGATCGCCCGCTTCTCGTAAAGCTGTGGACACGGGGTAGCATCATGGGCTGTGGCGGAGTAAGGGACGGCACCTCCATGGGTTCGTCGGATGCTATTTGCCGCATCAAGAGCAACGAGATCCCGCCGCACGGTTGAAACATTCACATTGAGTGCTGTGGCGAGGGAGTTCACGGATTCGAATCCGGATCTGTTCACCATGTCGACGATAACATCGTGGCGTTTCATGCGAATGCTCCAAGAGTGGGTTGTTCCTGAGGTGCCGACACGTCGCTGTGCGACTCAAGTAGGATAAGGATATCCGCACGGAATCGCCTGTGCGTGCTTTCGCGCATGACGCGTCGTGCACATGTTGAGGTCGACGGAACCAACAGACGCCCATCGAGCACTACGCGTAGTTGAGCCTAGATGAGTAAGTCCAAGGTAACGGATGTGCGGCGTGGTGTTGTGCCCTGGGTTTGGTGGAGGCAGTGATGATTAGAAAGGATCACTGTGGTGACTGCTTCGAGGGAGTATCCAGATGAGCTGCGTGAGCGGGCGACTCGGATGGCGTTGGAGGCGTGTTGGGACCCTGTGAGGTCGGGGGGCGCGATCAGTAGGATCGCTGGTGAGTCGGGTGTGCATTCAGAGGTTTTAACGTCGCTTCGCCCACCTGTTCAAGGGCGGGGGCGATCCTGAAACTCTGGCACGCCTGCAGGCGATTGCTGACCGAAATATCCGTCGCTACGGCTTGATCGACGCAGATCAGCTAGACGAAGACGTTCTCGACCGCGTCCTGCGCGCACCCGAAGATCCCGAGGGTCGCTTCGCAGACGACGAGACCGCCAAGTAAGGAAGAGGACCACACAATGACGATGGAAACTCAGCCCTTCGCGATCACACTGAATGTGGGGTCGTCGCTGGCAAACGAAACCGGTTCATGGCGCACTGAACGCCCCGTGTACGTTAACCTTCTTCCTCCGTGTAACGTCGCATGCCCCGCTGGCGAGAACATTCAGCAGTGGCTCTACCACGCTGAAGAAGGCGACTACGAGGGCGCATGGCGTGAAATCATGGTCAACAACCCGCTACCGGCAACGATGGGTCGCGTCTGCTACCACCCGTGCCAGACCGCATGCAACCGTGTGCAGGTCGACGAGGCCGTTGGTATTAACGCGATCGAGCGCTTCCTTGGCGACAAGGCAATCGCTGAAGGGTGGACGGTTCCGGTGACCGCTCCCGATTCGGGGAAGTCCGTGCTGATCGTTGGCGCCGGCCCCTCCGGTTTGTCGGCTGCCTACCATCTGCGCATGGCTGGCCACCGCGTGCATATCAAGGAAGCGGGCCCGATGGCCGGTGGCATGATGCGTTTCGGTATCCCGTCCTACCGGTTGCCTCGTCACATCCTCGAAGCGGAAATCAAGCGCATCAAAGACATGGGCGTCACCTTCTTCCTCTTCAGCCTCGCCCTCGTCTTCGCGTTCGGGATCGCGCCCTACACGCTCGCCGACGGCACGATCTCGGCGGACATCCCGGCGTTCGTCCCGTGGCTCGTCGTCGTCCTCGTGTCCCTCTTCGTCTTCGCGAAGCAGTCGGGCACAGTCAACTGGGTTCTCGTATCCGAGATCTTCCCCGCCCGCATCCGCGGCGTCGCCCAAGGCTTCGCGGTCGGGTGTGGCTGGCTGATGAACGCGGTTGTTACCTGGGTATTCCCGGTGATGATCGCCCATTTGGGAGCTGCGAAAACCTACGCGGTCTTCGGTGCCATCAACGTGATTTCCCTGCTCTTCTACATTTACATCGTGCCCGAAACAAAGGGCGTTTCATTGGAAGACTTCGAGGAAGAATTCGCGCTCGAACACGGCTACTGAGCTCCCACCAGTACTTTCAACCTCGTCACTCGGGCCAGATCCGAGGTGAAAGATGGCAGAAGATCCCGGCCTCGTACCTATTCACGAGGCCGGGATCTCTACTTAGTCGTACTCCTTACGAAGCCCGAATTACTCAGCGTTCAACGCACTCGCAACCGCGGCGCGCAGGTTCTTTTGACCGTTCTTCAGTGCTTCTTCGAGCGACTCAGCCGGATCGCCGACCTTCACGATCTTGGAAACGCCGTGCTCAAGCAGGATTTCAGCACCTTCTTTAATTCGGCCGGCGAAGACCATGACGGGGACACCGGCGGCGCGCGCGATAGCTGTGACCCCAGCGGGGGTCTTGCCGTTGATCGTCTGAGAGTCGACCGAGCCTTCGCCTGTGAACACCCAGTCGGCTCCCTGCACCGCATCGGCTAAGCCGACCGCGTCGGCGACAAGGTCAATTCCGGGCGTCAACTCCGCATGGAGGAAGGCACGTAGCGCAAACCCAAGGCCACCCGCGGCACCCGAGCCCGGCAGAAGCGCGTCGTCTCCGTGACCACTGGCGGTGGCGAAATGCAGATGGAGGGAATCGAAGAATTCGACCTGTTCGGGCTGGACTCCCTTTTGCGGGCCAAAGACTGCGGTGGCGCCTTCAGGCCCGTTCAGCGGGTTGGTCACGTCGCAAGCGACCTTGACGCTCACTCCATCCAGCAACCCATCCAAGGCAGACGTGTCAACGCTCGCTACTTGGTCGAGGTTTTCTAGCTTCGGGGCAAGCTCTGCACCATCCGCATCGAGAAGACGTGCTCCGAGCTCAACAAGCATTCCAATGCCAGCGTCATTTGTGGCGGACCCACCGATTCCGATCAGCAGTTCGCGTGCGCCACGCGATAGGGCATCGCAAATGATCATGCCGAGGCCAGCAGTATTGGATTCGACGACATTACGTTCGTGGGGAGCGACCAGTTCAATTCCCGCACACGACGCAACATCAAGGACGGCTCGCCCGTCCGCGAGCGCGTATTCGGATTGAATCGGTCTGCCCAGGGCATCCACGCTGTCGACCGTGATTCGGCGAGCTCCCCACGCGGTTGCAACGGCTTCAATGAAGCCTTCACCACCGTCGGACATGGGGACGCGCACGCAATCGGCATCGGGGTACACGTCATGGATTCCCTTTTCCATTGCCGTTACTGCTTCCAATGCGGTCATGTTCTCTTTGAAAGAGTCGGGTGCGAGGATGAATTTCACGGCGTTTCCTTGGGTGAGCAGGTGCCAGCACAGGGGTAGTACGGACAAACAACATCATCACTGTTAACAACTAACAATAACGCGTATTGCTTGTTGTGAGAGCGGAATTGACTAGGCTAAGAACAGGAACTGCCCTAAAGAAAACTGACGAAGGAGTCCAGATGAGCGTTTCGATCGGCACCGGTAAGGTTCGTGCAACTATCCAAATTCAGGGCGCGATGACGACCGCACTTTTCGAGGCAGGAACGGATAAAGAGTTCACTCCCTCATACGTTGCCACGTGGGAAGGTTTCCCCGAGGCCCCAATTTTGGACAAGCTTCGTGGCGACTTCCTCTGCGTCCCTTTCGGCGCCGCACCCGAAACTGCCGAAGAACTGCCCGAGGGATGGCGTAACGGTCACAACGGTGCCAGCCCCTGGATTCATGGCCCCTCCGCAAACCTGCGTTGGAATGTCGAGGCGCTGGAAGCCGACTCTGCCCTGCTCAGCCTGGACTACGCCGACGACAACCCGGTAAAGCGCGTGGAACGTCGCGTGACCTGCGTTGAAGGTGCTGTTGAATTCGAAGACTCAATCATCATGCGCACCGATGCTCGTCTGCCACTTGGTCTACATCCCATCTTCCGTCTTCCTAAGAACACCGGAGATGCTCACATCGAGCTCGGCGAAGCCGATGAGTTCTGGGCTTTCCCAGCCGACTCGGGAACGACGGTTCTTGAACGTGGTGCGCGTTTCAGCGACCTTGCCAAGGCACCTCGAGCTGACGGTGGCACGATCGATCTGACTCGCCTTCCCCTAACCGAAGAGGTTGACGAAATCGTTCTGACCGCGGGTCCCAAGGAGGGGCGAGTCACCTTGGTCAACGATGCTGAAGGATACAAGGCCACCCTTGAATGGGATCGCACCCTGTTGAATAACGTCATGTTCTGGATCTCCAACCACGGCCGTAAGGGTGCTCCGTGGGGAGGAACCAACCTCTGTCTAGGCGTCGAACCGATTACCTCGGCATTCGACTTCGGTGAAGGTGTTTCAGCAGCGACCAACCCTCTGACGGAAGCCGGATATGCCACCGCGATCGATTTAAAGGCAGGTCAGACCTACACGATTACTCACCGCATCAGTGCCGAGCGCATCTGAGGCCTAGTAATACGTTTGAGAAACAGCGCAAAGGCTGACAGACGCATGTGACCCCGAAGGAATTCCTTCGGGGTCACATTATTCAAGCCAGGTGTTTAAACCACCCTCTGCGATTAAGGCGTATCAAGCACGCGCTTGTTCAACCTCAGTTCTTCTTCGAGGAGATCAGGTCAACAGCGACTGCGAGAATCACAACGAGACCCTTGATGGACTGCTGCCATGCGGAGTCGACTGCCAGAATCGACAGGCCCATGTTCAGAACGCCCATGATGAGTGCACCGATGATGGCACCGGAGATCTTACCGATACCACCGGAGACCGCAGTACCACCGATGAAGGCTGCTGCGATAGCGTCGAGTTCGTAGTTGTTACCTGCGGTTGCGACTGCAGCACCTGCGCGGGAGGTCGTGATGATGCCGGCGAGTGCGGCAAGGAAGCCCATGTTCACGAAGACCAGGAAGTCAGTGCGCTTGGTGTTGATACCGGACAGCTGGGCTGCGCGGAGGTTGCCACCAACGGCGTAGATGTGACGACCGAACTTCGTCTTCGCCATGACGAACGAGTAGATGACCACCAGGACGCCGATGATGATGAGAACGATCGGGGTCCCACCGGAGGACAGGGAGAGCAGGTAGGTCACGAAGGCGATTGCCAGGGCTATCAGGACCTGACCGGTGACGAACAATCCGAACGGGATGACCGCTGCACCTGCCTTGACATCCTTTGCGCGACGGCGGAAAGAGGAGAAGAGCGCGACTGCGATCGTTGCGATACCGATAACCAGAGTGACGACGTCAAGCATGCCCGCGTAGCCGAGGAACGGGGGCAGGGATCCGGCTGCGATGGCCACGAAGCCCGACGGCAGACCGGAAACGGTTGCTTCTACGAGGACGATCGCGAGGCCACGGAAGATGAGCATGCCACCCAGGGTGACGATGAACGCGGGGATGCCAACGTAGGCAACCCAGAAGCCCTGCCAGCAGCCAATCAAGATACCGAGAAGCAGACCGATGACCACTGCAAGTGGCCACGCAACGTGCATCTGGTACATGAGCAGTGCGACCACGCCACCGACGAAGGCGACGACAGAGCCGACAGCGAGGTCGATGTGGCGGGCGATGATGACCATGGTCATGCCGATGGTCAGGACCATCACGTACGCGTTCTGCTGAATCAGCGAGGCGATATTGTTCGGGGCCAAAAGGCGGCCACCGGTAAGAATGTTGAACAGGATGACAATGACGACGAGCGCACCGAGAATCCCGTACTGCTGGAGGCTGCCCTGCAGCCGTTTGGTCGACTCTTTCATCGTGCTTCCTTCACTCGTTCCTTGGTCATGAGCTTCATGAGAGATTCCTGTGTTGCTTCGGCCGCGGGAACGACACCCGTGATCATGCCTTGGCTCATTGTGTAGATGCGATCGCAGATGCCCAGAAGCTCGGGCAACTCCGACGAGATGACGAGGACAGCGTGACCCTCATCGGCTAGTTGCTGAATGATTTGGTAGATCTCGTACTTGGCACCGACGTCGATGCCTCGTGTCGGCTCGTCAAGGATGAGGATCTCGGGATCGGTGTTGATCCACTTGGCTAGGACAACCTTCTGCTGGTTGCCACCGGACAGGGACGACGCGAGTGCGTCGATCGACGAGGTCTTGATGCGAAGCTTCTGTCGGAAGTCTTCGACCAGCGCATCCTCGTCATGGGACTGGATGACGTGCCCCTTGATGATCTTGTCGATGGCTGCAATGGTGACGTTCTTGCGAATGTCTTGGATCAGGTTCAGCCCCATCGTCTTGCGGTCTTCGGGGACATATGCCAGGCGGTGGCTGATCGCCTTGGTCACGGTGGAGGTGTCGATGACCTCGCCGTTCTTGCGAACTTCACCGCTGATCGAGGTGCCGTACTGGTGACCGAAGATGCTCATGGCAAGCTCGGTACGTCCCGCACCCATCAGACCGGCCAGGCCGGTGATCTCTCCGCGGCGCAGTTCGAAGCTCGCGTCGTCGACGACCTTTCGGCCAGTGTCGATCGGGTGGTGAACGGTCCAGTTGGAAACTTCGAGGATTGTGTCGCCGATGGTCGGCGTGTGCTCCGGGAAGCGGTTGGACAGTTCGCGACCGACCATCTTGGCGATGATTTCGTCTTCGGTTACGCCTTCGGGGCGGTGCATGTCGATGTAGCCGACGGTCTTGCCGTCACGGATGATCGACGTGGAGTCGGCGATCTCGCGGATTTCTCCCAGCTTGTGGGAGATGATGATCATGGTGATGCCCTCTTCGCGGAGCTGACGCATCAGCTCAAGCAGGTGCTCAGAGTCATCGTCGTTGAGTGCTGCGGTCGGCTCGTCCAGGATCAGGAGCTTGACGTCCTTGGACAATGCCTTTGCGATTTCAACGAGCTGTTGCTGGCCAACGCCCAGGTCGACGACGCGCGCGTCAGGGTTGACGTCCAAACCGACCTTGTCGAGCAGTTCCTTCGCCAGAATCTTGGTTTCGTGCCAATCAACGAATCCGGCACGTCCCCGTTCGTTGCCAAGGAAAATGTTTTCCGCAACGGACAGGAACGGGGACAGCGCCAGTTCCTGGTGAATGATGACGATGCCGACATCCTCCGATTCACGGATGGACTTGAATCGGCACTCCTCACCGGCGTACTCGATCGTGCCGTCGTAGGAGCCGTACGGGTAGACGCCCGATAGCACCTTCATGAGGGTCGACTTGCCGGCGCCGTTCTCGCCGCAGATGGCGTGGACTTCGCCGCGTCGGACCTCCATCGTCACGTCGTCGAGGGCCCTCACACCGGAGAACTCCTTGACGATGTGCGTCATGCGCAGGACCAGTTCATCGGTCTGCATCATTCACCTCAGTTTCTAGGAGAGTTACTTACGTCCGAGGATCAGAGACCGAGGTCTGCTGCCGTGTAGAAGCCCGAGTCAACGAGCTTCTCTTGGACGTTGTCCTTCGTGATGACGACCGGATCGAGCAGGAACGAAGGAACAACCTTCATGCCGTTGTCGTAGGACTCGGTGTCGTTGACCTCGACCTCAGTGCCCTTGACGATCTGGTCGACCATCTTGGCGACGCGATCACCGAGAGCGCGGGTGTCCTTCCAGACGGTCATGGATTGCTTGCCAGCGATGATGTTCTGGACGTTTGCCTGGTCGGCGTCCTGACCGGTCAGGACCGGCCACGCATCGGCGGTGTAGCCGTCCGAGTCGAGCGCCTGGGAGATGCCGAGTGCGAGGGAGTCGTTCGGGGAGAGGATGGCTTCAACCTTCTTGTCGGAATAGAAGGAATTGAGGCGGGTTTCCATTTCTGACTGTGCGGTGGTGGACATCCATGCCTGGATGCCGATGGACTGCCAATCGTCAACGGATGACGGTGCCTTGCCGGACGGAACGGTCAGCATGCCGGATTCAACGTAGGGCGAGAGGACGTCCCATGCGCCGGAGAAAAAGAACTTGGCGTTGTTGTCATCGGGGGAACCGGAGAAGGGTTCGAAGTTGAACGGACCCTTGCCGTCCTTGAGGCCGAGGGATTCTTCGATGTACTGGCCCTGCAGCTGGCCGACCTTGTAGTTGTCGAAGGTCGCGTAGTAGTCGACTGCTTCGGTGTCGCGGATCAGGCGGTCGTATGCGATGACCGGGATGCCTGCGGACTTGGCCTGTTCTAGAACGGGAGCCAGTGCGGAGCCGTCAATGGAGGCGACAACGAGGACCTTGGGGCCTGCGTTGATCATGTTCTGGATCTGGGTGATCTGCTGTTCAACCTTGTTGTCTGCGTACTGCAGGGAGACGTCGTAGCCTTCGTCCTTCAGCAGTTCTTCGAGGTGCGAACCGTCACGGTTCCAGCGCTCGAGGGACTTACTCGGCATTGAAACACCGATGAGGCCACCTTCACCGCCAGCTGCTGCGCCGGATTCGGACGAGCCACCGCGTTCTGCGGAGCAAGCGGCCATGCCAAAGGCCATGGATGACGCTGCAAGTGCAACGAGCGTCTTCTTTGCAATTCCTCGCATTGTTTGGCTCCTTCGCCATTGTGCGGTGTCGCTTCAGCACGACCCGCGGGTCTGTGATTCAAAATGGGATGTTCACGAATCTGGGGAGTATGCGTTGCTCCCCTTCACGCAGGGGGTACGAGGCCACCTGCGCATTCAGTCTTCAATTCTGGAGAACCGTGGAGGCTGGGGTGGTTTCTTCCTATAGCCACCGCTAGCCGGCTAGTAGGGAGGGTAAACCCCAATTCCCTTTTGTTCCCAAACAAAACATAAACGGTGACACACGCCTCGTCAAGACAAAAACAAACTGTCACCCGTTTTCACACGGTTTTCGGGGAACATTTACCCCTATCTTGGACTTTTGCGGACTCTGAAAAACTAGCCTTGAACTGCGATTTTTCCTGATTTAAGCACCGAAGTCGCTATTTTCGATTGTTATGCAACAATTTCATAACAACACCTGCGTTTCACACTCTACAACTCAGTCGACAAGGCCCAAGAAGTCTTTCACCCACAACACCTGACGGTGCCACTGATACAGGCCACCACCCTCATGCTCGTTGAATGCGTGGGCATCAATCTGGGCACTCGGTCGCTGTCCGCCAGCCTCAACCACCTTTTCACCCCACCAGTTTTTCGCTGCATACACCGTCGACGGCGGGCAACAGATATCCATGAGCCCGGTCGAGAACAACGCGGGAATCGTCGCGCGCTTCCCCAGCGACACAATGTCAAAGTAGGCGAGGGTCTCAAACACCATCTCGTCACGGCCACGGAACACGGACAGGTAGTGGACAACTTCCTGATAGGGCGTATGTTCGCTTAATCCGACCGCACGGCGGAAGTCGGCCATCCACGCAACGTCGGGCATTGTAGCCAAAACGCGCGAGTTCAGAACGCCGGCCACAACGGACAGCGTGCCACCCTGACTTTGCCCGGTGACAATGATCCGCTTCTCGTCGCAGTGCGGAAGGTGCGCAGTAGCCTCAACCGCGTGGTGCGCGTCGATATAGATCCGACGGAAGTAGTAGTCGTGAGGGTCTTCGATTCCACGTGTCATGAGTCCGAACTGACCAACGCCCAGGGGATGCGGATCGACGGTGTCCGCCCCTGTCCCCCAGTTTCCGCCTTGGCCACGGTTGTCCATGACTAGGTGCGCAAAGCCCGCGCCCGCCCAGCCGAGGTGCTCGTACGGGAGGCCTCGTCCACCGCCGTATCCGCGGAACTCGACAATGGTGGGCAATTCTTCGCCGGGCTGAGCCGTTGCAGGAATTGTCAGCCACGCCTTGATCGGATCGCCCGCGTACCCGCCGAAGGTCACGTCGAAGACGCGGTGAGTCTTCACCACCAGATCGGTGACCTCTTCGAGCTGAACGGAACGCGGGTCGAAAGGATTCTCTTCAAGAGTCACCGCCCAAAATTCATCGAAGTCTTCGGGCTCGAAACTATCGGGGCGATAGGTTTCCAACTGGTCCCGGTCAAGGTCGAAGAAGGTCGACATGTGTACTCCTGCGTGTGCAATCCCCCGTGGTGCACCGTCTTTGGCAAACATCGACAATGGGGGAAACGATTCCTCACACCTGTTTAGCAGATGGGACAAGCCTCCCGCCTTCTACACGCAGCGACTGGGCACAGTTCACCATCGCACTGCATCTCAGCTCTCCCTCAATTGACGAGGCCGGCCACACTTCAAAGCCCTCAGCCTATTGAAAGGCCGGCGGCAAAGAAGTATCAGCTGATATCAGTCCCGGGAAGCCAGAACCTTCGCAGCCTGCTTCGCCACACCGAGGGCGACGTATTCGGCGGGCTCGGGCAGTTCCACTGCAGCATCCAACATGTCTGCTGCCAGGGCCTGAACGGCCGGCGACTGCACCGCCGGAGCGCGGGATCCGGAAGGATCCGTCAGCGGTCGTGAGCTTCACGGCGTCCGTAGCCTGCACGTCGGCATCCGCGGCGCGCATCGAGGCCCCGGAGTGCGACGCCTACTGGGCGCTCCCCATCGATTCGGGCACCTCCGTCCTCGAGGTCGGCGCTGTCTTCGAGGATCTCGCCGCCGCTCCCCGCTCCGACGGATCGACCATCGACCTCACTCGAGTCCCGCTCGGCGTCGAGGTCGACGAGATCGTCCTCATCGCCGAGCCGAAGGAGCCTCGCGTCGCCCTTGTCAACGAGGCGGAGGGGTACCGCGTCGGCGTCGAATGGGATCCGACGTATCTCAAGAGCGCGATGCTGTGGATGTCCAACCGCGGGCGCAAGGGGCTGCCCTGGGGCGGGACGAACCTCTGCCTCGGGGTCGAGCCAATCACCTCGGCCTTCGACTTTGGGCAGGGCGTCTCTGCCGGCGACAACCCACTGGCGAAGGCCGGATACTCGACCGCCGTCGACTTCGAGGCCGGGCGGACCGCGGATCGGCTGAGACGCTTCATACCCCGGGTCTTCCGGCATCGAACACGCAACGGAAGGATGCAACAGTCATGCAGTCAGGCACGCGAGAGGGACGACGAGGACACCGTCGTCCCTTCGATATGCGGTTCGACCTGCGGTAAGCACGGCGAGGAATGACGGCTCGCCCATCCGCTGCGTGTCAACGCGATCGCGTAGGGCGGACAGATGCTTCGCCGCCTCATCGATTTGCGAACCGCCGAGCTTCACTTCGATCGGGGCCCAACGCCCATCGGCAAGGACGATCACCGCATCGGCTTCAAGTCCCGTTTTATCGCGATAGTGGAATACTTCGCCGTCGTTGTATTCCGCGTACACCCGAAGGTCGTGAACGCACAGGGATTCGAACTGGAGGCCGAAGGTCTCCATGTCCTTCAGCAGCGCCGCGGGAGTCGCGCGCATGAGCGCCACTCCGATCGACGGATCCGAGAAGTGACGGGTCGGACTCGTACGCACGGCGGTTTTCGAGCGTAGCGCTGGATTCCATGCGGCGAGGTCCTCGATCACATACGCGCGAGTGAGAGCATCGAGATAGTCACTCACGGTGTTCGGCGGCATCGCCTCATCATTGACCGCGAGGTCGGCCGCGATCGTCGTCTGCGCCGCCTCGGTCGAGACACGCCGAGCATACGCCCTCATAAGGGCGCGCATTCGAGTCGCATTGCGGTTCACGCCATCCATGCGCGCAGCATCCGAACCGATGAGCCCCTCGACATAGGTGCGTGCACGCCGCCCGACATCAGCAGTCGCCGCAGTGACTGCCTGAGGCCACCCTCCCCTACACAGAAGTTCGACAATCCTTTCGACGTCGAGCGGGGCGATGGCCGCGACGTCGCCCTCGCCATCGAATAGAGCCCTCAGGGAGATCTCCCCACTCGAGTCGCCAGCCTCCGCCAGACTCATCGTACGCATGACGAACCGCTCGATTCTGCCGACTCCCGAGTGGGCTCCCACGATCGAGGGCGTCGAAGACCCCGTGAGGATGAACTGGCCCGCTTCACCGCGACGGTCGACGCAAAAGCGCACCGCGTCCCAGAGTTGAGGGGCCATCTGCCATTCGTCGATCAGCCGAGGAATAGGCCCCTCGAGGAGCGCGGATGGCTTCACCTCCGCCAGCTGCCGGTAAGAGCTCGAGGTGTCGGGATCCTGCAAGTAGACGACCGATGCGGCGGCTTCCCGAGCGGTCGAGGTCTTACCACACCACTTGGGTCCGGCGATGAGGACGGCTCCGCTGGTTTCTAGCGATCGACGAAGCTGTTGATCGACGAAGCGAGGAATGTAGTCCGCCATCTACTTACCTTTCCCTGAATCTTGAGGAACAGTGTAAGTGATTGCGTGAGTTGGACGGCTTTCGTTGCGTGAGTTGGACGAATTCTATTGAGTGAGTTGACTCTGGGGCTTCGAGCGGCAAAGCTTCGGTCTTCATGGACGAGCGCGTGGACCAGCCCACGATCTTGCGAGAAAACACATCGGTCACGAACGCGGTGTACACAAACCCGACCTTCGTTCGCACGTACGTCATGTCCGCGACCCACAGACGATTCGGCCGATCAGCTGTGAACTGGCGGTTGACCAGATCCGCGCGCGTGTCTGCCTGTCTACCCTTGCGGGTAGTGATCGGGGCCCGGCCCCTGCGCACACCACGGATTCGCGCTGTCCGCATGAGGCGTGCGACCTGCTCACGCCCCACAGTCCAACCAGCACGCTTGAGGGCATGCCACATCTTGCGCACCCCATACACCCGATAGTTCGCCTCGAAAATCGCGGCGATCTCGCCTGTAAGGACGGCGTCATTGAACGATCGCGCGGATGGGGCTCGCGTATTTGCGGCTCGGTAGCCCCGCGAGGACAGAAAACCGCCCGCGCGCTCACGGTTCAACGTCTGACAGATGAACTCAACACTGAAACGATCACGATATGCGTCAATGAAGGCAATCATTTCCGACGTTGGGGGTCGAGTTCGGACGCGAAAAAAGCCGACGCCAACTTCAAAATCTCGTTCGTCCGCCGTAGCTCTGCGTTCTCCCGACGCAAGCGCTTGAGTTCGACGCTTTCCTCAGTGGAAACCCCAGGACGAACTCCCGCATCCACGCGCGCCCGCATTACCCACCGTCGAAGTGACTCCCTCGACGTTCCCAACTTCATCGCCGTATCAGCAATCACGCTTGTCTCAGACACTCCAGGATCATCCCGAAGCCGATCCTCAACAAGGCGTACAGCCCGATCCTGAAACTCTGTCGGATAGTTCCTTGGCATGCGAAATCCTCTCACAACAACCGAGGAACAAAACCCGGGGCGCTTCACCATGAACCAAACGCATGCCCCACAGCCTGCACCACAACAACACCGCCCAAAGAATTCTCACCAGCCTCCACATCGACTCCACACCATAGATATGGGTCACTTAAGTTGCACGAGTCAGGTTCAACATCAGGATTCTCATCGATTCATTGAGGGCAATTCGAATATTGATGGGGGCGGTCCGCCGACGCGGACCGCCCCCATCGCTGAGTATTTTCCGGTCAGCACTCACTCCTGTTGAGACAGGCGCGCAAGCGTCTCCTCGGTATCCTTGCCGACCTTGCCGCTGGGGTGCAGGTAGAGCACTTCCTCCCAACCGAAGCCGCGACGCCCGCGAACGTACATCGCCATCGCATCCCCCCATGCACAGTTGGACAGAGTCGACCCCATGGCGAGCACGCCTTCCGGATCCCCCGACATGAACGGGGTAACGCACACGAGATCAGCCATTCGCTCCAGGGTCGACTCCGGGTAGCACGTGAGAACAACGATCTTCGCGCCCCGATGCTTCGAGCGATCGACGAATTCCGATAGCTCGTCGGATTCTCCGCCCTTGGAGATCGCGATGACGAGGTCTCTCCCTGTTACGACCCCCAGACTGCCGTGGAGACCGTCTGCGGGGTTCTGGTACAGCGCAGGCGTGCCGGTGACATTGAAGAGATGAGCCATGCGCCGAGCGATCGTGCCTGAAGTGCCCGATCCCGTGCACACCGTTTTCCCCTCCGTTGAAAGAATCGCCTCTGCCACCGCGACGAAGTCCTCATCGAGGCTCGCCGCCGTGTGCGCAACATCTTCGGCTTCTCGCATGATCAACGATCGGCACGCTTCAAGTAGTTCCTTATCGGCACTCATGTCCGACTCCTTTCCCCGACCCATCACGGCCAGAACACGATTGGTCGGGCTCATGCCCGACCTGAGTAGAGGCCGTGCGATTGATACGGCCCGACTCTCAGCTGTCGTTCACTCCTTCATGCAAAAGCGGCGACTCGATTGCGCGGGACCCCGTGTCGTCCCTTGTCCCGCGAAACACGTTCAGCTCGGTGCTTCACCTCCCACTGGACGACGAAGACGGACACGAGAATCAGGCCTTGGACGATCTGATAGATGTACGCCGAATAGCCGAGTGCATTGAGCCCGGAGGAGATCATCTGGAGGATGACGGCGGCGATAGCGGCACCGGGAATCGCCACTCGTCCGCCGAAGGGATTAACGCCGCCGAGAACGGCGATAGTGATCGCAAGCATGAGATAGGAGCCGCCGTAGCCCGCAGAGGCTGAAGCTGTTCTAGCGGCCATGAACACTCCTGCGAGCGACGAAAGGACCCCGCACAGGACATAGGTCTGCACGGTCACACCTACCCTGGAGATTCCCGAATAGTCAGTGGCTACGGGATTCTCGCCGAGCATCACTGCCCGTACGCCGAAGGAGGTGCGCCCCATGAGCAGGGCGACGACGACGACGACGACGAGGAATGCCCAGAACAGGAAGGGAATGCCCGCCAGAGTTCCTATTCCGAGAACATCGAGTTCAGGGGTGCCCCCGTAAAGGGGCTTTCCCTTCGTCAAAGCGATGGCGAGACCGAGGAAAATCTGCTGGGTTGCCAATGTGGCGAGAATCGGAGCGATTCTCACTTTCGCAACCAAGAGACCATTGATCGCTCCTGCGACTACCCCGACGACGAGCGCCGCACCGACGGCGATCAGAGTCGCAACAATCGATGGGAATTCCGCATCGACCAGCGCATCAGACAGGAAGAGGACGAGCAGAGCCGATAGATTCGCGACGGTCACCGTCGACAGGTCGATCCCTGCAGTAGTCATCGCCACTGAGATCGCGAGAGCCATCAATGCGATCTCCGGCACCGCGTAGGCGATGGAAGCGAGATTCAGCGACGAAAAGAAGGTCGCCGGAGCCGCCAATGAAAATGCGATCGCGAGAACCCCGGCCACTCCCAGGAGCCCGGCGGAGTAGCTGAAACGCGGCATGCGGTGAAGAACTTGAGAGGTGAGCATTACGCACCTGCCTCCTCGAGGATCTGCGGGCGACGAACGGCAAGAAGCGCAGACCGCGCCTGAACCGCTACGCCCAGGAGAATGACGAAGCCAATGACGAAGCTCTGCCAGTAGCTCGATACCCCGAGACGTACGAGCGAGTTCTGCGTCAAGGAGATGAGGAGAACACCCAGGAAGGTTCCCCGTACGGACCCGCGGCCCCCGGAATCAAGAGCACCACCGATCACGACGGCGGCGATGACGTTCATCTCCGTTCCAACAAGTTCGAACGGCGATGCGTGGCGCGACACGACCATGTGGACCATGCCGCCGAGGCCCGCCAGCACGCCCGCAAGAACGTAGATCCCCACTTGTACGCGTGCGACTTGGATGCCGATCCTGCGTGCCGCTTCCCGATCCCCGCCGATGGCGTAGATCGAGCGCCCGAATGTCGTTCGACTCAAGAGGAGGGCGACGAGCGCCGCGACGCCGAGCACGACGAGAACGGTGACGTTGATAGGGGATCCCCCTAGGCTCAGCACACTCGTGGCTCCGACGGAATCGAACAGTGTCGGTAATGTCGCCAGGTAAGTGGATCCGATGAAGGCGAGGAGCGCTCCTCGGATAATGACCTGAGTGCCGAGAGTCGCGACGAGCGTCTCAATGCGATAACGAGCGACGAGAAGCGCATTGAGGAGACCGAGCACTCCGCCCAGACCTGCAGCGGCGAGGAACGGCCAGACTCGGCCGTCCACTCCGCTGGAATTCATCACGGTGACCACCGTGTAACCGGAGAAGACGGCGATCGCCGTGAAGGAGACGTCCATTCCACCCGAGATGATGACGGGGAGGAGCCCCAGGGCGAGGGCCATCGTGACGATTCCCGACCTGATGATGTCCCCTGCGAAAGAGAGACTCATCTGTCCGGGTGAGATCACCGCCATGCCGACGAGGATCACGATAATGACGAGAAGAAGAATCCCCTCGTTGTTCCTGCCCCGCAGGGAACGAATGCTGAAGCCTGACTTCATTCTGCTTGAAACACCTCCTCGACGCGGTCCGTCGTGACCTCATCTCCGGCGAGTTCATCGACGAGCCGTCCGCGTCGCATGACGAGAACACGGTGACAGACCGAAACGAGCTCGGGGATGTCATCCGATATGAGTAGGACGCCCATTCCCGAAGCCGCGCGTTCCCGGAGAATGTCCATGATTGTGGCTTTGGCGCCGATGTCGACTCCGACTGTCGGACCGTTGAGAATGAGGACCCTCGGGTTCGTCGCGAAGCACTTCGCGAGAACGACCTTCTGCTGATTCCCTCCGGAGAGGGACGAGACGGGGTCCTTCGGCGATCCGACTTTGATACCAAGCTCCTCGATCTGTTGGTCCACGAGCTCGCGCGCACGGTTCCAGCGGATCCAACCCAGTGCGGAGGAGAGCGACGCAAGAGTCGAGGCGATGACATTATTGAGGATCGACTGCTTCAGGAAGACTCCTTGGGTCAAACGATCCGGCGGAACGTAGGCGATCCCTGCATCGAGAGCTGCGGCTGAGCCTCGGAATCGGACTACCTCCCCTCCTACGCTCACGCTTCCTCGATCCGTACGAATCTTGCCGACGACAGCTTCAGCGATTTCGGAACGACCTGAGCCGAGCAGACCGGTGATACCGACGATCTCCCCCTTCTTGACGTGGAAGGAGACGTCTTCAAAGAGACGATGGGCACTCAACGAATCGACACTCAAGACTTCCGGTTCGTCGGGAGCCAACGCGCTGACGCGGCGTTCCTCAGTCGCGACATAACCGAGAAGCGACTCTGCGAGCAGGTCGGGCGTGAATCGATCGCTCGGACTGTCCGCCACGACTTTTCCGTTGCGCATCACGACGATCCGATCCGAAACGGAAAGCACCTCATCAGTCTTATGAGAGACGAAGACGATGGCGACTCCCTGGTCACGCAGTTTGGCGACGATGCCGAAGAGGACCTGAACCTCTTTCCAGGTCAGGGCAGTCGTCGGCTCATCCATGAAGAGGACCTTGACGTCGCGGGCGAGAGCGCGAGCGATCGCGACGATCTGCCGGTCGGCAACAGTGAGGTCCTTGAGCTCAGCATCCAGATCCATCTCGACACCGAGTTCGTTCAGAACCCTCTTCGCCGTCTCGTGATCGATCCGAGGCTGGCGAGTGCGTCTCCCCTCCGCAACCCGTTCGCCGAAGCAAATGTTCTCGGCGACGGTGAGGTTGGGAAAGACCGACATGTCTTGGAAAATCACTTGGATTCCGAGGCGTATCGCGTCGAGCGCGCCAAGGCCGGTGACATCCGCTCCGTCCAGGAGAACGCGCCCTTCGCTCGGATGCTCAACTCCTGACAGTATCTTGATGAGCGTCGACTTCCCGCATCCGTTGGTTCCGGCGAGGCAGAGAACCTCCCCCCTGCGAATCGCGATCGATACGTCGTCGAGTGCAGTGACACCCCCGTATCTCTTCGTGATGCCCTTGGCCTCGAGAACGGCTTGAGACATGCCTACCCTCCCTTCATCGAGGGTCGGGGCAGTGCTGGCACCGCCCCGACCCCGCTCAAGGACGCCCGTCAGAACGGGTAGTCCTTGGTCGTTTCCTTGGTGATGTCGATCCAGGCGTTGCCGTAGAAGGTCGTCGGTGACTCCTTGTCCTGCGTGACCTTCTCGTAGCCCGGAACCCCCAGATCGGCGCCGTCCACGATTGATCCTCCATCGAGAATGATCTCGGCGGCTGCGAGCATCGCCTTGCCCTGGAGGGCGGGATCCCATCCGGTGATCACATCGACCGAACCGTCATCAATGAGGGAGCCGACGATCGCCGGAGTCGAGGTGCCGACGACGCAAGTCTGATCCTGCTTCCCAGCTTCCTGAATGGCACGACCGATACCAGCGACATCGGTGGACGCCGAACCGATGAAGCCCTTGATGTCGGGATAGCGCGCCAGAATCTCCTTGGTCCGCTGATAGGCGGTCTCCTGGGATTCATCCGAAGAGACCCTCTCCCCGATGCTCGTGATGTTCGGGTAGTCCTTGAGGTGCTCGGTGGCTCCATCGGCCCATTCGTTGTGCGACTTGACGGTGAGCGAGCCGACGAAGTGTGCGTATTGCCCACCGGCATCGCCCATGCAGGTGGCGAGCTGATCAAGCTGATGGGCGCCGTAGTCCTGGTTGACGAATGCCTCGACGTCGGCGTCGACGCCGTTCATGCCGGCGGCTTCGCCCGTGACGATGACGATCCCCGCCTGCTTCGCGCGCTGAATAACGTTCTCGAGGGATTCGGGGGAGTTCGGGACGATCGTCATCGCGGACGGCTTCTGGGCGATGAGATCGTTGATGATCGCGATCTGCTTCTCCTCGGAGGCGTCATCACCGGCGGTCTGAGTGACGCTGATGCCGTGCTCTTCCGCGTATTCTTCGTTACCGACCTGCATTCGGTTGAACCAGTCTCCGCCGGACAGCTTCACGACGTTGACGATGTTCCGGTCCCCGCTCGAAGCGGCGGGCGCCCCGGACTCCGCACCTGAATCGGCGGTACGGGCGCCCGTGGTCGAGCATGCTGACAAGGCGACGAGTGCCGCCAAGGAGACGAAGGCGACGGCGCCTTTCCTCTTCGTAGTCATGGTTATCCTTTCACCTGTGTTGTGTGGAAGCGACTGTCACTCGCGCCCTTGACGATGGAGAGTCCTCCACT
This sequence comes from Schaalia turicensis, assembly GCF_019380255.1. Taxonomy (NCBI): domain Bacteria; kingdom Bacillati; phylum Actinomycetota; class Actinomycetes; order Actinomycetales; family Actinomycetaceae; genus Schaalia; species Schaalia turicensis. Next base: position 1,885,720 of record NZ_CP048928.1, read on the forward strand.
CCTTCATGAGTTCGGGGTGTTCGACCCCGAACCAGTCATGCACGCTGCGCCAGCTCTGGCGCAGCCGTTCATACGCCGCGACCGCTTCGGTATCGGGCGTGTAGATCCGAGACGGAGCGCTGACGAGTGCCGCAGCTCGATCCCAGTCCTCGATCAGACCTGCGGCGAGGGCCCCGTGGAGGGCCGCTCCGAGCGCCGGCGTATTGGCGGATGCGCTGACTTCGATCTCGCGCCCTGTGACATCTGCGAGGATCTGCATGAGGAGGGGGCTCTTCTTCGACAGTCCTCCGCACGCGATGATCCGCTCGATCGCAATGCCGCATTCCTCGAAGGCTTCGAGTATCACCTGTTGACCGAAAGCCACTCCCTCGAGGAGGGCGCGATACAGATCGACGACGCTTGTCGTCAATGTGATTCCCGCGAAGACACCGGACAGATCCGCATTGATGAGGACGGACCGATTGCCGTTCAACCAGTCAAGGGCGACGACGCCTGTCGAGGCCGGCGCCAGCTTCTCCGCTTCGGCTTCCAGGTGGGCGAATAGGGATGAACGGGAAACGGGCTCGCCGCCGACCTGCGCCAAACGCAGCACGTCGACGAACCAGCTGAAAGCGTCGCCCACGCCCGCCTGCCCCGCCTCATACGCCCAGTGACCCGGAATGATGCCGTCACGAACAACACCTTGGATTCCTGCGACTCTTTCGTGACGCTCGTGCATGACGAGGTCGCACACGCTGGTTCCCATGACTGCGACGAGCGTTCCGGGTTTCGTGCAACCGACGCCGAGCAGCGCGACATGGGCATCCATATTGCCGATGGCGATGGGGAGGCCGGTTCGCAGACCGAGGCGCTCCGCCCATTCACCCGTGAGTCCGCCCGCGAAGTCGCCGGGATCGAGGAAGTCACGCCCGAGCCTCCCCAGGACTCCTGAGAATCCTGCTTCGACATCGTCGAGGACCGTCGCTTCCGGGTATCCCCCGCTTTCGACGCGATAAGACCCCTTGTATCCAGCAACGTGCCGACCTCGGACTTCATGCCCGACGAGCTGTGAAACGATCCAGTCCTCCTGTTCGATGAGAAGCTCCGCGCGATCCCAGACTTCAGGTGCACACCGCAGGATGAGCAGAGCCTTCGGCAGCATCCATTCGGGGGATAGCGCTCCTCCGTAGTCTTCAAGGAAATCCGGGGTATCGGCGAAGCGCCTATTGAGGTCCTCTGCGCAATCCTGGGAGGCATGATCCTTCCACAGCCTCGCCCAGGCCCAGGGGTTCTTTCGTAGGTCATCGAGACGAGAAAGCGGGGTCAGATCACGCCTTGCGGGCACGACGGTGCACGCGGTGGTGTCGATGCCCAAAGAAACGATGTCCGAGCCGTCGACGCCTGCCTCGCGAACCGCGCCCTGAATCGAATCAGCGAGGGCATCCATCCAGTCATCCGGGTCCTGAAGCGCCCATTGAGGGGGGAGAGCCTCACCTGTGACCCACAGTTCGCGATCCATGACGCCGTGGGTGTACATGGACACGGCGCTTCCGATCTCGTCTCCGGTCTCGAGATCGAGCAGGAGAGCCCGGGCAGACTCCGTTCCGAAATCGACTCCGCAGCCAATGCGCGACATCGCCACACCTCCGAGAGTTGCTCATTTGAGCGCTACATTACGCTCAGATAAACTAAAGATAGCTCCACTCACTTGTGAATGCAACACTTCTCTTATATGCTCATATGAGCATCTATGGAGAGGGGCCGGCGACAATGGAGACCTATGACGACGTATCCCCCTCGACAGAGCCCGACCGCGAAGGTCTCCTCGCTCGAATCGCACGCAGCTTCTACCTCGACGACATGAGCAAGGTGGAGATCGCCGCCCACTACGGAATCTCGCGCTTCAAGGTGGCTCGCCATCTTCAAGAGGCCTGCGAGCGAGGAATCGTCCGCATCACGATTCGCACGCCCAACGAACAAAGGACCGATCTCACGAGCGCTCTCGAAGGGCATCTCGGCATCTCCCATGTTCGACTCGTCCCCCCCTCGTCCGACATCGTCAAAGAACGTCAGGCACTCGGCGCGACAGCCGCAGAGATCCTCACGACCCATTTGCGCATGGGTCAACGGGTGGGATTCTCCTGGGGACGAACACTGCTACCGATCGCCGACTACCTGGGAGAGCTCCCCTCGGCGGAGTTCGTGCAACTCACCGGCGTCGTCGGCAACGATCCATCGAAGTCCCCGATCGAAATCATCGGAGCGATCAGCCGTCGCTCCGGATCCACCGCGAAAGCGCTAATTGCTCCCCTGTTCTCCGCATCGGCAACAGTGGTTCATGCCCTGCGTCAAGAACCGGCCGTCACCGAGGTTCTCGCACTCTACGAGAAGCTCGATATGGCCTTCCTGTCGGTGGGGTCATGGCGTCCGCGCGTGACTCAACTGGCTCAGCACATCAGCACTGCCGATCAGCTCGACCTTGATTCCAAAGGCGCCTGCGCAGACTTCGGCGGTCTCTTCTTCGACACGAAGGGCCGCTATGTGGATACCCCGATCAACGAATGCAGACTCTCCGTCAGCGTCGAACAGCTTCTCGCCACTCCGATGGTGGTCGCTGTCGCCGGACAGATCGAGAAGGTCCACGCGATCCATTCCGTGTGTTCATCGGGCTTGGCGACCCACCTTGTGACGACAACGGAGGTCGCTGAAGCACTCCTGGACATGGATCCCATCACGAAGACCGCGTACCAACGAAACTGAGCAATGTATCAGCACTGGGCCGAAACGACGCGTCCCGTGTCGGCTGCGCTTCAACCTTTTCCCAACTCGAAACGGAAATAGAAAGCAGGTGAGCTCTTCCCCTGCCCGGGAAGGCGCGAGCCATCGAGTCGATCGCTCGATCCGGGGTGATCTCCGCGCTCATCACGACAGATGAAGTCGCCCTCGATATCTTGGAGCGGAATTCGCCTGAGCCCGCGTCAAGAATCTGAGCGGCCGTGGGAGCTCCCCGCCGATCCGCGCGCGCCCACGCTCCGGAACGCACACTCGACACCCCTCGTGCCCGCCGAGCCACGCCGAGAGTACGAGCCGGTAAAGATCAGGTCCGGCTAGCTGTACTTCCTCGGGAGGTTGTGAACGGCGTGGATAGGTGAAGGCCTCCTTGGCAGGATGTGGGTTACCACACTCGCAACCTGTACAAGGAGGCCTTCGTGACACACGCTAATGCACCGTTGACGCCGGAGGGAAGGCGCCGCCTGGCGTCCTTGGTGGTTGATGAGGGGTGGCCGATGCGCCGGGCCGCCGAACGGTTCGGATGCTCGCCGGCAACGGTCAAGCGGTGGGTGGACCGGTATCGGGCGGGCGCGCCCCTTTCCGACCGGTCCTCCCGCCCCAATCACTGCCCCACCCGCCTGCCCAAGCGCGTCGAGCGGCGCATCATCGCCTTGCGTTTCACTCGCCACTGGGGCCTGCATCGCCTACCACCTGCATTTGGCCCGCTCCACGGTCGGGCGGGTCCTGAACCGCTACCACATGCCGCTCCTCGCGCACGTCGACCGGGCCACAGGGCTCGCGGTGCGCAACTGCCCGTGCCGGTCGATGAGGCGGCCGATAGTGGGCCCGATGACGGCGCCGGCGATCGACATCACCGCCGCGGCGACGCCGGCGCTCGAGTAGGAGCCGTAGACGTCGCGCGCTCCGATGAGGAGGGCCATGTTCACCATCGCGTAGGGGAACTGGATGATGACCCCGCCGAGGAGGAAGCGGGCGACATGCGGACGGCGGAGGAGGGCCGCGTATGCGTGCAGCCCCCCTCCTTCACTCGAGGTCATTCGACTCCTTGACGATTCACTCGGTCTCGGCGAGCACCCGGGCGGCCTGCTTCGCCATACCGAGGGCGACGTATTCGCCGGGCTCGGGTAGTTCCACAACGGCATCTAGCATGTCTGCTGCCAGGGCCTGGACGGCTGTCGACTTCACGCCACCACCGACAATGAGCACCTTGTTCAACGGGACACCAAGCGCGCGCATGGCATCGAGCGCGTAGCGCATGAGGTTGAGCAGACCTTCAACCGTGGCGCGAGCAACGTGCGCACGGTCGGAGTTAGCCAACGTCATGCCGCGGAGCTCCGCCGTCGCATCGGGCAGGTTCGGGGTGCGTTCGCCTTCGAAGTAGGGGATCAGCTCGAGGCCTCCGGCATCCGGGACAGACAGGGCGTATTCGTCGAACTCTTTATAGTTCAGGCCGGTCACCTTCATCATCGCGTCGATAATGCGCGACGCATTGAGGGTGCACGCCAACGGTAGCCAGTTGCCCGATGCATCGGAGAATCCTGTCACCAGACCGGACGGATCAGCAACGGATGTTGCCGACACTGCTGCGACCACACCAGAGGTTCCGAGAGACAGCAGGGCACTGCCCGGCTCCAGGTCGACGCCCAGCGCAGAAGCAGCGTTATCGCCAGCGCCAGGGCCAAGGACAATGTCTCCCCAGCCACGCTCAGGGTCACCGTGACCGACCACGTCCCACGGACCAGCAATGGTCGGAAGAATGATAGAGGCAGCTGTGGCCTCGTCGATACGAAGCGCAGAGGCGAGAATATCGCGACGGTACGTCGGGGTCTCGCGTGCCATGTAGCCGGTGCCCGACGCGTCGGAGCGGTCGGTTGCCAGCTGGTCCAACGCGGGCTTGCCCATGATGCGCCAGGTCAGATAATCGTGCGGAAGGCAGATTGCGGCGATCTTGGCGACATTCTCGGGCTCGTTATCGGCGAGCCAACGCAACTTGGTGACGGTCAACGATGCGACGGGAACGGAACCCGTGGCCTCGGCCCACCATGCAGCGCCCTCAGAGCTGGCATCGTCGCGGTCATCGGTGCCACGTTCGCGAATAAGGTCGCGCGCAGCACCAGCCGAACGCGTGTCGTTCCACAGCAGGGCGGGACGGATGACGTTGCCGTCCTTATCCAGGCAGACCATGCCGTGCTGCTGACCGCCGACGGACAGGGCAGCCACATCGTCCAAACCGCCGGCACGTTCAAGGGCCTCCTCGAAGGCATCCCACCATTTTTCGGGATCAACTTCGGTGCCATCCGGGTGCGAGGCCTTGCCCTGGCGGACGATGGTGGACGTAGCGGGGTCGTAGATGACGACCTTGCAGGACTGGGTCGACGTATCAACACCGGCAACGTAGGGGCGAAGAGTGCTCATATATGCTCCAAAAGTAAGGGCTTTTCGAAGTGGCACCGATGCCACTTTTCCAAGCGAAGGAAGCGAAAGTACCCAAACGGGCGGTCACCAAAAGCTGGCGACCGCCCGTAAGGATAGTGTCGATCAGGCGCGGCCCAAAGTATCGACGATGTAGTTGTTAATCGTAGCCTTCACAGACTCGAGATGGTCCGACTTCGTGGCTGCAACAAGGTCAGCCTGCGGAATGTCAAGTGAGTGTGCTTCCAGCGAGGCGAGGGAGGCTGTGCCATCTTCGACCGTCGCACCGATGCCCGAATCGAAGGACGAGTAGCGCTCGGAGACGAGGTCTTCGATAAGTCCTTCTTCGTGCATGCGGGCTGCGACCAACAGGCCGGCTGCGTAGGAGTCCATGCCAACAACGTGGGCGCGGAACAGGTCCTCAGCGGTGAACGAGGTACGGCGCGGCTTGGCGTCAAAGTTCAGGCCACCGTGCGGGCCGATCTGGCCTTCTGCGAGGACCTCCCACATGACTGCGGTGGTCTCGTAGAGGTCTGACGGGAATTCGTCGATGTCCCAACCGATGAGCTTGTCGCCCTGGTTGGCATCGAGAGAACCGAGCATGCCAGCTTCGCGTGCCACGCGGATTTCGTGCTGGTAGGTGTGACCAGCAAGGTTGGCGTGGTTGCCTTCGAGGTTCAGCTTGAAGTGATCCTGCAGGCCGTAGGTCTGGAGGAAGGCGATGGTGGTTGCTGCGTCGAAATCGTACTGGTGGCTCGTCGGCTCCTTCGGCTTCGGCTCGAGCATGAACTGAGCTTCGAGACCGATTTCCTTGGCGTAGTCAACGCACATCTGGAACATTGCTGCGATGTGGTCCTGCTCGCGCTTGAGGTCAGTGTTCCACAGGTTCTCGTACCCTTCGCGACCGCCCCAGAACACGTAGTTCTCTGCGCCCAGGCGCTTGGCGATTTCCAGGGAGTGCTTCAGCTGTGCGCCGGCGTAGGAGTAGATCTCGGCGAACGGCGAGGTTGCTGCGCCGGAAACAAAGCGACGGTTGGTGAACAGTGAAGAGGTGTTCCACAGGAGCTTGACGCCGGTTTCCTTCTGCTTTGCTTCGATCGCATCGACAACCTTGTCGAGGTTTGCGTTGGTTTCGCGCAGGGTGTCGCCTTCGGGAGCGATGTCGCGGTCATGGAAGCAGAAGTAGTCAACGCCCAGCGCCTTGTAGAAGTCGAAGGCGTAGTCGACCTTGGCGAGTGCCAGATCGAGCGGCTTGGAGTACTTGCCATCGAAGGGGCGCTGCGCTGTGCCCTCACCGAAGGGGTCGACAAGTTCGGCCTGGAAGGAGTGCCAGTAGGCAACACCGAAGCGCAGCCATTCGCGCATGGTCTTGCCGGCGACCACTCGTTCGGCGTCGTAGTAGCGGAAGCCAAGACCCTGACGGAGCGACGATGTTCCGACGAAGGGGATCTTGTCGATGTTCCAGAGATTCTCAGACATGGTTGCCTCTCAGAGATTCAGAGATCGATATGATCGCTTTTGTTACATAACAAAACATACTGTGTGAAATGTACTAGAGTCAAGAGCATGGCAGCAGCAATTCGTCGACACACGTCGGTTTCCCAGCGAGCACCCCAGCGCCCGTCGGAGCGCGCAATGGCGGGCGTGAAGGCTGAAAGCCTGCGTGCATTGAACCTCTCCCTCGCCCTGCGACATATCCTTGCCGCCCCCGGAGAGATCTCCCGATCAGGAATTTCTCAAGCAACAGGCATTACGCGGGCCACCATCTCGCGCCTCGTCGATGAGCTTATCAACGCGGGCCTCGTTCTCGAACTTGAACCATCCATCGGCGGACGAGGTCGCCCAGCCAATCGACTCACACCAGCCCCAGGAAGGGCGGTCGCGCTGGGGCTCGAAGTCAATATTTCCGCCCTTGACGCTGTTATCATCGATCTGAGTGGCAACGAAATTGCACGAAATCGCATCGAAGGCGACTTTGCGAACTCCGATCACGTCGAAGTGATGACCTCATTGGCCGACATGGCACACGCTCTCGTCGAGGAACATCTTCCCGATGGAGCAATTTTCCTCGGCAGTGGATTGGCTCTTCCAGGCCTCGTATCCCCCGACCGACTGGCACTCGCACCCAACTTGGGATGGCGCGACATCCCCCTAGAAAAGCTGCTCGCTCCCCTATCAGACCTCTACCCTGCGATCGTTGCCAACGAAGCCGACCTGGCCGCCTTCGCTGTCGCACACCCACTTCCCGGCGTTCCCTCGGGGCCCGCGTCATTCGTCTACATATCGGGCGAAGTTGGCATCGGCGCCGGCATCATTGTCGACCATCGTCCGTTCAGCGGAGCACACGGGTGGTCCGGCGAAATCGGCCACATCTGCGCAGACCCTTCCGGCCCCCTCTGCTCGTGCGGGACTACCGGTTGCCTCGAGGCATACCTCGGTCTGCGCGCCCTCGCTGAGCGCTCCGGACTTGATCGCCACGCAACCGTTGAAGACATTCGCAAGGCGGCAGAAAACGGTTCGAAGCAAGCACGTGAAGCCCTCGAAGAAGGCGGAGCAGCCCTTGGTCGAGCGCTTTCAGCCGTCATCAACTCTGCGGACATCCCGCTGGTTCTGCTCGGCGGAATTGTCGCTGAACTGAGCGAATGGCTTGTGCCCGTAGCTGAAAAGGAAATCGAAACCCGCGTTCTTCAATACGCCTGGTCTCAGCCGAAACTCGAAGTAATCCGAGATTCCCAAGGTCTTGACTCGCGCGGAGCGGCATATCGAATTCTGCAGCGCTTGGTCGATGACCCCATGGCATGGACAGCATGACAAACTCCGCAGAACATCACGGTTTTCTTTCAGGGTGCCGCAATTTCACTCAATGTGCGGGTTAATCTGTATCCATGATCGGAGATGAGAAACCCCGCCCACGCCTTGTTGACGTCGCTCAAGCGGCAGGCGTTTCAGTTTCCACAGCTTCACGTGCTCTAGGACGAGGTTCCGAGCTCATCGGTGCGCAAACGCGCGACCACGTTCGAGAGGTCGCACGCAAACTTGGCTACAGAGTGAACCCCGTCGCCAGATCTCTTCGCCTAGCCAAAACGAAGCAGATCGGCATGCTCGTCCCTTCGATCTCCAACCCGTTCTACACGGACCTCATTGTTCAAGTCGAGCACCACTTATCCCAGCGCGGGCTCTCATTGCTCATTTCCGATGCGGAAATGTCTGTCACTACGGAAGACTTGAAGCTTCGCTCATTCGAAGGGGGTTCGGTAGACGGTCTGATCATCGTGCCCTGTCACGAATCTTTCTCAACGCCCTCCCTAGAGCGCGCGGCAGCCTTGGTGCCAACCGTCCAGCTCGACAGAGCCGTCTCTTTGCCTCACATCCCATTCGTTGGCGTTGACGACGCGCACGGCGTTCGCGAGGTTCTAGGACACCTGAAGGAACGCGGAGCACGTCGCATCGCGATGCTGTCGAATACGGGCTCTGATCTATCATCCGTTAGACGTGTGACCGAAGCGCGCCGGGCTACTCCCGAGTTCGGGATGGAACTTGCGGACAGCGATGTCCTTGAATGCAACCATTCCGTCGAATCAGCACGTAGCGCAGTTTCAACATTAATCAACGGGGGAAATCGCTGGGACGCGATCGTGTGTCTGAACGATCTTCTTGCCATCGGCGCAATTACAGAGCTCCGTCATCGTGGCTTCGGTATTCCCGAGGACATCATGGTCACCGGCTTTGACGATATTCAGTTCGCCGAACTGATGCGCCCATCAGTGACCACGCTACGCCAACCTCTTCCGGAAATTGCACGCCAGGGTGTAGAGCTTCTCCTTGACGAGTCGGACTCTGAGTTGCCCAAGCGTATCTTGGTTAAAGGTGAGCTGGTCATCCGGCAGTCGACGATCCCAGAATTTTAAACGGTCCGCAGCTGTACACAATCCCGAGGCTGAACAGGCCCAAGGGTTAAAAAGCCCAGAGTTTTTAGACCACCACTGTCTGAGCACGGTCGTCCGCGACCTTATCGGCATACTCGTACCGGCCTCGCGGCACCGTAGCACCTTGACCTATACAGCAATCGGCGGGCCCACCACTGTCATGATGGACCCGCCGATTTCAGTTCAGACGATGTTCAAACCGTCAGGATCTACGTATCTGAGGCTCAGTACGCAAGACCCTTCGGTTCGTCTGCCAGCACTGCCGACTGCGGGTTAACAACCTCGAAACCGTTTGCCTTATAGGCCTCGTAGTCGAAGTTCTCGCACTCGTCAAAGCCAATGCGGTGGTAGGCGTAGAAGCCTTCCCAATCTTCGTAACCGCTGCCAAGCTCCGACTCGAGGAATGCATCCGCCATGGCCATACCCTTACGTTCAGCGATGTAGAAAGCGCCCATGGCCAGCAGGTTTGCGCTGTTTGCGGCAGCTGCGCGACGAGCTGACGCAACGGATTCGCAGACGGCTGCGTGAACGTGAGGAACCTTTGAGGCTGCGATGTGGATACCCATGCCGGTGCCACAGAATGCCAGTGCTCGCTCGAATTCACCTTCGGCGATCTTCGCACCCAGAGCAAAACCGACTCTGTGATACATGGGAGTCTTATCAAGGTCCGGCGTAATGTCGGTGACGGTCCACCCACGATCCTGAAGGTGCTTCTTCACGGCCTCCTTCAGAGGGAAACCAGCGAAGTCGGCGCCGACGACAACGTGCTTGCTTCGTACGGTCTTCATTACTTCTTCCTTCCCGCAAGGAGGCCCTTGAAGGGGTTCTTGCCGTTGAATTCATTCATGCTGATAACGAACAGCAGGACGCCGCCCCAGATGAGGGGTCGGTAGAAATTGGAGATATTCGGGAACATGTTGAGGCCCGAAGACAGGACCTGCAGCACGAGGATCGCCATGACGACGCCGGCAATTCGACCACGGCCACCGTTGGGGTTCACGCCACCGAGGACGACGATCAGAACGGTCAGCAGTGTGTAGCTTGCGCCGTAGTCGGCCTTCGCGGAGTTGTAGTTCGCCAGCATGACAATGCCTGCGACGGCTGCCATGATGCCCGACAGGATGTAGGTGCGCATCAGCAAGCTGGTGATCTTCAGACCGGCAAAACGTGCCGCGGTTTCGTTCGTGCCAATCATCAGGATCTTGGTGCCAAAGCCGGTCAGGGTAAGGATCAGGCCGACGATGACGCAGCAGATGATGAAGATGACAAGCGGCATGGGGACAAGACCGCCCAGATGGGCTGCGAATACCGAACCGAATGCGTCGGGCACGCCTGAAACGGGCTTACCTTCAGTCAGGATGATGGCGACACCACCGAAGAGTTCGAGTGTGCCCAGTGTTGCGAGGATTGGTGGAATCTTCAGCATGGAGACGAGCATGCCGTTGATGGCACCGCAAATTGTGCCAACAAGCAGTGCGATAACCAGTGCGATCACGACGGCGAGACCTGCTTGGCCACCACCATCGCCGGTGAGCATTGCTCGCAGGACAAGGGCTGCGCTAATCGATGTCACGTTTGCGATTGCCACGACCGAGAGGTCGATGCCTGCGGTGAACATGGTCAGCATGACGCCCAGAGCCATCAGACCGAATTCAGGGAACTGGATTGCCATCGACTGCCAGGTACGCAGGGCGAAGAAGGGGCCCGGGCGAATCACGGCGAAGAAGATGAGGAGCAGAGCGAAGACGATGACGAGCCTCGTCATGTAGGCATCCTTCGTCATGAAGGACGGGAGTGCGAAAGAACGCTTCTTTACGGATTCAGTAGTCATTTCACGCTCTCCTTTCACAGAATCGAGGCTCGTTGCTTGCGGCTACGAGCAACCTGGATTGCTGAAACGCCGGTACCAACGATGATCAGCAGGCCGAGCGCGAAGCCCTGCCAGAAGGTGGGAATACCGGTCAGAATCATGGAGTTCTGAACGATGACGATCAGCAGGGTGCCAAGCACGACACCGGTCAGGGAGCCGGTACCACCGGTAATGGCGGTTCCACCAAGGACGACGGCCGCGATGACCATCATTTCCATACCAAGCAGGTTGGTCGGGTGCATCTGACCCATGGAAGTCGTACGAACCATGCCCGCGAGTGCGGCGATGACACCAACGATGACGTAGAGCCAGAACTTGGTGCGACGGACCTTGAAGCCTGCTCGTTCTGCTGCGGATTCATCGCCACCGATGGCGAAGATGCCACGACCGAACATCGTGTATCGGGTGATGAAGTAGGCAATGGCCAGGACAACCACGAAGATGAGGAAGCTGGTCGGCATCGCGGACTGGAGTCCGGATTGCGTGTTCGTCACCGTAAACAGTGAGCTAGCGCCGAAGGTCTTCATGGATTCGGGAATGTTCGGGATCTGCACCGAGTTCAGTGCGCCCTGCATGACACCGGAGAAGACGTTCGAGGTGCCGAGCGTGATGATCAGCGTGGGAACGGTCAGCCACGAGGTGAAGATACCGTTGAAGGCACCAAGCAGTGCACCAAGGAGCATTGCCATCAGGAAGGGGACGATGACCGGTCCGTTGAATCCCTGATCGACAAGGAAACGCGTAGTTGCGTAAACGGCAAGCGATGCGAGTGCCGGGAAGGACACGTCGATGCCACCAGAAACCAGAACAAGGTGGGCGGCGACGGCGAAGAGTCCGGGGACGACCATTGCGTTTGCCAGGTCAACAAGGTTGTTTGCCGTGAAGAACTGACCGCTTCGTGCCTGGATGACGAGTGCGAGGGCAACGATAACCAGGAAAACCCAGAATTCGTTGGCTCGCAGGATCTTTGTTTTAAGAGACGTCATGTTCATCACGCTCCTTGAGTAGCAACGTCACGCGACATCAGTTCACCGAGTTCGGCTTCGGATGTCTGGGCGGGGTCGATCGATTCACGGATTCGGCCAGCACGCATGATGAGGACCTTCGAGCAGTTCGTCAGAACTTCCGCGATGTCGTCAGAGATGATGACGATGGCCATGCCTTCGCGTGCGAGGCGCTGAAGGATGGAGTGAATCGTGTACTTGGAACCGATATCAACGCCGACCGTCGGACCGTTGAGGATCAGGACATCCGGTTTCGTTGCAAGCCACTTGGCAAGAACGACCTTCTGCTGATTACCACCGGAGAGAGTGGAGACCGCGTTGTCAGGATCGGGGGTCGCGACCTCGAGGTCTTTGACCCAACGCTTCTCTTCTTCGGCGATGCGCTTCTTATCGAGAACACCGAGTGCGCCAGCGAATTCGTCCATTTCTGAGATGACAATGTTTTCGCCGATGGAGCGTGACAGGAAGAGACCTTCTGTCAGTCGGTCTTCGGGGACCAGTGCGATACCAGCATCGATAGCGTCTTGGATGGACTTCAGGGTGACGGTCTTGCCGTTGATGGCGATCGATCCGGCATTCGTGGGCAGGGCGCCGAACAGTGCAAGAGCGAGTTCGGTACGGCCAGAGCCGAGCAGACCCGTAATACCCAGGATTTCGCCACCGTGGAGCGAGAAGTTCACGCCTTCGAAAGCCCCTTCTGAGCCCAGATCCTTGACCTCAAGGACGGGGTTTTCGGTCAGGGTTGATGCTTCGAAGCGAGTTTCGTCGAATTCCTTGCCCGTCATGTACTTAGCGAACTTGTGACGGTCGAGTTCGGATGAGTCGCAGGTGATGACCTTTTCGCCGGAGCGCAGGATCGTGAAGCGTTCGGAGATTTCGAAAACTTCTTCGAGCTTGTGCGAAACGAAGAGGATCGCAATACCGCGTGCTTTCAGATCGGAGATGATCTTGAAGAGGGCGTTGACCTCGTTCTTCGTCAGTGCCGTTGTGGGCTCGTCCATGATGATGAGCTTGGCGTCTGACATGAGTGCACGGCAGATGGCGACCAGCTGCTTGTCAGCAACCGAAAGGTCGCCGACGCGCGCATCAAGGTCGACATTGAAACCGATCTTGGCAACTGCTTCTTCAGCGATCTTCCTCAATCGCTTCCAATTAACGAGCTTTCGTCCGGCTGCGACCTCCGTCGTCATAGCAAGGTTTTCCATAACCGACAGGTTCGGGAAGACGGAGAAGTCCTGATAGATAACCTGGACGCCCGCGTCGATCGCTTCGAGCGGCGTCATCTTGGTCCAAGATTTTCCGTTAATTTCGATGGTTCCCGAGTCGGGCTCGTGGACACCAGAAATAACTTTAATAAGCGTTGATTTTCCGCAGCCATTCTCGCCGGCAAGACAGTGGATTTCACCGGGAGCGATGTCAAGATTGATGTCGTGAAGAGCGTGCACACCAGCAAAAGACTTGTTGATGTTCTTCACTGAAATAAGCGGCGTTGTCATAAATCGATTCCTTCCAGCCCGCATTTAGCGCATAGAGATACGCGATCGCGATTTCAGTGCTTCAACAGCATCGGTGCTGGGCATCTTTGCCCAGCACCGATGCTGAGGAGCTATCAGAAGCCGAAGCTATCGACATTGTCCTTGGTGATCTGGATCCAGCCGTTGCCTTCCAGAACCTTGTCGGAACCCTCGGAGAAGTGCATCTCTTCATAGCCCTTGACGCCCAGATTGACACCGTCAGTGATCTTGTCACCGTTCAGGATCTTGGTGGCGAGTGCTGCCATTGCGTAGCCAGCATCTGCCGGATCCCACAGGGTCAGTGCTGCAACGAGGCCCTTATCGAGGATTTCCTTGTTGGCTGCCGGCATGCCGGTACCTGCGGTGAAGACCTTGTCCTTCAGGCCAAGTTCGTCAATTGCACGTGCAACGCCGGGAGCGTCGAACGAGGAGGTGCCCAGGATGCCCTTAATCTCGGGGTACTTCTTGAGAACTTCCTTGGCGACCTGGTAGGCGGTTTCGCCGTTGTCTTGAGACTCAACACGAGGTTCTGCCTCGAGCAGGGTCATGTTCGGGTAGGCCTCCTTCTGACGTGCAACTGCACCGTCAGCCCATTCGTTGTGGGAAGCGTTCGTCACGTGGCCGACCATCGTGGTGTAGGTGCCTTCTTCACCCATGGCTTGTGCAAGGTTGTCCATGATGAATGCGCCGTACTTGGCGTTGTTGAAGGCTTCGATGTCGTACATCGTGTTTTCCTGCGACGCACCTTCGTGTGTCACAACAACGATGCCTGCATCCCTTGCTTCCTTGAGGGCGGGCTCAATTGCGCCCGGATCAACCGGAACGACGCCGATTGCGTCAACGCCCTGCGCAATGAGGTCCTGGATGACCTGCGCCTGCATCGTGGCGTCAGTTTCCGATGGGCCCTTCTGGAACACGTTCATGCCTGTGTCGGCTGCGTACTTCTGAACGCCGGTCTCCATACGGACGAACCACGGGTTGGTGGCGTCCTTAGGAACGATGGCGATCGTGTAGTCGCCGTCACCCGATCCGCTTGCTGCGCCGGAGGCTGCAGTATCACCCGCACCACCGGAGCACGCTGCAAGTGCAAGTGCTGAAGTGAGAACGATTGCACTAGCGGCTACAATACGAGACTTCATGTTGACTCCTTGAGATTCACATCCACATTGATGAGGATCGTTGCACACGAGGTGCGTGGATCATTTCGTTGCATCACACCGCCATCATTAGCGGTATGTCATGCGCGAATGATCGACCAAATAGACAGCTATCCATCTGATCGTTCGTACGAACATGCTCGATGGTATATTGCACAGCACACACGAAGCAACCTTCTTCGCATGATGTTGTGCAATCGTTATCAAAGCCCAAATACCCGCGATGTTGCTAGGTTAGATCCGACCTCGGAAAGCCAGGCAGAGAACTCTTGCGCATCACGGTAGGATTTCTGAGTACCGCGACCCGTCACCGACAGTGCCGCGTATGCGTTTGCCAGTTCCAGAGCTTCGGCTTCGTTGAGCCCCTCAGACAAACAGTGCGAGAAACACCCAATGAAGGCATCGCCCGCGCCGGTTGTGTCAATCGCCTTCGCCGGGAATTGCTCCAAGCGAACGTCTCCCCCGTCAGCGGAGAGCCACCAGACTCCTCGAGACCCGAGCGTGACGATGACGTTTGTGCATCCGGCATCCAAAAGGACTTGCGCTGCAACACGAACCTCATCGTCGGTGGACGTCGGCAGTCCGGTCAGTAGCTCGAGCTCTGTCTCGTTGGGCATGACGTACTGGCACTTCGCCGCGAGCGCCAAGTCGAGTTCCTTCGTTGCGGGCGCGGGGTTAAGAAGAACCGGAATACCAAGACGGTTACCCAGAGCGATTGCAGCCTTCACGGTTTCGAACGCGATTTCCAGCTGAAGAACAATCAGTGAGCATTCACTGATCGCGTCGGCGGCCTCTTCAAGGTCCTCCGGGGTCAGACCTTTGTTCGCACCCTTGACGATGATGATGGAGTTATGTGATTCCTGGTCAACGAAGATCGGGGCAACGCCGGATGTTCCGTGAACCTGCTTCACAAACGAGGTGTCGATGTCGTTGTTTCGGTAGTTCTGCAGGTAGGTCTCACCGAACGCATCGTCACCAACGCAGGTCACCATCGTGACTTTGGTGCCGAGTTTTGCGGCTGCGATTGCTTGGTTTGATCCTTTTCCGCCGAACCCGATCTCGAAGTCGAGGGCTTCGATGGTTTCGCCTTCGACGGGCATGCGGGTGATGTACGTGATCAGATCAGTGTTGTTCGAACCGATGACTGCGATGCTCATGGAACCACCTTGGTAAAGAGGTTGAGGGGTTAAGAGCGTATGTATGGGCGACGATGCCCACGTTTAACGCTGGATGAAATGATCCTAGCGCAAACGTTTGCGTTCTGTCATCCACTTGTCGTGTTGTTCTTCGTCGGAATCATTTCGTTATGAAATCCGCTTCGTCGTGCTCACCTTCAGCAGAAAAGAAGAACGAGGCTGCCCGCGCCTGCTGAAGCTGTGCGCCTCATTGGTGGACGCGGCCTCGTACCCCTCATCCTTGATGATTACCCTTGGTACTCGTGGCGCTTAGCTTCTAAGCGACGCTTCACTCCCCCGTTTGTCCATAACCGCCCGCCCTATTCACTATGTGGCACTCAATAGTGGCAGACTAAGAACCAGTGTTGCCTCGGTCACGACCATACAACGCTGGCTCACCGCATCCACGCGATGAGCAACCAAACCAAGAGAAGGAAGGTCCAGTGAGCACGCAAGCGCAGAATCCGGACAGCAATCAGCAGGGAAACCGACTCGACCCGTGGTTTAACGCCTACGCAGAGCGAGCTCACAACCTGCGAGCTTCCGAGATTCGCGCACTGTTCTCCGTCGTCTCACGACCCGAAGTTGTCTCCCTTGCCGGTGGCATGCCGAACCTGAAGGACCTCCCCCTCGACCAGCTCGCTGAATCAGCGAAGCGCCTGATCTCAGCGCACGGTGCCCAGGCTATGCAGTACGGCTCGGGTCAAGGCTGGGAAGTTCTGCGCGAGCGCATCACCGAAGTCATGAGCTACGACGGAATCGTCGGCGCTGATCCCGACGACGTTGTCATCACCACCGGGTCGCAACAGGCTCTCGACCTGATGACTGAACTCTTCATCGATCCGGGCGACGTCATTCTGTGTGAAGCACCATCGTACGTTGGTGCACTTGGCGTGTTCCGTGCCCGTCAGGCCGATATCGCGCACGTCCCCATGGACGACAAGGGCATCATCCCGGCCGAACTAGAACGCGTCATCCGCGAGGTCCGCGCATCGGGTCGCACCATCAAGATGCTCTACACCATCCCGAACTTCCACAACCCGATGGGTGTCACCCTGTCGCTGGAACGTCGCCCGCAGATCACCGAAATCTGCATGCGCGAAGGCGTCCTCATCATGGAAGACAACCCCTACGGTCTGCTCGGCTTCCACTCCGACCCCATGCCGGCACTGAAGAGCTTCTCCCCCGAAGGCGTCGTCTACCTCGGCTCCTTCTCGAAGATGTTCGCCCCGGGCTTCCGCATCGGGTGGGCCTACGCGCCACACGCCATCCGCGACAAGCTGGTTCTCGCATCCGAATCCGCAATCCTCTCCCCCTCGATGATCGGCCAGATGGCTATCGCCGACTACCTGTCCAGCTATGACTGGTATTCGCAGGTCAAGACGTTCCGCGCCATGTACGCCGAACGTTGCCAGGCCATGATGGACGCCCTCGAGGAATTCATGCCAGACTGCGAGTGGACCCATCCCGACGGCGGCTTCTACACATGGGTCACACTCCCCGAGGGTCTCGACGCTAAGTCCATGCTCCCTCGCGCAGTTCGCGCCCAGGTTGCCTACGTGTCCGGCACCGCGTTCTACTACAACGGCGAAGGCGCCGACCACATGCGCCTCTCCTTCTGCTACCCGACTCCCGAGCGTATTCGCGAGGGCGTCAGGCGACTTGCCACCGTCGTGAACGCAGAGAAGGAACTGGTCGACATGTTCGGTGCCGGCTTCCACCGTCGGAACATCGATGACGTTGGCCCGGGCGTAGCACCCGCACCAAATGCACTCTGACCTGCATAAATACTTCGGCGCATCGTCGCGCATCCACACATCGGCATACCACTATTACTAAGGAGTAATCCCGTGGCATTAAAGGTCCTCATCATTGCTGGCGGCCTCACACATGAGCGCGACGTCTCGGTTCGCTCTGGACGCCGAGTCGCAAACATCCTCACCCAGGCCGGCTATACCGTGCACGTTGCCGACGTTGATCACCAGCTGACCAGCGTCATTGACGAGTTCGCACCCGACGTCATCTGGCCCGTCGTCCACGGCTCCATCGGCGAAGACGGTTCTTTACAGACTTTGCTCGAGGCAATCGGCATCCCCTTCGTCGGCTCCTCATCCGTGCAGGCGATGCTCGCGTCGAATAAGCCGACAGCTAAGTCCTTGCTCGGTTCGGCTGGCTTGGTAACACCCGGCTGGGTTTCACTTCCCCAGATCCTCTTCCGCCAAATCGGCGCCTCCCAGGTTCTCGATGCTATCGAGTCACAGACTCAGTTCCCCGTCATCATCAAGCCGACCGACGGCGGTTCTGCTCTTGGCCTCTCCGCAGTTCATGACCCTGGAGAACTCCGTAGCGCGATGGTCGATGCCTTCGCCTACGGTGAGCACATCATGGTCGAGGAACTCATCAAGGGCCGTGACATCGCAGTTTCCGTTGTCGATCTGGAAAACGGTCCGGTGGCTCTCCCTCCGGTTGAGATTTCGACCGATGGTGGTCGCTACGACTACGCAGCGCGTTACACAACGGACGAAACCGAGTACTTTGTGCCCGCCCGCTTCACCGAGGAACAGCTCGATGTTCTACGCCAAGCAGCCGTCGAGGCACACACGATCCTCGGTCTACGCGACCTGTCACGTATCGACTTCGTTGTCGATGATGAAGGCACCTGCTGGTTCATCGATGCTAATGTCACGCCGGGTATGACGGATACGTCGCTACTCCCCCAGGCCGCCAACGCTGACGGTTCCTTCGCTGAACTGTGCACGCGCATCGTTGAGTTCGTTGCCACTGGCCGTCATGTTCGGATCATCGAAGACAAGGTCGACCCTTCCGCTTCCTATGACGACGAGGCCGGCCAGACCGAATAGGGTTTCACTTAAAACAGTGGCCGGATTGCGCATCGCAATGTGCGGTCCGGTCACTGGAGTATGTGATGATGTTTCACGTGAAACAATGACGTGCTCATCAACAGAAATGCTCGTGAAGAATTGGGAAAAGTTCGATTCAACCGACGCTAAGCATTGGAATTTCGCAACAAATTGAAGATTACTTCAGCATCCCCAGAGCATGAAGATCCGCACGCGCCTGGGATGCATTTTCCCAGAGCAGGCCCTTCATTCCCAGAAGCTCCGCGGCACGAACGTTCTTCTTGCGGTCGTCGATGAAAACAGCATCTTCAGCGTCCACGTCAAAACGTTCGATAGCTTCACGGTAGATCGAGCGATGAGGCTTCGCGGAACCAACCTCGCAAGAGAATACGAAGTCATCAAAGTGCTGTGCCCATGCAGTGACGCGGATTTCTTCAGCAATAGCGAAAGGCGCGTTTGAAAGAATGCCTAGGACGATGCCGTTTTCTTCCAGTTCACGAATAATCTGAACGGCCGGTTCGACGGCGTCGTGCATTCGAATCGAATCGTACGCAACCAACTGAGCAATCTGATCATCGGTGATCCGTGGTGCACCGCAGTCGCCTGCTACGCGATCCCAGAATTCACGATCCGAACACCCCTCGTCATAGCTGGCACGGTGTGCCCACATTGCTTGGTCAACAAGGGAAACGAAAGCATCGTCGGTCTGTCCGAGGATCTCGGCCACACGCTGAGGCTCGGGATGAGATTCAACCAGTACTCCACCAACGTCAAATAGGGCGACATGTGGTGTCTGCTGTTGCGACATGCGACCCCCTAGTGCTCGTGATGGTGTCTCTATTGTTTCCGATTGACTTCCGATTAACCACTTTCGTGTCGAAAGACACGCCACATAGTGAACACCCGTCAGAAACCGCGCAATTGAACCGAAAGCACGGCTCATTACAGGGTTTGAGAGGAGGCGATTATGCATACTTTACGGAATGGTGTGCACTACCGATCCAGGCAACGACGACCCGAAGAGGGCGTATTCCAAGCAGGACAACGCCAGAAACGTTACCGCTTCTGTTCCGCGATCAGGTCCGCGATACGTTGGAGATCTTCTTCTCCAGCAAACTCAATCACGATCTTGCCTTTACGAGCGCCTTCCGTGATCGTTACCCGAGTCTCATAGACATCTGACAAAGAGCTAATCACCGCCTGCCCAAGAGCAGACACAATCTTTTCGCGCCTGCGTGTAGGACCCGTCTGAGCTTTTACCCGTCCCAAGCGAATCAATTCTTCAGTTGTGCGCACCGAAAGGCCCTCAGCAATAATACGTTGAGCAAGAGATTCCATCTCTTCAGGGCTATTCAATGCGAGCAATGCACGCGCATGACCAGCAGAAATAGTCTGCGCGGCAACCTTGCTTTGAACCGATGGGGGTAGTTTCAACAGTCGCATTGTGTTCGCAATTTGCGGGCGAGACCGTGCGATTCTCTTCGAAAGCTCTTCCTGAGTTGTGCCGAAGTCGGCCATCAGCTGCTGGTATGCAGATGCTTCTTCCAGCGGGTTCAACTGCGCACGATGAAGGTTTTCCAAGAGCGCATCGCGCAGAAGATCGGAGTCTTCCGTCTGGCGAATAATTGCCGGAACTGCCTCAAGACCAGCTAGCTCGGACGCACGAAGACGCCTTTCACCCATGATGAGTTCGAAACGAGCATTCGGCTTCTCTGCAAGAAACTCCTGCATTCGCTCAGTCATCGGAGCGTCAAAGTTAATCGGACGCACAACGATCGGCTGAAGAACACCGACCTCACGAATCGAGTCGCGAAGTTCGGCAAGATCATCTTCATCGAAAACTTCACGAGGTTGCCTGGTATTCGGAACGATTAGATCGTGCGGAATTTCGGCGAATGTTGCACCTGGAACCGGAACGAGGTTATCCAATGTTTCACGTGAAACATTCGCTTCATCAGACGACAAATCATGCTGATCCAGCTGCTGATTCGATTCCTGAGCACTGTGTTTATCGAAAGCATCGGCAATGGGGGACAGTCTACGCGGCTCCGATTTCGACTGAGTTGAACGCGCTTTCGTGGCACTCGAACGCGTTTTTACGTTTTCCTCAAGGCTTTCTGCTGGCGAAACAGACGTGGACGCCTCGACCTTTTTAATCCGTGAAGACACTTTTTTCGTCGTCTTTGAAGCGGACTTTGTTGTCTTCGGATTCAGAAGAGACGCTGCTGAACCTCCGCGTTTACGTGACGCTGAAGGAGCTTGACCAGCCGGACGGGCGGGGAAGAACACATCGAGAGGATTTGATGGAACACTGGGGGATGACGACTCGGTCGATTGAGTATCAATTTGATTTGGAATCAAAGCACCGAGCCCTTTACCCAATGCTGAGTGACGGCCACCTGTGGTCGACTTCTTATCTGCCATCATTAACCTCCGTGACGAGTTTATGTTTCATTGTTTCACGTGAAACATCGATGCGCATATCTCGCAGCACGGAGTTGTGGAAAGCTTCAGTGAGTATTTGTTAGCTATGAATAGCGTTCTTCGTACACGCAGAGAACAGGTAATCATCGTCAATGTTTCACGTGAAACATTGGAAGCAGAGGCATCCAGAAGTGCACAACGATGCACATTGCAACGTGATTGTTTCGCGTGAAACAACCTCTAAGGCCAACATCCGGCACACATAGAACAACTATTATTATCGCAGGTCAAAGGCTATTTGACCACGTCGAAATGGGGCAGGTAAACAAAAAACTACCCCAAAAACCCCCGGTTAGCTCTGCTGAGCAAGACGCAAACTGAGCTCCAAAGCGGCCTTGCGATACGCAAGTGCACCGGTGTTACGCGGGTCGTAGGTAACGACAGTCTGACCGTATGAAGGAGCCTCGGAAATACGAACGGAGCGGGGGATAACCGTCTGCAACGTCAAAGCGGGGAAGTGGGTACGAACCTCAGCTTCAACCTCTTCGCTGAGTCGCGTTCGCTTATCCATCATTGTCAGAAGCATCGTGGAAACGTGGAGCTTCGGATTCAGGTCAGAGGCAATGCGGTCGATGGTGGTCCAGAGTTGTGAGAGTCCTTCAAGAGCGTAATACTCGGTCTGAATCGGAATCATGACCTCGTGGGCGGCAACCATGACATTCAGGGTGACAAGACCGAGCGACGGGGGACAGTCGATCAAGACGACATCAACATCGCGCGACGTTGCAAGGAAATGCTTAACCGCGTCGGCTAGGCGAAATTCGCGGGACGGTAAATCAACCAGTTCGATCTCTGCACCTGACAAATCAATCGTCGCCGGGCACACTAAAAGCCCTTCAATATCAGGGCATGGCTGAAGGACCTCGGCCAGGGGAGTGCCACCAATCAGAACGTCGTACGTAGACGGTGTTCCTGCGGGGTGTTCAATGCCGAGCGCACTTGATGCATTGCCCTGAGCATCGGCATCGATGACGACAACCGACAGGCCACCCAATGCAAGACTGGCAGCAATGTTAACGGCAGATGTTGTCTTTCCAACGCCACCCTTTTGATTAGCGACAGCGATGACGCGAGTCTTCGAGGGGCGACCGAAGGTAGCAGCATCCAGGATCTTACGATCGTGCATATTCTGTTCGATCTGAGAAAGCAGGGGAGTATCACTCCGCTTACCTGAACTCATCTGAGATCCTCTCTTGAAACTGCTATCAACGGATGCGTGCCCTAGAACGAGTTCTAGGCGAACACCCTATGAAAGTCTACGGGCGACCATAGGTAAATTGAACGACAGACGCTAGGCGCCACAGCCCATGTGTCGAGAGCCAAAGCCTCACAGCGTTAACGACGGTGGCACACCCAGAGCCTACTTCTGACGCTTGCAGACAACCACGTATGTAGATTCTTCTTCCATGATGGAAGGAACCTCGTGGATTTGAGCGCGCAGATGATGGCTCTTCAATTCCTTGGCTGCCTCATCAATTTCGATGGGTGCACGGCGCCCCTTCAAAGCGACCAGTGATCCACCCGGAGCAATGAGCTTCGTTGTCATGCGGATCAGTTTCGACATATTGGCGACCGCGCGTGCGGTGATCACGTCAGCCTGGCCTTTGCCACGCAGTTCTTCGGCACGCACCTGGTGCAGAGTGACATTGTCCAATGCTAGGTGGTCAACGACATCGCTCAACCACTCGCAACGACGTTGCATGGGTTCAGCAAGGTGGACATCCAATTCAGGACGGCAGATCGCGATGATGATACCGGGAAGTCCCGCGCCCGAACCGATGTCGAGAATCTGCCCCGAGCGGGGAAGGAAGTCGAGAACAGCTGCTGCATTGACAGCGTGGCGCGACCAGAGTCGAGGCATCTCACGCGGACCGACAAGTCCTCGAATTTCGCCTTCTTCTTCGAGCATGTGGACGTATTCTTCGACGTCAGAAAAAGCCGGTCCGAAGAATTCGCGTACCTCATCGGTGGGCTGTTCCGGGATAAACGGATCGCCAACCTTGCGCTTCAGCGGGTCATGAAACTCGCCCTGATCAGCTGAAATGTCGAGTTCGCTCACTCGGCGTCGCTCTCTTCAATCTCGTCGGATTCATCGGCGGGAAGGATGACAACACAACGGTGGGGTTCGGAACCCTCGGACTCGGAACGCAGGCCCTCGGTGGCGACAACGTCGTGGCAGACCTTGCGCTCGAAGGGGTTCATCGGATCAAGCTTCTGAGCGACGCCGGTGGCGCGCAGACGTGCGATTGCTTCCATCGCGATATCCTGCAGTTCGGCCTTGCGGTCGGCGCGGAAGCCAGCAATGTCGAGCATCAGGCGCGAACGTTCACCGGTTTCGGTCTGAACTGCCAGACGGGTCAGTTCCTGAAGTGCGTCGAGGACCTCGCCGTCTTCACCAACTAGGCGTTCGAGTGTAGCGGACTCTTCGGAGATGATCTCGACGCTTGCGCGATCATTCTCAACATCGATCTCAATGTCGCCATCAAGGTCAGCGATATCCAGCAGCTCTTCCAGGTAGTCGGCTGCGAGTTCGCCCTCTTCTTCGAGGCGCTCAATCGTGGACTTGGTCTTCTCACTCATGTGGTTCTCCCTTAATTTTTCAGCTTGAGTGCAATGCGCTATTCACGAGGTCGGCCACCCGGACAAAACTGGGTATCTGTAAACGGGCCAGGCCTCGTATCCCTTAGCTCTTCTTCTTATTGGACTGGCGGCGGGCCTTGCGACGCTCTTGACGACGGCGCTCGAGCTCATCGGCTGACAGGCCGGAAGTGTCGGAGACAGCGGCTTTGCGCTCTTCGCGAGCACGATTGCGTTCAGACTGTGCCTTGCGCTGTTCGCGGGACATCTTCTTAGCCTGCTCGCGCTTTTCCTGCTGGGCGCGACGTTCATTGGCCTTAGAGGCTGCATCCTTGACACTACGCATCCACATTTCGTCGGGGAGCGTGGTCCATTCCTGCATGGACAGGTTGCGCAGGACAGAGACCTTTTCGCCGGCGCTCATGGTTTCGGGGAAGTCGGTGGCGACCTTCTGAGCCTTGGCCTTCGAGGCTGCTTCAGCGAAGGTCTTCTCATTCAGAGCGATAACCTCGGCGTTGTCAGCGGTTGCGGGCAGGGCAGAGCGTGCTTCGTCGTAGGAAGCGAAGAAGGGCTTTGCCCATTCGGCGTAGCGTGCTTCGCGGTGTGCGACGAGCTCCTTGTAGGCCGGTGAGCCGGGGGTCGGCATGACCTTGATCGTCCAGAAGGACTGACCGAGTGCCCAGAAGGAACCGGTCAGCATGTAGACCAGAACGCCCATTTGGAAGAAGGCGCCAGAGAACACGAACATCAGTGGCATGACGTAGAGCATGGACTTCTGCGACTGAACCATCGGGTTGTTCGGATCCATTGCCGGCGGCATGTTGCGAACCATGGACATGCGCATGGAGTAGAACTGCAGGCCAACCATCACGATGATCGCGATGACGAAGACGGCGACGGCAACAGTGCCATCACCGGAAGTAATGGTGTGCGACAGCGGGACACCGAAAACGGTCGAGCCGTTGATGTCGGATGCAACTGCCTGGGTGATCGGACCGAGGTGGTCGGTTTCGATGTTGGCGTACTTGTAGGTGCCGGCTGCTAGGTCCTTGACCGCGTAGATGGCGCGGTACATGGCGAACAGGATCGGCATCTGGACCAGCAGTGGCAGACAGGAAGCAAAGGGGCTGACCTTGTACTTCTTGTAGAGAGCCTGGGTTTCTTCGGCCTGCTTCTGACGTGACAGCTGGTCGGTCTTGCCCTTGTACTTGGCTTGGATGCGCTGCATTTCAGGCTGGACAGCCTGCATGGCGCGCGAGCTCTTAATCTGCTTGAGGAACAGCGGCACGATCAGGATACGAACGATCAGGGTCAGCAGGACGATTGAAATCACCCAGGCTGCACCCGAACCGGATGAGAATCCGATCAGCTCAAGGAAATCGTGGATCTTCACCCATACCCACGCCACCGCTATGGCGAAGGGGTGAAGGATCTTGTCAAACATGCGCGCTCCTTCAAGAAGTGCGGACGCTGAAAGCGTCCTTCGGTCGTCCGGCGGATGCCGGGAAATTCTGGGGGGTAGTGAACGAAGCGTATTCGTCGCTCATACCCATGGGGGCGGGTTGCACGATGTCGGTTGCGTTACCGGCCCAATCTTCTGGTGGTACCCATGGCTCTGGTTTCCAGCGTCCAACTTCGGGGACGTAGTCGACTCCGCCGTGGCTCCAAGGGTTGCATCGAAGGAGTCGCCAGGTGCCAAGGATGATGCCTTTGACAACTCCGTGGATTTCGATGGCTTGGAGCGCATATGCCGAGCAGGTGGGTGCATATCGGCATCGTGGTGCGATTCTGAGCGAAATATACCGCTGGTAGAAACGAATCGGGTAGGTGAAGATTCGCCTTACTAGTTCACGAGGCCGCGCACTCATCGAGCGTCCCACTTCTTCCAGGCGCGGTGAAGAGCCGAGTCTAAGTGTGTAGCGAGCTCGTCTGATGTACAGCCGAGGGCCTGGGAGCTTGCTCGAACGACGATGCGTGAACCGTCGGGCAGAGTGTCGAGCCGATCGCGCATGAGGTGCCGGAGCTGTCGTTTCACACGGTTGCGTCCCGTGGCCAGTTTGATTTCCTTTTTGGGTACGACGAAACCGACGAGGGAGTTCAACTGACCCTCGTCGGTTCGAGCGTGGACAATCAGGACTCGATCTCCGGCCCGTTTACCCTGTCGAAAGGTTGAGCGGAAATCGCCTGGATCGACCATCCGGTGTGCGCGAGGCAACACCAGTGCAGTCTCAGGCAGACAGCTTTGCGCGACCCTTGCGGCGACGCGATGCCAGAATGGCGCGGCCGGCGCGGGTGCTCATGCGCAGACGGAAACCGTGCGTCTTGGCACGACGGCGGTTATTGGGCTGGAAAGTCCGCTTGGTGGTCACAGCTGTTCTCCTTGGCGGCGAGCACCAGCACCGCTGGCACTCAACTTGTCGGTTGTATTGGTTCAGGTTCCACCGCACTCGTTGTGCGCAGGAACCTCTTGCGCGCCCTTTTGCGTGGGCACAGACAGATATCCAGGTTAGAAGTTCAGGTTTTATCAGTCAATGTGATAGCGCCGTCTGTGACGAAGTCCCCGTATCCACAACTGTGGAATACCTTGGGGATAACTTTTCCACAAATGAAAATCACATGAATTTCTTTTCGTTAGCGTGAACGTCGATTCTTTGGCGGAACTACGCGCTGACACTTTTGTAACTACAAATATGTGATTTAAAGATTCTTATCCACAACTTCATCCACAGGCTGTGAATTATTCACAAGACAAGTAGAGTAGCGACGTCACCACTGCTCAATGAGGGGCATAATTCGGTGATAGACCTCACGCAACTTCGCACTATTTAAAGGATCGATT